>JACABB010000017.1:21864-97661 GCA_013376985.1 Bacteroidales bacterium
ATTTTATTTAACTCCCAATGTTTATTACTGAAAAATATCAAGTTTATCAATAGTCATTATCAACTCCCCTAAACCTCAATCAACCCTTCCAATATTTCTTTCAATTCCAAATTTTCATTGTAAGTTTGCATAATTTTAAATTCAAGAATGGAATCCGCTAAAAGGAGAGTTGCATTTTACACCCTTGGCTGCAAGCTAAATTTTTCCGAAACCTCTACCATTGCCCGTCAATTCGAATCAATGGGATTTGAGCGTGTTTCGCCCGATACCTCAGCAGATATCTATGTAATTAATACTTGCTCTGTAACCGAGCAGGCCGATAAAAAGTGCCGTCAGGCAATTCGAAAGTTTATCACAAAATCGCCCAATGCATTTATCGCCGTCGTGGGTTGCTATGCTCAGCTCAAACCCGATGAAATCGCAAAGCTCGATGGGGTAGATTTAGTACTGGGTTCATCCGAAAAGTTTAATGTACCTCTCTATGTTGAATCCAATACAAAAAAAGCCTCCGCAAAGGTTTATAATTGCGATATCGAGGTGCTACACGATTTCTTTCCAGCCTACTCCTCAAACGACCGTACCCGCTCATTCCTTAAGGTGCAGGATGGGTGCGATTACCATTGCAGCTACTGCACAATTCCCTTGGCACGCGGGGAAAGTAGGAACATGCCAATTGCTAAAATTGTTGAGCAGGCAAAGGAGATTGCCTCAAAGGGAATTAAGGAGATAATCCTAACAGGCGTAAATACTGGCGATTTCGGAAAATCAACGGGTGAATCGTTCTATAACCTAATTGGCGAACTCGAAAGGGTTGATGGGATTGAAAGGTACAGAATATCGTCCATTGAACCGAACCTGATAACCGATGAGATTATTGAATTTGTTTCCAAATCGAAAAAGTTCCTCCCCCACTTCCATATCCCATTACAATCGGGTTCAAATCAAATCCTAGGTTTAATGCGCCGCCGCTATAAGCGTGAACTCTTTGCCGAACGATTAACAAAAATCAGATCGTTAATCCCTAACGTTTTTATTGGGGTTGATGTGATTGTTGGCTTTCCAGGCGAAACTGACGATTGTTTTAATGATTCGTACACTTTCATCGAATCGCAAAACCCATCGTTCCTGCATATCTTCCCCTACTCTGAACGTCCCAATACACCTGCTATTGACTATGGAGGAAAGGTAAAATCAACAGATATTAAAAATCGATTGGGATTGCTGAATGAGCTATCGGAAAAGCTTCACCGCCAGTTCTATTTAGAGAATGTTGGGAAAACACAGGCAGTACTATTCGAATCAACCCGTAAAGGGGGCATGATGTTTGGGTTTACACAAAACTACATTAAAGTAGAAGTACCATTTGACAAACTGTTAGTTGGTAAAATTATTAATGTTAAGATGGTTGGAATCAACCCTGATGGGAATATGGAGGTGGAAATAATATAACACGTTGCAAGTTACTTGATGCTGGTTGTAAAACATTGACTATGTAAGTTATAAAAACATTGCAAATAAGTAAAATAATTACACCTAATATAGATTTACATACCATATACAGTTAACCAGCAATTAGCAACTAGAACTAAAAACATCAAAATGAACCTAGAAAAGATTTGCGAACAGGTTGTAGCAATCTCAGAAAGCACAGGGCTTTTCATCAAGAATGAGCTAAAAACTTTTTCGCAGAAAAGCATTGAAACCAAAGGGACTCACGACTTTGTATCATACGTTGATAAAACAGCCGAAAATCAAATAGTATCAAGCCTATCGAAAATACTTCCCAATTCAGGCTTTATTGCCGAAGAGGGAACAGGAAAGCCCTCTGCCAATGGCCTAAACTGGGTTATAGACCCGCTCGATGGCACCACCAACTATATTCATGGATTATCACCTTTTGCTATAAGCATAGCCCTTATGCAGGGAGATGAGGTGATACTTGGAGTAGTACATGAAATCAGCCTAAAAGAATCTTTCTGGGCATACCAAGGAAGCAAAGCCTACCTAAATGGCAATCCTATTCATGTTTCG
This sequence comes from Bacteroidales bacterium, assembly GCA_013376985.1. Lineage (GTDB taxonomy): Bacteria > Bacteroidota > Bacteroidia > Bacteroidales > Tenuifilaceae > UBA8529. The sequence goes on from JACABB010000017.1 coordinate 23,896, forward strand.
GATGTTAATACTATAAGCGGTTCGCTAATTTCAACAGGATTTCCGTACTACGACTACAGCAGAATTGCCCCATTTTTCAAAACAATGGAATACCTCATGCGTAATTCGCACGGCATCCGCCGTCTTGGCTCAGCTGCTACCGATCTTGCCTACGTTGCATGTGGACGGTTTGAAGCTTTTTACGAATACAGCCTCCAACCCTGGGACGTTGCAGCGGGTGCATTAATAGTTCAGCAAGCTGGTGGAAAAGTGAGTGATTTTTCTGGCAAAAAAAATTATATTTTTGGGAAAGAAATTATTGCAACAAATTCTTGTGTTTACAATGAATTTCAAGGAGTTGTTGGAGGTTATATGACAAAGTAATTCGAAAAATGGGAAAAATACTATTTTACCTCTTCTTTATAGTTACCCGATTAATGGCTCAATTGCCATTAAAGGGAATGTTTGTTATCTCTGACATTGCTCGTCTGTTCATATACCGTATATTTAGATATCGACTTAAAACGGTTAGAGAAAACCTAAAAAACTCCTTTCCTGATAAATCACAAAAGGAACTTAAAAGAATAGAGAAAGCCTTCTACAAACACCTTTGCGACATGTTTGTTGAAACCATATATCTCCTACATGCAAAAGAAAAGGCTATAATCAAAATGTGTAAATTCAATAACCTTGAGATTTTTTATGATTTTTACGATAAGGGCAAAAATGTTATAGCAGTCACTGGACACTATTCAAATTGGGAATTATTCTGCTTATTCGCTCACTATAATAAACATCTCACAATAGGCATTTATAAACCTATAAGAAACAAATATTTCGAGAAATTTTTAAATAACGCCCGCGAGAGGTTTGGTGCAGCATCTGTTCCAATGCAAGATACCCTTCGTGCTGCAATTAAATATACAAACGAAAAGCGATTATTTTTTCTGGGATTGGTTAGCGACCAAACCCCTAGCGATATCCACTATTGGACAACTTTCCTAAATCAGGATACTCCTGTATTCCTTGGAGTAGAAAAAATTGCCCGTAAGCTAAATCAACCTGTTATATTCTGTAATATGCGAAAGGTTGCAAGAGGAAAATACGAGGTTGAACTTGTAACCCTTTGCGAGGAACCTCAGAAAACCAAACCTTACGAGATAACCGAAATGCATGTTCATGCACTAGAAAGGTTGATTAATGAAGCACCCGAGTACTGGCTTTGGTCACATCGCAGGTGGAAACACAAAAAACCTGCGGATTATAAACATGAACAAACAGCTTAACGGATGCAAAAAGTTGCCGTAGTAATTCTAAACTGGAATGGTGAGAAATTCTTAAAGAAATTTTTACCCAGAGTTGTTAGTAATACAATCACCCCTAATGTTGATGTTATAGTTGCCGATAATGGTTCTACGGATGAATCGGTATTATATATTGAAAGCAACCACCCTAACGTTAAAGTCATTAGACTAGATAAAAATTACGGGTTTGCATCGGGCTATAACTTAGCCCTTAAGCAGGTTGAAGCCGAGTATTACGTTCTTCTCAACTCAGATGTTGATGTACCCCAGGGATGGTTGAATCCACTGATTCAATTTATGGATAAAAACCCACTGACAGCAGCATGTATGCCAAAGATTCTCGATTACAACAATCCTTCACACTTTGAATACGCTGGTGCTGCGGGCGGTTTCATCGATTATCTTGGATACCCTTTCTGCCGTGGACGAATACTATCGCACATTGAGGAGGACAATGGGCAATATAATGAACCTCTAGAAGTTTTTTGGGCAAGTGGTGCATGCCTGTTCTTTCGCTCAAAAGCTTACTGGGAAGCCAATGGGCTTGATGATGATTTCTTTGCACACATGGAGGAAATTGATCTTTGCTGGAGATTAATAAACATGGGCTACTCAAATTATTGCATACCCGATTCAAAGGTTTATCATGTTGGTGGGGGTACATTACCAAATAATAACCCAAGGAAACTTTACTACAATTATAGGAACAGTCTATTTATGCTATATAAAAACCTGCCAAAGAGCAAACTATTTACAACTATTTTCTCCAGATTAATTTTAGATGGGCTTTCAGCAATTGTCTACCTTTTAAGTGGCAAGTTTAGCTTTTTTAAAGCAGTCTTTTTAGCACACTGTAATTATTGGAAAAACATTGGAATCCTTAGAAAGAAAAGGAAGATTTTAAACTTGAATAGAGTTAACAACAGCAGTAAAATCTTACACAAATCTGTATTATCAAACTTTTTCTTACTCAAAAGGAAAACCTTTAACTCTTACCCCTCGTTATACTCTAAACTGTAGTATCTCAATTGAACTCTATTCAAAAATGGTTTATTTGCAAATTAAATTCTTACCTTTACCCCTTGTTTTGTGTGGATTCGAGTCGCTAATTTTATTTCTTTAAAATGATAATTCCTAATAAATTAACATTAAGGGATTTAATTGTACGTTCTCAGAAAGATTTTCCCCTCAGACCTGCATTATCCTTTGTTGGCGAAACACCTTTAACATATAGTGATTTAGCAAATATTGTTCGTAATATCTCTGGAATGCTACTAGCATTGGGGATTGAAAAAGGTGATCGAATAGCTATCCTAGGTGAAAATAGTCCCAACTGGGGTGCTTCCTACTTTGCAATTACATCAATTGGCGCAATTGCAGTTCCTATTCTAACAGATTTTTCCGAAATTGAGATTGAAAATATTCTAGAGCACAGCGAATCAAAAGCAATCTTTGTATCTTCCAAGTTCTATTCAAAAATAAATGCAGATAGACTAAAGAAAATTAGTTCCGTTATACTACTTAACACTATTGAGATTATTGACGAAATAGCACCTACCGAAAACTTTGTAAGCTATAAAAGACCTTCGTCAGTACTTAATCCAACTTTAAATAGTATAGAATTTCCTATCCCCGAAGAGGATGATTTAGCAGTCATACTATACACATCGGGTACAACAGGTCGTTCAAAAGGGGTTATGTTATCACATAAAAATCTGGTTTCTAATATTATTTCAACACTCGGTATTCAAAACATAATGCACGAGGATAGACTTCTTTCAGTTCTGCCCCTATCACATACTTATGAGTGTACAATTGGATTTTTGCTACCATTATATTGCGGAGCAACTGTATACTATCTAAGCAAACCTCCTACGGCAGCAGTTCTTATACCTGCAATGCAGGCTATTAAGCCCACAATGATACTTACAGTACCATTAATTATTGAAAAAATTTACCGAAGTAAAATATACCCAGAACTAACATCGTCCCCTTTAAAGAGATATTTATTCAGACTAACACCCACTCGAAAACTAATGCATAGAATTGCCGCCAAAAAACTATATAAAACTTTTGGGGGAAAACTTCATTTCTTTGGAATAGGGGGTGCAAAGTTGGCCTATGAAGTTGAACAGTTTCTTAATGAAGGACGATTCCCTTACTCCATTGGTTATGGAATGACAGAAGCATCCCCATTGATAAGCGGCTGTACTCCTAAAATTACTAGATTTCGTCAAGCAGGTTACTGCTTACCCGGTCAAGAGTTAAGAATTGATAATCCTAATGCTGAAAATGGTGAGGGCGAAATTCATGTTCGTGGAGCAAATGTAATGGTAGGTTACTATAAGGAAGAAGTTTTAACAAATGAAATGTTTACCGATGATGGTTGGTTAAAGACAGGAGATCTTGGAGTCATGAATCCAAAAGGGTATGTTGAACTTAAAGGACGTTTGAAAAACATGATACTTGGCCCAAGCGGCGAGAACATCTACCCGGAAGAAATTGAGGATGTAATCAACAATCATGATTTGGTTTCCGAATCATTGGTTTATGAACTAAAAGGGAAACTTATTGCAAGAGTGCATCTTAATTATGAAGCCTTAGAGGGCAGGTATAGCCATCTTCGCGATGCTGCAATTACTTTACAACATGAAATAGATTTACTAATTGATGAAATGCTGGAAGAGATTAGAATCTATGTCAATTCTAGGGTTTCTAATTTCTCAAAGGTCAACCTTGTAGTTGTTCAGGTTGAACCATTTGAGAAAACCCCAACCCAAAAAATTAAGCGTTATCTTTACACTAAGAACTAGTATAGAAGATTCGAATAGATTAAAGAATCAAAAATCCAAGAAATTCAACTTAGATTTTAAGCATCGATTCTAAGTTATAAAAACGATCAGTATAATCTTCCATAGAACGACGGATAAGATCGTGAGCCTCTTCAATCCCATAAATATGAGTAATCTCACATCTACGCTTTTCCCCTGGAAGGTCTTTGTATGTAAGAAAGTAATGCTTTAGCCTATCAATAACTAGCGGAGGACAGTCCTTAATATCTTTATAATCTCCGTATACTGCATCCTTATTAAGAACTGCGATTAATTTATCATCGGCTTCATTATTATCAATCATCCTAAAGCCACCTATAGGTCTTGCTTTCACAATAATATCACCATGGGTAATATCTTTTTCTGTAAGTATGCAAATATCTATAGGATCATTATCCCCCTTAATGCTATTATTACCCGTTTTCTCGCGAGCTACAGCTGCAACCTTATCACCCGAATAGGTTTGGGGAAGAAATCCGTAAAGAGCGGGAACAACATTTGAGTATTTCTGTGGCCTATCCAATCTCAAATAACCCGAAACTTTATCAACCTCATATTTAACGGTATCTGTAGGAACAACCTCAATGAAACAAGTAACAACCTCCGGGGCTTCTTCACCTATATCTATACCATGCCATGGATGAGACTTATAGCGTAACCCCATAAGTTTACCTACAATAGGATCCATAATCATGTTGTTCATCTTTGCCATCTTAATTTGATTTAATTATTTATTGAGAGTTTATCTATAAAAGTTAGGCATACAGTTTACAAAGGTAACCCCATTATTAAATAATTGTTCATATTAAAAGGGGTTAAACCACGGCATTATAATCGCTCCATTACTTTTTCAAGTTTTACACCTCTTGAACCTTTAAGTAACACTAATGAATTTTGAATAGGATGATCTTTTAGGTATTGTAAGCACGAATCGGAATCTGGAAAGTATAAATAATCCTCAGCCTCATTTTTAAACCCTCTACCTACAAATATGGTTAAATAAAAACCACATGATTTAACTAATTTAGCAATCCGCTTATGCTCTTCCGCAGAATAATCCCCCAACTCAAGCATCTCTCCAATTATCACCACTTTTTGATTGCCATCATAAGCGGAAAAATTTCTAATTGAAACTTCCATGCTAGATGGATTTGCATTATATGCATCAAGGATTACAGTATTAAAATTAGTTTTCACTAATTGGGATCTACTATTCGATGGGGTATAACCTTCAATAGCCTCTTTTATCATTTCCAATGAAATACCCATATACTGCCCAACTGTAATTGCCGCAAGTACATTTTCATAATTGTAATTACCAACTAAAGATGTTTGAATCCTTAAAGGTTTATTTCCTGCCAATTTAACCTTTAAGCAAAGATATGGGCTAGGAATAGATGTATCAATAGAAATTTCATCTAATTCTTTAATGTAAGGTATTGAATGACTCCTTAAATTACAATGGTTTATTATATCATTCAAATACTCATTATTGGGATTATAAAAAGCATATCCCTTATTAGCAGCAAGGTACTGGTATAATTCTCCCTTTGTCTGCTTAACACCCTCAAAAGAACCAAAACCTTCCAAATGCGCCCTACCTATATTAGTAATAATACCATAATCAGGCATTGCAATAGATGAAAGTTGCTTAATCTCGCCAGGATGGTTTGCTCCCATCTCAACAACTGCAATATCAATCTCATTAGTTAAGGAAAGTAATGTTAATGGAACTCCGATATGATTATTTAAATTACCCTTAGTAGCACAAACATTATACTTTTTAGACAAAACACTGCTAACCAATTCTTTGGTTGTGGTTTTCCCATTACTACCAGTAATGGCTAAAATTTTTATCCCAAGTGATTTTCGATGCAACGTTGAAAGGTTTTGAAGGGTTTCAAGTACATTCTCAACATAAATACATCTATCATCAATAATTTTGGGGTTGTCAACAATTGCTGCAACGCAACCTTGATTTACAGCCTCAATTGCAAATCTATTCCCATCAAAATTATCCCCTTTGAGTGCAAAAAACATAGATCCTTTCTGTATATGCCGACTATCGGTAGTAACTAAAGGATTCTCAAGGAAAATTCGGTATATTTTATCTAATGTAGTCATTGGTTTAAATAAAGAAACCTCACTTTTAATGAGGTTTCCTTTATACTATAGTTATAAAAAACTAGCGTTCTGATTGTGATTGTTTACCTACGGCTTCCATTGCACAGCGGAAACCTAAATCATTGGTTGATGAAGCCTCATCTAAAAACCTTCTAGTCCCTGGACTCAACCAATAAGCTCTATCCTTCCATGAACCTCCTTTGTAAACTCTTACATGGTCGTTAATAAGAGAAGTCATCCCATCATTTGCTCTATCCTGACGTTTGGTTTCACCTTGATAGTACATTCTATTTGAAGAATTATCCTTAGTAGCGGATTCATCATAAAAGTTTGTACTGGAAGCTAAATCACCATCCTTATAGTTTATATAATATGATTTATTATAATTTCTTCTATTCGCAGCTTCCTCTTCAGTAACATCTCGATATTTTAATCGACCAAGGCTATCCTTTTGAACAAGAGTTCCATCATCATTAGTTGCTAAAGTTTTGAAAACATTTCCACGGAAAGGCCTAAATTCATCCATATCTTCAAAACTCAATGGTCGATATACATCGAGTACCCACTCGTTAACATTACCAGCCATACAGTAAAGTCCATAATCGTTAGGCCAATATGACTTAACCTCGCCTGGTATTGGATTGTTATCATTAAGACGACCAGCAGTACCCATGTAGTCACCACGGCTACGAACAAAGTTTGCCATCATTTGACCGCGTTCTTTCATTGCAGGGTTTCTAATCGTATGTCCATTCCAAGGATATATTTTTCGTTCAACCATTCTTTCTTCATATGTATTACCAATCAGGCCTAATGCTGCAAATTCCCATTCGGCTTCTAACGGTAATCTATATTTTGGAAGAAGTATACCATCCTCAAACATCACCTTTCTACCTTCTGTTTCATCAGGTTTTAAACTTGGAAGGTTCTTCTTAACTGTTCCTGTATACTGATTGGCAAGGTATGCATCAGTATTAAAATTATCATTATCCTTTTGGTTGAGTTCTAACTCAAGTATACCCTTATTAACAAGGAGCATCTCATTAACCCTATCGGTACGCCACAAACAGTAGTCGTTAGCTTGTAACCAGCTAACACCAACTACAGGATACTCATTATAGGCAGGATGTCTAAAATAATTTGTTACAAAAGGTTCATTATATCCAAGAGGAGTTCTCCATACAAGTGTATCAGGTAGCGCTTTTTTAGCAACCTGAGGGTACGAAGTGTAAACTCTCTTTAACCAGTAAACGTACTCCCTCCAGTCAACATTTCGAACCTCTGTTTCATCCATATAGAACGATGCAACTGTTACACGACGCGGAACCGCATTCCAATCATACATAAGATCTTGCTCAACACGTCCCATGATAAATGAACCACCCTCAACGAAAACCAATCCTGGTCCAGTTGTAGGCTGGTAGTTCGTAACAACCTCAAAACCTCCGCTATTAGGATCATTATAACTCCAACCAGTGGTTGAAGAATCTGATTTTCCACCGCCTCCCCCAAACATACGGCAGGAAGTCATACCTAAAATACCAACGAAGGTAAACACTAATAATTTATACTTTAAGCTCATAGCCTCAATTTTTTCCTATGATTTCAATAGTAATTTAAATTCAAATATATTAATTATTTATCTCAATGCTACTATGTATAACGTAAAAAACTAAAATTTCGGACATTTTATGTAACGAAATTTTCTTTTTCCTTTCTTATACTCAAAATTCCATCCAAAGGTTACCTCATGCGTGGAGGTAGCTAACCCTCTAAATCCTTTATCATAAATACCAAAATCATAACTATATCCAAATCTAAATTGGTCGTTTGAATATCCTCCTGTTAAAATGAACGTATGGCTTTTTAGATCAAGGTTCTCTCTTAACCACATTCCAGCCACCAACTGAAAGCGTGTAAAGTAAAAACCAATATTTAATTGTTGAAATTTCTGTTGACGAATATAAATTATATTAGGGGAAAATAAAAGTTTCTGTTTAAATCGATACCATTTATACAAATTAAATTCACAACCCAAATGAACTGTATATTTCCGAGGCAAGTATGCCGTCTGCCCACCCACACTAGCTTCTACTGGTTGTAATAGGTGATGAACGGCTATTCCTCCATAAAAAATATCCCAATCTCCTGCAAGGCCAACGCCAAAGTCGTACATTAATGAAGTTTTGCCAGAAAGGCCAGAGTTACCAACAATATTTCCGTTAGGATCGATCATATCTGGGAACACTAAATTTGACAAGTTTTGGTTTTTAACTATTAAACTTGTTTGTATTCCTCCTCTTAGGTGAGAATTAAAGTTAGTTTGAACACCATAGGCATATATAAAATCTACAGAGGTTCTTTGTAAAACGCCATTTGACTGTACATCATTTATTAAATTTATACCAGCACCACTTTTAATACTCTGAATGGTTTGATCGTAACTTACCCCATACGTTGTGTATGGCGTTTTTGCGCCCATCCATTGATTACGATAGACCATGCCTAGTCTTATATGTTTACTTGCACCAGCATATGCTGGGTTTAAATATAAATGATTGAAAAAGAGCTGTGAGAAACTAGGATCTTGAGCATAGAGTCGTATATTTGATACCACGACAATTAAAACTATCAATGCTATCGTATTTATACCCTTTGACATTTAATCCTCAAATAGAATAAATAATAATAACCCTTGCACATCGTTTTTATTGTGCTAAAGAAAAGTTTTTAAAGGTAAAATAAAGTTTTGTTTATTTGCAAAAAATAATATTAGATGATTGATAAATATAAGCTTATTATTCTAATTTCAGTTTTCATTTCACTGAATATCAACGCACAAAATTTTCAACGAAATATTAACTGGAATTTTCAACAGGGAAGTAACAAGAATCAAAATCACACCATTGATTGTGGGTATCTTTTTTTTGAAAATGCCGTTTTCGATGATCCCGAGACAATGACGCCCTCTTATTTTGAATTATTCCCTATCTCCTCATCAATAAATAGCACTGAACAGATAAAAATTGTGATTGAAGATTCTCAATATTCCAAACTTACAGATCTTGAATTAAAAAAAATTAAGAGTGTTAAGAAAATAGGTTTGCTAAAACCCTATTTTAGCATTCAACAATCTCGAAAACAGAATTTTTTAACTGCAACTATTCCTACCATTAGGGTGAACTCTAAGGGTGAAATTGAAAAACTGTTATCATTTACATTAAGCATAGAAGAAAACAATCACCCGAAGTCTCAAAACATTTCAAAACTATCGGCTAAAACCTCATCCGTACTGAGTAATGGCAAATGGGTAAAAATAAAAATTGTTACAACTGGTATTTATAAGATCACCTATTCCGAACTCGTTTCATACGGGCTTTCAAATGTCGAAAACGTGAGCGTATGGGGAAACGGTGGCAGTAAACTATCCTATATGAATAATGTTAGTTCTCCAGATGATCTTGAGCAAATACCTATTATTATAGAGAAAGGCACTGATGGTATTTTCAATCAAGGGGATTATATCCTATTCTATGCCGAAGGACCATTGACATGGAAATATGAAGAAGCAAACAATTTTTTCATGCATGAAATTCATCCCTACTCAAAAGAGATAAATTATTTTTTAACGACCGATTATACCTCTACCAAAAGAATTACAGAAATCACAAGTCCATTAAGTCCATCTACCTATCAAACAAACTACTACGATGAACTCGTCGCATTTGAAAAAAACGATACAAACCTTATTAAATCTGGTCGTGATTGGTACGGGGAGTCTTTTGACATTTACACTACACAAAATTTTAACACAAACCTGAATAACCAAGAGCCAGGGAGTTCTGTAAAAATCCGAACAAGATTAAGTGCTAGATCATCATCTACCAGCAGTTACAACATTCTATTAAATAATATTAGCATTGGAAATCTTCAATTATCTGGAGTAAATGTTGGTGATGAACAATCAGATTTTATTTCGGTCAAACAACAAGATTTTACAACCCCAGCTCCCACTGGAAATCTAACAGTAACCTTAACGTACAACAAACCAAGTCCTGCTGCAAATGGATGGCTCGATTATATAACGGTAAATTCCCGTCAATTACTAAAGTATCAAGGAAATCAATTAATTTTCAGGGATTCCAAATCTAAAGGTGTTGGAAATATAACACAATTCAACATTCAAAATACTCCTAACACCCTCCGCATATGGGATATTTCAAATATCCACTTCCCTCGTAGTGTAGTTTATTCAACAAGCAGCGGAAATACAATTTTCACTCTACCAACTGATTCACTAAGACAATTTATTGCTTTTGAAGATAATAAAGCGTATTCCGTATCACTAGTTGGTGATGTACCAAACCAAAATCTTCATGGTTCTTCTTATTCTGATATGGTTATTGTTGTACACCCCTCCCTATTAGACCAGGCATCAGAACTTGCAGAGATTCATCGAACAAATGATGGTTTATCTGTACAGGTAGTAACAACAGATCAGATATATAACGAATTTTCATCTGGCAATCGGGATGTTTCGGCTATTCGAAATTTTATGCGAATGTTCTACAAACGATCAACCGGATCCGGAGATATGCCACGATACCTCTTATTGTTTGGGGATGGTTCATACGATAATATTTCGGATAAAAAAGGGAATACAAACCTAATACCAACCTACCAATCAAGTGAATCAATAAACAAAACTAGTTCATTTGTGACTGATGATTTTTTTGGCCTTCTAGACGACAATGAGGGAGAAGCAATTGGATTATTAGATATAGGTATTGGCAGATTTCCTGTATTTAACGCAGAACAAGCCAATGTGGTTCTTAGCAAGATTAAACAATACAATAGTCAATCATCTCTAGGAGATTGGAATGATCAACTATGTTTCATCGGTGATGATGAGGATGGGAATATTCACATGACAGATGCAAACACTCTGGCTGATTATGTAAAAGTAAATCACGCTATTTACAATGTTCAAAAAATATTTTTCGATGCTTACCATCAAGAATCCACTCCAACTGGCGATAGATATCCAGACGTTACACTAGCTATAAACAATAGGGTAAACAGTGGTGCATTAATAGTAAACTACACAGGCCATGGAAATGAACAATGGCTTGCTCATGAAAAAGTGCTTATGCTTGATGATGTAAGGTCGTGGAGAAATTTTCAGAAACTCCCTTTATTTGTCACTGCAACATGTGAATTTAGTCGCTTTGACGATTATAATCTGATATCAACGGGAGAATCAATTCTATTAACACCAAACGGTGGCGGTATTGGATTACTCTCAACCACACGGTTGGTATATTCTAGCCCTAATTTTACGCTTAACTACAATTTCTTTCAAACCGTATTCTCTGAAATATCAAAAAAATCAGTTTCATTAACTAGCGATAATCATTATAGATTAGGGGATATTGTAAGAATTACCAAAAACATTTCAGGTACTGGCAACAACAAGCGTAACTTTATGCTTCTGGGCGATCCCGCTTTAATGCTAAAATACCCTACATACGATATTGCTATTACCAGTATTAATAAGTCCCCCATTGCAACTTTAAGCGACACATTAAAAGCATTGAGTAAAGTCAAAATAGAAGGGAAAATAACCAATCATAATACTACTGAAGCAGCAAACTTTAATGGTATAACATCGTTAACACTATACGATAAAGAAAAAACAATAAAAACTCTTAGTAATGATGGGGGACTCCCTATGGAATTTAATGTTCGCGACAATATCATTTATAGAGGAAATGCAACAGTTAAAAATGGTGTTTTCTCTATTAACTGTTTTATACCCAAAGATATTAATTATCATGTTGGAACTGGGAGAATTAGCCTGTTTGCAACAAATGGCAGTGAAGCGGGTGCTGGTTACAATCAAACAATTTTAATTGGTGGAATAAATAGCAATCCATCATCTGATGATAAAGGTCCAACAATCAATATCTTTTTGAATGATTCAAAATTCGTATCCGGTGGCATTTCTGGTTCAAACCCAAAACTTATTGTTGAACTAATTGATAGCAGCGGTATAAATACTACAGGCACAGGGATTGGTCATGATTTAATAGCAACAGTTTACAGTAACGACGAGAAAAATATCATTCTAAACGATTATTATAAGGCTGATAATGATAGCTATAAAAGAGGTAAAGCGGAATTTCAACTAACCAATCTCAATATTGGCTCCAATAAAATAAAAGTTAAAGCATGGGATTCATATAATAATAGTTCGGAGAATGAAATTTCATTTCTTGTGGCAAACGATGATAAACTTAGTATAAGTCATCTACTAAATTATCCAAACCCATTTACAGATAATACCGCATTCTATTTTGAGCACAATCAACCCTTTACCGATCTAAATATTCTGATTCAGATCTATAGCCCATCAGGAAAACTAGTAAAAACTATCCACCATCAAGAATCAACCGCAAGTGGTTTTCGAATTGGGCCAATCCAATGGGATGGGAAAGATGATTTTGGCTCTAGAATTGGCAGAGGCGTGTACTTTTATCGACTAAGGGTTATAACATCGAATGGAAAATCTGCCGAACAACAACAAAAAATGGTTTTACTAAAATAATAAAATCTTTTCCTATTCGTTCTCTTCGATATTAATCATTTACTAAATTTGCCACCTATTTATAATAAAAAAGATCATGTTTGCACCTAAAAAAGCCTGTATTGTAACTTTTACACTATTTGTATTAAGTTGTTCAATAACTAACGCCCAATTCGATAGTACAATTTCAATTAATGGAGGAATAAATGCACTCCGCATTGCTGTTCCTTTTCTAACAATTGCGCCCGATTCACGATCTGCTGGTTTGGGAGATGCTGGAGCAGCAACAACGCCCGATGCAAACTCACAGCACTGGAATCCAGCAAAACTTGCATTTATAGATAAAGAGTATGGTTTCGCCTTTTCTTATACTCCTTGGTTGCGAAATTTGGTGAATGATATAAACCTTACATACCTTACTGGTTTTTATAAAGTTGATAAAGAGCAAACCATTAGCAGTTCATTACTTTATTTTTCGATGGGTGAAATTACTTTCACTGACAACTCGGGTAATCAAACAAAAAAACACAACCCGAATGAATTCGCATTTGATTTTGCATATTCCCGCAAATTCGCAGATCTAATATCTGGAGGTATTGCTTTTAGATACATTCGTTCCGATTTAACAGGGGGGTACTCACAGCAAGGATCATCTTCATCAAAAGCAGGGAGCACATTTGCTGGAGATGTTTCCATGTATTATAAACAGCCTCTTTCAATTGACAAGAAAAATGCCGAAGCAGCCTTTGGTCTTAACATATCAAATATAGGTGCAAAAATATCCTACAACGATGCAAACAAATTTTTTATACCTATAAACTTAAGATTGGGTGGTCGTTTCTCGATGGATTTGGATCAGTATAACAATATGTCTTTCATTCTTGATGCCAATAAACTTTTGGTGCCAACTCCACCTTTATATAATTCGAACAACCAAATTATTAAAGGTAAAGATCCCGATGTTTCAGTCCCTCAAGGTATGATTCAATCCTTCTACGATGCACCAGGAGGAATGAAGGAGGAACTACACGAAATTAGCTACTCGCTTGGTTTTGAGTACCTATATTCAAAACAACTTGCGCTTAGAGCGGGTTATTTTACTGAAGATAAAACCAAAGGAAACAGAAAATATTTCACCCTTGGAGCCGGTTTAAAATATAACATTCTAAACCTTGATTTTGCTTACTTAATTCCACAATCGGGTCAAAATAACCCAATGGCAAATACGGTTAGGTTTACTTTATCATTCGATTTTGAAAAGGCAACAAAACAGAATAGTAGAGATTAATTTTTAATTGCCATACATGAAAATCAGAATTGGTTTTGGTTATGATGTTCATAGACTTGAAGCGGGCTGCCCTTTTTGGTTAGGAGGGATTCAGATTGAACATGTTAAGGGTTCTGTAGGCCATTCCGATGGAGATGTTCTTATTCATGCAATATGCGATGGTTTGCTTGGGGCTGCGAACTTAAGAGATATTGGAATTCACTTTCCAGATACTGATAAATCTCTTAAAGGGATTGATAGCAAAATTCTTCTTAAGCAAACCTTAAACCTTATTAAATCTAAAGGGTTTCAGATAGGAAATATCGATTCAACCATCTGCCTTCAAAAGCCAAAGATTAAGGATCTAATTCCCGAAATGCAAAAAATTTTGGCCAGCGTTCTGGAAATTTCCACAGAAGACATTTCAATAAAAGCCACAACTACTGAAAATTTGGGTTTTGTTGGGAGAGAGGAAGGCATTGCAGCCTATGCCGTTGTTCTTCTATCAAAAACATAATCCTAATCACTTCAATATTATTATCTTTAGATTTTAATTAAACACACACCGCCATCTAAATCATTGATATTAAACCCATTTTCATATGGATTATAAAACTTTAGTGATTGGAGCCAGCACAAACCCTTCGCGTTTCTCATATCTTGCCATAAAAAGTTTAATTAAACATAATGTTGATGTTGTTGCTGTTGGTCTAAAAGAAGGGGAAGTTGAAGGAGTAAAAATTATGCTTGGAAAGCCTATAATTAATGGTATCCACACCATATCTTTATATCTTAATCCATTGAACCAAGCAGACTATTTAGATTATTTCATCTCCCTTAAACCCAAAAGAATAATATTTAACCCCGGCACTGAAAATGGGGAGTTAATGAAACTAGCAAGACTCCATAAAATTGAAATTGTTTTTGATTGTACTTTAGTGATGCTGAATAACGGCAACTATTTTTAGTAGTTACTGCTTATAATAATAAGCAGTAACATAATTATCGTTTACATTTTGACCTGAGACGCTATAAGACCAATTAATTATTTTCAGATTTTTGCTTACCATACCTTTGCCAGAAACGCTATACAAACCATCCGTAAATATTACTCTTAGGGTTGAATCCTTCAACTGAGCGTATGTTTCAAAATCAAACCCTAAGTTGTGAAAATTATATATGATAAAGTAAGTGGAATCGTATCTACCACCCGCTCTATCTATGCTCACAGAATATTGTCGAAAGTTATTACCACTTTCTTCTCTACACCGCCATGCTCCAGTAATTGAGTCACCATTTCCACCAGAAAATTTCTCACATGAAGAGCAAGCAAAGGATATGAGTATTAATAATGGAATAAAGTATTTGGTAATATTCATGTTAAAAAAATTAACCATTTATAACCTTATTAACGATATCATCATCTGCGATATTGGGTATTGTAACTTTCAATAAAGGAGTTCGTTCCATTTCTCGTTGAATGGCAAAGATCGCTCCTTCATTACGAGCCCAACTACGGCGGGCAATTCCATTGTTAACATCCCAAAGAAGCATCATTTTTAGTCTACGATCTGCATCAGCAGAACCATCTAGAGTCATTCCAAAACCGCCATTTATTACTTCGCCCCAGCCAACTCCACCCCCATTATGGATTGAAACCCAAGTAGCACCTCTAAAGGAGTCGCCAATCACATTCTGAATTGCCATATCAGCAGTATAACGTGATCCATCATAGATATTTGAAGTTTCCCTGTAGGGTGAATCAGTTCCCGACACATCATGATGATCTCTCCCAAGTACTATTGGAGCAGAAACCTTACCCTCCTTAATGGCATTATTAAAAGCCTCAGCAATTTTTATACGACCCTCAGCATCGGCATAAAGTATTCGTGCCTGCGAACCAACAACCAATTTATTCTGCGATGCCTCTTTAATCCAATGGATATTATCCTGAAGTTGATTGGCAATTTCCTTGGGAGCATTTATTGCAATCTCCTCAAGTACCTCCGCTGCTATTCTATCGGTTACCTCTAAATCCTTAGGATCTGACGACGTGCAAACCCAACGGAATGGTCCAAAACCGTAATCAAAGAACAATGGACCCATAATATCTTGAACATATGACGGGTATTTAAAATCACCATTCGGCTTTAGAATATCTGCACCTGCACGACTACTCTCAAGTAAAAAAGCATTTCCATAATCGAAGAAGTACATCCCCTTCGCTACCATAGCATTAATAGCCTTTACATGGCGACGAAGACTTTCATAAACTTTATCCTTGAATAGCGATGGATTTTCAGCCATCATCTTAACCGACTCATCAAAACTTAAACCTGCCGGATAGTAGCCGCCAGCAAATGGATTATGAAGTGATGTTTGATCGCTTCCCAAATCGATATGAATATCCTCTTTAACAAATCGTTCCCATAAATCAACTATATTCCCATGATATGCAAGTGATACCCCTTCCCTATTTGCAACAGCTTTTTTAATACGAAGCATCATTTCGTCAAGGTTTTCAAAAACTTCATCAACCCAACCCTGACTATGACGGGTATGTAATGCTTTTGCATTAACCTCTGCAAAAACACCAATCATCCCAGCAATTACAGCAGCTTTTGGTTGTGCGCCAGACATACCACCAAGCCCAGATGAGACGAAAATTTTCCCTCTTAGATTAGTCTCCCCTGCTTTCATATGCATCCTACCAGCATTCATAACAGTTATTGTTGTTCCATGAACAATTCCCTGTGGTCCAATATACATAAATGAACCTGCTGTCATCTGACCATACTGAGTTACCCCCAATGCGTTGTAACGTTCCCAGTCATCCTTGCTAGAATAGTTTGGTATCATCATACCATTTGTTACAACAACTCTTGGGGCATCCTTATGCGATGGGAAAAGCCCCATTGGATGTCCAGAGTAAAGAACCAGAGTCTGCTCATCTGTCATCTCGGCTAAATACTTCATAGTAATTAGGTACTGCGCCCAATTTTGAAATGCCGCACCATTGCCTCCATAAGTAATTAACTCATGTGGATGCTGAGCAACGGCATAATCCAAGTTATTGCTTAGCATCAACATGATTGATGCTGCCTGCACCGACTTGTGAGGGAAATCGTTAATGTTTCGAGCATATATCTTATAATCAGGCCTAAAGCGATACATATAAATCCTACCATACTCTTTGAGTTCTTGCGCAAATTCATCTGCCAAAACGGCATGATGCTTTATAGGGAAATATCTTAAAGCATTTTTAATTGCTAATCGTTTCTCATCAAGAGTTAAAATCTGTTTGCGCTTTGGTGCATGGTTAACCGTTGTATCCCATGATTTTGCTATAGGGAGTTCTTCAGGAATACCCTGAAGTATTACTTTTTGAAAATCTTCTTTAGTCATAATTATTTTGATATGATTGATTATCGATTTGCTTTACAAAATTACAATAAATTAGGGTAAATCAGATGACACCATGTCTACATTTATCGCTAAATCATTTTTAGCATGTAATTTGATAAATACATGTATATTTGAAAACTAAATAATTACAAAAATGAAAAAGTGGATTATTCTTGGAGCTATCATCCTTGTGGTGATTCTAATTTACTCATCAATCAAAGGCTCATACAACAATATGGTTCAAAAAGATGAGGCAGTTAAATCACAATGGGGAACTGTAGAAAGTGCATATCAACGCAGAATGGATTTAATCCCAAATCTTGTAAATACTGTAAAGGGATATGCCGATTTTGAGAAGACTACCTTAACACAAGTAATTGAAGCAAGAGCAAAGGCAACTCAGGTTTCCATTAAACCCGAAAATCTTAATGCTCAAAGTATGCAGCAATTCCAAGCAGCTCAAGGACAACTGAGCGGTGCTTTGTCTCGTCTTTTAGTTACTGTTGAACAATATCCGAATTTAAAGGCAAATGAGAATTTCCTAGATCTTCAGAAACAACTTGAAGGAACTGAAAATCGCATTGCTGTTGAGCGTCGCAAATTCAATGAACTAGCTCAAGACTACAACACCTTTATCCGTTCATTTCCAAAAAATATTTGGGCTAACATGTTCGGATTTGAGAAGAAAACCTATTTCGAAGCCGAGCAAGGAGCAGAAAAAGCACCAAAAGTTAATTTTGGCAGCTAGTATATAATGCAACAACCTTACAAGTGGCAAGTAACAAGGCACAACAGCAGTTACTTGCTTCTTGATTATTAGATTATCATGTTTTTCATTGTTATTCCAACAAATACAATAGGCTATGCGACCAGTTGACCATTTCACCAAAGAACAGCAAGCGAGGATTGTTGATGCTATTAAACAGGCTGAACACAATACCTCTGGCGAAATCCGTGTACATATTGAGAATCGATGTAAGATAGATGTCCTTGATCGTGCAGCAAATATCTTCTCAAAACTTAAAATGCATAAAACAAAGCTTCGTAACGGTGTGCTGTTTTACCTATCAATTGATGATCGCAAGTTTGCCATACTCGGTGATGCAGGGATTAATTCTAAAGTCCCTGAAGATTTCTGGGATTCAGTAAAAGAAACAGTACTCGAACAGTTTAAAACTGGCAACCAAACAGATGGCCTAATAAAAGGAATCATCATGGCTGGTGAAAAACTAAAGATTCATTTCCCTTACCAAAAGGATGATGTTAATGAACTATCAGACGAAATCTCATTCGGTAAATAAAACTCCTAAAGTGATGAAAAATATTAGAAACTTCTTGCTATTAGTTTTTGTTTTATTCTCATCAACACTCCTCGCACAAGAGTTACCTACGCCCATGAGTCCACCTCGTTTGGTAAACGATTTTGTTGGAGTACTTGATCAGAATGAATGGTCGACCCTTGAGAAAAAGTTACGAGATTACCATGACACTACATCTACCCAAATTTATATTGTAATTGTCAATGATTTTCTTGGCTATGACAAATCTGATTATGCTTTTAGACTTGGTGAGAAGTGGGGCATTGGACAGAAAAGTAAGAATAATGGTGCTCTAATTCTTATTAAACCTAAAGTTGGTAACGATTCTGGAGACGCTTTTATTGCTATAGGTTACGGGTTAGAAGATGTTATACCTGATATTACCGCAGGTCATATTGTTAACCGTGAAATGATCCCTTACTTCAAGCAAAATAAGTACTATCAAGGTCTCGATGCTGCAACAACAACAATAATAAACCTTGCAAAGGGGAAATTCACTGCAGATCAGTACAACAAGGGAAGAAAATCATCGGGCAATAGCGGAATTGTTATTTTTATTATAATCATCATTATCCTTTCGCTCATATTTAGAGGGAACTCCAGAACTAGAGGAAGAACAATGGGCAGTAATATTCCATTCTGGCTAGCCTTGGGAATGCTCTCAAGTGGTAGCAGCCGTAGTGGTGGTTTTGGTGGATTCTCATCAGGTTCTGGCGGATTTGGTGGCGGAGGATTTGGAGGTGGCGGTGGCGGCAGCTTCGGAGGAGGAGGGGCTGGTGGTAGCTGGTAAACAAGAGCACCTATGGAAAGTAAGATAAAAAAGGCGGGTTTTCCCCGCCTTTTCATTTATAAGAACCTATTATTATCCTTCCTGATTTTCTGAAAAACCGTCATCAACTAAAATTCTCCCGCAATACTCGCAAACAATAATTTTTTTACGAATTCTAATATCTAGTTGACGTTGTGGTGGAATTTTATTAAAGCAACCTCCACATGCATCACGCTTTACAGTAACTACGGCTAACCCATTCCGAGCATTTGTTCTAATCCTCTTGTATGCAGTATAAAGACGACTTTCAATCATCTCGGCATAAGCCTCAGAACGTCGATTAAGTTCATCCTCCTCTTTTTGTGTTTCAGCAATAATATCATCCAACTCTGTTTTCTTATTCTTAAGATCGATGGAGCGTTCACTGAGTAAACCTTTAGCCTGCTCAATAGCTTGTTTCTTTTCTTTGGCCTGTTGAGTAAATTCTCGAATTCTCTTTTCGCAAAGTTCAATTTCAAGCTTTTGATATTCAATCTCTTTTGATAAAGAATCAAATTCGCGATTGTTACGGACATTGCCCTGCTGCTCTTCGTATTTCTTTATATGGCTTTCAGCATCCTTAATTTCCTGCTTCTTGCGTGTACCTAGACTCTCGATCTCTTCAACTTCTTTATGAAGATTACCAATGCGGGTTTCAAGTCCTTCAATTTCATCTTCAAGATCTTGAACTTCTAATGGAAGTTCACCCCGAAGTGTCTTGATATCATCAACCTTAGAATCGACTGTTTGAAGTTCATAAAGAATTTTTAATTTCTCCTCAACTGAGAGTTCAGTGGTCTCAACGGGCTTGTTTTTTTCTACTGCCATACCTTACTTATATGTAATTAATTGGGTTGGTTTTTATTTCTGATTTGAGAATTGCAAATTTAGGGAATTTTTTCAATAGATATTCATAAAAAATATCTACTGTAAATTGTTCGCTCTCAAAATGGCCGATATCTGCAATTAATATTCTATTTTCAGCATCAAAAAATTGATGATATTTAATATCCGAAGAAATAAAGATATCTGCACCTGCTGCTATTGCTTGCTTTATAAGAAATGCCCCACTCCCACCGCAGAATGCAACTTTTTGAATATTTTTTCCAAGGCAATTTGTATGGCGTACTGATTGAATATTAAAAATATTTTTAACACTTTTTAAGAAATCTAACTCAGGCATTGGCTCTTTTAATTCTCCAATCATTCCAGATCCCGCTTTAGAAAAAGAATTTAGTATTGGATAGATGTCGTAAGCAACCTCTTCGTAGGGGTGAGATGAAATCATTTCTCTTATCACCCTTGAAATTATGGACTTAGGAACAACTACCTCAATTCTCACCTCGGGTTCAACGTGAAACTCCCCTTTATTTCCAACATATGGATTAGTACCCTCACCCGCCCTAAATGTGCCGTCACCATTCATATTAAAGGAACAATAGTCATAATTTCCAATATGCCCAGCACCAGCCTCAAACATAACTTGCCTAACTCTCTCCGCATCATTTGTAGGCACAAATGTAACTAGTTTAACAAGTTCTCCTTCCAGCGGTTGAAGGAACTTTAAATTAGTAAGGTTTAAAAGTGCTCCAATTCGGGAATTTACACCACCCTCAATATTATCGAGATTTGTGTGCGCAGCGTAAACAGCTATATCATTTTTAATTGCTTGTATAATAGCTCTTTCAACGTAATTTTTTCCAGTTATTTTTTTTACCCCATTAAATATTAATGGGTGATGTGCTACTATTAAGTTTAAACCTTTTTCATGTGCCTCTTCAATTACCTCAGGGGTAACATCAAGGGTTACTAGTATACCTTTCAATAGATTTTCGGGGTTACCAATTAGCAATCCCGCATTGTCGTAAGACTCCTGATATGATAAAGGAGCAAGTTGCTCCAATGAAGCAGTAACATCTGATATAATCATAGATAAAAAAGGATAATGCTATAACTCTTCCCTAATCTCAAGAAGCATCTCTTTAATCTTCTTTAAAGAATCAACTATCTCATAATTATGAATTGTGTCTTGCTTGTTTTCTGTCAATTTTTTCTGAGCACCCTCAAGGGTTAATCGCTGCTCCTTAACAAGATGATGAATTAATTTAAGATTCTCAATATCCTCTTTCGTAAAAAAACGATTCCCTTTTTTATTCTTATGAGGTTTTATAATATCAAAGTTTTTTTCCCAGAATCTAATTAGCGAAGTGTTTACATCAAACATTTCGGCTACTTCACCAATTGAGTAGTAAAACTTCTCAACCTTTTTTTCTTTATAGGGCATACTGTCACTTTAATTTAATTGAACCATCCTCACTTATCATTAATGGGCTATCGGGAAAATCTTCCGCAGACAATTTTCGAATAAGCAATGCCGTTCTCCTCGATGAATCAACTGAAATTCCAGATCTATAATTCTGAATAAACGAATGGATTTTCCCTTTTACAAATTGACCCTTTTTATTTACAAAAATATCAATTAAAGGGGCATAGCCGTTAACACCGCTCACATTTATTCTACCGTATGTGCAAAAATTACCTAAACTAAATGCGATAAAACGGTTTTTGTATAAATACACACCCCGGGGTACATGAGGTCCGTGTCCAATAACTATATCAGCTCCACAATCAATAGCTGTTTTCGAAAATTCAAATACATTACCCCTATTCTCGCCTAAATAAACCTCTTGTTCTTTTTTCACATGCTGATAATCTCGACCTTCTGCCCCGCCATGAAATGAAACAATCACAATATCAACTTCCGACTTAAGTAATGTAACTATCTCTTTCACTTCACTATAACTATTAATATTGTTAGTTCCAGTAATTGGTGAAAATGCGGTAAATCCATACTTAACCCCATTTATTTCAAATTTACAAAAAGAATGATTGGTTGTACCTGCAGCATTTAAATTAAAACTATTTATCAATCGATAGGTTGATTCTACTCCCGCTGAGCCAAAATCGTAAATATGGTTATTTGCTATGCTAAAAAGGTTAAAACCCACATCTGCAACACATTTAAAATACATTTCAGGGGTTTTAAAAACATAGCAATTCATTGTATCCCTGCAATGTTTACTTACAATACCCGAATTTAAAAAGGGACCCTCAAGGTTACAAAAGGCAATCGTAGCTTTTTTTATTATATCCTTGGCTGGTTCCAAGAGAAAATAAGGAGCATCAGCAGTAATAGGCAAATATGCTGTTGAAGGGTAACTTGTACCCAAATTAACATCTCCAGCAGCAACAACTCTAATAAGGGTATCGGTTTGAGCAATCGATAGGTTAATCCAAAAGACACCTAAAAAAAAAATAGTTGTAATTCGCATTTATATTTAATCAAAACTTTGTGTGGGTTGAGAAGAAATTTCAATAAGTTTAGAATACTCCGCTGGAGTGAGGTCGTTAAAGTAGAAATTAATAGGATCGATGGGATTATCATTAAGCCTTACCTCATAATGAAGATGTGGTGCTAAACTCATGCCTGTACTTCCAACAAGACCTACCACCGTACCGCGCCTTATTTTATTACCAGGTCTTACCAAGATTTCACTTAAATGAGCATATAAAGTTTTATAACCAAATCCGTGATCGATAATAACTGTATTACCATACCCCCTTTTTGATCTATCAATATCAAAAACAACACCATCACCAGTAGCGTAAACTTCTGTTCCTGTAGGTGCAGTAAAGTCCATACCAGAATGCATCTTTAATACTTTATAGAATGGGTGTATCCGCACACCAAAAGGTGAAGCCACACGTGTAAGATCCTTATTTGAAATTGGCTGGATATTTGGTATACAACGAACCATTGTTTCTTTATTTTTTGCCAGTTCAAAAATTTCATCAAATGATTTTTTTTGGACATCCACCTGTTTAGATAAAGCACTCAGTTTTTTTGTTGCCTCAACAACAAGCTCTGAATTTGATAAATCTTCCAATTCAGAATACCTGTCAGTTCCACCTATTCCAGCAGATCTGATTGAAAGTGGTATTGGCTCAGCCTCAAAGATTGTACGATAAATATTTGCATCACGCTGTTGGATATCCTTTAGGACAGCTTCAACGCGATTGTATTTGCGATTAAGAGTATCAAACTGACTAAGGAGTTCTTTTCTTTCACGCTTCAAACCACGTTCTTTTGGGGTATCAAAAAACGAGGTATAAATCGAATAGTATACAATAGTAATAACAATAGTTGCCATCAAATAAGTAATCCCCTTAAAAAATTTCTCTTTAAGTGATGGTCTTACTTTAATAAAACTAAGTGTCTCGTGATTAAACCTATATTTATTCTTAGGCATGTATATACTTAAAGATATTTATTCAAATTTAATAAAATTACGAAGTAATGTATTTATTAATTATCATCACTAGAATAACTCTCGGACTTTCCAACAGTTGCGTATTTTACCATTTTATCGTAATCCGCCATGGTAAGATCATTAAAATAATTCAAGGGGTCAACAGAAGAATTTCGTAATAAAACTTCATAATGGACATGAGGACCAGTACTTCTTCCAGTATTTCCTAACAAACCAATTACCTGTCCGCGCTTAACTTTATCACCTGCTTTTACCTCAATTTTGCTTAAGTGTGCATATCTTGTTTTATATCCAAATCCATGGTCAATAACAATATGTTTTCCATAGCCATCGAATGCAAACTCCGCTTCAATAACAACACCATCCCCTGTAGCATGAACTGGTGTCCCAATAGCACCAGTAAAATCGATGCCATAATGCATCTTAAGTCTGTGCGTAAAGGGATCGGATCTAAATCCAAAAAAAGCTGAAATATTTTTATCCGACACAGGCTGAATAGCAGGAATACATTGAGTCATAGTCTCTTTATTCTTTGCTAAAACAATTACTTCATCAAATGACTTTGACTGAACATAAACCCTCCAGCTAAGCCTATCGAGCATCGTAAATGTTTTTACAAGTAAATCTGCATGTTGATATTTTTCAAAACCATTATATCTATTAACACCGCCATAACCACCCTCTCTGAGTGAAGATGAAAGAGTATCCGCCTCAAAAATTGCTCTATAAATATTATTATCCCTTTTTTGAAAATCATTTACTAAACTTCCCTTTTCGTGAATTTTTCTTTGGAAAAGATCATACTTAAGGATTATGTCAGCTATATCTCTCTTAATATTTTTTTCCTTAGGAGTATCTAAAAAAATTGAATAGATATAAGTTAATGTGGCGGCTATAGTTACGTTAACTAATAAATGAATTGCTATCTTTGCAATCTTTTTACGTAAGGGATGAGAAATGACATCAAATTTTAATGTGTGCGGGTTAAATCGATATTTTATCTTTGCCATCTCGTTAAATTATAGCTTTTTAAATTGATTCTATTTTGACGAATAGCGACAAATCTAAGGTAAATATTTATTTTTGCAAAGTTTTTAACAAAAAAATTGATACTAAACTATCAATTAATACTCAATAAATCATTAAAAGATAATAATATATGAAATCAAGCGAAATCAGACAAGCGTTTCTTGACTTTTTTCGTGGTAAGACTCATCAGATTGTTCCATCGGCACCGATGGTAGTCAAAAATGATCCTACCCTAATGTTTACTAATGCTGGAATGAATCAATTCAAGGATATTTTTCTTGGAAATTCACCAGCAAAACACCCTAGAGTAGCTAATACTCAGAAATGTCTTAGGGTTTCGGGTAAACATAATGATCTTGACGAGGTTGGCCACGATACTTATCACCATACCATGTTCGAAATGCTTGGTAACTGGTCGTTTGGCGATTATTTCAAAAAAGAAGCGATAGATTGGGCGTGGGAATTTCTTGTTGATGTTCTTAAAATCGACAGAAACAATCTATATGTAACTGTATTTGAGGGAAGTCCAGAGGAAGGTATAGATATGGACAAAGAAGCCTTCGAATACTGGAGCAAACATCTACCAAAAGAAAGAATTTTATTAGGATCAAAGAAAGATAATTTCTGGGAAATGGGTGAATCTGGTCCTTGTGGTCCATGCTCCGAGGTTCATGTTGATATCCGAAATGTCGAGGATAAGAAGATAATTTCTGGAGATCAGATGGTTAATAAAGGTCATCCACAGGTTATTGAGATATGGAACTTGGTGTTTATTCAGTACAATCGCAAAGCCAATGGGCAGTTGGAGCAACTACCTGCAAAGCATGTAGATACAGGTATGGGCTTCGAGAGGCTTTCGATGGTTATTCAGGGAAAGCAAAGCAATTACGACACCGATGTTTTCCAACCCATTATCGGAAAAATATCCGAGATGTGCGGCATCAACTATGGCAAGGATAAAATGAGCGATATAGCCATGCGCGTTATTGCCGACCACCTAAGAGCTGTTTCATTTTCAATTGCCGATGGTCAATTACCTTCGAATGTGAAGGCTGGATACGTAATTCGAAGAATTCTTCGTCGTGCTGTTCGCTATGGGTATACATTCCTTAACTTCCGCGAACCATTCATCAACAAGCTAGTTCCTGTACTTTCGACAGAGATGGGAAAATATTTTCCCGAATTAGTCTCCCAGCAAGAGTTGATTACCAAAGTAATACACGAAGAGGAAGCATCATTTTTGCGTACTCTCGAAACAGGAATCAGGATGCTTGATGGGCAAATTGATTCTCTAAAGAAAGCCCATAAAAAGGAACTATCGGGCAAAGATGCCTTTATTCTTTACGATACTTTTGGTTTTCCAATCGACCTAACCGAACTTATTCTTAGAGAGAATAGCCTTACTGTTGATTTGGAAGGATTTCAAAAGGAGATGTCAGGTCAGAAGGAACGCTCAAGGTCAGATGCTGCTGTTGAAACGTTCGATTGGCAAGAGCTTTTAAAAATAGATGAGGTTCAATTCGTTGGATACGATCTTTTCGAAACCGAAATTCGAATTGCTCGAATGAGAACCATCAAAACAAAAGGGAAAGAGCAGTACCATTTAGTTTTCGATAAAACCCCTTTCTATGCCGAATCGGGAGGTCAAGTGGGTGATATAGGTATAATTAGTGCTGGCAATGAGATTATAAATATTGAGAATACAATTAAGGAGAATAACTTAACCATTCATTTGGTTGATAAACTACCTGCAAACCCAAATGCCAAATTTTTGGCAAAAGTTAACCTAGAAAAGAGAGTAAGCATAGCCAATAATCACTCGGCAACTCACCTACTCCACCATGCTCTCAGGAGTGTACTTGGCACACATGTTGAGCAGAAGGGTTCGCTGGTTAACTCTGATTACCTACGTTTTGACTTTGCCCATTTCCAAAAAGTGTCCGATGAGGAGATTCGGAAAGTTGAAATTTTGGTTAATCATAAGATAAGACAAAACATTCCACTTGATGAGCATCGAAATATGTCGATGGAACAAGCCGTGAAAATGGGTGCAATGGCCTTGTTTGGTGAAAAATATGGTGACTCTGTTCGTGTTATTCGTTTTGGTGAATCGATTGAGCTATGCGGAGGGACTCATGTTCCTGCAACGGGACAGATTGGTTTTATTAAAATTATCTCCGAAGGAGCAATATCAGCAGGTATAAGAAGGATTGAGGCGATTACAGGAGTTAAAGCCGAGGAATTCCTTTACGCCCAAATTAATAGCATTAAAGAGGTTAAGCAGATTCTAGGAAATCCTGTAAACCTACTACAAGGAGCATCAAAACTGGTTGAGGAGAATGCAAACCTCCGCAAGGAGATTGAGGGGATGATGAAGGAAAAGGTTCAAGCGCTAAAGGCAACTTTAAAATCATCTGTTGAAACAAGAAATGGGGTAAATATTATTGCCAAAAAGATTGAAATCAGTAGCCCTGATGCAATAAAGGATTTAGCTTACCAGCTAAAGAACGAGGTTGAGAATCTATTCCTTGTTCTTGGTTCAACCTCTGAGGGTAAAGCTATGCTAACCATTATGGTTGATGAAAAGCTAATTGAATCGCATAAGCTGAATGCATCAAATATTGTGAGAGAGGCTGCCAAAGAAATTCAAGGTGGTGGCGGTGGACAACCATTCTATGCTACTGCCGGGGGCAAAAATCCAGCAGGGTTGGATGCTGCAATAAGTAAGGCTATTGCGGTTTTAGGTTAAACCCAATTAGACCAATGGATTGTGTATAAACATGATTATCTGATACATTCATTTAAATAATTTAAAATCCCTAGTGTCGTACGCTGGGGATTTTTTACATACAATGCCATCGTATTTATTTTACAATAAAATGTTTCCAAATATTCGTTTACTGTAACGCTTGCAATGCCTACGCTTAGGCATTGCAGCCCAAACGAAGAGGGATTGCATGATGATTTTTATAATAAGTAAAAGTTGAGATATCCCTAAATTTGATGTTCCTGAAACCAGCCTTCAGTTTGTTTCTGCTAGTGAAGATATTTACACCTGCGTAACTTTTGCCAACATATAACACACAGATAATATTAAAATGCACACAATTACATCAATTTATGATTTTGCGAAATTGTAAAGCGAAGCAAGAAAGTTATCACGTTTTAAAGCATATCAATTTAATATAAGCCTAAATAAGTTATTAGCCTCTTTTACTTATTTCCACTAAAGCCTCATGGTTCAGTAGTAAAATATCCTTTTCATTGAGTTTTATCAAACCGTCCTTCTCAAAACTTTTCAGCAATTTAACGGCACTCTCGGTCGAAATATCAGCAAAATCAGCAATATCTTTACGCGATAGGAGTTGAAAAATATCAGCGTTGTCAGGTTTTAAAGCATCTAGATAGAGCAACGTGTCAGCCATTCGTCCGTTCATCTGTTTATAGATAATGTTGCGAACAATATCGTACATGTTTGAGTTTTGCTCACAATATCTTTTGATAATGTTGAACCCAAAAAGACCATTTTGCTTTATAACTTTCTCAATAGCATCCTTTTCCACTAAAAAGACCTGACAATCGGTTAAGGCTATGGATGAATAGTTAAACCTGTTTTTAGTAAAAACAGCCGAAAGTCCTACAAATTCACTTGGTCTAATAATCCTAAGATTAAAGTATTTTGTACTATCACCCTCTAGATATTGTTTTGCTAAACCATTTATTACGAATAGAACATACGAAGCAAAAGCACCTTGTTTTGTGAGATTATCTCCTTTTCGAAAAAGTACCTGGGTCTTACTCGCTCTAACAAGTTCAATCTCATCCGGCGATAACATTTGGAAACATGGAGCCTGAATATCACATATAAAATCGCTATCGGTTTCAACTATGCTTTTCATCCAATAAAAGTCATTAATGAAATGCAAAGTTAATCTAATTCAATAAAAAAGCTGTTCTAATTCAACTCAGGAGTTGTTGCATCAGTTGCAATAAAGCATTAATAAGGCTTTTGGAGATAGTATCTTTGTATTGTGATACGAATGAAATATCACCTAAAAACAAATCTGCTTAAAAGGAATTAGTAATAAAACCATCAAGAGATGTTATACACAAATTTGAAACATATCGAAACCGCTGCTGACTACGCAAAGATTATCAGCGAAAACGAAAACGTAGTAGTAATTTGTGGTAGGATGGGGCCAATGTGTATTCCTGTTTATGGAATTGCTGAGGATTTTGAGGATGAGTACAAGCATGTGAAGTTCTACGATATGGAATTCGATAATCCCGAATCAGAAGTAATCCGAAACCTGCCAGAAGTATATGGATTTACTGGGATTCCATTCACCCTTTATTACAAAAAAGGGAAAGTTGCAAAAGCAACCACTGGTATTCAAAAGAAAGAACAAGTTAAAACTATTTTAGATAAGGAATTTGCGGTAAAAATTACTACCTAAAACTATGAATATAAACATCTAACTAAACAATAAACTATGCAAACAACATTAATTGTAATTGGCCTTTTCATATTTGGATTCGTAATTATTATTATGGTAGCAAAGGCAAAAATGAAGAATATTCCATTGGTCGCCGACCACAAAAGCATACTTACTCTTACCGATAAAAATTTCTCGCATCAAACAAAAAATAAATTAGTTCTAGTCGATTTTTGGGCTGAGTGGTGTGCTCCTTGTCGCATGATGGCTCCAGTTTTAAACGATGTTGCGTCAGAACTATCGGGCAATTCATTTGTTGGTAAAGTAAATATCGAGCAATTCAATGCACTTGCAAAAACCTATAAAGTAAGGAGCATTCCTACGCTCATTCTTTTCAAAGATGGGAAAGAGATAAATAGGTTTGTTGGCGTTAAAAATAAAGATTTTCTCCTGAGAGAGATTAGTAAAGTCTAGTAATAACTAAGACCTTAATCATAAAAATAAAATGAGCGAAACTTGCGAAACCAATATCAAACCGAAGACTTTTAAGGAATTAATTAGATCTTCCTATTTTTGGAAACCAGTATCAGCAGTTTTAGTTGGTGGTACATTAGGATATTTGTTTTACTACTTTATTGGATGCACTTCTGGAACATGCGCTATTACTAGCAGCCCAATATCAAGTATGATTTTTGGAGGTGTAATGGGATTACTAATAACAAACAGTCCCTGCAGGACATGCTAAATATTTGATTAACTTTGAACTAACCATGGAAATAAAAGAGATAAATAGCCGATACAGTGAACTTGCAGAATCTGATTGCTGTCTTTCATGCGGCGGTGCAATCAACTACGCTGAACCTATGATTGGTGAGGTTTGCGTTGATTTGGGTAGCGGACGTGGAACAGATGTCTTACGCATGGCCGAATCGGTTGGTGAAACTGGATTTGTTTATGGTATCGATATATCGGATGGAATGCTTGAAAAAGCACGCAAAAATGCCGAGAAATTTAAAGTCACAAATGTTAGTTTCGTGCGTTGTGAACTTGAAAAACTTGACCTTCCTGATATGATTGCAAACTTAGTAATATCGAATTGTACAATCAATCATGCTGCTGATAAGCAGGCTGTTTGGAACGAAATTTATCGGATACTCAAAAAGGGAGGAAGATTTGTAATAAGCGATATCTACTCAACCGCTCAAGTTCCTGATGAATACAGGAATGATCCAGTTGCCATTGCCGAATGCTGGGCTGGTTCTGTTACCCGTGATGAGTATTTGAAACAACTGGAGAATGCTGGCTTTATGTCTGTTAGCATTATTGAAGAATCAGCACCCTACGATAAGGGTAAAATCAAGGTTGCTAGTTGGACAATTGCAGCCAAAAAACCTTCAGGTTGCTGTTGTATTAATTAACAAAATGGATAATAAACATAAAATACAATGAGAAAAATAGTAGTTTTAATTTCACTAGGCCTGACCATGCTCATAGGTGGATGTAAATCAGGAGGGCAGACCAAGACCGATAGTAATACCAATGAACCTGGTAAGGTTGTTAAGATGACAAACGAAACCTTCAAACAATTAGTTTTCGATTACGAGTTGAATAAGGAGTGGAAGTATGTAGGGAACATGCCTGCAATTATCGATTTTTATGCTAGTTGGTGTGGCCCTTGTAGACAATTATCTCCACGTATCGAAGAACTTGCAAAAGAATACGCTGGAAAAATAGTGGTATACAAAGTCGACACGGATGCTGAAAAAGTATTAGCACAAAACATGGGAATTAGAAATTTGCCTACGTTGATTTTCATTCCTGTTAATGGGCAACCACAATCGACTATGGGTCTAGTACCCAAGGAAACTCTGGTAAAGGCTGTAAATGAAATTTTATTAGTTAAATAATTTTTAATCAGTGTGAAATGAAAAGTTTAATCAAAAAAAAGAAGATTGAAGTAGTGGCAAAAGTTGCACAGTGCTGTGCGAAAATATCAAAGAAAATAGCAGGTTGCCACGACTAGTTTTATTTGAACCAAGAATCGAGGGTAATACTTGATTCTTGGTTCTTTAACCTTAAATAGAAAAGATGATTTTCTCCAAGCATAATATATTCTCAAAAATAAAGGATTCTGAAAACTTCTTTATTGTCAACCTACTTACGGGGAATGCTGATATTGTTAACTCTACCGATGCTGAGAAGATAAATAAGATTAGAACTAATCATCCAGATATCGATGATAATTTCCTTAAAGAACTAACCGAAAAGGGATATTGGGTTGATGAAAAGGAAGAAACAAAGCTATATCAGAGTAAATACCTCGATTTTATAGATAGTCGAGATGATGATGAAATACAATTATTTTTTGTTCCAAATTACAGCTGCAATTTTGCATGTTCTTACTGCTATCAGGATGAATATGCGCCAACAAAAGGAAATCTAACTAACGAAATTATTGATTCATTCTTCAAATATATCCAAACCGAATTTGCTGGTAGAAAGAAATACATTACCGTTTTTGGAGGTGAACCTTTACTTAATTCTCCAAAACAAAAAGAGCTCATTTCTTACTTTATCGACCAAGCAAACGCCGCCAAACTTGATGTTAGTTTTGTTACAAATGGATATACTTTAAGTGATTATATTGATATAATAAAACAGGGTCGTGTTCGCGAGGTTCAAATTACCCTTGATGGTACAGCCAATGTTCACGATTCACGTCGTTTCTTAAAAGGAGGAACTGCCACATTCGATAGAATTGTAGAAGGTATTGATGCCTGTATTGACAACAAACTAACAGTTAACCTCCGAATGGTGGTTGATAAGGAAAATATTGACAATCTTCCTGAATTTGCTCGTTTTGCAATTGACAAAGGTTGGACTAAAAGCCCATATTTTAAAACTCAGATTGGACGTAATTATGAACTCCATCATTGTCAATCAGCACCTAATAAACTGTTTAACCGAATTTCGTTATATGAAGAGTTGTATAAGATCATAAATCAACATCCACATATCATTGAATTTTATAAACCTGCTTACTCTATATCAAAATTTCTTTTTGAGAATGGAAGTTTGCCCGATCCTTTGTTTGATTCCTGCCCAGCTTGTAAAAGCGAATGGGCATTTGACTACACTGGGCAAATCTACTCGTGTACTGCTACTGTTGGAAAATCCGATGAATCTTTGGGTACATTCTATCCCGAAGTTTCCAGAAAAGAGGATATGATTAGTGCATGGGAAAATCGTGATGTCACTTCCATTTCGGAATGCAATACATGTAACATGCAATTGGCTTGTGGAGGAGGATGTGGTTCTATAGCAAAAAACAGAACGGGTAGTGTTTATTCATCGGACTGTAGGCCTATAAAGGAGTTGCTCGAACTTGGATTTGCCTCATATTTTGAAAAGGAGTTTTCATAGTAATCAACAATTAAAAGTTGAATCAAATTATACAAATAAGAAATTAAAACACTATAAATGAAAGAAATATCTTCATCTGAATTTGAAAAGGAAGTATTAGAGGGCGGAAAAGTAGTACTCGATTTTTATTCGACTGAGTGCCCACCATGCGAGGCTTTAGCACCTAAATTTGAAAATTTGTCGAACCTTTATGGCAAGGATATTAAGTTTGTAAAAATGTTTCGCCAGCAGAATAAACCTCTGGCTGAGAAATTAGGAGTAAAATCATCACCTACATTACTGTTTTTCGATAATGGTGTTCAGTTACCTAAAACTTTTTCTGGAGGAATTAAGCGAAGCGATATCATCCATCAACTAGATAGTATGTTACCTGCGGAAAGGGTAAGAGAGATTAAAAAACTTATCAAACCATCTGTTTCTGAGTATGATGTAATTATTCTCGGTGCAGGACCTGGTGGCCTTACCGCAGGTTTGTATCTCTGCCAATCGAAAGTGAACACTGTACTTGTTGATATTGCACTTCCCGGTGGTCAGGTGTCAACTACCCACTCGGTGTCCAACTATCCCGGTTTTATTGAGCCTCAACCTGGTTATATGCTTTCGCATAACATGTCGGAGCAAACCAAGCAATGTGGTACTGTTTATAAAGTGGCAGTTGATGTTACTATGATTGATCTCGAAAAGAAAGAGGTTGTTATTGATGAGTTCGAAACTATAAAAGCCAAAAAAATAATTATTGCTACAGGCACATCTCCTAATTTAATGGGTGTTCCTGGCGAGAAAGAATTGAAGGGGAAAGGTATTTCCTATTGTGCAACCTGCGATGCTAAATACTTTGGTGATAAGGAAGTGGTAGTAGTTGGTGGTGGAAATTCAGCCGTGGAGGAAGCAGATTTTATTAGCAAGTTTGCAAGTAAAATTACAATGGTTCACCAATTCGATGCCTTTACAGCTAACAAACAAGCGCAGGAGAAGCTATTTGCAAATCCTAAGATTAGTACTCTGTTTGAGCACGAGCCAAGATCTTTTGTTCGCGAAGGGGATAAGATTATAACCGAAGTAGAAAATCTTAAAACCAAAAAGATTTCGAAACTATTTAGCGATGGTGTTTTCGTTTTCATCGGAATGAAACCTAATATCGAACTGTTTAAGGATAAACTGGAACTCGATAAGTGGGGCTATATCAAAACAAACGAGGATATGCAAACCAGTATGCCCGGAGTATATGCTGTTGGTGATGTTATTAGTAAGAAATACAGGCAGATCACTACAGCCGTTGCCGATGGAACCATTGCTGCCATTGCTATTGCAAAAGAATTAGACTAATTAACCTAAGTTGCTAGTTACTGGATGCAAATCGCTAGTTTGGTGATTTACAGTATTTAATTCTTTTTGCATTTAATACTAATTTTAAGAGGCGATAAAGGCTGTAACTAAGAATAGCGAGTTAAACTTTGTGTTTTAGTGCCTTGGTGGCTAAACAAAAGGATGCCGCAAGGCCCCAAAAAATCACTATTACAAATTACAACACAATAATAAACTATAACCACGAAAAATTCTACTAATCAGAATATCAGCAACTAAAAACTTGAGTTAATTATATAAACTATAAGATTATGAAGACAAAACAAATCATTGTTGAGCAAGTAAGCCCATTTGATGTGCCAACTACTGTTGAAAAACTTATAGTTGCTGCAACTCAAAGGGAATGGCAGAATCCTGCTATTCATAATCTACAACAATCTTTGGCAAAAGCAGGTAAGGCTGTTAGACCAGTTCAAGTAATAGAAATTTGTAAGCCTGAATACTCTGGTAAAATGCTTGAGAAAAGCGATGAGCGAATTGTTTCGGTGATGATGCCTTGTCGTATATCAGTTTACGAAAAAGAAGACGGTAAAACCTATGTGGCTCTTATCAATGCTTCAGCTATGATTCACGATATGCCCCCTACAATTGCTGATGCAATGCTGGGTGCCTCAGACGAAACTTTTGAAATAGTCAAATCGGTCATAGGGTCTTTCTGAATGCACTAATAAAAT
Organism: Bacteroidales bacterium; assembly: GCA_013376985.1. Classification (GTDB taxonomy): domain Bacteria; phylum Bacteroidota; class Bacteroidia; order Bacteroidales; family Tenuifilaceae; genus UBA8529. Next base: position 58,777 of record JACABB010000017.1, read on the forward strand.
GCAATTTCTTATTAACTAATACTAATCGCAAATTAATATTAGATAGGAAGATATTATTAACAATTTAAAAACAATATGATGAGAATGAATTTACGAATTACGCTATTAATGCTTAGCCTATTTACTTACGCTTGTTCAAATTCGCAATCAACTTCAACAAAGAGTAATCTAAGTGCTGTTGAATTTCAGAAGAAAATGCAGGAACTTCCTAACGCTCCTGTTATTGATGTTCGTACACCAGACGAGTTTAGCAATGGGCATTTGCAGAACGCGGTGAACATAAATATTAATAGCGAAAGTTTTAATCAGGAGGTAAATAAACTTGATAAAAATAAACCAGTATTTGTTTACTGTTTAAGTGGACATAGAAGTGCTCGTGCAGCAAAAATTATGCGTGAAACGGGATTCAAAGAGGTATACGAGTTATCTGGCGGAATGATGAAATGGCGTGCTGCTGAGTTACCAGAAACAAAAGATGCTTCAACCTCTGCACCTGAAATGAGTTCTTCACAGTTCAATGAACTACTAAAAACAGACAAACTAGTACTTGTAGATGTTTATGCCGATTGGTGTGCCCCTTGCAAAAGAATGGCTCCATCTATTGATGAAATTAAGAATGAGATGGCTAGTAAAGTTATCGTGATTCGGGTTAACGCAGACCAGAACAAATCGCTTGTAAAGGAACTTAATGTTACCGCTTTGCCAACTTTAATGCTTTATAAGAACAAAAAGGTGATATGGACAAATGCAGGATTCCTAACAAAGGAAGAAATAGTATCACATTTTACTAACTAGTCAAGATTATGAATAATACCTGCGAAACAAATGAGCCATTCGTTGATAGATTAGTCAAAAGATTAAAGAGATCAATCCCTCAAATTATTGGAACTATTTTAGGCGGTGCGGCTGGATTTATCTATTATTACAAGGTTGGCTGTTCATCAGGTACATGCCCAATTAAATCGAATCCTTGGTTGATGACACTTTGGGGTGCAATAATGGGTTATTTATTGGTCGGAATTTCTATTACGAAACGGAAATAAATCAACATTAAATATTTGAAGCCAATAGTGGCGCTTAAAAAAGATTTACAATTCTGTAAATCTTTTTTTGTTTTTGTAAAGGCCTACTAAACATTGAGAATCGATTTACGAGTTGCGAAAATTTTAGTTGAAAACCTGTCAAGTTATTTTAGGAAGATATAGGGAAATGAGCGATTGTTATAAAGAAATGAACGATTAGGGTAAAGAAATTAGCGATTAGCAATAAGAAAAATGGATTTGTGGGAAAGAAATGCGTATTGCACAAAAGAAATGTGCATTTGTTGGAAAGAAATGTTGGATTGTTGGAAGGAAATTCGTGTTTTGGGGTAATAAAAACGGATTTTGCGTATGGAAATCCAATGTTGGGTTGAAGAAATCCACAATTGAGTTGGAGCAGGTTGATGTGGTTGGTAGGATAAAGAGGATTTTAGGCATGAAATTTGAATATTCCATAAGAAATCCAGTATTAAGGATAGTTTAGCCTTTATTATTTAATATTAACTCTCAAATTTTATTAAGATGAATTCAAATCAGGAAGACAAGTTTAGTATGTACTATGGGGTTCGGAATACTTGCGAAGGGCATAGGCGGTCATGGGCAAACAATGCCGTATTCGCAGCAACGTACAACCTTTGGGTTGCAAAACTCCCCTTGATTGAAGCCAATAGGGATGCTCAAACCCTAGAGACAACAGGTATTACAACCGACAAAACAGCCAAACGTGCTGCGATGGTTGAAAAAGCATCGTTTTTAGAAAACAGGCTACAATCGTATGCCAACGTAACAACCAATCATGAGCTCTTAGAAAGCATTCAGTATTCGGCTTCGGATTTTAAAAAAGCACGTGATATTGATGTTGTGGGTATCTGTAATATTATACTTGCCAAAGCCACCGCCAATGCTGAAGCCATTGTAACCTATGGCGTTACTGCTGAAATGATTACCGCACTGCAAGATGCTATTGCTGCATACTCGGCAATGCTTGCCAAGCCAAAGACGGCTAAATCGCAAACAAAAACGGCTACTGAAAACCTAACAAAGCTTTTTAAAGAGGCTGATGAGCTTCTGGTTAAGCGTTTGGATTTGGATATTGAGCTGTTTAAAACATCAATGCCTGACTTTTATAGCCAGTACAAAACGGCACGCATTGTAGTTTCGACAGGTGGTGGTGCAACCTCGGTGCTGGGAAGTGTAACCGATGCTGCAAGCGGTGAACCTTTGAAAGGGGTTACTTTTACCTTTGTAGCCGAAAGCAATGGCACGATGAAAGTTGGTGCTGCTGAAGCCTCAAAACCTGTTGTAAAGAAGAGTGCCGATAAAGGCAAATTCCGTACCTCACTGCCCGAAAGCTCATACCGTGTAACGGTTGAAAAGATAGGTTTCAAGAAAAAGGAGGTTGTTATAACCGTTGCAAACGGTGAATCGACGAATCTGAATATTGAACTTGATAGGAACTAGGCTAAAAACCTCAATTCCCTTGAAAAAATGGGGCTTAATGGATTTTTGTAAGGGGAAGGTAAAACCCCCAACCCCCTTGAAAAAAGGGGGCTTAACAGATTTTTGTAAAAGGAATGAGATTTACTGTTAAGTTGTTTCGGTTTATTTTTTTAGGGCATTACCTATAATATATAGAAAGGACGAGGCTAGAGTCTCGTCCTTTCTATATATTACCTACCTTTTGCAGGAGCAGCCTGCTATTAATAAACCGATATAGGTACGTTCTGCTAACTAGTTCCGAACCGAATGATTTTTGTTTTACTTACAGCCTCTGGCGAGCGGGGGGATCACTGAACGCTAAATTGTATGGTATGTTTTTTTATTTATTTATTATCAAGCCATTATCTTTTCTAAAAATATTCTATTTCGTTGGCTTGCACGCTCTAACAAAGTAGAATACTTAATTACTTCCATATATATCGAACCATTCAAGCGATTCTTAATTCCCAAAACGGTTTTAGCAGGTCGAAATAGATAATCAAATTTATATGCAATTTTGAAATCACTGTCAGCACTTTGCACTTCAAATGGATTTATCGCTTCTCCTATTAAATAACCATAAAATGTTTCAATTTGAAAATCATCATTTGTAAAATTTCTAATCAAATAAGCATATTTGTTGATTTGAGTTAAATGGTCTGAAACATTAACTCCAAGATTTTTAAATTCAATTATTATACATTTTCCTTCCTCTGGAAACAAAAGAATATCTGGTTTATTTATTTTTCGGTTTTCGCCTAATGAAAGTAAATATTCATCTTCTTCTTTTGTAAATGTTTCTTTAAATAACTTTTGTCCGTCTATTTCTACTTGATTTAATCTACCTTCTGATTTGCCTTTAAAATAAATAAAATCTTCGTTAATTAACCACAAATCGCTTTTTTCTGGATTACTTGAATTTTGTTGGAAAATTAAATTATGCAACAATTTCTCGTCAATATTTCTATTCCCTGTTTTTTGGATTTCTAATTGCTTTCTCTGTATTTTGTCGAATAAATCAAGGACTAATTTTCTTCTTGCAACATAATGAGTTAAGGCAGTTCTGTTTTGTAGTGGAATTGCTTTAACCAAATCATTGACTTCTTGTTCCAGTTTTTCAAAATAATCATCTGCTGTTGTATCTAATGAGTCTATACGTTCTAATTGATTTTTCATTTCAGCGTCTTTTTTTGCGACAACCCTTGCGTCAGCGGCATAGACTTTTTCTAATATTTTATCTTCGGTGTCATTAATTCCAAATTTCGCTTCTTTTATTGCTTCATCGCTTAACAAAAACATTTTTTTTAGTTCTTCAATCTTTTGTGTTTTCTCTTCAATTTTCTGTTTGATTTCATTATACATTAACAAAACTGTATTATTAGTTTGTTCTTGGATATCATCAAGTAAAATTTCTGGATTATCCGAATACATAGGATTTTCCCTGTATTTCTTTTTAAAATCATCTTTACTCGTGATTTGTAAATCACCACGATTGTCTTCGTCCAAATCGTTTAGGTAATCACTTGAAATTAGAAACAAATACCTATAATTATTTATATGTTCGTCCGGTTTTAGTACGTCTAATTTAATTTTACTGGTTGCAATTTCTCCTTTACTTGTTAACTTTATTTCGTTTTCTTTAAGTTGTTCTTTATTGATTTTAAAACATTTAATAATGAATTCTGCTTTATCACCAGTTGTTTCAATTACTTTTCTATCTGCGGAAATTTTTGAATATGAAATATTTATTGGTTTTTCTTGGTCTTTTTTTGGGATGTCCTTTTCAGAAATTGTAATTTCTCTATTTAGTTTATTATCAATATAATCTTGAATAGTAATCAAAGGAAGACTATTTCTATGAACACAAAAATTTAGTAAATAATGATTTATAATTATTTGTTTTAATTCTTCAATATCCAACTGATTATAAAAAGAAATATCTTGACTATTTAAAAGTTGGTTAAGAGTTAATATCGTTTTTGATTTATCTGATTTAAAATCAATAGTATCTTCATAAAAAATGATTGCATTTTTTTCTATAAATGCTTTTGTTTTTGAGAGTTTAAATGTTCTCTTTTTATATCCTGTTTTGGATTGTTTATCTTCGTAAATACTTAAATATTCTGCTTTATCGAAATAATGTAAATACTGAACCCTACCAGAACCTTTATTATTAAATCCTTTGCTTTCGTCGTCAAAATTAAAAATTCGGTCAAAGTTTTCGTCATTAAATCCTATTCCCGTATCTTCGATGCTAAATGTTTGAAAATTAAGAAATTTATCAAAACTTGTAAAATGAAATTTTAATATTATTTCATCGAGTGAATTGCTTTGTTTGTTTTTTTTAGACAAAAGAATTGCTTCAAACGAATTTGTAAAAGCTTCAAATATCGGTTGTAATTTATCATCACTTTTTTTTATTTTGTGAAGTCGTCCAGAATATTTTATTCCTGTCGCTGATAGATATGTATTTTTGTCTAATTTTAAATTCATAATCAAATTTAAACTTTCATTTCTTAATCTGCAAATTTATCTTTCGTCAATTTTTAACCATATGTTGTACTTAGATTCTTTCATTAATTCTATTATTCTTGGCTAATTCTAAATGCATCTCCATACTTTTCCAATAAAGTTGTTGTGTACTTCTTGTTTTCTTTTAAACTAATCAAATTTCGTAATTCTTTCCCTGATTTAGTAAATTGTATTAATCTTAATTGTTTTCCTGCAACATTTAATTCTGCAGGAATACCTGCATAGTTTATCTTTTCAAAAATAGAATCTGGGTCAACGGCATAATTAAACATTATGGTTTCTGCATTTCGAATTAGACCTGCACCATCTAACTCAAACAAGTCGTTATATGAAACATCATAATCACTTAGTGGTCCAATATTTTGAAAATGAAAAACATGTGGATGGATAACAAAACATGAACTGTTATCATCAATTGATAGATTACATAACCTAGAAAAAGAATTACCTAAATCAGAAGTTAAAACGGATAGAAGTTGCAAAGTATTAGGGCTAACACTTCTTGGCTTAATTATTTCTTTCGATAATATTTTTGCAAGGATTTCTTGAACGTCTTCAGCGCTTTTGGTTTCAGATAAATTCCAAAATATTGTAATCCAATCATTATCGATACTTTCTTTCGCATCTTCTTCAATGTATGTTGAATTCAATTGGTTAACAGTTTTAAATGCAATTTTATCTTTATTTACTTGCCCTTCGATAATTCTTCTTCCGTAGTTATATAGGGCTCTATTTGCTAATTCATTATTTGTTTTAAATAATTCTGCTGCTGCGTTTGCCGCTGCCTCAATTAATTTGACTTCTGCATCAGTTCTTGCTCTAATTAGTTTTGCTTTCCCATCAAGATGAGCAACTGGAATGTCTGTTGCACTTGTAATTAACTTACTAATTCCTTTCGATAATGCGGTTATTGCATTTTGTTTAATTAAATCAGGAATTGGTAAATTTTTCAAGAAGTCAAGAGAATTGTTTTCTAGTTCATTCATGGTTGTCGTCATTTTAAAATTAAGCTATCATTGAAATAATTTGAACAAGACAGTGATGGGTATTGCGGATTATAACTGGGGCTTTACTATACTTTTATCTTTCCTATCTCCTCTTTTGTTAATCCTGTAAGTTTAATAATCAGTTCTAATGAAAGACCTTCTTTTATACTGTTCTTGGCAATTTCAATATTTCTCTTACTTATTCCTTTAATTTCACCTTCCTTTAAACCCTTTTTTAAATTATCCTGAGCCGCAACCCTTACAGCCTCCTCCCTAATCTTCTTCTCCTCGGCACGGATTCGCTCAATTAGCTCAAAGGTGGGAACCCACTGGGTGCTTTTCTCTAGTTCGGACAATAGCCCTGTGTTTGCAAAGCTCATGTAGGATTTGGTGGAGATAATCAGGTGATCCAATACGTTAATGGCGAGTATACGGCCTACCTGGATTAGTCGATCAGTAAGGCCTTTATCCTCCACGGAGGGGTTGAGGTTTCCGCTGGGGTGGTTATGCACCATAATTACTTTTACGCAGCCCTTCATCACGGACCAGCGGAATACGTTCATGGGTTCCACGGTGGTGTATCTTACACCGCCCATGCTAATGAGCTCCACGTACCTTATGCGGTGGTTCTGGGCAAGACCAACCACCCAGAAGTGCTCCTTCTCCCTATCTATTTTACCCTCACGCATGAGGATCTCCTTCATTATTTTGAATACATCATCGGAGCTTCGGATTATTATGCGCTGCTTGGGGGTGAGCTTTATGGTCATGGGGCGTTTTTTCTGTTCAGTGGAAACAAATGTAGGAAAAATTTGGATTGGAAAACTCACCCCTGGCCCCTCTCTTCCTTCTTAGGTCGGAAAAGAGGGGTGTGGAAGAAAGAAATAGTGTGGAAATTGGGTGCATTACTCATACTTGTTAATGGTTTGCCTTTCACCAATTGTTGTATGGAGGTGGGGAGAAAGATGGTTATCAAGTGAGATTGCTGGTTGCTTCACTCCCCTCTCTCTTGCCGAGAGAGAGGTATAACAGCTGTTGCTTAATCTGTATAAAGTCTAATATTTGAGTCCAATAGGGATGTTTCAAAAAAAAGATTTACAATTCTGTATGTCTTTTTTGCTTTTAATAAACTTCAAATATCTAGCAGGTCGGGAAATATTCTATCTAAATTGTTTATGTTAGTTTTGATTTAATCACCATATTTGAATCCTTGCAAAAAATACATTATCAATCAAAATAAGCTAACAATGGAAGTTAATTGGCCTAAAAATATTGAGCCATTGCTCAGACAATATAGCAAAAGAAAACATCCGTTGGATTATGAAAATCGCTACCAACTCGTTGTAATGGTTATATTGTCGGCGCAAGACTCGGATAAGCACATTAATGAAATTGCTAAGGATTTTTTTAAGGTTTACCCAACAATGAGCCATCTTGCAAAAGCAAGTGTTGAAGATATCCAAGGAATAATTAGTTCGGTAAGGAATTTTGGCAATAAGTCCAATTGGCTTTCAAAGTTGGCGAAAACGGTAGGCGAGGATAGTAAAATACCGAATACAATGCAGGAGTTAACCAAACTTTCTGGTATTGGTAGAAAATCGGCGAATGTAATTATTCGAGAATCAGGCTTTGAGGCAGAAGGTATTATTGTTGATTTACACGTATTACGTGTTGCTCCACGCCTTGGTGTTGCTGAGGGAACTAATCCTGAGAAGATTGAAAAGCAATTGATGAGTGTTTTTCCAAAACCAATTTGGAATGAGGTTGGTATGGCTATATCCTTTTTAGGTAGGGAGATTTGCAGACCATCAAAACCAAAGTGTAATGAGTGTGTTATGAATGCCGTATGTAATTACTATAATTCTCAGAATTCATAGAAAAATAAACTACCAATAAGCATGAGTTGTAGTGAATAACATTAAGAGGAAATTAGGTGATTTGGAACAAAAAATAACGCCTCATAAACTTCGAACCCAAGCCATATAATATTGTACTTTATATTTTACTATCCCTATATTTGCGTATAAGGTTTCATCAATAGATTAGATGGATAGTGAGCCAAAAAAGGAATATCGAAAGATTATCCACGTTGATATGGATGCTTTTTATGCATCCATTGAGCAGCGTGATAACCCTTTGTATCGTGGTAAGCCTATAGTTGTAGGAGGATCGCCCGAAGGACGCGGTGTGGTTGCCACAGCAAGCTATGAGGCACGAAAGTTTGGCTTACACTCGGCAATGTCATCAAAAAGAGCGTTGCAACTTTGCCCCGAAGTGATATTCATCAGGCCTCGCTTTAACGTATATAAGGAGGTTTCCGTTAAGTTACGGGAGATATTCAGTCGTTACACCGACCTGATTGAACCCCTTTCGTTGGATGAAGCCTATTTGGATGTCACTCACGATAAACAAAATATTGGTTCGGCTATTGAAATCGCCAAGCAAATAAGGCAGACAATTAAAGATGAACTGAATTTGACTGCTTCTGCTGGGGTGTCCGTAAATAAATTTGTTGCCAAAATCGCATCTGATATGCAAAAACCAGATGGATTAACATTTATAGCACCTTCCAAGGTCGAATCTTTTATTGAAAATCTTCCTGTAGAAAAATTTTTCGGTGTGGGGAAAGTGACTGCCGAGAAGATGAAAAAGATGAACCTCTTCACGGGTGCAGATTTAAAAAAATTGACTGAACATGAAATGGTACAGCGTTTTGGAAAGGTAGGGCGATTTTACTATAACATTGTTCGTGGTATAGATGAAAGAAGTGTTCAACCAGAGAGAGAAACAAAATCAATTGGAGCCGAGGATACTTTTCTTCATGATCTTTCAGATATCGAAGAATTGAACGCAGAATTAGACAGGATAGCCCAGACAACTTATAACCGCTTGCAAAAGTATAATTTGAAAGGACGAACCTTAACATTAAAGATAAAGTTCAGTGATTTTAAACAAATCACCCGAAGTCAGTCGTTTTCTAATCCAATATGGGAACTGGAAAAAATTCAGGAAATTTCTCGAACACTCCTTATTTCAGCAGGACTTGAGGGCAAAAAAGTTCGACTATTGGGTGTCACCCTATCAAATTTTAAGGAAAGAGTTATTGAAATCAAAAAGCATGATAAAACAGGACAATTAAGGTTGTTTGATGACTAATTTGCCATGGATAAACTCATAGAGAGGGAAAGAATAAATTCAATCTGAAAATATCATTCTCACTTTAAACTAATCTTTATGGAACAACAAAGAAAAAATTACCAAGAGAATGCCCATAAAACATTGGACGATATTTTTAAGGGCATCGATTCGCTTGAAGAAAAGTTACGCAGTGCAAGCAAAGATTTTAGCGAAAATATGGAGGTTAATATAAAGACGATGAAGGAAGAAGCAGGAAAATTAAACGATAAATTTAGAGAAGTATGTCAGTCTAATTCAGATTCATGGAAGGACGTTAGCAATGGATTTGAAAGAGCGATATCGACTTTAAGAGAAACTTTAGCAAATACCTGGAAAAAGGTGAAAGAGTAAAACAAATGTTCAATATTAATTTCAAAAAAATTGTCAGTAAAGTTTCATTTCATAACTTTGTAAGGATAATTTGATGGTAGATTATCAAAAAAAAGACAAAAATATTATTGTATTGAAATAATAAACTTTTATTGAACTATTATGATTACAGATTTAAACCAAATTTTTTCAACATGCGGTAAGGGACTGAAACACTCTGCTATGGGTGAAATACTTAAGTTAACCCAAAGACCAGAAGTCATCTCTTTTGCAGGAGGTTTGCCATCGCCAGATAGTTTCCCAATTGAGCAACTTAAAGAAATTTCAGTTGAGGTCCTTGAGAAAGAGGGTGTACAAGCGTTACAATATGGATTAACAGAGGGCGATAATAGATTAAGACAGATAATGGTTGAGCGTTACCAAAGAGAGGGTTTAAATCTTAGTTGTAATAATTTAATAATCACCACCTCATCTCAGCAGGGTCTTGATTTGATTCCAAAAATCTTTATAAACCCAGGCGATAAAATTATTTGTGGACTTCCAAGCTATCTTGGAGGAATTTCGGCATTTTTAACCTATGGTGCTGAACTTATAGGTATTCTGCTTGATGAAAATGGTATGAGGGCAGATTTACTTGAAAAAGCTCTGGCTGACCTTAAAGCCAAAGGTGAAAAGCCAAAGTTCATTTACACAATTCCCGATTTTCAAAATCCAGCAGGTATTACAATGCCTGAATCCAGAAGATTGAAAATTATTGAAATTGCACATAAGTACGATGTACTTATAGTTGAGGATAGTCCTTATAGAGAAATACGTTTTAATGGTGAACCTCAAAAAACAATCTACCAACTCGAGGGAACAGGTCAGGTAATTATGCTTGGAACAATGTCGAAAATATTTGTGCCAGGATTCAGAATTGGATGGGTTGTGGCTCACGAAGATATAATCGATAAACTTGTACTTGCAAAACAATCAACTGATTTGTGTACATCAGCTTTTGCACAAAAAATTTTAGCGAGGTATTTTGATAAGGGCTACTTTGATACAAACCTGCAGTTTATTATAAAAAGTTATCGCGAAAAACGTGATTGCATGATTGCTGCATTCAGAGAATATATGCCAGAAGGCGTTAAATGGACAGAGCCTGAAGGGGGGCTATTCCTATTTATGACACTGCCTGAATACATGGATGCCGAGGAATTATTTAAAATTGCAATTCAGGAAAATGTTGCTTTTGTAATTGGTAATGTTTTCCATTGCGATGGTAGCGGAAAAAACACCCTTCGTATTAATTTTTCTTTTATGTCCAAAGAAATGAATGTAGAAGGTGCTAAACGCTTAGCTAATGCAATAAGAAAAATGATGAAATAATTGGTTAAGATTTTTTTAATAGGGACTATACCTTATTTTTTTGGGTAGTCCCTTTTTTTCTACCTTTATTGCATTATGGAATTATCTATTGTTATCGTAAACTACAATGTGAAGTACTTCCTCGAGCAGTGCTTAATATCAGTATATAAAGCTGGTAGGGATATTGATATGGAGGTATTTGTAGTTGATAACGCTTCGGCTGATGGTTCTTGCCAGATGGTTAAACAACGATTCCCCGATGTTAAATTGATAGAGAATTCAGAAAACTTAGGTTTTTCTGTTGCAAATAATCAAGCCATTCGTAAGATTTCTGGAAAGTTTGTTCTATTGTTGAACCCCGATACTGTTGTTGAGGAAGATACATTTTCGAAATGTATCAACTTTATGAATTTACATCCTACGGCAGGGAGTTTGACTGTAAAAATGATTGATGGAAAAGGTCGTTATTTGCCCGAGTCAAAGAGAGGTCTGCCTTCACCTATGGTATCATTCTATAAGATATTTGGGCTAGCTAAACTTTTTCCTAGATCAAAAACATTTGCTCGGTATTACCTAGGACATCTCGATGAGAATAAAACCCACAAAATTGAAATTCTACCTGGAGCCTTTATGTTTATTAGAAAAGAGGTTTTAGATAAAATTGGTCTTCTCGATGAGAGTTTCTTTATGTATGGTGAAGATATTGACCTCTCATACAGAATTCTTAAAGCAAACTACGATAATTACTATTACCCCGAAACTCGTATTATTCATTATAAAGGGGAGAGTACAAAGAAAGGAAGCATTAACTATGTGCTCCTTTTCTATAAAGCAATGATACTATTTGCTCAAAAGCACTTTACTCAAAAGAAGGCCCATTTGTATATGGGTGTGATTTTTTTAGCTGTTTATTTAAGAGCTTTTCTATCAATACTTAAAAGAATAGCAAAGCGTATTTATCTTCCAATCGTTGATGCTTCTTTAATAGTTATTGGTTTCCTTTTTATTGTTCCTAGTTGGGAGAACTATCGATTTCATGCATCAAACTCCTACCCCGATAAACTTGTTATGGTTATGATTCCCACATACATAATCATATGGTTACTATCAAACTGGTTAAACGGGGCATACGATAAGCCTCAGAAGTTGTTTGCTACAACAAAGGGAGTTCTTTGGGGTACAATTCTTATTCTTGCTATATACGCATTGCTTCCACTGAATTTTCGATTTTCTCGTGCAATTATCATTTTAGGATCTGTTTGGACAGTTTTGTCAACTCAAGGAGTTAGAGTTTTTATAGGTGTTTTTGATAAGAATCTTATTCCTTTCTTTCAGAAAAAGAAACGAAATGCAATTGTTGGCCTTCCTTCTGAGGCAAAGAGGGTAATTGAGATTCTAAATAATTCCTATATTGATTATCAATACATTGGTTTGGTTTCGCCACAAAAGGAAATTACAGACCAAACCCAACTAGCAAATATTGACCAGATAGTCGAGTTTGTTCGTGTAAACGATGTAAACGAAGTTATCTTTTGCAGTAGCAATATTTCATCCCAAGAGATAATAAGAAATATGCTCATCCTTTCTAATTCTGGAGTTGACTATAAAATTGCTCCTCCCGAAAGCGTTTCCATTATAGGGAGTAATTCAATAAATGCATCGGGAGAGCTTTATACACCATTACTTAACGCGATAAATAGTATTACTAGCAAAAGAAATAAAAGATTACTAGATCTTGGAGTTTCAATATTTATTCTAATTACTATTCCTATATGGTTTATAATCAGTAGAAAACCAATCTTCTTACTCTCCAATGCAATTTCAGTTCTTTTTGGTAGAAAAACATGGATAGGCTACATCAAAACCAATAATCCCATGAGCGGATTACCTCAAATAAAAGATGGCGTTTTTCAATTAAAGAAAAATTGTAAAGATGAATCACATCAAGATTCAGAAATTAATTTCGCTTATGCAAAAAACTACAGCATAGTTACAGATCTTTCAATTCTATGGAAAAATATCCTTTCATCTACTTGATTTTAGGTGAACTCGATATAAGCATAACATATTGATCCCAAGCATTGTGTTAGATTATTGCTTTGTCATGCTGAACGAAGTGAAATCCGAAGAATTCGCTGAAAGCAACCATCTAGCCTTTAGGTAATTAGATCCTTCGCTTCACTCAGGATGACACCTTACATCGAGTTGACGTTAACTTATTCAAGTTAATTGAATAAAAAGGGTTATTACACCAACTTTTTTAATTCTTAGATGTTTATCAAGTGGATTAAAAAGAAATAATCATTTATGAGCACTTTTGAAGTATTGCTACCTGCTATGGGCGAAGGTATTGTTGATGCAACAATTACCCGTTGGCTGGTATCTGAAGGACAAAATATTGAAATTGATCAATCTTTAGCTGAAATAGCAACAGATAAAGTTGATTCGGAAATACCATCACCTGTAAAGGGCGTAGTAAAGCAGTTACTGTTTAAGGTAGGTGAAGTTCCTCGGGTTGGTCAACCTATTGTTATTATAGAGATCGAAGGTGTTGGAGAACTTAAGCAACCAGCTAAAAAGGAACAGAAGAAAATTGTTAATGATAATTATGTAAAACCAGCTGAGGAGACTATTATTGCTGTTGAGCAAAATTCATATAAACCATTCATATCACCACTGGTTCGGAAAATAGCCTTGGATGAGGGTCTTCAACCCGATGATTTAAAAAATATAAAGGGTACAGGACTTAATAGTAGAATCACAAAGGACGATATACTTGGCTATTTGTCTTCGAAAGAAAAAGAGTTTCAAAAAATAGTACATACACCGCAGCAGCAAGAAAGCCCATCAACTATAGTTCATGAGCAATCCGATGGAGTAATGTATGAGGTTATAAAAATGGATCGTATGCGTAGGTTAATTGCTGAGCATATGGTGATGTCGAAGCAAACATCGGCGCATGTAACTTCTTTTATTGAGGTAGATGTTACAAACCTAGTAACACTGCGCGAGAAAATTAAAGAGTCGTATTTCAAGAAGGAAGGTGAGAAGTTGACATTAACCCCATTCTTTATTGAGGCGGCAGTATTTGGAATTAAGCAACATTTACATATCAACTCCTCTGTTGATGGTGAAAACTTAATAGTAAAGAAGAATATCAACATTGGAATTGCTACAACGCTTCCTAATGGCAATCTTATTGTTCCAGTAATTAAAAATGCAGATCGATTAAGTTTGACAGGCTTATCCAAATCGCTAAACGACTTGGCAAAACGTGCTAGAGAGAATCAACTTAAACCTGATGAGATACAGGGAGGAACTTTCACTATTACAAATCTTGGAATGTTCGATACCTTAACAGGTACACCAATAATCAATCAACCCCAGGTTGCAATTCTAGCAATTGGAGCCGTAAACAAACGTCCTGTTGTAATTGAGAGCCCCACTGGTGATTCTATAGGAATTCGTCATATGGTAATGCTTTCATTATCTTATGATCATCGAGTTGTTGATGGCGCATTAGCCGGTTCTTATCTTAAAACTGTTAGGGATTATATTCAAAGAATAGATCTGTCAAAGGCAATATTTTAGTCCCCAATTTCAATTAGTTCAAATGCATTTTTTAAACTTCTGTTTATTGGTAGAATCTTTTTTCGGTTTAAATTTTTCAAACACAGTATATTTCACTATTTTGGCATGAAAATCTGATTATAGGGATTTTTTAGAACTTTGTGTGTGAATTTTTTATATTCTCACTAGGGTATTGAAAATCTCAACTAAATGAGGAGACTTAGTCTATCTATTTTATTTTTTATCACTTTAAGTATCAATTTGTTTGGACAAAAAGACTCTTACTTTAAAAGAGTTTTTGTTGATGCTGAATACTATTTGCTTTACGAGGAATATCGTGATGCTTTGCCTTTATACCTTGAAATCCAACGATCGTACCCAGAAAATGCCAATATTCAGTATCGTATAGGTCAGTGCTACTTAAATATTCCTACTGAAAAAAATAAGTCAATCCCATACCTTCAAAAAGCAATAACTAAAATTAACGATAAATATCGCGAAGGCTACTTTACTGAGACCAAAGCACCAAAAGAAGCCTTCCTCCTTTATGGAAGAGCTCTCAGAATTGTAGGTGATTTTGATAAAGCACTACAAGCCTTCATAGAATATAAGAACGCTATTAACTCGAATGATATGAAAGACTTCCTTGTTGTTGATAAGGAGATTGAATCAATTGAAGTAGCTAAAAGCATGATTGCAAACCCTAAAAAAGTAACATTCAAATCTTTAGGAAGGATAATAAATTCAAATTTTTCAGAAATCAACCCAGTGTCGAATTCAAATGGAAGCATTTTGATCTACACATCGTTGCAAAGGTTTTATAATGCAATTCTTTATAGTGAGTATAAGGATAGTGCATGGTCCGTTCCAACAAATCTAAATCCTCAAATTTTTGCTGATGGGCCAATAAGCACAGTTGGAATGTCTGGGGATGGTGGCTCTCTTGTTCTTTCTCGAAATGATAATGATGATTTTAATCTCTACATTAGTAAATTTGATCAATCCAAGAAAGTTTGGTCACAACAGGAAAAACTTCCTAAAGAAATTAATGGTAGAAGTTGGGAAACATACGGTTCACTTTCAATGACTGGAGATACTTTGTACTTCAGTAGCAATAGAGAAGGTGGATTTGGTGGATTTGATTTATATATATCCGTAAAGATGCTGGGTGATTTATGGTCAAATCCTGTTAATTTAGGTTCAGAAATTAATACTCCTATGGATGAATCGGCTCCTTTCATTGCCGATGGGGGTAAAAAATTATTTTTTTGCTCCAAGGGTCATAACACTATGGGAGGTTATGATATTTTTGTTTCAAAAAGAATAGATGGTATATGGAAGTCTCCCGAAAATTTGGGATATCCCTTAAATACCACCGATGATGATCTTTTCTTTTTCCCCATCGGGGATGGTTTAAAGGGATTTATTTCAAGAACTACTACAGATAATCAAAGTGAAGATATATACCTGGTAACCATTGATTTATAAATATTGATTAAGGCTGTTAAAATTAAACGGAACAATTATTATTTTAAAATAATCAATAATTAAAGCCATTCTGTACAAATATTTATGATTTGTATACAGAAATTTAATATTTTTGATAAAATTGAAAAACTGAAGTTCGGATCGAAATGAAATTTTTAAAGTTACTTAGTAGTTTTCTGATAATAATTATATCGCTTTCCTTGTATGGTCAGACAAAGAAGGAGGTGGAAGAGTTATACAAAGATGCTAACTCTTATTACTATTTCGAAGACTATGAAGAGGCATTGGCACTTTACTTACAGGTATACAATAGTTATCCCAATAATTTCAATATTTGCTTTAGAATAGGAGTTTGCTACCTTAATATTCCTGGCTATAAACAGCAATCTATTCCTTACCTAGAAAAAGCAGCATTAAATACTAAAAAGCATTACAACGAACAATCAATTTTAGAAACCAAAGCACCATACGATGCGGTATTCTATTTGGGAAATGCTTATTTTATAACAAACCAGTTAGGTAAAGCACAGAAAGAGTATTCAATTTTTAAAGAGTTGATAAAAGATGATAAGAGCTGGAATTTGGCTTATTATAATCATCAAGTATCAACTTTAAAAAATTCAGAAAAAATACAATCATACCCCGTTAATTTTCTTCGTTATGATTTAGGAGATCAAATTAATAACAGGTTTGCAAATTATAACCCAATAATTTCTGGCGACGAGAATACATTAGCATATACAACTAAGCAAAAATTTTATCAGGCAATTTATGTTACTCGAAAAAAAGGCGATGCTTGGGGTACTCCAATAAATATCACGTTAGACCTACAGGTAGATGGCAATTGCTCTACATTATCGCTTTCTAATGATGGAAATGAGCTTTACCTATTTAAAGATGACAATCACGATGGTAATATATATGTTACTCATTTTGTTGGCGGTAAGTGGTCTCCTATGAAAAAATTGAATGAGAATATTAATACAAAGTATTACGAAACGCATGCAAGTATTTCATCGGATGGTAAGAAACTCTACTTCACTAGTAATAGAAAAGGGGGATTTGGAGATCAAGACATTTACGTATCGGAACGTGAAAACGGCGATAATTGGGGTATAGCAAAAAATTTAGGATCTACAATTAACACCTCAATGAATGAGAACACCCCTTTTATTACTTCTGATGGTGGCACCCTGTTTTTTAGTTCTGAGAGTCATAATAATATGGGGGGATATGATATTTTTTATTCACAAATGAAATCCGATGGAACTTGGAGCGAGCCAATAAATCTTGGATATCCTATCAATACTACCGATGATGATTTATTCTATGCACCAATTGGAAACGGATCACGTGGACTGATATCTCTTTTTGAAAAAGAGGGCTATGGCGAACAAGATATTTATCAACTTGATATTTTTATTCCAAGGTATCAAAAGGCAATTCTCACATCAAAAGATCTTTTAAAAACGACTCCCGAAGATAGAATTAATTCAATTGTTGTTGATACAATAAACAAAACAGGGTTAGCCTTAATTAATGCTGAAAAATCTGAGATTCCAATTCTTATTGATCCTAAAAAGAATTTTAAACTTTTCTTTAATGGCAAAGAGTATGAGCTAAGAGATCAGACTGAAAGAGCAAAAACAATTGTTGCGCAACTTCAACAGAATGTGAAAGAAGAGAAAATCGTTACGCCAACCTTAACAAATAGTTTAGTTACTGATGGTAATATTACCGAGGCTAAAGATTTTTCTACTGTTCAAAAGAGGGTTGATCAACTAAAAGGAACATCTGATTCCACACGGACCATTAAAACTCAACAAAAAAATGAAATAAGCAACAATTCAAAAACGAATAGCGCAACATCTGATAAGGTTACTCTTGGAGAGACTAATTATTTGCCTGAAATATTAACCCTTTTATCCACCAACCATTCGCAGGATAAGATGGTCAATGCATTACAAAAAGATTGGCATTTTCCATCATCATTGCTAAAGCTAAGGATTAACCAACTAACTCAAATCATTGACTCTACTGGTAACACCGATGAACTATTAAGAACCTTTACTAGATTTATCGATTTACTTAGTTCTTCAGAATTCGTTACGTTGAAGAATCAGTCAAGAACGATATCTGGGGATAATCAGAATCAAGCGTTTATCTATTTATTGAATCAACTGATCGATAAGGCCTCACCAGGACTTGCTGGATTCTTAGAACAGGTGCATCAAAAATATCCTAACGTTAACTCCTTTGAAAAATTATGGAAGTTAATGAAGAAAGAGGATGCGGAGCGGTTTAAAAAATACGAACCTGAAATTGTAAAACTTTTAGCCGAAGTTAGCATTGAAACCTATATTGGATTGCCTGATGATCAGAAGTTTAAATTGTATGAAAAAATTACTATAACAGCAGAGTCTCATTCCAACTGGTGGTTCTTAGCAATAATTCTTGGTTATGTCTTTATTGGAATTGCTGGATACATATATATGAAAAAGAGAAATGAATAAACCTTTTTAAATCTCTGTGTTAGTTAGGGCTACTCCTAACACTATTTAAAATATGATTGATTCAACCCTAGAGAATAGTATTGTAAAGTTGAGAGCCCCAGAACTCCCAGACATTGATCTTTTATATACTTGGGAAAATAACATGGAGATATGGAAGGTCAGTAACACGATAACTCCCTTTTCTAGATTTGTTTTAAAAAAGTATATTGAAACAGCACACCTCGACATTTGGGAAACTAAGCAGCTTCGGTTAATTATCGAAGCAAAGAATCAAAGTTCTCTTATGCTTGCTTCTGTGGGCTTAATTGATTTATTCGATTTTGATCCATTTCATCTTAGGGCTGGAATAGGTATTCTCATTGCAAATAGTGAATACAGGCAAAAAGGGTATGCCACTGAGGCGCTAAAACTAATGGTTAAATATACATTTGAGACACTTCAACTACACCAACTTTACTGTAATATATCTTCTGATAACACTATTAGTTTTCAATTATTTCAAAATACTGGATTTGAGGTTATTGGAATTAAAAAAGATTGGTTAAAAACAAAGAATGGTTGGCAGGATGAGATTATGCTTCAAATTGTAAATCCAAACACTAAACTAGTTAAAAACTAATATAGCTTAGCATAAAAGAGGGGATATCAACTAATGGCAGCCCTCTTTGTATGATTGTTAAGATTTTAGTAAATTACTTTGATGTACACTCAGATACAATCATTTTACAGGCATTTACATTCCCTAAACTACATGCTTTATGGAAATCAAAACATGACTTGGCTTTATCCAAAGATTTGAGATAAGCCATACCCCTATTATAGTAACTATATGCACTATTAGGATCTAAATCAATTGCATTATTATAATCGTTTATTGCATCGGTATAAGAACCAAGTTTATAGTTTGCATAGCCCCTATAGCTATAAATATTTGAGTTACGTGGTGATAGTTCCAATGCTTTGTTATAATTTTCTATCGCAAGTTTAAAATCTTCCTGCTTAAGATTTGTTGCACCAAGATTTAAATAAATCTGAACCTTAAGATCATTTGATGAATTCAATGAAAGGGCTGCGGTAAAATCTTCAACAGCTTTCTCAAACTGACCTTTCTTATTATTAAGAATTCCCCTTCGAAAAAGAAATTCTGCGTTTTGAGGGTAAGTTTTTATTGCATTGTCGATATGTTTTTGAGCTTCTTTAAGATCATCGCTTAGTAAACATGCTTTAATAATTCCTCCTAAAGCAGCAGTATCTGCAGGTTGAGCCTTAAGCGCATTGCCAAAATCACTAATTGCCCCTTTGAAGTTTCGGCTTTTTAAATTCTGATTGCCCGAATCAATTAACCCTTGAAAATTAGATTGAGCCATTACTCCCTGAGTAAATATCAAGGCTATAATAAGGTTGATAATAATCTTTTTCATCTTCATAAATGCAATTATAAATTTTTGCTAATCAGCTAATGTCGCTTCAAATTTCACCCGATTGATTATTGCACGTCCAAGTGTAATTTCATCGGTAAACTCCAATTCATCCCCAAATGCTACACCTCTGGCAATGGCAGATATTGTAACCGAATATTGTTTTAACTTCTTGTAAATAAAGAAATTAGTTGTATCACCTTCCATCGTAGCGCTAAGCGCCATTATTATTTCCTTTACGTTGCCTTCGGTAATTTTGTTCATCAATTGGTCAATTTTAAGATCGGCTGGGCCTATTCCATCCATTGGGCTAATGACTCCACCTAGTACAAAATATAGACCATTATATTGATGTGTATTCTCTATAGACATTACATCTTTAATGTTTTCAACCACACAAAGGGTTGAATAGTCGCGTCGTGGGTTCGAACATATTGAACAAACATCAGTATCGGAAATATTATTGCACATCTTACAATGCTTAACCTCATGCCGAAGCTGTGTGATGGTTTGTGAAAACCTATCAACATCATCAGTATTTTGTCTTAACAAATGAAGAACAAGCCTAAGTGCGGTTTTCCTTCCTATACCCGGAAGCTTCGCAAACTCTTCAACTGCATTCTCTAGTAGCTTCGATGGGTAGTTTTGAACGTACATATTTGAAAAATCCTTTTCACAAATCTACAAAATATCATTTAAAGGCTTTTGTTATGTTGATTATTTTTAGTTCTACCTTATTTTTTCTACAATTGTACTACAAACTAATCGCAAAATGTCACCAACCCTAATCGCAACAATTGTAAGCACCTATTTCTTGGTTTTACTTGTAATCACCTACTTTACCTCTCGGAATGCGACAAATCATACTTTTTTTCTTGGAAATAAAAAATCCCCTTGGTATGTTATAGCCTTTGGTATGATTGGAGCTTCACTCTCAGGTGTTACGTTCATGTCGGTGCCGGGTAATGTTTTGAATACACAGTTTACCTACATGATGATGGTGGTTGGTTTCTTGGCTGGCTATATTGTAATTGCTACTATTTTAATGCCATTATACTATAGATTAAACCTCACCTCAATATATTCCTACCTCGAAGGACGATTTGGAAACTCAACTTATAAGACTGGTGCATCATTTTTTCTGCTATCGAGAATTATAGGAGCATCGCTTCGAATGTTCATTGTTGTAAATGTTTTGCAGATTTTTGTTTTTGATGCATGGAATATTCCATTTTTCGTAACAATCATCATCTTTATTTTATCAATCCTTATCTATACTTTTAAAGGAGGAATTAAAACTATTATTTGGACCGATACTCTACAAACCACCTTTATGCTATTAGCGGTGGTACTATCAATAGTTTTCATATCAAAAGAACTTCACCTATCGCTTGGAGGATTGATTGCTAAGGTGTTTCAAAGCGATTACTCAAAGATTTTTGAAACCGATTGGAGTAGTAAACAATTTTTTTTGAAACAGTTTTTTAGCGGTGCGTTCATTGCAATTACCATGACTGGGTTGGATCAAGAAATGATGCAAAAGAACTTAAGTTGCCGTTCGCTAAAAGATGCCCAAAAGAACATGTTCACCTTTAGTGTAGTTTTGGTATTTGTCAATTTGATGTTTTTAATGCTTGGCGCAATACTTATTTTTTATTCGAACTCCCGAGGAATTAGTGTTGCACATACCGATGATCTATTCCCAACTATTGCCATAAAAAATTTAACACCAATTGCAGGCATAATCTTTATTATTGGTTTAATTTCCGCTGCCTATCCCAGTGCTGACGGTGCACTAACATCGCTTACAACATCTTTTTGTATTGATATTCTTGGATTAAATAAGTTTGGTTTTACCGAAGAAAAAAAAATAAAGATTAGATATGCTGTTCATATACTATTCGCAGTTATTCTAATGGCCTGCATTTTTGTAATCCGCAGTATTAATGACGAGGCAATTATCCAAAAATTGTACAAAATTGCAGGTTATACTTATGGCCCTTTGCTTGGTTTATACTCATTTGGGATGTTTACGAAATGGCAGGTTAAGGATAAATGGATTCCGTTAGTTGCCTTGGCATCACCAATCTTATGTTATTTCCTGAGTGTATACTCTACCCAACTTTTATGGGGTTACAATATTGGCTTTGAACTTATTATTTTAAATGGGGGCTTAACATTTTTTGGATTATGGCTATTAAGAAAACCCAGAACTGAAGTTCTGTCAACTAATAACTAACAACTGTCAACGAATCTTTTACACTCCCCTCACCTCAATATTTTTACCAAATATTTCTTCGAGGATATCTTGATATCTATCGTATAGAATTTTCCTTCTAAGTTTAAGCGTAGGCGAAAGTTCTCCAGTTTGAGAACTCCACTGCTCTGTTACCAACCGGAAGCGTTTAATCTGTTCAAACTCTCCAAGTTGTTTGTTAATTACATTTACCTCTTTTTGATAACGAGCAATTACTTCGGGCATTGTAATTAATACTTTATTGTTCTCGAAATGAACCTTATGTCTTGAGCACCAATCGTGAAGGAAACTAAAGTTAGGAGAAATAAGTGCGCTAACAAATTTTTCGTTTTCGCCAACAATCATGGCCTGCTCAATAAAAAAGGATTCTTTAATCTTATTCTCAATTACCTGGGGGGCAATGTATTTCCCATTCGACATTTTGAATATCTCCTTTTTGCGATCGGTGATTACAAGGAATCTATCATCATCTACATGTCCTATATCACCTGTATGAAACCAACCATCTTCATCAATAGATTGCTTGGTAAGATCGGGGTCTTTGAAATATCCTTTCATCAAATTTGGTCCTTTCATAAGGATTTCTCCATCCTCAGCAATTACTACCTGAACATTTTCCAGGATTGGTCCAACGGAACCAAATCGAACGCTATTTGGTGCTTGAAAATGATTTACAGAAATAACTGGGGATGTTTCTGTTAAGCCATACCCTTCAAGCACAGGAATTCCAGCAGCCCAGAAAACTCTGGCTAATCGGGGTTGGAGAGCTGCTCCCCCACTAATAATTAACTTCATCTCACCACCAAGAGCCTCAAGCCATTTGCTAAAAATGAGTTTGCGCGCAACTTTAAGTTGTAATTCGTATAGAAAACCATTTTTACCATTAAACTCATACCGTAAACCAAGGTTAACAGCCCAAAAGAAGATGTGCTTTTTAATCCCCGTTAAATCTTTCCCTTTAGCAATAATTTTATTATAAACCGTCTCTAGTACTCGAGGTACCCCACAAAAGGCATTGACTTTTAGTTCTCTAATATTGTCGCCTATTGTTGCCATGCTTTCGGCATAGTATATGGTCATTCCAGTATACTGAAAAATATAGTTTACCATCCGTTCAAGCACATGGCATAAGGGAAGGAAACTCAAGGTTCTGTCGCCTGCTGTTAGAGGAAGTCGAGGAGACGTGGCGACAACATTACTTAAAAAATTTTGGTGCGAGAGCATTACTCCTTTTGAAAGACCTGTAGTTCCTGATGTATATATTATTGATGCAATATCGTCAGGTTTAATGGCGTCTTTAATAGCTTTTAATTCATCTTTAAACTGATTGGCAACAACTTTTCCGTTTTTGGAAATATCTTCCCAGAAAGGGATATCATCAAATTTAGTAAATGTATATATTCCAATTAATTCGGGTATATCAGATACCAAAGGCTTAATTTTATCGTATAGCGCTTTGTTTTCAACAAAAATAATTTTGGACTCAGAGTGCGATAAAATATGCTTATACTCATCGTTACTTATTGTTGAGTAAATTGGTACGTGTACCATTCCCGCCTGACCAGCAGCCATATCTACAAAATTCCATTCAGGCCTATTATTTGACACTGTAGCAACCTTATCACCTTTCTTTAGCCCTAAAGCCATTAACCCATAGCTAAGATTATCAGCGTTTTCTTTGTATGCGTGGATATCATATTCAATCCATTTCCCATTCTGTTTATATGCTAGAACAGTCCTTCCATTATAAATATCGATTCCATGTTCAAGAATATCAAATGTTCGGGTTGCTGCCATACTAAAATTGTTAAGAATTTTACAAAAAAATCAAAAATAGGAAAAAGATCGATAAATAATCAAACGATCGTTTAATTTTATGAGGGATATAGTAATAAGTAGGTTTATTTGGTAATCTAAAAGAAAAATATTCTAAGAAATTGGTTCTAAAATCCTTTTATTGAGGAACTTTCTCAAGTCTTGAGGTATCAAACCCCAACGATTCGGCTTTACTAATTAAATTATTATAGGTAATATCATCCATTTTTGTTGATCTGCTCAATATCCAAAGATAATTTTTAGAGGAGCTGCCAACCAGTACATACTGATAGTTTTCGTCCAAATCAAGTATCAAATACTCCCCACCGAAAGGCCAGAAAAAATAAACCATTAATCTACCTGGAACATTAGGATCTGGTACTTTGGCAAAGCCCTTTGCACGCTGCACTTTGCCCGTTAATGATCCTTTGAATCCCTGATTTATAACCTCAACTTTTCCATTTTTCTTTAGCGAGTAGGTTGCAGAAACTCCAACCAAACCTTTCTCGAAAGAGTGAGGGAATCGGGCAATCTCGTACCATTTACCCATATAACGTTCCAAATCTACTTTATCAACAGTTTTCATTGCATTTGATTGTGTTTTAGCACTATTTACACAGCTAAAAATGATAGCCACAGTAATTGCAGCAATCATTAAGTAAACCTTTTTGTTCATATTCAATCTATATCTACTGATACAGAAACATTTTAAATGGCAAAATGGCTTGAAAGTGATTTGAAATTTTAGTTGATATATGTCAACATTTTCATTATGAAGTAAATCAATTGTAAGTTTGTGCCAAATTTTAAAATTATGAACTATAAGACCCTTTTACAACTAAGTGCAATTTTACTAATTGCTGTTGGATGTTCAACCAGAAGCGATAAGGATTTCATTGCAGATATTTATAAAACTGCAAGTTGCGACTCAACTTCTTATCATAACCTAAGAGTTCTTAGTAAGAATTACCCGAATAGACTTTGTGGTACTTCAATCTCAGCTAAGGCAATTGAGTACATGAAGGAGGTGATACAGGGTGAGAAATTTGATACAGTTTACCTCCAAGAATGCACTGTTGCACATTGGGATAGGGGGGTAAAGGAGATTGGAACAGTATACTCTTCAAAAAACGATAAGATTAAACTTGCTGTCTGCGCTTTAGGAAACTCTGTTGGAACACCTGTTAATGGAATTAAAGCGGAGGTTGTTGAGGTAAAATCCTTTGAGGAATTGGATAAACTGGGCGAAAGGATTGTGAAAGGGAAAATAGTATTCTTCAATAAATCCATGGATCCTAATAAAATAAATTCGTTTGAGGCGTACGGCGAGGTAGTTGGGTTTAGATTTGCGGGAGCATCCTTTGCTGCAAAGTATGGAGCAGCGGCTATTTTGGTGAGATCGTGTACAACTGCAATTGATACTTTTCCACATACTGGAGTTATGAGGTATAAGGATTCTAAGGAAATTCCTGCTTTTGCTGTTTCTACAGTACATGCTGATGTTCTGAGTAAACTACTTAAAGAAGATTCTAGACTAAGCCTTTATCTAAAATCAGATTGTAAATTTTTAAGCGACGAAAAATCGTACAATGTTATTGGTGAGATAAAGGGTAGCGAGTTTCCCGATGAGATAATTACCGTTGGTGGTCATCTTGATGCTTGGGATATTACCGAGGGTGCGCACGATGATGGTGGTGGATGCGTTCAATCCATTGATGTTTGGCGTATTTTTAGTAAAATTGGGTATCATCCAAAAAGAACGCTTAGAGTTGTAATATTTATGGATGAGGAGATGAACCAACGTGGAGGTAAAAAGTATGCTGAAATGGCTCGTTTAAATAACAAGAAACATATTTTTGCGCTTGAATCCGATGGTGGTTGCGATAAACCTATCGGTTTTTCGTTAGAAACTGATTCTACCAATTTTAAGAAAGTAGGACTTTACAGCAATCTTTTTAAACCCTATGGTATTAATAATTTTATAAATGGGGGAAGCGGCGTGGATATTGGATTTTTAAAAGATCAAAAAACTGTTTTAGCAGAAATAATGGCCGATCCAACCCATTATTTCGATTACCACCATAGTGGTTACGATACCTTTGAAAGGGTTAACAAAGAATTTCTGCAACAGGGTAGCGCAACAATGGCATCGCTTATTTATTTGGTTGATAAGTATGGGTTAAAGTAAAACGTTATAAGCGTGTTAACTTAAGTATCTATCAACTCCATAGATATACCTCTCTCAACACCTAATAGCAAAAGTTTAAATTCGCCTATTGCATTCAGTTGTATTATAAGCACTTGCAAGGCCAGCATTTATTTTATCGCATTTTGCGATTTTTTAATAAGGCTTAAACTTTTAGATTCCTAAAGCTAACTTTTACAGATTAGAGTTGTATTGGATTTTATCTTTATTGAGCTCATTTCACTTCGGTTTTGCTATTCTACCGCTTGCCTCAAAAGTTGAAAATTGAAAAATCAACCCACACCCTTTCATGTCCAATAGAAAATTTTACAAATAAATATTCAAGGTAATGCTTGGCTTACCATTGGACTAAGGCAAATTGGGTTTTAGTTTGCTGGGTAACTCATGTTTTTTGTTAATTTTGGTATGGGAAATGGGGAATAATGCCCTTATAATAAGAAGACTTACATGAAACAGTTATTGGTTTTTTTTCTATCAATTTTTGCATTAGAGACAAAGGCTCAGTGGGAAGTGATTGACACCACTCATATAAATGATGAAAAAATTGATAACATATACATTCCTGAAAATCTAGAGGATTGTTTTATAGAATTTTCCAATCCAGAGTATAAAAAAACCAGAGAAATTTTACGAAAAATTTCAGAGGATAGTATTGATATTAAATTTAAGAGTGTAGCAGAGTTCTGGATGAATTGGAAGTTTAACGAAGTGTCACGTTTTACAAAGTATTTCAATCAATTGGGGATTATGCAACCTAAAAATATGCAAAACATTATTTTGCATACCTATTATCGAAACATTCATGATTTACCACTTAGGATTGAAGAAGAATTATCAAAATATAGAAAAATTGAAGCGCAAGAAAACGAGGAATACCAGAAAAAATTCCTTCTTGATAGTATTAATCACGTCTATATACCCAGAAATATAGAAGAATGCTTCATCGAACTGGACAAAATCTTAAAAAAGGAAGATATCAAAACAATTAAAGAACTTAAAAGTAGTGTAGAAACAATTAATTACCACTTTAATTTAGGCATGTGGATCAGAAATAATTGGGGATTATGGGGTGGCTCAAGGTTGCAATTATATATGCACGAAAGGCACGAAGACGAACCTGATGATATGTCAGCCAAAATACTTGAATTATATTGGGACTGGCTCAATGGAATTGAAAAAAATTGGAAAAAATTTAACGGAAATAAATAAAATTTACTGATTTTCAGGCAAGTATATAAGCACTAATTTAATAACAATTTTAATGGAGGTTAAATGTGCTATTTTTTACTGCCCACCGTTTTTTGATGGAATCCTTACCAGCAAGTTTATTTTCCAATCATACAATTTATTTCCTAAATAAAGAATCATTTACCCTTGTAAAAATTGAAATTTAGTGAACAAAAAAGCATTAAAACATACGGTTTGAACGAAATGATTGATAAACATATTGGAAAGCGTGAAACGCCCAAACGTGAAGCATTTGAGTATGAATTACGCCTAGATTTACTTGGGAATGCAATAAAACAGGCACGAAAAGAGCGACACCTGACACAGGAGGAACTTGTTGAATTAGTTGGTGTTAAGAAATCTCAGATATCAAAACTTGAAAACAACTTAACTGATGCTAGGTTTGAAACAATTATTAAAGTTTTTGATGCTTTGAATGCAAAAATAAATTTCAGAGTAGAACTACTCAATGAGGATGTTAAATTAGCTTGACAGAAGAAAAAAATGCTGGCAACGCTTTTCCATAACTTCCTTATCTTAGTTCACCGTTAAAATCATACACTATTCAATATTGCCTTCAAAAAAGATCAATAAACAATAAAAATCTGTATAGCAATTAATTATCTATATCAAACTTAAACAACAATCCTTTTTTGCATAGATAAATTATTTTTTTGCCACCAATAAAAATACAGGAAAATTTTTATTCGGATCGCGTTTAATCTCAAAGCAAGTTTTGATTTCAATATTGCGAAAACCTATATTTTTAAGGTATTTGGTAAGAATATTTGGATCGAAGCCTAGGTGAACAATAACATCTGGGCCGTGAAACGAGCCATCTTCAGGGTATAAATCGGCAATTGCCAGATATCCACCATTATTTAACATAGTATAAAACTTATTGAGAATAACCTCAACTTCATTTACATGATGAAGAACCATTTGGTTGTAAACAATATCAAATTTTTCAGGATAATCATTGTGTTCCAAGTCAAAGCATAGCGGTTTTATATGAGAGGCCTCATAAAATTCCACCTTTTCATTACAAACGTTAATCATTTCCTGAGAATTATCCATAAGGGTAATTTCCGAGAGTTTATCTTTTAGCAGGAAACTTAACAAGCCAGTACCAGCACCATATTCCAAGGCTTTCATGGAATGGCTAAGCGGCACTAATTTTTCAAGTTCAGCCGCAACTGCAACTGAACGATCTATATGAATTTTATCCTTGTCCCATTCACGAGCACGGGAATCGAAACTACTCATTGGTTTATTTTATGGTTATTGTTTTTGCTATAAAATTACAAAACAAATTTGCATTGCCTTTTATCAATGATTACACTGATGCCCTTCGCCTTCATGATCGTGGTGATGACAGCCAACACCTGAATCGCCTATTTGACCCTGTAAGAAAGATTCTGCGGCTATTTTTACATCACCAGAACAACCACGATATACTGAAATCCCATGATGGGTTAACACATTCAATGCACCATCGCCCATGTTTCCAGCAAGCATCACGCTAACCCCTTTTTCTCTTAAAGTAGCGGCAATATTACTTTTGCAACCGCAACCCTGTGGCGAGGGAAATATTTCGGAACTAATAATTTTCTTATTTTCATCAGTGCTAAAAATCGTATAGGCTTCACAATGGCCAAAATGGCTATCAACCATATTTCCTCTTGTTGGAACTGCAATTTTCATCATTTTATTAAAGTTTTTTATTTGTTATTTTATTTTTATTCCGCTGATTTTAGCAAAATACATAGCAAATGAACGGTAAAGAAAGTGTGTCCATTTTCCAAATGGGACAATAATAATCGCCCATTGAACTAATACTATAAGATGTAACAAGTAGAGCCAAAAATTGTTTTCAATGATATTGATATCAATAAATAGACGAACCATGAATGCTGTTATTCCCATAAAGAATAGCCATATCACAAAGAACCAATCCGATGGATGCGAAAATTTATGCAGTTCGCTCTTTTTCTTGATGCGCTTTAACACAAAATCGAAAGTTACAACAAATATGATTGCACTTTCGATATAACCAAGGCTAATTACAAAAAGGTTATGAGAACCAAACCAATCGAGAAAAACTGTAGTGAAAAGCAGTGTAAGGTATCCAATAACAAGTATCAAATGCTCAAACCATCTAACCCTTGTTTCTCTAGTATCTTCGCACAATAGCGTTCTTTTCTGGGTAAACATATGAATTATGAGCTCCGAAAAAGCATTTAGATATGATTTGAATGGCGCTTTAACTTTTGGTTTAATGATTGTATAAATCCACATCCTAATGATATTGGGGACAAGAATAACGGCAAATACACCAGCAATGGCAAACATCTCGAAGTAGTGTCCGTAATGCATTATCACCTCTTGGTCGAAATCTTTAGATACAGCAAAGGCAATAATACCTGCAATTATCAATAAAAATCCAATAATATAGGCGGCAATATATTTATAGAAAAGACCTGAAAGTCCAGTCCAATCGTACTTTGCAGTTATCCATCGGCGTAACGACATCATCAGTTCTCCAGGGTGAGCCTGACGAGGACAATCAGAACTGCACTCACCGCAATAGTAGCACAGCCAAGGTTTTAGCGATGATTTTAGTTCATCTTCCAAGCCCAAAGTGCTATAACGAATCATTTCGCGAGGGAACGATTCACTTGCCGTAGACAACGAACAAATTGCAGTGCAGTTACCGCAGTTAAAGCAAAACTCAAAGTCCTTTGCTCCGAATTGTTTAATCTCTTGTGAAAAGTTGGGATTTATATGTGGCATATAACCTATTTTTTGAGTTTGTAATAAAAGTAAGCCTCATCGTCGTCTAAACCAGCAGGTTCTACAACACTGTACTTATTCATTGTCATCAAGTGATAAGTAATCACATTGCTTTCATGCCCCAGTTGTTCTGATATTTGTGGAATAGTTAACTTTTGTCCATCAAGCAGAGTGACAATTTGATTCCAAACATGAGGATACTCCTTCATTCCAGCCTTTTTCTCTTCGTGCGATTCAGCATCGACCGTTTTCTCCTTGATATCTGCCTTTGACATGAAACCATCAATCATCGACTCGATCTCATTATTGGTATACTGTGCAATTTCAATGGCATCGGATTGACAAACCGGAGCACAGATTCCACAACCTTTACAGGTAGCTCCATTTACTTCAGCAATCTGTTTTCCATTAAATTCAACCGATTTAATTGCATCGTACTCACATACCTCAGCACATTTCCCGCACCAAACACAAGCATCGGCGTTAATTCGCGCAACAATTGGTTCTAAAGCAATTGTTCCTCTTTTGATTAAGGCATTGATTTTTGCTGCACCTGATAGAGCAGATTGAACCGATTCTGAAATATTCTTAGGTCCTTGACATGCTCCACCTATGTATACTCCTGTGATTACTGTTTCTACTGGTTTTAGCTTAGGGTGTATCTCGTTGTAGAATTTATCACTGCCAATCGGAATTTTTAAAATGCTTGCTATCTCGGTTCTATCTTCACGAGCAACCATTCCTGTTACCAAAACAACAAGGTCAGTATCGAATGAAATCTCTTTCTTTGATGTTAGATAATCCTTAACCTTAATAAGAGGCTGCTTTCCTGAGCAATCAACGATAGGTGGCTCTTTCTCTTCAAATTTCAGATAGATATCACCTAATTGAGATGATTTTCGATAGAGGAGTTCCTGCTTTCCATAGGTGCGAATATCACGGTAAACATGATAGGCTTTCACCCCTTTAAACTTCTCGTGAAGTTGAATTGAGGTGTGTATAGTAGCAGTACAACATTGACGTGAGCAGTATTTATTTTCGCCCTTTGCTTGCCGATTTCCAACACAATAGATAAATGCTACACTACTAATTGGTTTGCCATTGTAGATTAGCTGATCGCTATTCGCATCAACCAACTTTTTGAATTCAGGAAGTGTAATTACTTTATCGGATTGTTTGTAGCCATATTCGCCCTCTGTAGGTTGATAAAAATCAAACCCTGTTGTAACTAGTACAGAACCAACATTCAGTTTCAGCAGTTGTAACTGTTGATTTACATCGAAAATATCCTTGTATTTCTCATAGAAAGCAACATTACTCTGCAAACGTTCAACATCAACTACTGGAATATCTGGTAATGCCTCAGGATAACTTTTATACATTATGCGATGTTCCTTATCTTTATAAAGCAATGGATTTGAGCTTTCGGGGCAACAATCGCTAAAAACACGATGAATCTTTTGAGGATCAGCATTTGCTGATAAATATCGTGGTGAAATCTTTACTTCTACGGTGAAATTACCAACACTGCCAGTCACTTTCTCAAGATGAGCGCCAGTGAAAAGTGTGACATTCGGCATCTGACGGATAGTATTGTAAAGTTTAGTTACAACTTCTTTTCCATCCTCACCCGTTGGAAAAAGTTTTCCTAGATGTGGAACATGGCCGCCAACAAAGAAATCCTTCTCTAAAAGATAGACATGGTTTCCCATTCTTGCTGAATCTATTGCTGCGCGCATTCCTGCAACTCCTGCTCCTACAATTGCAACTGCACGATGGGTCTTAATTTCAACATTCTCTAATGCTTCGGAGTAGCTAACGCGGTTCATGCCAGCACGAATCAATCCATATGCTTTGATTGTAGCATCCATTGGGGTATCGGAATGAGCCCAAGAGCATTGCTCGCGAATATTAACCTGAGTATAGTTGTACTGATTAATACCCGCTCTAATTGCGACATTCCGAAATGTGTGTGTATGTAACTTTGGAGAACATGAGGCGACAACAATTGCATCAAGTTTCTGTTCCTGGATATCTTGAATCATATCCTTTTGGTTAGAGTCAGCGCAAGCAAACATTACATCCTTTGAGATGATAATGCCCTCTTCAGCCTGTATCAATTTACTTAGCTGCTCAACATCAACGTAATCGGAGATATTCCCTCCGCAGTGGCATATATAAACTCCTATTCTTTGCTTCTTCATTTTGATACCATTAACGGTTGTTTATGTTTTTGTCATGCTGAACGTAGTGAAGCATCTAGATTCTTCGCTATGCTCAGAATGACAATTTATAAAGTGCTCATGTTTATATAACTAGCAGCCTCAGATGCGGCAGAACCTGCCGATAGAATTGAATCAGGTATATCCTTTGGTCCAGCGGCTGTACCTGCAACAAATACCCCTTCGATGCTAGTTAACGATGGGCTTATCAGCTCATCAATCTGCTTGATGTAGTTCTGATCGTCGAGTTGAAGTACTTGATTGGTGAAGTTTTTGGTTATTTCATTATTCGGAAGAACGCCGACAGATAGAACAACCAGGTCGTGTTTTGATTCTTTTAAAAGGCCAGTAGTAGTATCCTCGTAACGAAGAACTAAATCGCCACTCCCACCCTCTTTTTGGGTAACCTTCGCTACTTTCCCCTTGATAAAGCTCACACCCATTCCTTTTGATTGCTGGAAGAACTCCTCGTACCCCTTACCAAATGCTCTGATATCCATATAGTAGATTGTGATATCTGCCATTGGTAAAGCACCCATAAGAAGTTGGGCTTGTTTAATGGAATACATGCAGCAAATCTGTGAGCAGATAGGGTTATTAGAACACTCGCTGCTACAAGCCATTGAATTCTCAATACTTGAATCCCTAGAACCGGTGCAAAGTATGTAAGCAATTTTATCTGGCACTTTTCCATCACCTGGACGAAGAACGCTGTTGAATGGACGAGTAGGTGCAATTAGCCTATCCATCTGCATTGCATCGATTACGTTTGGATATTTACCGTAACCGTACTGTGGCTTATTCTCAGGTTTGAATAGCTTAAACCCTGATGATATAATTACCGATTTAACCTCGGTTTCAACCAGTTCATTCTTTTGGGAGAAATCAATAGCCTCTGCTGGGCACGCTGAGATACATTGATGGCATTCACGGCAGTTACTGCAATCGAGACATCTCTCAGCGCTTTGCTTCGCCTCTTCCTCTGTAAATGTTTTTTCAACATCCGCAAAGTCTTTGATTCTCTCACCTATAGGACGGAATGTATCCCTTACAGGATTTGCAAAAGTGATATTATCTTTTTGTAGTACTTTCGATTTATCAACTGCCGGTAACTTATCGCCAAACTCAAAATCTTCTGGATTAAGTCCATTCAGATACTTGTCGATATAGAATGCTGCTCTTTTTCCTTGACCAGCAGCTTCAATAATTGTGGATGCACCAGTAACCCCATCACCACCAGCAAATACTAATGTTTTAGAAATCTGTAGGGTTTTCTCGTTAACCTTTATTGTTCCGTTTTTATTTAAATCAACCTCATTCGAAAAAACCGAAGTCGAAGGTTGTAGACCAATTGCCTCCACAACAAAGTCAACATCCTCAATATACTCTGAACCATCAATTGGAATAGGACTTCTACGACCACTTGCATCAGGTTTATCAAGTTTCATTTTGATTAGTTGAACCTTGGTGAGTTTTCCATTCTCGCCAATGAATTTTATTGGATTTCGAAGAATTAGAATTTCAACTCCCTCCTCCTCTGCCTCTTTAATTTCAGGTGCAAAGCAAGGCATCTCTTCACGACTACGACGATAAACAACGGTAACTTTTGCTGCACCTAACCGAAGTGCTGTTCTAGATGCATCGATGGCGGTATTGCCCCCACCAATAATCATCACCTTCTTTCCAGTTAGATTTATTCTCTCTCCAATATTTGCATTCTGGAGAAAATCAAGGCAAGAGGTGACACCTTCAAGGTTTGAACCTTCAACGCTAAGTTTAAATGTATTATGAGTTCCAACAGAAATAAAAATTGAATCAAATCCTTCAGCCTTCAGTTTGGCTAAACTCTCGATCTTATGGTTTACCTCAATTTCAACTCCTAATGATGTGATATTTTGAATATCCCTATCAACCACTCGCTTGGGTAAGCGGTACTCTGGGAGTGTAAGCATAAGCATGCCACCAGGTTTTGGTGCTGCTTCAAATATTTTTACAGAATGACCTTTTAGCGCTAAATGGTAAGCAGCAGTTAAACCTGCTGGTCCCGAGCCAATAATGGCAATTCGTTTTCCAGTTTTTGCTTTTGTCTCCCATTCAGGTGCAATGGGGAATTTATTGTAGTAGTTCTCAGCAAAGAATCTTTTAATTCGTCGGATATCAACGGGAGCCTCAAGTTTGGCTCTTGTACATTCCGATTGGCATGGTGCATAGCAGGCTCTGCCTAAACTTCCAGGGATTGGGATATCCTCAAGGTGAAGTTTCATTGCCTCATCGTACTGACCATTTCGAACAAGCGAGATATAGCCATATGGTTTAACACCTCCTGGGCATTCGTTAATGCATGGTGCAGAAACATCCTGACGGTCGATTGATGCAATTCGTGGATTTGCCAAGTTAAAAGGAATGTACGCCACTTTTCGTCCTGCAAGGTTTGCATTATATGCATCAAGACGAATCTCGGGGCAAACAAACTCACACTCTTGGCAACCTGTGCAAACTTCGGGTTTAACATACCTTGGCTTACGATTGATTCTTACATCAAACGATTTATTCTTTTTCTCGATAGTATCTATTTTACTATTCAACAGTAATGTGATATTGGGATGCCTTGCAGTCTCCGACATCTTTGGCGTGGTGATACAAGCAGCACAATCGAGGGTTGGAAAAACCTTGCTTAGCTGAATCATCTTACCACCAATGGAAAGCTCCTTCTCAACCAAAAGGACTTTATAATCCATATCGGCAAGGTTAAGCGCTACTTCTTGTCCAGCGATACCGCCACCTACAACGAGGGCATCGTATTTTGTTTTATCTATTGACATAGATTTATTTTTGTTCTGGATTATTATGTCTTGATTTAAGAATAATGATCAACGAATGTCGATGTCAGATTTTCAAACTTCTATATTCTAAAATCGTTATTCCTTGTTCTTAAATCATTTTTGAGAATAAACCTCTGTATCGATTCCTCCCAATTCAGAAAGTATCTTCGAAAAGTTACCCATATGACTTACAAATGGCTCGGCACAAACTGAACAGAGGGCTGCCATTCTAATGCGTTTGGGATTGATATTGTTCTCCTTCATCAATTTTTGAGATTCAACGATGATGGTATTGGTATGTTCGGCACATTTGGAACTGTATGAGCACTCATGCCCATCGGCTGCAATAAACACACCATCAAACCCTTTTTGTAAAGCACGCATTATCCATCGCGGTTTTATTCCAGATGAACATGGAAGACTGATTACATAAACCGAAGGTGAGTAGTGAATCTTGCGTAAACCGGCTTGGTCTATTCCTGGATCGGAGATTTTATCGGTAGAAAAGACCAGTATTTTAGGAGAGAATTTTTCAGTTGACATGGTTAAAAGAATTATGAACGCTAAGGCGCAAAGTCGCTATGTAACTTTGCGTCGTAGCACCTTCGCGTTTTAATTATTATGCCTTCTTCAAGAATAGCCTACTATAACTATCCTCTTCAACTATACCAAGGAACTCATGTTCCATCTTTTGACACCACTTTGGAATGTCGTGCTTTGTTCCCTCATCGGATGATAGAATCTCCATAACTTCGCCAGATTCGATATCACCTACTGCTTTTTTAGCAGCTAATAGTGGGCCAGGACAAGCAGTTCCACGTGCATCAACGGTTTGATTTGCTTTTAAATTTTTTAATTCGTCAGTTGTCATAGTTCTTTCTCCTTGTTATAATTATTTATTAAAATTTAATTTCTTGTTTCAAAGAATGGTTATGATATGGAATAATGGAATGTTGGAATATTGAAATTGAATCCAGTTTTTCACATCCATTATTCCATTCACGCACTATTCCATTATTCCTTTCTAGATAAAAAGTTGAATTTTACTCTCTTCGGCATCGGAAAGGAATGTACCTACACCGCAGATATTCATTTTTGGATAATCGATAAGCTCTTCTTTCTTGAAGCCCATCAGATTCATCGACATTTCGCAAACATTAATCTCAACGCCCAATTCACCTGCAGTTTTAAACATATCTTCAAGAGAAGCAATCCCCTTCTTCTTCATTAGTCCTTCCAGCATGGCCTTACCCATACCCCCCATTTGCATCTTCGATAGTTTAACTTTTTTGGCCCCCTTTGGCAGCATAAATCCAAACATTTTAGAAATGAAGTTTTTACCCTTAACATTCTTTTTAGGATCTCTCAATGCTGCTGTTGCCCAAAATGTGAAAAATAGTTTAACCTCCATATCCATTGCGGTTGCACCGGTGGCAATAATCATGGCAGCTAATAATTTATCCATATCACCTGAAAAAACTACAAGTGTCATTTTATCTTTACGACCCTTCTCTAGTTTACCAATTTTCTTTTTCAACTCCTCGAGTTGTTTTTCAAATTCAATATCCATAGTGTAATATTTTAAAATCCCAATTCTGTTAATAAAATAACATCCCAAAAGTACTTCATGCATAATTAGGGCTGTAAAACAATGGTGTGATATACCTAACGGGCAAATGTGACATTTATCACATTTCAGAAATCCATTTCATATCTTTGTAAAAAGAAATTCAAGAAAAATGGCGAATCCCGAATGTAAACTATGTGGTCTTAAATCACCTGCTGCCGAACTTTTGACATCAAACGAACTTGAAAAACTTGAACTCAATTGCGCCCAAGTTAACTTCAAAAAAGGTGATGTAATTTTCAGGGAAGGAACCCTTGCAACGAATATTGCATACCTTAAAACAGGATTGGTTAAGGTTCATATGAAGGGTCCAACTGGGGATAAAATTCTAAGGTTGATGAAAGCCCCATCTTATCTTGGCCTACCAACTACTTTTGGAGATAAAGTGAATAATTACTCAGCAACAGCTTTAATCGATTCACACATATGCTTTATCTCTTTAGATACCTTTATAGAATTCATCTTTAAGAATGGGAGTTTTGCTTACGAAATAATACTTGATCTGTGTAAAAACGAACTTGCCGATTATCAGAAATATACAAACATGTCGCAAAAGCAACTACCTGGCCGATTGGCGGAGATACTCCTCTGCATGTCGCACGAAGTTTTTAAATCAAATCGATTTGAATTACCTCTGAACAACAATGAACTATCTGATTTTATTAGCACGTCAAGAGAAAGTGTTAGTCGAATATTGAGCGATTTTAGCAAAGAGGGTATAATTATTATGAATAAAAAAGAAATTACTATTTTAAAAGAAGATATCTTAGAGAAGATAAGTATTAAAGGTTAACTAATTCAAAAATAAATAAAAGAAAAAAAATTATTATGGAATCTAACTCATTAAAGAAAATTCATGATTTATCAAGTCTGATTGGAAACACACCTTTACTTGCCATTAAGTTTAAATATAAAGGTCAATTAAGAAAACTTTACGCAAAAGCTGAAAATCTTAATATGACAGGAAGTATTAAAGATAGGATGGCTTATCATATTCTTTATGAATCGATTAAAAATGGCAAACTAAAAACAGGCATGCCCATAATTGAAGCCACAAGCGGAAACACTGGCATATCCTTTTCGGCACTTGGCAGAGCATTGGGACATCCAGTAACCATTTTTATGCCAGACTGGATGAGTTCGGAAAGGATAAATCTCATTAAAAGCTTTGGAGCAACCATTAATCTTGTGAGCAAAGAAGAGGGTGGTTTTCTTGGTAGTATTGAAGCTGCAAATAATTTAGCTGAATCCATTGGAGGATTTCTTCCTAGACAATTTGCAAATACCGATAACTCCGAAGCGCACTATTTTACAACTGGTCCAGAAATTTGGTGGCAATTAAAGTATCGACACTTAAAACCCGATGCTTTTGTTGCAGGTGTCGGAACGGGTGGAACGGTTATGGGCATTGGTAAGTTTTTAAAAGAACAGAATCCCAATGTTAAAATTCATCCTTTAGAGCCTGCAAATTCTCCAACCCTATCAACTGGATACAAAGTTGGAAAGCATAGAATTCAAGGTATCTCTGATGAGTTCATACCAGCCATTGTTGAACTCGACAAACTCGATTCAATTGTTGAAGTAGACGATGGTGATGGAATAATTATGGCGCAAAAACTCGCCAGTATTGGAATTGCTGTAGGAATTTCTTCCGGTGCAAATTTCATTGGTGCACTGAAAATTCAGAACGAACTCGGATTAGATTCTGTTGTTGTTACAGTTTTCTCCGATGATAATAAAAAATACTTAAGTACCGATTTAATGAAGCAAGAACCTGTTAAAGATGGGTTCTACTCTTCAGATATTGAACTTATTGGATTTAAAGCATTTAAAAGAGTTTGCCATACTTGTTGCAATCCAATCGACTGCGTAGAAGCAAATTATTTAGACTCAGAAGATTCGTTCAAGTTACCCTATTGCGCAAGAAGATCAAATTAGAATTAAACCATAATTAACGTGAACTCGATATAAGAATGTAGGTATAATGGACATTTTTAATGGTATTTATTTTCACTTGAGTTGAGATTGTGACG
>JACABB010000018.1 GCA_013376985.1 Bacteroidales bacterium
ATCGCCTAAAGACTAGATGCTTCACTTCGTTCAGCATGACAAAGTAACAATCTAAAACCATGCTTAGAATCAGTATGTTATACTTACATCGAACTCGCGTTAATTAAGATTCTGAATCTTTAGAAAAAATTTTGGAGGATAAGCAATAAAAAAGGGTGTCCTCGACTTTAGACACCCTTATTCATAAGACATAATAATATCAATCTATACAATAGGTCCTGCTGCAATTAACTTTTTGCCAGCATCATTATCGGTAAAGTTTTCGAAGTTCTTAATAAACTTTTCAGCAAGCTCACGAGCTTTTACGTCCCATTCTGCTGGATTTGGCCAGCTATTCCTTGGATTCAAAAATTTGGATTCAACACCCTTAACAGATTTTGGAACCTGAAGATTGAATACTGGAATAGTTTCAAACTCAGCATTCTCAATACTACCATCGAGAATAGCATTGATTAATGCACGTGTCGAAGGTAAATCAATTCTTTTCCCAACACCATATGATCCACCAATCCAACCGGTGTTTACGAGGTATGCTTTAGAACCATGCTTTTCCATCTTTTTAACCAACTCACGAGCATAAACGGTTGGGTGAAGCATTAAAAATGCCTGACCAAAACAGCTGCTAAAGGTTGGTTGTGGCTCGGTAACACCACGTTCAGTTCCTGCTAATTTTGCAGTAAAACCGCTTAAGAAATGGTATTGAGTTTGGTCAGGAGTAAGTCTGGATACTGGAGGCAGTACACCAAATGAATCGGCCGTAAGGAAAATTACATGCTGTGCATGTCCACCCTTTGATATAGGTTTTACGATATTATCGATATGGTAAATTGGGTATGAAACCCTTGTGTTCTCGGTTTTACATTTCGATTTAAAATCGATCTTTCCGGTTTCGTCAATAGCAAGATTTTCCAGAAGTGCATCCCTACGGATTGCCGCATAAATATCAGGTTCTTTACCAGGATCAAGATCTATACATTTTGCGTAGCAACCGCCCTCGTAGTTGAATACCCCATTATCGTCCCAGCCATGCTCATCGTCGCCAATAAGCGCACGGTTTGGATCGGCGGAAAGTGTAGTTTTTCCTGTTCCTGAAAGACCAAAGAATACAGCAACATCATTCTTTTTACCAACGTTAGCACTACAATGCATTGAGGCAATTCCTTTGAGTGGAAGGTAGTAGTTCATTACAGAGAAGATTCCCTTCTTCATCTCACCACCATACCATGTTCCACCAATAACAGCCATTCTTTGAGTTAAATGGAATGCAATATATACCTCACTATTTAGGTTCTGCTCTTTCCACTTAGGGTTCGATGTTTTTGATGCTACAAGCACTACAAAATCAGGCTTAAATGTTTTTAGCTCTTCATCGGTTGGGCGAATGAACATGTTTTTTACAAAGTGTGCTTGCCATGCAACCTCCATCACAAAACGAACGTTAATTCGAGTATCGATGTTTGCGCCACAATAGGCATCAACTACGTAAAGTTTCTTCTCGCTTAACTGCTCTGCGCTTATTTTTTTTAAATGATCCCAAATTTCGGCAGTAATGGGTTTGTTATCGGAACTCTTTTTGCCAGTCTGAGCCCACCATACATTATTTTCGGACGAGCTGTCTTTTACAATGTACTTATCCTTGGGTGAACGACCAGTAAATATTCCTGTATCGACATTAATTGCTCCAAGATTTGTAAGATACCCTCTTTCAAAACCCTGAAGGTTTTTATCTGTTTCGTGAGCATACAATAAATCATAACTCGGATTGTAGATTATCTCTTTAGGTTTTTCTATACCATAAACTGATAAATCAATATTTGTCATAAGAAATTAAGTTTGAGTGAACAATCGATTTAAATAAGGCAATGCAAAGATATTTTTATAAATGATAATTATCATAAATAGGTATATGTTTAATATCAGTAAAAAAATGATACTAAAACTATATAAAATAAAAAGACCTAGAATAATCTAGGTCTTTAAAGTTATAAACTGAAAGTTTTATTTTAGAGTTTTTTGATAAAATTCGGAAACTTTAACCCAATTAACCACCTTCCAAAAGTTGGTAACGTAATCGGCTCGTTTATTTTGATACTTAAGATAATAAGCATGTTCCCAAACATCAAGAGCAAGAATTGGTTTACCGTGTTTTGGTGCAATATCCATTAGAGGGTTATCCTGATTTGGTAGCTGTGCTACAAAAAGTTTGCCCGTATCATCCACGGCTAACCATGCCCAACCACTTCCAAATAACGTATTGGCTGCCTTCTCAAATTCTTTAACAAATGCATCGTATGAACCAAATGATTCATTTATAGCCTTAAGTAGAATAGCACTAGGTTCGCCACCATTTGGTGACATTATTTCCCAAAAAAATGCGTGATTATAGTAACCTCCACCAAAATTCCTAACCTGAATAGGATATTTACTCATATTAGCGAATATCTCCTCCATACTTTTTCCATTCAGACTATTTGTTTCAGCTGCCTTTATAAAGTTGTTATAGTAAGCGCGAAAATGCTTATCGTAATGAAATTCCATGGTTGCTTTATCAATATACGGTTCAAGCGCATCGTAGCTGTATGGTAATGCGGGAAACGTAAAACTCGAGGTATTTTGGGCTCTTGTTCCAATCATAAATAGCTGGAGAAATAGAGTGAACAGTAGTACTTTTTTTGTTTTCATATCGACAAGATATTTAGTTAATTAGTTGTGTTTTAATAGATTTTTGAACCCTTTATTTTTGTTCTTTAATTGGCAAGTGTTGGTAGTTAGAATATTATTTTGGAGCGTAACGCATTATAAAACAAAAAATTCAGTGTAATGTTTAGACTGCTTTAAAGGGAAATAAACCATATTTAATCTAGACCAACGACAACGTAACTTTGGTATTACAAAGTCTATGAAACAGAGAACCCACCTGATTGGTAGGTTATATTGGTTTGGGGTATGAAATATAGCGGATTTCGGAGATGAACCTGTGACCCACAACGAAATACTCACAAATCCACCGAGGTTGCTGTGTTTTATAGTCTTTGTTAGTGGTTCGTTGATTCTTATTGACTTTTCATTATCATTTTTTATTTTGTCAACTCTATACCTATTAGTTTTAATAGTTTGCAGTAATAGAATCGTCCAACATTTTCAGGGTTTTTACAAATTAAAATTATCTTTCTACACTGAAAATGATTATGGGTCCAAATTTAAGATGTTTGAAATTTTTAAATCCCAATTTATTAATTATCATTTTAAGTTCATTTAAGGTAAAACGATGAAGTTTAACATCAAGTTTCTCCATTGAAGAAATAGCTTTATTAAATTCTATAGTTTCTTCTTTGGTTGAAGACTTTCTTAATTCTCTTCTCGCAGGGTCAATAACAGAAGGGATGCTTTTCTCTAATAATGCCATTATGGCTAAAACGCCACCTATTTTCAATACTCTCTGCATTTCTCTTAAAGATTTTTCAGCGTTTGGAAAGGCATGAAGAGCTCCACTGCATGAAACAAAATCAAAGGAATTGTCACCAAATGGCAGATTTTCCGAATCACAACGTGCAAATGAAATATTATTGATTGTATTCTTTTTGGACAAATCATCGGCTTTTTGCACCATTCCCATAGAGATATCAACGCCATACACATAATTTATTTTTTTTGCCATTGGTCGAGCCACAACTCCTGTTCCACATGCTACATCTAATCCAATCCCGTCTTTGTTACGGATCTTTCTTGTGAGCAGCCAGACAATAATCCTTGGAGATCCGCCCCAAAGAGAAGATCCATAAACCTTGGACAAATCATCAAAATGAGAAGCGCGATTTATTAATGACTCTCCTCCATCTTTCTGATTTCTCAGAAGCAAATCGGGAATATTTCCATCGATAGGAAAAATATTCTTACAATTTTGGCAAACAAATTGTTCAATTTTAAATTCCAAAGCACTATGGCAGTTTGGGCAAGCAAAAGATTGAGAATTGTTTTTCATACTTATTTATCAATATTATGAATGCAAAGGTATTGCCCTATTCAAAAAATAAATTGTAAAAATCGGAAGTATTATTCTTTTGAAGGAAGCGCTTCCTTGATAAATTTATATGGTGTGAAACCCGAAAACCTTTTGAACTCTTTTATAAAGTGCGATTGGTCATAGTAATATTCGTAATATGTTTTATAGACGAGACTATCATCTGGATTGGATATTAATGATTTTAACACAGTTTGAAATCGCATTATCGATGCAAAAGTCTTGAGATTTATACCTAATTTATATTCAGACTTTTGATTTAGCCAACGGCTGCTGTAACCCGTCTGGCGTTCCAATTCACTAATAGGAATAATTCCATGATAATTAGAAATGCTCTCTATACAAAAATCTATAACAGTATCGCTTTCGGTTTTTAAAAAACTAGCGAGCAGATATTTTTGTAATACAATAATTTTGTTCTCAATCAGCGTTTCATTTTGTATTCTGTCTTCTATTTCATGGATAGTCTTACCAAATAAATCATAAAGCGAATA
Source organism: Bacteroidales bacterium (assembly GCA_013376985.1). Taxonomy (GTDB): domain Bacteria; phylum Bacteroidota; class Bacteroidia; order Bacteroidales; family Tenuifilaceae; genus UBA8529. Next base: position 4,516 of record JACABB010000018.1, read on the forward strand.
AAACCTATTCGATAATTCTCTTTGGTTAATATTGAAAAAACGGTAAGTACCTATCGGAGTAAATTCAAATATTATAGCCTTGGTCAACATATTTTCAATAGCCTCAATTCTAAATGTAGAATCAAATATGCCTGCTAACGCAATTTGATTTTGTTGTGAGCAAAATATTTTACCATTACACCTACTCGTAATACCATTTTCGAGTGGTAATATAAGTTTTAACATTCCATTTGGCTCAACATGATTTAAGATAGTATTATTGGATTCGCCTTGACCTTCAAAACAATATATTTGGTTTATGAATTTTCTAAGAACTGGTAAGCATTCAATATTTGAAAGTGGATAAATCATATGCGAAGAATGATTTTTTCAATAACCGCTAACTTCTCCTTACCATTCTCTAATAATGGAAATTTGATTTTTGAATTTCAGACTATTAAAAAATGATTCCTAATTCTCTTTTACAATGTCCAAATCTTGGGTGTAACGCAATATAAATATCGATTTATTTTCAAAACCATCTACACTACTGTTTGATTCAAACTTAAAGTCGGATTGAAGCAAATCAACATTCTGGTTTTTTAAGCAATACTTAAAATCAACCCCATATTTTTTCATCGCTTTCAAAAAATAAAACCCGATGTCATAGCCTTGAAATGCGTATTGAGATGGTTCGGATCTGTAGTAATGACGGTAATCATCAACAAATCTTTTAACGGGCTTTCTGGAATAATCAACATAGAAAGGGGTAAAAAGATGTAAGTTTAGTTTGTAGTAATACTCTATGGGAACATTCTTGAATTTCTGCCAATGAGGGAAACCATAGACCTTTACCTTATAGTTGTTATAGTAGGTGTTTAAAGCAAATAACTGGCTGAGAAAATCGGATACAAACGCTTCGCTTTCAGATGAAACGATAAAAACATTCTCTTTATCGCTAATTATACTCTGATTTAGTTTGTCTTTAACTTCGGTGGTAATTACGCCTGGTTTATAAAAGAATTCCTTAAAATGTATTGAATCAGAATTTGCACATTGTTTCATTCGATTCATTACAAACTCTTTGTACTTTTTACTTATTGCTAATGTTGAACTATCGTCCTCATAAACAAATACCAAGTTTTCATCCTTGCAAAGATCAACATTTGATACAAATTCATTAAATTGAACAGGTAACGATGCATTTACCTGAAAATAGTAAGGATTACCTGTTAGTAAATCATTATTTTGGGAAAGAGGAGATACAATATTGATCCTGTTTTCCTTAGAAAAATCGCCAAAGGGTTTTAGCAATTCAGGGTAAACTGGGCCAATCAATAAATCCGATTCTTTTAACCCTTTTTCATTAAACAACTTCTTGGAATCGTTTACATTCTTGGTGGTGTTAAAGACCGATATATTAAGTGATAGTCCATCGCGCTTTAAAGAATCAACCGCAATTAAAAATCCCTCATAAAAATCCAAAAAATTATGTGCTCGCGATGAAATCTTTTCAGTTTCGTTCGACTTCTCAACAAGTTTGCCATTTGAATCCTGAAGAGCTACATCAGCAGAATCAGCATCTTGTTCATCTGGGAGTAATGGTAGAAGGAGCGAAATATTGAATACACGTTTTGAACGTTTATAATCGAAAGTATCGCATTTAACTTTAGGTGAGTAAATAGTTTCATTTTGCAATACAGTTTGAGTTTTAATATTACCTAATTCAATATTTTGATTATTCATATTAGCTATGAATTGTTCTTTATCCTTAGGTATCTTAAGTATTGAGCCTGATTTAAGGCCATTAATAAGTACATCCTTGTTTAAATCCTCAATGGTATGAATATCTATTTTATATAACCTTGAAATTGAGTAAAGTCCTTCCTTGGGTTTTACTTGATGGTAGATATACAATCCAGAATCTTTTTTAACTTCCTGATTTAATGCGCTTAACCGTTCACGGGGAATTAATAGCACTTGGCTGAGAATAAGCCCGCTTTCAACATCGGGATTTGCTTTTACAATATCATCTATAGAAACCTGATATTGTTTGGAGAGGCCAAAAAGGGTTTCACCTTTCTTTACAATATGATAAATGTATTTATCATTCTCATCCTGTTTTGGTAAATCCTTTGCAGGAATCTTTAATGCCTGATCTACCTGAATACCCAGATATATATCAGGATTGTCCATAGCAATCTCCATTTGACTAACACCGTATGCTTTACTAATTGCATATAAAGATTCTCCTTTACGAACAATGTGTATGTAGTAGTATTTACCTTCAATTTTTACCTTATCAGTCGATTTCTTAACTTGATTCACAGTCTCAGTTTGCTGAGAATATAATGCGTTGAAGAATAATAGAAAAACTATTAAGAGGATGTTTTTTAATCGCATCTTTCTTTGAATTATTTGAAATATTTGCAAATGTAAGGAATCAATTCCGTTTACCGAAAACTCTTAAAGATTTTCCATATCACTAAATTACTTTAGACGTAATAAGTTGATAATGGATAATATTGTATTAATTTTTCACATCTTACTATCCACATTTCACTTTCTTTAGCTATAATTGCGACCGAAATTTAGCCATGCCGATAGAACTCCCAAAAACCGATTTCTTTGCTATAACCCTTCAACAGCACAGACACTTAGGAATGATATTCAATCCTTATATCATTCGCTTGGTAAGTAGCGAAGGGGGAATTTATACGATAGTTGAAAATATTCACGATGCAAATCATAAAAAATGGGAGCATGTAATTCCCATAGAATCAGCTGAACTATTAAAAACTCTTAATGAGCTCACTGATAGCGTTGTTCATAAGCAGTTCAGCAAGGGAAAACAAAGCATTTCCGATTTTTATAAATCAATATCAGGAAATGAGCAGGTGCTACAGTTTGTTAAAGCGTACATCGAACGTAGAATGCTGAAATGCTTTGAAATACTCTGTAAACTTCAGATTCCTGTTTTTTTGAAGGAGAAAAATTTCAATAATCTATACGAGGATCATCTATTAAGTCTTATACCCGATTTAGCTCTTCCTGTCTTTCACTTTGCTGTAACCGAAAGCGAAAGTCGCTATAGAATCGATGCTTCATGCAATGGAAAATCCATTAACCTTACTACAAAAGGTTCTGAGGTAATATGCAACGATCCTTGCCTATTAAGGGTTGATAATAGTTTATACAAGTTCTCTGGCATTGATGGAAAAAAGTTAAGCCCCTTTTTCACAAAACAGCATATCTCCATACCAAAATCAGCCGAGCGAAAGTACTTCGAGTCCTTTGTTCTTAATACCATTAGAACACAGCTGGTTGAGGCGGTAGGTTTTACAATTGAGAATAGTAAACCCGATAAAAAAACACTTCTTTCGCTGGAGCAACGGCTTGCAGGTGGGGTTGCGTTAATTCTTAAATATCAGTATAATGGCAAAACCTACCTTGCCAATTCAAAGCCAGATCCCGAGGTCAACCTTATTATTGAAAATGATAAATATAAATTTACCCGTTTCGAAAGGGATATTGCTTGGGAAAAAGATTGTAAAGAAAAACTTGCTGAACTTGGGCTAAAGAAAGTTGGAGAATCGGAATTTTTTCCCGAGGAAATTACCAATTCAACAGATGGACAACCGCCTTATCAGCTAATTGAATGGATAAATAGAAATCAGAAATTGATTATTGATTCTGATTTTGAAGTTCAGCAGAATCTGGGAAAAGATAAGTATTACATTTACGAATATCGGGTTGAGATTAACTCACAATCCACCGAAGATTGGTTCGATTTGTATGGCAAGGTAATTTTAAGCGGGTTTGAAATTCCGTTCATCCACCTAAAAAAGAATATTCTAAAAAATATTCGGGAGTTCATACTTCCAAATGGACTACTTTTTATCCTGCCCGAGGAATGGTTCGCCCGGTATCGCCCGTTATTCTTTCTGGGAAAAGAATCGGGCGAGAAGCTGGCTATCCAAAAATCTCTATTTAACCTACTGATTGATTGCAAGGTTGAAGCCCCAAGCGCACAGGAACTTAAAGATAAGTTTGATAGCAAATCGCCCGAAAAGGTTAAACTACCAGTTGGTCTTAATGCTGAGCTTCGCGATTACCAGAAAGAGGGCTATATATGGATGAACCTACTCCAGCAAAACGGCTTGGGTGGCTGTTTAGCCGATGATATGGGTCTTGGAAAAACCATACAAACCCTTTCACTTCTCCTATCAACAAAGGAAAAGAGGGATATAAAGTTAGAATCGAATAAAGATGAGGTAAGTCCTAGCACTAATACTTTTGGGCAAACTTCATTAATTGTAGTTCCAACCTCATTGGTTCACAACTGGATTCGAGAGATGAACCGATTCACCCCCGATTTAACCTACTATTCGTATACGGGTGGAACTCGTACAAAGGAAATTTCGGAGATTGTTAAGTATGATGTTGTTATATCAACTTATGGGATTGTCCGTAACGATATCGATTTACTTAAGGAAGTTCGTTTTAAGTATATAATTCTTGATGAGAGTCAGGCGATTAAGAATCCAACATCAAAAATATATCGTTCTGTACTTCTGCTTAAGGCAGCAAATTACCTTACAATCAGCGGAACGCCTATTGAGAATTCACTTTCAGATCTATGGGCGCAGCTGAATTTCTTGAATAGAGGAATGCTTGGTAGCATTAAATCGTTTAACGATGAGTTTATTCAACCCATTGAAAAGAATAACGATATTGAAAAGGAGGAGCTGCTCAAGAATCTTATACAGCCCTTTATTCTCAGGCGAACCAAGGAACAGGTTGCCAAGGATCTCCCAGATTTAACCGAGCAGGTTATTTACTGCGAGATGTCTGACATGCAGCGCAAATGCTACGAATCGGAAAAATCATCGATCCGAAATAGCATTATGGAGAATATTGCTACAATGGGGTATGATCGCTCGGCAATTGCTATTTTCCGTGGACTAACAAGGCTGCGCCAGCTTGCCAACCACCCCAATATGGTTGAGGAGTATGCTGGTTCCGATTCTGGCAAATTCGAGGAGATAACCCGAAGCATCGATAGTATTGTGGCAGAGGGTCATAAGATACTAATATTCTCCTCGTTTGTTAAGCACCTTAAGATTGTTGCTGGATATCTTGAAGAGAATGGGATATCACACGAAGTCCTAACTGGTGCTACTACAAATCGCAAGGAGGTTGTAGATCATTTCCAGAACGATCCAACTGTAAAGGTATTTCTAATTTCAATAAAAGCTGGTGGTGTAGGGCTTAACCTAACCGCTGCCGATTATATCTTTATCCTCGATCCATGGTGGAACCCAGCGGTTGAAAATCAGGCAATATCAAGGGCTCACCGTATTGGGCAGGACAAAAACATATTTGTTTACCGCTTTATAACCATCGATACCGTTGAGGAGAAGATTATCCGCTTACAGGAGAAGAAGGAAATTCTTGCCCAAGCCTTTGTTGATTCTACAAATCCGTTAAGGATTCTGGGGGAGGGTAGGATTTTGGAGATTTTGGAATAACGTGAGTTTGATATAAGAATCACGTTAATAACATAATAAACATATATTTACAAATACAATATTTATGGACTGAATGGTGGGATAATGGAATATTGGAACTAGCAAACTCGGTTCCAATATTTCACTAATATTAAGCCAACAGTTCAATTCTATTTCCCTCGATATCAAGGACTACGCTTTCAAAATAACCATCTCCTGTTAGACGTGGTTCTCCAACAACTCTAAAACCATCTGAACGAAGTGTTTCGGTAAGAGAAAGAACAGCTTCTTTCGAACCTATCTTAAATGCAATATGGGTTATTCCTAATCTTTCTCCTATATCTACAGGTTTGTTAATTGATTGCTTGCACATAAGTTCCAATTTTGCACCACTCTCAAAGCTAATGAAATAGGATTCGAACCCTTTTAATGGATTTACGTACTTTTCATTGCTTTTTCCCTCGAAATACTGAGAGTAGAAACCCTTCATTGCTTCTAAATCTTTTACCCAAATGGCAATGTGTGCTATATTCATTAGTATCTTTTTCTGTTTGTTGTATAAATGCTTTTCCAATTACAAATTTACTCAGGGCGAGGTCGTTATTTGGTAGCACAAAAATAATTAACGTGAGTTCGATGTAAGGTGTCATCCTGAGCGAAGCGAAGGATCTAATCGCCTAAAGACTAGATGCTTCACTTCGTTCAGCATGACAAAGTAACAATCTAACACCATGCTTAGGATCAGTATGTTATACTTACATCGAACTTGCGTTAATTACTCTATTTTACTTGCAGATGTTTTAGAATGCCGAGCGGAGAGTTTGAAGCAGCATCTTTATCACTGGTATAAACTTATCAAATATGTTAAAAAATCTACCTAACAATATGTATTAATGGATTTTAGAAATTATTAGGGTGTGTTAATACTCTTCTATCGATAAAACTTTGGATAATGCGTCTCTGATATCATCAAGGTTATCGGAATTTACTTTTCCTAGTTTACTTATAAATCGTTCTTCGGATAATGAGCGAATTTGGAAACAATCTGCAGCGGATTCTTTGGTTAGATTATTAAAGTTGTTTGGAATAATTTTGACCATCCAGGGAGCTACATTATATCTATCTTTCCAATCAGTTAATGGGACAATAATTTTGAGAGGTAGTTTTCCTAATGAATTGTCGTTAACAACAATTGCTGGTCTAGTTTTTCTTATTTCGGCTCCAATTGTAGGGTCAAGATTGATTAACCAAATTTCACCTTGCTTCATAAAATGATTCATAATCAAGATGAGTAAAAATGGTCAACTCTTTATCATTTTTGTAGTCTTCAAGCAAAATATTAGCGGCTTTTACCATTTTTTTTCTTGTTTCGCTCTCTCTAATAGTTTTCAATGTACGCTCAATAATTAGCATTCTCTTGCTCACTGGTAACTTTCTGATTACTCTAATTATCTCTCTTGTTTCCATAAAGGTTTCAATCCATTTCTGCAAATGTATTACTTTTAAGATTATTAAGCAACCAAAACCATTTAGTTCGTTTTCAATTAAGGTATCCTAACGCCTGCTGCTAAAAAATGTTGGGGAGTTCGGAGCAGCATCGTCGCTCCACAGTAAAATATTTGCCAATATACAAAAAAACAAACCTATCTAACTATCTTCCCCAATGGATTTTAATAACTATTGGCTGTTGTTTTTTCTCTGTCATGTACAATCGTTGGCGAATGCAATTGTATTTCTGATTTTCATTTCAACTCTCCAATCGTCAACTGATTTATTATATTTTACAAAACTGTTTCTAATAGATAATTCTTCCATTTTTGGATTCAATTCATTTACCCAGTTTATAACATATTCTTCTGCTAATTTTCCGTCCTTTAATGGAACTAAATATTTTCTCAATAATTTTTTGTTTTCGAGACTTGATAATGAGAGAGATTTGTCAATCTGATCATTTGTATATTTTGATGGACGCAACTTAAGTTCTTCAAAAGACATTTGATACCTTTCTATGCATTCCTTGGTAATTATACAACCTGACCAATTTTGTTTTTCAGATAAGGTATAAGCATCAACTATTGACTTTCCAAAACATGTCAATTTAATATTTTCGGTGTTTGAATTGAGTTTTTCTTCTCTTACAGATATTGGACCGACCACAATAGTTCCTCTAAGTGGGATTCCACAACGCATAGCCTCTGAAAGAATCGCTCTTATTGTTACTACAAGGTTAATGAAATGATGAAATTTGGTGTTTTCTGTCCATAGAATTAGACTATCAGAAATTGTTAAGGAATTTATTTTGATTGAATCAACACGTGGTTTGAATTCATCATTCTGAAAACTTTCCTTAAACAAAGTGAGACCTCTTTTCACGACTTTATCAAACAAGTCATAAATTTTTATCAATTCTTGGTGATTATTTCTAAGTGCTAATTCTTTAAATCCAAGAATATCTAGCAAACCCACATATGTAACATCAAAGTCTTTCATCATAAAATAACAGCCAACTCGTTTATATATGCAGTTTTCTCGTTGTTATACGCCTAAATTTGGGTGTATATATACAACTTTTACTGTATAATATATCAAAAATAGTAAACATTTTTAGATTATCGAGGTGTTACTTTATACAAAACTAAACCCAAACCACTAATCATAAATACCAGTGCTGGCAGGTTGGGTTTAGGTCTAAATATTATAGGGTGTACTAGCTATCTTCTTCCAAACCTAATTTCACAAAGCGCTCTTACGGCTTGGTAGGAGAAGAAATCGGGAGCGGAGAGTTATCATCATATACTGTAAGCCTTAACCAATAAAGGTCAAGCGTGGTAAAGAAAGAAATACTTTCATAGTTTAAAATCTGATAGAATTTTTCGTATCCCTATTTTTCATTTACAATTCATTATGAGTTTTTTTAAATAATTTAGTAAATTTCAACTATTGATTTACCTCAATATTTCTTTACCTTTAGTACGATAATAGTCAATTTCCAATCAGATGGTAACTGTTAATGGCTCATCAAAATACCGAATTGTTCTGGTTACTATCTTATTCAGCGGACTTCTAAGCGTTAATGCTACTGCTCAGGAGTTAAACCCAAAACAATATTTTGGTGATTCCTACACAGATGCGGTTGAATTCTTTATTGCTAAAAGGGTTAATATTGATTCAGTATTCTCTCAATATAATATTCAGGTTGATGAAGCGATAGCCATAGTTTTTCCTGAGGTTATTCGATATAATCGTTTTCGCGATTTTGCCGAAACGTATGCTTTGGAGTTGGCTTATGTGCAAGGAGGAAAGGAGTTTGCAGATTTTTCAATAGGTCGTTTTCAGATGAAGCCCTCATTTGTTGAAAATTTAGAGAGCGAATTATCAGCAGATACAATCCTATCCCATTCATTTAAAAGAATTATTTCGTATTCCTTAGATATGTCATTACAGGATATTCGCCGTGAACGGATAAATAGACTAAAACAGTTCAGCTGGCAGATACAATATCTAGCATGTTTTATTCGTTTGGCTGAGAAACGATTTGCTTCCGTTTTGAAAGAGAAATCGGAGGAGCGTTTACTTATTCTTTCATCAGCATATAACATGGGGCTAAATTCAAATTACAAAGACCTTAAGATACTATCTGAAACGAAAACATTTCCCTACGGTAAATCTATCGTGGGACGATTTTCGTACTACGATGTTGCAAACTATTTCTATACTCATGGTATTTCTCAAACCTCAAACCTAAACCAATGAACTCAAAAAGATCTATTCAATTAGTTTTACTATTGGGTGCCATAATTTTTATGAGTGCTTGTAAAAAAGAAAAACAATGGAAACCCAATCCACCGTATCCTGGATTGGAAGTGAAAATGACCAATTATACAATCAATTCGAGTAAGGATACAATCCTACTTCTTTCGAATGGTACTTCAATCTCCATTCCGGCTAATGCAATGGTAACTTCCGATGGTAAAACCATTAACGGGTCGTATGAGTTTCTTTATCGTGAGTTCCACGATGCCATAGATATTATGCTTTCTGGTATTCCCATGGAGATTAGTTCAATGGGAGCGAAGCGGACTTTGCAAACCGCAGGGATGTTCGAAATGAATGCGGAACAAAATGGTGCTAAACTGAAAATAGCAGATAGTAAGAAGATTGATATCCGTTTTGCCTCGCGTTATCCGGGCACAAACTACAGTTTCTTTTACATGAATCCCGAAAGAGGTGAATGGGAGTGGGCTGATTTACCTGAAGCAGAAATTAATCAACAGAAAATAGATGCAATGAACGCGCTAAATGCAAAAGCGCCTAAGGTTATGTTAGGCGATAAATATTTTATAATAAATTTTGATCGTTTTCTTGATATCTATTTTAATGACGATTATGATAAAATCTATAAGAACAGAAAAAGTAAATCGATAAGACAGAAACTCGAAGGATATAAGTTTAAAATATATGATGCGATGATAGATGGTGAAGTAAGATTTTTGCGTTCATACTATCAACCTTCTGAGATGCTTTGGAAGGATATTGATGGTAAGAATTTCCCTTCGTGGACTAAAGATTTTGAGCGTGATTGGAAAAAGGACAGCAAAGGACAATGGTATATTACAAACTACAGCTTTACAAGTTTAGGGAATAATATTTACCAAGTAAATTATAGTGTAGGAACAAAATCTTTCAGCAAGAAAATGGAGGCTGTAATACCGCTTTCGAGTATTCTGAAATTATCGGCAGATCAGTGGCAGCAACAATATGATGAGGCCATGCAAAAATTAAAAGAAGAGCAGGCGAAGGTAGACCTAATGGCAGAAACCTATAGATCTTTCTCGGTTAATCGGCTAGGTATGTATAATTTCGATTGCCTGCTTAAAGGTTTGGACGAATGGACTAAGGTGAATGCTAGTTTTACTCAGAATAGTAAACCTTCAACAGAAGGTAAGGTGATTATAATTCTTGGCGATAATAGTGGCTACATTAACGTTAAGCCAACTGATTATAGAGCAATGAGAATCAACCCCAAATCAGGTCATCGTATTTTAATGTTAATGGCTAATCAGCAATTGGGTATTTTCCCAGCCAATAAACTTGTTTCGATTAATATTGATTCGTTGAAAGCATTGTCAAACCCTTCATACACATTTAATTTTGAAGTTCAAAAGGTTGCAGATGCTGTTGAATTTAGGAAAATATTAGGTTTAAAATAACGTCGGTTCGATGTAAGATGTCATCCTGAGCGAAGCGAAGGATCTAATTTTCTCGGAAATAGATGCTTCACTTCGTTCAGCATGACAAAGCAACAATCTAATGATGAACTGAGAATCAATATATTATGCTTACATCGAATTCACGTTAAAATAGGATAAAATCCAATTATCGTTTTTCAAACCTAATCTCGGAAAGGGCTCTTACAGCTCGGTCGGAGAAGAAATCAGGAGCTGGAAAAACTTTGAAACTGCCACCCTCTTTATCATCTTGGTTTTCGATTAGAAGGAATTCTGCCTGATCGTTACGGTTAAAGAGTTCAGCGTATGTTATGGCTACTCGGTAGCCATCGAGCCCAGCAAAAACGAATAGCCCATGCTGGAGGTTTTCCTTGGAAAGTTTGTAGTATGGTTCTAGTACCTGCTTTAACTCATACCCTGTAAATGGTGTGGTGCTGTGAATACCTTTGCCACGTCCATAGAAAATGGTGTTGTATGTTATTTTGTTTAGTTCCTTTGGAATATCTTTAATTACAGCACTTTTCCCATCCTCAGATGTTAGTTTAAATGATTCGCTGAACATTGGCGATAACCCTTTTTGTATTTTAAAAGTTGCATCCGCAGATCTAACTGTAATCTTTGAAGGGTTTGATATATTCCTTTCGGTTAGAAGGTCGCTAACAACAACCAGTTTAGAGGTTTCAGAGAGAGGCCATAACTCTTTGGTTTTGCTAGGAACTATCCGCATAACAGTATTTGCAATGATGATATTATGCAGATTGTTTGGGTAGTAGATTTCACCCCACGAGAATATAACCTTTTCGCCTTTATCGTTGCTAATCTCCACGTATAGGTCGATAATAGGTGGGAACTCCGCTTTATTCTTCTTTTGAAGTTTAATTGTGTTTAGAATATCAAAAAGTGAATAACCATCATACCTGTAGGCACCAACAAATTTATTGCTACCATCGGGGTTGAGGCTGGTCTCCTTCACAATCACAGAGCGGAGGGGTAATTTGCTGAAATCTACTGCTCCAGGGTTTGCAATTTCACCATCAACCGCTAGGGCTACCATGGGCAGCTGTTTGATGGGTTCGTTATCGTAGAAATTGTTGGTTGAATCGGTTGTATCGGGTTTGTTCTGGGTTGCAAATGTTTGGGACTGGGTTTGCCCCGAAACGCAAATCGCAAGCATTAACCCAAATGATAGCGATAAAAATACTTTTTTCATTATTGTTATTTGTTATTGGTTACTTGTTATTTACTCACACTTTACATATTCCAACTACAACCTATATCCTTACCCCAACTCCAAAGGTAATAAATCGTCCTGGTCCAACAGCACCCTTGCTATCGTATACCTTTTTGTCGAAGATGTTTTGAATGTTAAGACCCACATTGGTATGCTTATAAATATCACGTGAAAGCCTTATATCGATCTTAAACCATGCTGGATATTTGTTCGATAGCACAATCTCATCATAAATATTCTGGTCGTTTACAAACATTTCACCTGTATAACGACAGGTTATACCAGCGTTGATAATCTTTGTTTTTAGGAATGCTCCCACAGAGAATGAATTCTGAGGAACGTCAGTTAAAGACTTATCTTTTAGATTAACAGGATCGCTGGCGGAAAGAGGTTTGTAGTCCGATATTTTTGCATGGCAGTAGGCATAATTCCCAAACATGGTTAGCGAAGGTGCTGGGCTGTACGATACTTCGAATTCGCCTCCATAGATATTCACGCTTGAGATGTTTGAACGCTTCATTATTGGGCGTTTACCAAATCCCATATCAATGCTATCGCCTGTTGAAACGTAGTAGAGGAAATCTTTACCCTTTGAGTAGTACAAACTTGTAGAAAGTTTAAGGTTTTTCAATGGTGAATAATCGCTACCAACCTCAAAGTTATCCAGATATTCGGGTTTTAGGTTCGGGTTTGCAATCTTTAATCCACCTTGGATGCGTCCAGTTCTGCAAAGATCATCCAGAACCGATGGCCTAAAACCTTTGCTATAGCCGCCATAAATCCTAAAATCATCATTGGGTCTGTACTGTAGGGAAATTCTAGGACTAAATGCGCCCCATTGCTTATCATCCGCAATTGAGAATACGTATTTTCTTAAGAAAGTAGTTTCGGCGGATGGGTTGTAGATGATGAACGATCCATCGTAGAATCGGGCTAAATCATAGCGTAAACCCACAAGTAGTTTAACCTTTTCGGTTAGCGAGATATCATCCTGTGCATAAAACCCGTAAAAGTTCATCTTTCCATTGTTATCAACCTTATCTGTTGATGTATAGTAGATATCCGATGCATCAACCTGTCCATTGCGGATATCAAAACCAGCGGTGAAAGAGTTTCGATCCAATGAATAGTTGGCACTTGATAGTAATCCCATATCTTGCCTAACCGAGGTAACGTTATACCATGAGTAATCATCCTTTTTGGATTCGGTAACTTTCATGTAATTCTCGTTGAGGTAGAAAAGTGAGGTGTTCCACTTTAATCCACCAACCTTACCGCTTAGGTTTGTTCTGAACTGGTAGGTTAGATATTCCGTTTGATTCCCATTTGGTTGATATACTTTTTCGCCTGTACCTCTTGTTCCATCGTAGATACTCAGGTTTGCCTCTGCATTAAACTTATCGGAGTTATTATAGCCAAGCCTAAAGTTTATGTCTTTTTCATCAACATTTGATTTAACAATAAACGGGTTAATTTTTCTATCGGCCTCTGATTGTGTGATATAGCCATCACTATTTTGATAAAATGTGTTTGCAGTCCAGTAGAATCCTTTATTTGATGATATAGAACCAATTTTACCACCTAGGTTTAACCTTAATACACGCGTGTTATATGTGCCGTATTCAGCTGTAAGGTTTCCCTGAATAGATGAGGTTGGCTTTTGTGTAATAACGTTAATTATGCCTCCCATAGCGTTTCCTCCGTAGAGTGCGGAACCAGGGCCTTTAACCACTTCCACACGTTCAACATCGCAAGTTGAGATAAGATTCCAGTTTACTGAGCCACCGTCGGCTTTGTTTACGGGTATACCATCGAGTAGAACGAGAGTACGAGCCTGTTCGTTGCCGCTTAGCCCACGCATTGTTACCGATGATTTGGTTGAGAAGATTCCAAACGATCGACTTACCTGAACTCCGGGTAGGAATTGGAGGAATTCATCAACGCTTTGCGCTGCAACCATCGATATTCGTTCCGATGAAATCATGTTAATCCTTCCCGGTATTTGGCTTATCCGATTCTCGGATCTGGTAGCCGATACAACAATCTCATCAAGATAAATCTCATCTTTAGACATTAGTATTTCTAGGTTGATATTGCTATTCCCAGATATCAGAACTTTGCTAATTGTTTTTTTATAGCCAATGCTAGTGAAGGAAATTATATACTTGCCATTCTGTAAGTTGAGGAATTTGAAAGCACCATTGGCATCGGTAACACTGCCCTTATTTTCTATCACTACATTCACTCCTGCCAGTGGGGAACCGCTTACTGAGTCCTTTACAAACCCCGAAATGCTTTGACCTTTAACCAGAATTGGAAGTAGTAGGATTAATAGTATTTTGAGTTTCATCCTAACAAAATATTTATATTGTTAATTACTAATATATTACGATTCTGTTTATTAACATTCTTTAGCGAGAGGATGGAACACCCATGTTTTGTCCATTCGTGTTAGTGCAATCTGCATTACATGGGTGTTTCATAACCATTTCTATTTTTGTATTTTAACCTCAAGTTCCATGTAGCCTGTTTCAGTTAAATCGGCATGAAGAACACGAACAAGCCCGTATTTACCATCCTCGGTTTTGAAGGGAACAATTTTTCCAGTAGTGCAGAACTTATCGAGACCGCTTACTGATTCAGGTTTAAATGATGTTACCAGAAGGCTATCGTTTTGAGCATGTTCAAAATCACTAGCACTAACAAGATTATTGTCGGATGCATGGTAATCGTAAGAGGTTAATCGGGTTACACTCCATGATGCTATTTCGGGGTAGCGACCTGTTACTGAGCTACTACCTGTATAACCAGGACAGCATAGGGTGGGGGAGAGAACACCACTTGTGGTGTAAACAAATCCAACAAGATCAATATCGCCCTCATGTCCAGATACATTGGTTTTGCTATAGAGCAAACCAGTATGTAAATCCAAGTAGTTTGGCAAATCGGTATTGCTCTGCATGCCTATTTTTAGAGATGGGTAGTGATAAATCGCACCATAGTCGACTCCTGATCCTAGGTTTATAGTTAATGTAGTGGTTGATGAATCGCGATTGGAGTTCATAACAAAGAATCGCCATATTTCTTGCGTTGCAGACGATTTTGTGGAGTTAAAATCTACATTTAAACTATCTTTTAAATAAACTCCTTGATCTTTCTCTGTTATTAGTTTACCATCTGCAATACGCTGAATTTTTAGGTCAGTGATTATTGCTCTAGGGTTGGTTGCCATTATGCCAAACTTTAGCTTTCCTCCAACTGCAATTGACTGCCCGTTTTGTGTGTAATCACCACCACTTTTAAGTGTAATTATGGGCTTTGAGGTTGGTTCATCGTCCTTTTTGCACCCAGTACTATACAGCAACAAAAGGGCGAGTATAAAGATTAAATTTTTGTAGTTCATGGTATTAAAATAAATTTGGCTGCAATCTATATGTTAAGAATGCAGCCAATATTATTAAAGTGATTCTAAATTACTTCTTTAGCTTTAGCTCAAACTCAACATAACCATCGGCATTTTGGCCAACACTGGTAACTTTAATTAATCCATAAATGTTATCGTGTGTTTTAAACGCCCAGATATTGTCTACCGCTAAGGTTTTTGCTTTCTTATTACCAGAGGTTAACGTGCTGTTAAAGTAGGTTGGAATTGATGCATCATTCTGATGTAATTGATCAAATTGAGCAGTTGTAATTGCTGTTACAGGAAGAGTAAATAGGGTTAACCTTTTAGTTGTCCATACATCAGGAGATGTTGTACCTGTGTATATTCCTGTAATTCCTGCACCAGGTGATGATAAAGTAATAAGGTTGATTCTATTTGGTGCAACATTTTCATAAAAGCAGAGAAGATCAATTGTGTCCTGATGAGTAGATGCTAAATCTTGTGTGTAAACTAGTTTTTGTCCAATTGAGTAGAAACTACCAAATGATGCATTGGATTGAGCACCCATTTTAACTATAATTTTCTGCTCAAAGTTAGCTGTTAGGGTTTCATTTGTAGATTTTGTGATATATGAAAAGTTTGCATCTGCGCTAACCTGAACGTCACCTTTTGTCCAATTTAAAAAGATATAACCTGAATTAGGTGTAGCCGTAAGATTTATAGTCTCACCAGACTTATAAGAACCTCCACCAGTAACTGTTCCAGCACTTTCTGGATTAGCTACAACGTTTAAAGTGTAAGATTCATCTTTTTTACAAGATGACATTATTATTACTGCTGAAAAACAAAGTAAAAGAGTTTTCAAAGTTGATTTCATAGATTTTAAGGTTTTATGTTTAAACTTGGTTTAAATCTTGTTTCTTGGAAATAAGCATAAGGAAATGCTTCAATTCCAGATATGTAAAAAAATACATAACGTCGACAAAAGTAAAAAAAAAGTTAACAAAACCATAAATACCTAAAATAATTTGTATTAGTCAAATTCCCAATTGCAATCTTCAAGCACATACCCAATTAATCTTCAAATTCTTTTATCTTCAAATTGTCCAATTGCCTTATTATCTAATTGTCTTATTCCCTCATTTTCAAATTATCTCATCTTCAAATTTTGTTATTGTCTTATTGTCTCATTGCCTCATTGCCTTATTGCAATTACTATCAATCAATAAAACCTAATAATATACCCTTACTCTATAATTTACACCTTTACAGATACATACGTTTTTTAGTTTTGAATCCAGAAAAATAATTCGCTAATTTGCCAAAAAATTGGACTGTGGAAGGTTTATACAAAGTACTAGTAATACTATTAGCTTATCTTATTGGCTCTATCCCAACATCTGTTTGGGTGGGTAAGATATTTTATGGTGTTGATGTAAGAGATTATGGAAGTGGAAATGCTGGGGCAACCAATGCAATGAGAACGCTTGGTGCAAAGGCCGGTATTCCTGTATTCATAATAGATATGCTTAAGGGCTATCTTGCTGTTCGGCTACTTTACTTAACTCATTTTTATATACCAGAGACTGGCCTATTCGTAGATTTCCAGCTTTATTTAGGTCTTGCTGCGATGTTTGGTCATATATTCCCTGTATTTGCAGGGTTTAGGGGGGGTAAGGGTGTAGCAACTTTATCGGGTGTTGTTTTTGCACTTCATCCTTATGCGGCTCTTTTTGTGCTTTTGATTTGGGCTGTAACGCTTCTAATATTTCGCTATGTATCCTTAAGTTCTATGATTGCTGGGTTTTCCTTTCCAGCAATATTAATATTTGTGTACAGAACACAGTACCCGTCGCTGGTAATTTTTGCGTTTACACTTGCAGCACTTATGCTTTTTACCCATCAGAAAAATATTGAAAGGCTGATGAGAGGTCAGGAAAAGAAGTTTAAGATAAATAAGAATAAAACAATAGAAAATAAGACTTAGGTATTTCGTTGGGAATCAATCTTCAATTGTTAGGTATCCCTCTAAAAGTTGGCGTAATTCCGCACTCGATACGCCATACTTTATATCGCCTTCAACTCCAAAACTAATTTTCCCAGTTTCTTCAGATACTGTTGCTATGAGAGCATCAGTTTGTTCGCTAATGCCCAGTGCAGCCCTATGTCGCATTCCATAGTGAGCAGGGACATTTAAATTTTCAGTAACAGGTAGAATACATCTTACGGCCTTAATTTTGTCATTAACTATAATCATTGCGCCATCATGTAGTGGGCTATTTTTAAAGAAAATATTCTCGATCAATCGACTTGATGTTTCAGCATTAATGATATCACCTGTTTCGACATAATACTGAAGTTCGGATTTTCGGGCAATAACGATGAGTGCTCCAGTTTTTGTTTCGGACATATTGCGGCAGGCTCTAACAATTGCTTCAATATTTACTGGCGCCATTAGTTTTTTTTGCTTTGGGAATAACCAATTCTCAATAGAAAATCGATTCTTCGAAAGGTATCTTGTTCCTATGAAAAGTAGAAATCGTCGAATTTCTTGTTGAAACACAATTATTAACGCTATGACACCTACCCCAATAATCTGTCCGAGTATATTGCTTAAAAGTTCCATGTTAAGCACCTTGACAACCAGCCATATCATATATAGCGCAAAAATCCCAACGAAGATGTTGATAGCCACGGTACCCCTTATCAACATATATATCTGGTAAAGAAGAAAGGCAACCAGAAATATATCTATTACATCAAGAATTCTAAATGTAATAAATGCAGCTACTAAATGAAGCATTGCTTAGTATTAATGGTGTTTATATTTTAGGTTGACTAATATAAAATTCAGTAAGTTTTATTACTTCTGCAGCCTCCTTAACATCGTGAACCCTAAGAATTGATGCGCCATTCAAAATGGCAATTGTATTAAGAACAGAGGTTCCATTTAGCGCTTTATTTGGGCAAGTATTAAGTTGCTTATAGATCATAGATTTTCTTGAAATACCTGCAAGAATTGGAAGTTCAAAAACCTTAAATGATTCAAGGTTTTTAAGAATTGTGTAGTTATGGTCTAAGTTTTTACCAAAACCAAAACCGGGATCAATAATTATATCTTTTACACCAAGCAATTTAAGCATTTCAATTTTTTGGGTAAAAAAACCAAAAAGCTCCTTGGTAATTTCATTATCATAACGGGGATCTTCCTGCATATCTTTAGGAGATCCTTTCATGTGCATCAAAATGTAAGCGAGTTTTAAATCGGCAACTGTTCGAAACATATTGGGATCCATTTCGCCAGCCGAAATATCGTTTACTATATCGATGCCAAAATCGGAATGCATTACCTTAGCAACGTTGGCTCTAAAGGTATCAATGGAAATTATGGCATTTGGGAATTTTTTCCGAATAACAGACAATGCTCTTGTAAGTCGTTTAATTTCAACAGTTTCGTCAACTGGCATTGAGCCAGGGCGTGTTGAACATGCACCAATATCAATAATGGTTCCACCTTCGATGAGTATCTGCTCTGCTCTGCTTGCTATTCTTGATTTTATTCGGAATTGACTGCCACCAAAGAATGAATCGTTTGTAACGTTTATTATACCCATTACCAGAGGCTTGGAAATGTCAATTAACTTTCCATTACTTAATAATGTTCCTCTTCCCTGAAATAACGACCCAGTTTTTTCCATTTTTTTCTATCTTGCAAAATAATTTATCGTGCAACAAGGTTTCTATTCAACATGCTAATTTCGCTTTAAAATTACTAAAGATTTACAACATCTGCCTCAATTAGCATTTGAAAAGTAGAATTTTAAATTAAAGACTGATATTAGAATGGCTTTTATAGTTATTGAAGGATTGGATGGTGCTGGAAAATCAACTCAGATTCGGCTACTAACAGAATATTTCAGCAAAAGAGGAATAAAAAGTAAGTATTTGCATTTTCCGCGAATGGATTCTCCCTTTTTTGGCGAAATGATTGCCCGTTTTTTACGAGGAGAGTTGGGAGATGTTAATCAGGTTGATCCCTATGTTGTGGCTTTGCTTTATGCCTGCGATCGGATGGATGCATCAAAAATGATTAAGGATTGGCTCGAAAATGGTGAAACGGTGATTCTTGATAGGTATGTGTATTCAAATGTTGGCTTTCAGTGTGCCAAAGTTAATGATGAAGCGGAGCAGGATCGCCTTCGGAAATGGATTATCGATTTAGAATTTGGGTACTACAAAATTCCTCAACCCGATTTAAACCTTTTCCTTGATGTACCATTCCAATTTACTAAAGAACGATTAACAGAGATACGAGAAGGTGATGATCGTGAGTATTTAAAAGGTAAAGAGGATATTCATGAAAAGGATTTATCTTTTCAAGAAAGGGTTCGCCAGATTTATCTAAAACAGAAAGAAATTGATTCTAACTTTAAGATTGTTGAATGTTACAACGAAGACTTGAGCATAAAAAAGCCAGAGGAGATTTTTAATCTAATTATCGAAAGGGTGGAAGGAATAGTTTAAGATTAGCTTATTAAAAAACCTTTGAAATCATAAAGTTATGGATGTAGAAATCTTAGTTAAAAAAAGCAAGCCCAGATTACCTGTTTGGGCTAGAATAGTTTTAGTAATAATCTCCTTTATAGTATTTGGTGCTATTTTTAGTTTCATTGGAATGGTTGTTATAAAAGTTCCGCTTAGCCAAATGAGCGACATTAAGAATTTAAATCCACACCAACTTTTGATTATTCAATTATTTAATGTTTTATCTCTTATGCTTGTTATTTTCTTTTTTAGGCGGGTTATTGATAGGGAATCATTTATTTCGTTGGGATTTTCGCTGAAAAATAGATTTAAGGACATCCTTTTGGGGTTTTTAGTTGCTCTTTCAATTATGGGAGGAGGTTCTCTAATACTCTATGGCCTTCATTATATAGATTTTTCAAATGTAGGAATGGGCTTTTACTCTTTATTTATAAGTTTTTTGATGTTCATTGCGGTAGCTTTAAATGAGGAGACGCTTACCCGAGGATACATATTGAATAATTTAATGATGTCCATGAATAATTATTGGGCATTGGTTGTAAGTGCTACAATATTTGCATTGTTTCATTCGTTAAATTCCAATTTATCATTATTGGCAATGGTTAACCTATTTCTTGCAGGAGGCCTCTTAGGAGCAACTTATATCTTTACAAAGAACCTTTGGTTTCCAATAAGCCTGCATCTGTTTTGGAATTTTTTTCAAGGGCCAATTTTGGGTTATTCCGTTAGTGGTCAGAAAACGGAATCGATACTTAAAGTAAATCTTACAGGTAATAGCTCAATTAATGGAGGTGAATTTGGATTTGAAGGTTCAATAGTTTGTACTATAATGTTGATAGTGGCAATTGGGTTAATACTTTTCTATTTCAGAAAAAAAATCTTAAAAAAACAATTGTCTACTGTTAATTGTTGCTAATCCAAGGTAATTTTAGAAAAAATTATAGGCTATGAAGTATCTAATTATTGTTTGCCGCTATTTACTTGCTTTCCTTTTTATCTTTTCAGGATTTGTTAAAGGAGTAGATCCACTTGGATTTGCTTACAAATTAACCGATTATTTTAAGGCGTTTAATGCTGATTTTTTTGAACCATTAGCAGTTGGATTATCATTCCTGCTTTGTGCTGCAGAACTTTTAATTGGCCTTCTTTTGCTTTTTGGAATTAGGCTGAGATTGGCCGCTTGGGGTGTTTTTCTATTTATGATGTTTTTTACCCCATTAACCTTTATACTTGCAATATTTAATCCCGTTCACGATTGTGGGTGCTTCGGAGATGCTATAAAATTAAGCAACTGGCAAACTTTTTATAAAAATATAATATTCTTTGCAGCAGCACTTTTACTTTTTGTAAAGAGAGCGAGTTTACCCACATACCCTTCTATACTAAAAGAATTGATACTATTTGTAATACTTGTGTTAATCGCATTTCTTCCTCCTTTTATTGGATATACCCGATTGCCTATGTTTGATTTCAGACCTTACAGCATTGGTGTAAATATACCAAATGCAATGGCTGTTCCTGAAGGTGCTCCAAACGATGTTTATAAAACTACTCTCTACTACAAGAAAAATGGTATTGTTAAGGAATTTAACGAGAACAATATACCCTGGCAGGATTCTACCTGGAAATTTGTTGATAGTAAACCGGAACTAATTAAAAAAGGCTTTACACCATCAATTGAGAGTTTTGGGTTAATGACTGTTTCTGGGAAGGATATAACCGATAGCATTCTATCATACCCTAGCTATTATTTCTTGGCAGTAGCCTATCGACTTGATAAAACTAATTTGAAAGCAACCAATAAACTTAATGAGCTATACTCTAAAGCCACTGCTAATGGATATGGTTTTGCTTGCGTTACAGCATCAACACAGGGTGAGATTGATAATTTTGTTGCTAAAACGGGTGCAATTTACCCGTTTCTGAATGCCGATGAGGTTCTGTTAAAAACGGTGATTAGAGCTAATCCAGGGCTAATTCTGCTAAATAAGGGAACAATAATTGGTCAGTGGCATTACAATCACCTGCCAGATGCGTCATATATATCAGGAAATCTTAACGCTAAACAAATTTCATTGATGATGGAATCATCGAATAAGCGTTTAACTCTAATGCTTTTATCCTTTTTGGGATTATCATTAGCCCTGATTTATATAATCAAACAAAAGAATTAGTTAACGTGAGTTCGATATAAGCAATGTAATAATGTGTTTATTTGCAAATATATATAACTATTTAGCGTGATGGTGGAAGATTGGAATGATGGAACTGGAGCGAAGCGGAACTCGACGAAGTCAATGGTGGAGAACAAGAGGTTAGATTCTTGCTTGTATCCTCCATTTTTCCAATTTTCTATTATTCCATTGATTCAAATAAAATAAATTGATTGATATATAGATTAATACATTGTTTCTTATGTCGAACTGACGTTAGTTATATTTTGATATAAATATTAATAACAAAAAATTCTAAATGAAGAAAATTACTGTTATGCTCTCATTCCTTCTTGCATGGCAATTAAGCATGGCCGATGAGGGGATGTGGTTAATAAATCTTATTACTAGGAATATGGCTCAGATGGAGGCTCAGGGCATAAAACTTAGTGCTGAGGATATTTATAGTATTAATCATTCAAGTTTAAAGGATGCAATAGTTCAACTCGACGATGGTAGCTGTACCTCGGAGCTTGTTTCTGCAAAGGGGTTACTATTAACAAATCATCATTGTGGTATTGATGCCATTCAGTTACATAGTACACCTGAACGTAATTTGTTAAAAGATGGCTTTTTTGCCCGAAACCTAAGCGAGGAATTAAGCATTCCGGGTAAAACTGCAATGATTCTTTTTAGCGTTGAGGATGTAACTTCGAAAATAGCTAAATATCAAAACGAAAAACTTTCAAGTGCAGATTACTATACTGCCATATATACTGGAATGGATTCCATTGCAAGAGCATCCACGCAGAACGGTAAGTATTATGCCATTGTCAAGCCAATGTTTCACTTTAATACATTTTATCTCTTTTTGTACGAACGTTTTTTAGATGTACGTTTAGTGGCTGCTCCTCCAACTTCCATTGGGAATTTTGGGGGTGATATAGATAATTGGCATTGGCCAAGGCATACCGGCGATTTTAGCATGTTTAGGATATATACCGCACCTGATGGCAAACCAGCAGAGTACAGCACCAAAAATGTTCCTTATGTTCCTAAAAGATTCCTTAATATCTCGTTAAATGGCGTAAAGGAGGGCGATTTTACCATGATCATTGGTTATCCCGGAACAACCTATCGATATTCAAGCCCTTATGAAGCAATGCAAGCTCGTGATGTTCTTGCTCCTTGGAAGGACAAAGTGTGGGGGGAGTTTATTAGAACTATCAAAGATGCACAGGCAAAGGATATAAAAGTAAAGGTTGACTATACCGATAAGCATGATATGCTTGTTAATTTTTGGCAAAAAGATACTTGGCAAGCCGAATCAATGTTTCGATTTAATATTGTTGAAAGGTTAAAAGCACGCGAGGATAGCTTAAGATTATGGGTGTCGCAGAAGCCTTCAACAAGAACTAAATATCTTTCAGCAATGCCCTTGCTGGATGATTACTTTAAAACCTACAGAAAAAATAAATGGGAGGAACTCTCAAACTCTCTCGATGCAATTTTGGGCTTTCCTGTTGATATAAATAAGAATATTAATGCATGTGATGAGCTCTTTGGGGCAATGCTTAGCGGAAAAAATGTTAAAAAAGCAGCAAAATCTATTAAGAAGAAAATTCCAAAGATTTTTGAGAATTATCATGCAAACCCTGATGTTTGGCTGTATTCAACCTCCCTGAAAAGCTTAATCGATAATACTTCTGATTGCCCCAATATACCTATGATTCAGGCAATCAAACAGCAGCCCAAAATTATCCAGATGATGCCATTGTATGCACAAAATTTCTATCAACGATCATATTTTACATCTCCTGAAAATTTGAAGAGATTCCTAAAAAAACCAGCAATTGATAGCATAGTGAAAGATCCTATTTTTATGCTTTATCAAAGCTACCATATGCTTTACGACTCAATTTCAAAAATAATTAGACCTCTTCAGGGTGATTATGAAAAGGCTATGCAGCTGTATACAAAAGGATTGCTTGAAATGGAGGATAATAAATTACATTACCCAGATGCTAATTCAACAATGCGGCTAACCTATGGGAAGGTAATTGGTTATAGACCCAATGATGGGGTTGTTTGTAATCCATTTACTACCCTTGATGGGTTGATTGCTAAAGAGAACCCGAAGGTCGATGTTTTTAACGTTTCACCAAGATTAAAGCAGCTTTGGCAAGTTAAAGACTATGGACGGTATGGAGTCAATGGTGTTTTACCAGTATGTTTTATTACAGATAATGATATCACAGGTGGTAATTCTGGTAGTCCAACATTAGATGCTAACGGAAACCTAATCGGAATTGCCTTTGATGGCAATAATGATGCAATGGCATGTGATTATGCCTTTGAACCTGATATTCAGCGAACCATTATAGTAGATATCAGATATGTGCTCTTTGTTATTGATAAATATGCTGGAGCAAAGAATCTAATAGATGAGATGAGAATTTTGTAAAATATTAATTATGAACAAAAATAGCTCAGTTTATACGCTGAGCTATTTTTATTAATAATATTGTTTGTTTTTTTTAATTATTAACTCTTTTGGCGTAATTTACTCGGGTATTAAAAAGGAAAGGTTATGAAATATAGATTATTAAAAAGGGTGTTCTTAATACTCTCAATTAGTGTTGCTGCAATTGGAACTTTTGCGCAAAAAGGTGTTCCATATATTTCAAACTACGAGTTGCTTTCAACAATGAGCAACCAGAACTGGTCTATTATCCAGAGCGATGAAGATCACCTTATGTATGTTCTTAACAGAAAAGGGGTATACGTATTTGATGGCTTTGAGTGGTCAAAATTAAATAT
Source organism: Bacteroidales bacterium (assembly GCA_013376985.1). Classification (GTDB taxonomy): domain Bacteria; phylum Bacteroidota; class Bacteroidia; order Bacteroidales; family Tenuifilaceae; genus UBA8529. The sequence goes on from JACABB010000018.1 coordinate 29,367, forward strand.
TAACGGAAAGCCAACTGCTATCTACTCGCTTAACAATCTTTTTGTAAGCACCGATATGGAGCTTGGTTATTTCAAAAAGGATCAAAAAGGAGAATTCAATTACAATAGTATACAGGATTCAACGCTTGATATTTACTATAAGTTTTTGAAAATCGAAAATGACTTGTATGCATGCGGAACCCAGCATATAAGTAAAATTAGTATGAGTAGTATTCCAAAAACCGAACCTGTATATGTTGAGGAGGATTCAACCCATATGATTACAGATTTCTTTGAACTCAATGGGATTATCTACATCATTAAAGATAAAAACTCAGTTTATCGGCTCGAAAATAAAAATACTACTTTGCTTAGACTGAACCTTAATAAGGATGAAAACATTAGTTTCACTTTTAATCATAATAACTTCTCGTACATTGGAACAACTGGAAATAGGCTCTTTGTTTTTAATGGGTGGGAGTTTAAACCTATAACACTTAAAGATCAACGATACTTGAATGCCAGCTATATAAATGGGGGATTATCTCTTGATGGTGATCGATTTGCAATATCTACCCTAATAGGAGGCTGTTCTATTATCAATTCAAAAACTTTAGAATCAGAGAGTATAATTAACTATTCAAATGGCCTCCCCGATGATGAAGTATACTCTTTGGGTAAGGACTACTCAGGAGGACTTTGGATTGCTCATGGTATGGGAATCTCTCGGGTCGATTTGAATATTCCCGTAAAATCCTTCGAGCATTATTCTGGAATTACTGGGAATATCCTATCAATTGCTGAGTATAATAGGACTATATATGTTGGGGGTAGCGAGGGTTTATATTTTCTATCAGAGGTTAAAAACTTTTCGGAAATTGAGGCACCCGTAGTCCAACGGAATCAAGCAAAAGCCAAAGAAGAGGTAAAAAACAAAAAACAGGTTACTGATACCAAATCTCAACCTGATGACAAGGATACAAAAAAGAAAAAGAAAGGCTTTTTTGCATGTCTATTTAGTAAATCCGATAAGGCTGAAAAACAGACTGTTGAATCTCCTACAGGTGAAGGAAATGTAGGTAAAAAGGAGAAAGAAGAGATAAGCGCAGCAAAGAAAAAAATGTACTCACTGCAATCAGTCAGTAATATTTACCAAAGGGTTACAGGGGTTGAGGGTAAATGTAAACAGCTACTGGTATATAATAATAAACTATTAGCCGCTACAAGTACTGGATTATATGAAGTTGGTTATAATAAAGGAAACTCAATTTTAACAGGAACCTACATCCTTTTTGTAAAGCCATCGGAATTTAATTCTAAAAACTTACTAATATGCTCAACTGAAGGTTTATCTATTCTGTCTAGTACAGGTGGTAGATGGAATGCAAATAAAATATTTTCTTTTGATAGCGAATATCCATTATCAATTGTTGAACTTTCCGATAGTAAATTATTAGTAACCACCGAGTTCAATATTTATGAGCTCACAATGGTGCCAAATGGCGAAACGATTTCTAAAAAACTTACACCTTCAAATGTAATTGTTGAATCGCCTATTGTTAGGAAGGTATTAGGAAACATAAAGGTTTTTACAAGCAATCGCATCTATTTGTACAATCAGTCACAGGATGCGCTTGCTGATGAAGGAGTTCCTGCTTCAAATTATGCAATTAATGCTATTTATTCTCAGAATGGCTACTCGTGGGTAAATGTAGGTCGTAAATGGAGTCTTTATTCACCCGAAAAGGAGGTTAATCTTGATGTTTCAAGCTATTTAGGCCTATTCGATAGAATAAATGATATTTTTATCAATAGTAACAATGAGCTTTTAGTTGTAAATGGTTTTAATCAGATAATAAAAATATCGGCAACCAAAGCTGAATCAAACATTCAAACGTTCCCGCTTTTCCTAAAGCAGGTTACCGATAATAATGGTACTAAGCTGGATATTAAGAATGTCAAACTTAGCTATTCTAATAATTCGCTATCAATTAGTTTAGGTGCTCCATCTTTTATCAAAGAAAAATCGGTTCAATTCCAGTATATAATTGATGGAAAAACAAGTAAATGGACAGAGTGGAGTAGCGATCCCACCCTTAACTTCCCATTTTTCCCAAGCGGAAAGTATAATATAAAGATAAAAGCAAGGGATGTATTGGGTCATGAGAGTTCAGTTTACACATTACCTTTCACCATTAAACCTCCCATTTGGCAAACTCCTTGGTTTATTGGTTTATGTATTATAATTGTTTTTTCTCTTTTTGTTGTTATTATTAGATACCGTGAACGTCAGCTACAGAAGGATAAACAAATCCTTGAAGAGAAGGTGAGGGAAAGAACAAAAACTATTGAGGAACAGAAGCATGTACTAGAAGTTCAACGCGATGAGCTTGCTCGCACTAACGAGGAAATATTGCAACAGAAGGAGGAGATAGAAGCCCAAAGAGATGAGATTGAGGCACAGAATGATCACATCTCAAAGCAAAATTTAGAAATGACCCAAAGCATAGAATATGCCAAGAGGATTCAAACTGCAGTAATGCCAACCCTCGATATTGCTCAATCAATATTGCCCGAGCACTTTATTCTTTTCAAACCTCGTGATATTGTTAGTGGAGATTTTTACTGGATGACAAAGACTGATGGTAAGATAATTATTGCTGCCGCTGATTGTACTGGTCATGGAGTTCCAGGTGCGTTTATGAGTATGCTTGGTATTTCGTTTCTGAATGAAATTGTGAAAGTAAGAAATGAAACAAAACCCAATGTGATTCTTAATAATTTGAGAGATTCAATAAAGTCTACACTATCCCAAACAGGTAAAGAGGGGGAATCGAAAGATGGAATGGATATTGCACTTTGCACAATTGATCTTGATGCTAAGAAGGTAGAGTTTGCAGGGGCCTACAACCCATTGTACCTAATTAGAAATGGTGAATTAGTGGAAATTAAGGCCGATAAGATGCCTGTTGGTATTCACATGGTTGAAAAGGAATCGTTCACTCATAATGAAATAGAGTTCAAAAAGGACGATTGCATTTATATTTTCTCCGATGGCTATGTTAGCCAGTTTGGAGGCGATAACGGTCGTACTTATAAGTCGGTTCCGTTTAAAAAATTATTGGCTATTCTTGCCGAAAAACCTATGGAAAAGCAGTGTGAAATGCTTGAGCAGGAATTTGAGGAATGGAGAGGTTATAACGCTCAAGTGGATGATATACTTGTGATAGGTGTTAAATTTGATTAGCCAATTCTAACTAGTGTCTGTCTATAAAGTCTGTTTTATTCGTCATTGCGGACGAAGTGAAGCAACCGAGCTTGCGAACCGAACGTAGTGAGCTCCGCGGAGCTAGTTCAGCGAAGTTAATCCCATCATTAATAACCAATGGATTGCTTCGGAAAAAACCCTCGCAATGACGCAATTTGGTAGACTCTAACTAAAGAGTAGGTGACTGTTAATAATCTAGGCTCAATTGTAAATTGATTAATATCAAAATGAAAAGCAAAAAGATACATTTAGCATTCCTATTTCTTTTGGTTTGTACCAGCATTTTTGCTCAGAATAAGGCTAAAACCAACTGGTTACAGGAAAAGAAAGAGTACACTGCCCGTTGGCGTGTGGGTCTAGGTGCTGATGTTGATGAACCCAGTGGCGTTGATGTTCAGTTCTATAGGCTTAGCAGGATTTGTACAGGGGCATTCTCCATAACTAAAAAGCTTTCCGTTGGAGTTTATGTAGGCAAGGAAGGGTATATAATGGGAAGTTTAATTGATAAGAAGAATAGCGACTGGAAATCGGGCGGTACACGTTATGGTTTGGATCTGAAATTCTATTTTCCTCTACTCTTGAATCCCTACATAGGAATAGGAGCGGAGGGTGGCACACGGAACATTAAGAACTCTCTTGATTTCTATCCCGATGCAATCATCAGGATAGGTATTGAACAAAAGGTTTTAGGAATTAAACTATCCTCCAACTCATCATTGAATGCAACCATTTTTATTGATGGGAAGTACAATAAATGCCTTACCAACAGCTTTAGCTATATTTTACCATGCTTTGGGGTAAGGTTTCATTTCTTGTAGTATAATCTCATGTTTCCTTATAATGTAAAGGGTGGCGAAATTGAAACGCTGTCAGGGTTTCAAACCCTGACAGCGTTTATGTATAAACATATTGGATTTAATATAAAACTAGCCACTACCTCTATTCAGCCTCTGCGTGTTCCGGCACCACATCTCCTTGCAAAAATACCTCTGCCTTCTTCAGGTAATCCAGTAAAAGTTTGCTTATATTCTGATTGCTTTGTTTGTTGCTAAACAGGGCAATCTCTTTATAAAGCGAAATTAAATTACCACAACCAGCACTCTCAAAAATCTCCCGCACCTCTGGGTTACTACTCATATCGCTCGAATTAAAAGCACTCATCCTATCAATAGCCAAATACTTTTTATCGAGTTTTTGAAGCCCTGTAACCTTCTCAAGCTTTTTACCCTCGGGAGTTCCGTTGTTGGTAATAAACAAAAAGGTTCGGATTAGAATAACCCCATCAACATAATCGGCCCGTAAATAGCCCACCTTAGTTCCAAAAAACTTGTACTCAATAAGCGGTTGATCACAATTTTCGAATACAACCTTTGCATCCCGTAAGGATTCATAAAGGCTCATCTGTATAGTACCCACTTCAAAACAATCCAGCCGCTCGTTAAGACGTTGCAATGCGTGCGATTGGATGTAAACGTCAACAGGAATATCGGCAAAGGGACCTTTTACATTAAGAATCGAGGGTTTTAGCGTAGCCCACAGCAAACCCGAGCCAGTAAAAGCCCAGCCTACACGTTTTGCTGGTCGTGAAGTTCCATCAACCACAATATTTATTGATTCAACCTCAACCGAATGGAGGAATGCTAAATGATGTAACCCCTCACCATAATCTTCCGAAGCCGAAAGATCTAGCTTAAACCAGTACAACGATTTCTCCATGCAGCTAAAACCTAAACAAAACGCAAAAAGAGCTAAAACTGTTGCTGATTGAGCCTCTTCAAGAGCACCTCCAACCATATCGTAAAGCGTTTCTATTCCCTTCTTTAGGTTTCCTATATCTGGCAGGTTTATAAATTTGATAGTTTTAATGTACCGCGATGAGAGGGCAATGGTGTAATAATCATCAAATGATATCTCAACACCTTTAGCTAAAGAAATCTTCTCGCTTTTAAGCCAAGCCGAAACAGTACGCTTCAAAAGATTATGTATATGTGATGAAACGTTACACCCCTCAGCAAGCTCAATCCTAACGGTATGATATCGGCATGAATAAACTTCCTCTAGCATCTCCTTTGGGATAAGGGAGTAGATATCCTCCTTGCAAACTGAATTAGTAAGATACTTCAGTTTGCTTAAAAATTCGTTCTTATGCTTTGCCTTAGCAATTTTCTGCTGCTGGTGGCTGCTCTGCTTTTTCTTACGTTGTGCCATTTTAGAAGCAAGTTAATTCTACTTTGATTAGAGCTATACCTGATTCAATGTCGTTTAGTTAAGTTACAAGTCCGATAGGACTTGAATTTGAATAGCCCCCAATGAAATTGGGGGAGTTGATAAAGGGTAACAACCCAACCCTGAAAAGGGTTGAATGTGGCTTTATGTTTAAATATTCAACCCTTTTCAGGGTTGATAATCAAGAGACTTATCACCTCCGGTGTTACCGGAGGCTATTCATATTCAAGCCCTTCGGGCTTATCTAAATGATATTGATACTTGATTTCTAATTTTGTTGAACACGTTTCTATTCAGTACCCTATTAGAAACAAAAGCAAAATAGGTTAAATTTTTTATTTTTTTCGAATCTGTAAGGGTAGAATCAAGTTAAAATTCATTAAAAATGCGAGTAAAGGGTTGAATAAAGCAGCTAACACAATCAATAACTCCGCCTTTTAAGGCGGAGGCAAAGGGAAGAAGGGTATTGGGCTTTAGCCCAACATCGATTAGATTGCTAATGACAGAATAATTTGAACTCAACATTTTAGAAGATTACTTAAAAGATATAAATAAAATAGAGGGCTAAAGCCCAGAGAATTTAATGATTACAGCCTCCGCCTTAAAAGGCGGAGTTATTGATTCAACCCTTAATTCGCATTAAAAATATTTTTTCAGATAGTCGAATGTTAGGATTCCCTATACCTTACAATATTCCAATAATATATTATTCCAATTCAATCATTAAGCGCATGATGATAACAATAGTCCGGTAAACTTTTTGGTGTATTTTGGTGACTTGGTGGTTTTGTGGCTTTTAATATTTTTTAGCCACCAAAACTCAAAAACACCAAATTGCACCAAACCAGTAATTTAAAAATATCGGTTAAAAACTTACCGAACTATTGGTAATAAACATGCAATTAATTCTTACATCCATTTCACATTATCTTAAATTATCTTAAAAATTGTTTTAGCAGCGCAGCAGATATTGTGAACAAAAAAAAATCTATATAATTTTGATTAAAGGGTTGAGTAATCCAGCTAAAACGTAAGCCGATTTTGTGCAATTACCTTTTCGTTCTTTGATAATGCTGATTGCTGATGGTAAAAGGGTATCCATTTAGCCAAATATTTGTGCCGCACAGCTACGGCACACCAGCATAATAGTATAGATTTACCCTCGTAGCTCTGCAAAGGCTAGCATAGAGTAAAGATTATACCCCGCAGTACTGCAACACTCTGGAATTAGATTAAAGATTATACCCCGTAGCGCTGCAACACTCCTCCATAGAATAAAGATTATTCCCCGTAGAGCTACGGCTTATAAGTATTAGAGCTATGCTGGTTTGCTGTACCTCTGTGGCAACTTTTTTACTGTATTTACGCATTTGGCAGTTTAACTTTTCTAAGAGTTTCAGCAGCTATAGGTCAGAAATTAAGCTCTTAGATAGATGTACATAGCTTTATACATATCACAATAAACACTTAATTATTTATTTAACATTAACGTTTTTTTTATGAAGACATTCAAAATTAACCTTTCACTCCTCCACAACGAGGAGCATTTCCAGTACCACACCGAATTTAAGGATGCGGTGAACCAAAAAGGGGCACAGAGGTTGAACATTGAGGCATCATTCAACGAGTACCTACCCCTATTCGATCAGGAGTTTGAAGCACTTCAGCTCATTCGTAAGAGTGCAACCACCGATCAGCTAGCTGTTGCCGATGCCGAGCGTGATGAAATTTTCCGTGGATTGGCCGATGCCCATAAATCGGGGCTTAACCATTTTAACGCCGATAAGCGGGCTGCCGCTACTCGTCTAAAGGTGCTTTTCGACAAGTATGGTAATGTAGCCCGTAAACCTTACGATGATGAGACTGCCGACATCAATAAGATGATGCAGGAGGTAAGCAGCACCTTTGCGGCCGATGTGGCTACCCTTGGTATTGGCGATTGGTTTACCGAACTCGATAGAAAGAATAAAGCCTTTGATACCCTTATGAAAAGCCGCTATACCGAGGGTGCCTCAAAAACCGAGCTGAGGATGAAACAGGTTCGGGTTGATTTGGATGCCGCTTACCGTGCCATTGCCGATAGGATTGATGCCCTAATACTAACGTGAGTTCGATATAAAAAATGTGATAATGTGTTTACTTACAGAGATATATAATTGCTTAGTATGATGTGGATGGTTGGAATGATGGAATAATGGATAACATGGGGTTAGATTTTTGCTTCTTTCTTCCATTTTTCCATTATTCTAGCACTCCATTGTTTCAAATGAAATAATTTGACTGATACACAGATTAATACATTGTTTATTACACCGAACTGACGTTAATACTAATAAACGGCGATACCAATTACGAATCGTTTGTACGTGAGTTCAACGCACGGGTGGAACGCTATAATACTATCCTAGCCCAGCGCAAGGGGCGCAACTCCAAGGATACCGATAAGAAAGCTAAGCCGGATGAGGTATAAACCAGCTATACGTAACACTTTATTGGTTACAGCAGAGAGGGTGGCGAAAGCTACCCTTTTTTTGTTCAAATTTAATTTCTATTTTAGTAACAAAAAGTTATTTGATAGAGTATAAGGTATGTATTTTGAGATATAAGTTGTACGAAAGGTATATGTAGCCATTAGTTATGGGTAAGTTTAAAACAACAGGCAGACAATATTAGAGCAATATGGAAATTTTCAATAATAACAACAATTAAATTAAAACTTATGATATTTATCTACATTTTAATCGGAATAGGAGCTTTATGGGCTTTGATAACTGGAATCGCAGCAATTTCTGAAGCATGGCGTTATTGTATGATTGTGGGAAAATCTTCAAAATTTTTTCCACATGTTTTCGGACAAATAGCAGGTAATTGGATAGCGGTAATTGGTATATTGGTGTTTTGTATACCAGTTTGGATATTATTATCAATTACTATTTCAAATCGTATGAAAAATCCTTATCATCGTATGATTGCTAAATTAGCATCAGATGATAGGTATAATAAAGCCATCGAAATAGTTGAAAAAGAAATAGAAAATACAGCTAATTTAGACACCGCTAAACAAGCGAGTATTGATTATTTAATACAAAATGGAATATCTAAACAGGATGCAGACGAAAGTATTAGTTTTTTAATATCCATTAAAAAACTTTCTCAAATCAAAAATGAAAATAAACAGATTACCACACTTGAAATTAAAAATGATGTCAACAGAAGTGTTACAACCGATGATAATAAGGCTCTTGAGCAATTAGTAATAAATGGTGAGCATGATAAATTTGTAAAAAGATTTCCTAATGGATGGAATCATCAGGATTGGTTAGATTTCAAACACGAAATGACATCAAAATATGGCAATATTGATGAACATAAACTAGGCAACTTATTAGAAATTTCAAAGAAATAATCTTTTAATCGCTTTAGGGTTCAATTCCTCCCGAGGCTGTGAGCTTCTAAAATAAAAATCATTGGGTTTGGCACAGGTTAGCAAAGCGTACCTGTGTCATTTTATTTGCGGCAGGCTGTGCCTGAGATCAGAGCCACCAACCCTTCGTTCGCTTATGTTTAGGCTTTAGTATTAACCTTATGATGGTTTCTTTTTAGAGATTGGATAAGGTTTTGGTTCTTTTAGTTTATCAGATAATTCATCAATTAACTTGTAATTGTGTTTTAATAAAAGTTCATTTTGCTCTTTTATTAAGCGGATATGTTCTCCTTGAACATTCAAGTTTTCAAGTTGAGTCATAATAATTTTTTCTAAATCAGGTTTGTTATATCTAATTTTACTCATAGTGATATTTAGAAAAACAAAAATATATTCAAGAAATTCTACATAAAACTACAGATATTCTACTTATTTTCCAAATAATCATTTAGAAATTCTTGATATTTATCTTTATATCCTAAATTTATGTCCTGAAAAAAAGATACTTATGACAAAACTAGGTTTATATCTAGCAAAGAAAACGGTAAATAAAGCGGAAGTTTCTAGGAGAACAGGAATAAGCACTTCAAGATTAAGCGAACTTACATTAAATGAAACTACCAAGTTGAGGGCAGATGAGCTTTACCTTATTGCTTTAGCAATTGATGTAAATCCTCATGAATTGTTGGATTATGTGTGTTCAGATTTAAAACTGGAAAAATGATACCCGCCCAAAGGGTGTTTACCAAAGCCAAATCCGCGCTAGCTGTGACTGCAATTCTCGACAAAATGTTCCCTTAGTATGCTTGTACTAAGATTGTAAAGGCAATTAAATAACTTCAAATTAATATTATCTTTGAACAAATAGAAACTTTTTACCGATATGAATACAGATATTTTAAAATTGTACAGGCAACTGGACGACATGGAGCAGACCAAGGAAGTGATGCAGCTGAAAAATCAGATAAAGGAAACACTTTATCAAAATCTACGAATGCACTTTCTCGAACTTACGAGTATTGGTCGTGTTATTGGTTATGACGAATTGCAAGAAGAACTTAAAAAGGCTATTAACCTTATTGAATTGCAGAAGAAATAACCTAAGAATAACGTATTCGTTTGACAGAAATCCGCACTAGCCTTGTGTTAAGCGGATTTTACTATTTGTTAGCAAAAAATATTACAAAAGATGACTAAACTTGGTATTTATTTAGCTCAACGTTCGGTTAATAAAGCAGAGATAGGAAGAAGAACTGGTTTAGGCAGACAGCGGATTGGAGAGCTTTGCAACAACGAATCCACAAGGCTGAGTATAGAAGAACTTTATAAGATTGCCCTTGCAATTAATGTTGATCCCGGAGAGATGCTTAAGGAGATATGTAAGGGCATAACACTGGATATTTAGGCATATCAAATCCGCACTAACCGAACTCAACCTCCCAAACGCAATCAACTTGCGAAACGTTATAGTTAATTGAAAAACTGTTTACTGAAATTGCTACTTGATGAGAAAGTCTTTACCTTTGTGAAAAGATTCTAATATGAGCACCATTGAATTAAGACATGTTATCACCGAGTACCTATCTCATATTGATGACGCATCCTTTTTGAATGCCATTAAGACTATCGTTGAATCTAAGGTCTCAGAAGGAACTTATATGCTTTCTGACTATCAGAAGAAAAGAGTTGAAGAAGGAAGGGAACAAATCAAGAAAGGGCAAACTATTTCTAGCGAATCTCTAAAACTTGAAATTGACCAATGGTTAAGTACAAAGTAGAATGGTCAATTGAAGCTAGGTTAGATTTACTTGATATTCTTGACTACTATTATCAAAGAAACGGAAACGCAAATTATAGCCGAAAACTTAACTCGAAAATTAGTAAAAGCATAAACCTTGTTACCAAAAACCCTTCTCTTGGACTACAGACAGATATAGACTCCGTTAGAGCTCTTGTTAATGGAGATTATCAGATAATTTATGAAATAATTGAAACCACTATACTTATAGTAATGGTTTGGGATTGCAGACGAAACCCCGAAGATAAAATAATCACATCTCGAACGAGGAAATAGTTAACAAACAACAACTGCGTATTTATTGTATTTGGATTGATGGTGTTTTGGTGGGTTCAACGTTTATTACTTAGCTCTTGTGGGACAAGAAAACGGTTTCAACCTCCCAAGCGCAATCAAATTGCGAAATGTTGTAGTTAATTAAAAAACTGTTTACTAAAATTACTACTTGATGAGAAAGTCTTTACCTTTTTAAAAAGCTCCCCCGCTAGTGCAGATTGTAAATTTTGAGTGTTAGAAATCCCCGCTCATCGAAGTTTAGGTGTTAATTATAACTTCAACGTAGCTAAATATCAATATCCCTTAGAAACCGAGCCAAGGAATAAAGATTATCCTTAACCCTATGCGATATCAAAATAAAAGAGCGGATGTTTCAAAAAGCTGAAACACTCGCCCTTACCCCTATACCCTGTTCTTTTTAAATGTATGAAGTTCTAAACCATCCAAACTAGGGTTTCAATCCAACATATCATATTCTTAGTTTGAACCAACTGTCCCAAGATTGCAGGATTCAAAAGTGTTATTAGTATTGGTAAATATTGTATTTGCATCATTGTTAACTCCCCAACCACCGGAGAATTTAAATTTACTGTTTGAGACTGTATATGTAGAACTGATTGATTTTATTGCAGCTCTAGTAGTTGAACTTCCTTTGCCAGCATACTGGAATTCACAGTAGTTGAATATTGTATTATCTGAATTGTCCCACAAATAAATTCCTTCCCATGCACCTGCTGCTGGTGTTGTAGCTGAACTTGTAAAGATGATTGGATTAGCGGCTGATCCAACTGCTGTGAGAACGGCATTGTTGATGTAACCTACGTCAATTGTACCATTAGAACCAAATTTCATGATAGTTCCTTCTTGTATTGTTAGATTTGCATTAATATCAATTCCAACATTGATATAGTAGGGTACCGTTTGCTTTTTCCATGTAATAGGGGTTGAAATACCACCATCGTTTACATCAATTCCATAACCCGATGCACAGGTGAAGGTGTTGCCTGTTCCAATTGTATTAATAGCAGTTGCAGATAATTCCATGGCATGAAGAGTATTGTTTTCAAATGTGTTATTCGACATTGCAACAAAGCTACTATTATCTAGTTCAAGCCCCTTACCACCTGAATGATGTACAGAGTTATTGCTAAAAGTAAGCGACGTACCAATAAGTTTAACTGCGCTATTTGATGATTTCCCTGCATACGCAATTTCGCAGTTTGTCATACTTGATGATGCCAGGTTATTACTCCAAAAGAAAAATCCAAGCCAAGCACCTGCAGTGGGTGAAGTTGCACTTGTAGTAAATACAATCTTTTCAGTATTTGTTCCATTGGCTATTAATGTACAATTACTTGTGTAACCAACATTAAATTCACCATTATTATCGAACTTGAAAATTGAACCTGGTTCTATTGTTAAATTTGCGTTAACAAGGTTAATCTCTCCTTCTACATAATAAGGTTTTGATAACTTTTTCCAAGTAACAGTACCTTCAACATTATCTGAATTAACATTAATACCCTTTCCGTCTGGGCAATTAAATAAATTGTCTACACCAATTGTATGTAGTTTGCCTGCATATATTTCAATCAAATGGTTGCCACAATTTTCAATGGTATTGTTATTCATTTCTATAAACTCTGAATTAACATCAAGTGTTATTCCATAGGATAAGGCGTTCTGAACTATGTTATGGCTAAATGTAATATTAGATCCCAGTACATTTATAGCACCTTTTGTTGATGTTCCACCATATTTAATGGAGCAGTATTTCAAACTTGAATTTAAATTGTTACTCCAAAACGTAATACCATTCCATGCGCCAGCGGAGGGAGAGGTAGCGTTTGATGTAAAAGTAATAGGTTTATCTGCTGTTCCATTTGCAATTAAAGTAGCATTTCCTAAATAACCAATTTGTAAACTAGCACCAGTTTCAAACTCAATTCTAGTACCTGGCTCAATGGTGAGGGTGGTATTATCTACATTTATCGATCCACGAATTACATACACCTTGCCTGACTCCCATGTTGTTGTAGTGCTTATGTCATCTTTAATAGTGACATTTACCAGTAGATCCTCCTTAGTACAAGATGTCATAAAGGCAGCCAAAAACAGCATCCCCATTAAAAAATTTTTCAGTTTCATGATTTGTGTTTTTTGATTAATAGTTAGTATAGCGTTGTAAGTGTTATTTTTATTAGTTTTGAGCGGATAATTTTTAAAATAAATCACCGTTCAAAAGTAGTTTTACCCCTAAAGTGATTTTACCCCCAAAAGGGGGTTTTTTGATTTGTTTAATTTTTAAATATTTGCCATGAAGAAATTACACATAATGAAAATTGGGTTAAACATCTTACTTGTTTGGAGTATTTGCACATTTGCAAAGGTTAGTGCTGTTGGTCAAACAGTAAATATCGATTCCTTAAATGCCCTTATTAAAAATAAAAATTTTAGGAGTATCAGTGAAGAGTTAAAGGTTTTAGATAAAATTTGTAATAAATATATCGAGTCCGATCTGCCAAGAGCGGAAAAAATTGCTATTGATATGCTAAATCTGGCTTCTAAATCAAAAGAATTTGAATTTGAGTCAATTGCTAATGAAAATGTAGGTAGAATACTCTATATGCAAGGTCGGATTGACAGTTCAATCCTGTTTTTAAAAAGGGCGATAGATGGATTTAACGCAATACCAAACTCTGAGAAAGAGCAGATAGAATCCAAAACATATCTAGCAAATGCCTACAGAGTATCAGCAAAATATGATGAGTCGATAGAACTATACAATCAAGCACTAAAATACTACGAAAGTAAAGACGATAAAATTTGGACAGCTAAAGTATTAGCCAATATCGGTTCGTTGTACTATACGGCAGGTAATCAAGCAAAAGGGGAGGAGTATACGCTTAAGGCACTCGAAATGCAACGAAAATCGAAAGATGTTCAAGGCGAGGTAATATCGCTGGTAAACCTTACAGTTTTCGCACTTAATAATGGCAACTATCAGCAAGGAATTAAATATGGGGATGAAGCCCTTTCAAAGCTCAAAAATACGAATAGAACATATTACGCATCTGCATTAATACGTGTGGGTTATTGCTACTATAGGACTGGAAATAAGACCAAGGCTATAGAATATACCAATGAAGCAATCAAAATACAAAAGGAGAATAAAAACATATCGGGAATGTTGGAGAGCTATCGTGTTTTAGGGGATTATTACTATGAGACAAAGGATTACACTTTGGCTAAGAAAACAGGACTTGAGGCTCTTCAATATGCTGATACTTCTAATAGACTTGATTTAAGATTACTCTACGATTTGCTGAAAAGAGCGTCTATATTCCTTAACCAACATGAAGATGCTATAGACTATTCTCAGAAGCAAATAAACATGAAAGAGGCCGATTTGAATAAAGACTGGGCTTCTAAAATTGCCGAGGCAGATGCAAAATATCAAACAGAGAAAAAAGATCGTGAAATTGAACGATTAAAAACTTCGCAAAAAATAAGACTAATAGTTATTATTTCATTGGGATTACTGTTAATAGTTGGATTTTTTGCCACATTCTTTTTTGCTCGTAGCCTTAGGCAGAAACGAAAAATCGCCGAACAAAAGATTTTACAGCTAGAGCAGGAAAAGCAGCTTATTGCTACACAGTCCTTACTCGAAGGCGAAACTATAGAACGAGTTCGTTTATCCAAAGATCTACATGATGGACTTGGTGGATTACTATCCGTTACAAAACATAAAATTGCAAATATGAAAGGGAACTTAACAATTCCGGCAGATCAGGTTGAAATCTTTAACTCTGCGTTAGAGATGCTTGATAATTCGATAGTTGAACTGCGTAGAGTTGCCCATAATTTGATGCCTGAATCCCTTGTGCGATATGGCTTAAATTCTGCAATTAACGATTTCTGCAGTAGTATTGATAAGGTGAACTACTATTTTTATGGTACTGAGAAACGTTTAGATGAAAAATTAGAGGTTGCTGCTTTTCGAATTATAAACGAACTTGTTAATAATGCACTTAAACATGCCCATGCAAGTAAAATAAATGTTCAGTTGGTTCAAGAGCAAGAACGCATTAGCATAACTGTTTATGATGATGGACGTGGATTTAATCCAAAATCGATTGATCATTCAAAACCTGGCGGTCTAAACAATATTGAATCTAGGGTTCTATCCTTTAATGGTAGAATGGATCTATTTTCTACACCCGAAAAGGGAACTGAAATATCGGTTGAATTTAAACTTTAGCGCACAATGAGTAAAATCCTAATAGTTGATGATCATCCGTTAATAGTTCAGAGTTTAGTTGGCATAATTAACGATTCAAAAATTGGCGAAGTGGCTGCAATTGCTACAAACGCAAAGCAATGCCTTGATTTAATTTCCACTAAGTATTTTGACTTGGTTTTGTTAGATATAAACCTCCCCGATGGAAACGGGCTAGATATTTGCAAATCGATTACCGAAAGATATCCTCAAATTAAGGTATTAGCTATAACAAGTTTTAATGAATTTACCATAATCAGGAAGATGATGGATAATGGAGCATCGGGTTATATATTAAAAAACTCCATGCCCGATGAGGTTGTTGAGGGAATTGAAACAGTGCTTAAAGGTGAAACTTTTCTTTGCCATGAGGTTGATTTATTAATGAAGAAGAAATCGGATCAACAAATATTTCTAACCCCACGAGAAACGGAACTACTAAAGCTTATCTGCGATGGCTATACTAATCCTGAAATTGCTGATAAACTCTTTCTTGGAGTCGAAACCATTAATAGTTATCGTAAGAATTTACTCTTTAAACTCGATGCTCGTAACACGGCGGTTCTTGTGAAAATAGCTGTGGAACAAAAGTTTATATAGAAATTGTTGTATTTTATCTTACAAAAAAACCGCCCCTTTTGGAGGCGGTTTTAATTGAACTATTGTAGATTGTTATTTACCAAATTTGATGCTTGCTTGCGCTGCTGCTAAACGAGCAATTGGAACGCGGAATGGAGAGCAGCTAACATAGGTTAATCCAGCCTTGAAGCAGAACTCAACCGATGCAGGATCACCACCCTGTTCGCCACAAATACCAACCTTTAAATCACCACGTGTTGCACGACCTTTAGTAACTGCCATTTGAATTAGCTGACCTACTCCGTCCTGATCAATTGTTTGGAATGGATCGGAAGCTAATATCTTTTTGTCTAAATAATCGTTCATGAAACCACCCGTATCATCACGGCTAAAGCCAAAAGTCATTTGGGTTAAGTCGTTAGTACCGAATGAGAAGAACTCAGCTGTTTTTGCCATTCTATCAGCAAGTAAACAAGCGCGTGGAATTTCAATCATTGTGCCATATTTGCAATCAATGGTTTTCATTCCAAATTTAGCGCTAACCTCAGCTCTAACTTTATCAAAAATAACCTTAGTTACATCTAATTCAGCAACTTCGCAAGTTACAGGAACCATTAATTCTGGATGTGGTTGGTGTCCTTCTTTAATTAGCTCGGCAGTAGCTTCAAATATAGCACGAATCTGCATCTCAGTAACTTCAGGATAGGTAATACCCAAGCGAACTCCACGGTGTCCCATCATTGGGTTCGACTCGTGTAATCCTTCGCCACGTTTAGCAACTGCCTCAGCAGAAATTCCTAATGCTTTTGCAAGTTCAGCTTGCTTTTCAGCGCTTTGTGGAACAAATTCGTGCAAAGGTGGGTCGAGTAAACGGAAAGTAACTGGCAAGGTATCCATTGCAAGAAGGGTTGCCTTGATATCTTTCTTAACAAATACCGATAGCTCATCAAGTGCGTTACGACGTTCTTTTTCACCTTCGCTAAGAATCATCTTACGAAGTAAGAATAAGGGTTGCTCAGAACCTTTACCATAGAACATATGCTCGGTACGGAACAAACCAATACCTTCAGCGCCATAATCGCGGGCAATCTTAGCATCAGCAGGGGTCTCAGCGTTTGTGCGAACACCCATCTTGCGGAATTTATCAACAATTGCCATGAATTTCTGGAAGCGTGGGTTCTCGGTTGCATCCATCAATTTCAATGCGCTAGAATAAGCATGTCCTTTAGTTCCGTTTAGAGTAAGAACATCACCTTCTTTAATTACGATGTTAGTTCCAACAACTTTAGCTGTCTTACCAACAACATCAACGTGTAGAGCGCCTGCACCAACGATACAACATTTTCCCCATCCACGAGCAACGAGAGCAGCGTGCGAAGTCATACCTCCACGAGCGGTTAGAATACCCTCAGCAGCGCGCATACCTTCAACATCCTCGGGGTTAGTTTCCTCGCGAACAAGGATAACCTTTTCGCCTCTACGGAACCAAGCAACTGCATCCTCGGCGGTAAATACCACCTTACCTACAGCAGCACCAGGACCAGCTGGTAAACCTTTTACTATTGGGCTAACCTTTTTCTCCTCTGCTGGATCGCAGATTGGGTGAAGTAGTTCATCTAATTGAACTGGGTCAACACGCATTACAGCTGTTTTCTCATCAATTAGGTTATCTTGAAGCATATCCATTGCCATGTTAAGAGCAGCAGTACCTGTTCTCTTACCTACACGACACTGTAACATATAAAGAACACCTTCCTGAATGGTGAACTCGATGTCGAGCATATCTTTATAATTCTTCTCAAGAATAGCACGGATATTATCAAGTTCTTTATAAGTTCCGGGCATAGCCTCTTGCATAGAGTGCAAGTGCTTGTTTTGCTCGTTTTTTGTATCGTCGTTTAGTGGATTTGGAGTGCGGATACCAGCAACTACATCTTCACCCTGAGCATTTACTAACCACTCACCGTAGAAGATATTATCGCCAGTTGCAGGGTTACGGGTAAATGCAACACCAGTTGCAGATGAATCGCCCATATTTCCGAATACCATTGACTGAACGTTAACAGCAGTTCCCCATGAATCGGGAATACCTTCGATACGACGGTATGAAACAGCTTTTTTACCATTCCAACTCTTGAAAACAGCCATAATACCACCGATTAATTGCTCTTTTGCATCATCGGGGAACTCTTTACCTAGAGCTGATTTAACACGTTTCTTGAACTCTTCAGCAAGATGTTTTAGATCGTCAGCTGAAAGGTCTGTATCTGATTTGAATCCTTTTGCATGTTTGTACTCATCAAGCATATCATCGAGCTGCTTACGGATACCTTTACCATCGGTCTCAAGACCTTCGGCTTTCTCCATAACAACGTCAGCGTACATCATAATCAAACGACGATATGAATCCCATACAAAACGTGGGTTATTGGTTTTCTTTAGAAGACCAGGGATAGTTGCTGAGCTTAAACCGATATTCAGAACTGTATCCATCATACCAGGCATCGAACTACGAGCACCAGAACGGCAGCTTATAAGTAGCGGGTTGGTTGCGTCACCGTACTTCATACCCATGATATCCTCAGTCACCTTCATTGCACTCCATACTTGTTCAAGTAGGTCGGCTGGTAATTGGCAATTATTTGCGTAGTAATCGTTACAGGTTTCGGTTGTAATGGTAAACCCTGCAGGAACAGGTAGTCCTAATAGACACATCTCGGCCAAATTGGCTCCTTTTCCACCAAGCAGATTTTTCATATCCGCTTTACCTTCAGCTTTCTTTCCCCCGAAGGTGTAAACACGTTTTACGTTAGACATTTTAGAATGATTTTATAATTAAACTTTTACAGTTACTCGCTTGAAAAAGAACAACTTTTTCTGAGGCTACAAAATTATCAAAAAATATGAAATAGTGGTTTTTAGGAGCGATTTGTTTTATGATTTGCAACACAGATTTAGTGTGATTTATGAAAAATCATATCTCAATCGATTGCATGCTTTTTAAGTATCAAAAACTTTTTAACCGTTGGCTAAAAAGTTACTTAGTAAGTCAAGTATTTCCTAAATTAGCCCTTTTATTCCCCAAAGATGCATTCTATGAAAAAAATTGAACCCACTGAATTACAGCTTAAGCAATGGCATGATGATTCTAAAAACTGGAAGCTTGGAATTTTCTATTTTAACAGGATGGATAGAAGAGTATTCCCACCAAAACGATTTTACGGCGGATGGACCGTAAACTTTGCAAACCCAATTTCAATGATTGTTCTACTTGCTTTATTGATTTGTATTGTTGCGATAAAGTATTCAATTCAATAGATATCAATAGTAAAACCTAATTTTTTATTGGTAAATTAAGTTTTATTTTCATTTGTATTATATTGACATCATGGAGTTTGAGTATATTCAAAGTAAATAATTAAACCGAAAATTGAAGGGCATCTAAAGGAATCGTTCCCGATTTTATGGTTGGTGTAAAAATTCGGATGGATTTCAATGGTGGATTATTGAGTTAAAAGGTGTAAATGATAATATTTTAAATGATTGTCCGCAATAATACCTAATCAGGAATAAACAACCCAAGTTGTCATTGCCTAGCGGCGAACTCGCAAAATACGCTCGGTTTCTGCGAACCGTTAGCTCATGAGCAAAGCGAATAATGCAGGAATCTATCCCTGCCAAGAGATTCTGAGACTTCGCCCGGAATAACAATGGAGTGTGTTCTGCTTATAGGTAATATAACGGATATACAAATTATATAAATTACTAAAGCTTAATATTAAATTTGATTTACTACTGATTGGGAAAAATTATACACCAAGAAAAAGAACGCTTGCCATGAACAATCTTTTAACTCTCAAATCAATTCCCTAGATTCAAACACCTTCATGTAATGCTAATATTCTAAAAACGGGGTAAAATACTCCTATAAATGTACAACTTGTTTGTGAATATAAAACACCTATTCATTTAACAAAAATACCAAAACAAGCTTACTATTCGAACATCAATGGTATCTTTATTTAAATACATCTAATTTCATTCTTTAAAAAGTTCCTTGAACTTTGCTACCTACTTAATCTCTAAAAATCTTACTGTATCGTTTGAAATTAAAGGGATTGTAACTTTAAACTACTCGCAATAAAACTCAAATATTAAACGTCAAAGTATTAAAACCAAAACATTCTGCGCAACTTGTTTAATGCAAACTTCTGAATAGAGGTTTTGTACTTATTTCATATCTTAGTATCCTTAAATTGAATTAGAATAAAATAGCTATCGCATTTTGCGATTATAAAAATCTAAAAAAAACTAAATTTGCTATGATTCGAACTAAAATTTTAAAATGCCTACTCTCCCTTTCGGCATTACTTCTTATTAATGGAGTTTTTGCTCAGGGAATTCTACTATTGGACAATTGGAAGATTTCAAACTTTGGAAGTACAATTAGTACAAAAACCTCAAGTTGCATTATTCTTAGGCAGTATAGCCCTATTTATTACGAAGGGATTTGCATGGTTGCAGCACCTGTTATAGTTACTTGTAAGTGGACAACTCCGCTTAATTATGTTGATATGGGGGTAACTCTTATTTTCACCTATCAGAATAGGGATACCGAAACCATTGAGAAAAATATACCTAAAGGGGTATCAACCGAACAGAAACTGGTTTACATCCCCCAAAAAGCCTCGGGGAAAAAGATTATGAAGTTGGAAATTCAGCATGGGCAAACAGCAATGGAGGTAAAAATCTTTTCGGTTGAAATTGCAGGGTATTAGATATTACTTACACTATGCCGTTTTTAGTAAGGTTTACGGGAATGGAGGCGGTTTGAGGAGTATGCATAATTTAACTAGTTGGTTTTAATTTGATATACTGTGGAGTATCAGGGAAAGTTTGAAAGGAATGGATAGGAGATCGCTGTTTAAAGGCATTCTAAGACATATGCAAGTAAAATAGAATAATTATTTTTGTATTGCCAAATAACGACCGACGGCGAAAGTTAAGCCAAAGGTTAATTGCGCTTGCCTAAGAAGCAATCTTAAACTCTGCAAATCCAACTATTAATAAAACATATTCTCAGGTACTTCCGTAAAGTCGTAAACTTGCATGTAGGTTTTTGGTAGCTCTTCCGCTTTGTGCGTTGTTATTAATGCAATAACTCCCATTCCTGCATTATGAGCCGATTGTATTCCTGAAATTGAGTCCTCAAAAACAATACACTCCTTTGGAGCAATGCCAATTATCTCCGAAGCCTTAAGGTATATCTCGGGATCGGGTTTACATTCCTTAACCATCGAGGAATCAACAACAGCATCAAACATATCTCTGATACATAGCTGATCCAGCACAAAGTTGAGGTTACTTGTTGGTGCCGATGTTGCAATAGCCGTCTTAATTCCTTGCTCCCTTAGTTTTGCGATAAATGATTTAAAACCGCTAACGGATTTTATATCATCTCTATAGATATTTCGGTAAATCAACTCTTTCTCCTCTGCGAGTTCATCTATCGCATTTTGTGATAGTTTAGAGTTTGTTAAATCGGGTAGGATATCTCGGTTGCTTTTCCCAAAGTATTTGGTTCTAAAGCTCTGCTCGCTAAAAGGTATTCTATGATTTTTACAGAAGCTTGCCCATGCTTTTACATGGTAATTGTGATTGTCTACAATTACCCCATCCATATCAAATATTGCAGCTTTATATTGGAGCATGATTTTTTGTTTAGTTACTATGAAATTTGAGGGGGCAATTTTCGTTAAAAATTTTGAATTAAATGCGATTCAATGGAATTATTGTTAAATCAGTTTTAAAAACGAGATTTTGAGCCTTTGATTATTGGGGTTTGTAGTAATTTTTTGGGAAAGGGGAGGGGGTATATCATTATAAAACTTTAACAGGGTTCAAAACCCTGTTAAAGTTAAACTTAAATATGTATTGTTAAATTTTAGACTTTATATAATACCAGACTGATTTATACTATTGTAACGTTGCTTAGAAGTTTTTTGAAAAACATTGGTTGCCTTCTACATGCTAGTTTAAGCCTTGTATCGTCCTTTAGAATTATCGTCTTTTCTTTTAAGATATTCAATTCCTTTACGTAGTCTAGGTTAATAAGGCATGATTTGTGGATTCTATAAAAGATATCTAAGGGCAAAACTAGCTCAACATCCTTTAATAATTTTGCAACAACAATGTGTTTATTATTATTTAAGTAAATGTAAGTGTATCGACCTTCCCCTTTGCAATATATAATACTGTCAATATTTAATACACTAACTCCTGTTTGTGTACGAAATGCTATACGATCATTACTATACTTAGATTCCATGCCTTATTTATTAGCAAAATATAGTTTTTTGATATTGTTTATAAATCTCGGAAATAAATCTAATCTTTAAAATAGACTAGCAGATAAAGTTATCAACACGAAAATGTTGATAAGTTGTTAATAACTTCGATAAACGCCTTACCATTCAGCAATTCGTGAGTTTAAAAGGGTATTTGAAGCGTTTTGAGAGGTACTCAACTTCTTTCTAAAAGAGATATAGATACCTTGTTGGAACATTTATAAGGACATATATTTTGTGATAGCAGGAAATCGATTGCAGAATAGTATTTAGTTCATCATTTGACAATGCTAAAATTGTTATGCTACAGATACATTTTCAAAATCAATTCCAGTAAGGTTCTCTTTCTGAACTGCTTTTTTGATAATTTCGCTAATATAAAGACCAGATGGGATTTCCCAAAAAGGTTGAGGTTTGTGGAATATATTATAATTAGAGATTTTACTTAAGGAAAATACAGGTTTGATAATAAGATTAGTTCCCTGTACGAATAATGTCTTTTTTTCGTCTAGTACATCAAGCATTTTTTCAAATTTTAAAATAAAGTAAGCTCTGCTTTCAGAATCAGCCTTCACAGTCACTTTCATCCAACTAATATCTTCTTTACCTGTTAGGTTATTGTCTATTATATTCTTCATCTTTTCCGACATTAACGGCCAAGCAAGATTATTTGGTTGGAAATCTAGCCATAGATGTTTTAAACCCGAAATATCACTACTTACTGAGGTTTCGCCTTTACTAATTACTACCTTTTTTAAAAATAAATCAAACGGCACATTAGTTTTATCTTTCATTTCAGGTATTAATTCATGAGACAATGGGGTTTTACCTTCGGTATATGCAAATGCAGTTCCTGACTTGATTTGCTCTGTTAATAAAAAATACTTGTTCATTTTTAATGCTGGATTTTAATGACTTATTAAAAAGATGACAAAATAAGCAATAGAAAGTTTTTAGGTTATGTAAATTTAAGTATTCCATTAATATTAAAACAGATAAATAATTTATCTAATCAAAAGAAATATTTATTCATTATTTCCAACCTGTTTTATTTAGCATATTTGGATTTTTTAGTAATGGTTGTTTAACATATAAGTCAAATAGTTGTAAGAATTTAGCTTGTTTGGCTGCTGCTGTGGTTTCAAGAGCTGCTTGTGAATCAGCCATTCTCATACCATTAAGCACAAATTCATGATATTCCTTTGGGTGATTGGAATAATGATGCAGATCAGATATTTCTATTTTATTCCAATCGGCATCCAGTTTTAGATCATATTTACCCGCAATTGACTCATATTGTGGGGTGTATTTTGTTAGATGTTTATTTGAAGCAATGTGATGTATTTTTTCCTCTCCGCTTATAATAGATTTAATATATTTAATTGCTTTATTTCCATATTCCTTGCCTGTTTTTTTGACCTGTTTTCCTGCTTTTATAATGCTTTTGGTTATACTTTTTTTAATTTGTCTAACTTTTGTTCCAGCTTGTTTTCCTAACTTTTGCATCTTTTCCCCAAATCCTTTAATGGCTTTATTAACTTTATAAAGTTTCGGATACCTATATCTCATTCTTCTTCCAAAATTTGTTATTTTAGGTTTTAGAATAAATGTTGAAATTTTAGATCCAAGTTTAGATAATCCTTTATTTACCATTTTATTTACTTTTGTACCAAATATAATAGTTGCAACTGTTGCCAAACCTTTTCCAATAAAGAAGCCACGATCGAATGGTGATAGGCCAGGTTGAGTTATTCCACGGTATATATCAGTTATTCCAGTAACATCACCTAATGCTCCAAAGAATGCACTCCATCCGCTTTCACCCTGTTCTCTTCTTGCTGAATAGGCACTATATGCCATAACCCCGAGCATTACTAATCCGCCAACTGCAACAATAATCTCTGCAACAATTAGTGAAACTCCCATTGCTACAAGTCCAGCAACAATAACTTTGAATGCAACAATAACAACTACTACGATGACTACAATCATTAATATGCCAAGAACCAAACCCCCAATGAAGGATAGAACGTCACCAATTGCTGCTAGGATAGAGTGATCGTATCTCCAAGCTGCATCTGAAGCTGCATCTGTCATTTTATCACTAATGCCAGCAAGTGCCTCATTATTTTTATTTAAACCTTCCTGAATCGATTTATCTATTTCGATTTTAGCGTTAGCTAAAACCTCTTTAAAACCATTTTCGAGTGTTACAATATTATCGTCAAACCCCTTTTTGATTCCATCATGAAACTCTTTTGTAATTCTATCGCACTCACTTAAAATCTCATTGAATGTTTCAACACTCTTTTGATAGAGTTGGGTCATATAATCTAATGATTTTTCCGAAATCTTTAGAAGAATTTCATCTGCTCTATTTTCCTGATCTTCAATTGATTTGTCGATGGCTTTTTGAACCTCACCGAATCCTTTTGATTGTTCGGCCTTGCCTTCGTTGAGCGAAATGTTAGTTTCACTAGCTGTTTTATCATAAAATTCAATAACAGAATTTTTGAACTGAATTAAATTATCTTTTTTACCAGTTTTTTTCTTGTTAAGAATTAGAACTGATTCTTCAGCAGTTTGATTAATTGATGTGATTACCCGGTTAGATGAGTCGGTTATTTTTTGTACAATGCTTGCCGCAATTTTATCAATGTTTTTTGATGCAGGTTCTTCTTGCTCTTTGATTTTAGTAACTATACTATCTTTTTCAGTGGAAATATCGGCGTTAATTTTTTGTTCAAATTCATTTAAAGCTTCGGTTAACTTTTGCATTTTTGCATCTACCTCGATATGCATTGCAACAACTTGTTTATCAACTTCATCATAAAGAGGTTGCTTTTGCTTATCGATGTCTTGAGTTGCTTGCGTTCCCTGCTTAATAAATTCTTCTGGGATTGTTTCAGTTACTTCATCTAGTGCGCTAAGATTGTCTTCAATTTTATCCTCTATTCCTTTTGCAACTTCATTAGCAACATCTTTTACTGCATTTTTTTGTTTTAGGCCTTTTTCGGTATAGTCATAAATTGCTGCTCTTTGTTCCCCTTTATTTCTTGCTTCGTTTGCCTGATTTTTTTGTTCTGTCCTAAATCTTTCTTTTGAATCGGAGTTTAGCTGGTTAGATTTCCCTACATAATCAGAAACTTTGGTATTTACATCTGTTTTAAAGTTTTCAAATAGTTTATCAATTCCCTCTTTGCTTAGTTTTCCTTTCTCATCAACCTTTACATGAGCATCTGTACAATTTTGTTCAATATTTTTTCTTGAATCAATTATTAATTTACTAATTTCTAATTGCTTAGCATCGAATTTTTTTGATACTTCTTTTACACTCCCCAATATCTTATTGGAGATATTTTCCTTTTCTATCTCTGCTCTAGCCCAAGTTGAGGTTTTAAGTTTATTTGCGGATCCTTGGATAATTGATGAAGATATTTCTGCCTTAGCGTTAATAGAGGCTGCTAATTCCCCAATTAGCATTTCATTAGATTCTGGTTCTTCTGTTTTATCAGGAGTTGGCTCTAAGTTCTCATCAAAACTAGCTTGTATACTATTATCCTCAAGTTCACTATTTGGTTGTTCTGCTTCTTCTAATTCACTATCTTCATTTTCTGATGCACTTTCTTCAGCCCCCTCCAGATTAACAAAATCTAAAAGACTTAGAATAACATCATCGGGTAATTGCTCAGTCTCTTCGTTAGGTGCTTCAACAGGTTTACTATTAACTTGTTCGGTTTCAGGCTTATCTTTTAATTCTCCTTTTACACTTTCAGTGGGTTTTGTTTTTTTGTCTTCTTCTCCTGATGATCTTTTCTCAGTTTGTTTGGGTTTTATTTGATCCGTTATTTCTTGTATTGGTTTGCCAGTTTTTGTTTCCTCGGTTTTACTTTTTTGTTTCTGTTCAAATTGCTCTTGATCAGATTTTTCTTTATTCTCTATATCGCCTTCTTTAGTTCCTATGGCCTTTTTTTCTTGATCTTCAGTGGTTGCAGTCTTTTTATCGTTATTGTCAGAAATGGAAAATTCCTTTTGTGGGCTTTCTTTAGATTCTATTTTTTCTTCTTTATTCTCTTTTTGTTCCTTTTTATCCTTTGTTTTAAAATCGGCATCAAGAGGAGTTGGATTCATTTTAGGAGTTACAACTTTTGGTTGTAGCTGAACATTAAAATTATTTGGAGTTGGTTTGACTTTTTGCTCGGGTTGGGAGGGAGTTATTTTACTAAAACTTGAATCTTGTGATTTCCCTTTTTGGTTTGGTGTTTCTTTTTCATTTGTACCTTTACTAGGCTCTTTAAGGGCAGTATCAGGTTGACCCCAGCTGGTGGGGATGTTATCTTTCCTTTTTGTATCTTTTGAAGTCAGAGCCATTTAACTAATTTTTAGTATCCCAGTTAAATATTGCTATCTTTATTTGACCGGTAATTCTTATAATGTTTATTCCAATATCTTCTTGTTTGCAGGGTTAAACTAAATTTATTTGATAATTGTATAATATAGCCCGACTTATCCATTAAATAGTTTTGTCTCAAATTCATTATATGCAATTAGGAATGTTATTTACTGTGTTTAAAATTCCCTGATTTCTGCTCTGTAATAAATATTATTTTGGTATTGTTCAAATGACATTGGTTTGAAAAGTACTATTTCGATAATTTGAGTACAATCAGAGTTTTGAATTACAGAAATTCCTTTGCTTGCATAAACCCATTCTGCATTGGTCATTTTAAAGTTTTGAAGGAAAAAGTCTAATTTTCCATCTGGGTTTCCAAGTTGATTAAATAGTTTGGTTTCTATTTTAGGATATTTTATATCTATTTTCACGATATCCTTACCTTTAAACCAAACCCTTAACTGTTGATTGAATGAATTGAGGGTAGCCATTTTATAGGAACATTTTTCATGATTTGCTCCAATTTTTCCTGTACCTATTGAATCTGAGTAGCTTTTAAAAAGTGGGAGTAGATCATCCAATTTACAGTTATCCGGTAAACCTGCCCAGATTTCAAATGACTTATTTTCAATTATCTCAATTGCTTTTTTACAATCACCATCAATAATTTTCATGTTTTTAACTATTTTAAATGCACAATTTAATAATACCAGTACAGAGAACAACAAAATAATAACCTTTTTCATTTTAAAAATCTCCAACAAATTTTGTGTCCCCTAAAAAGTAAGCAGCCATTACATTCCTTAGCCCTACAAGCCCAGCTATTTTTTCAGCATTTTTAGCTTCAGCATATCCAGTATACTTTGGTATAGGGTGAACAATCAACGGATCATTGAAAGATCCTTCTACTTTTTTTCTAAAAGCAGCATCATAAGTAACATTGCTAAGTACAATATGGGTAAAATACTCGGTCATACCTTCCCTGAATGTTTTACCACCCTTCATTTCACCTAAGCCAGAGCGGTACGTATCTGATCCAGAATGCTCAAGGGTATGTATATATTCATGGACGCAGGTTTGAAATGTACGCCACATAAACTCTCGATTTTCTGCGTTATCTGCAGATTTAAATCGTTGGAGATATATACTTTGTGTTGTTGGATCAGCATAGCCTGGCCAACCTTTATGAATTTCGATTAGTTTTGTTCTATAGGTTGGATCTGTGGTATATTTAGTACGAATACCATCGAGTATTCCTTTTTCTTTGGGTCTGGATTGTACTGCACCATATTTTTGATCGATAGTACCTATTGTGCTTCCACTGAATATTTTATTTACTCGCCACTCCACGCTATCCTGCTCAAAAGAAGCACCTCCTGCAGTAAATTTTGCTTCCTTATCCTCCCATCCATCAAAAAGGTTTGTTCCCACAACAAAAGCATTGCCTTCAACATATTTCCCAAAAACTTTATCAACTTCAATTTTGGCTAGCAAGGCAAGATTTTCAATATCTTTCCAGTCGTGAAGTTTGGCGGGATCAGCATGATCAACTGCTTTTCCCTTACCTAATTTGTCGTATAAAAAGTCAATTGTTTTTTTTGTTACCTCGTCAACTTTTGTTGTGTAATCATCTGGGGGAACACCCTCATTAAATGTGGGTAAAACGCCCCCTATAGGTGCCTTCACTTCGGTTGTTCGGGAATATTCTAGGTATGTTTTTTCTGAAGGATCTAGTGCTCGAGTACCCTTGTATAACTCAGCGGGTGCTTTCCCTTTAGCATATTCGGTTCCTTTTGTTGGATTTGTTGGAGGGTTCATGCTTTTGGCAAGTTCTGCCATATGAGAATAGTCGAGGAAATAGGTATCCAACGACTCCATGGTTTTATCGTCAACCTTACCTTTGATTGCCGTTGCCAATCCCTGAGCAGTTTGAAATCCTGTTACAGCGGTTTCAGTCTCAACTTCGAACTTACCATCGACACCATAGATGGGAAGGGTTTGTCCTGTATCCAAAAGGGCTTGCTGAATAATCCGAACAGGATCGCCTGTTGCACCCTTTTCAATGCTCTTTTCGCTATCGTAAACAGATTCCAAATCTTCCACAAGAGCAAAACGAGGTGATTTTAGGTCGTGTCCATCACCAATTTTCCTCTGGATAGAACGTCCAACCTTACCCCCTTGCTGGATGGTATGTGTTAATTCATGTGTCAACAGATGTTTGCCTGAAAAACTATCAGGGTTGTATTTTCCACTGTTAAAATAAATATCGTTCCCATGCGTAAATGCTTTTGCTCCTATTTCCTTACTCATTTGAACGGCATTATCATCGGTATGTACACGTACATTATTAAAGTTTCCTCCAATTTTTTGTCCCATTTCTTGTCTAACACCATCAGATAGCGGACTGCCTTGACCTTTTGTTGATTGAAGTTGTGAGGCTAATGAAGATGATACTTGCGGCATTTGATTACCTGATGAATTGCCAATTGACATTTGTATTTTACCCTTTTCCTCCTCTTCTGGCTGCATACTTATAGATTCTTCATCCTCAGATTTCATCTGAAGTTTCTTTTCCTCATCCTCCTTTGGTTGCATCTGGAGGTTATCAGATGGATTAGCGGGCATTCTTGACACCCTATCGGCTACCTCATCAGCTTGTTTTTCGTAAATATCATTAGGAGGATTAACCTCCAATTTGGGCTGAATTATCCTTTCGGGTACAGTTCCCGGTTTAACTGTTTTCGGATTAAAGCATTTTGTATCCATTTTCGAATCAGTTAAATGTTATATTGTTATTCCTTTCTTTGTGAACTCACGTTTTATGCCTTCGAGGATATCTTTTCGTAGGATGATATTTGAATCCCGGCTCAGTGCCATTAATGAGCAGAAATGGATAACATTGATAATGGAACCACCTGCCAATTCATAATCGGAGGCAATTTTGTTCAATTCAATTTTTTCTTCCAGAAGGCACTTTTCGGAAAATCCTTTTCTCCATAACTGCATTCTTTCGTCAGGTTTTGGGATAGGGAAGTGGATCATCGATTGAAAACGACGCATAAAGGCATCATCGAGATTGCTTTTATAGTTTGATGCAAGAATTACCAAACCGTCATAATCTTCGATTCGCTGTAATAAAAAGGATACCTCCTGATTGGCATACCTGTCATGTGCATCATTTATGTTGGTACGTTTTCCGAATAGGGCATCAGCCTCATCGAAGAAAAGTATCCAGTTTTTACTTTCGGCTCTATCAAATATTTTAGCAAGATTTTTTTCGGTTTCGCCGATGTATTTGGATATAATTTTGGATAGATCGATTCGGAAAACATCGGCTCCAGTTTTTTGTCCGAGTAATGCGGCTGTTAAAGTTTTTCCAGTACCTGGAGGGCCATGAAAGAGTGTTTTATAACCAGGTTTTAACTTTTTTTCCATGCCCCATTCGCTCATTAATTTTGAATGGTACTTAAGCCAGGTTTCAATTTCGAAAAGTTGTAGTTTGGTGTATGCTGGAAGGATTAAATCGTCCCACCTCATTTTGGTTGTGAGTAGTTTTGCAGGAAATTCTGCGCTAAACTTAGGCTTACGTATTTCCCCAAATGTTATTAAGTCCAATACATCCTGAGAAACTGTAATAACCCCATTGAGTTTTGGCTCTCCGTTTTCAACATCTTCGAGGCATAAAATATTTTCTTTGTAGAAAATATGGTCATTATCGAAAAAGCGTTGGAGGTAAAACCGCCGCTCAAGGTTGTCGCCTGCTAGAATAAACATAACGGTTTCGCCAGTTGGTAAAAATCCATTATGTCCTTTACCTTTTCTTCCCCCGAATTCGGTGTAAATCTGTTGTGTATTGCTATTAATATTAATGAAAACGTCCAACAGCTCGGGTTTTATATATGGCGTAAGCGCAAGAATTAGTATAAACCTCTCCTCAAAGCCAAGGTCGTGTTTCTTTATGAACTCTGCATAGGACGATGCGCTTCCATTAAGATGTGGTTGCTTAATCTCAAATATATCTTCGCAATCGCTTGATTTATTGCAATTAATCAACGATCTTGTTTTAAGAATTTCCTTGAACCACTCAAGTTCTTTCTTAATGTCATCGGCATTATTTTTGACTGTCTCTTTTACCATTCTACATAAATCATTTTGTTGCTCCAGGGTAGGCGAATCATCGAAATTCCCCATGGTAGCCTATCGAGTAGTATATCAATTGTTGTTCTCTCGATATTCAATTTCCAACCACCTGATTGTTTGCATAGTAAACCTTCTCTTTGGAGAAAAGTAACCCTAAGCGTTTGTATTGATGTGTTTTTTAAAACTTTCCAATTTTCGATTAGCGATTGCAGGAGCGCATTGCACTCCTCCTTTTCGTTTTCGGAAATGCTAAAACTGAGTGGTATTGGTGCATAGATATCAACACCACAGAGTAGTTTGTTGAATAAAAGATCATTCTCAGGGGTTTCTTCCTGCTCGGTTGCTAAATACTGTAAAAAATGAATTGCTCTATAGCCAGCTTCATCGTTTATAAATTTCTTATCTTTTATTAGATTTAATCTTTCGAAAAACATTACTAAGAATGGCCAAACAAGCACTAAACCTGCATTTTTAATTAGTTCCGATTCAACTTCAGGTTTTGCAAGAAGAATCAGATTTTTTTTCTTTGTTGTGTCAACTATTTCATCTTGTTGGATGATCTTTTGGGTGGATTTTATCTCCACGTCATCATCATTTAGTCTGATTTTTGATGTTATTTGTTTTTCATCAACGGATTTTTTAGGCGATATTTTATTGAAATTTTTGTCTTCTATTTTTTGATTATTAACATCTACTTTGTCGAAAGTAAAATTGTTTTCAATATTTTGTGTCGATTGCTCTAGGGAGTTAATAATGTTATTAGTACCATCTATATCGTGTATTGCCAAATTAATTGACGATTCAATTTTGGTTAATGATTTATTGAGGATATTTATATCGATATTTTTAATGCTTTTCTTTATTGCTGATAGCAGGTTCTGGGTGTCTGTTTGAGTTATGTTACCATTCGTTAATACTAGCAAGTTCGCAATAATCCAAGTGATAAAATCTTTTTCATCAATTCGTTTGTAGTTTGCCCAATCTATTTTATGGGCAGCATAGGCCAAAACTGAATTGAGGATGTGATTTTTGAATGTTGTTTCGGGAATGTTGATAAATGGGTTTTGATGCTGAATTACTGTAAGTGCTTCAATATGTTCAATAACAGTGTTTGTTTCGGTGGTGAAGAATAGTTGTAATGTTTCATTGAGAATATCAGCAGGAAATTGATGTATGAACCTTTTTCTTGTTGTTACATCTTTAATGTGTTCAAGTAAGATTCCTCTAAATTTTTCTGGTGATTTTGCTAATAGTTCCTTTACAATTTGTTGTATGGATAAATTGTTTTTTTCATAGTTTTCATCGGGAAGCCTTCCTGTTTGAATGAAGTGTGAAAAAATATCAAGATACAATTTCTCACTGGACTTATGATTAGCGATTTTTTTATTATCTGAATTATTTATTATTTCAGGAGATACGCTGTTATCTAGTAAACTTATAATATTTAATTTCAGTTCTACTAAATCGTTGTTATAATAATTGGCTAGCTCTTTATCAATGCTTTCGGAAATTGATTTGAGTAAACTATTTGATTCTTTTATGGATGTTGCTTTGGTGTCGGAAATTTGATTTAATTGTTCGATAAAAAGATTTAAGAATTCACTAATAATTCTGGAATTTGCATTTGATGTATTTTCGTTAGCAATTGAATACTCCAAAATAGAATCTAATAATATTATTTTAAACGTTTTTTCTGAAATATTTGTGAATGGGTAATGGCTCTGTAGCGTTATTAGTTTTTCATAAAACTCAATTAATGGTTTAGCAATGAATGGAAATAGTATTTGTGCCGTTTTTATAATAGTTTTTTCTGAAAATTGATAGATAAATCGTTTCCTACCATTATGATCTTGCAAAGCGGTTGATAGTAGTCTTTTTAATTCGAATGGCGATTTCTCAAGTAACTCCTCTACTACTTTTTGAATTGAAAATTGTTGAGTTTTACTAACCCACCAAGGGAGTATTCCTGTAAGTAGGAAATGATTTAGTATTTCTATTTGATTCTCCGTTTCGGTCTTAATCTGAAGGTAATTCCTATCCTGTTCCGAATAGCGTTTATCATCTTTACTCTCATTAGTCCAAATGTTATTTATTTTACTTTTGTGTAGCTGAGCGATGATAATTTCTTCGAGTAGTTTTTCAACTTTCTGCGGGAAATTGCTATTTAGTTTATCAATGCTAATTCCACCAATGTCAATTTCTAGTTTATCAATTTTAATTATTTCATTTTTACTGGAGTATTTATCGATAATTCTTTCAATAACAGGAGGTATATGATTCCAGTAGGCTCTGCTGAAAGCATCTTGTATTAGATGGGCATCTTTTTTGTCATTTAGCCTTATCTCTAATACCTGTTTATTGATTATGTGTTTTTGATCACTCACCAGCAAAAATTAATATTATCATTTTAATTTTATCTCTGCAATTCGTTTTTTAAACTCTGCGTATTCACTCTTTATTTTATCAATTTCGTTTTTCATGTTTTTATAGGCAATTGCTCTCTCATCCTTTTCTGAACCACTTTCAGCCATCCAGTCGATGTAATCTTTTGTAATTTTCATTTCGTTTCCATGGCTATACTTTGCAGCAATCTTTTGTTCGATTTCTCCGTTTATCATTAGGATTGCTTTCTCACATTGTTTTTTGGTTTTAAGCAATTTTTTATCAACGATCTCTTTTATTGAATGTTTTTTTATTTCATCTCCAGCAACATATTCAAAGGGTTCATCAATTTTTATAATACCTTCTTTCACTTGGTCTATCAATGATTTTTCGACTATTTCATTTTTCTCTAATTTTTGATTGGGTTGTAATTTTAGAAGACCCTCTTTGACAAGTTCAGAAACAGTTTTGTCAACAATTTTATTGGTTACAATTTTCTGATGTGGTTCTAGTTTTACCGCACCTCTTTGAACCAAATCTTGAAGTGTTAGTTCGATTATCTCTCCTTTCTTGTTAATATCAAAATATTCTGGTAGTAATCCATCCGTTTTTCCGATTTCCATTTTTTTGGAATCGAACTTAAAAAAGACCTCCTTATCGCCTAGATTTTGAATAAGCGGTGCAGGATTGATATGGATTATTTTTTTTGTTTTTATATCTCGTACTATATACATGGCTTTAACTTTTTTTAGAATTTAATACAATACAATACTGCAACATTATCGGGTCGTGTTTCATTTCCATATCGAGGAGTTCCTTGATCCAATGTGGAAGGGTAACTAATGGTTAAAGCATGAGTGTGATTGCCTGAATTTGCTGAATTAGGCGTTGGAGTACGATTATATCCTGGCCAAGTTATGCCTAAACCACTTCCACCACCCAATGGGGTACCGTAAGCTCCACCAGTATCTTTAAGTATATTAGGTAATGGATGATAATGATCGCCATTCGTTGATATACTTCCTTGATGACTATGCGATTGTATTTGATCCAATTGCCTTGAGCCTAAAACCCTTCCTTTATCTATTCCTTTGTTAA
This sequence comes from Bacteroidales bacterium, assembly GCA_013376985.1. Lineage (GTDB taxonomy): Bacteria > Bacteroidota > Bacteroidia > Bacteroidales > Tenuifilaceae > UBA8529. The sequence goes on from JACABB010000018.1 coordinate 63,559, forward strand.
TATCCCAACCTCTTAGGAATTCGCCTCTTAAATCAGGGACATTAAAAGTATTTCTAGCATCTCCTGCTCCATATAATGTTTTTATTCTGTCAAATAACCGACTATACTCAAGCCTATTGTACTGCATTCCATCGCAAATAAGCCAACCGTGTTGCTTTAACCAGTCAGGAGTTTCTACTGTAGCACCATATGAAGTTAACAGTTTTGCAATATCAGTAGCCTCTGCCAAAGTGATTCTTTTTTTAATTGTTGCAGGGAGAGATGTTACAAGAACCTTTACTTCTTCAGGTTTTAACCCTGTTATTGATATTAAGACTTCAACTACTTTTGAAGCATCTCTGCCAAGTGATGTTAATACCACATCATAGTTGTTAGTGGGATCATATGCAAATGCCATAACAGTTCCGGCCATTACCTCGCTGAAGTAATCTTTGTATTCTTCGCTTTGTTTTAGGGAATTGATAAGATATACATTCCCTCTTAATGTTTCGCTACCTGATTTAATGAGAACATAGGTAAACCGTATTACGTTTTGTGAACTGTAGTTGATGCCTGTTTCAAATATTATGGAGTCTTTGTTAGGAGTAATTTTTCCAATTTCTTCGTTAATGCTAATTAATTCATCACTAACTTGATAACCTGTTCTAGATGTATATTCTATCGGTATTGTAGTCTTTCCTAATGAAGTGATTTGGTGTATAGTGTCTGGAATTATTATATCCTCTAAACCATTTATCAGATGGATAATTCCTTTAATTGTGGGTCCATTATTGTTGAGGTAGTATGTTAGTTTTAGAGTTTTTAAACTTACAAAGTTTAAGTTTGGGGTAAATGTGATTGTGTCTTCATTGTAAGTGCATGCACCTCCCGAAGTATCTGATAAATCTACTTTATTAATAGCTAAAGAGTTTTGTTTAGCGTAGTCTATTAGGATGCTATTGCTCCCCCTAATCGTTACTTTATAAACTATATCAGTTACGGGATATTCTTCTAAACCATTTATAAGGTGAATTGTACCCTTTATTATGAAGAGGTTATTGGGATTTTTAACATGGTATACCATTGTAACCAAGTTCAAGGTGTTAAAACTACTACTTGGCTTAAAGGTGATACGACGGTTAACGTTATCAATTGTGTAACTACCAGCACTGTCAGGTGAAATTTCTATTCCTTCAATAGTGTAACCATATTGCTGAGCATAATTAATGGGTATGATATTATCAACCACATTTGTTATACGATATACAATATCGGGTATTGAATACTCTTCTAGTCGATTAATAAGATGAATTGTTCCCCTGACTGAAGGTGTATGCGTATTCATGTTTTTGAGAACGTAGTTAAATCGTATCGAATTTTGAGTCGAAAAACCTACTCCAGGGGTAAAAATGATTGCTTGTTTTGCCGCATCTGGTGTGTATGTGCCAATATTTGCAGGTAAATTTTCAATATTAATAATTTGTAGGTTGTTTGATATTGCGTAATCTATTGTTATTGTATTTGAGTTTGGTTTTGTAATCATATATACTGTATCGGGAATTGAGTATTCATCCAAGCCGCTTATTAGATGCACAATACCTTTTATGGCTTCGTTTTTTGCATTCAAAAGAATATAGTTAAAACTTAATGTCTTACTATTTGTAAACGAATCTCCAGGAGTGAAGATAAATCCTGGTTTTTGAGTGTCTAAAATCAATGTACCCATTGTAGTGGGGATAGGAGGTGGGAGTGTAGGTAAAGGGTTGATACTCCAACCTCTGGACAATACAATTGGAATGCTATTTTGATTTGGACTTGTTACAAGGAAAACGATATCGGGTACAGTTAAATCAAATTTTGTGACAAAAACGGTCACTGTTGCTTCGGATGTCTCAACTCTAGCATCATCCTTAAGCTGGTATTTGAAACTATCCTTACCTGCATTGTTGGGTATAAATTTGATAACCTTTTTCCCAGTACCATCATCTATAATTGAAACTTGTCCTCCAAGTAGTGAATTCGGTGAGGGTAGATATAATTGAGTAGTATCGTATTTGATATCATTTTTTAGAACGTCAATTGTTATTTGGTCATGCTGAGTAACAATCTCAATGTCATCAAATGCTTGGATACTCGGGTAGTACTTATTGTGAATTAGTACTTTTACATTCGCACTGGGTAAAGTTACTACTTGAGTATCCGCAGGTACAGCAAAATATCCTTTTTTCTTTTTAGCAATTATAGGCTGTTCAACTTCAGTTGCTTTTACAATTTTTCTATCTAAGGTATAAGCGAAAGTGTCTATACCAGTAAAAGTATCATTGCGCTTGTAGGTGATTATTTTACTTTGTGGATCGCATTTTACATATTGATTAGCTGATGATAGAATTAGATCTGCGCCATATAAAATGTAATCATTGTTTAATGCTTGAATATCAACAGGACAATTGATTTCGCATATAACTCCATCGGGTAATGCAAGGTAAGGTAGTTGGTTGTAATTAATTTCTTCTTCCTCGCAAGGGATATCGTTGCAATCGCAGCAGCAGAGGTAGGGAAGGGTAAAGTCGGCAAAAACTTTATATTTCTTATCGGTTGCATCAAGTTCGCTGACTAAAACTAAGGTACCATCGTTTTTTGCGCCACCCTCGTGGTTCATTCCGGGATTTGCATTAAGGAAATTCGAAAAAACTGATAGATGGTTTTCCTTTAAGTACTTTTTCCTGTTTTCTAAACGATTGAAGAGTAGATATAACTCTTTATAAACACCAAATTCCAAAACCTTTTGAATAAATGATAGGCTTGAATTGATTTGGATTATACTTTTTTGAAAATCTTCTTTTGAAGTTACATTTATAAGCTCATGTATTAACCTTTCTTGGTAGTGTAGGATATTGAGTTTATACACTTGTAATAATTCGAGCAATATGCAGTAGTTCTTGAAGAAATCTTGAAAAATGAAGTCATTAATTTTCTCAGGAAGGTATTTTATAGTATTGTCAATATATTGTTGTGTAACAGTAATATCGATTGTGTTGAATTTTAATTGTAAAGAATAGCTTGCAATTTCTTTAATATCATTGAGGAGTTTCTGGAAAATATCTAGATAAGCAAGTCGAGCATTGAAATATAAAACCTCCAAATCGCACCATAAGCAAGGATCTAATATCAATTCATTTGCCGAAGGGTTAAGCTGTAGGCTTACTATTTTAAACGAGAGGTTAAAATCCTTTTTTTGTTGCTCTAAAGTTGACTTAACACTTTCCACATCTTTTCCTAATAGCCCTTCGATTCTGAGAAAGGAGTATTTATCGATATCATATTTTAAAGTACTTTTGACCTCCAGAGGGTATGGACTTTTTTTATGATGATACGATAAAATGTAATCGGATAGTTTTCGTTTTTCTATATCGAAGTTCCAATAGTCTATTAGAGGGATGTCTTTATTGTCTGGATAGTAATAGAACGGAATAGACCGATCGCTAAGTTTTGATAGTTTTTCATGGCTTGGAACTATGAATAAGTCCTTAATTTTATTATCGGACTTTGAAATGTATTCAAGATCAAAGCTAATAATCATTGACACTATGCGTTGGTGTAGCGAACGGGCTTTTAGTGTAAGATATTTTTGAATGGAATATGCTGGAGAATGTATAAATCTGTTTCTATATGGCGTTGAGTTAATATTATAGTCTTTATCGGGTATTGCAAGGCCTAACATTAAATGCAACGGAAATCTTTCCATATCAATAAGGCATTCGTTGCACAGCTCAAAGGCGGTATTTTTAAACTCGTCGTATGCAAGGGTGAGATCCTTGATAAAATCGTAGAAGTATTGAACGCCATATAAATCACCATTCAGATATGTATCCCAATCCAATACTTCGGTATCTATTATTTTTCCATTCCCAAAGTAATCCTTTGCATATACATCTTTTAGAATAGGGTTATATGTTGTATATGTAAGTTTAATGGCATCTAGCAAATTATTTTTAACCATCTCTACAGCATCTACATACTTTTTAAGAAGTAATGATTTATCTTTTGCTGCCGCTTCGTCTGGTTTTATGTTAACCCTAGGAATGGTAATTACCGGAAGTTCGAATTTATTGGGAAATGTAGGGTCGTAGTTATCGATATTAAGTCTTTGTAAGACTTTGTCCATATCTTTTGTGCTAATCAATAGCTTTCGAACGGTAAAGATTCTTGTTTGGCCTATTTCATCGCAGCTTTTAGCCAAACATGTTTTCAGATCCTGATCGAATATTTCGAGGAATAGGAGAACTACCTTGTCGGCAAGGAACGCTTTGGATAGCTTAAACTCATTGGTAGGATCGGTTGATGTTGATAATAGCTCGAACAATTCTACATCCAAAGGGTGGTTCTTATTTGTAATGTCTTCGAATGGCGGATAGGTTATATTCGATTTTGTATAATCATATTTCCTATACCATCTAGTGGCGCAATCGCCTTGTTCCAGAAGGAATCCTTCGGATGTTATGCCAACCCCCTTGGTTATGGTTAAAGCGTTTTCGGTAGTGTCATATTTAATATGAAACCCGCATATAGTGCCTATTCCGATTAGCTGTGACCTTGTAAGCCTATTCTGCTGATCAAGGTATTTTACTAGGTTGTTTAACTGGTCGCTGGTTAAAACCTGGTTGTTTTCAAATACTGGATAGCTATCTAAGATATTCATTTTTTTAAGGTTTAAGCGTTACCAATCATTGTATTATTAAGTATAATAGTGTTTTGCAAAGTCTCATGTTCCTCGGGATCGTAGAGTGTTCCTACCGGGTAAACATTTCTTAGCTGGTATAATGCTTCAATTAGCTCTTTTAGTGAGTTGCTAATTGCAATCTCATCTGCAATCTTTTTGGAGTTTTCAACTATCCAACGTTTGTATTTTTCCTCCAGAATTTGCATGTGATTGTTATTCACCCAGCATATTCTTAGGAAGATATGAGCTGGTGCTTCCATACGTAGCGTTTTTTCAAACATTTTTCGGAAGTCGTTGTTACTGAATCGCTCAGGCCAATATGGAAGTATAACCGAAGCAATGCACGTGTATGGATCTTTTATTTGAGTTGAACAATCGTTATCAAGGATTACGGGCATAAGCGTATCGCTGACAAGCATAATTTTATTCGATTCAGCTTTAGCAACATAGTAGAACCCATCATTGATGTTGCTAGATGAATCTTTAATTTCAATCTTATCGGATACTTTTGGGTAGAAACCATCTTTTCTTGGCGATAGTACTAAAAATCCTTCCTTATCGATGCTATCAATATGTACATTTACTGGATATGATAATGTTCCATTTACATCCGTATCGCTGATGTTAGCAAAAGTTTTTTCGGATATTTTAAACTCTGAAGTGTTCTCTGATTTATGATTTATTGCTGATTCTATAACTATTTTTGAATTAATCTGATCTGTTTTATATCTATAATTTGTAGTGGTATCGGTTTTATTTCCAGTTTTGAATTCAATAGTATGGTCACCTTCGACAAAAATTTTATTGGATGACGATTTTACCTCAACTACGGGTGCTTCGATGCTATAGTATAAATCACCAAAGTTCTTTATGTCAACCTGTATTGTTCTAAGTTTTGGCCTAAGCAAGGGATGTTCAATTACATGAAAACCCTCCCTGTTAACGAATCTGCTCTTTATGAAACTAATTGTGCTATTTCTGGTTTCTTCATTATCCCATCCAGCTATGGTAAATGAAAGGTTTGATTCAGAAAATGATTTTATTCCATCGATATTGGCCAGTAACCCTAGAATTTTTTGTTGAACGTCCACTTTTTCCGTAAGCAAATCGGATGCTTTAACAGCCACTTCTCCGCTTACAATTAAATTCTCAGCAGCAAAATCAAAAGGTTTAGAATATAATTCAAAACTGTAAGTCTGGTATTCATCAAGTATTTCACCTAATTTATTAAAAACCAGATAATTTTCGAATGGACAAGTTATGTTGTTGCGACTGGATTCCAGATTATTGAAGAATTCATTGTTAAGTATTTTAACTAGCTCATCAATATCGTTTTCTGCATCTTCTTGGGAAGTGTAATAGTTGGGTTCACTTGTACCAATTATTCTGGTTTTGTTTTCATTATCGATGCAATCAATGTGGAAATAGTAATTAGATCCATCAGTTGAAAAAGTAAAGTTTTCTTTAAAGATTCCTTTGACTATAATAACTTCAAGATCCTTCTTTAAATCTTCAATCGATTCGTAATCAGAGTTGTTGAGTAGGGTTTTAGTTCCGTTAGTTATTTCAAATTTATTCTCGGTTATTTTAAAATTATCTCTGAAATTTAATAGATCAGTGCTTTGGGGGGGTATTCCCATTAGCAAGGAGACTCTTTTTTCTAATCCCGAAACATTATCGATATGCCATACATTATCTGGATGTTTATAGTTAAAGGCTTTTCCCCTATTTGAACTAATTTCGGGATAAGAGTTGATGAACACTAGCTTATCGTCAATAAGATCGGTTGATTTACTTGTGTCGGAATGCCAATACTTTGATAGCGCATAGTCCGAGAATTGTTCTGAAAAACGGGCTAAAAGGTGATCGAGGAATTTGTTTCTCCTAACCGAAAAAGTTGATTGATCCTCGGTTATGGCATAAAGTTTTTCAATGTGGTTACTCTTATCTGCATATAATGCATCAACATCGGGTACTATATCGAATAGTGGTTGAGTGTAGTAAGTACGACCAATTTTGTATCTACCATTTTCATCTTTCTCGGCATTCATCGAGAAAAGGTCTTTAACATGGGATAGCTGAGATAGATAGCTGGCAAGGAGTTGATCAAAAAACATAAGGTAACCCTTAAGCTGTTTTACTTGAGCTTCTCTTTTGTTTTTTGATGAAGTGGATACTCTTGATTGATTGGGTATTCCTTCCCTTCCAATTCCATAAATTAGAGGAAACTCTTCCTGAATACTGGCATATTCTTCAATGTTCTTGTAGTCACCGCATGGAATATTGATATCAAGTTTTGGAGAAATAAGTTTACTATCCCTTTCGCTTGAATTTAAGTCTTTTAGTAAATCCTCAACTTCTTCCGAATTTGCTTTGAATGGTATATTATCCTTAAAGAACCTGAATTTACAAAGTTCGATGCTTAACCTTGGAACATAGTTCTGCTCCATAGCTAGTTTCAGGCACCATTTTACATTTTTTGATAGGATTTTTCCATCCTCGTTGTCCTGGGGAACATTTGCTATTTGAATATCTTTAACAGCTGCAACCCCAGGAATATCCATAATAATTTGTATTAAGTCGGATACATGGATTACATCTTTTCGGTTGGCATTTTCAAGTTCCTCATCATATATAAAACCATGTTCTAGGGGAGGTCCCTCAAAAATTGTGTCTATGGTTAAACAATCACCAGCATTTTTATAGGTTACAGATACAATGCCACCATCTACAAGTATTTCAGATGGAATATCTTCATTAACTTTAATATCAGTATAATTTGAATTGTAAGAATTAATGGAAACTGAAGCAACGGTGTAATCGCCATTATTACTAACGGCATTCTTTACTGTTATTGTAGAACTTTTTGATAGTATTTCAGTTATGTCCTTGTAAACGGTGAAAGTTTTTAGTGTTTTATCGATACTCTTAATGTAATACTCCTCAGTGATATTGCACTTATCAAGCATTTCCTGAATTGTGTAGAATTTAACTGATGGAGATAAGAATTTATCGAGGATGTGATATATTTGTGCCTGAACCTTTTCAATGTCAGCATTATTATCGAGTTCAATATCAGCACATACTGCAATTTCCTCAACCTTTAATGCTCTTATTCTATAAAAATCCTCACAAAGATTACGGTTATCGTTTAATCTGGCTTTAACTTCTTTAAGTATTTGCTGAATTATCCTAACCTTTTCCTGATATTTTCGGATTAATCCAGTTTCGGAATCAAAAATGCACTCGTTGATTTTGCTATCAATAAATTCTAATCCATCAACTTCATTGTCATCCGAATCATCTTTTATTACAAGATGTAAGGTTTTTTCATCAACAACTGTATAGGTTTCAAAGTAGTAATTATCAGGTAGATTGCTTATTTGAAATCCTATTTTGTTTTCGTTAATGGAATGTATAATAGAATCGAGATTGTCCCAATCAATTTTTTCGTCCCACCTTGGGCACTCCACTTCAATATCAATAACTAAACCATTTAACTCTTCGTTATCTGAATTAATTGTTATTGGCAGTTCGCCTTTTATTGTGCTTTCATTCAAATCGCCATAGTAATCGCTTCGATCGAACTCAATTAGTATATCGTAAAGTATTCCAACTCTAATTGCTTCCTGATCTGATGTTGCGATAGGTTTTGTATAGGTCAGCTTACTATTTTTAACATCGGCATAGAAAAAGGTTTCTGCCTCACTCGATTTATCAATCCATGCATTCTTAATGCCCAGCAATTCTGTATCGCTTGAATCAGGAATATCAACAGTAATGGCTGTATCAATTAGCAGTTTTCTATAGTCTTTTCTGGTTAAGGGGGCATTGTGGAGTATTTGCCTAGCAGTATAGAAGTTTTTAATGTTTTCTGTTTTAGAGCCATTCTGCTTAACGGCAATAATATCGTTGATAGGGTAGGAGGCTCGGTAGCCTAAGTCGGTAATGGCATAGCATAATGTTTCAAGGATTGTAATACCAGGATCATGAAGGTTGTAATCGCTCCATATTTTCCCTGCCATTTCCTGAATATATTTTATCCCTTCCTCACGAAGAAGCTTATAATTCTGACTCTTTTGCTCTGGTGACTCTTTCGATATTTTTGTAATGTCTGCCATACCGTGTATGGAATAAAATTAAATTTTTGATCAATTTTTATTATGAATCATACTTACTATTTACCGCACGAGCAATCGTCCCTTGAAGGGATTGTAACATCATACTGCTCGTTATCATCACAATCGCATAGTTTCTCATCTATTATCTCTATTTTATGCTCCTTGGCTGATGTTAGAATAGATGCTGATGTTGTTGTTTCGGCATACTCAATGTCTGCCGATTCAGTTCCATCATTGGCTATTAAACTCATTTTGAAACAGGTGACATAATCAACATAATCCCGTTCCTCAATAAAGTTGAGAATTTTTGATTTGTGAATTTTGCCACCAAAAACCACATCCGATTCTGAGTCGAATGCCCAGGGGGCAAGGAAAGAGATAATATCGGAGTTTAGCTGATTATGGTAGTAGCCAGGATCTTTGAGTTTTTGAAATTTAACCTTGAAATCAACCCTAATTTCCTCGAAAATGGGATTCATTACAAATAGACTTAAATTCTCAGAACAGATGCTTTGTTTAGCCTTATCCTCATTTCCTTTTATAAAATCGTTAATTTCAGTTAAGGTGTTTAAACTTGTTTTAGGTTTAAGTAAATCAACTGCATTTGTGTTTCGAACGTTTGAGATTACAATAAGAGTCACATTTCCCGGTGCCATTTCGGCAAATGATCCGTTGCTATATTTAGTATGATTTAGGCATTTAACCTTATAGATTGATGGAAAAGCACCTAGAACGAGCCTTTCGTAATCCCAAATTGTAATTGCTCTTGATTTATGCCTTAGCCTTTCACTTACACGTGTGTAAAAATCGCTATACTGCTCCTTAATTTCCCCACCAAATGAGGAGTATGGCTGTGTAATTTTGCTAATTGATGCCTTACTATCCTTGAATTTCTTAATGGTTTCTTCGGCAAGTGGTTTTTTTAGATAATTTGGATCGTTGCCATTATCAACAAAACTAGCGGTTACGGCTTGTGTATTTATACTTATGAGGTCTGCTATTGCTTTGGATGATTTTTCAGCCGATACTTTTATCCAAAATAAATCTGGGGTTAATACTGTATTGTCGGAATTAATTGTTTTGGGAAGGCTTAAACTTACAATCCCAGATGTTGTTAGTTTGTCAGTTGTGTTGGACAGGATATTATTTTTATCAATTAATTTCCATTCGTTATTTTCAAGATATGACCATTGAGGTGTTTCTGTTTTTAAGTCAGGGTCGGGGCTGCCCTCTGAAACCTTGAATAGTATTGATATATTTTGTGGTGGTTCTAAATCACTTAATCCAATATACAAAGTGCCTTCATCTTCATACTGAGGGAGAAGAAAGTTCTGAGATTTTGTAGTTAGAACCTCTTCTACTCCAAAAGGATGTATATGGAAGAATTGTTCCACTCTATCCTCAAAGTCACTGTCATCTAATTCAATTAAAGAGATATTTTCACTTGATGTGTAGTCAAGGGAAAGTTCTTTAAAGGTTGGAGTATATGGTTCATTAGGTAATAGAGGGTCTGCTTTTGTATTAACACTAGTTAATATTGCACTTGTAAAACTGGTTTGATAACCAAAGTGTCCAAAATTAGCGTTGTTGAGTTCCAATTTTAGAAAGCCACGCTGGGTTGTTTCATCGTAAACTTTGCTTTCTAGTAAAGCTTCATTCCTTGCTATACCTAGGTTTGAATCCTTTGTTATTGCATTAATTTTAACCTGCTTATCGGTAGGAAGTGGCTTATTATCTTGAATTGCAGCTCCATTTTCATCGGTAAATAAAGCTGTTTGATCATTAACCATTACCCATTCCTTACTATCTAGGTATGATATTTTTACCTTAAACTTTGAGTTAGCTCTTAGGGAACCATCGCTAGAATCTTTGTAATATTTATAATAATCCTGAAATCCTAATAAATTAGTTGGGAGTTTATCCCATTTAATATTTAAATCTATTGAATCAGGTTTTTTCTGGAATATTTCCCAGCTGCCAATATAAAAACTGGAACCGATAGCTGGTTTATTGGTAAATGGCAGGAATGGTTTTGATGGTTTTAGCTCGGAGAAATCATTTTGTAGGGTTAAATTTTTTACACCTGTAACTTCTACTTTAATTTCGGCTTTTACAATTTTAAGTTTCTTTAAATGAGCATATATGTATGTATTTATTATCTCTTCGGTACTAATAATAATTTTTTCTACAGGCCATTCGGTATTAATTGTATCGAGCAGAACCTCTTTATTATATTTTACAATGGCTTTTTTATCCTTAAAAAGGGTTCTTTTAATTATTAGTTGTTTCTTTTTTAGATCAATGGTTGTGCTGTGGTAATCTTTACGGAAAGAGTACTTTATATCGTTCAGTTTGTCAATGCCAAATCCATAAATCTTTAGTAGCTCGGATGTATTGGTAAATTTCTTGCCTGGTAATTTATCCCTTTCGTCGATAATTCTTTGAGCAACGCGAATTCCAATATCATAATCCCTAATCTGATTTCCATATCCCGTATTTGGATCGTCAAAAACAGGACCTTGCTGAGGCTCGATGCCAGCAATATTTTCAGGTTTTTTAGCGTTATTAAGAAATTCTAACGCCTTTTCTTCCGAGTAGCTGCTATCCTGATCTATTGCTTCAATCCATTCTTTTTCGCCACTGAAAAAGGCTCTAATGGATTTATCAATGTTAAAATAATTTGAATCAAGTATATCTGCAAGTGGCTCTGAATCGTTAAATGTTAAAGTAAGTATTACAGTTCTATTGCCTTCGGCTAAGAAAAGGATAGGTGACGCAAATGCAAAACCTATATTTGCAAATTGCCTATTGGATGTATATCCTTCATTATCATTTGAATATGAGAATATGGGAAGGCCAAAGGTTTTCCAGCTTAAGTCTTCGGTTTCAATTTCAGTACCCAGCCCATCGGCTGAATTTGCTATAGGTGAGGCGTATAGACAATAATTTGGTGCTAACTTGCCTAATATGTTACTTTTATTGCAGAAAAGAGCTTTTAACTCCTTTACTTTTGCTTTGTTTACAACAATTTCCTTATCGGTTTCATATATTATTTCAACACCAGTTGAATCCTTTCCTGCTTTCAGTTTTGTTCCTTTATCGATTTTAAATGAAGTGGTTACGTGCTTTGCAAGTTCAAATATTAGGAATACCTGATCGGCTACCGCAGGTTTTTCCGATAGCTGCAAAACTTCTTTATAGTAAAAATCGATATGTTTCTTGGTTAGTTGGTTTAGATCATCCTGCGCATACTTGAAAAGTTTCAGAAAGGCTATAAATAATGCATAATGTGGTTCTGTTAATTGATTTTTAGAGTCAATGGATTTGTTAAAAAACTCTTCCCAATTACCTTTTATATCATTATTAATATTAAAGAAGTTTATCTCTTTGGCGTATTGCTTTACAAATTCAATTAAATCTCCCATACTACGCTCATCAACTGCAATATATCCAGGTAGCAATGCTTTAAGTAAGCGTTGCTGTTGGCTTGTGCCATCTCTTTTTAAAGGGTTCTTATCGCAACAATTCTGGCTCATATTAAATGTCGGTTCCTTCGTTTATATAGTATGGATAAACTAAGTTTGTTCTAGTATTGGTGGCGGAAACAGTATAATCAACAGTAACTTGAATAATCCCATTTTCTAAATCGGGTGTAAGATCTATATCATTAATTGTTACCCTTGATTCATGGTATAAGAAGGCTCGTTTTAACCTGTTGGTTATCATGGTTAAACTGGTAATATCAATTTTCTCAAAAAGCAAATCCTCTAAGTTTGAACCAAAATCGGGATGCATAACCCTTTCACCCAAAGTGGTATTTAATATTATTTGAATGCTTTCAGCGATATCCTGTTCATCCTCAACTAATTCCACTGTAAAGCTGCTATCAACAAAAGTTACAGGGAATTTCCACCCTCTCCCTAAAAAGCTATTGCTTACATTGATGTTATTATCATTATTATCCATATGAATTCTATTTTACCCTATCATTACAGTTGGTTCACCCACTGCGGCAGATGCTCCACATATACAAGCATCTCCAACCCTAATAGCTGGTTTTCCACCAATTAATACAGTTGCACTTCCCATAGGAAATGGGCTGGATGTTGGTTGATGCGCATTTGGGGGTAATGAGCATACATGATTGTCGCCAGCAACTGAGGCAGGCATGCCTCCAATTAAAACAGTTGCTTCACCTGGTCCTACTATTGTTCCACCATGATTAGTAACATCTCCAACTCTTGCTGCTGCTGGCATAAATACTTTTATTTTAGTTAATTGCTACAACAGAGCCTTTCAACACGGCTTGACCGCTAGTTGATAGTTCTGCTCCACTACTTCCTTCTGCCTTATACTGGGCACTAGCTTTACTTGAAACGTTAGTTCCCTCAATCTTAATATCTCCACTGGCTTTTAGAATCAAATCCTTAGCGCTTTCAATGGTAATTCCATCGGCGTTCATTTGAACCTTATTGCCATTCTCATCCTCTAGTTTAATCCCCTTTTCATCGTCGCTCACTAAAAGGATATTTTTATTAGGTGTTTCAATGGTTAAACTCTTTTTTTCATCGTTAAACATTAGTTTAACTTTTTCTTTTGTAACAAAGCCTTTTTCATAGTTATCTTCGGTCGGTTCAACTGGCGATGGTAGCGCACTACTATGAAGCATTCCAAGTATTACGGGATCACGAGGATCGTCATTAATAAAGCCTACAATAACCTCATCGTCAACATAGGGTCTGAAGAATGAACCACGGCTATCTCCAGCATCAAGTGTGGCTACTCTTGCCCAAACACCATCATCCTCGGTACTTATGACAGGTATTTTGACTCTAACCCGAAATTCTCCATCAGGATCTTCATGGATATTGGTAACAATGGCAATATGCAACCCTTGTATTGGGGGTAATATTGCCGACGCTGGTCGTTCAATAATGTTGTCGTATTTATGGGCATACGATTGTTCCGATAAACCAAATTGGATATTTGTTCTCCATTTGATGTTAGATGCTACAGTATGGGTTATTGCCGAAACAAAAGCCTTACCGTTAAATCGATCTCCGAATCCACCCAACTCAATAATATCACCAGGTTTGATATCACTGAAGCCAATAATTTGAACATGTCCCTGAATTTTAGCAAGTCGGCTTCGTAACAGCCTAGTGTTTGCCCATGATTGTAACTCTTCGGTAATAACTTGCCCGGAGTGCTGCATTTCAAAGTTTTCGAGCCCAATGATACCTGCTAAATCAGAGCCCGTGATATTACCCTGCTCTGTTAATCCTGGATCTTCGCCGCTGGATTCAATTACTGCCTGACTTGTATAATCCCATGATTTACTCTTGGTTGCAGTGTATTGATTACGGACATCCATTTCGGCTTCAAACTCAAAAACGTTGTCGCCATGAAATAGTTTTACTATGGGATCTGCTGATAAATCAGGTGCTTTAATGGTTATTGTCCCGTCGTCAACGAATACTAGCTGACCGTTTACATCGGCTCTTGAGAGAATAAAGTCCCAGTCGGTGCAGTAATACTGAACCATTTCCTTATGTTGAAGATCGGTTGCTTCAACATCTGCTTGAAGATCAGGGTAATCAGAAAGAACCTCCTCGATGATATCGCTATCAGTAGCATCGGCGAAATATTTATTTTTTCGACCTATTGTCATTTTAACACCCACATCTTTCATTTCGAGGATGAGCTCGGAATTCTGTTCGCTTCTAAATTTTATTCCATGTTTAATGACAATTCCTTTAAATATAGGATCTTCAATACTATGATAGCCGGCATGAATTTCGATTTCAGCTCCTGGAATAAAATCTTCACTGGCGCTAAGTTCAAAATCCTCTTTTGCCATATTACCATCGCTTAGTACAAGTCTGGCTGTTGGGATTTTATTTACGGCTTTGCTGACGGCAATAGACACAATGGCAATATTAGTAGCTAATTCAGTTCCATTCGTGAAAATTCTGAATGTTGCTAAATCAGTACTTGCCTGTGTTGGTATTGTTCTACTCTCGTCTGTCATGCCGATTTATTGCTTTTATCGATTGGTGGAAGAATAATTCTTTGTCCAACCTTTAACTTTCTAAAGTTTGTGATTTGGTTAATTTTTGCTAGTTCTAAATAGTATGAACAATCTCCGTAAATCCTTTGCGATATTAATGGTAATGTGTCGCCCTCTTTCACTATTCTGTAATGTGTTAGGTCAGGGGATTCTGTTTTCTGTTTTAAAGCTTCTTCTTCCTTTGAAATGCTTTCAACAAAATTTGCAGAAAGTGTTGCCCTAATGGGTAATCCGCTAGTGTTAAATAGTTTATAGTTAACGGTAGCACTATCAAGCACGCCTCTGAATTCAAATGCACCCCAATTAATTTGCAAATAATGAGGTTGATGAGTTTCTCCCTTGACTGTACCTGTAATCCTAAAGAATTCGGAAATTGCTGTTTCTACATGTCTTTGCCCAGAATCATTGGGACTTGTTGCAATAATTAGGTCGGTTGCGTCAGAAATTTTTGCACTTTCAGCAAGCGTTTTGTTTGTACTGGTAAAGGTGCCAGGTTTATTTTTACTTGAAGGAGATGCACCAGTGGCATCGAACATAAATTCGAAAGTAACTTTTGAGGAGATAACTGCCCTAAAGGATTTTTCTTTGCTATTTGAGTTAACGTTTTTCTCTGGCAACCATTTTGAGTTCCGTGATTCTGAATATGAAGTAGGATTATATAGTACCAAGAAGCATTCTGTGGCAGTTTTGTAATCCCCTTTTTCAAATGCTGTTATTCGTAACTTCTCTAGACCACCTTGAACCGTTAATAAATCGCTGAGTCCCATCAACGTTCGTTTTTATTGTTTATAATTCCGAGCAATTGAATTATCTCTTCGGATGAAGCGTTGTCCTCATCACCAAAAGAGGCATTTTTTGCAGTTCTTACCTCCTTTTGATTTTCAGACTCCACGTAAGCCCTAATTATCAATTCTCTAATTTCAACAGGCATATTTTAAGTTTTTACTTTTGGTGCAACTACTTACACCATTTTAGCTGATTATTTAACCAATGAAATAAGATCTGTTACATCAATACGTTTGTAGTATTGATATGATAGTTCAACCGTTTCGATAAATACTTTATTTTCCATAGCATTTAAATCGGAAAAGGTCCATTTCACAGGTATTGCATTAACAAAATTCCACGCCTGAATAGGAATGTGTAAATCATTTAAGAGGATAACAGTAACGTCGCTGGGTTCAAATTTGAACCCTTCTATTGAGTCATTGAACCATTGCATTAGCTGCGATCCTATTAGCATTCCACGTTCTAATATGAGGTTTGAAAATGAGGGAGGGTTTGGGAGGCGATGTTTAAACCTATTTTCGCCTCCTTCCTGATATTCCTCTGTGTTAATTGTTGAGTTTATCCCTGATACTTTCTGAAATCCAATATCTGGAATGCCTTTATGCAATTTTTCAAAGCGTACAAAGTAATGAAACCCCGTTGGTGGATAGTATAATGCCATAATAAGCTACAATAGAATAATTTCGAACCTGTTCAGTAGATTTAAATAGCAATATCTCATTCAACTATGTGTGTATTAGAACCCAAAGGTTTATAAAAGACAGAGTTTAGAGATGGATTGTATTTAAATTAGTACTACGAGAATTCAATTGTAAGCCCTTCGTGACAAAGTTCAATGCTTTCCACAGCTACTTCGTTTCCTGTAGATTTTAATGAAGGTCCATCAACTTTGCAAGGCCAAGCATCTTTCACCTTCCATGAAGCTACTGGAGCATGTTCCTCATTTAGTAGGCTAATGGTAAGATCTCTACGGGTTATACTATTTTTTTTAACAGTGTTAAGCCATTGGAAGAATTCATTATCGCCCTTAAATATTCCTCGTTTTAAGGTTATGTTTGAGTATTTTGGTATTCCAGGCATTTTTGTAACCTGATATTCTGGTGAGCTACCTTCGCGATAATCGATGCTTTGAAGTTCTACATTTAACCCAGATACTTCGGTAAATCCTATTCTTGTACCTCCCCACTCAACTTGGAAATGGAAGGCTGATACTGGATAATTTGTTGCCATGATTATAATTTTTATAGTTAATAATTTTAGTTCTAGTTAATGGTATTGTTATGATTCCTGTAATTTGTGTGAAAATTTAAGGATGATAAACTCAGCTGGTCTTACAGCAGCCATACCTATTTCGATATTCATTCTTCCCTCAAGAATATCGAGTGCGGTCATTGTTTGCCCTAAACCTATTTTTACAAAGAATGCATCATCGGGTTTGGCACCGGCAAGTGCTCCATCTCTCCATTGAAGGGTTAAAAAATTTTCGATCATTGTTTTTACCCTTAACCAAGTATTTGCATCGTTAGGTTCAAAAACAACAAACTCTGTGGCCTTTTTTACCGATTCTTCAACGTAGATGTAAAATCTTCTTACAGGGACATATCTCCATTCATTATCATTTCCAGCAAAGGTTCTAGCACCCCAAATCAATGTTCCTTTGCCAACAAAGGTTCTTATAGCATTTATTGATTTTCCAGATGTTGCATCAACGTTCAAATCATCCTGCTCTTTATTGGTTAATTTCACTGTTGGCCCGATGACCGATTTCAAACCTACATTTGCAGGTGCTTTCCAAACTCCACGATCTTTATCAACTCTAGCGTAAACCCCTGCAATTGCTCCTGATGGGGGGATTGTTACGTAAAGTTTTTTAATTTTTGCCTCAATGGCTCGGTATGCGCTTGGGTTAATTGTTTTTAAACTAGCATAGTTAATAGGGGCTACTTCAACACCATTTTCTTTGTGGGTAATAGTAACTTTACTATCACTATAACCACAATTCAGTGTGGTGTTAATAAATGGAAAATAGCAAGCACCATACTTTAGGTAATCAAGGCCTAGTTCACCTCTAAAGTTGTCTATTTCTGCTTTATTGTACTTACTGTTATCGGCAACTTTTACATCGGCAATGGTGAAACGATCCTGTAGCTTATTGCATAAAGCCAGAGCGCTTTTAACTACACCACCATACAAGGTTTGATCGTTTAATGAAATTGCATCGGGGAATACTAATAGAGTAGGTTCATCAAACTTTTCTAATGTTGCAATACCTCCTTTTAGCCCTGTGCTGCTATTGCCATCGGTAATAGCGGTATTATAATCACCAACTGATACTATGTAGCATGGACCTCCGCCATTATCGAAAAACATTTTTACGTTGTAGTATAGGAAGTAGCTTAAAGTTGAGGAGATACTGGCATTGATCTCTCTGCTGAATATTTTACTATCGCTGTCCAGCTGATCTTCAACAGTAACAGTAATACTTTCATCTTTTGGCCCTCCAAATATTTCTTCGAATTCAAGCATTGAGGTTATTCTTGTTGGCTTATAGAGTAAAGCAGTAGTATTTTTATTTTCCTCTGCCTTTTCGGTATATCCTATAAATGCGGGAATTGCAGTTTCAACTGCTGCTATCGAAGGTGGAATAGTGGATATCTCTTCGATATATACCCCGGGTGTTAATGGATTTGTCATAATTTAAGTTTTTATGATTTATTTTCTTCTTTCAATGATTAAGATACTTGTAGCTTATGGGAGAACTTAAGAACTATAAATTCAGCAGGTCTTACCGCTGCTAAACCTATTTCGATGTTCATCCGTCCTTCCAGAATATCAAGAGAAGTCATGGTTTGACCTAATCCAATTTTTACATAAAAAGCGTGTTCTGGTTTTGCACCCGTTAAAGCACCATCCTTCCATAGCGTTATCAGGAAGTTTTCAATCATTGCTTTAGTCCTCAACCATGTTTTTGCATCGTTTGGTTCAAAAACAACGAATTCAGTGGCTTTTTTAACAGATTCCTCAATGAAAATAAATAACCTACGGACAGGTATATATCGCCACTCATTATCGTTCCCGGCAAGAGTTCTGGCACCCCAAACAATAACACCTTTACCAGCGAATTTCCTTATGGCATTAATTGATTTTCCTGATGTAGAATCAACGTTAAGATTTTCTTGCTCTTCCTTGGTAATGGCTATTGAAGGATCTTTAACCATGTTAACGCTTACATTTGCGGGAGCTTTCCATACCCCACGATCCTTGTCGACCCTTGCATATATACCAGCGATTGCTGCACAGGGGTAGAGTTCAACATAATTTTTCTTGATCTCTTTTGTAATAAGATTGTAGAGCGATTTATCAGCATTAACACCACCCTTGAAGCTGGTTCCAGAGATAGTTGCACCGCCTTCATTGTATGCAAGTGCAATTGAATTGCCTATTGTTCCTTCTGTGGCAGCAGTTATAGTGATAACAGCACCTGATCTTGTAGCGGTATATTTAGGATCACTTAAAGCTTCTATTTTACTTAATAGGTAGGTAGCCGCTTTTGTATTGGTGGTATCGGTAAAGTCATCGCCAATTGTAATTAATTTATCATTAATGTTGAAAGTGGCTTCTGAGAATTTAAGGTAATCGGTTATTGTAATTGTACCAGTTGCTGTAACCCCAACTATGGCATCTTTACCATCGGAGAGTGTTGCTCCCGAAACGGTTGATGATACACCAGTACCTCCATCGGTATACGAAAGAGTAATTGCATTTCCTGCTACCCCAACTGATGCTGCTGTAATGGTAATAACATTTGCTGCACGAGTTGCTACATAGTCACCATCACCTAAAGTTTGTATAGCAATGAGTACAACCTCAGCAGCATTGTTGTTGTCCGTAACGGGTGTAATACCAGTATCAATTGTTACGGTTTGACCGTTTACCTCAAATGAATCGGTATTAATTAAAGTATAATCGTTTATGGTAATAGTTCCAGTTGCTGCGATTCCTGGTACTCCATCAACTCCTCCTTTTAAGGTTGCTCCAGACAAAGAAGTACCACCGCCACCGCCACCACGAGAACATTCTATTTTAATTAGGTTAGATGCTTCGCCCGATAGTACAGCGGTAAGTGTAATTTCATTATCAGCTATAGTGGCTAAGTAAGAGGTATCTTTTAAATTAACTATTGCGGTTAGAAGATTAGCTGCTGTTATATTTTTATCGGTAGCATCTTTATGGAAATCGACACCTTCTGTTATTGTTTTGCCGTTGATTTTGAATACATCACCACCAATAGTATCATTATCAATTATAGTAATAGTGGCTGAAGCCATGCTTCCATTTAATATATTTGATAACTTGGAATCTCCCGTAAAAACTCCACCCGTTCTAATATCTTTAATCTCTACCTCATCATCTTTATAGTAGTAGTTAATAGTTGTTTTGAGAGGAGGGTAATAGGCTGCACCGTACTTTAAGTAGTCTGTTCCAATATTACTATCGCGGAAATGATCACCATTTTCCTTAACGGTTTTTTTAGAATCGGTTATTACATCGAAGATGCTAAAACGATCTTGTAGAAGATAGCATTGGGTTAACATGGCATCATAAACATCTTTCCGATCAGCCTCTTCAAGTTTTATTGCTTCTGGTATAGCTAAAAGGGTTACTTCATCCTCTTTGCTAACAGCATCAAGTCCGCCTATGAGTAATGCTTTATCAATACTTGCATCACTTGCTTTTGATGCGTATGTGCCTATAGATACGATATAGCATGGGCCACCACCATTTTCGAAGTACATTCTAAGGTGATAGTACAAGGAGTAGGGTGCAGTTTTTTGAGATATCTCTATTGAAGTATCTTCGAGTTTTGTACTCGAACCAGTAAGTTTAGCGGAAAATTCTTCTGTAAATGGACCTCCAAAAATTTCGGTGTACTCCAACATTGAAAGGATTCTAACAGGCTTATTCAATACGGATTCCTTATTCCTTGTGTGGTCTTCCGTATAGCCTATGAAGGCAGGGATGGCTGTTGCCACTGGGGCTATTGAAGCCGGAAGGGTCGATATTTCCTCAATATAGACACCTGGTGTTTTATAGTTTGCCATTTGGTAATATTTTAATTATTATATAAAAACATATATTTCAGATTCACTATTTTTATTGATAATCCCAGAAAGTTTAGGATTTGGTAGATGCTTGATTAATGAAATTCCCTCTGCTGATGGGTCACTTGCCCTATCGGTTTTTAGTAATTCAATGTTTAAAAGGGAATCTTCATAAAAGGGTATTTTACTTTTTGATGTGAATATTACCGTATCGAATCCGCTAATGCGGGTATGAGAATCAGGCTCTTCGCCTTTTTCAAAATCGTATTTCTTTTCGTAGGGTGATGGGTGTTCACTGCTAGAATCAAGGATATTTAGGCTAAAGGAATCTAGGTCAACACTATCCGATTTATTAACTATTAGATATTTCCAAAACGATTCTTGCCTTATAAGGCTCAGATTATATTCATCAAGGGTATTATTATTGTAATCTATTTCTAATAACCCAAAGATGGATTGTTTTGATAGATCATTATCAATGTAGATCAATTCATCTACCTGATCATTAGTAGAATCACTAACCCTAAATGTGTACTTTCCTCTTGGGTAGGCTGATAAATCAATTTTATAAAAGTAGTTGCAATCTTTATCGGGTTTAACGGATGTAAATGGACCCAATATGGTGCTTCCTTCCATATTCAATACTTCGAGTTTTGCAACGTCCGAATTGGAGTTGTTTGCCGTAAAAGGAAATTTGTAGCTAAATATGTGAGGTTTTATATCATCTATAAATTTATGCGTAATGGTTTTATTATCAACAGGGTTGTTTGTAAAGTAGATAATCTTTTTGGCCGTATATTCTTTAGAATCTACTTTTAGATTGGTAATGTTAAGTAGCTCATTTGCATCTTTCAGGGTAATGGTAAACGTAAATAAATTCCCTGCTGGATCAATTAATGGTGTTCCAGATTCATCAATGGATTTGTATGCAATCTTAAATCCACTTTCGCTTTGCCTGAATATCAATTTATGGTTTTTAATATTTTTAAGGCAATCTTCCGTTGGTATAAAGGCTAATTTTTTACAAACACCACTTTTGTAGTAATTATGAAGTGCGTTAATATTGAATAATGTTAGATACATCAATTTACAGTTGAGTTATTTAAATCTACTCCAGAAGCAACAGGTAACTCCGCATCTACAGAACCGCCTTGGAATCGTAACATTCGGACTTTATATAGAACGGAGGGTAGGTATTTTGTTCCAACCACACTCCAAAAATTGTATAATTGCTCAAATGAGTAGGAGTAGAGCTCAACAATAATCTTTTGGATGTTGGGATCTAAACTTGCGAGCAGCGGAGAATTCTCATTTGTAAATACATTCTTGGATTGAAAGAATAGGATTACATTCGAGAGCTGCTTTAAACCTTCCCTGTAATCATCGGTTGGATCTTCCTTGACCTTATCCTGAAAATTGGAGGTTATAAGTATGTAGAGATTCAACCGTAATTCTGGATTATAGTGCTGGGTTTTACCATTCTCATTTAAATAAGCGGCTCTTTGCTCCTTAAAAACTCTTTCCTCTTCAATATTAATAAGAGATAGCCCTAATGATTTATTTGGTATTACCAATCCGCTCTCTGAAGCTATGCTTGATAGTACTATTTTATCCTCATTAGGAGTATTATTCTTAATTTTCAGAAATGTATTTATTTCCTGTGTTAGAAAATTAAGGGTTGTATCAATCATTTACTTATCTATTTTAAATAAATTCTTGGTAATTGTTTTTGTGCAGATTTTACATGACTTTCAAAGTTACGCTTAAGTAATTTGATGTTATTAAGAGGAGTTAAGTACGTTGTGATAGCTATTTAAAAGTGAATAAGCGTAGTTTTTTATTGAATAAGAGTAATTAATTTATCGTTTATGGTACAACAAAACTATTTTATCTAATTTAAGTTAGTGTTGAAGTTCAATTGGATATATTTGCTCGAAAATATGACTCTGTTAGTTTTTCGTGCTTACTTGATGTAACCGATGTTTAGATTATGAAGAACAATTTTAATTTTTAAAAAATGAAATCGATAAAATTTTAAAATTATGATTTAAGATGAAAAAATTATTATTAATTATTGGAGCCTTTATGCTTTCCGGCTTTGTAGTAAAAGCACAACCCTCAAGGGTAGATAAACCTACCGAATGGGCTCCAAATACAACAGTATTGGTATCACCAAATCAACAATACAGGTTATCCTATCAAGGAGATGGCAATTTGGTTGTATATGATAAAAGCAACAGTCCGCTTTGGGATGCTAAAACATATGGGACAGCTCCAAGTAAATTAGTGTTTCAAGGAGATGGCAATTTAGTATTATACGGAGCAAATAATTCTGTTTTTTGGGCATCATACTCGCATAATAAGGGTGGAATAAGTCTTCGATTAAGTGATGATGGCATTTTAAGTGTTTGGGATGATAAAAATTCTATTTGGTCCACCGTAATACCCTCAAGGGTGGATAAACCTACCGAATGGACTCCAAATACAACAGTATTGTTATCAACAAATAAACAATTCAGGTTATCCTATCAAGGGGATGGTAATCTGGTAGTATATGATAAAAGTAACAAACCGTTATGGGATGCTAGAACATGTGGAACAGCTCCAAATAAATTGGTGTTTCAAGGAGATGGCAATTTAGTATTATACGGAGCAAATAATTCTGTTTTTTGGGCATCATACTCGCATAATAAGGGTGGAATAAGTCTTCGATTAAGTGATGATGGCATTTTAAGTGTTTGGGATGATAAAAATTCTATTTGGTCCACCGTAATACCCTCAAGGGTAGATAAACCTACCGAATGGACACCAAATACAACCGTATTGGTATCACCAAATAAACTGTACAGGCTATCCTATCAAGGGGATGGTAATTTGGTAGTTTATGATAACAGCAACAAACCGCTATGGGATGCTAAAACATATGGGACAGCTCCAAATAAATTAGTGTTTCAAGGGGATGGCAATTTAGTATTATATGGAGTGAATAATTCTGTTTTTTGGGCATCATACTCGCATAATAAAGGTGGAATAAGTCTTCGTTTAAATGATCAAGGCAGCTTAAGTATTTGGGCACCGCCTTCAAGGGATAATAATCCTTTTATTGCTCAGCGAATAAATAAGGATGAACTACTGAAAGGATTAATTGGAGAATGGAGAGGTAGCGATATTAATCGTAATGAAATAAATATTGTATTTACTGCAGATAAAGCAGTCTTTACTATGACTGATATGAGAATGCAGAAACGTATTGTTGCTGAGATGACCTATACCGTAAATGCCAATGATATGCGTAATCCTTATCTTATTTTGGATTTTAGCTATAAGGACAAAAGTGGAGCTATTTCAAAGCTTTCAATGTTTATAATGACTAATGAAGTATGCAAATTCGCTTTTCTTAAGCAAGAAACACCAGTTTCAGCTGAAATCAAAGATTTGTATGAACAGACAGATATGAGAACCGATATCAGCTGTATTTGGCACACCGGATTTGAAGGAGTAACTAAGCTTAATGAATTATATTTAAAAAAATATATTGTTCCAAAGTACAAGGTGGGTGACCGTGGACCAGGAGGTGGATGGATTTTTTATGATAAAGGTGATTATACCGATGGTTGGAGGTATCTTGAAGCAGGGCCTGAAGATCTAGGAACGCTTCCATGGGCATTGAATACTCGCAATCTCATAACCACCGCTAACAGAACAGCCTTAGGGACAGGTAAGGCGAATACTATTGAAATATCTAATGGTTATTATTGTGACAGATTTTATACGACTGCTGCCAGAGTATGCGCTGAATACCAAAGTGGAGGGAAAGGCGGCTGGTATTTACCGTCAATAGATGAGTTAGATTTGATGTATGTAAATCTGGTGCAAAACCTGAATGTTGGCAATTTCGACAGAAAATTGGGAAGTTACCATTGGAGTTCAACTATAGTTAGTAAAGATGCTAGATATGCACAATATATCAATTTCAAAAATGGGGGACATTCTAATACATGGATTGAGTACAAATGTACTGTGCGTCCTATCCGTGCATTTTCAGATTTACAGGATTGGTAAAACATTTTAAATGTAGAATTGAAAATGTTATCATTGTATAACTAAATAGCGTGAATTCGATGTAAGCATAGCACATTGATCCTAAATATAGTGTTAGATTGTTGCTTTGTCATGCTGAACGAAGTGAAGCATCTCGCCTTTAAATAATTAGATCCTTTGCTTCGCTCAGGATGACATCTTACCTCGAACTAACGTTAAATAGGTTATAATATTACTCTGGAGTAAGATGTTCATAAACTCTGTTCGGCTGAGGTTTTTTATCTCAGCCGAACTTATGATTACAGGCTCTATCTGCATGGATGATAATTTCGATTAAAGAAATATCAATATTCCAATTCGATATATTTTTAAGTAATAGATTTGGTGTAATTTGGTGCTTTTGAATTTTGACGGCTAAAAAATATTAAAGGACAATAAATCACCAAGTCACAAAAATCCACCAAAAAGATTACCGAACCATTTTATTCTAATAGTTGACGATAAATTTAAAAATAGAAAGATGACACGTAATTTAATTTTTTCTTTTCTAGCTCTTATTTGTATTGGTAGTTCAGCATGGGCACAAAAAAAGGATAACACAAATAAAACTAATACTCCACAATCCAATGCAGAGAAGATGGGGTATGCTCGCACCAATAAATATTGGGGTCCGGGGACTTATTATTGCTTTGCACCGGGCGCTCCAGTTGCAAAAATGGTTAATACTCAGGTATCGGCTATGCGCGATTTAACAGGTATTTCGCGTGAAGATTGTTATAAAGAACTTACCAAGCAAGGATTTACAGTTGTTCCACCCAAAGAAGTGGAAAGATGGTTTAACGAAAACAAAAGCAAGGATAAAAAATTCTTTTATTCACCCGACAAAAGCTATATCCTCAAACCAAACTTCCGCGATATGTATAATAGCCAGGAAAAAGACTTTATGCCTTATTCAACGGATGGTGTTGAGTGCTTCGTTCTTGTTCCAAAGCAGGATAGTTTAAAAGTAATTGAAATGGTTTGGCAGTATTTGAGAGACCTATACAATATGAAAATCATCTTGTCGAGCTTTACTAGCACATTTAAAAGGGCCGACCCCAAATCGTACCCTATTCAACAAGCAGGATCATCGGGTTGGACTTCCATGCGTGCTGGCTCCTTTGTGCTTAAAATGGTTGATGGCAAGCCAAAAGGATTTTGGGAACGAAACGAAGCTATTGTTCGCAGAACTATAGGTAATCCCGAGTTTGATTTGCGTATACTTGGTATGGAAACCGATTATTGGTATAGTATGCGTGTAACGCTCAAAAAAGAAGGTTATGTTATCATGTACAATATTGTTGCCGGTACATTGAGCAATCTGGAACCAGGTGCAAATTGGACAGAGAAGCATAAAGAAATGGTAATTGAGTATAATACAGGTTTAAAAGGCGATAAAGATGCTGTTGATGCCTACAAAAAAGCTCCTCTTCCACCTAAGTTAGAAGACATAGATAAACTATTGCACATAAAATAGGGTTTATTATAACTTTAGTAAGATAAGTTTTTGCATTAAATTACATTGCAATTCGATGAAATTTTGAATTGTAACCGTTTTAGAATGTTTATTACGCTGCTCTGCAGCTTTTCAAAGCGGTAGCACCGCGATAATATTTGAAGAAAAAATGATATCTACAGAAAAATAAGCCCTGTAGGGGCGAAATATATCCCAAAAATTTGTTGTTTATCGTTTTTAGATGTTTGCTACTATTTTTATCGGATATTAATTTATTGAATTCTAAATATTACTAAGGCTGTTTAAAAAGTTCTTTGTGGAACTCTGTGTAATTTTTTAAATATGATTGTCCGCAATAATACCTAATCAGGAATAAACAACCTAAGCTGTCATTGCCTAGCGGCGAACTCGCAAAATTCGCTCGGTTCCTGCGAATGCAGGAATCCCGTCCTTTATAATCTAGATTCCGGGACTTCGCCCGGAATGACAAGGGGATTATTTTAGATATTAGGTATAATAGAGGATATTCATATTTTTAGATATTGTTACACAGAGGATCGCAGAGAAGTTACAGAGATACACAAAGAGAAAAGAGAGTTATTTTTAGACTTTTTATTGAGAGTTATTTATCATTTCAATTGATATTTCGGTAAAATTGTTAATTGCTAAAGCTAAAGGTAATTCGTTTCTTGTATGAGTTGTAACAAGACCTATTACTCTCATCCCCGCATTTTGACCAGATTTAATTCCCGATATCGAGTCCTCAAAAACAACGCAATTAGAAGGAGGAATATCAATTAATTTGGCTGCTTTTAAATATATTTCAGGATCGGGTTTGCCTTTACTTACCATCGAAGCATCAACAACAACATCGAATAAGTGACGGATTTTTAATGCATCTAAAGTGAAATTGAGGTTACTCGTTGGAGCTGATGTGGCAACAGCAGTTTTAATCCCTGCCTCTTTTAGGCTGATTAGAAAAGGAATTAACCCATCTACTGGAGTAATATCATCTTTGTATATCTCTCGATATATTTTTTCTTTTTCTTCGCCCAGAGTATTAATTTGCTCTTCAGTTAATGGGTAATCTAGTAATCCATTAAAAGTATCTCTAGTATTTTTGCCAAAGTATTTTGTTCGGAAAGTACTTTCATCAAAAGGAATATTCTTTGTTCTGCAGAACTCTGCCCACGACCGTACATGGTATATATGATTGTCGACAATAACACCATCCATATCGAAAAGGGCTGCTTGGAAAGGAACTGTTTTTTTCACTAATTTTATCGTTGAAATTTAAGGGCACAATATTCGTTATTATTTTAGAAAAAATTGAAGATATGAAGAGGATATTATTTTCACTTGTTTTTATAACAGTTGCAACACTTTCAGTTTCGGCTCAGAATAAAGGTGCATTCATTACTACTAAACCCGATACGGTTAAGCTTGGTGAGATAGGGCTAAACGATCTGTCCGATGAGAATGGAAAGGTTCAAATTTCGGTTATTAATACAGGAAATCAACCGCTAATCCTTAATGAAGTTACAGGGTGTTGCGGAACAAATATTAAGGAATGGCCAAAAGCACCTATTCTTCCAGGAAAATCGGGTTTAATAAAAGTAGAATTTAGGATTGAACCTCGCCCGCAGGTTATCAGCCGTACCGTTACCATTAAATCCAATGCCACTAATTCAAAGATTATTAAGATTCCAATTCAAGGGGTTGTTATTGAATCAAAAGCAAAGAACGAGATTAAGCTGTAGCCGTTGAGGTAGGGGATAGGGGAAAGTGATGGTTAGGTATCATAGGGAGGTTGGAAGACGGAAGTCCGAAGACGGAAGATGGAAGTCCGAAGATGTTTAATAATTTGAAAATTGGGGAATTTGAGGATTTGAAAATTTAACCAGCAACCAGCAACCAGCAACCAGCAACCAGCAACCAGCAACCAGCAACCAGTAACCAGTAACTAGCAACCAGTAACCAATAACCATACACCATGAAACCCACAATCCTATTTTTAACCTTTTCGCTTTTGCTTTTTGGTTGTGCACCTAAAAAGGTCGATACCCAAAAGTATTGCGATGAATTAATGCAAGTAGATCGTGATTTTAACACCTATTCCATTGAGCATGGAAAGAATGCTGCGTTCGTTAAATTTGCTGCCGAGGATGTTACATTCCTTGCCCCCAACAGCTACCCAATGGTGGGCATAAAGCTTTTGCAGGAACGTCAAGCTAAAAGACCCGACACTTCTTTTGTTTTAACATGGAAACCTATCTACGCCCGTGCAGCAGAATCTGGTGAGCTAGGTTACACCTATGGAATTTGGGAGTTTAAAGTAAAAGCAAGCCCCGATCAGGTTAGCAAAGGCACCTACACAACTATTTGGAAAAGGAACGAGAAGGGCGAATGGAAGTATGTACTCGATACTGGGAATCAGGGATTGGAGGAGGAAAAAAAGTAATTTGAAAATTAGTTAATTTGAAAATTTGAGAATGTGGCAGTTACATTAGACATAAATCATTCAAAATAGGATACTCTACTATACTTTTTCAAGAGGGAAGGGGTTTTATAAGTTTACCATCTCCATCCTACTAACTGCATTCTTACTTATATCAAATGCAACTATCGCAAAATGCGATACCCAATTGGAATTAATTTGAAAATTAGACAATTTGAAAATGTGTTAATTTGAAATTTTGGTAATGAAAATAATCGATCTTATACAATTTTCAAATTCTCAAATTCCCTCATTATCAAATTCTAAAATAACCGAATTAGACTCTTTTAGGTCTTGCAGACGCTGAAAGGTTATTGCAAATACTGATTATTATTGCGGAATTACTTGTAACGAATACAACTATCGCAAAATGCGATACCCAATCGGAATTAATTTGAAAATTAGACAATTTGAAAATGTGTTAATTTGAAAATTTGGTAATGAAAATAATCGATCTTATACAATTTTCAAATTACCTCATTTTCAAATTATTTCATTTCTTCAAATACCCCTTAAACACCTTCTCAAACTTCTCAACCTTGGGGTTAATAACCATCCTGCAGTAGGGTTGATTGCCATTGTTCTCAAAATAATCCTGATGGTAGCTTTCGGCCTTATAAAAATTCTTTAAAGGCTCAATTGCGGTAACAATAGGATCGCTCCAGATACCCGATTTGTTAAGCAAGTCCTTTACCTCTTGGGCAACCCTTTTCTGCTCATCGTTACTGTAGAATATAACCGAACGGTACTGCGTACCAATATCGGCACCCTGGCGGTTAAGCGTGGTTGGATCGTGGGTTTTAAAGTATATCTCAAGGATTTTTGCCAGTGGGATAATTGAAGGATCGTAAACCACCTGGATTACCTCCGCATGACCCGTTTGGCCCGTGCAAACCTCCTTGTAGGTAGGATTCTCCGTATGCCCACCCGAATAGCCAGAGGTTACGCTAATCACCCCATTCACCCGGCTATATATCGCCTCTACGCACCAGAAACAGCCAGCACCTAGGGTTATTGTCTCGCATTTTGATGTAGCTTCCATATATTCTTTTTTTGTTTTTCCTTGGCTATTGGCCTTTAGGGTTAATAGCGTAATAATTAGCATGAAAAATATTGCTCTCCTACCTTTTATCATAGCATCAATTTTTTCAATTAACAAGTGGGATACATGGTTTGTTCATGTTTCCCCAATTTTACAGGTTTAGACACTTTTTGAGAAGCCTATTAGTAACAGAAATTGAAATTTTATTTGGTAATATATACATAAAAAACTTTCACATCTAAAAACTGTATTATTCATCATCTAAAAATAACAGTTAAACAAAATTGTAATATGTTTAGCTAACAAATTAGGCATTAAATGTAACTTTGCATAAAGTATTGTTTCTTAATCATATGCTAAAAAGTTGAGGGATTATGGTTTTATTATGTTTATAGATGGTTGGTTGGTGAGATGCTATAGATTAAAACGGGGGAGTGTTAGAGTGAGTTTATGTAAATTTTTTGGCCTACAATTTTGAGAAGTTTAAGATTTTCGTTTAAATATTATTAGCAATTTATTGCATTCCAAATTCGAATAGGTAGAATCTGGAAACTACCTTAGAAAAGGATAATTACGAAAATAAGCCAAGATGGATAAATAGTTTTTTTGTCTAACATAAAACCAATAGAATGAAAACATCAACCAGGTTAGCTAGTTTGTTGTTCCTAATTATTGCAGCAATTAATGCTTTAGTACAAACAGGATCGAAAAGTAAAACAGCTTATCCTCATTTAGCCGCTACAGGAGGATTTTCCCCTAGTTCTTCGCAACTTATATTCATTCCATTAGCAGGTTTTGATATTACCTTTTGATAAGCTGAATTCAGAGCTAATAATCAGCTTTTAAGAACTTCACCAAAATTTGATATTAATGGTTAACCAAAACCAATTGAATTGGTGCTAGCTATTTCTAATCTGAAGGAAAACAATTCCAATATTTTGCTAGGTATTACATTTTATATATGAACAATTGCAAACCTTTTATGTACAAAAAAAACAGAACAGATGACGAAAATTTGGACTAAAAAAACACAAGAAGAAATAAAGGAAATCGTATTCGATGCACTTAATAAGAATGTGGATTATGATAAGAAAAATATACTTGGTTTACCCGCTTCGCGCTTAGATGAAAAGGTATTCAATCACGATGTTTCTTTTTTAAAAGAAGCTCCCTATATGTCGGCTCTTTCACAAAACCCTAACCACATTGGTTGTCATACTTTGGGCAAATCCGAACCTTTCTTTAAGGGTACACATGCCATTGAAAAAGAATTGATAGGTATATGTGCATGTGATATTTTGAAAGGTAATTATGAAGAACAAGATGGCTACGTGGCATCTGGCGGAACCGAGGCGAATATTCAAGCCATTTGGATTTACAGAAATTATTATCA
The DNA here is from genome assembly GCA_013376985.1 of Bacteroidales bacterium. Classification (GTDB taxonomy): domain Bacteria; phylum Bacteroidota; class Bacteroidia; order Bacteroidales; family Tenuifilaceae; genus UBA8529. Next base: position 94,808 of record JACABB010000018.1, read on the forward strand.
GAATGAATTTTCAGCTCATCATAATGAAATAGCTATTGTTTGTAGCGAGGATAGTCATTATTCTATAGACAAGGCTGCAAATCTCTTATTGTTGGATATTTATAAAATTCCTGTAAATAATGATACAAGAGATTTTAGTAATAAGAGCGTTGAAAAAACCTTGGAGAGAGCAAAAAATGATGGTAAAAAATATTTCATTATTGTTTGTAATTTGATGACAACAATGTTTGGATCTATAGATGATATTGAAAAACTTACAAATTCTTTAGAAAAACTGTCTTGTGAATTTAAACTTCATGTTGATGGAGCCTTTGGAGGATTTTACTACCCATTTATCGATGAAAATAGCCAGCTAACTTTCCAAAATCCTGCAATTACTTCCTTTACACTTGATGCTCATAAAATGGCTCAATCCCCTTATGGCACTGGAATATTCTTAATTAGAAAAGGTTATATTAAATATGCAAATACTCAAGCCAGCTATGTTGAGGGAACAGATTATACGCTAATAGGGAGTAGATCGGGGGCAAATGCTATTGCTGTTTGGATGATTTTAGCTAAAAATGGTCCTCATGGTTGGCACGAAAAAATATTCATTTTACAGAAAAGAACTGATTGGATGTGTAAATCTCTAAAAGAATTGGGAATAAAATACTATCGAAACCCAATGTCAAATATAATAGCTATTAGAGCAGAATATATCAATCGTGAAATAGCTGTTAAGTATGGATTAATTCCCAATGATTATTTGGACCCAAAATGGTTTAAGATTGTAATAATGAACCATGTTTCTATTGAGAAACTAGCTTTACTTGTTGATGAAATTAAGAGCACTGTATGCAATAAAACAGAGCTTATAGCGAACCGACATACCAAGCATGAAGCCTCGGTTGAACGACATTCCGGCAGGTTAATCTATGGGCAGATCAATGGTATTTTCGTTCAGTAACAGAAATATTGCAGGGAGGGATAACATGTCTGAACTGCTTTCAGCATATTTTCAATTATGCTTTTAGTCTTTTGCGGCTCGTAAAAAGTTTTAGAAATTCCATTCTGCCCCGTCGTCATGAGGCCGTCTATTCAGTCTTACTAGACTTTTTAAACAGCCTCCGTGCTAGCGTTAAGGACAATAAATAAAGCAATAGTCAATAAAACTAAAGCAAGAGAAATAAAACTTTTGTAGCTTATTAGTTTGATTTATTGAGTTTAGAAAGCACGATAATAAATCCGTGCTAGCCGATAATATAATATTTAGTGCAGCTTTGAGTCTTCATACTTTTGTGGCTATGAGTTGTTTTAAAATAAGTCCCTAGCTGCTAGCTGATTTTATACTATCGATATTTTTTGGGACTTTTATAATGTTCCAATATTTTTAGTGAGGCAGTAATGATTAGTTTTACCTACCTAACAAACATCAATACCTTAAATTTGTTCAAACCTGGCTATAAACGAAAAACCAGCCCATTTGTTGAATTCTGGCTGGTTTAACCCTATTAAAACATGTAGTAACGTGAATTCGATATAAGAAATTACATTAACAACATAATAAACAATTATTTACAAACACAATATCTTTGGATGGAATGGTGGACCAATGGAATGATGGAAGGCAAGAGGTTAGATTCTTGCTTCCATTATTTTCTTGATTCAAATAGAATAAAATGATTGATATATAGTTTAATACATTATTTCTTACATTGAACTCACGTTAGTATATCTTAGCAGCTACTTAATCCCCTTCTTTTTCATAATCATATTAGCTGTAATTTTCTTGAACAATATCATCATTTTATTATTCAATCCAGGAATTACTACTACACTCTTTCCCAATTTTCTGAAAGAAATATCTACCACAGCTTCAGGGGATATTTCCTTATTTTTTGGATTCGTTTTTTCAACATTCTGAAAAGCGGCTCTATTATAAAAATCTGTTTTAGTTCTTCCTGGATTTAAAGCTTGTACCAAGATGCCATATCCTTTAACTTCACGTTGGAGGATATCTGAAAAAACGTTAATAAAAGCCTTTGAAGCACAATATACTGAATTAGTAACAAATGGAATGTAGGCAAGAGTTGATGATACATTAATTATTGCTCCTTTTCGATTATTTTTCATTATAGGTAAAACAGCTCTTGTTAGCCTTAGCAGCGCCTCATTGTGAACCCTTACCATATCCATTTGAGCTTCGATATCCGATTCTATAAAAAAAGATGGAATAGCAAATCCTGCATTATTTATCAACAATTCAATAGATGTGTCCTCAGATATTTTTAGTACTAAAGCTTTTACATCTTCGGGTTTCGATAAGTCTGCCGAAATTATTGTAACATCCACTGTATATTTACTCTTTATTTCTTTAAAACATTCTTCTAACATTCCATTGTCTCTTGCTATCAATAAAAGGTCGTAACCTTTTTGTGCACATTTCATTGCAAAGCATTTTCCAATACCTCGGTTTGCTCCTGTAATAACTGCCTTTTTATTCATATTCTACATTTTAATATTATTTAATCTTTGTTATAGGTAATCTTATTATTGCTTTTGAATCAAATAATTAAAGCATAATTTTCATTCCAATCTATCTTTATAAATTATTATTATTAACCGAGAAAAAATCTAAAAACAATAGGTCGCAGCGATGCTGCTTCTAG
>JACABB010000019.1:0-14149 GCA_013376985.1 Bacteroidales bacterium
AAATAATATCAAGGATTTCAAAGAACTTATAATCAAGTTAACGCAACGCTAGTGTATAAACATTATAAATCAGAAGTTGGCAAATTGAAATCTAGTATGGATAAAAAGTCTTTTTAAAATCAAAAATATTCATTATCAAAATCAATTCTTTTTTTGTAAACCAATGACAATTAAAAAAATCTTATTCAACGACCCAATTCTCGATAAGATTAGCAGTAAAATAGAATTGCCATCACTAACCAAAACCAATGATATTTACCTAGATTTGCTTGAGGTTATTATATCGCAACAGCTTTCGGGAAAGGTTGCCAAAGTTATCTATAATAGATTTCTTATGCTATTCGAGAACAGCTATCCTAAACCAGAAATTCTAAGAGAAATTGATGATAAAATGCTTAGAAAGGTTGGGCTTTCGAATGCAAAAACCAATTACGTTAAAAATCTTGCAAACTTTGCAATTACTAACGATATAAGTATTAACAGCATAGATTCGTTGAACGATGATGAGATAATTGAACTACTTACAAAGATTAAAGGGGTTGGGAAATGGTCAGTTGAAATGATATTGATATTTTCATTACTTCGAACCGATATCTTTCCATACGACGATTTGGTTATAAAAAAGAGTATAATAGATGTTTACGGTATAAAAAAGGAAGGAAATCAATTGATCGAAAAGATGATTTCAATTTCCGATAAATGGAAACCCAATAGATCTCTGGCATCAAGATATTTATGGGCAAATTATGATTTAAAAATCCGAGAAAAGGAAATTGGTTAGCAAATTCTAAAATCGGTGTAGTTTTTTATCTTTCCCTGAGAAACGTCACATTTACTAACGGTTGAATAAGGAGAACCCTTCTTACAATGTTCAATGAAAACATCCATAGTATGTTCTTCGCATTCAGCCTCAATAAACACAGAACCATCAGGCGTATTCTTAACATATCCTTTTACCCCAAGTTCGCATGCAAGTCTATAAACATAATATCTAAAACCCACTTGCTGAACTTTACCATGTAGTAGAATTATTTTAGCCTTTATCATCATAAATTAAAAATCACAAAAAAAATATCGATTCATAGAATATAACTAAATTCTAACGAAAGGGATTATAATTTACAGAAGGATATCGCCTGATTTAAAACTATCTAAGCAACAATAAATACCATAACCTAAAAGCAATGGCATTTTATTATTAATGTCTCTTAATAACATTACAAATTTAGAAGTAGATGCTAAGCTATAAACTACTCCTAAGAAGCTGTTGTGGCTTTACGATGTGCATTATTAACCTTAATATTTCGCCCTTTAACCTGTGTGTCATTTAAGGCACGAATAGCATTTTCGGCTTCATCATCGCGCTCCATTTCAACAAAACCATAGCCCTTCGACTTGCCAGTTTGTTTATCAGAAATAATTTTAACGCCTGTTACATTACCATAAACGATAAAGAGATCTTTTAACTCCTCAATAGTCATAGTATAAGCAATGTTACCAACATATATTGTCATAGTGTAAAAGATTAAAATTACATTAAATGAAATTTACGGCGTTTTTTATTAATCACAAAAAAAAAGGCAGCTTTTTGCTGCCTTTTTTTAAAAGTCTGTTTATTCTTTATTGTCCAAGGGTTGACACCATAACAGCTTTAATAGTATGCATACGGTTTTCAGCCTCATCAAATACTATTGATGCGTTTGATTCAAACACCTCCTCGGTAACCTCCATTGCATCCAAACCGAATTTTTTATACATCTCCTCACCAACAACCGTTTCACGATTATGAAAAGCTGGTAAGCAATGCATGAATTTACAATTTGGATTTCCAGTAAGCTCCATAGCTTTTTTATTTACCTGGTAAGGTTTTAGAAGTTTTATTCTTTCTTCCCAAACTGAATCTGGCTCACCCATTGATACCCAAACATCTGTATAAAGGAAATCACAACCCTTAACACCTTCTTCAACGCTTTCGGTCAAAGTAATTTTTGCGCCTGTTTCCTTCGCAATTTCGCGACATTTAGCAACCAATTCTTCTGAAGGCCAGCAAGCTTTAGGAGCTGCAGCTCTAAAATCCATACCCATTTTTGTAGCACCAACCATTAGCGAATTACCCATGTTGTTGCGAGCATCACCTAAGTAACAGAAAGCAACTTTATTTAATGGTTTTTCGGTATGTTCGCGCATAGTTAAAAAATCGGCAAGGATCTGAGTTGGATGGAATTCGGTTGTTAAACCATTCCAAACAGGAACACCTGCATATTTTGCAAGAGTTTCAACAATCTCCTGAGAATATCCACGATATTCGATTCCATCGTACATTCTACCAAGTACGCGAGCGGTATCCTTCATCGATTCCTTTTTACCCATCTGCGATCCTGAAGGGCCAAGGTAAGTTACATGCGCTCCCTGATCAAGGGCAGCTACTTCAAAAGCACAACGAGTTCTGGTAGAATCCTTTTCAAAAAGAAGAACGATATTCTTACCTTTAAGTTGTTGTTGCTCTGTTCCAGCATATTTTGCAGCTTTAAGATCTGCAGATAGATCAAGTAAAAAATGAATCTCTTTTGGAGAGAAATCCAAGAGTTTCAAGAAACTACGATTCCTTAAATTGAAAGCCATAGCGTTTATTTATTAATTGATTATACTAATTTTCGTATTCAACTGTAATTTTTGTTCCATAGGACTTATCCTCAAGTTTTGTTGCTTCGGTAATAACGCTCATCTTTCCACCATTATCAACAAATTGCAGGCAAGCTTTTATTTTTGGAGCCATATTCCCTTCGCCAAACATTCCTTCTTTTAGGTACTTTTCAGTATCCGCTTTATTAAGGAATTCTAATTTCTTCTCACCAGGTTTCTTATAGTTAATATATACAAAAGGAACATCGGTTAAAATATAAAACTCATCTGCTTTAATTCGATTAGCAAGTAATGATGAAGCTGAATCCTTATCAATAACAGCCTCGGATGGGCGAATATCACCTACCTCATCAATATAAACAGGAACTCCACCGCCACCTGATGCAATAACGATTATACCTTGGCGAACAAGCTGATTAATCACTTTTTCATTCAGAATACCTGTGGGTTTAGGGGAAGGAACAACTCTACGCCAACCACTACCCGTATCCTTCACCTCCTCTTTAAATACCCAACCTTTGGATGCAGCAAGTGAATCGGCTTGCTCCTTATTATATATTTTCCCTACTCTCTTGGTTGGATTTTTAAATGCAGGATCGTCCTTATCAACAATTACCGGAGTAACTAAACAGCATACCTCTTTGTCAATTCCGTGCTTACGTAATACATTCCTCAACATTCGCTCAATCATATACCCTATACCTCCTTGTGAATCAGCAACACAAATATCTAGAGGCATTTGAGGAATACCATACATTTCTTCTCCAGCATCGTTGCGCATCAGAATATTTCCAACTTGTGGACCATTTCCGTGACTGATTACTAAATCGTAACCTTCTTTTATAAGATAAATCAAGTTTTCAATAGTATCGGTTGTGTTTTTTTCTTGTTCTTCGATAGTCCCAACTTGATTTCCACGTAGCAAGGCATTACCGCCTAATGCTACAACTGCTAATTTATTCATTGTCAAATTATTATTTATATCAAAATATTGAAAATGCAAAGCTATAAAATTTTTTCAATTGCGACATATTAACTTCAAACAGTAAGTATTTTCAATTACCCTTATAATTGATGTTTAATAACATGTTTAAATGATTGTAGATCTATTTCCTATCATCAATGCATGAAATATTTGAGTATAATTAATAGTATAAGTTCATTAAAAACAAGTGGATACTTGATTGATAAGTGAATATATTTAACATTTATAGTATGTTTAAATCACTTTATTAAAAACAAATACGTAATTTTAGCAAATGAAAAAAAGCCAACAAATGAGGCAACAAATCTGTTTTTATTTTCTATTAATATTCCTATTAACCTTTTCGGGTTGTTCAGATTTCAAATCAAAAAAAGAATTTAACGAAGGAACTATAGAGTATTCCATCCAAACTCAAGATGAAACTCAATCTAGCTTCAATTCAAGTCTTCTACCTAATAAAATAACAGTTAAATTTCGTGATAATAATACATCTAATAAGGTTGAAGGTCTTTCTGGAGCAGTTACCTTAACATACATCAATAATATAGATGATAAGAATGGCATAATACTAGTAAAATTTTTAAATAAAAAATTGTTTTTCGAGGAACCTTTAACTAGTGGAAATATTTCCAGCACTTACTCTGGAATGCCAAATATTACCATAAAGGAAACTAATGATACTATTACCTACCAGGGATATAAGTGTAAAAAAGCCATTGCTAGCTTTAATGATTCATCTAATTATTCCTTTGAAATATTATATACAAATGATATAAAGATAGCCAACCCTAATGCAAACACCCCTTTTGAATCAATAAATGGGGTAATGCTTATGTTCAAAGTAAAACTCTACAAACATATAATGAGTATTACGGCAACAACCATTAAAAGAGAACATATTCCTAAGGACAATTTCTCAATACCGTCGGAATATGTTAGAGTATCGAAAAAAACAATTGAGGACTTTCTTTCATTGCTTCAATAAAAACTCTTTGATTGATACCTGTTACAAAATCAGAATAATTCTCTTACTTTGCATTCGGTTTAATAGCCCTACTACTTATTTGCATAATGTGTAACAATGGCCAAACAAGAAGAGAAACCAAAGGATAAGAACACTGAACCAGAAATACCAAAAAAATCATTTTTTAAAGACGAACGGGTAAGGTTCACTGCTGGGGTATTCATGTTATTTTTAGCAATATATCTTACCATCGCATTTATTTCTTACCTATTTACTTGGCAGACAGATCAAAGCTTTGAGTGGCAAAATATCTTTTCTGGCTCAGGGATAAGGGTTGAAAATTGGACCGGAAAAATTGGTGCTTCATTCTCAGTTCAATTCATGAATCACTGGTTCGGCATTTCTTCGTTTAGTTTACCTTTTATAATCGGACTTCTTGGACTTAGATTACTTAAAGTAAGACCCCTACCATTCCGAAAGACTACTTTTAAACTACTAATAGGAACAGTACTTTTATCTCTAGTTCTAGGCTTTATTGCGAGAACTATAGGAGGATTTCTGGGAAGTGGATTGGGAGGGGCGCATGGACTTTTTGTTTCTGAATGGATTTCTGCACTTATAGGGAAAGTGGGTACTGCTTTTCTGCTCCTTCTATTTTGCATAACCTACACAATATACGTACAACCAGATTCAATACATTGGTTTAATAGGCTTATCGGTGAGGTTATTTTACTGTTTAAATCTAAAAAAAATGAAGAAGAGGTTGAAATTGAAGCAAATACTACTACAATAAAGAAAACTATAGTAGTAAATGAGAATGGTCAGATCATTGAGAAACAAGACGATAATAAAGTAGAAGAGTTTACCTCCTCTCCTGCTGAAAATACAAATTTGAAAGTCACAAACAATCCAATAATTGAGAAGGCTGACGATCTTGATGATGAAGATGAAATTGAAGAACAAGAGCTAACCAATGAGGTTGAAGAAGATGCAAATGTACACCAAATTCAAGCAGTAATTGCTCCAGAAGGCGAGGGAGATGTGGAATTAACTATTGAATCTATACAGGAAGCCGTAGCAAATGGTTCTGCTATTGAAAACCAAGAACTTTATGATCCAACTTTAGAATTATCAAGCTATCAACGTCCTCCTATCGAACTTCTCGAAGAGTATAAAAACCAAGCATCGCCAGTATCGAATGAGGAGTTAATTGATAATAAAAACAAAATAGTTGAAACACTTGCAAATTATAAAATTCAGATTGACAAGATTAAAGCGACAATAGGTCCAACCGTAACTCTTTACGAAATAGTTCCTGCACCAGGTATTCGAATCAGTAAAATAAAGAATCTTGAGGATGATATCGCCCTTAGTCTAGCAGCTTTAGGTATCAGGATAATTGCACCTATTCCTGGTAGGGGAACAATCGGTATTGAGGTTCCAAACCAAAAACCTGAAATTGTATCAATGTATTCCATACTTAAATCAGCAAAATTTCAGGAAAGTAAATTTGAACTCCTTATTGCACTGGGTAAAAACATATCGAACGAAACTTTTATACTAGATTTAACAAAATTACCGCATCTCCTAGTTGCTGGAGCAACTGGTCAGGGAAAATCGGTTGGTCTTAACGCAATCATCTCATCATTACTTTATAAAAAACATCCATCGCAACTTAAATTTGTACTTATTGATCCTAAAAAGGTTGAACTAACCTTATATAGTAGACTTGAGCGCCATTTTCTAGCAAAGTTACCAGACTCAGAGGAAGCAATCATTACCGATACTCAAAAGGTAATATACACACTAAACTCCTTATGCATAGAGATGGATCAACGATATGAATTACTTAAACAAGCACAGGTAAGAAATATCAAAGAGTACAACGATAAGTTCACCGCTCGAAGGTTAAATCCAAACAAAGGCCATAAGTTTTTACCCTATATAGTAGTTATAATTGATGAATTCGCAGATCTGATAATGACTGCTGGTAGAGAAGTTGAGACACCATTAGCTCGCTTAGCCCAATTGGCACGAGCCATTGGTATTCACCTAATCATCGCAACTCAACGCCCATCAATTAATATTATCACTGGTGTTATTAAGGCTAACTTTCCTGCTAGGATTGCATTCCGTGTTTCATCGATGATTGATTCAAGAACAATACTCGATCATCCGGGTGCTAATCAGCTAATTGGCCGTGGCGACATGCTAGTTTCAACAGGCAGTGATATGGTTAGGGTGCAATGCGCCTTTATAGATGTTCCCGAAATTGAGCGTTTAACTGACTTTATAAGCAATCAGCGAGGATATGCTACCGCATTTTTACTTCCAGAATATTCACCAGAGTCAAGCGAAGAACAATTTGAAGTAGATCTGAAAAAACGAGATGATCTATTCGATGAAGCTGCCAAACTTATTGTACAATACCAACAGGGATCAACATCATTAATACAAAGAAAATTCTCGATTGGTTATAATCGTGCAGGTAGAATAATAGACCAACTTGAAGCCGCTGGAGTTGTAGGTCCATTTGAAGGAAGTAAGGCGCGGCAGGTTCTTATTACAGATGAGATATCTTTAGAGCAAATCATAAATAACTTAAATAATCAACAATAATATTTATTAAAATGAAGAAGACAGTTTTTTTTCTACTAGTAGTTTGCCTTACAATTAATGTTAGCGGTCAAAATGGTAAAGATATAGTAAATGCTTTTAGCGTTAAAATGCAAAATCTCACATCTTTATCCGCTAAATTTTCATTTACCCTCGAAAATCTTCAAGAAAAAATAACCGATACGCATGAAGGTGAAATTGTAGTTAAGGGTAAGAAGTATAACTTGGAACTAATGGGCATGCAATCATACTACGATGGTGTAACCAAATGGCAGTACAATAAGGATGCTAATGAAGTAACAATATCAAAACCTACAGTAATTGAGGGTGGTTTTTTTGACGATCCTACCAAACTCTTTAAGGATTATGAAAAAAATTTCAAATCAAAATTTATCGGTGAACAGGTTGTAAAAGGACGGAATATCTATGAATTAGAACTATACCCGATAGATCTAAAAACTCCATATTCGAAGTTAAATCTTATGTTTGATAAGAAAACACTCGAACCCGTTCAAATTAAGTATCAGGGTAAAGATGGCAACAACTATATAATTTTGGTTAAAGTATTCCGATCAAATGTAATTGTGAGAGACGAAAGATTTACTTTCGAACCCAAAAAGCATAAGGGCATTGAAATAATTGATATGAGATAATCAATTATCAAGTTAATACATACAAAAAAGCCTCAGTAATTTGAGGCTTTTTTTGTGGTTTACTTTTCTTCTGGATATTCTACCCTTGCATGATAGATATTCAGAAGTTTCTTCTTAAAGACTGATTTTATAGTTGTAATATCCCTAAAAGTAATATTTGCATCATTGAACTGATCCTCTGCCTGAAGGTTATCAATTATCCCTTCAACCAAGTCATCAATGGCCTGAAAAGTAATTTTTTTAAAACTCCTAGAGGCTGCTTCCACAGAATCTGCCATCATAAGCACAACCGTTTCCTTGCTATTTGGGCGTGGCCCTGGGTAAATAAACTTAAGATCATCCTCTATGGTTTCGGTATACTTATCCTTATACAACCGGTAAAAGTATTTAACTTTATTTGTTCCATGATGCATACGGATAAAATCTACCAACTGCAATGGGAGTTTATTCTTCCTTGCAATCTGCAAACCTTCCGTTACATGCTTAATGATAATTGTTGCACTTTCTTCGTAATCAATATTTTGGTGTGGGTTAAAATCAGGCGGTTGATTTTCGATAAAATAGAATGGATTATTCATCTTCCCAATATCGTGATACAATGCTCCTGCTCGAACCAGTAAGGGGTTTGCACCTATTTTATATGCAGCGGCTTCAGCGAGATTTGCAACTTGCAATGAATGCTGAAAAGTTCCAGGAGCTAGCTCAGCGAGTTTTCTCAATAAATCCTGATTTGTATCAGAGAGTTCAATAAGAGTTGCATCCGATAAAAAGCCAAATATCTTTTCAATTAAATATACTAATTGATAAAGCGCCAAGAGCAAAAGTGCATTTACAACAAACCAAGCAAGGGTAAACCAGTTTATAGCCAGTAGTGTCCCCTCCTGAACAATTACCAAACTCAGGTATATTGCTAAATAAGATAATAACACTAAGAAAACTGTGTAGAATAAGTTACCACTCCTATATAAATTTGTAAGACTAGCAATAGCCACTACACCTGCTATAAAGTTTATCAAAACAAACTCAAAGCCATTGGGGGCAAAAAAACCCACTAAAAAGATCGTAACTAAATGGATAAATAGAGCCAATCGTGCATCGTAAAAGGCACGAATAAAAATTGGAACAATAGTAAACGGAACAACATATAAGCTAATGGTATTGCTTTTAAGAACAAATGAAGAGAGGATAACCATGAAAGATATTAAAATAAGAATGAAAAGAATCTTAGAATCATCCGATAAAATCTCGATCCTAAAGTTCAATAAAAACAGGTATAGCATAAATACAAGAATACTTACAATCAAAAACTGTCCTAGGATTATCATAAACCCATTCTCCTGGCCAAGTCTCCTTTCATATTCTTTTCTTAACGATTCAAGTACTTGGTAGCGATCGCCTTTTATTACCTCTTCATGTGAAATAACCCTCTCGCCAGCCTGAACCATCCCCTTTGTAAGTGAAATATTGCTTAAAATTTCTCGTTTAACCTTTTCGGTTGTACGCTCATCGTAGAGTAGATTTGGAGATATTATTTTATGAAAATCAAACTTATTCAAAAATTGGAGCATTTCAGGAATACTCTTTTCTGTATCCTGTAACACTTTTTGCTGTAAATAATCAATAGCCTTAGGCAAAGTAAAAACTTCACCTATTTCAGTTTCCACCGCTTTGCTATTAATTAACAAGGTGATACTTAGCGATGGCTGAGATGAAACAGTTAGTAAATCAGAAGGATCTATAACACCCTTATCATAAATAAATTTTATGTAATCAATTATTTTAAGTTCAAATTTTGCTTTGCTCTCTGATAGTTTTAATTCATAACCCAGATCCTTCCTCTGCACCTTGATTTGCGCAATACTTCGCTTCGATTGAAAAACACTCCATTCCTTATTAAAGTCACTTTTAAATTGATTAATCGAAGCATTTATAACTGTAGAATCATTTGTAAAGAAAGGTTTGAAATCTTTTAAAATTGAATTTCTTTCTTCAAAAAGTTCTGCCTCCGTTTTATAAATTGGGAAATCAAAAGGAGAAACTAAATCTTCATGTATCCAAGGTTTTCCTTTTTGAAACTCATATTTAAATTGTCCTTCACGAGGTAAGAAAAAAACGATTAGAATAATCGCAAAAAGAAAATAAAAGGATCTAAAAATTCCTCTATAATATATCTGGAAGAAACGAATTATCTTTCTCATTAACTTAAGGTGTAATCGATGATACCATTAACACTCATAGCAAAAATAGCAACTTTTATTACATTATGATTGATAACCAATTTAAAACTATTAATGTTTCCCTTTATTTTTCTTTTTTATGAAAACTGCAATGGATTATGTTAACAAATTCGGAAAAGACTTATGTAGTTTGTAACTTTATGCCAGTTTAGTTTTACATAATTATCTTAAAATGAGTAAAGGGATAGCTAATCAAAGTTTAGTTGCTGTTAGACGTGAACCCTCCGAAAGTAGTGAAATGGTTAACCAACTCCTATTTGGAGAAACCTTTACAATTGTCGAAATTTATAATAGTTGGCTAAGGATCATCAGTAACCATGATGCTTATGAAGGATGGCTTGATTCAAAACTCACAACTCCTATTTCCGATAGTTTAGTCACAAAGCATGATAATCCAATAATTGCAAATACCCTTTTTTCAGCCAAAAAGGTAGGTAGTCAGCACTCTATTAAACTTTGCCCGGGTTCATCACTAAATAACTTCGAAAATGGCCTTTTCTTATGCGGGAACAACTCATATCAATGTATAGAAAATCCAATTAGTAATACGAAAGAAAATATCAGCGATGAATTTGTTAGGCTGGCAAAACAATTTATTAATTCCCCATACCTGTGGGGAGGTCGTTCCCCTTTTGGGATAGATTGTTCGGGGTTAACCCAAGTAATTTATAAAATTCTAGGATACAATATTCCCCGTGATGCTGGACAGCAAGTGAAAATTGGCGAAACGGTCGACTTTATAAACTTAGTACAGCCTGGTGATTTAGCATTTTTTGATAACGAAGAAGAGATTATTACTCATGTCGGAATTATTATAGGTAATGGAAAGATAATTCATAGCTCAGGCTTTGTTAAAATTGACAACCTCGATCACCAAGGAATTTACAACATGGATATTCAGAAATACTCTCATAAATTAAGAGTTATTAAAAGAATTCTTTAGCATTTGATTTCTTTAGAGGTATTGCTATATTTAACAGGTAATTTGCAAACTATACCATTATGATAAAACACCAAATACTTATAATCTTTATTTGTATAGTTGTTGTTGCATGGGTAGCATGCACCGTAAGGGAACATAGGAGAACCAGAGAGAAGCAGGATCAAAAAAATGGTAATGGTTTTCAAAATGAAAACTTGTAGACTATGGACTTCGCATACAAGTACCCTAGAATGCTGGTAACCGTTGATGCATTAGTCTTTTTAATTGATTCATCACAACAATTTCCAAAAATTCTTCTTATCCAGCGTAAAAATCAACCTTTTAAGGATTCTTTTGCCTTACCTGGAGGCTTTGTCGAAATGGATGAACTTTTGTGCAATGCGGCAAAAAGGGAGTTATTTGAGGAAACTGGTTTACAAGGAGTTGAATTGAATCAACTTGCTACATTTGATAATATCAATAGAGATCCAAGAGATCGCAACATATGCATTGCATATTATGGATTCACAACACTCGAAAATTCGCAAATAAAAGGTGGTGATGATGCGAAGAATGCAGTGTGGGTTAGCCTTAACAACCTCCCCCCTCTCGCTTTTGATCATTCAGAAATCATTAAATTTGCAAGAAATAAATTAGATATTTAGTTTACCCATCTACCGCTTAAATTTCCTACTTTCAAATAATCATTCCTGCCCCAACAGTAACATTTGTACCCTCATCAATAATAACTAAACTACCAGTAAATCTATTCTGTCTGTATGAATCAAAAAAGAGTGGTTTTGTAGTTCTTATGGAGATACATCCTATATCGTTTAATTCAATGGTTCTATTCTCGTAATCCTTCTCAAGAGTATTAATATCTACTTTGTACTTAACCTCCTTTATCATACATCTTAAGTCGCTTGTAGTATGTTTTACAATGTATTTTCCTCCAGGAATCATAGGTTTCTCTCCCAACCAACAAACCATCAAATCAATATCTTGACTTTGCCTAATACCATTTTCAGCCGAAATGACCATACATCCTCTGCTAATATCTAAATCATCTTCGAGAGAAATAATCGCAGATTGTGGTGCAGTAACCATTTCAAGTGTCTCTTTTCCGAAATCAATCCTTTTAATAGTAGATGTAAAACCTGACGGAAGAACTTTGACTTTATCTCCAACCTTAAGCGTACCACTAGCTACTCTGCCAGCATAACCTCTATAATCATGGTATTCTGTCGATTGAGGGCGAATAACATACTGAACAGGGAATCGTGCATCAAGCAAATTGTAGTCATTTGTTATATACACATTTTCGAGTTGATACATTAATGTAGGTCCCTCGTACCAGTTCATTTTTACTGATCGATCAACTACATTATCCCCATTTAAAGCGCTTATAGGAATAAATCGTACATCTTGAATATCCAGATTAGTAGAAAAATCCATAAACCTCTTTTGGATACTGTCAAATATATCCTCTCTATAATCAACTAAATCCATTTTATTTACGCATACAATAACATGCGGAATCCTTAGAAGCGATGCTATATATGCATGGCGTATTGTTTGCTCAATTACCCCATGACGTGCATCTACAAGAATTACAGCCACATTAGCTGTTGATGCTCCAGTTACCATATTGCGTGTGTATTGAATATGTCCGGGAGTATCTGCAATAATAAATTTTCGCTTAGGAGTATTAAAATACCTATAAGCAACATCAATAGTAATTCCTTGCTCTCGTTCAGCTCTCAATCCATCTGTAAGTAATGCAAGGTTGATATACTCTTCACCTTTCTTAACGCTTGCCAATTCAATTGCATCAAGCTGATCCTGAAATATTGCTTTAGAGTCATATAGTAGTCTACCAATTAGTGTACTCTTACCATCATCTACACTTCCTGCGGTGGTAAACCTAAGGAGTTCCATATCCAAGTAAGCTGTTGAGGTTGCGTCTTTATCCATTTTAAATAATCAAATTTTTAAACATATTAAACGTAAATCAGTAAATAAATTATAACTATTGTGTCTTAGCGTTCGATTCTAAAAATATCCTTCAATTTTTCTATCTTCCATTGCAGCTTCGGAACGCTTATCATCAGCTCGTCCACCACGTTCTGTAACCCTTGTTGCAGCAACTTCGCGAATAATATCCTCTAGTGAATTGGCAATAGACTCCAGAGCACCTGTGCAAGTGGCATCTCCAATCGTTCTAAAGCGAATTATTCGTTTTTCCACCTTCTCCGTATCTCTTATCTTCATGAAAGGCGTTTTTGCATAAAGGATACCATCACGATTGAAAACCTCACGTTCATGGGAAAAATATAGATTTGGAATAGCAATATTTTCTAAATATATATATTGCCAAACATCCATCTCCGTCCAATTACTGATGGGAAACACTCTAAAATGTTCTCCAATATTTTTTCGTCCATTGAAAATATTCCAAAGTTCAGGGCGTTGATTTTTTGGATCCCATTGGCCAAACTCATCTCGATGAGAGAAAAAACGCTCTTTTGCACGAGCCTTCTCTTCATCTCTCCTACCTCCACCCATCGCACAATCAAATTTCAATTCCGCTATGGCATCAAGTAGTGTAACAGTTTGTAATTTATTTCGACTTGCCGTAAAACCAGTCTCTTCTGCAGCTCTACCACAATCAATTGAATCTTGCACATATCTAACGATCATCTTTGCACCCGACTCGTCGGCCAACCAATCCCTAAATTCAATTGTTTCTTGGAAATTATGACCAGTATCAATATGCATCAAAGGGAAAGGAACTTTTGCTGGAAAAAAAGCTTTTCTAGCTAAGTGAAACATAATAATTGAATCCTTCCCTCCACTAAAAAGCATTACCGGATTCTCAAATTGTGCTGCTACCTCTCTAATAACATAGATTGATTCAGACTCCAGCTCTCTAAGGTGATTTATTGAAAATCTTTTCATTTGTAATTACAATATATCTGGTTGATTATAATATAGGTTAAAGTTTTTTCTAATACCTATCTATAATAATCTATTATTAGTTTGTATTTTGATTTTTTTTGATTAAAAAACACTTATAATTATCATACTATTAATGATTAATAATCAAAATAATTTCGCAAGATAATAAAT
>JACABB010000019.1:14159-94354 GCA_013376985.1 Bacteroidales bacterium
TTAGATAATTATCATTAATAATTTATTTGATAATTAACCAGATAATGAACAAATATTAATTTCTAATGGTTGGATTCCTAATAACAAATAAATTTCAATATTTTTTCTTTCCACATATGGCATTTCAAAATGCAAAATATAAACTAAAAAAAGAGGCTGTCTAAAAGACAGCCTCTTAATTAGTGATTTTTATATAAACTAATTATCTAAACCTGTTAAAGTATTATAATGAACAGTGTCCCAGAAAAGTGGAGTCATAGCATTATCACCACCAGCACCAAGAGCGGTAACTGCAGCTGCATAACTAACAGGATTCAAGGTTTGTTCAGAAGTTGCATAGGTATAGCGTAATGGTATCCCGTTTACATCTTGAACGTGAGCAGGTGAAGCAACCAAGCGAGGATAATCTAATCTTATCCAAGTTGTCCAGGCACTAAACCCACGCATGTAGTAAGCAATCCATGCTTGAGTACCTATTACTTGTTTCCAAGATTGACCAGCTCCAATTAGAGTAGCATAATCAACAGTTGGTTGAGCAAGATAAGTAGTTGCTTGTGCAGCAGTTCCACCCCAATAGGTAATAGAAGCTCTAATAGCAGCTTGATAGTAAGAATCAGCAGTACCTACAACGCCAGTATATCCGCCTCTTGCAGCAGCTTCTGCCAATAAGAACTGAACTTCAGCATAGTCCATTAATACAACCTCGCGAGCAGAGGTTAACATAGAGTTATCAACATGGGTAAAACTATTATAGGAGTTTGGCATACCCTGTGCACCACCTTTATAAATACCACCTACTTGAGTCCACATAAAACCTGATCTTCTGGGGTCATTTCTTAGATTACAAGCATCTACAAGATTGCTAGTAACAACAAAGTCAAATCTTCCGCTAACTACAAGTTCAGTATAAACTGGATTTTGATTTGGAGAAGAACCAAGGTATGTTAATGAGAACTTATCACCAGCTCCAAAAACGCTTTGTCCCGATACACCAGCAATTGCAGAATTCACAACAGTCTTTGAATAAGCAGGATCAGCATCAGCTAACATCATACCCATTCTTAACTTAAGTGAATTGGCAAATCTCATCCATTTAGGAGTACCAGCGACACCACCTCCATAAATATTGTCATAACCAGTTCCCATTCCACCAGCAGTAGGAGTCATAGTTGCTAAAGCTGCATCTAATCTTGAAATAAGATCTTTGTATACAGTCATACCATCATCGTACTTTGGAGTTGGTTTTGTATAGTCTAATGCTTCAGAATAAGGCATGCCACCATAGGTTTCAATTACATTGCTCCATGCATAAACAGCTAGAATTTCAATAATAGCAAGTTGATTATCTCTTTGAGCCTGAATAATACCTCCTAGTGGAGCGATAGTTAAAAGGCGCTTAGCTTCCTTTAAATTCATAAGAACTTGTCGGTACATAAGATTCATATGAGTAGCAGGAACAGGGCGTGTTACCATATCATAACGACTTTCATCTGGATAGGTAGTTTCAGCAAAATGTTGCACAAAGAGTTCAGTATTATTCTGGTTTACATTGAATGTAGCCATTTGGTTGAATAATACTCTTACCTGACCGTTAAAGAGTGCTTGTCCTGGCACAGTGGTAAATCCCTTTGTGTTAAAATTCAAATCTTCCAATTTGCTACATGCAGTAGTTAGCACCAAGAAGATTGAAAGGAATATTATTAGTTTTTTCATAGTTTAAAGTTTAAAAGTTGATTTTAACATTGAAACCAAAATCGCGAGTACTTGGTAATGGACCAACTGAGTAACCTTGAGTATTACCAGCAGATAGACCTGATTCTGGATCAGCATAAGGTATATTCTTGTGAATAATCCAAAGGTTAGATCCTACAAAACTTAAGGATGCACCTTTTAAGGATACTTTACTTAACCAAGCTGATGGTATATTGTATGTCAAAGAAACCTCACGAAGTTTTACATAACCTGCATCGTAAATAAATGCTTTGTTAGGTTGAACTGCATAACCCCATCCATTAGAATCTGAAGCATCAACTCTGGTTGCGTTTGGTGTAATAACACCAGTTGCATAATTAACATTTACACCAGGAACAATATATCCACCACATGTACCAGTATAATTTCCAGGTGTTCCAACAAGAGGATTTCTAACAGGGTTACCTAAATCATTCTTACCAGCAGTTTCTGGGTACATACCACTTGATAAGCCATAATACATATCCAATGAAAAGATATCGCCACCTTTCTGAACATCAATTAGGAAACTAAGAGAAAAGTTCTTATAGGTGAAGGTATTAGAAATACCACCAGTCCAATCAGGGTTAACATTTCCAATAATATGGTCTTTTGTAGGAGTTTTCACTGGTAAACCAGTTGCTGGGTTAATTACAACCTGTCCTTGCTCATACGTATAATCGGTTCCTTTTAAAGCACCATAAGGTTCACCTACAGCAGCATTTACGGTAACACCACCTTGGAAACTATTTATTAAGTAGTTAGAAACTCCTGGGTATAATGAAACTACCTCGTTCTTATTCTTAGCGAAGTTAACGTTAATATCCCAAGTAAATGAAGAGCTCTTTAAAGGAGTTGCTTTTAATGTTAACTCAATACCTTTATTTAATAACTCACCTGCATTAACAAATTTAAAATTATAACCTGTTGTTTGGCTTAATGTTATTGGCATAATTTGGTCTTTTGAACTTTGTTTATATAAAGACAAATCAAAACCAAACCTATTTTTCATAAAGTTCATTTCAAGACCAGCCTCGTAACTAGTTGTAATCTCGGGTTTCAGTTCAGGGTTATTCTTTGTAGTTGGAAGAGCATAGTTAGATCCATTAAATGGAGTATTAACAGTGTATGAATCATAAAGAGCATCGAATGGAGCCAAGTTACCAACTTGTGCCCAGTTTAAGCGAACCTTACCAAATGATAACCAACTTTGTTTAAGCATATCAGCAAATAGGAAAGATCCTGTAACTGAAGGGTAAAAATATTTACTTTTATTTGAAGGTAAAGTAGAAGCATAGTCCTGTCTGGCTGTAGCATCCAAGAAAAGGAAGTTCTTATAACCTAATGAAGCACTTGCATAGTAACTTCTAACACCAATGGTACTAACTGCTTCAACAGGGTATGGCAAAGGGCTAACACTATTCCCAATTGCATAAATACCAGGCACCGCTAATCCACCATTGGTTGAATTTGTGAAATAAGAGTTATTTGTTCTACGCTCATTAAATCCGATAATACCTGTTAAGTTTAAGTCCTCAGTTAACGCCTTGTTAAAGTTCAACATTAAATCGTAGTTGACCTCATTAAAAGTATTATCACGTCTTAAATAACCTGATCCTTGAGTTGTTCTACTTACACCAAATGTTGTAGCAACACTACCAACAGCTCTTCTTTCTTCTTGAATTTCATTGTAAGAGTCAGCAGAAATACGTCCATATACATCTAACCATTTTGTTAACTTATAGTCAAGAGCTATATTGCCAATTATACGATTCCTACCATCATTTTCGTAATTCTGATAACGAGTGAAATAAACGTTATCCCAATAAATTGGTTTTGTAAGACCGCCATCATAGTTCCATGTAATATTCCGTTTGGTTAAATCATAAACTGTTTTCTGATCTTTAAGATCGGTGTTAACCTCCCACCATTGACGGAAACCTGACATAATGTTATCGTTGTAACCAGTAGAGTTACGACCAATTGCTTTCTGTACAACAAAATTAGCAGAAGCAGTTGCGGTTAACTTATCAGTAACTTTATAAGTTGCATTTAATAAATAGTTATTCTTATGCATTGAACTATTAGGTAGTATACCTTTCATATTATTATTGGTATACGATATTCTATAACTACCTTTATCAAAACTATTGTCAATAGAAACTGAGTTTGTACAAGTTACAGGAGTTTCGAAGAAAGTTATAGGGCCATTTTTTGCAGCAACCCAAGGTCTTGCTTGTCTATACCATGGTGATTGAGGATCAACAGAATACCAACCATAAACAGGATGTCCATCAAATTTACCACCGTAAGAAGCATCTTCGGTTGTTGGCACCCAATCATATAAAGGATCATTAACAGGATCTGATGTTGTAAATGCGCCAGATGCTGTTCTGCTATCAAACCAAGTATCACCAGCAGGACCATAGAATGGACCGTAGCCAGCACCATACTGATCTTGATATTTTGGGAAAGTTGATTTATCAACACTACCAATGGTAACATTAGAACTATAAGTTACTCCAACACCTTTTTTACCTTCGGCTCCTTTTTTTGTAACGATTACAACAACACCTGAGTTCCCACGTGAACCATAGAGTGCTGTAGCAGCTGAACCTTTTAGAATATTGATAGATTCAATATCGTCAGGGTTAATATCGGAAGCAGTGTTACCGTAATCGTAACCAACTCCTCCTCTTGCCTGATCACTAATATTACTGATATTGTTAGTGATTGGAACACCGTCCACAACATAAAGTACTTGGTTGTTGTAAGCCAATGATTTACTACCACGAACAATAACGTTTGTAGATCCTCCCATATTGGTATTCTTTTTAATTTGAACACCAGATACTTTACCTGATAGGGAGTTCATGAAGTTGTTCGATTTTACAGTTGTTACTGCATCTCCTTTAACTTCCTGAGTAGCATAACCTAATGATTTTTTTGTACGGGAAATACCCAATGCAGTTACAACTACTTCATCAACCTGAAGTGATTCTGATTGAAGAACAATGTCAATAACAGCACGACCGCCAATAGCTACTTCTTGAGTTTTCATACCAACAAAACTAAATACAAGAGTTTGTGCAGAAGCAGCAACGTTAAGTTCATACTTACCATCAACGTTTGTAATACCGCCGGTGGTTGTACCCTTAACTACTACCGATACACCTGGAATTGGCATTCCATCCTCAGAACTGGTAACAGTTCCGGTAATCCGCACGGTTTGTGCTTGCAATAAATTAACGCCAACAAGCACAAGACATGCAAGAAAAACACATAGTCTTTTCATAGAACAAGTTTTAGGTTTACAAATAGAGGTTAATAATTAATTTTCTACTTCGCAATGTATACAAATATTTTTCTAATTGCAAGCATTTTAACATTCATAGTGTAGTAAATAAAGGAAATTACCATTACCATTTTAAAAAATACAAAGTATTAATTCCTCATTTTGAATAATATTCATTGTTAAAAAGTTAAAAAATAGTTAAAAAATACAAATTAACTTTTTTCAACAAAAAAAGAAATATTGGTGAATTATCGAATTATTTCCTCCCTGAAATCTTATTCTCAACAATTGTTAATATGGCACTTTCTAGTTCAATAGTTTTTTTTACAATGTTTTCTCCTTCTTTTAAAAATTTCTCAACAACTGTTTTATCCTCCAAACCGGAAGCATTGATTTTTACATTTAAAAATGCTCCCATTACCCCTGAACGAGCTGCTAAAGCACCAACTCCAGCATCGGTTACTGAATTTGGATTACCGAATTCAGCCATTGCTTTTATAACCTCCATTGATTCAAAGCAAAGGTGCATTACTTTAAATGGAACTTCCGTAGCATAAAGAGTTGCTACTTGAATTGCATTTTTTCTGACAGTCTTTTCCTCATCATTACTCTTAGGTAGTCCAAATGCATCCATTATTTTGTTGAATGCATTAGTATCCTCATCAACCAGTTTTATGAGCTGTTCCATGTAAAACTTTCCTTTATCTGCCCAATCGGAAAATTCTTTCCAACGATCATCCCAACCAGGTTTGTGAGCAGAAAGATTGGCAACCATAGTTCCTAATGCTACACCAAAAGCACCCATGCTAGCAGAAATTGAACCTCCACCAGGGGCTGGCGATTCGGAAGCGGTCTCAAGGGCAAATGCTTCAAGAGATAAATCGATAAGTTTCTTTTTACTGCTATCCCTTAATATATACTCTATAATTTTCTTATCGGGATCGAATGGGGTCAACTCATCAAGTCCCATCGATTTTATTGCAATTTTTATTATCTCTCTCTCTGAGATTCCAGTAGAACGTTGCTGCTTGTTAAGGAAATATTTACCAGCATCGATCATTGCTTGCAAGGGAACAACTCCAACCAATTCAGAACCAGTTACTCTTAGCCCACGCTCCATTGCTTTAGCTGACGATTCTTCAAAGGCAATGTGCATAGGGGTTACAGTAATGTCGGTTAGGTTGATAGATACCTGTGCTATCCCATACTCCTCTATAAACCATCCAAGAGCTTTGCATGCTTTAAGGGAGCCTGGAATCCATAACTCGTTTCCTTTTTCATCCAAAGCAATCTTACCAGTAACCTGATTTCCTACCCTGACTGGTCTTCCCTTCTCACGTATGTCAAAGGCTACAGCATTTGCCCTTCTTGTAGAAGTAGTATTTAGGTTTACATTGTATGCAATTAGAAAATTACGAGCACCTACAGCAATTGCTCCAGTTCTGGGATTGAACTTGGATGGTCCAAAATCGGGTTTCCAATTTGGATCTTGTAGTTTTTTGGGTAATCCCTCGTATTCCCCTGAACGACAGTTTGCTAAATTACGTCTCTTTTCTTCAGAAGCAGCATACTCGTAACAGTAAACAGGTATTTGTAACTCTTCACCAATTCTTTTTGCTAACTTCCGTGCATATTGAACCACCTCTTCCATAGTTATATTGGAAACAGGTACTAGTGGACAAACATCAGTTGCGCCAAAACGTGGATGAGCACCAGAATGCTTACTCATATCAATAATCTCAGATGCTTTTTTTGCAGCTCTAAATGCGGCTTCGCAAACCTCATCAGGTGTTCCAACAATTGTTACAACGGTTCTGTTTGTTGCTTTTCCGGGATCAACATCGATCAACCTTACCCCATCAACAGTTTCTATTGCATCTGTTATCTGTTTGATAATAGACATATCGCGACCCTCGCTGAAATTAGGTACGCATTCAATTAACTTTTTATTCTCCATAATTGTGCTTAAAGAAAGTTACTCACTTATTATTTAAAGGTGTATTGCATCATAGGATATGTTAAGGGTTCATCTAGTTAAAAATTTTCTTAAGCAAATCTGTAACTCGGGCCGCCGGATTATTTCTTATTTGCTCCTCCTCTTTTGCTATCATTTTAAACAACCCTTCAATTGCCTTATCAGTAATATAGGATTCTAGGTCTGGATTTACCTTCTTTCCACCCGATAATACATTCAGTTTATTATATGCATTTGCTACATTCTCCCAATATTTTGTAACCTGTACCTTTGATATTGCCTCTTTCACAATGGGTTTAAAGGTAATTTTAAGTTTTTCGGCTGTTTTATCTTTTAAATATAATGTAGCGGTATTATTTGAACCTTTCAGAATGCTCATTGCATCGGAAAAGCTAATTCCTTTAATAGCATCTATTAGAATTGGAAGTGCTTTTTTAGATGCTTCTTCGGCAGCGCGATTAAGCGAAAGTTCAAACTCGGTTATCTGTTTCTTCATTCCAGCCTTCTCAAGGGTAGTCTTTACCTTTATGGCATCTTGTGGAAAAGGAATAAAAATATCAGCATTCTTATAGAAACCATCAGTTTTAGAGACCTTTTCTGCTGAGTTCTTTGCACCAACTTGAAGGGCTTCAATTAATCCCTTAGCAACCTCATCTGATTTCACTACCTGATATCTGGTAGTTTTATTCGAAGTTGTATGATTTATAATTGTAAAACTTGAAGTAATTACCATAAATACAACAAGTAGAAATCCATTATACTTTTTCATTTTCAATAATTTTTCCGTTTAAAATTACAGTATCAACAATTCTCGAGGTGTATGAGTAAGGTATAAATTCATACGAGGGAATTGGTTTTATTATAAAAACGTTAGCTATTTTGCCTTTGGCAATACTCCCATGTGTATCGCTAATGCCCATTGCATAGGCACTATTTATGGTTACAGCATTTATCACCTCTTCTGGAAGCATTTTCATTTTAATGCACCCAAGCGACATCACAAATTTCATATCTCCTGATGGAGATGAGCCCGGATTGTAATCCGATGCCATAGCCACTGGCAATCCTGCTTGAATCATCTTACGAACGGGAGGATCAACCATTCCTAAAAAGAACGCAGCTCCTGGCAAAAGTGTAGGCATGGTCTCAGATTTCAGCAAACATTTTATTTCTTCATCGCCAGTATACTCTAAGTGATCAACAGATTGTGCTCCATACTTTACTCCTACCTGAATGCCTCCCGAATAATCAAGTTCGTTAGCATGAATTTTTGCCTTTAACCCATATTTCATTCCTGCCATTAGCATTCGCTCAGTTTCCTCAACAGTAAAGAAACCTTTATCGCAGAATACATCAATAAAATCCGCAAGATCCTCTGAAGCAACTAAAGGAATCATCTCGTTAATAATCGTATCAACGTATTCACCTTGTCTACCCTTATATTCTAAAGGTACTGCATGTGCACCTAAAAAAGTAGCCCGAATTGTAATTGGTGTTGATTCTTTCAATCGTTTTATTACTCTAAGCATTTTTAGCTCATCATCAGTAGTTAAGCCATAACCACTCTTAATCTCCACTGCACCAGTACCTAAAGAGATAATCTCATCTATTCTTGTAAGCGATTGATTGTACAATTCATCCTCCGATGTATTATGCAGAAGTTTTGCTGAGTTTAGGATTCCTCCACCTCTCTTAGCAATCTCCTCGTATGATAAACCTTTTATTTTGTCGATATACTCAATCTCACGACTTCCTGCATAAACCAAATGGGTGTGAGAATCGCAAAATGAGGGGAACACCATTTTACCAGTTGCATCAATTATTGTTAAGTCTTTCTCCTTGCTAAATTTATTGGATGCTTCACCCATTTTTCCAAAATCTTCGATTATACCTCCTTTTATATAAAGGAAAGCATCGTCTATAGTTCCAATTTTTGACATTTCAGAACCAGCAACCCATATACGAGGTTTATTTTCAACCTGAATTAACTTCTTTATATTGATAATGAGTATTGACATAGAATTTGTTTTTGAGCTCCGAAGTTAGCTATTTGGTATTAAACCAAAAAAAATAGCTGTTTTATAATTTGTAACTAGGCCCGATATTGATTTCAAAAAACATTGCATTTCTTAGATAAATTATAAAGGGTATTTGTATATAGAAAAATGGAAAGTAAATTCTTAAATTGGCAAACTAAATTTCAAAAAGTTGTAACCAATGGATAACCAGAAAAAGAAAAGAGAATTTCCGCATACGTATGTTATTATTTTTGCGATCATTATTATTGCTGCTATTTTAACTTGGATTGTACCCGGTGGTGAATTTGCAAGGGTTAGTAAGGATGTTAATGGAATTAGCAGGGAGGTTATTGTTCCAGGATCCTTTGTAAAGGTAAATAATCAGCCTCAATCATGGCAAGTTTTCACGTCCATCTTCCAAGGAATGAAAAGAACCTATGATATCATCTTTTACATCCTTATGATAGGTGGTTCTTTTTGGCTTATGAATGAAAGCAAGGCTCTTGATGTGGCTATATATTCATTCCTGAATTTCACAAAAAGGATTGAACGATTTAAGTTTTTAAAAATAGTTGGGGTAAATAATCTTGTAATTGCCCTAATTATGATATGCTTTAGCTTTTTCGGGGCGGTTATTGGGATGAGCGAAGAGACAATTGCCTTTGTAGTCATATTTGTTCCGCTTGCAATAAGTATGGGATATGACTCTATAGTTGGCGTTTGTATGTGTTTCTTAGGAGCAGGTTTGGGCTTTGCAAGTGCACTATTAAACCCATTCACAATTGGTATTGCACAGGGATTATCGGGAATTCAACTTTTCTCAGGTATTGAATATCGATTTATTATTTGGATAGTCATTAATTCTATTGGAATTGGTTACGTTATCTGGTATGCAAATAGGATTAAAAAGAACCCAAAACTCTCACCTGTTTATGATATTGATGAATACTGGCGTCATAAAAACACAACTGAAGGTAATGGGTCTAAAACAAAACCCACAAATGCTGCTTGGATAATTTTTTCTATTGTATCTTTTGTATTCGCAATTTCTTCATACTTCTATCCTATTACTCATCTGACAATTGGCAATAGCACAGTTTCAGCACCAATTATACCCATTGCAACTATTATTTGGATTGTTGCTGGCATATTAGCATTGCGCCATTCGGTACAACTATTTATAGTAAACATTCTATTCTTTACCATACTATTTCTAATTGTGGGAGTTATGGGCTACGGTTGGTATATTAAGGAAATCTCTTCGCTATTCCTTGTGATGGGACTTTGCTCAGGCATAGCATTTGGTAAGAATGCAAATCAGATAGCCCGATTGTTCATTGAGGGGGCAAAGGATATCATGTCTGCTGCTTTGGTTGTGGGATTGGCAAGTGGTATTGTTGTTATTCTCGAGCAGGGTAAAATAATTGATTCTTTGCTTTTCTTTTCCGCAAATGCTATGGAGGGTTACGGTAAATTAGTATCTATTGCCATAATGTTTATCTTCTATAATCTATTAAACTTCATTATAGCCTCTGGTTCAGCAAAGGCGGCACTTACAATTCCTTTGATGTCACAATTTTCTGATTTGATTGGAATTAGCCGTCAAACCACCGTAACTATTTATCAATTGGGTGGAGGATTTACAAATCTAATTTCACCTACATCAGGTGTTACAATTGGGGTGTTAAGCATTGCAAAAATCCCTTTCAATAAATGGTTTAGATGGTTTCTACCTTTAATGTTAATCTTAATTGTTGTTGCATTTTTACTCCTAATTCCCACAATTTATATTAAACTGAACGGATTTTAAAGTAAAATAACTCACTAATTGAATGTAAAAAAGGGAGCATCTATAGTACTCCCTTTTTTGTTCTTACAATAAAAATTATATATTTGTTCAACTAACCTTCTTTAAATATGAATAAACATCTTTTACTTTCATTCGCCTTTTTCGGCGCAATTTTAGTTTGTTCTGCGCAAACTGATACTTTAAAAAAACAATCAAAACAGGAAAAAATTAAGACGGGGTGGAATGTTGGCGGGCTTCCTGTTATTGCATTTGATACCGACCTTGGACTTGAGTACGGTGCGCTTGTTCAACTATTTAACTATGGAGATGGTAAAACCTATCCACAATACAAGCATATGGTATATGCAGAAATATCGAGGTATACAAAAGGAAGTGGAATAAATAGACTTTATTACGACTCTAAATACCTTATTCCCGGTTTGAGGGTTACTTCAGATTTGGCTTATCTTACCGATAAAACCTACGATTTTTATGGATTTAACGGTTATGAGTCTACCTATAACCAAAAATGGACTGACGACTCTGAGTTACCATCAATCTACAAGAGCAGAGCCTTTTATAAATATGATAGAAAATTAACCCGATTCACTACCGATTTACAAGGAAAACTAACCGATAAACGATTTGGTTGGGTTACTGGAATTGGTTTGTACAATTTTGCAATTGATACTGTTGATGTAAATGCATTGAACAAAGGTAAAAGCGCTAGTAAAAAACTACCATATGTGGGTGGTGGACTATTTCAAAGATACGTTGACTGGGGATTAATCGATGAAAAAGAAAGGGATGGTGGTTTTGCAACATATCTAAAAACCGGGTTTGTTATTGATACACGCGATAATGAGCCTAATCCTATGAAGGGTATTTGGACTGAAGCGATTTTAACTTATGCCCCCTCTTTTATGGGAATAGGGAAAAAATATGAACATGTAAAGTTCTCATTAACACATAGACAATACTTTACTTTAGTGAAAGATAGATTATCATTTGCTTATAGGTTAGGCTATCAAACAACTATTCTTGGTAAATGCCCTTACTATTTAGAGCCAAACATGACTACTCTTTTCCTAAGAGGTGCAACTAGTGAGGGTCTTGGTGGTGGTAAAACGTTAAGGGGAATTTTAAGAAATAGAGTTACTGGTGACGGAATAGCATACGGAAATCTTGAGTTAAGATGGAAATTCGCCAAGTTCTATTTCATAAAACAAAATTTTTATCTCTCACTTAACGGTTTTGTTGATGGTGGACAAGTGGTTAAACCTATTGATTTTAATAAAACTGCTGCAATTGCAAAATTACAAGCAGCTGAACCTACCGCTAATGTTGAGGATTATTTCAGCCCCGATAAAGAATCTCTACACCTCAGCTATGGTGGTGGTCTAAGAATTGTGATGAATCAGAATTTTATAATTGCCATAGATCACGGTCAAGTATTTGATAAAAAGGATGGTAATGCAGGTACTTATATCGGACTTAACTTCTTATTTTAACGATTTTTCCATTTTCAATATTAAACAAGGATTAACATCACAAAACGTTAATCCTTGTTCTTATTTATTATCGATATTCCGTAAGATTTCTATACATTTTTTCCTCTCCCCTCTTTCACTTTTTGTAATGCTAGCATCTCATCTCTAAATCTTGCTGCTTCAATAAAATCGAGTTCCTTTGCTGCTCTTTCCATCGATTTTTTAGCACTATCTATTGCTTTTAGCAAAGCACCTTCGCTCATATATTGAACAACTGGATCTGCAGCATAGTCAATATTCAATGGCTCCGTGTAAGTGTTTAATGTCTTTGCTTTACCGGCGGCTCCTTTACCTAGAACAGATACTCTAGCTTTTATAATCTGCTTAGGTGTTATTCCATATTTTTCGTTGTACAAAAGTTGTTTTTCTCTCCTCCTATTTGTCTCATCAATGGTTATTTTCATTGAATTGGTCATCTTATCGGCATACATTATTACCTTACCATTGATATTTCTTGCTGCACGCCCAGCGGTTTGTGTTAACGAACGTGCTGAACGTAAAAATCCTTCCTTATCAGCATCAAGAATAGCAACCAAAGAAACTTCAGGCAAATCCAATCCCTCACGAAGAAGGTTTACTCCAACCAAGACATCAAATAGCCCACTTCTTAGGTTATCCATTATTTCAACCCTCTCTAGAGTATCTACATCAGAATGAATATATCTACATCGGATATCAAACTTAACTAGATATTTAACGAGTTCCTCAGCCATTCGTTTTGTAAGGGTTGTGACAAGTACACGCTCTTCTAATTCAACACATTGGTTGATCTCTCCAATCAAATCATCAACCTGATTTAAACTAGGTTTTACAATAATTACAGGATCTAAAAGGCCTGTTGGTCTTATCAACTGCTCAACAATTACACCCTGACTTTGCTGAAGTTCATAATCAGCAGGAGTAGCACTTGCAAATATAACTTGACCGATAAGGCTTTCAAATTCATCAAATTTTAGGGGTCGATTATCTACAGCTGCTGGTAAACGAAAACCGTACTCAACCAAGGTATGCTTTCGAGAGTTATCACCCCCTTGCATTGCCCTAATTTGGGGGATTGTAGCATGACTTTCATCAATTATCGAGATGAAATCTTTAGGAAAATAATCAATCAAGCAGAAAGGTCGCATCCCAGCAGGGCGTCCATCAAAATATCGAGAATAGTTTTCAATCCCTGGGCAGTAGCCTAGCTCACGAATCATTTCTAAATCGTACTCAACCCGTTGCTGAATCCTTTTTGCCTCAGATGTTTTACCATTCTCTCTGAAAAAGTTTATTTGCTTGACTAAATCATCCTGAATCTCATAAATGGCCGAATTCATTCGCTCCTTTGCTGCTATAAAAATATTTGCTGGGTATATCACCGTTTCGGGCAGAGACTCTAAACGAGATCCACTAATGGGTTCAAACACCTCTATTTCCTCAATATCATCTCCAAAGTAAACAACTCGAATTCCTTTATCGCCATAGGCTAAGAAGATATCTACACTATCACCCTTTACTCTAAATGTACCACGCTTAAAATCAACCTCATTACGTGAATACAAACTATCCACAAGTTGACGTAAGAATTGGTTTCGACTTAACTTCTGCCCTACTTTAATTCTTATTGTGCTATTATAAAAATCTTGTGGATTTCCAATACCATAAAGGCATGAAACAGATGATACTACAATAACATCTCTACGACCAGAAAGCAAAGAGGATGTTGCGCTAAGTCTCAGTTTTTCAATCTCATCGTTTATTGAAAGATCTTTTTCTATATACGTATCAGTAACTGGTAAATATGCCTCTGGTTGATAGTAATCGTAGTAAGAAACAAAGTATTCAACCGCATTTTCAGGAAAAAACTGCTTAAACTCACCATACAACTGGGCTGCTAATGTTTTATTATGGCTAAGAATTAGGGTTGGTCTATTAAGGTTTGCAATAACATTGGCAATTGTAAAGGTCTTTCCTGATCCTGTTACCCCAAGTAGTGTTTGAAATTTATCTCCACGAATAAAACCTTCAAATAGCTGCTTAATCGCATCGGGCTGATCGCCAGTTGGCTGAAATTCAGCTGTAAGCTTAAAATCCATTCACTTATGTTTGATTATGAAACTATAACGGCATTTGCTTTATAATAACAGAGTACGCATTAATTAAGTTTAAAAAATAAGAGGATTCTTATAATTTATTTTTCGCATTCCAAATCCAAATAATAACAATATAAATATTGCTATTTCAACAAAAGTCTGTGCAACAATAGTAAAGGTGAAATAATTAAAATCAATTTGAATATAATTGATCCTTTGCAACTTCCTTTGGGGTAACTTTATTTAGTTGATCATTAATTGTTTCAAGTAGTATTTCGTAATTTATTGGCTTAGGAATGTATCCTGAGCAACCTGATTCAAAACAACGCTCTTTGTCCCCATAAACAACACAAGCAGTTTGAGCTATAATTGGAATATTTGGAGCAATCTGTTTAATAAAGGTGCTAGCCTGAAACCCACTAATACCTTTCATTTTAATATCCATTAAAATGATATCAATACCCCTTGTCATTTTCACTATTTCTATTGACATCTCCCCACTTTCTGCGAAAAGCAACTTTGCACCAGTCTTGGAAAGTATAATCTCTAATAGCATTGAACTAGCAGGATCATCCTCAACAATTAAAAAAAGTTTATCCTTCCAGTTATAATTAATATTACCCGACATAACAACAATATATAGGCATTGAAATTAGAATAAAAAAATCAATTGGCAATCAATATCCCATTGATTTTACATTTTACTACTCAAAATAAATTTAAATTTGGAGTTCTCTTTAATTTTAAATAGTTACTTAACTTTTTATGTTATTGATTTCTAGAATTTAGCAAAATTAATTTGTTACAAATTTTTTAACTTTTATCGCTTTAAAAACAAAAATCATATAGATGTGTTTGTTTATATAATAATTATACAACCCCATGAACGCTAAAAGTGAATGGCTTAGTATTTCATCGATTAAAGAATATTTCTTTATTGCTATACTATTTATTTTCGCATCAATTGTTAGTGCTCTTGCAGTTAACAACTCATCTCTACCTTTTTACTGCGCCATTACGACTGGTCTAATGACTGGATTGATGGTTACTAGGGGTCTAAAATCGGTAATCGGTTTCTTTTTAGGTGCAATTTTCTGGCAATTCATAAACGTTTTTCCCACAATTCCTTTATTACATCTCAATACTGGTTACTCAATTCTATTCATTTTATCCGAGAGTATAACTTTATTGTTATTTCAAAAATCTCTTAATGCCCATAACGACGCTACTTTTTTAATTGAGAAGAATAACGGATTAAGACGATTTTTCATCTTTGCCCTTGTTACTCCAATACCTCAAGCAGTAATACTTTCATTTATACTTAATAAAGCAGGCGCAGTAAATTCAAGCATAACCTATCTTAAACTACTACATGTAACTTGGCTGAGTATTGCATTGTCTATACTATCATTAACCCCCTTTTTTATTTCATTTCTGGGTAAAAACAAAAGGTTCGCTTATAAGAATCTCCAACTTTCATGGGAGTTTTTGTTATTCCTTATTGTTCTAATTGGCCCTAGCCTTCTTGAAATGTTTAAAGTGATTAATCCACCTTACTCATTTCCAATATATTTTCTTGTATTTCCATCAATATTCATTGTTGCTTTTCGCAAGAATATTAACATATTAACACTGAGTTTGCTAATCTTTTACTTATTTACAATTTATAATGCGAGTAAAAATCATGGTATTTTCTTTTCAACGGATTCTTATTTGAATGCTTCAAATATTCACTATTTTGTATTATTCTTCTTTTTTATTTCTCTCATTTTAGGAGTTGTGGCTAACGAAAAGCGTTTAGCATTTGAATCGCTAAAGAAAACTTATCATGGTATTGAGGAGGAAATCAAACTACAAACAAATAGTTTTAGAGAACTCAATTTTAAACTATTCCAAGAAATTGAGCAACGTGGAATTATTGAAAGAGAACTAATCGAAAGTCGCAATTTGCTTGAAGAATCACAGGAAATAGCCAATATAACGAGTTGGGAACTCAATACGGAAACCGAAGAAATAAAATGGTCGAAATCTGGCTATAAAGTAATTGGATGCGATCCTAGTTCACCACCAAAAACTCTTAATGAGTATAAAAAATATATCTTCTCCGAAGATCTTAATTCTTTCAATTTGTTATTTAATAAGTTAAAAAACACCTTATTAAATTTTGAAATAGAATTAAGGCATAATACGCCAAATGGTTCACTAAACTATGTTCTTGTGCGTGGGCAATCATTTGAAGAGAAAGGAAAGATTTGTAAAGTAATAGGTCTATCATTAGATGTAACGAAACAAAAAGAGGCTGAAAATCAAAGTTACGAAAGAGAACAAAAATACAAAGCACTTTTTGAATCAAATATTGATGCTGTTAGCATAATAAACCCTGATAACAAAGCATTTATTGATGTTAATAAAGCCTTTGAAAACAGATATGGTTATACAAGAGATGAAATAATAGGACAACCATACTCTTTGATCACAGCAGAGGTTGAGGATACCTATTCTGCTATTGAAAATGCTTTCAGAAAAGGTTCTCACAGAGTTCAAACACGAATTCATAAAAATAAAAAAGGCGAAGAATTTTTTGCGGAAGGAATTTTTGTAAAATTCATAACTTCCAATAAGCCACTCATATTTGTTATATCTCAAGATATCACCAAAAGAAAGATTGCTGAAAAAAGTTTAGCTGAACGGGAGTTGCAGTATAGATTATTCTTTGAATCCGATCTTATAGGAATGGCAGAGATCACCCAAAAGAAAGAATGGAAGTCATTCAATAATAAGCTGTGTACTATACTTGGATACTCTCCCGATGAGCTAAGACAAAAAACTTGGGATGAAATCACTCACCCCGATGATTTCTTAGTTGAACTAAAACTATATAACGATGTAATTGTACACAAAACAGAAGGTTACAATATTGAAAAAAGATTTATTCGAAAAGATAATTCAACCATCTATTGCAGGGTTGCTGTTAAAGCAATATTGAACCCACAAGGCAATATTACTCACTTCATAAAACTTATAGAGGATATCTCATCCCGAAAACAAATAGAAAAAGAATTACTAGAAAATAGAGCAACACTTCGAAGAGCACAACAAATTGCAAATCTTGGGAGTTTGAGTTGGAAACTTGCCTATAACTACATTACTTTAAACGAAGTAGCACACCCATTACTTGGCTGGAAGAAAACTCAAGGACCATTCAATATTAAAAATTTTATCGAATTAATTTCTAATGAAAAAAGAGCATTCATTGAAAAAATCATTGAAGATTCCAAAAAAGGGATTAAACATGATGAAAGTATCGAAGTTACAATTCTAATTAACTCAGGAGAAGAACGATATTTACTTTTAAATATTGGTTTTAATGCTGATAACTCAATGGAAGTATCCGAAATTGTTATTACAATTGCTAATATCACTGATGTTAAAAAGGCCGAAATAGCATTTCAAGAAGCCAACTCTTTAAAAGATCAACTTTTCTCAATTATAGCACACGATTTAAGAGGGCCTATAGGTTCATTAAACCAAATGATCACATTTATCGCAGATAATAGTAACATTGATAATCAAACTCGAAATGATCTTATTCTATCACTAAAGAATTCAACACAGGAAACATATAATTTGCTCGAAAATCTACTTGAATGGGCAAAAAGTCAAGGACAAGTATCTTTTAACCCCAAAGAAATAAAGCTAAAACCTATTGCCGATTATTCGTTGATCTTACTTTCCGGAATGTCATCATTAAAAAAAATCACCATCAAAAATGACATTGAAAACGAATTATCTGCATACGTTGACTCTTACATGATCAAAACAATATTTAGAAATTTGATTTCAAATGCAATTAAGTTTACACATGATGGGGGCAAAATTCAAATCCTCGGATTCCGTGATGGTGAAAATGCTGTTCTTAAATTTATAGATTCTGGCAAAGGTATACCCAAAGATATAATTGGTACACTCCTTGAAAGTGGTCAAAACTACACCTCATTAGGGACAAATAACGAACAGGGAACAGGCCTTGGTTTAAAGTTAGTTAAAAGGTTAATTGAGAAAAATGAAGGAAAGATATTTATTGATTCAGAACTAGACAAAGGTACCACTTTTACAATTTTTTTACCACTAATTCAACCTTTGTAACTGCAATTACTTATTAAGTTTATACTATTTTTGAAAAAAAAACTATGGGTTTAATCACACTGTTTCTCCTTGCAATTGGTCTTTGCTTTGATACTTTCGCAGTATCTGTCTCAAGTGGTCTTATTCGAAAAGAAATTGTATTCTGGCAAGCTGCTCGCATCGCCTTCTTTCTAGCAACTTTTCAAGCTGTAATGCCTGTCTTGGGTTGGCTGGGAGGAATTACCATTAGAAATTGGATTGAACCATTCGACCACTGGGTAGCTCTTGGTATTCTTACAATACTTGGTGTTAAAATGCTTCTGGAAAGCCAGAAAAGTAGCGATGATAAAAACATTGATCCTTTAGACATAAAAGTTATAATAAGTATGGCTCTGGCAACAAGTATTGATGCTTTTGCAGTAGGTATAAGCTTTGCAATTATTGAAGTGAATATGTTGCTTGCAGTAATAATTATTGGCTTAGTTACTTTTATAGCATCTATGCTGGGTATACTTTTCGGTAAAAAAACCGGATCTCGCTTCGGACAGAAGATGGAAATAATAGGGGGAATAATTCTTATAGCAATCGGGATAAAGATAGTTATTGAACATTATAATTCATGAGCTATTTATACAAATCACACCCATTGATTATGAATAAGATTTCTACTACCTCCATTAACTCAAATTGTATAACCCCCTTTTAAATTGGTCATTCAACTACTTTGTTTTGAAAAAGAATTTAATCTAACCATACTTAGTAAAGTCTATCCAACTCTTTCTTAATAAACCCTACAAGTTTACCTATATATTCCTTCGAAAAAGAGAATTCAATACCCGCCTCCTTATAGATTTCGGGGATAGTTAAAGAGTAACCCTTTTTCATAAAGTTCTTGTATTGATTTAAGGTTAAATCTGGATTTTCCTTGTAATGCTTCCAAATAGCAATTGCACCCAGTTGTGCAAATGCATATTCAATATAGTAAAATGGCATCTCAAAGATATGCAACTGTCGTTGCCAAGAAAAAACAAACGCTTCCTCTACCCCTTCCCAATCGATTATAGGGCTTGAAAATTCTTTGTAAATATTTGTCCATGCCAGATTACGCTCATGATGAGTGTGCTCAGGGTTTGTGTATAGCCAATGCTGAAATTTATCAACGGCAGCAATCCATGGAAGAATGATAATTGCTCCTTCCAAAAGCATACGTTTAGCACGCTTAAGTTCAGATTTATCCTTAAGAATTTGCTCCCAATGCTCCATCGAAATTAGTTCCATCGACATCGATGCTAATTCAGCTACCTCCGCAGGTGTATTCTTGTAATCGATTAAAGGCCAATGATTATCATAAAAAGCATGAAATGCATGACCGCCTTCATGCATTAACGTTTCAAAATCATCCATACTGCCCGTTGCATTCATGAAAATAAACGAGCGATTGCACTTATGTAATGGGTAGTTAAATCCTCCAGGCGCTTTACCAATTCTTGAATCAAGATCCAAAAGGTTTTCCTTATTTAGTAAACTAAAAATATCTCCAAAATCGCTACTTACAGAACGAAAACACTCCTGAGCGTTCTCTTTAAGGATTGTAGTTGTTGAAAAGGGTCGTAATGGAGCCTTTTCTTCGATATCCACCTGCAAATCCCATGGTTTTAACTTATCAACCCTTAGTTTATACTTACGGCGTTGTATAATATCGTCCACAAGCGGATTAACCTCCAATACAATGGCTTGGTGAAAATTATATACATCTTCCACTGTATAATCAAACCGACCAAGATTGTAATGCTGATAGTCTCTATAGTTCTTATAACCAGCATTAACCGCTATCTTATAACGTTTGCGAAGCATGCTTGAGAGGAGTTCGTTAAAACTCTCCGATTTCTCAATTCTTTTTGCAATAATATTTTTGTACACCTGCTCTCTAAAATTCCTGTCGTTTTCCTGAAGCAACTCAGTTGCTTGCTTTAAAGTATAGACCTTTTCGTTAATGATTATGGTCATCTCCGAGATAATTGAGCCATATTCCTGCTCCTCTTTCTGAAGTTCGGCAAAAACTGAAAGGCTTTCCTCTCGAAAAATTTCAATATTTTTTTTAAGCGATCGAGCTGGTATTGCATGTTTTTTCTCAAAAAATCGCATAACAACCGAGGCGGCTAATTTTCTATCAATTTTATTGAACCAACTTTCAACCTTAGGCTCAATTTCATCAATAAAATACTCAAAAGCCGTTTTAGCCTCCTCATTCCTAGTATCAACATTTACATGAATATAACGCCACGCTTGATCTTCATCAATAGCTGTTTCCAGTTCGGATTTATACAAAAGAAATTTATTTAACTCATCCTCTGTGGTCAAGGGCATTTCATTAAGATAATTGAAATAGGATTCAATGGAACTCCAATCAGTGATTGTAAAATTTGAAGGAAGGAAAAGTGTATTACTTGAACTATTCATTGTGATGACTTTAATATGATAAAAAAAAGCCGAACCGATGGTCCGACTTTACAAATTTGTGACGCTAATTATTTTGTTTCTTCTTCGGGTGTAGGTGAATTCTCTTCCGCAGGTTTTTCTTCTTTTTCAATAATATCAAGTAGATTGAGCATCTGCAACTGATTGTACCATGTAATTACCTTCTTAATATCACTGGCATAAACCCTATCGCGATCGTATTCGGGTAGAATCTTCTCAAAATACTTCTTTAACTCCTTATCATCCGATTTTTGGCTAATTGCCTGAGCACCATTCTCTGTATCTTTAATCTTCTTAAGCACTTCCTTAAAAGGTACTTCGGCATCGTTAGTAAATATTGCTATATCGCTAAGTGAACTTACTTTAGCTGAAGCAGAGATATTTGTCCGTTTTCCATCGGTTAACGATTCCACAATAATACCATGGCGTCCTTGAGAGATAAACTTAAAAAGGCCTGAATGCCCCGAAATTGCCATTATGTCTTTTAGTTCCATACAAATTGATTTCTTCGATTATTGTTACAAAGTTAATAAAATCCGAATACCATTTTCAAAATTCAAATTCCAAGTAATAAATTGCTGTTTTACGGTATGACTGATTTCAATATCATTGCTTTTGACTTTTTACCTTTTTCTTCTGGCTTATAACTTTCGCCTTCAACTAATTAAACCCTCTCTCTTTCTTAATCTTTTCGTAAGCTTCATTAATCTTTTGAAATTTTTGTTCTGCATTTTTCCTAAGATCCTCGCCCAAATAACCCACTTTATCAGGATGATGTTTTATAGCCATACTACGATATGCTTTCTTTATCTCCTCGTTTGTAGCGGTGGGTTCAACTTCAAGAATTGTATAGTAACTGTTAATATTAACAACAAACATTGCTTTAATGGATTCAAAGTCTTGTAATGAAACACCCATAAATCCAGAAATATCGGCAATAACATCCAACTCTTCTTTACCTACAATACCATCGGCATAAGCAACACCAAAAAGAAGATGAATTAGCTGAAGCCTTGATGAATAGTCAACATTATCGCGAATCTGTATACAAACATCTTTTAAAGGTACTTGTTGTTTAAGGATATCGCGCAGAAGTATCATTGCTTCCCGAGCTGCATCGGCACCAAAGTTATCGTAGAAGTATTTTTTAACGAAATCGAGCTCTGATTTGAGTACTTTGCCATCCGCCTTCATTACTGCCGATACCAATACCAAAAGGCTAACAATAAATCCATTTCGGCTTGATTCACCCGTATAAAATTTTGTTGAAATCTCTGCACTATCGAAAATAGAACCGATTGCAAAACCAAGAATACCGCCTATTGGTCCAAATATTGCCCAACCTAATCCGCCGGTAATCCATTTTCCATACTTTCCCATCTTACAATGAATCTTTTAATAAATCATTTATTATAACTACAATTTGGGGCAAAATTAATTGAACCTCATCATTTTCTATAATATAATCGCCTCTTTTTATTAATTCTTCCTGATGGAGTTGACTGTTAATTCTATTCAAAATGGCTTCTCTACTCATTCCATCTCGTTTTTTTACTCTATTAATTCTTACTTCGAGAGGTGCAGAAACAACAATTATTTTGTCTAAATCTTTGTAGGTATCACTCTCAAATAGAATAGCTGCTTCTTCTACTACTAATGATCTTGAGTGGTAATTTAATACCCAATTATTGAAATAGTCTTTAACTGCAGGATGAACAATATAATTAAGCGTTTCAAGTAATTTAGGGTTAGAAAAAACGAGTTCAGCTACTCTTTTTCTGTTTAACAATCCATTAGAGTAGATATTATCACCAAAAACCTCTTTTATAGACATAATAATTTTTGAATCCTCTTCAACAATACGTCTTGCAACTAAATCAGCATTAAAAATAGGATATCCCATTGCGGAAATGATTGAACAAACCTGCGTTTTACCACTTCCAATTCCACCGGTTACACCTATTTTTAGCATCAACGATTCTCGATTATATACTCTACATACTTTGGATCAAAATCTACCATACTTACATATTCAGGGATTGTGATTAACTTAACTTTCAACTTTTTGTTTATTGATTTACTGATTAAACTATAATCTACAACCGCTTTAAACATTTTTGGCTTAAGTGTAAAATACTTACTAAGAGCAACATTGCATTTCACGTTGATACTTTTGGGCATAACCATCATTTTAATACTATCTGGTTGGTTTACAACATCAACGGGTATTTGAACCAAAAGTTCAGTATACTTCTCAACAGGTATGTTGACTATAACGCTCCTAGATGAAAAACTCACCTGATGAATGGGAAGAATAGAAATCTTTTTAGAAACCTTTTGATTGAGTTTTGTTAACTTTAATAATTTCGTCTGAACTTTTGATATTGTATCCAAAATTGATTTTGGACCACTTAATACAATGCTTTCAGGTTCAAAAGTAATGCTACCACTTTGCATGTATTGCCGTTCAAAATCCGCTTCAATTAAAGGCTGAACTGGAACCTTCTTTTCAACCATCTCTGCAAGTTCTACAAAAAGAGTATCGGGTTCAATTCCTTCTAGGAGAATATCACTTCCAAGCTGCTTTGCCACACTGTTACGTATTCTATATGTTAGTATAAAATACTTTGGTTTTGAACCTTCATAGGACTGACTTAAATGCTTATTAAGGTCAAGTTCAATTGGAGAAAGCGCTGCACTCATTTTACATTTTAAAAGCGTATATCCAAAAGCCCTTACTTTCAACTGCATTTTCCTCAAAGGTTCTCCCACTAAAACTTTACCGTGTGGTAAACTTTCGTAACGAATTGGATAAGAAAGATTGGTGGAATACTCGTGACTTAATTTACTTAAATACCAGATTATTGTAGATACAATTAAGAAAAAAAGGAAGATTACAAGTCGTTGATTTAATTTCGCCCTGCTCTTGCCAAACATTTGGCCAAATTGACGTAATAATGACGAATCCAATTTTTTGAATTTGATAATAAACAAAACAGAGTCCTCTGCAACTTAAACATTGCCCAGAACTCTGTAAAGATATGAATTATTTATTATTTCTGTGGCTGAATATCGGAGGGATCGCGAACAACAGCGCTCTTAATAACTTTTACCTTAGCATTTTCATCGATTTCCACAACTACGTATTCTTCTTTTACTTCGGTAACTTTACCATAAATTCCTCCCGCAATAATCACTTTATCACCCTTTGCAAGTGATTCTTGAAATTTTCGTAACTCTTTTTGGCGTTTCATTTGTGGACGAATCATGAAAAAATAGAATACCACAATGATTAGTACCAATGGCAAAAAAGTAGCCAATGGATTAGCTTGTTGTTGTAATGTTACAAAAAGTAAATTGTTCATTTTTAATTTGTTTTTATGGTTAATACTTATTTTGATTGTTCATTTTATAATGAAAAATAAAACTTTTCTAAATTCTTTGGGATTCTCCGATTAATCATGAGGAACTACATTTGCTTTAATTGTAACCGACTTTTCTCTAATTATCGAATTCGATCTAAGCGTAACCGATTTATATTGAGATCCTTGCCAACCTTTACTATCAAAAATCACCTCAACAAATCCTTCTTCACCTGGTTTAAAAATTTTTTTATCAATCTTAGGTAGAGTACATCCACAATCAGGTATTAAATCCTTAATAATTAAATCGTCCGTGCCAATGTTACGAAAGTGAAAAGTGTGTGTAACAACTTCGCCTTGAATAATTGAACCAAAATCGAAAAAATCTTCGACGTACTGAAGTTCTGGATATTTTTGATTATTTGGTTGATTCGAAATATTTTGATTTACACCTTTACTTTGGGAATTTGTACAACCAATAAAATATGAAAGAACTATTATAGAAATAACCGTCAATAAAAATCGAAACATATAATTCCTTTTTAGAGCAGCAAAATTAGGCATAATTAATAAAAGTTGCTAATGCCTAGCTAATAGTTTCTAATTCAATGGTTAGATTACTCCCTAGTTTTTAAAACTTTAACAGAAAATTACTGCAAATCATTTTAATCACATCAAGATTAACCCATTAAAACTAATGCTTTTACTCCATTTCGTCATCTGAAAAAACTAAACGATCGTCTTCTTCTCCAATTAACCCTCGTCCCTGCTTTACAAATAGATTTTTTTTACGAAGTGAAATAATAATTTTATCCAATACTCCATTAATAAATGTGCTACTCTGATCAGTGCTATAGAATTTCGCAATTTCGATATACTCGTTAAAACTAACTTTAACGGGGATTGAAGGGAATTCTTTTATTTCAGTTAATGCAAGTTCCATGATTAAAATATCCATACTTGCAATACGATCCACCTCCCAATTCTGTGTATACTCTTCAATCAGTTTAACATTTGCCTCATGATTGAAAATCACTTTTCGGAGCAACCTCTTTATATAATCTTCGTCATCATCACTTCGATACATTGGGAAAAGAGGTGTTGAAGCAGGTTGACCCTCGCAAAATTTCTTTAATGTTTTAATAACCATGCTTAGCATGAACTCTAAATCATCGTTCCAATATATACTTTGTTCCTCCAAAAACTGGTAAAATTCATCAGAATCCTCAAGTTCTTTTGATAAAATGTTTATTATTAACTGCTTATCATCATTAAATGAAGAATTTTCTCCATCCATATAGGCCTGAAAGTAATCAGTTACCGAAAGTTGCTGATAAAGATTACGAATCAACTCGGGGTAATTACCCCACCCAATTTTATGCCTTGTTATATGGTCATTCAAAGCTTCATTTTCGCGAATAAGCTTTACTAAACCATTATCAACAAATCTTGTATTCGGATTCAAATCCTTATGAGAAGCAATAAATTTTTGCTTGGCTAGTTGAATTTTACTATCAGCAAAATCAACAAGTTCAATTGGTAAAAGAAGTAAATAATGGTATAAATCAAATGCCTTATTAATACTTTGCAATAGTTCCTTTTCAACATTGTTGAGTGAAT
The DNA here is from genome assembly GCA_013376985.1 of Bacteroidales bacterium. Lineage (GTDB taxonomy): Bacteria > Bacteroidota > Bacteroidia > Bacteroidales > Tenuifilaceae > UBA8529. Next base: position 40,178 of record JACABB010000019.1, read on the forward strand.
CATTTTCGCTTTTAAAGTATGCAAAAAGAATCTGCAAAATTTTAACTCGTAGTAGTCGTCTGCTAATCATTGTGTTTAAGAACGGATTCGAACAATTAATTTGAAATTAAAGTTTGCAAAGATATAGTCATTTTTATAAATGAAAAATTAAAAACTCTTAAAAATTAAAGATTTATGAAGTAATTAGTATTTTTGTGTAAGTAAAACCTCTTGAAGTGATGATTTATATTTAAATATTCAATAACCACAGCTAAAAATTCTGAACATTAATATATTTTCCTTCACGATATTTTCTTATACAATCATCAATTTAAAAACTATTATCTATCCAATCAAACAGCATCTTTTTATGTTTATAGATTTTCTCTTATTATGAATTTGTTCAAAAAAATTGATGATTATTAAAATATTTTTCTATTTTTGAATTGCATATAAGTTTCTAACCTAATAATTTTTAGAAATGATAACAGAAGGATTCGATAATCTTGAAGAAGTTGAAAGAGTTGATAAAGAAGATATTTACTCTAAAATAGTAAGAGCGGGCAAAAGAACCTATTTTTTCGATGTTAAAGCTACCCGTCGTAACGATTTTTACCTCACCATCACTGAAAGTAAAAAACGCATTGGTCGCGAAGGAAAGTTTTTCTTCGAAAAACATAAAATCTTCCTATATAAGGAGGATTTTGAAAAATTTGCCGATGGATTAAATGATGTAGTAGAGTACATAAGATCTCAACAAGGAGATTTTACCGATACTCATGAATTAGTTGAGGAAGAGGTTGGTGCAATACATAATGAATACACAAGTATAGAGTTTGATGACCTCGAAAAATAAATTTCTATTCAACCCATATGAAACCGGTTAATTACCGGTTTTTTTATTCCTTTAAAAGGAGATCCTCTGGGGGCGTGTTATTTACAAGGCTTTCGATTTCAATTGAAGTCAAAATCTTAACATTTGTTATCAAAAATCCCTGTTTGATGAAATTGCCTAGGTTATTGCACTCGTCAATTGCACTTTTAATCGGGTCTTTAACGGGTATATTCAATGGGATCAAAGCAACAATTGTTGCATAGTTGGCGAAAAAATCCACCTTTTCAACTTCAGCTTGGAATTTTGGGAAAATGTAATCAAACTCACCTTTAATAAGATTTCGTTGAATATCAGAGAAATTGCTATTCGATTCGGAGAAAAGTGCAATAAAATATCTTAATTTCCCTCTTAGCCCACCCAAACCAGTTGATATAAAAACCTGATTTTCCTCAAGAAGTTTGCTTTCTAATAGTAACCGGCTCTCCTGTAACGATAGAATTGCCCAATCTTTTAACTCATTAGGAGCAACTTTAACAAATCGTTCAATAATTCTGTAGGCTTCGGGCTTATCAATTGATGCTAATGAAACAAGGAGTTCTCTCCTAGATTCTAAAGCAACTTCATCGTCATACAATTCTTGTTCTCTATTAAGCACAAACTCGGGATCAAAATCTCTTCGAAGGTTTCTGGAAAAATCAAAATATTCCATCTGATCTCTCACATCAACCTGATGTTCTAGAATACTGAAATTTACATTAACATTACCTAAGATTGCCTGAATCTTCTCAAATATGTTCTCCTGATTTTCCAAGTTAGCTTAAGGTTCAAATTATTTGCAAAGATATTACAAAAAGAAATCATTACAACTATTAGAATATCAACGTAAACAAACAATTTCAGTACGATTAACGGTGTATCAAGTAGATCCAATGTGAATAAAAGCCTAATTTTTATATTTAATTAATCTTAATAAGATTATTTTTGCTCCACCATAAAACAATAATTATATAATCGGGTTAATTTAGAAAATTAAGATAAAATAGATGAAATTATCGGAACTACAAAACGGTGAATATGGAATTATCTCGAAGGTAAGAGGACGAGGGGCATTTCGAAAACGAATTACTGAAATGGGTTTTGTTAAAGGGCAAAAAGTGACCGTGATCAAAAATGCACCCCTTAATGATCCTATTGAATATAAGGTTATGGGTTATGAAGTGTCACTTCGCAGAAAGGAATCTGCTCTTGTAGAAGTTGTTACACCCAATGAGGCAAAAGAACTACTAAAATCCAACTATAATGGCGTTTTGTCATCAGAACCTGAATCAGAAATTCTTGAGACAAGTGCTAAAGCACAAAGTAAAGTAATAAACATTGCTCTAGTTGGAAACCCCAATGCTGGAAAAACAACTCTTTTCAATTATGCATCAGGTTCTCACGAACACGTGGGTAACTATGGAGGTGTAACGGTTGATTCGAAGAATGCAAAATTCACTTATAAGGGTTATACTTTTAACATTACAGATTTACCTGGCACCTATTCACTAACAGCATATACTCCTGAAGAGGTTTATGTTAGAAGATATATACACGAAAACACTCCTGATATCGTTGTAAACGTAATTGATGCATCAAACCTTGAACGCAATCTTTACCTGACCACTCAACTAATTGATATGGATATCAAAGTGGTGGTGGCTCTCAATATGTATGATGAACTTTTACAACAAGGAGACATCTTTGACTTTAAATCCCTAGGCAAAATGATTGGAATTCCTTTTGTGCCCACAGTAAGTTCAAAGGGTAAAGGAATAACAAGCGTTTTCGATACTGTAATCAATGTATTTTCAGATAAAGACAAAACCATACGACATGTTCATATCAATTACGGTGAATATATTGAACGCTCAATACAGATAATTCAGCAACGGGTTAAAGAGAACTGCAATATCACCATAGATTATTCAAGTAGATATTTATCCATTAAACTTCTTGAAAAGGATAAGTTAGTTCACAAACTCTTAGCAAAATCTGAAAATTATGAGGAAATCAAAAAGTTAACCGAACAAGAAATTAAAACTCTTGAATCTATTTTCAAAGAAGATTCTGAAACGCTCATCACCGATGCTAAATATGGATTTATTGCTGGTGCTTTAAAAGAGACCCTTCATGAAGGAACAGAGAAAAGGCATAAAACAACCGAGATTGTTGATACCCTGATGACTCATAAGGTTTTTGGGTTTCCGATTTTTATCTTCTTCATGTGGTTTACCTTTTTTACCACTTTTACGCTAGGTGATTACCCAATGCATTGGATTGAAAGTGGTGTTCAGCTGTTTAGCAATGCACTTAGCAATTTTATGGCAGATGGACCTCTCAAAGATCTTTTAATTGGGGGAATTATAAATGGTGTTGGAAGCGTAATTGTCTTTCTTCCAAATATTTTGATACTTTTCTTCTTTATCTCTATACTTGAAGATACAGGTTACATGGCTCGTGCTGCGTTTATTATGGATAAACTGATGCATAAGATTGGATTGCATGGTAAGTCGTTTATCCCTTTAGTAATGGGATTTGGCTGTAACGTACCTGCAATTATGGCAACCCGTACCATCGAAAATAGAAATAATAGGATTCTTACCATGCTCATTACACCATTTATGAGTTGCAGTGCACGACTGCCCGTTTACATCCTAATTATAGGTGCATTTTTTCCTAATCATGCAAGCACAATGTTGTTTACAATTTATATAACAGGTATTCTACTAGCCATAGCAACTGCCTTAGTATTCAAGCGTACATATTTTCGTTCAGATGATATTCCATTTGTAATGGAACTCCCTCCTTATCGCATACCAACACTCCGCTCAACCATAAGGCATATGTGGAATAAAGGTTCTCAATACTTGCGTAAGATGGGAGGTGTTATTTTAATCGCCGTTATTTTCATTTGGGCTCTTGGATATTATCCCAGAGATGTTAAGTATTCAAAGGATTATGACACTCAGATAGCAAAAAACTTATCATTAACTGAGTGTGTAAAAAATGATTCCTTAGCAGCTTCGAAACTATTAGAGCAGAATAAATTATTATTAACCGAGAAAGAATCGGAACGACAAGCACAATCATATCTTGGAAGAATTGGAAAGTTTATAGAACCCGCCATTGCCCCTCTGGGCTTCGATTGGAAGATGGGTGTTAGCCTAGTATCAGGTATTGCTGCTAAAGAAATTGTCGTTAGCACTCTTGGTGTGCTTTATCAAGCCGATAAAGATGCAGATGAACACTCATCAACTCTAATTAACAAACTTAAAAACGAAACCCATAAATCGGGTACAAAGATTGGAACGAAAGTGTTTAATTCCTTGAATGCATTTACCTTCCTACTATTTATTCTGATTTATTTCCCATGTGTTGCAGTGATTGCAGCAATCAAAAAAGAATCGGGTAGCTGGAAGTGGGCTGCATTCACTATAGTGTCAACAACACTAATGGCGTGGCTAGTAGCTTTTAGTGTTTACCAAATTGGAAGTTTATTCATTTAAATAATTATGATACAAGAAATTATTACATTACTTATAATTGTAAGTGCAGTAGGATACTTTGTCTACTCGATGTATAGGACTTTTGTGCCAAAAAAAGGAAAAGTAAAAATTACAGGTTGCCCTGGATGTAGTTCAGAATGTACCTTGCATAAGGTTTAGAAACATTTCAAATACTATTGAGATAAAAATTCTTCAATATTTTTTGGGGTAATAGTCGTTAACTCCGTTGCATTATAAGCATTCCCAAATGTTTTTGACAGTTTAATCTTAGCTTTCGGATTGATTTTAAATTCAAATGCCCTTAATATTCCATTATCATCCTCTATAAAATCGATCTCCTGCTGTTGATTTGTACGCCAAAAGTAACAGGCAACATTTCGCTGCAAATACTGATTTTGCTTCATTCGTTCACTTACCAAAAAATTTTCCCATAGGACTCCTGCATCAGTCCTTGAACTAATGGGATTGTAATTCGAAATCACAGCATTACGTATACCATTATCCCAAAAATAGATTTTCTTACCCTTCTTTATTTCATTTCGAACATTACGATTCAATGCCGGTAACTTGATGATGATATATGCCTTTTCAAGCAAATCAATGTATTTCTCAACGGTTTTACTATCCGTTCCAACCAGCTGTGCAATTTCGTTATACGAAACTTCACTCCCAATTTGTAAAGCAAGGGCTTTTAAGATTTTTTCTAGGAGTGATGAGCGTTTAATATTTTCGAGTGCTAACAAATCCTTATATAAATAGCTATTAGCAATTAATCGTAGGAACTTCTCCTCCTGACTGGAATTAGTGACAACTTCGGGATAATAACCAAATACCAAACGATTTTCAACTAATCGAGTTTCATTGATCAATCCATGATGGGTAACCATTTCACCAAACGATAACGGGTAGATATGAAACTCGAATTTTCTTCCTGTTAAAGGCTCATTTAGCCGATTTGCTAGTTCAAACGCCGATGAGCCTGTTGCAATAACCTGAATTCCTTTCAGCTTATCGGTAATCAACTTTATTGTTGTTCCTATGTTTGGAATTTGTTGTGCTTCATCTATAACAACCACACTATTAGCACCAAAATAGGATTGCAAACGGGTAGATGTTGCATTCGTAAGTACTTCTCGAACATCTGCTTCATCGCCTGTTAGAAATAGAACTTTAATACCTCTAAGACAATTCAAATTTTCGAGTAGAGTTGTTTTACCAACCTGTCGTGCACCAAAGAGCAGAATTGCCTTTTTCTGAAAAAGGTGTTCACAAATAAGCTTTTCTATACTACGACCTATCATAACTCCAAAATTAACATCGCAAATATATGTATTTTTTGGATTACAATCCAAATTTAATATATATTTTTTGGATTACAATCCAAATTTAATATGTATTTTTTGGATTAGAATGATGGATTATTAAATTTATTATAAATAAAAACCTTCCAAAATCATTAGGATTCAGAAGGTTTTTTGTTTTTTTAACTACTTACATCAACCCTATTTATCTGCGATAGGGAGAACTAGAATAGAACTTTAGAGATGCCCTTGATATCATGAAATCATCAAAATTGCAACTATTCGTTTGTATTCTTAGCCGTTCCTCCAATAGCATACCAATCAATTTTTCGTGATAGGTACATCACCGAAGCTAAAATTACGAATAAACCAATACTTCCCATAAGCAATGCAAAATCTTGCAATTGTAATAAAATGTATAGGAATCCATAGAGCAGGATTAGTATTGAGATTAAAATAATGGTAAGTCGATTGCTTTTAAAAATGCCTCTTGAATAGCTGGCAATCATTATAACTATTCCAGCACTTGCAATTAAGTAAGCAAGTCCAAAGCCAATCTGCTCCGACAATGATAGAAGTAATAGATAGAATAAGCATAAGCTAAATCCTACCAGTACATATTGAATTGGGTGAACTTTAAGTTTCCTCATTATTTCAACAAAAAAGAATACAGTGAAAGTTAGTGCAATAAACAAAATTGCATATTTCATCGACCGTTCTGTTAATTGATAAGTTTCCCCAGGAAGAAGTAAACTTACACCAAAAGTTGAATCTTCTATTTTGAAACTACTATCAATCCATTTCTGAGGGAAGTTTCGGTTTAACTCCAAAACCTTCCAATTAGCTTTGAAACCATCCGATGTAATCTTACTGTCCTCTGGTAGGAATGAACCATCAAAACTAGGATTAGTCCATGATGAGTTAAGAGTTACGCCGGTTTCCTTCCCTATTGGTACAAAACTCAATCTTTTAGAACCATTCAGCGATAAATTGAATGAGAATTGATACTCCTTAATTGATGAATCCGACTGTAAAGTTTTGTTTATTGTTACTCCAGATTCAATCATGTTTTCGATTCTCACTCCTGGTTCACAAATCATCTCATCGCTGTTCCATTTGAATTTGATATCCTCCTTAATACCACGTAAATCGGAAATTCCAATGGTAAGAAAAGCATCCTGCCAGTTGATTTCGAAATTCTTATCGCTAATGTTAATCTGGGGTGATTTGAAAAACCCTTCGACCTTTAGATTTGTAGTATAGAGTGCAACTTGGAATATTCCTCGCTTTTTTACTTCAGGGTTCATAGTGCCAATGATTTTAAGACTTTCGGGAAGGAAATAAGCCCTGTGTCTAGCAATATTTACCCTTTTTGAATCTTTATCTAAATCATAGGTTACAAAGGGAATAGTAAGAATTGGACCAACTAGTCTCTGCTCAAAGCCCCACTTAGAGCTAATCTCAGTTGTAGCCTCCATCTGCCTTGTTTGTCTCTCCATTACCAATGAACGAATCATCGACATTGGGATTAGAAGCATCAATGTTAGAAATGAAATAGCCATAACCTTAATAAGCACGGCATTTCTTTCGGTGAATGATTGGATTTCTTGTGTCATAATCTTCAATTTTAAGTTTGATTCATTAAAAGTACTTTGTATTTCAAAGTTTATAGATAAAAAAAATTATCGTCCTGAGTTTATCAATTTTTCCAATGCCGATAGATGATCATTAAAGGCTTTTCTACCGCCAATTGTGGCTCTATAACTAGTATTAGATTTTTTGTTGAGAAATTGCTTTTTAATTTCAACATAAACCTCATTTTCAAGTGCTTTCATGTGACTTGCTAGATTACCATCGGTAATGTCTAAAGTCTCTTTCAAGGTATTAAAATCTACCCAATCGTTAACCATAAGCATCGACATGATACCTAACCTAATACGGTTCTCGAAATGCTTATTTAGATTTGTTATCAAATCTTTCATACTTCCAGTACATTGTTGAACCGTAAATAATATGCAAAACTCCAAAACCAATCGCCCAAAAGATCAAACCGTATCCGATGTATAGGGATGCTATCAAACCAAGAACAATCTCACATATTCCAAGATAACGAATATCATCAATGGTATATTTACTGGCATTGATAAGTGCTAAACCATAAAAAATCAATGTCACAGGTGCAATTAAATATATCTGCTTGTGATAAAGTAACACTAAACAAAATAATCCTCCTGCAACTAAGGGAATAAATAGGTTGATGACCATTCTTTTGCCAGTGTTGTCCCAATAAGGTAACCCTTTTCTTTTGGCATTGCGAGCTGTGAAAAATACACCAGCAGATAATGCAAGTAGTAAAGTAATAGAACCGTCCAATAAGATAAAGATTAGAAACTTCGAAAACTCAACTCCACTGATTAATTCTTCTCGTAAAAATATACCATGATTATAGTAACGACCCCAAAAAAAATCTTTCTGATATAAAAAGACAGCCAACGCAGCTAGTAAAGCAAAACTACCAGCAAAAACTCCAGAAAGTCCACTAAGCGAAACAAATCGTGACGAACGCTCCATGATAGACCTTATCTCCTGTAGATCTTTTAAATGCTTATCTTTTTGGACCATTTTGCTATGTATTAAAGTTCTTTGTAGTGCAAAGTTAATGATAATTTCTTATAATCAAATTTTTTAACATTTTTTTTAACATAACTATAACATAGATTATTTGTTTCTACATATTGAACAAACTAGTTTTGTAACCGTTTAAATGATGAAATGTTAAAGCAGTTCTCATATAAGGTAGTTGCTATGTTTATGCTGATTCTTTTTATTGCAGCATCAACAGGATTGAACTTTTATATACATATATGTAACTGTGAGCAAAGTACATTTACATCCATCCTTAAGGAGCATAAATGTCATGAGGATATTGCAACCCCATCATGCTGTGATAATTTAACCAATGATGGTATAAACTTTTCCAATAGCGACTGTGGGTGCAAATCTTTAAAACTAACAATTAAGATTGATGATATTTTCAACTCATCAGATTATACTTCTGCAGAAACCCATCTTTTTTCATTTCAAATTATCAATTCTGAACAATCAAATTTAGGATTGGTTAATTCAAATCATTTACAATTACCAACTAATGGGTTATATACTCCAGATATTTCACCTCATGTTAAACCTGTTGGGCGTATTCTTATCAACATTCTGCATCAGCCTAAAACTCCTGAATTTATTTCGTAGCAAATTTCTAGGGTGACTCTTATTCTACTATAAATTATTTTTAAGTTTATAGCAGGGTTTATTAAAAAATACTATTAATCAACCACTTATAATATTGCTATGAAAGTAATTAATGTGTTTTTATTATTATCATTTATTCTTATAACATACACCCTTCATGGTCAGGATTTGAAGGGAAGGATAACAGAGAAGGATGAAAAGGGTACACTATTGCCACTTGCAGGAGCAAATGTTTATTGGGCAGGAACAAATACGGGAACAACGACTGATTCAAAGGGAGAGTTTAATCTACAAAAAAATGATCAACGTAGCTCTAAACTTGTAATTAGCTTTGTTGGCTTTAAAAGCGATACCATAGTAATTAATGCCAACCAAGATTATATCGATCATTCTTTAGTTCAGGAAGTTTTTATTCAGGATGTTACAGTACACGGGTATGCAACAGGAGTACATTTCAATAGGTTAAGTACAATTCAAGCACAAGTTGTAACTAAAAACGAACTGCAAAAAGCAGCATGTTGCAACCTCTCCGAAAGTTTTGTTACTAATGCTTCTGTTGATGTATCATATAGCGATGCAGTTACGGGTGCCAAACAAATTCAACTTTTGGGGTTGGCAGGTACTTATACTCAACTTCAAGCAGAGAATATTCCTATTCTACGAGGATTAGGTTCAACGTTTGGGTTAAACTTTGTTCCTGGATCATGGATGGAATCAATTCAGATTTCAAAAGGAACTGCATCGGTTGCCAATGGTTACGAAAGCATTACAGGTCAAATAAACATTGAATACAAGAAACCATGGAACGAAGAGAAATTTTATACAAATATTTATACAAATAGTGAAGGGATGTCGGAAGCAAATGCCAATTACAGTATTGATGTAACCGATAAAGTATCAACAATGCTGCTTGTTCATGCAGAGTACTCACAATCCAAGGTAGATCATAATAACGATTCTTTCCTGGACCATCCTTTAGTTCGGCAGTACAATATTTTTAATCGATGGAAATATCAAGGTGAGAAACTAGAATCGCAATTTGGAATAAAGTATCTTAATGAGGAACGAGTTGGTGGAGAATCAAACTTTAAAGTTGGAGAATTAATTGCACCCGGAAATCCTTATGGCATTGATGTAAATATTTCAAGAATTGAAGCTTTTAGTAAGATTGGATATATTTTCGATAGGCCAGAAACTAGTCTTGGCTTTATAGTTTCAGCCGCAAATCATAATCAGAAATCGATTTTTGGTTTAAAAGATTATGATGCTAACCAGCAAAGTCTTTTCTCAAATCTCATATTTATCACATATTTGGGGAATTCGAATCACTCCATAAAAACGGGTTTAAGCTATAACTTCGATAAATTCAATGAGAAACTCAATGCCCTGAATCTTGATAGGAATGAGAGCGTTCTAGGTGGATATTTTGAGTATACCTACAAATGGCTTGAGAAACTTACATTTATGAGTGGACTGCGGTACGATTATCACAATAAGTTTGGAGGTTTTTTTACTCCACGAGCACATATCCGATTTCAACCTTTTGAACAGCTAACCTTAAGAGGCAGTATAGGTAAAGGGTATCGTTCACCAAGTGTGCTTGCGGAGAATAGCTATCTCCTTGCTAGCTCTCGACAAATCGTTTTCCTAGAAAGCCCTAAATTGGAAGAGGCGTTGAACTATGGTTTAAATATCACCCAACGTTATAAATTATTCGACAGAGAACTAACTATTAGCACTGATTACTATAGAACAACCTTTAAGAATCAGGTGGTGGTTGATATGGATCAAAATGTTAATTCTATATATTTTTATAATCTCAAAGGCAATTCGTATTCAAATAGCGTTCAGATAGAACTAAACTATCAGCCTTTTAAAGGGTTTGACGTAACGGCAGCTTGGCGATTGAACGATGTAAAAACTACGGTTAATGGAAAACTTGAGCAAAAGCCTCTGCTCAGTAAGTATAAGGGCCTACTTTCATTAGGATATAAAACTCCATTAAAAAAATGGCAATTCGACTACTCTGTCCAGCTAAACGGCAGCGGACGTTTACCAGATATGAGTGGTTATCCCCTATCACTACAACGTAACCCTACCTTCCCTTCATATGTCATTATGAACGCTCAGGTAACTAAGTTTTTTCATAAATTTGAAGCGTATATTGGGGCGGAGAATCTTACAGGTTTTATGCAAGAGAATCCGATTATTTCTCCCTCGAATCCTTATAGCCCTTTCTTCGATGCATCGATGGTTTGGGGTCCAATTACTGGAAGGAAATTTTATGCAGGAATTAGAATGTCAATTTCTAAATAGTTGGAATTTGGGAGTAAATAACTAGCTAATTGAAACAAATATTAATAAACTAAAAATAAAAAATTATGAAAACAGAGCGTTTTATTGTTACGAATATGAAATGTTCGGGGTGTGTTAATACGATTAAAACCGAATTAAGTCTGATGGACGGCATTTCTGAGGTATACATTGATCTTTCGAAAATGGAAGTTACAGTTAACTATTCAGATGAAAAATTAAGTAGTAAAGATATTATTAGAAAGTTAACAAACATTGGTTATCCACTAAAATAATAGGATCCAATTTAGAATTTTAAAAGGTGGCAATTATTTGCCACTTTTTGTTTTTATAAACCTAACAACCGTGTATATAAAAACAATGTGATGAATTGGTAGTAGTAGCAATGTAATAAGGGGCGCTTTTCCATAAAGCAGGGCAAACATCAACCTAGCAAAAACTATTGAAAATAGGTATAGAAAAACGAGTGGAAAAGGCAAAAGGAATATGGCAAATAAGAGTCCAAGTGTAGTAAATATGGTAAATGTTAAAAGTCGATTTTTGTTTCTGCCAAAAAAGTTAAAGAAAAATGATGATGGATTCTCAGAGTGTTCTTTTGAAGGTGATGTAGTAATCTCGTTAATGCACAAAAGCGAAGCGATTTTGAGTTGCGATTTTTTTAGATATCTACCTATAACAAAATCTATATCCTGAAATCCCTTGTATTTCTCGTGCCATCTTTTGGACTTGTATGATGATGACTCAAACATCATAAAACGGTTATCATTTGTTGATAAAGAACCTTTTTTACTGCTCATTATTCTCTTCAAGGGAGTCATGGATAAAAGTGTCCAATATTTCGTGTAATCCAACGCATTACTCCACTGACTAACAGATGCTTGTTTTGGGAACACCGTTAGCAACGAAAGATCGTTTAGCTGCATGTATGATAGGGCATTCGCAACAATCTCTTTTTCAACAACAATATCAGCATCAATAAAAATAATAAATTGCCCCTTAGCGGTTTGCGAAACAGAGTCGTAAATATAATTCTTGGTAACCCATCCTTCGGGTACTGTTGAGGCCTCAACAAGTTTAACTCTGCTATCGGTTTTGGAAAGTTCCAGTATAGTTTCAAATGAGCTGGTGTTACTTTTAGTACAATAAACCAAGATTTCGAGATTCCTATAGGTTTGGTTGCACAAGCCAAGTAGCAATTGCTTTATACTATTATCAGTATGATTTACAAAAACTATTATAGATACTAACGGATTATCGGTGGGTGTTCCTGCAGGTAAATATGGGAGTGTGAAAAAGTTATAAGTTACAATAAGCAGCCTGTAGAGCGCAAAAAGTAGAAAGGGCAAGGAAATGTAAAATCCAAACATCTACGAATACTTTTCTGTTAATAAACTCGAATTACCACCTTTATGTTAATGGTCGAAGATAAGTAAAATTTGAAATTCTTAGGTATCAATTAAAAAGTCAATGTACTTTATCCTCTTGTGTGCTTCTTAAAATAGAAGGAAATTTAATGCATATTGGCCTATTGAATAACACTAAAAATCAAATTATAAAAATGCAAACTGCTCCTTATACTATCTCACAATTTCATTTCCTGGCTTAATTCTTTTAAAATTTCCTTCGATACTCGAAGGCATTGTATTACCAACCAATTTTTCAAGTTTAAAAACTTCTTTACTAACAACGCGTTGAATAACAATATCTATTAATGTAGTGGAGTTAGGTTTTAATGCCTTATCAAGTAAATCGGCATTTGCCACTATGTGGCATGGAACAAACCGAACAAAACCCTCCGTTGGTCTTGGATTTACTTTTAATCCCAACAAATTCGCTTCTGGTAACTTATCACGAAATTCATTCTGCGGAGCACCTTTCATTACATCATAATTAAAGTAGTAGGTAATGGTTTCCGGGTTATTTTTATTTTGTTGCCTATCAATTGCGAATCCCGAGGGTAAATGGTTGGCATCATTTTTTTCTCCAGCGGTAAAAATCAAATCGTAATCTTTAACGGGATAACCCTGAGAATCAGTTACTCTAAATATGATTTGTGAAAATCTATCGTGAATAAAATGGCGAGGGGTTGCAAACAACTTATCTACATGTTCAATAAGCTCATCGGTTTGCACTTGGTGGGTTTCATTATCAAACTGTTTGATAAGCAAGTTGTACTGGTTTTTATCGGTAACCTTAATGCAGTCAAGTATTGCGTTAACGGTATCTTTGCTGTTACTATCGGTAATCTCTTTCTTTACACTTTTCATAATACCCATTGAATTACCTGAATGAGATTTCCCTTTAATTATCCTATAAGGTACTACAGGTGATTCTTTATATTCAACAACTTTTAATTCCGGGGAAATGATAATCTGATTCGGACCATTCTCATCTGCCTCCTGAATTAATTTGATATACCTAGAGTTAAGGTTTGCGGAGGAAGCTCTTATTACACCATCCGAACCAAGTTCGCCAGTATATGAGTTCAAATGGTCGTATAGCTTTCGGTCAATAGATTGGCCGGTAATAACAAAGGGGAAAACTCCAGCAGGGCTAATCTGATTGCCATCGCTAGAAATCCATTCCTTATTCAGCTGCCACGAATCGGCACTACCACATTCTAGCCAATCCAACACACCTTTTCCTGGCTCAATCCCCTCAAACCAAGTTTTAATTCTACTTAACGTACCTTTCCCAAGAATAGCCAGCGCAGAGCCAAAATTGGCTGGAGCCAACATTATTAAATGGCTAAGTGGTGGTGTAACATTTTTATAAAAGTTGTTCCACCATTCGCGAATTATAGGTCCACCTGTAGAATGGGTGATGCAAATAAATCTACTGGATTCATTCAGCTGCTCTTTTACAGCGGTATCGAATGCTCTGGAGATATCCTCGAGTCCAACCTCATCATGAAAGCTGATGTAACGACCAAGAAAGATTTCATTCACTTCGATATCAATTCCTTGCTGCTGAGCCTCCGCTTTTAACCTTATAGGAAGTTCTCCATACGTATCGAGGTTTGTAACGCTCCAACCATGTACAAATACCACTGTTATTGACATACTGTTTATTTTTATAATTGTGTATCCGTTTAAATAACAAGATCAAACCTTTTTGCTGTCATTGCCTTACGGCGAACTTTTATATCCAGATTCCGGGACTTCGCCCGGAATGACCGTTAAGTTTGTTTGTCGAAATAGTAATCTAAACGGGCACTCATATTTTTATAATTATAATGCAACGCAAGCGTATTGATCATTCTGAGGAGTTTTGCTTCTTTGAACTCATATTGTTCGGTTAGCTGCAATGAACTTACAAATGAACGCTTGGTTGAAACTGTTTTCCTGTTCCTCGTTATAAAGTTAACTAAAAGCGATGAATTTGCCAAACGCTCATTTTCACACACTTTTCTGAATATTTACTGAAATCAAGCTGATATTGGTCTATTGAAAATTTTTATCAAATTATAATCACTCAAACAACTTCTTATAATACCTCATCTAGCACAGGTTATTATGTGTATCGCTCTTAATTTTAGTACGGATTAGCTTAGCTCAATTCCCTTTGGTGATTGCAAATCTGCACTGGTAAGTTTTATAAAAATACCCATCTGTGCGCACATTATATGGACAATCGCCTGAGTTGCATTTATAAGTATTCAACTATAATCGACATACGTGCAATGACAATCGACATATACGCCCTACCTGAATTAGGTTGTCGGTAAGGTCTAAATCTTCGTTGGAGGGTATGAGCCTCCCGCTGGGGTGGTTGTGTATTAGGATTACGCTTACGCAACCCTTCATCAGCGCAAAGCGGAATACGTTCATGGGCTCTACAATGGTGGCTGCTACGCAGCCCAAGCTAACGAGCTCAACGTAGAGTACCCGTGCACTCGGGGCAAGACCCATTACCCAGAAGTGCTCATTGTCGCGGTCGATTTTATCCTCACGCAGGAGGATCTCCTTCATTACTTTGAATGCATCATCGGGAGTTCAGATTATTATGCGCTGCTTGCGGGTGAGCTTTATGGTCATGGGGTGCGTTTTTCTGTTCAGTGGAAACAAATGTAGGAAATTTTTGGGAAAAGATTCATCCCATACCCCCCCACTCTATTGCATATTATATGATTGCCTGTTTTATTCATTATATTTATTGAATTCGCCCTGCAAGGGCAAGCTATTATAGCCCATGGCAACACCTTGGGTAAATGTTGCATTGTTTTTTTTAGCGGGCTGAAAGCCCAATTTAATCTGCCCCTTCAGGGCGAAAAAAAATAACGTTCCATTACCCAAGGCGACGCTTCGCTTGCCGTTGGGCTAAGATAATTTGGGCTTTCAGCCCGTTATATGAGTGGTTAAGAGTTCCGAACTTCTGAAGAGATAAATTGAATATCGAATATCACTTTTAATTAGATCCTTCGCTCCGCTCAGGATGACAATGGATTCATTTTACAACTCATCATTACTAAGGAAAGGGGTTGAGGTTTCCAGAACATATTATTACTTGTCATGCTGAACGGAGTGAAGCATCTTAGGTTCTTCGCTGCGCTCAGGATGACATCTTACATGGAACTGATGTTATTTAACCAGTATGTTTTGGATTATGTATTTGGCTTCGTGAACCATAATCTGTTTGGCTATTAGGTCTTTTAAATCGCCTATGGCACCTTCAAAATCGTTTTTACTCTCCTTACACTCCTTGTAGTAAAGGGTGTATAACTTTTTGGCTTCCTCAAAGTTACCAAGCCTTAGCGTGGCGAGTGCTATGTTGAATTTGGCGTAGAATGCGTTGGGGTTAAGGTCTATGGCTTTTTGCGAGTAGCTGATACAACTCTTGAAATCGCCTTTTAGGTAGAATACCCACCCTAGGTTGCCAAAGGAGGAGTCGAAGATGGGGTTGAGCTTAATGGCTTTCAGAAAGTCGTTGACGGCTAAATCAAGGCTATTCTGGTTAAGATAAATCATGGCTCGGGCGTGGAAAGAGTAAAAGTAGGTGGTATCATAGCCAATGGCCTTATCGTAATTTTTAAGGGCGTTGCTGTAATCCCTTCCAAAATAGTAGCAATCGCCTAATCTTTGGTAGGCAAAGGCGTAGGTTGTATCAATTTGGATGGCCTTGTTAAAATCGAGCATCGCTGCGCTAACGTTATTCTGGAGCATGTATAGGTTTCCCCTGTCGGTGTAGCAGTACTTATTGAGTGGGTTAATCTCAAGTCCTTTAGTAAAATCTTTTAATGCCTTTCGTTCCTGCCTAAGATTAATATAGGCCTCGCCTCGCATTAAATAGGCAAAATCATATTTATCGTAAAGGTCAATTGCTTTGGAGTAACACTCAATTGCTTTAAAAAAGTTTTTCTTCTGATAGTAGCAGTCGCCCAAACCTTTAATGGCTTCAACATATTTATCATATAGCTCCAGCGCTTTGTTGAAATCGTAAATTGCATCATCGATGTTGTTGTTGTAAAGATATGCGTAGCCTCTGTTCTCGTAGTAAATGGCTTCATTGGGGTCGAGGGTAATAGATTTTGTGTAATCGTCTATCGCACTTTTAAAATCCTTTTTTAGCTCAAAATAAACATCACCACGTCTTTTAAAGTAGGTTGAAAGGTTTGGGTTGCTTTCAATTGCTTTGCTATAGTATTTTATTGAGCTATCGGCCTGAAATTTTAGGGCATATATAAGACCCAGATTATAGCTAGGCCAATCGAAAGCAGGGTTAAGATCATGGGCTCGTTTAAAATACGTAAATGCTTTATCAACGTCTTCGCTAAGCCATATAACCCCCATTTCATTAAGTGCAAATGGGTAATTGGGATAAAGTTCTAGGGCTTTAATGATATCACGCTTGGCCTCCTCTTTCTGCCCTAAAGCTCTATTGCAAATTCCATGAATTAGGTAACCCCAAGCATATTCAGGGAACATTACGGTTGTTTTTGTTGCATAAATTCTACACTCCTCCCATTGTTTCTGGGTATATAGAATGGCAACTTTAAGGGCAGTAGCGGAAAGTAGCAGGGGGTTTATATTTAAAACTTTATCGAGATACTGGAAGGCGCTATTGTAATCGTCCCTCAAAATTGTAACGTATAGCAGCAACCGGTAATGTAACTCAGAATCTTGTTCTTTGCTAACCAAGTTTTTTAACTTAAGCATGTACTGGGTGTAGGTGCTTAAATTCACCATTTCGCCTATCAGCTCCCTAATTAAATTTTTGTCGGGTTCTGTAACCTTATCGCTCACCAAAAGTTCCAAAAAGTTATAGAACTCAATCTCGGAATATTGCTCAACACGATTATCGTGACTATTCTTGTATTTGAGCCTATAAACTTGTAGAAGATTTTCGGTTCCCGACTTTATGCTATCCATGTGCAAAAGTTCAATAGCGTACCTAAGATTTTCGTTATAGTTTAAATCGATCTTTAGGTTTAAACTATCATCACCGAGGATGTTATTGTTTATAGGATTTTTGATATTCTGGCTATGTACACTCCCTATAAAAATAGAGAGAATGGTTATGCAAATTAATCTTCTACACATGTTATATTAAAGTTTTAATTCCGTTGACTCATATATAGGTGATATAAAAACAAACTAATTGCCATTAGTTCTCCTTCTCGTAGAACATTTTATAGAACTTCATATTCTTATCCTTGTCGTATCCTGATTCAATTAAAGCCCTATCGCCATGAATGTAAACGCTGAAGTTTTTATCGAGCTTAAGGATGCTTTTGAAGAATTTTTGTGCCTGCTTTGTGGCATCAACTGAAATGGTAAATTCGCTGGGTATGTTATATCCCAATTCCGTTTCGTAGCTTTTCTTGTACTCCTGAAATGCTTCAATCACCTCGGGTTGTTTAATTACTGTGGCTTCGAACTCATCCTGCTCAAAGGTTTCGTTATTCTTAAAGAAATCACGTGTTTTAGTAAGCATTTCGGCCTGTTGCAGCTTGGGAAAGTTGTTCTGGGGATTTATCACATCCTGCACAAAACCCTTACAGAGATCAATTGTTGCCTTGGTTTTGTAAAAATTAACATCGCGCATGGTTACCTGTAAAAACCTATCGACCCAATACTTAGCCTCCTCCTTGTTTGTATTGTCAATTACGCAGACCTTGTAGCCCAAATCCTTTTCGGTGTTGAATATTAAACAACCCTTATCGAGATGCTTTGTGTTTGTTCCAAACTCACAGCTTAAGCTGATTGAGGAACCGCTTCGGTTTACCTTTAAAAACTTATCCTTTGTTTCCGTTTTAAATATTCCGATGGCATCGGCTAATTCATCCTCAACCACGCACCCACGGAAAGAGACAATGTACAGCTCCCCCTCCTTAATATTCGGGTGGTTTGTAACGTGCTTTAAATGCCGGGCAATATCGCACGATGCTTCAAGTAGCGTTTTCTTATCATCAAAGAGATCGGAAGCAAAGCTGAATATCTCGTTTAAATTCAGCGAACTCTCATGGCTAAATGAATAGAAACTAGGTTTCTTAAAATGAGAAGTAAAGTATTCCCTTAATAAATTTGAGAGTAATTCATTCGATAAATCAATGGGTTTATCGGATAATATCATATCGTTGGCATCGACAGATCCAATAAAATGGACAATTGCCTCATCGATTGTTGCATCGCTAAATTCGAGCATAATAAAAATTTTGTTTCAAATATCACAACAATAATCGAATCTTCAATTTAAGTTGAATAAAAAAGTCGTTAAATAAATGGCTTTTTATTAGAGGTTTTTATCTTTGTTGTTTATTAAGAGGTGTAATAGCGATTTATAAGGATCACATTTTATAACATCTTAATAAATTGAAACGGTTCGAGAGATTATTAAGTTTTTTATAATTAAACGGTTACCAACAATTAGTGAATGGGAAAATTATTCGATAGGCTAAATAACGATGTTCGATTTGTTGAAGGTCTTTCAGCCTGTATCAATTGCGGAACCTGTACCGCAATCTGCCCTGCCGCAGAGGTTTATGATTATCATCCTGTGTTAGGAAGGCAAAGCCTTTAAAAATATAAAAGCAGAGGAAGACTCCTCCGCTTAACGGGAATTTGGATTGCAAAGTAAAATTAGAAATGGATAAAATTATATGTATCGTTTTATTTCTCTAACCTTTTAATCAACTTAAAAGCAATAATAATTAGTGAAATAAAACCTAATGGGAGAAATATCCAGAAAAAGTTTATTGACTTTGCGTTTGTTTTGCTTTTTTCATTCAATTCTGACATTAACACATTAGATACCCATGAATTTGAAGGGCTAATTTCTAATGCTTTATTATAGAATTTTTTTGCCGATTCATACTCACCCTCTCCAACACAAATCATTCCTAAAAATATATATGAAATATCGTAACCCCAATCGGGTAAAATAGGGTTGCTTTTATTTTCTGTCTTAAATTTCTCAACTGCTGTATTTAAATAATATTTTGCTGAATCGATATTTCCTCCATAAATCTGTGGGAGGAAGTTATAGTACATTCCATAGGCTAAGTAAACTCTAGCAGAGTTATTAGTATCTACTTGCTTTGCAAAATCAAGATCTCGTAATATTTGTGTTGTAGTAGCAGGCGAGCGTTTATATGCAACATAAAATAAGTTTAATATTGATCGTATAACATACCCATCAACAAATTTTGGGTTTAACTCAATGCATTTATCCGAGTTTTTAATTCCATCAGTTAAACTAAGGTCCTGAAATTCTGAATCTGTTATATTCTTTTGCATTAAAAATACAATTGAATAATAATCATTCAGCGCAGAATAATAATAAACAAGGTACTCATCCTTATACTTCTCCTTTAATTTATTTAGCTGTAATTGAGTAAGTTTAAATCCCTCTAAATCATTATACTTAAAATTACCTGATATGTTTGTTTTAACTTGTTTAATCTCCTGTTCAAACTCATTACCAGCAAAAGCGCTAGTTAAAGTGAGTAAGAAAAATATAAAAATTTCAAATTTTTTCATATGTTAACTTTTATTACTTCAATTAAAAAGAAACATTAATACCAAAATATATATTTCTGAGCATAGTTGAACTTATTGGTACTCTTTCACTATAGTCATCTGAATATCTATACCCAAAAATATTTTGTCGTCCCAAAATATTATTTATTGCAATATAGATTACATTTAAATTGCTTTTTTTAAAACTAATTTTATAATTCATCGAAGCATCTAACACATTATAATACCTTACTCTAGCGTTATGATATTCAAACTGATTGCTAGTATATGGTTTCCCAGTTGCAAATCTATCTTTGAGTCCCAAATACCACGAATTAGTAATATTATATTCAATTGTATTTGTAAATGTCCATCTAATATCAAATTCAGTAGGGGCTAAATATGGAGAATCAAACCAATTTCTCTTTGTATTCAAATAACTTAGTGATAACATACAATTCAATTTCATGAACTTCTTTTTTAAGAAAAGATCAACTCCTTTTGCATAGCCATAACCATTATTATTATAATTCAAAGAGGTATCATTCAAAAGAAGATTTTTATAATCCTTAAAATAAAACTCTAACCGAAACAATAAATCTTCATTTTCTCTTGAAATACCAAGCACATAATGATTTGAATACTGAGCTATTAAATTTCTATTTTTAATATCTGATGAATAGTATTTAGGATCTAAAAACTGATGATATTTTCCCACAGAAGCAACAAGATCGATGTTTTTTAATAGGTTAATCTTTAAAGAACTTCTAAAATCAATAATATTTTCATTGCTTTTAGATTCATTCTCGTATCTTAAACCAAAACTCAAATTATTTTTTTTAAGAAATTTCCACACCCATTTATTATAAATAGCCATTCTATTTGATAAATACTTTAAATCCCAATTTTTATATTCGTACGGAGATATTATTTGACCAGGCTCTGTTGAAAAATCACCTTCAGAAACCTCTCTATTCGAAAAGAAATTTAAACCAATTGAACTTGATATTTTATTATTGAAGAAATAAGTCATACTTCCTAAAGCCTGATACATTTTGTTTATCGAATTTAGGTTTAATCCTAAATTTGATATTTCGGATAATGATTTGTAATAGCTATATGCGAGATTACCTCTAAATATAATCTTGCTATTTACTGATTGATACCAACAAAGATTAATAAAATTATTACGGTTCTTGCCACCAAAATTTGACGGCACATTGGGTGAATTAATTGAAACATTAATTTGATCACCTTCATTTAAATAAAATATCTTTAATGAACCAGTTCTTGAGTATTTATAAAACCAATTTACATTAAAATCAGAGGAAGTAGGGTAAGTTAGAAATGTTTTACTTGTATTTCCATTTAGTTTAAAAAGATATTTTGTATCTGAATAATTAGCGGAAACTAATAAACTCATTTTATTATCTAAGAACGGCTTTCCAAGTCTTATCCCAACACCTGCTAATCCAATATTCATATCAAGCATTTTATCATCCAGCAAATCAACACTCTTCATATCCAATATTCCAGACATAGAATTACCATATTCAGTACCAAAACCACCCGTGGAAAAACTTGTATTTTGAAGTTGAAATGATGACATTATTCCATAATAACCTCCATTTGGAGATTCAAATCGATAAGGGTGGTAAAGATATGCTCCATCTAAAATTATTGCCGTTTCAGACTGATCTCCGCCCCTAATGAATAAACCTGATCCTTCACTTACTTCCTGAATTCCTGGAAACACTTTCAAGGCTCCGAATGAGTCGCCAGAAGATCCAGGAATCTGCAGCATTTCAAGTGTTTTTAGCGTGGATTTCCTTTGATCACCAGTAGAATAACGACTTGCTTCCACTACTACTTCCTTAATATCATTTGTTTTAGTCTCTAATTCTATTTTTCCTATCTTAAAGTCTTTTATATCTTTTAGGGGAAGAATTTTACCCTGAAAACCAATACAACTAATAATTATAGTATCAACATTACTACAGCTTGAAATGTTGAGTTTAAAATGCCCAGTAGAATCGGTTATTATTCCACTTGTTCTTCCTTTAACATATATATTTGCATATTCAATTGGCCGCCCGTCACTTGAAATTAAATAACCGTCGAAATAATTGTTTTCTTGAGCTATAACAATATTGCTATATGTAACAAATATTACTAATATTAGTATTACCCGGTTTATTGTCTGATAATATCTAATTCTACTATTCATACTATCTAATAATTAATAAAAGTAACATACCCAATAACTTATAATTAATATAAAAAATAAATGCACTCAACAAAAAAGATGTAGAATTAGATATAAATGAAACTTTCAAGGAAAGCAATAAACTCACTTTATACGACTCATTACGAATTGCCTTATTCCTTGAAATAAAATACACTCCAACGGCCTCAATCAAAACAATAAGTATTTCATATATAATAATTGGAAGTTCAAGTTTTGAATAATTATTAAACTCTTTATTTATAATAAAAAAAGCGGAGAAAGTTATACACGTCATTATAAAATATAATAAGAAGAATCTATCTCCTCTTTTTATTTTGTTTTTTATAAACAAATAAGCTACATAGGTTTCTACTAGTAAAGAATAGAAATATATAATAATTCCAATAATTTCATTTTCAATAACATTTCCCAAGAATAACTCTAAAGGCAAAAGAATTATCAAAAACAAAATAAAACTATATAGAATATATTTCATAAATTTTTTAATTTATCTTTTAACATATTTATTCTAACATCGTTTGGGAATTTTTTCAAAGCAATATCCAGATGAGTCCAGCATTTTTCATATTCCTTTCTGTTACGATAATATTCAATTAAATAATAATATGCATAACTTTTTCCCCATTTAGGTAAAATTGGATTATCAATATGCCTATCTTCCATGCTAATAGCCTTTAATAAAAGACTTTCCATAGTTGTTTCTTTTCTTAATATAGAAGGCGAATAAAAATCAAGCATAGCTAAACCAAGATATGCTCTTAAGTTATTCGTATCCAACATAATTGATTTCTCACCGTATGCCTTACTTTTTGCAGCAATAACATTAACCTCCATTAATGAACCATTTATTGCACTTAATCCCAATAGCTGTGACATTAAAACCAAATGCTCAGAAGTTTTCTTTTTTGTATCGTTTAATAATGAGAGGCCTTCATTAACAAATGGAACTAAATCTTTATCTTTATGCTGAACCAGTAACGCCAGTGAAGTAATATAGCAAGTGTATGATTGCCAATAAGAATAGACCGATTTATCAATTAAGTTTCTATTCTTTTCGAGTTCATTTTTTATTCTAACTAAAGAATCTATACTTTTAACTTTCATGCAGTATAAAAATGAATTTTCTACTTTAGAATCCATTTCATTTATGAAACTTAAACTCGAATTACCCTTTACTATTTCATTAAAACTAATAAAGTCCTGATAGTTATTACAATAATCTGATTTACAGCATACTAAAACGATGCTACAGATTATAAAAAAAATAATTTTATATACTTTCATAATACAATTTATTTACAATTGACCCTTTCGAGAAAAGTATTATACCCTTTCCTGATCCTTTCATTACTTGCAATGTACAAATCACGACATCCTTTTGTTAGGGCATCAGCAGACATCAACTTCGGTTTATAAACAACCGATAAATTATTATACTTTGACCAATCTCTAACTATAATTCTATTCTCATTCTCAAAATCACGATAAATCTTTGTACCAGGCATAGGAGTTACTATATTAAACGCCGGTAAATCAATATCTGCTTTCTCAACAAATTCATACGTGCTATTAAATATGCTTTCATCATCAAAGTCTAAACCCAAAATAAAGGTTCCTTGAAAAATCATACCTGCATCCCTGATTTTTTTTACGAAATCAATATAATTTTCAATTTTATTCATTGATTTATCTATGCTGGTGAGACTTTTAGCATTTACAGACTCAATTCCAATACATAAATAAACACAACCACTTTCATACATTAATTTTAATAATTCAGGATCACTAGAAATGGTAATATTTGCTTGTCCCCACCATTTAATATTTAAATTTTTTAATTCAGAAAACAATGATTTAGCAAATTTTTTGTCGCAAGCAATATTGTCATCATTAAAAGAAAGGTAATTTTCATATATCCCATTGTCAATCATATTCTTTACCTCATTAACAATATGATCAACAGGTCTAAACCTATACGTATTGCCGTAAAACTCTGTAACGGAACAAAAACTACATTTATACGGACATCCTCTTGAACCATGAACAGCAGCAACAGAAATATAATTTTTCTTTTTTAGAATGTCCAGCCTTGCTCTAGGAATTTCTTTCATATCAATAAAAGCGTCAGCTTTATAAATCTTTTTCAATCGATCCTCACAAAAATCTTCAATAACATCATTCCAAACGCTCTCCGCTTCACCAACTACAACTGCATCACAATAATTAAGTGCCTCATCAGGTAAGAGTGAGACGTGCATTCCACCTAATACAACTTTCTTTCCAATTTCACGATATTTTTGAGCAATACTATAAATATAAGGCGCATTCATTGTTAAAACGCTCATTGCCACAAGATCTGTATCTTTATTAATTTTAATTGTACTATCACCAAGAAATACCTCTTCATATTCCGCATCAACATAATCCGGTGTAAGAGCCATTATTGTGGGTAGTGCTAATGCTATTCCAAATCTCTGATGTAAAGCATTTGGTGATAATATTTCAATTAATCTTAATTTCATAATTTGTATTTACTTTAAATAAATTAATTCCACTTCTCTTTAAAATGATTTAATCCTTTTTGACTTCTACTGGAAACAGATTTGTAAGCATTTCTAAATTGTTCTTGCAACACTTCAGGTTTTATTAACTTAGGTAGGTAAACAACATTATTAAGATCGTACATAGACCAATCTCTATTTATTATTCGATTTTGATCTTCAAGCCTCTGATAAACCCTTGTACCAGAATAAGGAGTGTAAATACAAAATACAGGGATGTCAATATCCGTACGTTCAATAAAATCCAATGTTTCATTAAAAACGTTACAATCATCAGTATCAAACCCAAAAATGAAAGATCCATTAATTAATATGCCTTGATCTTTAATTTTTTTAATTGATTCTTCATATTTCTTTACATTATTGAATGATTTATTAACAGATTCAAGGCTTAAAGGTGAAGTAGACTCAATTCCTAAATATAAACTAATACAACCACTCTCTGATGCTAGTTTTAATAGCTCATCATCTTCTGCAATACTAACATTTGCTTGTGAAATCCATTTAATATTTAATTCCTTAAGTTGAGTAAATAATTTTTTTGCATATTTTTTATTACAAGCAATATTATCATCATTAAAAGGTATATATTTATGATAAAGGCCATTCTCCTTAAAATGAATTATTTCTTGTATTATGTTTTCAACAGGTCTAGTTCTATAGGATCTACCATAAAACTGAGTAACGCTACAATAATCACAATCGTTCGGACATCCTCGTGATGCATGTATAGCCGATTTTGATAAGTAATGTGAACCATTTAGTAAATCAATTCTTGAAAAAGGAACATCTTTCATATCGCAATGTGAAGATGCTCTATAAATACTCTTTAAATCATCGTTAATAAAATCTTCAATTACATTTTTCCATACCAATTCAGCCTCACCTATTACTACTGCATCACAATAGTTTAAAGCTTCATGAGGTAAAGCACTAGGATGACTTCCTCCAAGAACAACCTTTTTACCAATATCTCGATAGGCTTGAGATATCTCATAAGCAAAAGGAGCATTCGTGGTTAAAACGCTTATCGCTATTAAATCTACATCATTTCTGATAGTATATTTGGAATTTTTTTTAATATCTTCAATTTCAATATCTAAATAATCAGGAGTTAATGCAGCAACAATCGGTATTCCTAACATAGGTAAATACCCTTCACTAATCATTGGAGAAATAATATTTATAAACTTGATATTCATCTTTTTCTGTTAATAAAATAATTTTCAAATTGATTGCTTTACCATAAAGTTAACCTGCCATGTAAACACTTAATCACTCTATTACTATTTTAATAATATATTCACATTTTAGAAACATATATATTTATTTTCAGTCTTATAAATTAAGACTAGTAAATCAATCAAACATTATTATACTAATGAAATCGAACTTCCTTGGCTATTAGAAGAATTATAACAACTAACCATACAAAAAAATGTAGATACCATTTAAAAGAATATAAATAATCTCTTTTAGAACTATTAATCTGATTTTCTATTTGTTTAGTTATATTTTTGTTATTATTCTCACTTGACTTTGGCTTAAAGGCAATTGTAAAATCAGAATAAAATGGATTACTTTCCATACATAGTTTAATGATTAACGCAATTCTCAAAAAATCATATTTAAGCTGTAAATTGAAATAGGTTAACAAATAAACAATGATAGTCATACTAATACCCGAAAAAAGGAAAACGTATTTCTTCCACACACTTTTTTCAATTAAGGCCGTTACGTATGGATGAGGGTATGGCATAAGCGTAATACCTGCTTTAATATTTTTTAGTTTCATTACATTAGCACTAATATAATGCCCTAATTCATGCAATACAACTAATAATAAGTATGTTAATAAAACGCCTAAATAATTCATCGCTGTGAGTATTTTGAAACCAACGCAAACATGCCTCCAAATAAAATAATCCAACCAATTAGAGCAAAAATATAAATGTATGAACCTCGAAGAAATAATAAAAAGTGAGTCAAGGGAAGCATATTAGAAATAATCAAAACCGGTTTACCCATTTTTTCAATTGGGATAAATGTTCCACTTAAGAATAGCATAATTGTATATATGGAACTGATAATTATTCTTCCCCCTTCAACTTTAGTAAATGAAGTTAATACTAAACTCATGAAAGAAAATAAAATTTGACCAAGAATTACACCTAAAAGAAAAGTAAATATTTCTTTCATGGTTGGTGGATAACTGAAAAATATTGCTGAAATAGAGCATATTATTGTTATGGTCAACAGCATAACGAAAATTCTACTTAAGAAATAACCTAGAAAATGATAAATAATATTTACAGGCAAGTTTTGTAAAAACTTAAGTACATTATTTTGTTTGTATGCATTAAAAACGGGTCCAACAGCAAAAAGACTATCACTGGCAACAACCATTCCTATAATGCCTGTAAGCAAAAATATATTTGATTGCCCAGTATTTGTTTGAAAAAGATATCCAAAAATTACAAATAAAATTACTGGGAAAATAATGGTTGCAAATAGCACTTCCTTTATTCTAAAAGAACTTACTGATTGTAAGTAGGAAAAATAAATGACACTCTTTAATGATTTCATATTTTTTTGTTTTCAATAAATAAAAAAACATCCTTAATACTTTTATCCATTACTGAAAAATTAGTGTTAGAACCAATTTTCTGGAGATAAGCATTCATATCTTTAGGAAAAACATGTATTTGTTCATCATCTTCATATCTAAAATATTCTTCACCCTCATCAAACTTTACATGTTGATTCTTCTTACTTATAATGATTTTCTTATCACCATTAATGTACTTATTACTTAAAAAAGCATCTTTAAGATCAATTGCTAATATTTTGCCTTCTGAAATAAATGCAATTTTATCAGCATAAACTTGAGCTTCTTCCCACTGATGTGTAGTAAAAAAGATTGTTCTTTTTTCATTGGTAAATAAATTCCAAGCAATATCTCGAGTAAAAGGATCAATTTCTGCTGTAGGTTCATCTAAAATAATAAACTCCGGATTATGTATCATCATTAAAAGAATTCCCAACTTTTTTCTTTCACCTTTTGATAGTACATTAATCAAAGAGTTATTTATTTTATCAATACTTAAATTCTGTATAATTAAAGATATTTCCTGTAGTTTAACACCATGGATTAAACATATATAAGCAATAAACTCCTTCACTTTAAAATAGGGGAACAAAGGTGGATATTCATACAAAACGCCTACTCTACCCTTTACATTCCTAAAACTCGAATTTAATATCTCTACTTTGCCCTCAGTCTGCTTAATTGCATTAGTAATAATATCAATCAAGGTTGATTTACCTGATCCATTGTGGCCTAGTAATGCTAAGCGCTCATTTGGAAGAATTTCTAAATTTATATTCTTTAGAATATCTTTATCTTTAACCCTATAGCTTACGTTTTGTATTTTTATCATTTTTAAAAAAATTTCTACCGTTTACAATTTCTTTCCAAATACGATAACACTCTGTATAGCTTCTGAAGTACCGTCAAGTCCAATGAAAGAGTTAACATCATTATCGAAATATCCACCAACCATACAAGAACCTAGACCTATTGCTTCGCAAACAAGGCTAAAATTCATTCCTACATGCCCAACCTCTTGCAATATAAATCGATAACCTCTATCTCCGTACTTAATCATATTCCGTTCATATATACTTGATATTAAGAATACTCCGCTTGAATTTTTTAAATCCACTACTGGTTCTGCTTTTATTTGATCTTTCAAGGAATGATAAAAGTTACCCTTTTCCAATAACTCAACTCCATTAATATCGGGTCTATAGTGATATAAACCAGGTTCAAATTCAGAATCAAACAAAACAATATAAATTTCTAATGGATACAATGCCCCACCGGAGGGAACGGCACGATAACACCATTCTCCGATTTCAAGTTCTCTGATCTTTTGTCTATCATGAACACCGTAAGAATAATGACAAAGCGAGTACAATTCAGGTTTTGTAATAGGATATTTAGCGAATTTTCTAATGCTTCTTCTCTTTGAAATTAAATCAAAGATATTAGCATTAGATACAACCGATTCATTTTTGCTATCATCAAAACTAAAAAACTTCTTATATGAATATGGTTTAAATGGTTGACTAGCTCGTTCGTGAAAGAAAGCACTATTGAAACCACCAATATTAATACTTGTTTTTCTACCTTGATAGTAATCAAACTTTGAATTTTCATGAAATATTAATGCTTGCGAATTTAATTCAAGTTTTAACCGATAGTATGGTAAACTCTTATCTTCAAATTCTTCCTTTAATGAAATATTATCTATATCCATAATATAATAAATAATTAATTAACAATAATAAATCTTCAATTCAGGTTATGGGAATGGATGAGGGAATTTATTTAGTTCATCGTAATCTTTTACCTTTTGACCCATTGTACCTGCAACTTCATACAAACGTTTACCTCCAAGGTAATAGTTTCCATAAATCCCGCCTAAACTTATAAGTTCAGGAATAATAGTTCTCATACTACAAAAGCCTATCTCTGCGACATCGACTGTTGTATTATCCTTTACAAGAACACTATATCCTTTACTTTTCATTACTTTCAAAATTTTATGAATCTTCTCCTTTGAATCATCCAATGGTTTTTCATCAAAATCAATTTCTTTGTTTGGTGTAAGATTAACTAATCTATCAAAAACATGCCATAAATCTTTTCTTTTAGTATAAAAAATAGTATGCTCGTCAAAATCAACGCATTCCTCAAATTTATTAGGATACCACCCTCTTTTCTTAGACAATAAATATCTCACGTAAGGTACACCTTGAGCAATTTCTTTAATTGTCTTTTTTAAAGATTCGCCGTATGTATCTCTAGTTGATGCCCCAACAATTATATATTTACCAAATTCAGCATCGCCAATGCAAATACCAAACGTAGTAGGTGTCTTTAAATCAAATGTTAAATCAAAAAAATGAAACTCAGGATTACCAGGAAAAATACTCTTTAGAAATACTTTAATTCTAGGAGATATCTTAATTTTTGGAACTTCAAGTTCTTGCATCCAAAAATTAACAAACGAATCTCTTTCAATCAATTCATACAAACCAGTCAATATGCAATCATGAACATTATTATGTGCTGCTAATCCTGTAGAATTAGCATAACTTATTTTTTGCTCCCTTTCTCGCAATGGCATATAAACAAGATTTGCAGGATACCATACATCTCCGCCATTAATCAAGTCATAACATTTTGTCCAGTGTATCTCGATATCTTCATTGAATTCTACAAATGGAAAATTTGGCGATTCATATTGTTTCTTATGAAATAAAGCAATATCATTTGGATGTATTGCCTTAACATTAAGGTTTTTATAACTTGATTTGATTAAATCTTTTTTATCATAAAAGATAGGGCAATACCGTTCCACCGTTTCACCAAGAGTACCAATTAATGCTTCCTCCCAAGTTGTTCCACATCCACTACTCGGTCCAAAATAATCACTTTTAACAAATGCTCGCGTAGCGCATGGAGAGACCCCATAAAAAATCATGTTGGGATCATTATTACTCCTAGGTATTCTGATCAAACTCTTCAATATTCCAGAGTCTCTTGAGATAAGATCCAGACTTCTATTTAAGTAATTATTTCTAAAATCATTCATCTTTAGTATTTTTTAAAGTTGCAGTCTCAAGCCATGGTGCAGGATTAAAATCCATTTTGGGATTACATACAGGACAATGAGGAATCTTTAAAAATGGATTCGATTTTATCTGATAATCGTTAATATTAATACTTAAAAACGCCTTAAAGATAGAAGGGATAGAAAAATCTGTAAGATATTTTACACTTTCCAATATAGCAATCGACGCTAAAATATCATAGCTAACTGCTAATCCACCATCAATTGCCGATGAGGTTTTATTAAGTCTTAAAAAATTCTCATATTCTTCAAAATGGGAAAGATAAGACATTGTACTTTTAACCCTTGTGATCAAACAATTGTAACATCCAGTTATTCCAGGAATAAAAATAGGTCCAACTGTACCCCTTGTTGATTCATTACCTCTAACAATGATCCACGGTTTTTTATTATCTAATGCGAACTTATTAAAATTCTCTAAGAAAATCGGGTCCCAGCTATCTGAATCAACAATTATCAAATCAGAAGATTTACAAGCTTTAAATATTTCGTCAATGTTATAGCTTTCCTCAAGTAATATCTTAATTACATTTTTGTACCCAGTTTTTTTCGCTTTTGTTTCCAACAATTCAACGAGTAAACCTCTTCCAATAATTACAATTTCTGACGTAGCTATTTTTTTTGCAAAGTCATTTGAAAAACTACTATACTTGTCGATAAACTTAAATTGTTCTAAATTCTCAAAAGTATCTTGATTTTGAAATACATTAAACTTCTTTAATTTATCTATTACATTAATAACATTATCCTTGTTATTATTTCCATCAATTAATTCTGAAATTAATTGCTGAAAATCACTGATATTTTTATTTTTTAAAATATCAACTATAGATAGAAAAATAACCTTCTCTTCTTCTTGAGTGAATTGTATAGTAATGATATCACTTTTAGATCGTATTTGATATATCCCATCAGATTTATTTTCAAACACATCATACTTAAACTTAATCATAATTTCTATGTTTATATTTAATTAAACATTTCAAATTTTTGAAAATCAGAGGGAAGGAACTCTCTGAATTCCTTCCCTCCTTTGAATCACAGTGCTTATGACCAGCAGCAGCATGTTGCAATACAGCAACAGCAATCACCAGCTACAACAAGCTCATGCTCTTCATTGGCATTCAATTTGTTGATTTGCATAAAAGTAGATTTTAAGGTTAATACTAAAAAACTATCTATATTAGAGTCTAGACTCTCATGGTTGGAATTCTTTTTGTTATTTCTCATAATCAAGTTCATTAAAATCATACACTTAAAAATTTGAATAAATAATTAATACAAAAAGAAACTATTTGGTATTACTTGTCGCTTTATTTTTTTTGATTCATACTCAAGTTTAAGACTCATATCTGCACCTCTTTGAAAATACTCTAATCTAATCTTGTGCTTACCTTTACTTAATACTTTTTGAAAGGCTAATGTCATACTATCATGTATTCCGTCATTAACAATAACTAATTCATCATCAATGTATAGTTTGCTCCCATCGTCAGAGGTTAAATAAAAACAATATGCATCTCCTTCTAAAATTTCTAAAAATCCATTATATACTATACCAAAATTAGATTCACGTTTACGTACATCCAAACTAATTCCCTTTACTGTAGAACTCTTTATTTCCTTATACAATTTAAAATCAGGTAAATTCTTCCATGTTTCTTCGTAATAAGAATAACTTAATCCAGAAGAAAAATTCGATTTCTCTAACTTATATTGATTATCCACTAACTTCTTAACTACGTAATTAGCAGATAAAATATCGGTAAAATGCTCCTCATCGAAAAAAGCTCGAACTTTTAATACACAACTTTTATCAATTGTTATTGGTGATGTATATTTAGAAGAATTATACTCAGGATCGCTCCCATCCAATGTATATCTTATCTCTTTTGCAACTAAATGTTTAATTACCACAATTAAATTATTGTCAGGCAATATTTCACCTCCTAAGGGACTTATCGATATACCTTTAAACCTTTTAAGGGAAAACTTTGGATAAGTGATATTCTTTAATAATCCAAAATTTGGATTTATTTCAAATGATTTGGAATAATAAAAATCTGCTTTAACTATATCATTTTGCCGTTCATATATTTGAGCCATGTAGTAATAAGTCTCATCAAAACCCCAATCAGGCAAGGTATTGTCAGTTATTTTATATTTCTTGAAGTTTAGTATTGCTAAATTAAAATCGGCCAAAGCTTTATCAAGGCCTCCTCCAAATACTTCAGGAGTATACATATTACTAATACCTCTCAAATAGTACAATCTAGGATTATTAGGTGCAATTTTTTCTGCTGTTTTTAAGGTCACAGTAGCCTTCTTCATCAATGACACCGGATCATCACCACAACTGACTTTTAAATTATATATGTAGGCTAATAATACATACGACTCAGAAAAATCTTTATTAAGAACACATGACTCCTCAAGTAACTCTATCCCTTGATTCAAGTATTTTTCTTTTTCGTCTTTAGAATCCTTTGTTAATGAGATGTATAAATCTGATAATGCTATATAATAATTTAACAAGTAAATTTTCTTATTAAAACTTAATAATCTTTCAAATTGCGCTTTAGAAGTAAAAAAAAGATTCTGATTAAAATCGTTATATGATTGCTTTAAAAAAACTTTATTCTTAACTATTTCTTCGTCCAGATTATCGCAATTACCTTCCGAACAAATAATTACTAATGAACACAACAATAATAAAAGAGAAATTTTTTTCATCTTATTATGCATTATAATAATATAGTAACAACTCGCTTGCTCATGTCGTATTTGATTTAATACTTACACATAATTTTTGAAATTACTTACAATATATTTGTATCAATAAATACCATTTACAAAAAATTAATTATATAATTAACATTACACATAAAATGTGTCTTATTATAAAAGACAATATCTTGAAAAATGTATTTCTAAATGTTTAAATATTTATATAGTAAATGTAGAGTACTTTTTCAACTATTTACATTTTTTTTATTAATATTTAAATATTATTAATATACGTGTTTTATCTATATTTATTTTTCAAAATATACTTTATTAATCAATGCTTTATATTTTTATAATTATAATTGTTATATTATATGACATAATTGTATTTATTAAAATAAAATTAATGCTCCCCAAATAGAATCCAAGTGAATTATTTTAATAAACACCTTTACTGATTCCACATATTGAAAATCTATCATTACAAATGGGTAAAAAAACAAACAACTATGCTCACAAACTTTGTTGAATATGAGTAAATATGAATGAACAAGCAATAATTGTAAGGGTTTGTAGGGATAATTAAATAAACGAGTCTAATTATTGATTATAAATACGTTACATCCAATTCAAAATCACCTATCTTAGAACATTTCAATAAATTGGTTATGGGAAAAAGTATGGACATTGAGAAATTAATAAAATCAGAATAGAGCTACTTAAATCCTTTGAAATTGTTAAACTATTGAACAATAGAATAGCCATCAGACCTTGTGCTTAATAAAAGCAGGCATAATACTGATTAATAGTTGGTAAAAACACATTAAAATGAGAAGTAAAGTATTCCCTTAATAAATTTGAGAGCAGTTCATTCGATAAATCAATGGGTTTA
This sequence comes from Bacteroidales bacterium, assembly GCA_013376985.1. Lineage (GTDB taxonomy): Bacteria > Bacteroidota > Bacteroidia > Bacteroidales > Tenuifilaceae > UBA8529. The sequence continues at coordinate 74,487 of JACABB010000019.1, forward strand.
TCGGATAATATCATATCGTTGGCATCGCTAAATTCGAGCATAATAAAAATTTTGTTTCAAACATCACAACAATAATCGAATCTTCAATTTAAGTTGAATAAAAAAGTCGTTAAATAAATGGCTTTTTATTAGAGGTTTTTATCTTTGTTGTTTATTAAGAGGTGTAATAGCGATTTATAAGGATCACATTTTATAACATCTTAATAAATTGAAACGGTTCGAGAGATTATTAAGTTTTTTATAATTAAACGGTTACCAACAATTAGTGAATGGGAAAATTATTCGATAGGCTAAATAGTGATGTTCGATTTATTGAAGGAATAAAAGCCTGTATTAATTGCGGAACCTGCACCGCAATCTGCCCTGCCGCAGAGGTTTATGATTATCATCCCCGAAATCTTGTTGATCAGGTTCAATCACGTGACGATGAGGTTATAGAAGAACTACTTAAAAGCGATACCATCTGGTACTGCGGCGAATGTATGAGCTGTAAAACCCGATGCCCAAGACAAAATGCACCCGGTCTGGTAATTCAGGCCTTACGTAAACTCTCAATAGAAACTGGCTTATTCGTTGAATCGGAAAAAGGGAGGCAACAACTTATCGTGAAAAGGATTATTGGTGAAACAATTCTTGAAACGGGATACTGTGTACATTTCGATCATATGAATTTAGATGTATTTCCTGAGCAGGGTCCTGTGTGGCAATGGGTGCGGGATAACCGTAATGAGGTTTTAGCAAAGGTTGGAGCTAATTATAAAGGAAATGGACCAGGAGCATTACGAACTATACCTAAAGAAGATCTTGATGAACTTCACCGTATTTTTGAGGTAACCGGGGGAAACAAGTGGCTCGAAAAAATTGAAGAACATTCTGCAAAAAAAGCGGATGAGATGGGTCTTGGTTATGAAGATGGCAATCAAAGTCCCTATTTTAAGGAGGTTTTTACCATTAACAACCAGGAAAAACATACACGATCATGAAGTTTGATGGAAAACGAAAGGTATGGAGCGATTACCAAAAGGAAATTGCTGATGATAAATTCTACTACGTTCGAAGTTGTATTCGTCAAAATATATGGCCCGGTAGCGAAAGTACCTATTTAAGAGTTATGCGTGATGTTCTTGGGAAAGATGTATATGAAAGTGAACATCATACAACATGCACAGGTATTGGATATCATACAGAGGTTGTTCCTCTTGATACGCTACAAACCGTAGTGGCTCGTAATTTCTCGTTGATGAAAGATTCGGGCTACGAAAATTACAACCCTTCCTGCGTTACATCCTTTGGGATTTATACCGAGATATTTGATACTTGGCATCATTTTCCAGAGGAAAAAGAAAAGGCCCGTAAGTTTCTTAAAGAAGCAACAGGCAGAGAGTTTGAAGAGCCTAAAAATCTTGCTCATACTAGCGATGTAATCTATAAATTCCGCCATGAGATTGCCGCAAAAGCAAAATATAAATTTATTAACAAGGTAACTGGAAAACCCTTGAAAGTGGTTGACCATATTGGCTGTCACTATGCTAAAATGTTCCCTGCAAAGGGCATTGGGGGTGCTGAATACCCTTATGTTCTTGCTGGTTTAGTTGAAGCGTGGGGCGGTGAGGTTATTGATTACCCTGAGCGTAGGCATTGCTGCGGTTTTGGTTTCAGACAGTATCTTGTTAAGGCTAATAGAGGATATTCGATTGCCGCTTCAAAAAAGAAGTTTGAGTCGATGGAACCTTTCAAACCCGACTTTATAATTACAAATTGCCCTGGATGTAACTATTTCCTTGATAGATGGCAGTATGCAATTGCCGAGATGGAAAATAAAACATACGGTGGCGAAGGTTATGGAATTCCCGTTTTAACATATGAAGAAGCTGCTGGTCTTGTTTCGGGCTTTGATCCTTGGGAAATGGGTATGCAAATGCATCAGGTTTCAGTTGAACCCTTGCTAGATAAGATTGGTGTTGAGTATGATAAATCAAAGAAATTCAAAGGCAAGAATGGTGAAGATTTAGGAAAACCTGAGTTACCTAATAATTTGAAGTTTTGCGAGTGAGAGGAGGAAGATAGTTGACAGAAGACAGTTGACTGAATTCTGTATTCTAAACACCAAACACTATACACCAAATGCTAAACACAATAAACTAAACACTAAACTCCAGTATAAAAATATCTTATGAACAAAACAGTTGCAGTTATTGGAGGTGGAGTTGCCGGACTTGAAACCTCAATTCAACTCGAGAAACTAGGTTATAATGTATATCTTTTCGAAAAGAACTCACAATTGGGCGGCCATGCTGAAAAATGGGATAGATTATTCCCAAGTAGAAGACATGCTTCAGAAGTAATAGATTCTCTGAAAAACAGGATTAATAATGTTCAAATCAACCTTGCAACTCAAGTAAACGATATTAAACGTGAGAATGGTGCTTTCCTAGTTGACGCAAACGGAAAAAGTCAAAAGGTTGATGCAATAGTCCTTACTACAGGGTTTGAGCTATTTCCTGCCAATAAAAAGGAGGAGTACGGGTATGGTATTTTCGAGAATGTAATCACTTCGGCGGAACTCGAGAGCATGTTCTCATCCAATGGTAAACCTCAAATGGTTGATGGGAATACACCTACTAAAGTTGCTTTTATACACTGTGTTGGTAGCCGCGATGAGAAGGTAAATCGCCCATACTGTTCAAAAGTTTGCTGTGTTACGGCTGTTAAGCAAGCAATAGAGGTAAAAGAGGCACTTCCTTCATCTGAGGTATACTGTTTATACATGGATTTAAGGATGTTTGGCCCAGGATACGAAGATCTCTACAAAGATGCACAGGTAAAAGGTGTAACTTTTATTCGTGGACGTTTATCAGAAACCAGCGAGCTTGAAGGGGGTCGTGTTCTAATCAAAGCAGAAGATACTCTTTCGTCTAAACCTTTAAAAATATCTGTAGATATGGTGATTCTGATGGTAGGTATGTCTCCTCTACCATCAACCGAAAAACTTCTTAAAAATTTAGAATTAGAGCCAAATAACGACGGTTTTATTCAGGTAAAAGACTATCACCTTGAGCCTACTCACACAAAGGCTGAAGGGGTTTTTGTTGCAGGAGCTTGCACTGGACCAAACAACATCACCGATTCAGTAAACGCTGCGCATTCAGCTGCACTAGAAGTGCATAAATACTTAACATCTAAGTAGGCTATGGTAAATTTCGGATACACTATATTACCTGTACATATCCTCGATCTTGATAAGGCTGACCTCAACCTTGCCAAGGCTATTACGTTTGATGAACCAAGTTTCAAACTATGTATTGCATGTGGGAGTTGCTCTGCAACATGTACTGCTGGTACATTCACAAAATTCAGCTTTAGGCAAATGTGTCATCACATCAAGCGTGGAGAAAGTACTCAAGCTATTGACGAATCTGAAAAGTGCATGTTATGCGGAAAATGCACACTTGCTTGTCCAAGGAATGTTAATACACGAAACATAATTCGTCTTGTTCGCAAGGCAAAACAAACTCTTTAAGTCATATGGATTTACACGCAATGCACTTTCCATACCATCCATTTGTTCTCCCTTTCACCATTGGGCTAGTGTTTGTGTTTTTTTATGTCATAGGGAAATGGATCTATTGGATTTCTAGGCTTGGCAAAGACGATAGGATAAAAATATTTAAAAATATCTTCACTCTAAAAACGCCACAAGCAGTCTATGAAGTATTTATGGAATGTTTAATTCATAGAAAGGTCTTTAAAAAGAATGCTCTTTTGGGTTATATGCACATGAGCCTAGCATTAGGTTGGTTTCTACTCATAGTACTCGGAAACCTCGAAACTAGATATTTTACACATGGTAGGATAAACCCCCCATACTTTCCTATTTTCTTTGAGTTTTTTGAGCACGATTTGATTTCCTTAAACTACGGGCGATTCTGGACTTTTACAATGGATTTGTTGTTACTCTTTATTCTGACTGGAGTAGGATTGGCATACTTCAAACGTTTCAAAAGCAAACCATTGGGGATGCAAAAAACAACCAAGCATGTACCAATAGATCGATTAGCATTAACAGCACTTTGGTTGATTTTTCCTTTAAGATTATTCGCCGAAGGAGTAACGGCAGGGCTTTACGATGCGGGTAGTTTTTTAACAAATCCAATTGGTAATCTTTTTGCATCAACACTACCAATACATTATCTATACTACCCTAGCTGGTGGGCCTATTCTTTTGCTCTAGGGACATTTTTTGTTCTACTCCCATTCACTAGATATATGCACATTCCAACAGAAATATTGCTGATTTTCCTACGTAAGTACGGAATTGCAGAAAAGGATATTCATTCAACTTACACAAAAGTAGAACTTAGCTCATGCTCAAGGTGCGGGATTTGTATTGATGCTTGTCAACTCGGTTCAGATCTTGGAATTGTAAGTACCCAATCTACCTATTTCATCAAATCTCTTAGGTACGATAAGCCTTCTGATTTGCTTATCGATTCATGTATGGTTTGCAAAAGATGCGATCAGGTCTGCCCCGTTGGAATTGATATTGCTTCAATTAGAGCTAATGAGCGAAAAGAACTTCATCTATTCGATGAAAATAGCTACAAATACATCAATGGGTATCGTTACAAATCTGCTAAAGTTGCCTATTTTACAGGATGTATGGGGCATTTAACTCCATCAGTATATAAAGCAACCCTTGCATTGTTTGATAAAGCTGGCGTTGATTATAATTTCATAGATAAGGATGGAAGCATTTGCTGCGGTAGACCTCTTCAGCTAAGCGGACAAGAAGATGCGGCTAAGCAGCTAATCGAAAAAAACATCAAGTTGATCGAAAATTGTGGGGCAACTATTTTGGTTACTTCCTGCCCTATTTGTGCCAAGATATTTAACGATAACTACAATCTTAAAATTCCAATCTATCATCACAGCCAATATCTACTCAAACTGGCAAAAGAGAAGAAGCTAACTTTCAATAAAACCGATATTAAAATCACATATCACGATCCGTGCGAACTTGGCAGAGGATTGGGCGTTTACGATGAACCTAGAGAATTACTAAAACTCGCAGGGAATCTTATTGAATCAAGTAATAGTAGGGAAAACTCGCTATGCTGCGGGGGTAGTTTAGGAATCACAAATATATCGCAGGAACAGCGTCATACAATTGCATCAATCACCCTAGATGAACTATCAGCCAATAAAGCCGATATCGTTGCAACAGCCTGTCCTTTGTGTAAAAAAACGTTTAAATCTGCATCTGAAAATATAATGATTGCAGATATATCAGAGATAATGCTTGATTCAATAAGCGATAAGAGTATAAAACATAATCTAAAAATTGAAAATAAAGAAGTAATTGTAAAATCATCAAAATAAATAGATAATATGGAACATAATAATGATTTAGGTTTTAATAGCCTTTTAATTCATGGTGGAATGGGCGTTGATCCAATGGGAAGTGCAACTGTGCCCATTTACCAAACATCAACTTTTGCTTTCGAAAATGTAGACGAAGGTGCGCGTTGCTTTGCTGGCGAAAGCAAGGGATATATGTACACAAGGATTGGAAATCCAACTATATCGGCACTGGAACGTCAAATTGCAATACTCGAAAAAGGATTCGGTGCAGTTGCTGTTTCATCAGGAATGGCTGCCGTTTCAACAATATATATGTCCTTCCTAAAAACAGGAGATCATATAGTAAGTACCGATGCCGTTTACGGTCCTTCAAGAGGAATTATGGAATCCTACTTCAAGAAGTTTGGTGTGGAAAGTACTTACATCAATACAGGAAATCTTGATGCCGTTCGTCAGGCTATTAAGCCAAATACGAAGATGCTTTTCATTGAGACTCCTACCAATCCAACCATGGAGATTTCGGATATCAAAGCATGTTGCGAAATTGCACATCAACATGGTCTAGTGGTTGTAGTTGACAATACTTTTAGCAGCCCATATCTTCAACGTCCTATTGAATTGGGTGCTGATGTTGTATTCCATTCAATGACCAAATTCATCAATGGACATGCCGATATCGTTGCAGGTATCATTATTACCAAGAATGAAGAGCTATATAAGATAGTTCGCCCAACAATGGTTGGAATGGGTTGCAACATGGATCCACATCAAGCATATATGGTTTTGCGTGGTGTTAAAACTCTATCGATTAGAATTGATAGAGCTCAGTCAAATTCTATGAAAGTTGCTGAGTACCTAGAAAATCATCCAAAAGTAGAATGGGTAAAATATCCTGGCTTAAAATCTCATCCACAATACGAACTTGCAAAAAAACAGATGGATGGCCCAGGGGCAATGATTAGTTTTGGTCTTAAGGGTGGATTAGATGCTGGTAAAGTACTCATGAATAACGTGAAACTAGCTTTACTAGCAGTTTCGTTGGGTGGTATCGAAACCCTTATTCAGCACCCTGCATCAATGACTCACTCTAAGATGTCAAAAGATGCCCGTGAAAAAGCAGGTATAACCGATGGTCTTGTTCGCTTCTCAGTTGGTATTGAAGATATAAAGGATATTATTAATGATCTTAATCAAGCATTGGCTAAGATATAACTCAATATTGAAATCTCATTTAAAAAATCTCTACCTTTTATTGGGTGGAGATTTTTTTGTTTTATATATCTGTCACCATGCTATTGCTGATAGATAAAACGCACTATAGAATTTGGTTATCAATAAAAAAAGAGTATTTTTATGGTGATGACTATACATCAAGAAAGAATATTATTATATGAGTAAAAAAATATGTTTTCTACTGGTTATTTTAAATAGCCTTCCTTTTTATGTATTCTCTCAGGTTCAACCTCATAACAAATACAATCAAAAGGATTCTATTGTAGTTGAAGTAATCAAAGGCGATAGTATTTTATCGACTTCCAAAATATCTACAAAACCAAATGTAGAAGTTAATTCCGAGAATAAATATATTGTGGAATTTGATACTCCTCCCTTGAATTTGAAGCAAATAGTAAAAACAAAAAATCTTACACCTCTAAATCAAATCAATCAAATTCATGATAGATTTAAGAAGGATTTATCTGCTCTAATTTCAAAGAATAGCAAAAATACAAAGCAGAAAGGGAATTATATAAAACGTGATTTTAAAATTGCTTTAAACGGTGTTGCTATAGAAGGAACTCAAAGCAACGTTATTGATGAAATCAGGAAACTTCCCTACGTAAAAAAGGTTCATATCGATTATAAATGCAAAATAGTTGATAATGAAAGTGATGAAATAATTAAAGCCGATGAAGTTTGGTCTAATTTATGTATAACAGGGAAAGGCATTGTAATTGCAATCATTGATACTGGTATTGATAGTACACACCAAGAACTCAAAGGAAAAGTTATAGGAGGATATGACTTTGTTAACAATGATGATAACCCTATTGATGATCATGGACATGGGACTCATTGCGCTGGAATTGCTGCAGCTAATGGCCCAAACCTTAAAGGCGTTGCTCCCGATGCCAAATTAATGGCCGTTAAGGTTCTAAATTCAGATGGAAGCGGATATAATTCCTGGATAATCTCTGGTATTGAGTATGCACTAAATCCAGATAATAACCCACTAACAGATGATGGAGCTGATGTAATTAGCATGAGCCTTGGTTCTTCAGGAGGCTCACCTGATGATGCGCTCTCAACAGCAGTAAATAATTCTTACAAAAATGGGGTTCTTTGTGTAGTAGCAGCGGGCAATAATGGTAACCAATACTTTAATGTTTCTTCACCAGGGTCTGCAAAAGATGCCCTTACAGTGGGAGCATCCGATAAGTATGATAACATAGCAGGATTCAGCTCTTGGGGACCAATCAGCCAAACCTATACTGTTAAACCTGAAGTTGTTGCACCAGGAGTAGGCATTTACTCATCAACACCAAATAATAATTATGCTTCGTGGGATGGAACTTCAATGGCAACACCTCATGTTGCTGGGGCTGCTGCGCTTTTGTTGCAACTTAATCACAATTACTCACCCGAAATTTTAAAATCATTATTGGTCAATAGTGCCAGAACAATTAATAGTAATATATGGGCACAAGGGAATGGCTGCATAAATGTTCTGAAAGCAGCTCTACTGAAAACCACGGTATCTCCTTCCATTATTAGTTTAGGCTTAGTAGATAACCAAGCCGATACATGGAGTAAAGTTGATACAATTACCCTTCATAACCTCTCTAATATCAGCAAAAATTATAAGCTTGAAATTGAACAGAGTTTCCCATCAGGAATTACATCTTACCTATCAAAAACACAGGCGCTAGTTTCTTCTACAGATACTGCAAAAATTATCTTTAGAGTTTCTGTTAACAAAGATGTTCCAATTCCAGAAGAGGAGATTCCGGCTTATAAAGGTTTTATAAAAATTTACAACGATGTGGACACTATAAAGATTCCTTTTGTATTCTTGAAAGGTAAATTTCTGAAAATTAATTATGATTTTGTGCCACAAATTGTTCTTGTTCATAACAATAATAATATTACCAAAATTCTATATCCAACAAGTACAACTAGTTCACTACTTCTTCCAAATGGTGTTTATGATATAATTACGTATTACAGTGAAACTTATTTTATTAGGGAAGGTGTTGACAATACTACTCATTCAGAAGTAAATATATCAATTAAGGATGCAAAAAACTTAGCCACTTTTCAGGGGAAAGATCCAAATGGGAATAATGTTCAAACTGCTGATTTAAGTAACACTTTTTTTGTCAATAAAACCTCTAGGATAGGATTAAAATTAGCTCGATTTCTTTTGGGATACACCACTACTACAAAAAAATATTTATCCGATATTTCTGAAAACTACGTTTTTGAAATTTCCCCTTCTGCGTTTCCTTCTTTTACAGATAATTATAACTGGTACTCCTTCCCTTTCTCCGTTAGCAACTTAAAATCTTCAAAAACCTATGAAATAGATCCTTTAAAGTATCGGAAAATTTTGTTTAACTATTCAAACATTAAAAATAGAGGGGATTCACTTTTCTATACAAAGGGAGCATGGACTCTTGGCGTTTCAGGCTATTACGATATGCTTGATTATAATTCTGTTACATCGCATTATATTCAACCATCTTTAATTCAATCTATATATATACAGCCAACTCCAACTGAAGATTTTATTGTAGAGCGAATAAAAACCCAAAAAATCTACTCAAAGCCAGTATTTACCAATGGAGGGTTTAATTCAAGTGCAAGCATTAGTATTCATCAGCTGCCATATTACTATATTTCTCCAGAAGTGAATAAATTCATTATAACAAAGTCGTTTTGGAATAAAGATTTGATATTCCCGATTAAAAATAAGCAAATTGAAATACCCATCGGTTGTTCACCAATTAACTTTCTATCAACCAATTATGTCCAAAATTACACATACTACTATTGGAAAACTTATCCATCATTAAGATTTTCAATTTATGATTACCCAATTGTAAAAATACCATTTACCATATCCACCGAGCAAAATACTGTTTTAGCGGATACTTTAGTTAACGATGAAACATATAGTTACGAATGGATAAAAGTTCCCTTAGAGAACAAAATACACTATTTTCGATTGCAATACGACAAATATTGGGTAAAAGGCTTACAGGGTCTATTTAGTGTTGAAGAAAAATTTACCCCCGCTAATTTTATGTATTTACCATACCTAGCAAAATTTGAATTACTCTCTGATAGTTTACCAAACAATATTCTTAGCGGAAAATCCAAAAATTTTCTAACTTTCAATTTCAACAATGGCTTCGATACTGCTAAAGTTAAGCTCCAGTACAAAAAAATAGATAAATCAACATGGAATAATTTAAAAATTCAGGTTGATCAAGACAATTACAATTTCCATGCAGATATCCCCGATACTCTAAGTAAAGGCTACTACTCGCTTCGTTACTATTATGAATACGATGGGAATAATTACATTGAGCAAAAGCAAGAACCAGCATTTTATGTTACATCAGAAATTGAATCGGATAGCTTAGCATTAGTAGATCTATTCAATTATACAAATGGTAAGGATTGGCTAAACAACAACGGATGGCTAAAAAGTACCAATATCGGCAATTGGTTTGGTGTTAAGGTTGAAAACAATCACGTTACTGAAATTAATCTACCAGCAAATAATCTTAAAGGCTCTATCCCACAATCCATCGAAAAAATATCTTCGCTTAAAAAATTAATAATCAATAATAATCGCATCGATAAGTTACCCGATATCTCAAAAAATCATTTAATGGGTGAACTTAAAGTTCAGTATAATAGTTTAACCTTTACCGATATCATTCCAAATCTAAAAATTCAATCGTTTACCTATTCTCCTCAAGATTCAATTGAGACTGCTAAAAAAATCAACCTAGAAGAGGGTGAAAATTTATTACTACAAAGCATCTATTCCGATACTTCCTACCATTACAAATGGTTTAAAAATGATTCGAAAATCGATGAATTTACTGATAGCATAGTTTGTAAAAAAGCTAACCTCCAGATTCAAGATTCTGGCTCGTACTATTATAAGGTATCTACTGATTCAATACCTGGCTTTGAACTTGTAAGCCATAAAAATATCTTACAGGTAAATAAAAAAATATTTGAGAAACAGGATACTATTCTACTCTTTGCCTCTGGGAATCCTAATGGCGGATCATGGGTTGATTTTGATAATGATGGCGATGATGATCTTTTCATAACAAGCTCTAACTTCAAAAACCGTTTATATCAGAACATGCTGAAAGAGGAAAATAAGCTGTACTTTAAGGATATCACCGATTCTAAATTTGCTTTTAACAGCTTAAATACTACTGGTTGCACTTGGGGTGATTTCAACAAGGATGGTTTAATTGATGTATTTGTCTCTAAAAGGCAGGAAAACAATGTACTCTATAAAAATTCTAATGCCACAACTTTTGATAAAACAGGCGATTACGACTTTAATACCCGCACACAATGGGATGCCGGAAATGCCAGTTGGGTAGATTTTAACAATGATGGCAACCTCGATCTATTCCTACCTCACGGCGCATCCAATAGCGAACTTTATAAAAATAATGGGGATTTAACATTTACTAAGGCTTTTGAAAATAGGCTGCCTTCAAATATGATTATGACTAGCTCGCTATGGTCTGATATTAATAATGATAATTGGCCGGATTTAATAATCAATAATTGCATAGTTAAAAACAATGGATCTGACGTAGATTATATCAATCTGTATACGATACAGAACAACTTCCCAAATGCGTTCAGCACTGCGGATTATGACAATGATGGGGATCTAGATATCTTTGCTACAATCGAAGACTATAGCGGTAAAAAAAGTTATCCTGGGTTGCTTTTCGAAAATATAAATAACCAGTACTTTACAAACCAGAGTGACAGTGCAATAGCCGATTACAAAACAAATTCCTACGGAAGTTCTTGGGGTGATTATGATAACGACGGGGATATAGATCTTTTTGTTTGTTATGGCGAAAATAATAATGTGCTGTGGAAGAACCTTCTCCAAGAAAAAGGGATCAAAGGTTTTGAGAAATTATCGTATGGTTCATTTGGTGAACACTGGGGATTATCTACAGGTTGCGCAAACTCCGACTTCAACAACGATGGATTTCTTGATCTATTTATTGCCAATTTAAACCCTTGGTCGGGCGATAACTCTGGAAAAAATATACTACTAAAAAACATCGGGAATAGTAACAAATGGATAAAAATTAAATGTGTAGGCACAATGTCCAATACATCTGCCATTGGCATAAAAGTTAAGGTAAAATCAAAAATTAATGGAAAAGATGTCTGGCAACTCCGCGAAATCCAATCCCAAACTGGGTTTGCTAGTCAAAATAGTTTCAATGTTCATTTTGGACTCGGAAATGCTACAAAAATCGATTCCTTAAAAATATGCTGGTCATCTGGCTATGAATGGGATACTACAAATGTTCAGACCAATCAATTCATAAAAATTGTAGAAAAGAAACGGTATAACACCACATTTTACGTCAACGATGGTTTAACGGGTCTTGCTAACGCATCTATCAAATTAAATGGAAATCAAACAAAATATACCAACATTGATGGTTACGCAACCTTTAGCGATTTAATTCCCAATGATAGCATTTCCTATACAGTAATCTTAGATAACTTTTTCGAGAAGAAAGGAAGCATATCTGTTAAAAACAGCGATGTTATTGAGAATGTTATACTAGCTAAAATAGGAGTATCAGTAGATAGCCAGGTTACCAGCGATTACAAGCTATACCCAAACATTACAGATGATATTTTTAGAGTTACTGGTCCCGAATATTTCAAGGTAAGCATCTTTGATATTACAGGGAGTAAAGTCTATGAAACATCCAGTTTACAGAAGGAGAGCATTATAAACATCTCTACCAAAACAAGTGGTATTTACTTCGTAAAAATTGAAAATAAGGATTATATAATTGTTAAAAAAATTATTAAAAGGTAACCTATTGGGTAATCCAATACCAATTGATAATCTGACAATTTAAGCTATTTTTGGTATAGAAATATTATACGATAAAAATAATGCAATACATTGTTGTATATGTACCATTGAGAGTTATTTATGAACGAGTTGGGTGCAATTTTCAAAACCTATTACCCAGATTCAAATATCTAAAATATTATGAAATTAGAATGCAAGCCTTTACTTTTCCTTTCAGAATTAGATGAATTGTCGTTTTTTGATAGAATTAAGCTAATAAAATGTGTTAAGTTAATTTGCAATTCTGAAGGTGTTTTTCTCCAACTTAAGTCAAAGAGCATCTCAAATATTTGCTTAAGAGAATTGCTTGCGCTTTTTTATAGATATAATATAGAAATGACACAATTATCTTGTTTCCTAAATGAAGAAAATCAGAGTTGGTTCTTAAAGGAGAACGCATATTGGTATAAAAGGACATTCAAGAATATTAATAGATAAAACTATAAAAATGTGCCTAACAGCTTACTTAATATAGGCTAATGACGCATTTTGAGTTCTTAACGCCTTTTGGTAATTTTACTATCGTGGGGTAAGAAAGCAATTTCAACCGAGCGTCCTTTGCGAACTCGCCAAAGGCAAAAAACTTGCAAAACATTTTTCTCATTTCGTTTTATTTCTCCCATCTACTAGAACTTAAAAACCAACTTGACAAAGATTTTAGTTTTGTTAACACAAATATCCAACAACCTAATTCAAAAAACCTTATTTTAGCCTTTCTATAAAAGGTAGATGTCCTTAATAAACCGAAAACGAAAACCAATTGCGGAGTACACCAAAAAATCATTGATTTTCAGGGGAGTAACTCTATTCATTTTTTCTTTTATTTTTACTAGCATATTCGGAGTTCTTATATATCGATGGGCTAATCCCAACATCACAATGCTTATGGTTATTAGGCATTACGAATCTCTATTTGATGATAAGAGTTCAAGTATCCAAAAGGATTGGGTAAGCATTGATAATATTTCACCCAATATGGTACTCGCTGCTGTATCGGCGGAAGATAGCAAATTTCTTACCCACTGGGGATTTGATTTTGAATTGATTAGAGAGGCTATGAAGCACAACCAACGGAGTAGTAAGATTAAAGGAGCTAGCACAATATCACAGCAAACAGCAAAGAATATCTTCCTTTGGCCTAAAAGATCGTGGGTACGTAAAGGGTTTGAAGCGTACTTTACTATATTAATGGAGGGTATGTGGTCTAAAAAACGAATTATGGAAGTTTACCTCAACATTGTTGAATTCGGCAAAGGGATGTATGGCGTTGAAGAGGCTGCACAAAAATTCTATAGGAAACCTGCATCAAAACTCAACCGATTTGAGGCTTCGATGTTAACTACTGTACTACCAAGCCCCTCAAAACGTAATCCATCAAATCCAAGCGGCTATATGTATCGGTATCAAGAAAGGGTACTTTGGGGTATGAGCAGCATAGTTTCTGTTGACTTTGATTCGCCTAACGATGAAAGTAACAATTCAAAAAAGAAAAAATAAACCAAAACGTTAATAGCTTGAAAAATATAACCAGAGTTATTTTTGCTGTTGCTTTAATGATATTCTCAATATCAGCAACTGCACAACTTAATAAAGCTTATTTCTACTATCAGGGACAAAAGCTAATTTCACAAAATAAATTTACTGAGGCAATTGGTTACCTTAATACGCTAATTGACGTTGATTCTACAATTGCCGAGGGTTGGTTTCTCCGAGGTGTAGCAAAATACTACCTAAACGATATGCAGGGTTCAATTAGAGATTTCAGCAAATCAATCTCAAAAAATCAGCTATTCACTCAAGCCTATCACTACAGGGCAATCGTAGAAAATCGATTAAAGAATTATAACAGCGCCCTAAAAGACCTTGAGTTCGCTTTGGAATTAAGACCCGAAGATCAAGAGATCCTTTTCACCAGAGGAGGAACATATATTGAAACATCGCAGTATAGCAAAGCAATTCAAGATTATAATAGAGTAATCCGTTATGCTCCCAACAATACCGAATCGTGGATAAATAGAGGATTAGCCCGACTTTTTTCAAATGATACAACTGGGGCAATTAATGATTTAAGCCAAGCTATCAAGTTAAACCCATTCTATTCCGAGTCCTATGCTAGGCGAAGTAGGGTTTATCTTGATAAAAAGGAGTTTGAAATGGCACTTAGCGATATGAATCAGGCTATCTACTTAGATTCAACATCAACAATGAACTACTTTTTAAGAGGTTTAATTAAAAATGCAATGAAGAGCTATAAAGGGGCATTGGAAGATTTTGATAAAGTTATATCTATCGATCCTAGTAACTCACTCTCACTATACAACAGAGCACTTTTAAAATCACAAACAGGAGCATTAAATTCCGCTCTGGATGATTATGATAGGCTTGTTAAACTAAACCCCAAAAACGTATTGGTTTTTTACAACAGGGCATCCGTAAACTTTGAATTAGGTAAGTTTAATGATGCTATTAATGATTACACATCGGCAATAACCCTATTTCCAGATTTTGCCAACGCCTACATCAACCGATCGGTTGCCAAATCGAGAATTGGTAATTTAAAAGAAGCTGAGCAAGATTATAGAACTGCCACCGAAAAGATTCAAAAATACAAAGCCACATCACAGGAAGCCTACCTTGCAATGGCCGATACAAGTAAGAAATTTAATAGTCTACTTTCTTTCGACACCGACTTTAGCGAAGGTTTCTCAAAAATAAACTTAAAGAACGATATAAGCTTACCAACAGGTTTTCTACCATTCTTTAAGCTTCAATTAGTTGATGAGAAATCAAAATCATCGTTTAATGATTATAAAAAACCATTCATCGAAGTATTAAATGGCTTAACCTCAAATGGCTATCATTTTACATTTACCCAATCAAATAATCAGAATGATCCTACAACAGGAATAGCACATTGCATTGATACTACAAAATCACCAGAAAATATTAAGCATTTCTACAAAGCGCTTCAATACTCATCAATGAATAAATACAATCAGGCCGTTCGTGAGTATCAAAATGCCTTGAAAAACGATCCAAATAACTTGATTATTGCGTTAAATCTAGCAGTTGAACAAATAGAAATGGTTAAATTCATCAACCAATTCGAGAACGAAGTCGGTACCATTTCCTTTAAAATGGGAAACCTTGCCAATGCTCAAAAAGAAAAGAGCATTTCAGCAAATAACTCCTATAACGAATCCATCTCAAACCTTAAAACACTAGAAACTAATTTACCTGGCTTGGCAATTATACCCTATAACATTGGAAACACCTATCTCCTCACCGATGAGCTAAGCTCCGCAATTGATGAGTATAACAAAGCCATTATTATTGAACCACGTTTCTCCGAAGCCTGGTTTAATCGTGGTTTAGTAAAGCTAATTAAAGGCGAGAAGCAGAATGGTTGTTTAGATATAAGTAAAGCTGGTGAACTCGGACTAAATCAAGCCTACTCAATCATCCAAAGATTCTGTAAGTAGTGTTTAGTTTATAGTGTTTGGTGTTTAGAATTAAGAATTCAGTGTTTCGTCTTATGACTTCTGTCTTCTACATTCTGCATTCTTTCAACTTTCAACTTCTTATATCTCCTTCCCCACCCAATGGTTGGATCTCAGATATATGTATGATATAAATGTTAGTAAAACCCCATAAAGTATTTCAACAGTCCATACTGTTGCTAACGATTGCTTAAGGACAATAGCAAAAACAAACGTTAGTAGAATATAAATTGCTAGAATACCAACCTCAAGGATTAACGAGATATTTGTTTTCCCCGTTCCCGAAACACTGTTAAACATCACTAAGGCAATGGCTAAAATAGTAGATGCAATTGCAACAATATGCATAATGGGTAACGCCATTTTTATTATTGATGAATCAACTGTATAAACTTGCAGAATAAGGTTTGGAAACAAAGTGCATATTAACGATAGGATTACGGAGAAACCCACTGAAACAATAGCTATTCGCCAAGTTAACGAAAGAACCTCTTTTGATTTTCCCTGCCCAATAATAAAACTAACAAGACTATTTGCAGCCGTTGAAAAACCCATTATTGGTATTAGCAGCACAACATAAATACTTCTAATAATGTTGGATACAGCTAATTCAACCTCACCCATCTTTTCAATGATAAGGAAGAAAACAAACCAAACTGAAAATGAGAAGAAATTTTGAAGCATTAAGGGGAGTGATATTTTAAATAATCTTGACATCAGCTCCGGGTCATATTTTGCAAAACGAAATAGATTATACGATTTAACTTTCTTATTAAGCAAAGTATAAACAACAAAAGCACTGGCCCCTGAGAATTCGGCTATAACCGATGCAAGTCCTGCTCCGCTCACACCCATTTTAGGAAAACCAAAATGTCCGAAAATAAGCGAATACCCAAAGAAAACATTAACTAAGACCATTGTAAGCGTTGTATAGGTTATCACCTTAGTTTTGCCTATACCAACATAAAATGCTCTATATGAAAAATATGTGAATGCAAAGAACAGACCCCATATCCTATACCTTAAAAAAGCTAAACTAGCATTTAAAACGTTTTCCGATTGTACCACATGGCATAGTATAGTTTTCCCGAATAGCTCGAATAGAACAACAAGAAGAATGGCCAAAATAAATAAGAAATACTGAGTATGCTCAATAATGCTACCTATCTGTTTATGCTCACCCTCGCCATATCTTCGTGCAACCATTATCTGAGCACCAATACCTACACCCCACCCCAGCATTATAATAGATAAATAAAAAAGTCCTCCAATAGCACCGCTACCCAAAGCCACATCACTAAGCCTACCAAGGAATGCGGTATCAGTAACGTTTATCACATTCTGTGCAACACTACCAATCATTATTGGGAAAGCAATATCCCAAACACGTTTATATGAAATTGATGTTTTCAATCTTCTTTAATATAAGGGCATAAATGTAGCGCAAAAAATGAGATGATGAGGGTTCTCCCCAATATGCCCTAGAATCTATCAGACGGAATCTATATAATTAACCTACAAATCCACCTGAATCATACAAACTCTAACAGGGTTTAAAACCCTATAAGGTCTACAAAGCAGCAGTTATTTAGTTTTATTCTTAATGTTTATTTAAGCTTGCTAAATCGCCCCCAAAGCCCACTAGATTGACTCTGCGATTCACCAGACTAAAATTAAAAAATTGTAAAAAAAGCATAATTAAATTAAAAATATTTTGCACTGTTTATAAGAAATCATATATTTGGTAAACAAAAAAAATTTAAATTTAATGCTCATAAATTCATAATAATTTAATAATAATATTCGTGTATTACATTATATAATTAAAAATTAACAGATACTTTAAAAAGTACAATAATTAGAACCACATAAACCCTAATAAGTACAATTTTTAAAGATTAACTATTATGAGCACATTTGTAACCATTTATTTTACAACAACTCTAATTGCTTTTACAAGCATAATTTGGGGTGCAATAATTTATGATTGGCTTAATTGGCCTTTTGCTAAAAGAAAAAAGAATAGTGGGTATTACCTATCAGCATGTGAATATGAGGATGAATCAACATCTCAGAAAAAACAAATTGTTGATATACTCTTTCTGGAAATAAAAGGAACGCATATAAAAGGTCGTGTATTTCATTCAAATGATAAAAATAGAATATACACCATATACGGCAACGAAAAGCAAAATAATATATATACGGGAGTATGGAAAAATATATCACTACCCTCTGAGGGTCATTTCATAGCAAAGTATATTGCTGCTTTGGGGAAATTTGAAGGTTACTGGATGGGAACAAATAATAACTCAAATATTCATGATGAGCATTGGGTTTGGGAACAAAAAAAGACTCAAAGCTCTTTCCCCGTTGAAAGACATATAAACTTTAATAAACCACAACATAAAAAAACCATCAAAACATTTGTTAAAACGCTAAATAATCCTGAACACTATAACATAGACTATTTTGGTTATCTATCCCTTACCGTTGGCAAAGGTATTTTTAACCCAAGTCTAGGACATGTTACAAAAACATTTTTTAGTAAAATAGTAAAAGATAAGATAGAAGATGGTCCTGTTCTCGACCTATTTACCGGATGTGGGGTTTACGCCTTATATCTGGCAAAAAAAGGAATCTCGAATGTTGTAGGCATCGATATATCCCAAGCTGCCATTGAGGCAGCGCAAGCTAACGCCGTAAATAACAACATTAATAACATTGACTTTAGAACAGGTGATTTGTATACCCCATTAAAGCCCAACGAAAAATTCCGATATATAATAGGCAACCCCCCATTTTCCGAGCCTAAATATTGTAAATCGGTTAAAAAATCGGACTACTACGATAGCGTTTGCTTACCAACCAACACCCTCAAAGAGTTTATCCTAAACTCGCCAAACCACCTAATGGAGAACGGGGAGCTAATATTTACCTTTGGCTCATCTGGCGATATCCAATATCTGGAATTCCTAATCCAGCTAAGCCCATACGAATCGAGCATTGCATATAAAATGGATGAATGCCAAAACCTTGGCGAAACGTTTTATATCTATCATTTAAAATTAAAGAAAGAAAACGTATGTTAACCAATATACTGAGAGTTCCGAACTGGTAGGTTAGTTTTGATATACTTATTAATATTAAATCATTATTAACCGAGAAAAAATCTAAAAACAATAGGTCGCAGCGATGCTGCTTCTAGCTAAAATTTAATCATCTATTCTACAAATAGTTCGCAGCAATGCTGCTTTTTATAGTCGCAGAGCGATGATCTATTTGTAGAATTTTTATTAAACCGAAAAACAAGCCCCATTAGGGGCGACCTATATATTAAATGTAGTAATATCAAGTATTTTATGTATTATTTAATATTTTAGTCGGACAGTAGTGATATTAAATGACAAAATCAAATCTTTGCTGTCATTGCCTTACGGCGAACTCGCAAAATACGCTCGGTTCCTGCGAACTGTTAGCTCATGAGCAGAGCGAACAATGCAGGAATCCCGTTCTTTATAATCTAGATTCCGGGACTTCGCCCGGAATGACAAGGGGATCATTTTAGATATTAGGTATAATAGAGGGTATTCATAATATATTAATACTATTATCCATACACATATTGAGTACTTTTAATAAGGTAATAAGGTTCAAATCTGGTGTAAACAATAATTTTCTACTAAGTGATATTAAATGACAAAATCAAATCTTTGCTGTCATTGCCTTACGACGAACTCGCAAAATACGCTCGGTTCCTGCGAACCGTTAGCTCATGAGCGGAGCGAATAATGCAGGAATCCCGTTCTTTATAATCTAGATTCCGGGACTTCGCCCGGAATGAC
>JACABB010000002.1:0-56298 GCA_013376985.1 Bacteroidales bacterium
AGCAACAAACATTTCAGAAGATATTACCATTAAATTTGTCCATTAAGCCTAATTAACTTAAGTTGATGCTAAACCCGAACCCACAACCTAATAAACTATCGCATTTTGCGATAGGGGGCATTACACCCAAGAGTTCCTAACTTTTTAACGGGTTGAGAACTATAGGGTATAAACTTTGGGAGGTGATGGATGGTAGGAGATGTGTTGAGAGAACTTACAATATGAGATGGAGCTCAAGATGTGGCTTTGATATAACTACCTACTAGCATAAAAAAGTCCGCTAATTAAGTTGTATTTAAAACTATGGAAACAGAAATAAAACAAGTATTATTAACATGTCCTGCCACAACTATAACACCGATAATTAAGGTCGTAGGAGAAAATTGCAACATAAAATGCGATTATTGTTATTACAATGAAAAAAATCAGCATCATAGCATTAAACAAATTATGACTCATGATATTTTGGACTTATTTATTTCAGAATATTTGAATTTATTTGGAGGGGAAGTTGATTTTATTTGGCACGGAGGAGAACCACTACTTGCAGGAATAACTTTCTATCGTGATATCCTCGAAATACAACAACTATATAGCAAAGAACATAAGATATGTAATGCAATACAAACAAACGGAACACTAATCAATGAACAATGGGTGGAGTTTTTTAAAACAAATAATTTTCAGGTAAGTATTAGTTTGGATGGTATTGAAAAGTGTCACAATCGGTTTAGAAGGGACAATGCAGGGAATGGAACATTTGCAAAAGTAATAGATGCTGTATGGTTATTAAGAAAATCTGGAATTGAACCCAAAATATTGCAGACAGTTACAAAATCTTCTATTGCATACATAAGCGAAAATTTTAAATTTTTTGTAGAAGATTTAAAATTAAAAAATTGGGGGATAAATATCTTCATGGATGTTGAGATGACAAACCCTTTAATGAAAGATCAATCTCTTTCAAATGATGATTACTTTATTCTATATAAAACTTTATTTGACCTATGGCTTGAGAGGAATGACCCCAAATTAATTATTCGAGAAATAGATGACTTCGTTTTTGGTGTTTTGGGAAAGAAAACTACGACCTGCTCAACTTCTGGATGTTGCACCTCTTTTATGACTGTCAATTGGGATGGGTTTATAATTCCTACGTGTGATAATTTAGTTCCTAAAAATCTTCATATAGGTGAGAATATAAAAAACACCCATTTAGTTGACATTTTGAATAATCAAAAAAGGTTGGATTTTGCACAAAAAATAAATACGCTACCTTCTGATTGTAAAGAATGCGAGTGGATTCCAACTTGCTTTAATGGTTATAGTTACCATAGAACTAAGGGTGATATTATGAAGAATTCATATTGTATAGGACAAAAAAGAATATTTTCTTATATAAGCGAACAGTTACATGAAATGAAGGCTATCGCATAAATAAGAGATATAAATAGTTAATTTTATTATTAATTTAATTCAGTGTAATTATGTGTGAAAAAATTCAAAATCCAGAACAAAAAATTGGAGTGAATGCAATGAACTCTATACTTGAACGTGCAAATTTGCGAAGTGCGAGTGGTGTAGAAACTCGCCTTTTTACTCCCCATGTTTCAAATGGGAATGAAAGGGTCAGAGCAAATCATCAAAACTATAGTAGATCATAATCTTTTTATAGTATGTTGTTCTATAAGAGGTTTAAAAATTTTTATTTAAACCTCTTTTTGTTTTGATAATCATTTAATACGTATACATTATGGAAGCAATAATAGGTTTTTTATTGGGGGTATTATCTTCTCTTGTTATTTGGATATTAACATCACAAATTTTAGTGCCAAAGATTCAGTTTTCAGGGCATATTTGTAGATATTATGTTGATAATATGAAATTAGCAGGTTATGAATTTAAATTATGCAACAATGGGAGAAGAAATATATTTGATATAAATGTATATTTTAATATAAATATAAAAGGTCTTGTTTATCCTGATTTATACGAAAATTATATCATTCCTATAGGTACATGTGAAAACAAAATCACAGTATTAAAACCCTCTAAAAAAGGGCTAACCATGTCTATTAATGCAGTCCAATTAAATCTGTTAGACAAAAAATATTTTCCAAAACATATTATAATGAAATGTAAAAATAAGCAACTAACATTAGACGATCTTTATGCTTTGGGAACAGATGTTTATGCTGAAATCACTTTATTTGGATATGATAGTTATAGTGGGACTAAAAAGCATTTTTGTTCGCACAAATACAGATTAGAAAATATTATGAAAGGAGAATTTGAGCTTGACTCATTGTTGGTTAAATAAATTAAATCTTTGAATATACATTAGTTTTATGGAAAATTTTTATGGTAATAGTTATAATTTCTATTCTCAATCCTATTGGAAAAATAAATATAATAATCTTTTAACACCAAACGGTTTTACATATTATCCGAATGCAGAGTATAATTATCTTGTCCGTATAATTGACGATTTGAATAATCAATACAAATGTAATATAATGGATGTATGTTGTGGGAATGGATTGCTTCTAAAACATTTAATGGAGCATTGTCGTTCTCAAATCATTCCATTTGGGATAGATTTTATTAAACCTTCCATAAAACAAGCCGTTAAGGTTGTACACCCAAATTATAGAAACAATTTCTTTTTATCTAACGCTATTGAGTTTGATTTTTCAACAAATGTTTTTGATTTCATATTATTAGACCCTTACCATTTCACAAATCAAGATTTAACAAGATTATTACAAACTCTAATCAAACAAGTTTCTAATAGTGTCATATTCTACACCTATGCTGATGTTTTAATCAACAACAATTTTAAAAGTGTTGTTGATTTTCCTGTATTGGCAAGATCAAGTAATATGAACATATTCAATTATGATGAAATTTCTATTGCAGTGCTTAGTTCCTGTCGTTCTATTGTAACAGACTCCCCCATAATTTAGCGGGAAACACTATAAATACTAAATTTTAAAATATGAAAGAATTAGACAAGACAATTTTTGAGAAAAGGTTTGAATATCATATTGAGTTAACTAGACAACGTTGGCAATACTTTGCTGTGAATTTAGTACTGCAAGGAACATTATTGAATTTTTGGAAAGATTTTAAAGATCAGGAGATATTAATAAGGTTCATATGTTCTTTTGGGATTATATCAACTCTAGCTTTTGTTGTTCTTATTGGAAGAGCAAGACGGAGAATAAGAATTAATGCAGAGAAAGTTAACGAACAGGCAAAACAAAATATTCTTGAAACGGGGAAAAAGAAATCACCAGGGTTCTCTGGTGTTACAATTTGGTTAATCTTGACTACTCTAGTACTTGTAATTCCTTGGTTTTGTATTTTATGGGAACTTAAAGAATACTATTTCTTTATATTTTTACTGATACCATTGTTATACATTATTGGATCAACTGAATTTTTACATGATTGGACGATTATAGATTGGATTTGGCCCAGTTCAACCAAGGCTGTAAATAAAAAACACAAATGATTGAGTTCGGCGGCGGTTAGCAAAGCGTACCGCCGTCTTTCTATTACTACAAACTACGCCTGAGATCAAAACCAACAAAACTACTAACCATTGCAAAAGCATCTGGTAATGGCATAATACCATAAAATCACACCAAAATCAAAAACCTTTGATAAGTTATCGCATTTTGCGATAGGGGGAGTAAATAAGGGATTAATTGGAGACGGAAGGTCGAAGTTAGACAATGCTTAAAATTTGAAAATGGGGGAATTTGAAGATTTGAAAATTAACCCAATAACCCCACAACATCACCGCAACAACACAGCGAAACAGCATCACAGCAACACAATTACACAGCAACACCGCATCACAGAAATACAGCACCACAATTACAAAGCCTACTGATTCCTTATTTTATTAGCTATAACAAACCCAAATATCCCCGTCATTAAAATTCCCAACGAGGATTGTATAACATTAAGAATGGTTGTGCCTATAGTACCTGCTTTTAACTCTTCGGGTGTTTGCGCTATCATGTTAAAGAAGCTGCATAGGAACGAATACATTATTGAGTTTAATGGTACTATGAAATAGAGCAAACAGGCAAATATTGCAATTATGAAAATATACGCTCGTATTATTTTATATATGCTCTCGCCATAACCAAAAGAGCAATCGCAGAAATAGTTCCAGAGAATTTTCCGCATTATTGCCCTCCGCTCCTTGGATTTGAGCGTTAGCTTTAATTCGTTTCTCAAGCGTTTACGTTCGGCTCGCCGACCCTGAACGTATGCCCAGTTTGCATCGCCTAAAAAACCATTGCCAGCCCAAAGCGCATTCAAGCTTTTAAAAATATTCTCGGCATGTTCCGGCATGGTAATTAATTCGTTGCTAAGATCGTTAGGTTCCCACTTTGCCTTTGCGCTTGTTTTTCTAACGCCCGGGCCATTCTCCCTCCATTCCACAAGGAATTTTTTGTAATTATTTTCATCCTGCTGTAGGATAATACCATTTGCGATATTACTCTTTCTGATTATTGTCCCCTCAAACAGCGTGTAATTAAGGCTTGAATTGGCAATTGTTGCCTTGCTGAATATATTTATTTTTGAAAATTGTGCTCGGTAAAAATCGCAAAATGCGATTTTTGAACCCTCAAAAGTAGTGTTAGCTATCTCCGCATATCTAAAATCACTCCATTCAATTATTGAGTTACGGAATCTACACTTATTCATTACCGTTTCGGCAAACGAAACCTTTGTAATTGTTGGCACTAGGTTATCCTCACTATATATCTGAAAGGAACAGCCGTCCATTACAGCATTATCAAATTGGATATTTTGAAGTCGGGCATCTGCAAAATCTACATTTTTAAGCTTGGCATCTTTAAAAATAGCATTAGAGATAATCCTATCTTTTTGCTTCTCTTTTGAAAAAATTACATTGATAATAGTGCAACCTGTGAAATCTTTGCCATTTATGTCAATATCATATAAATCTAAATCTTCAAGATGTTTTTGTGCTATCAGCCGATCTAAGACATCAGAATTAATTCTTTTCATATTATAATTGTATAAGTCAATTCCTAATTTGTTTTTAATTTAAATTACAAGTTGCTGAATGCAAACAACTAGTTTATTGATTTACAACACTTAACTTTATTATAATTATCCATAATAACACCTAATGAAGAATAAATAATTAGTATATAATCACCAAATGATCTCGTACCATCAGAAATGTCATCCGTTTTAATAATAACGAAGATATGAATTACTTTAGTTTAAAAAAGTCACCATGTGGAATTTGAACTTATTGATTAACCTATATCAATGATTTGCAGTGTTAAAGTAGTTGATTTAAAGGTATTTTCTGTAATTTCAGAATAGGCCAAATAACTTCTGATTTATATGGCATTCTACTATTGATTGCAATAGATAGGGTAGATTGGCGAGAAATATTGTAATCTTATCATATCAATTAACATTTCATCTACCACATATTCAGCACATTCATATTTTTGTTATATTTGATTATTAACATTTTTAAATTGAAATCGAATTAACTATGTTACTCATCCAGTTTACAGGTCTTTCGGGTGCAGGGAAAACAACCATTGCTATGCTGGCAAAGGAAAAACTGTTAGCCAAAGGGATTCGCATTGAGGTAATTGATGGAGATGAGTATCGAAAAACACTTTGTAAGGGTTTAGGGTTTTCCTACAACGATAGGGTGGAAAACTTAAGACGTTTGGGATTTGTTGGCAAACTCCTGCTAAAACATAATGTAATATCAATAATATCAGCAATAAACCCATTCGAAAGCATTCGAAAGGAGCTATCGGAAAGTTCAAAACAGGTTAAAACGGTTTGGGTAAATTGTAATATTGAAACACTAATTGAACGAGATCCAAAAGGTCACTACAAAAGGGCTTTACTGCCCAATAATCATCCCGATAAGATATCTAATTTCACTGGAATTGACGATGTTTATGAAAATCCTATCAATCCTGATTTAGTTCTTTATACAGATAAGGAAACTCCCGAAGAATCTGCCCAAAGGTTGGTTGATTTTATAACAAAAATTCGTTAGAGATTATCGTATCCTTGCATGTTTCTCTCTATATCGAACCACAAAACAATCTGATATTACCAACTCAGATTGTGCTTAAATAATGTTAAACTTATCTTTTAATAATCTTATAAAAATAATCATTAACGCACTTCATTAATTGAACACTGTTAATTATATTTGTATTGTTAAAATAATTAACACCTTAAAACAATGAGCAATAAGATAATTCAAGAGAAAAGGATGAAGGGATACTTCATTCAAGCAGCAAAAGAGATGCTTAAGGGCGAAGGATTAAAAAATATTAGCGTTAGAAATATTGCCGATCAGGCTGGTTACTCCTACGCTACTCTATATAACTACTTTAAAGATATTAAGGATTTATTCTTTGAATGTGTTAACGATTTTCAGGATGAATGCGAGGATTTTATAAAGTTGGAAACTAAAAAAACACCCCAGGGAGTTGAAAAAATAAAGGCGATTATACGAGCTTACTCAAAGTATTTTATTCAATACCCAAATGTTTTTGAACTTTTTTACCTTGAGAAAATTTCAGACATTGATAACAAGCAGCCTACATCTGACCTTATTTGTAATTTTTTGGACAAACTTTGTGCTGAGGAATGGAACTATTGCATTAAGGAGGATTTGGTAAATATTGTACAGGCAGAATCGATAAGAAGTATTATAAAATACCAAATACCCGGTTTGCTTTTACTTCATCTCAATAGAAGAAATCCTGCTGATTATAACGATTTTCTGGTTTTACTAGACAAGCAACTCGATAAAATTATAAAAGTTGAAAAAACTGCCAAAAAGATAAAATTAACTGAACCCGAAATTTTAAATTTCATTTTTGGAAATTGCGATAAAAACGTCTGTTTCATCCATTATACAAAAGAAGAAAAAATTGCGAACAAAATTCTCACCGAAGGGTTCAGATACGTTGAATCGTTCTATAATACTGCCGAGCAAGTAACAAACGATAAACTCCATTTAACCCATAAGCATAATACTTATAAATTATATGGTAATTATATTATTGTAATTAGCATATCTACAGATCTATATAATTTCTTTAATAATGAGATTAAAACGAATAAAATGAAAGTTTCTGTGGAAAATATTTTAACAGAGGACTCGCCAATTCTAAATGATAACAACGATTATATTTATTTTCTTCCCAAACAGTTTGTTAAAGGTTATTTAAATTATGAAACTGGGAAAATAGAAATAAACCCAGATTATAACCCAAATTATAATCCTCCGATTTTTAAGAAAAATCTTGAAGGTATAGCACAAATCAATAGTAATTGATCCTTAATAATTTTAATTAACGTCAACTCAATGTAAGGTGTCATCCTGAATGAAGCGAAGGATCTAATCATCTAAAAGTTAGATGCTTCACTTCGTTCAGCATGACACAACAACAATCTAATAGTATATTTAGGATCAATATGTTATGCTTACGTCGAGCTGACGTTAATTAAAATTATTAATTTCCATTATAATTGATTTATAGTATTATTAATGCAAGAAAGTGCTTATAAATTTGTTCTTTATTGTGCTGATTTTAGAATAAAAAAATAGTTCAAAAGATAATTATCGCAAAATGAAATTTATTATTCCCTCCATTAGCGCTACTCCATGGGGGATAACTTCATCAGGAAAATCGTAAGTGTTGGTATGTAAATCGGGGTGGTTTTCGCCAACGCCTAATCCCACTATTACCGAGGGTAGAGCTAAGGTGAAGTGAGCAAAATCCTCGCTCCATCTGTTTGGTTGGTTTATAAAGATTACATCCCTCTCTTGTTGCTTTGCAATAGTCTCAACCGTATGAGTTAATTCAGGATTGCATTCTGCCGCAGGGAATTCATCTGTAAATTGAATATCAACTGTTAGCTTATGTTTGTCTGCTATGGTTTTTGTTGAGGATACAGCATAATTCGATAGTTTCTGCATGTGCTCCTCATCAAATGCTCTCAAAGTAGCCATAATTTCTGCATACCCAGGAGATGTTCCAAATGCAACATCACCAACTCGAACATGAATGATGGTGACTAGTATATACTCACGAAAAAATTTAATGTATTTTACCCCATTCAAAATTTGAATTATTTCAGCCACCGCCGCAGAAGGGTTAATCCCATTTTCGGGATACGCGGCATGGGAATTCTTGCCAGTTAGCCTAATTATCATCCCTTTTGATGCCGCCGAAAAGGTGTATTTACCAAGTATAATACTGCCAAAAGGATATTGAGGCATATTGTGTATTGCAAAAGCAAAATCGGGTAATAATCCAAGCTCTTCAATTTGATCAATAGATTCTTTTGCGCCTCTACCGTTCTCCTCTTCTGGTTGGTAGAATAATATCACCCTCCCTTTACCAATTGGGTTTTCATGCAATCCTTTTGCTAATGCCGAAACCATTGCCATGTGTCCATCGTGACCGCAAAGATGCGAAACGCCATCATTCAAAGATTTGTACGATTTTGCGCTATATTCTTCAATTGGCAGCGCATCCATGTCGCATCGAAAAAGAAGGGTTGGGCCGGCCTCTTTCCCTTTGTAAACGGCTGCAACACCCGAGCCAGCAATATCAGCATACAATTCGTCGGGTTTATAATTCAATAAAAATCGAACTATCCTTTTGGCTGTTAACTTCTCGTTACCGGATAATTCTGGGTTTCTATGAAGTTCGTGCCTTAAGTTTATTATTTCATTCATAATCAAAAAATTAATTATTTATACTTTTATCGATAGTAAAAGTTGTAACCAACGTTTCACCATCCCCGTCAACCAAGGTTAATACATGTTTTCCTGTTGATGGTCGTAAAGCTAATTTATGAAATGCCTTAGTTGTTCCAACGTATTTATCGTCCAGATGCCAGTAAATAGTAGCATCTGCTGTTCGATGAACGGCTTCAAATATTATATCACTGGGTGTTCCATCGAGGTTTACGGGAATGCTAATTATCGCATTGATAATCCGAGGATAAAGCATGGCCATTGGCTTTTGAGGATTTTCAGGTTTGCAACCCTGTAAATACGAGGGTAGCACCCTGTAATCTGGCTTTTTACTTTTATAGAACCATTCCATTGCTGGTGGAAGAACAAACCACGATTGGTGCTGCATCTTATCCCTATCGTAACACTTATCGTTTACACGATACTTGCCTTTTTCATCAAGATGAATCATTCTGTGATATGGGCATGGTGGGGTTTCGAGTCCTGCAATTGGTACCCAAACGGAATCGATAGGTTCGCAGATATCTGTAGCCCTTTGTCCGCTCTGCTTGCAAACGGGGATGAATGCCATATCATCAATTGGGCGTTCAAACCAACCGCTTGGAGGAAGAAGTCCAAACACATCGAACATTATTGGTGCTGCGGCTGAAACGCCAGTTAAATCGGCACGACCTTCACCACTTGCATTTCCTACCCAAACGGCAACAACCTGATTTGGATTAAGTCCAATTGCCCATGCATCGCGATGTCCGTAACTTGTTCCTGTTTTCCATGCCACTGAACGGGTTGAAGCAAAATATTTCCACCCCGATAACTCATCAGGGCGGGCAACCTCGCGCATGGCTTCAAATGTTAAAAATATCGATGCTGCACCTAGGATTGAATGATCGTCAATAATAGGTGTTTTCCTCGTTGTATCGGAAATGTAGGTTGGAGGGTGGATGTCCAGTTTATTGTATCGACTTTGAAGTGGTCTGAAATGATTCAACATTCTGGCAAGGCTTGAGTAAACACCCGCAAGATCCCATAGAGTGGCCTCTGCCCCACCTAAAACAAGCGATAGTCCATAGCTGTCAGGCGAACGCTTTATGGTTGTTAAACCCATTTTATTAAGTACGTGGTGAAATTTAGGAACACCGTACATCTGAAGCATTCTAACAGCGGGAACATTAAGTGAACGAGCAAGAGCCCTCGATGCAGGAACAGCACCATCGTAAGTAGGGTAGAAATTTTTTGGTGCGTAGCTCCCAATCTGGGTTGGAATATCGGGAATCAAAGTATTTGGCAGGATAAGTCCATCGTTTAGCATTGCAGCATAAAGGAATGGTTTGAGGATACTACCAGTACTTCGGGGTGATTTTATTACATCAACACTCTTTCCCGTTGCAGTACTATCGGGGTTTGTATTGCCAATGTATGCTAAAGTATTGCCCGTTTCAATATCTAAAACAAGAACGGCAATATTATGAATGGAATTCGCCTCAAGTCGAGGTTTATGATACTCAACAATGTTATTAATTCGACTTTGAAGATTACTATTAATTGTTGTTTTTACATTTTTTCCAGAATACCCCTCGATTATTGCGCGTGTTAGTAGATGTGGCGCAAGTTGTGGAAGTTCCTTTGGTTCTCCTGGCAATGGTTCTTGAATGGATAGGCTATAGGTTAAAGAATCTATTTCGCCAGCATTAAGGAGTTTTTTTAGTAAACGATTCCGTTTATTCTTAAATGCTACTTGGTTTTTTCCCGGAAAAATTATGGACGGCGCATTTGGGAGAATGGCAAGCGATGCCGTTTCGGCCCAGCTAAGTTCATTTGCGCTACGCCCAAAGTATCGCCAAGCAGCAGCATCTATTCCAACTACATTGCCACCATATGGCGCATGGGATGCGTAGAGGCGGAGAATTTTGTTTTTTGAATAGGACAATTCGAGTCTAAGCGCAAGCACTATCTCTACTATTTTTTCGGAAAAAGATCTTGATTGCCCTTTTCGTGAAAGTCTGATAACCTGCATGGAGATTGTACTTCCCCCTCTGACTATTTTTTTTGCCTTTATGTTTTGCACTAACGCCCTCCATACAGAGAAAGGGTTTACTCCGGGATGCTGGTAAAAGTGCCTATCTTCAAAAGTCACTATGCACTTTGCAAACTTAGGTGGTATTGAGTTAGTTTCAGGAAAGCGGTATTGTCCATCGCAAGCAATAGTAGCATCTAATAAATTGCTTTGCTCATCGGTTATAACAGTGCAGGTAGGATCGGAGAATAATGGGGATGGTAGCCAGAACCAAAAGCAAATGGTAACAGCAAAGAATAGGAATAAAAAAAGATAAAACCATTTTGCGTTGTAATGTGGCAATATTTTCTTTGTGAAATGGAGCATCATCGACTATATCGCTGTATTATTTTTTCCTTTTGAATGACGAAAAATTGAACGAATAGTAAATAAATCCATCATCCCATTTTTCAATAACAAGACAAGTAACAAATTATTGCCAAGGGATAACTATTTCGCAACCAACTCCACCTGATATAGTTTAGGCCAAAGTTTGCCAGTAACATACAACCGCTTTCCTATCTCATCCCAAGCAATACCGTTAAGAACATCAACATCATTAGTTCTATCGGAATCTTTGAGCAATCCTTTAAAATCTATACGCCCTTTCACCATACCGGTTGAAGGATCAATGATTACAATAAAATCTGTTTGATAAATATTGGCATAAATATCCCCATTGATATATTCTAACTCGTTGAGTTCATTGATAGCGCCCTTGTTGTCGAAAACCTCAACATGCTTTATTTCTGAAAAATTCTCGGGATCCATAAAGTAGATATTATTTGATCCATCGCTCATAATTAAATCTTTACCATTAGTGGTTAATCCCCAACCCTGAGTGTTATAATGAAAAGTTCTAATCTGTTTAAAGGTTGTAAAATCGTAAACAAATCCAACTTCAGATGTCCACGTAAGCTGATAAATTTTATTATTAAAAAGGGTTATACCTTCTCCAAAATACTTCTCCTCAAGATTAATGCTTTGAAGAATCTTTCCAGTTTCAAGTTCAACCTTTCGAATGCTCGATGCACCTTTTTGTCCTGTCCCCTCATACAGAAAACCATCTTTGTAAAATAGCCCTTGGGTATAAGCATCGGGATCGTGCAAAAAGGTTTTGATAACCTTATACGAGTAGTTCTTGGGAGTTAGATTAGACTTAAGTTTAACCGATGTAGATGCCGTTTGGTGTAATCCCGCTCTGTATGCTGTTGCCCTTATTGTAAGCGTACCAAGTCCTAATTCGTTTGTTTTTAGCTTGTATGTAAGTTCTGATACCTTGCCTATTTTTTTATCGTTAACGAAAAGCACAACTGAATCAGGAATAGATTTTTCGTCGTGCAATTTTAGTGTTAGGTCGATATTATCTCCTAAACTAAATAGCATCCCATTTGACGGAGCTGTGAATTTTATTAGGTAGATAGATTTTTGTGTTGATTGCTCGTCGGTGGTAAACTTTTTATCATTACTGTTTTTACATGAGAATGCAAAAAACATCAGTATTGCTACAAGGAAAATGCCTGATTTAATTACTTTTATCATAAAAATAAATTTAGATTAATCGAACACATTTAAACACAAAGGGGTACTGAGTTTTATTGTTTTTCAAAGATTGTGCTAAATATACGGCACAAAATCCAATTGGTTAGCTCTTTTTCAATTAATGCTGCAATAGAATTCTATCTGGTTCGGAGTAAACTATTTCTAATTACTTTTGTGTCAAACTGTTTGTAGTTTTATTTTTTTCCAAAAAATCGATTTATTGAGTTTTGTTTTTGCATCTTCTTAACTGCTTTGCTTTCGAGTTCAACCATTTTTAATTCTGGAAAAAGTATTTGCCACACCTCACTCCAACCGGGGAAACCACCTAAATTTCGATCATCAATAAAAACATCAGCATCAATTTTTCTAGGTACTGATTCGTTGACTACTTCTTCGGGATAATTTTTATTAACGGCATAGAATTCAACTCCATTATTTCTACAAAACTCAACAGCCTCTTCAAGTTCTTTACCAGTCCTAACAGTCCAGAGAATTATTATGAATCCTTTCTTTTGAAGTTCTTTTAGCGTTTCAAAGGCAAATAGTTTTACTTTACCGATACCAGGGTAGCAGTGCTCTACAATTGTTCCATCGAAGTCAACGGCAATCTTAATCATAAGTGATATTGTAACCAAAAGACAAATATAGTAAATTAGCAGTTTCTCTATCTAGGTTTGAAAGAATCAAAACTCCAGCGTATAGAAAAGATATTTGAATACCGAGAATAGCCTTGATTTCCTGCATTAGTCATGGCATAATCTATATTTATACTTCGAAATTTAATTCCAACGCCAAGACTCGGTTGCAGGGTCAATTCGTTGCCACCGCCAAACCCGCTATTTCGCTGTATATTATTCGCACCAGCACGAATAAAAATTATGTTTTTGTAACCAACCTCTAACCCAAAATGAGGATCAATACTTGCGGGTTTACCTGAAATTAGCGTATTACGCTTGCCATCGAAAGTAAAATCAAAATCGGTTTCGGCGGTTAGGTTAAGATTTTCGTTGATTTTAAATGTACGCGATATGCCTAAAATCAGTCGAGGTAAAGTAATTTCAAGATTATTTTTAGAAGCAGAGTTGTAGGTACTATCACCAACAGTTATTTCTAATGCCTTGGAATTAAACGACCATAAATTAAAGGTTGTTGTAATATCTTTTACCGTAGCACCAAATAGCCACTTATTAAGTTGATATCTAGCCGAAGCATCCAAACCAAAGCCCCAAGCGGAAGCAAACTTCCCAACGTTCCGATAAATTAGTTTAGCATTTCCTCCAACCCAAAGGTGAGGGATATAAGTTGCTTTTGCATAGCTAAATAGAAAAGCGTAATCAGCAATTGAAAAGGTTTTCAGTCGATCATAGTTAATATTACCATTTTCATCAATTAAATCAATGGTATTGGGAATATCATCAACTCCAAAACGAATTACGGAGAATGCCATTGCCGAGGTTGAATCGGGCTTGTAACCCAAAGCGATATGATTATAACTCGCCATCCCTGCAAAGTAACTGGCGTGTAGTGCCTCAATCTGATACCTGCTTTGCATCCCAATTAATCCGGAAGGATTCCAATATGCAGCCCCAACATCGTTGCAGGAAGCAGAACCTATATTGCCCATACCCATCCATTTTGCACCAACCCCAATAGAAAGAAAATCGTTACTGTACTTAGCCGTTTGAGAAAAAACAGCAGTATAAGAAACGTAAAACAACAATAAAAGGGCAATCTTCCGCATAAATAGCAAGTATATTACATGGTAAACATACAAAATCCGATTTTTATTACCAACCTTAGTTTTTTAACTTATTTTTGTGATAAATATTGTAATATACCTCATATGATTGTGAATAATAAGGTTATTAGGCACCTGCCAAATGTTATTACCCTTCTGAACCTAGTAGCAGGTTGTTTATCGATAGTATCAGCATTTGAAGGGAATCTTCAAATTGCAGGATCGTTGATTATCATAGCTGGTGTTTTTGATTTCTTTGATGGATTTACCGCTCGATTGATTGGAGCATATTCAACTCTTGGGAAAGAATTGGATTCTCTTTCGGATGTGGTAAGTTTTGGTGTTGCTCCTTCCATGATCATGTACCATCTTTTAAAGAATTCATTGGGGTTAAATCCCTCCGAAGGTCTTTTAAACGGACATTTAATATTGGCAGTACCTTTTCTACTTGCAGCCTTCTCTTCGCTTCGCTTGGGTATTTTCAACATTGATCAACGCCAAACCTCTTCGTTTATTGGCCTTGCAACACCTCCAAGTGCATTCTTTACAGTAGGTATTGTGTTTGGACTTCACAGCGGATGGAGTAGTGTTTTTGAATACTTTACATCATCACCAACGCTATTAATATTGATGATAGTTATTCAATCAGCCTTGCTTGTTTGTGAATTGCCAATGTTTTCGCTCAAACTTAAAACCTTAAAATTTTCAATTGCTTACAAGCAGATTTTACTACTTTTAGGTTCCTTAGTTTTAATATTAATATTCTACAAAGCATCCCTGCCGCTGATAATATTGTGGTACATCTTATTGTCAACTTTTTTCTGGATAATTGAAGGAGGAGATAAAGGGAGTAGTAAAGAAGTTATCGGGAGTGAATCGGGAGTGAATCGGGAGTGAATCGGGAGTGAATCGGGAGTGAATCGGGAGTTGTCAGAATCTTATAGTGTTATCACATATTGAATTTTGATTTTTGTCTTTTATAATATTGGCAACCTTTTTTTCATTCCTCTTTTTTAATCTTAAATTTGGAGTAATTTTGCCATCAGACATAAAAACGTACAAAATGAAATTTATTGCAGAAATAAACGTGATGCCTCTAAAGGCTTTACTCGATCCACAAGGAAAGGCAGTTGGAATGACTATGCATAATATAGGTTATACCGAGGTTACAAATGTACGTGTAGGCAAGCATATCACTATGGAAATTGAAGCTCCATCAAAAAATGCTGCACTTGAAAAAGTTAACGAAGCTTGTTCTAAAATTCTTTCAAATCCAGTAATGGAAGGTTTTGAGTATACTGTTAAAGAGATAAAGGGTTAATTAGCTATTCTGCGGATAGCTTATCTTTTCTATTTAATATATCAGCCTGCTTTCGGATGGATTCTTTATGAACTAGTTGAAGCAGGTCTTTTATATACTCATCATCCAGTCCCAAGCGTTTTCCACAATCAATTCTTGATTTTAGAATGTTCTCCCACCTACGAAGCTGGAAAACGCTAACGTTATTGTTCTTTTTGTACTCACCAATCTCCTCAACAATTCTCATTCTTTGGGCCAATAGTTCTATCATTTGCTGATCTATAGAATCGATTTTATCCCGCAGTTGCTCAAGTTTGTCAATGAATTCGACATTTTGCGATGATGTGGATCTGAAAACCAACTCGTTAAGCATTATTTCGAGCTGTAGCGGACTAATCTGCTGCTTTGCATCACTAAAAGCTAAGAAGGGATTTCGGTGAACCTCAATCATCAACCCATCCATGGATAGGTTAAGCGCTTTTTGAGCAATTTCAGGAACAAGAGATGCGTTTCCGGCAATATGACTTGGGTCGCAAATGATAGGTAGGTTGGGAAATTTACTTTTTAAATCGATAGCAAGCTCCCACTTGGGAATGTTTCGTAACCTACTTCGCTCATAGGGATAGAAGCCTCTATGCACTGCTGCAAGTTTAACAATCCCTGCTCGGTTAAAACGTTCAAGAGCACCTATCCATAGTTCAAGATCGGGATTTACAGGATTTTTCACAAGCACTGGTATATTAATGCCCAATAACGCCTGTGCGATTTGCTCCACCGAAAAAGGGTTTGAGGTTGTTCGAGCACCAACCCATAGCACATCAATCCCCGCAGCAACGGCCTTTTCCACATGAACTGCAGTAGCAACTTCAACAGCGGTGAGTAGTCCTGTTTCCGTTTTTACACGCTTAAGCCATTGAAGAGCCTCATCACCAGCACCTTCAAAAGTACCCGGTCGTGAACGGGGCTTCCAAATTCCAAGTCGAAGTATTTGAATTTTACCAATTTTTGCAATTCCGTGGGCTGTTTCCACAACCTGCTCCTCGCACTCGGCACTGCATGGTCCTGCAATAAGGAGAGGCTGGTTTAATCCCGGAAACCAATCGGATAATGGCAATATGTTGAGTGTTGTAGTCATCCTAAATGCAAAGATACCTGAAAAATAGATTCTTTTAAAGATTATTGCAGTATAATGCAAGCCTCCTAGGCCTCCTTAAGTTTTTTTATCTCCTTACTAAGATCTTCAAGCATTTCTAGTTGAACTTCCTGGGTCTTCATCAATCGCGACCACTGATCAAGTAACAGATGATCAACTTTTTCGTGAAGGGTTCTTATTTCGATTTCAGCCTTAAGATTTACCTTGTAATCGTTCTCGGAACGAATTCTATCCTTAGTCTCCTGCCGGTTTTGACTCATCATAATAATTGGTGCTTGAATTGCAGCAATACAAGATAGAATCAGGTTCATGAGAATAAAAGGGTAGGGATCGAACGCTCTATTTAGAAGTATAACAGTATTTACCAAAATCCATGCTAATAAAATGCTAAAGAAGGTGATGATAAAACTCCAGCTACCACCAAATTTTGCAACCCTATCGGCTATATTATCTCCCAAAGAGGTTTTCTCGGCATAGGTTTTTGCGGGATTCACCGCTAACAACTCGCTATCGTGAATGCTATTGATAACCTCTTGCTCAATTGTTTCTATTTTACCCTTTTCCTCGGTAATTAAGTTTTGAACATATACGCGCCTGTATCGATTTAGGTCTTCGGGACAAATATTGCATTCGTCAGTCCATTCGGGGTGTTCGTCTTTTATTAGCACCTCCACCTCATGTCTTATCCCATAACCAGAAATTAGCTGATTTTCCGAGAACGTCTTTTTACACACACCACAAATTGATTCATCTTGATTTTCCATAGTTTACTTTTTTATTTCACTCTTAATATTATCAACATTAACATTCTTGATATATTCAGGGATGTTTTTAAAGTTGCTGTGAAATCCATAACCCCCATTCAATAGTTCGATCAACGCATCCTCTTTTGTCCAGCCCTGAAAGATAATTCGATACATCGCAACCACCACACCTGTCCTATCTGCACCGTGACGACAATGAACCAGCATGGGTTTTGGAGCATTGGCAATTACCTTTAAGGCTTCAATTATCTCCTTATCGGTAAAACTACCAGCATCCATTGGAACTATATATGCTTTTATGCCTAGGTTTACTATTAAATCATCATCCTTTTCGGTGGTTCTAAGGTTTAGAACACTTTGAATGCCCATGCTTTTCAATTCAACAAAAGCCTCTTTGTTGGGCTGCTCCGAACGATATAAATCATCGCTAACACGATAAAGGTTATCAAGGTTTTTAGAAGAAATCTTTACGCCCCAACTACTTGGGCGGTTTTGAGTTTGGCTTAAAACTGGTTCTGCTAACGTAATCACAAAACAGATCAAACCGAATAGGATAAAACTTTTTCTCATAGTTCAATAATAGATTTGGTAATCTTTCAGGAAAATATATTAACTCGAATGGAACTTGATTTCCCTTCAAATTTGTACTGCCAAACAAATGTAAATAGACTAATTGTAAATGTAAATACTTTTCTGCTCTTATCAACACTACAACTATTAAGATATAAAGTTCCTTATCAACAAATAAATATGACATCAATACTCGTATTCAATCTTTTTAAATCTTTTTCAACATTTTTCAATTATTCCGGAATTAATTGCTACTTTTAATTTCCTTTATTAAAAGCCAATAAACCCATTAACCATGAACAGGAAACGAAGAATCATCGCAATTGCGATTGTTGTAGTTATCATCGGCTCTTACTTTGCAATCTTTCACGGAAAGCATCGTAAAAGCGAATCTCTCACAAAAGATTTTAGCAGCTATATATCTGCCTATACTAATGGCGTTATCTCTAATCGGAGTATAATTAGAGTTGTATTCGCCTCAGATTTTGCAGGAAATACAGTTGTAGGAAAAGTTGCCGATCAAAATTTGATTAGCATCAGCCCATCAATTAAGGGTGAAATGATTTGGACAACCTCCCGCACTATTGAGTTTACACCTTACAATCCACTACCTGAGGATAAGGAGTACTCAGTAACGGTCTCGCTCGATAAACTCATCAAGGATATACCAAAGGGTTACGAGGAGTTTGAATTCTCGTTCCGTACCATAAAGCAGTCGATGGAGGTTCTGGTTAATGGACTTGAGTTCTACCAAGAGGCAAGTAAAATGGAACGTCGCCTTAATGGGGTTGTAAACACTGCCGATTTTGCTGACGCAAATGAGATTAAAAAGACAATTGAAGCCAAACAGGGCGGCGATAAACTTGAGATGACATGGGAAACAGCCACGGATGGTAAAACACACAGATTCTGGGTTGAAAATATCAAGCAGGGCGATACACCTTCGAAAGTTATCCTAAATTGCGATGGAGATCCTATCAATACCGATTTCTCGAAAAAGGTTGAATATGAAATCCCTGTAAAAGGTGTTTTTAGAATACTATCAACAAAAGTAATTCAAAACCCCGATCAATATATTGAGATTCGCTTCTCGGAGCCAATCGATCAAAATCTTTCACTTCAAGGATTAATCACTTGTGAAGGGATCTCTGACCTAAGAATGATTACAGAGGGAAACGTAATTAAGGTTTACCCAACTAATCGCCAAAATGGAACTTTTAGTTTCAATGTAGCGGAAGGGGTTAGATGCTTCGGTGGTCAGAAACTTGGGGAAGCAGTGGTTTTACCAATCCAATTCGAGGTTTATAAACCTGAAGTAAAGATGATCGGCGAGGGAGTTATTATCCCATCATCTAGCGGATTACTTTTCCCATTTCAAGCGGTTAGTCTTAGAGCCGTTGATGTTGAAATTATCAGAATTTTTGAGGATAATATAGCGCAATTCCTACAGATAAACAACCTTGCAGGAAACAGCGAACTTCATAGGGTTGGAAGGATGCTATTGAGAAAAACCATTCTACTCAATGCTGGTGGCGAAGTCGATTATGGTGCTTGGAATACCTTTCATATAGACCTATCGAAAATGATAAATACTGAGCCAGGTGCTATCTATCAGGTTAAAATATCGTTCCGTAAGAGCTATTCTGTCTATGGCTGTGAAGGGAAAACGAATACTGAACCAATAAAAACTATTGAGGAGATATATGATCCAAGTGATGACTCACATCAATCATACTATTATGAAGATTATGAGGATTACTATTACGAAGATGGCGAAAGTTATAACTGGCAGGAGCGTGAAAACCCTTGCAATGTTTCATACTACCGAAACAAAGAGGTACGTAGGAATGTATTGGCCTCAAACCTCGGCATTCTAGCCAAGAGAGGCACCGATGGCTCTTCTATTTTTGTTGTTACAGACCTACTAACAGCCAAACCCATTTCTGGCGTAAGCTTAGAGATTTACAACTACCAGCATCGTGTTATGGCAACCGCCTCTACCGATGGTGATGGTATGGCTAAACTGGAATTTAAAGGTAATGAAAAGCCATTCCTTCTGATTGCAAAGCAGGGAACACAACGAGGGTATCTGAAATTGGATGATGGATCATCGCTATCACTCAGCTCGTTCGATATATCGGGCGAAGCGGTTCAGCGTGGAATTAAAGGATTAATCTACGGCGAAAGGGGCGTTTGGCGTCCGGGTGATACACTATTCCTATCATTTATTCTCGAAGATAAAAACAAAACACTCCCCGAAAATCATCCAATCTCTTTCGAACTGGTTGATCCACGTGGACAGGTTGTCTACAAAACCATATCAACCACCAGCGTTGATGGTGTATATGCCTTCCCCGTTACAACATCTCAGGATGCTCCTACTGGAAGCTATACAGCTAGGGTCAAAATAGGTGGGGCAACATTTACTCAGCCAGTTAGGGTTGAAACGATAATGCCCAACAGGCTTAAACTGAACTTAGATTTCGGGGTAAATGAGCTGAAATTGAATCGCAATATCTCCGCAAATCTCAAAGCAAAGTGGCTGCATGGTGCGCCAGCAAGAAATCTAAAAGCAAAAGTCGATATCACCCTAAGCGCATCAACTACAACCTTTAAAAACTATAAGGGATATTCATTTGATGATGAATCACGCACCTTCTCATCAGAGGAACAGAGCCTATTCGAAGGAGTTTTAAATGAAAGCGGAGAAACTACATTTAGTCCACGAATTGATGTTAAGGCATCCGCACCTGGGGTTCTAAAAGCAAGTTTCAAAGTAAGGGTTTTTGAGGAGGGTGGAAATTTCAGTATCGACAAGTTCTCCATGCCTTACTACCCATTCGAAACTTTTGTAGGCGTTAAAATGCCTGACCCCGGTACAAGAGGCAATATGTTTGTTACCGATACCGATCAAAAACTTAAAGTGGTTACGGTTAATACCGATGGCAATCCGGTTTCGAAAAGTGGTTTAAAGGTTGAAGTTTATAAATTAGACTGGAGATGGTGGTGGGAGCAAAATTCCGATGATCTTTCAAATTATGTTTCAAACTCATATTCAAGAATAGTTCAGCGAGGATTTGTTAGCACAGGATCCAACGGCGAAGGGGAATTCAATGTTCGTATCAATCAGCCTGAATGGGGTCGATTCCTAATTAGGGTTATCGATTCTGATGGAGGTCATGCCGCTAGTACTATCTCCTACTTCGATTGGCCAGGCTGGGTTAAACGCGATAAGAGTAGAAATCCAGAAGCTGCTACCATGTTGGTTTTCTCATCGGATAAGCAGGAATACAAAGTTGGAGAGAATGTCAATCTTACAATTCCAACAGCCGAAGGGGGAAATGTATTTGTAAGTATCGAAAATGGGATAAATGTACTTGAAACATATTGGGTTGAGTCGAAAAAAGGGGAAACCCAATTCTCATTTAAGGTCACCGATAAGATGACCCCGAATATCTACGTTCACGCTACCTTTATTCAGCCTCATGGGCAGACCATTAACGACCTGCCAATTAGGTTGTACGGGATTATTCCAATTATGATAGTTAACCCTGAAACTCACCTAAACCCAGTTCTATCGCTGCCTGATGAGTTGGAACCCGAAAAAAAGGTTAACATAACCGTTTCGGAGAAAGATGGTAAGGCTATGACAGTTACACTCGCTATGGTTGATGAAGGATTGCTAGATTTAACCCGATTTAAAACACCCGATCCATGGGGTCGTTTTTATGCACGCGAGGCTCTTGGCGTAAAAACTTGGGATTTGTTTGATATGGTTATGGGTGCCGATGCTGGGAAGATGCTTCGCATTATCTCGATTGGTGGTGACGAGGCGTTGATCAATAAAGGTGACCGTTCAGCAAATAGATTTAAACCTGTTGTGAAGTACATTGGCCCATTTACTGTTGAAGGTGGCGAGAAAAAGAAGATTAGCTTTATAATGCCAAATTATATTGGTTCTGTAAGAGTTATGGTTGTTGCTGCTAAAGAGGGAGCATATGGCTCGGCGGAGAAAACAGTACCTGTTCGTAAACCGCTAATGGTACTC
This sequence comes from Bacteroidales bacterium, assembly GCA_013376985.1. Lineage (GTDB taxonomy): Bacteria > Bacteroidota > Bacteroidia > Bacteroidales > Tenuifilaceae > UBA8529. The sequence continues at coordinate 21,981 of JACABB010000002.1, forward strand.
TCAACGCTACCAAGAGTTCTTGGTCCCGAAGAGGATGTTGTACTCCCAGTAACAGTTTTTGCAATGGACAAAAAAGTCAAGGATGTTAAGATTCGCCTTGAACTAAATGATATGTTGATACCCGTTGGAGAAACAGAAAAGAGCATCACTTTTAATGAGATTGGCGATAAGGTTGTTAAATTCAACCTAAAAGTTGCTTCAAAATTAGGAATTGGAAAGGTTAAGGTAATTGCAACTGGAGGGCGCAATGAGGCAACCCACGAAATTGAACTCAATGTTCGCAACGCCAATCCTCCGATGACCACAGTTAAAGAGATTGTTCTAAATGCAAATCAGAAGTGGAATCCAACATACAAAGCCTTCGGAATGGAGGGAACAAATAAAGCATCACTCGAATTTAGCACAATCCCTCCTATCAATCTTGGGTGCAGATTAGCATATCTTATCCAATATCCACATGGTTGCCTTGAGCAAACAACATCAGGTGTCTTCCCACAACTATTCATCAGTAAATTGGGTGATTTTGACGTTGAAACTCGCAATAAAGCCGAAGAGAACGTTCGTTTTGGATTAGATAAAATCAGAACATTCCGTACCATTGATGGAGGACTATCGCTTTGGGCTGGCAGCCAGCAACCCGATGAGTGGGCAACCACCTATGCTGGGCATTTCATGCTCGAAGCCGAGGCTTTAGGTTATAGCATTCCTGCGGGAATAATGGAGGGATGGAAACGATATCAGCGACAAAGGTCGCTAACTTGGGCCCCTGCCAAAAGCAGCGATTATTACAACACAGATTTGATGCAGGCCTACCGACTATATACCCTTGCGCTAGCAAAAGTTCCAGAACTTGGTGCTATGAACCGTTTACGTGAATATCCTTCACTCTCGGTAAATGCACGTTACCGCTTGGCTGCTGCTTATGCTTTGGCAGGTAATCCAGAGGCTGCAATGAGTTTGATACAAGGCAAATCCGTTGAAATCCCATTCTACCGGGAAATGGGCTATACCTACGGTTCACAAACCCGTGATAAGGCTATGGTTGCCGAAGCACTTGTGCTTCTTAAAGACTTAGAAAAGGTGATGCCACTCCTACGTGACCTATCGGCACAACTTAGCAAGGATGAATGGATGAGCACTCAGGAGATTTCGTTCAGTTTACTTGCCTTCTCGAAGTATGCCGCTACAGTTAAAACAGGCGATGGAATTGATGTATCCTTTAAAACGGATGACAATGACAGCAAGAAGTTACAAACTAAACTAACCATTGCCCAGCATAACTTTAGCCCCGTTCAGAAAGGTGAAGGAAAGGTTGATGTAACCAACAATGGCAGCGGTGTTGTTTTTGCAAGATTGATAACATCGGGGATTCCTGTAGCAGGTAACGAGGTTCCCCAATCGAACAATATCAATATGGATGTTAGCTTCCACCAGATGAATGGCGTTGTAATATCGCCCGATAAGCTGGAGCAAGGAACAGATTTCTATACTGAGATTAAGATTCATAACCCCGGAACTCGCAGCAATTTTGAGCAGCTATCGCTTTCGGTTATTGTTCCTTCGGGTTGGGAGATAAGGAATACAAGGATGGAGGAGGCTTCGACAATTGAAACCTCATCGTATGATTATCAGGATATTCGGGATGATAGGGTTTATACCTATTTCAGTTTGCCTTGGGGCAAGACAAAATCCTATAAAATTGTCTTCAACGCCTCATACGTTGGCAAATTCTACCTACCATCATTCGTTTGCGAAGCTATGTACGACAACTCCGTCTTTGCTAGGAATAGCGGACAATGGGTTGAGGTTGTGAACCAAGGAGAATAGTCCTTTTTTCAATGTTTTTATTGTGCCTAGCGTGGTAAATATTCTCACCACACTAGGCATAGTTTTTTAAGCAAAACGAGTCAACATACATGTCAAGCAATTGATCTATAAAAAATCATGTATCGGAGGTGTATAAAAAACTCTATATTTGCGGTCACACAATGCAGATTCAAAAACAATGAAACGCATCTTCAAAAAAGTTAATGCTTTTATTAAGGGTTTAATAATTCTGTTTAAACCTCATACTATTTTTGGTTTTTTACGAAAACCCATGTTTTTTGGCTATAACACGTTAAGCCTATCAAAATGGATATCTAAGCAGGACAGCAAGGGAACTTACAACGACTTTTATACAAGCAAAAGAGATTACGCAAGACGATATAAACTCTATCAGCATATACTGGAAACAAAAAATTTGGCAGATATTCCTATTGATTATCTTGAATTTGGTGTTTGTCAGGGAAACTCTTTCCGTTGGTGGGTGAATGGTAATAAAAATCAGGATTCAAGGTTTTACGGCTTTGATACCTTCGAAGGACTTCCAGAGGCTTGGGGTATGGTATTCAAAAAAGGTGATATGAATGCCATTATTCCTGATATTGATGATAAAAGGGTTGAGTTTATAAAAGGTTTATTTCAGGAAACCTTTATCCCATTTACACAATCTCATAGTTTGAAGAGCGAAAAGGTAAAGGTAATCCATTTGGATGCTGACTTATTTTCATCCACATTATATATTCTTACAAGTATTGCCCCTTATCTAAAGAAGGGTGATATTCTATTGTTCGATGAGTTTAATGTCCCAAACCACGAATTTCATGCTTTTCAGTGTTTTACTCAATCATACTACATTAAAACAAAACTGCTGGGAGCAGTTAATAATTACCTTCAGGTAGCACTAGAAATTACAGATTAGTAAGGGTTTTGTTTAACTTGAAAACTATATTTTCCGATAAGCAACTGCTTCAACTCTAAGAGAAGGGGCTTCCCCGTATGGTCGACTATGTGATTTCTTTTTAATTAAAACTAATTCTCCATTTAAGAGAGCTGCTTTTTTTCGGAGTATTATGTTTGCTGAGTTTTGGAGTGTTTGCGGCTTCACATACTGTTCACGAGTACTGGCTTCAACCTCCACTTCAATAACATCAATCTCTATCATTGTCGGGCTAACATCCTTAGGATCTTCTGTTACTATTATTTTCTCCCAGTCACTATTCTGCGGTAAATCAACGACTTTAGGGGTAATAACCTCTTTCCTTCCACTTCGATAGTATATTGCATTTACCAAACGTCTATCAATCTGTGTCATTACCGACTCACTTGGTTTGGAAAAATAAATAAATTTAGTTGAAAACTTTCTAATCTCAACATCACGCTGCTCGCCTGTCATTAACACCATCACATCTACTCCAAGTTTCGATTTTGGGAATGATGCAGAGGCATTATACCCTTTCTTCGAAGTATCCTGTGGGCAATAGTTTTCCATTGCCATCAACGAATAGCATGAAAACAAAGGCAATAATGCCAACGTATACAATAAATTTCTCATCCTGTAATATTCCGAAGCAAAAATAACAATAATTATACCATTGAGAAATAGTCAATTTAATTCTACTTCGACAGATTAGATTAGTGCCTGATTTTCTTCCTCTTACTCCTTTCTCTGAAAGCACAAAACTGAAAAATAAACTTATAACATTGGAAGCGAGGATAAATTAGGTTGATTTTTCGTGTGCATCCAAACCAAAGTAGAACGAATGTGCCGTCTTAATAAACAAAAGGCTGCCCCATTGATGGAGCAGCCTTATATTTCAAAATAATGAATAATTACTTCTTAAGATTGTGCTTTTTAACAAAACCCTCAAGAACACCTTTTAGATCTGGCAATCCGATTTCAGCTAGATCATAGTAAACACGGGTGTTTGGTTTTTTAATCTTGATAATACGGTTTAGATCAATTGGAGTACCAATGATAACTGAATCGCAATCAACCTTGTTAATTGTTGCTTCAAGGTCATGGAGTTGTTGTTCACCATAGCCCATCGCTGGTAAAATATTACCAATGTTAGGATAGATCTCGTAGGTCTCTTTTAGTTTACCAACTAGATATGGACGAGCATCAATCTCTTCTGATGCACCAAATTTGCGAGCTGCAATTGTACCAGCACCAATCTTCATTTCACCGTGGGTGAGGGTTGGACCGTCTTCAACAATTAAGCAACGTTTACCTTCGATTAAACTAGGATCATCAACTTTAATAGGAGAAGCACCGTCAACAACAATAGCTTTTGGATTGGTTTTGCGAATGTTATCACGAACAATCTGAATTCCTTCTGGAGAAGCTGAATCCATTTTGTTAATAACGATTACATCTGCTAAACGAATATTCACCTCACCTGGATAATAGCTAACTTCAGCACCTGGTCTGTGTGGGTCAGCAACGGTAATAGTTAAATCTGGTTTGTAGAAAGCGAAATCGTTGTTTCCACCATCCCAAAGGATAACATCACAACCATTAGGATCTTTCTCAGCAGCGCGAAGAATTGCTTCATAATCAACACCAGCATAGATAACGTTTCCACGAACTACATGTGGTTCGTACTCTTCCATCTCCTCAACGGTACATTTGTGTTTTTTTAAATCTTCAACAGTTGCAAAACGTTGAACTTTTTGAGCAACAAGGTCGCCATAAGGCATAGGGTGACGAACTGCAACCACTTTTAAACCTTGAGCCATTAAATGCTCAACAACTTTACGAGATGTTTGTGATTTACCACAACCTGTGCGGGTAGCAACAACTGCAATAACTGGTTTAGTACTCTTAACCATAGTTTCGCCTGGTCCAAGTAGCATAAAGTTTGCACCAGCAGCGTTAACAATTGAGCTAATATTCATTACGCGATTGTAAGGAACATCGCTGTATGAGAATACACAGTCATTAACTTTTAAATCCTTTATCAGTTTAACCAATTCCTCTTCAGCAAAGATTGGAATACCTGCTGGATATAATTTTCCTGCTAATTCGGCTGGATACTTACGACCATCAATGTCAGGAATTTGAGCTGCTGTGAAAGCAACAACATTATAACTTTCGTTATCGCGGAAGAAAGTATTGAAATTGTGAAAATCTCTTCCGGCTGCGCCAATGATTATTACATTACGTTTACTCATGTAACCTCCTTTATATTATTTAGTTTTAAATGATTATTCGAAAAATTGCTCGACAAATTTAGAAGTTTAAGCTTCATAATAGAGTTTGATTATGGATTTTTGAATCTCTAAATTCTATAATTTAAATTCGATCTCAATCATTACATTGTTAATCAGCAATATACATTAATTTGTGCGGGATATGTTAAGAAACATATTTTGTTTTAAAGTTTAGAATAATTAATATTAAAGAACATTAATAAATTGCTTATACTGAATTCCAAAACTTTACTTAAGTTTATGCGAATGGTATTGATTAAAATCATCAATGTAAACACATATTTTTATTGGTTCACTTAATTGATCATTTATTTTTGTATTCAATATGTTGATCTTAATTTTATCGGAAATTTTTATTTTAAATGGAAAAACTTTTTATCGAGGCAACAATTGATTCACCATCAATCCTATTCGATGGCGATAAAGGGATTATTGAAATAGCCGGGAAATCTCTCCCCGAAAATGCTATTGTTTGCTATAGTCCGCTTCATCTGCTAGTTAAAGAATACGTTGTTAACCCTCGGCCAAAGACTATCGTTAACTTTAGACTTGAGTACTTAAATTCATCATCGGCAAAGAATATTGTTGAAATATTAACCGTTCTAGAACAACTACCACCCAAAGGTTATGTGGTTGAGGTAAAATGGTTTTATAAGGCAGAAGACGATGATATGCTGGAAGAGGGAGAGGAATTCCGACGAATGACAAGTATTCCTATTATCCTTGAAAAAGAACAATAATTAAATTACTATATTTAGATGCGTATTAAATTAATTGGATATATAATATTCTTAGGGTTCATTTCGGTTATGCAGCCAAATTACTTATTGGCACAACAGCAAAAACATATATCTGAAACCATACAAAAAGAAATTGATGAGAATTTGGCAAAAGCCAAATCAATGGAATTAAGCGGAGACTATAATCAAGCAGGGTATTTTTATAATAACGTTGCAACCACTTACTGGGCAAATGGGATTCAAAAAGAGGCCATTGCTAATTTTCTGAATGTTATTAATATGTATGAGAAAATTGGTAATCGGAATGCGATTAAAAATACCTATAATAACATCGGCATGGCTTACACCGATTTAGGTGATTACCCAAATGCTTTGGTTTATTTTGAGAAATGTTTGGTTGAATGTAGAAGTATTAATAAAAAACCAGAAATAGTTTCTTCGATAATTAACATAGCAAATACTCATTCTCTGAATGGCAACTACGAAAAAGCCATCAAAACTTTAACGGAAGCCACCACTATTGCTCAAGAACTTAATGATGCTAAACTACTAAAGAATGTCTATTCCTTGTTAGCAGAAGATTATGAGAAATTAGGAAACACCCAAAAATCTTCAGAATATTTTGCATTGTACTCTGCAATAACCAAAAAAATTCAGAAGGAGGAGATTCAGAAAAAGGAGATTGAAGCAAAGCAAATTGTGGACGAAGCTCAAAGCAAGGTTCAAATAGCTGAATCTCAAAAGCAGCAAACCCAAATTGCACTCGAAGAAAACAAGGAAAAATTGGATGAAACCAAAAAAAATCTTCAAAAAACAGAAGAACTTTCAAATATTCAAAAAGCACAGTTGGATGTGATCAGTAAAGAAAGAGAGTTACAAAATGCAGTTATTAAAAACCAAAAACTTGTTAGAAATATATTCATTGCTATAATTATTGGCGTACTTGCCTTTGCTTTTATGGTGATATATGCTTTAAACCAAAAAAAGAAGGCAAACATTCTTCTTGAAATGCAAAATAAAGAGATATTAGAACAAAGGGATATGATTGAACAACAGGGTTTTGATCTAATAAAAGCGGTTGTTCAAATTGAGAAACAAAACAAAGATATTACAAGTAGTATTAACTACGCAAAACAGATTCAAGAAGCACTTTTACCTACTGAAGATCGATTACATGGCATACTTCCCGATTCATTTGTACTTTTTAAGCCACGCGATGTGGTAAGTGGTGATTTCTATTGGTTCACAGGCTATTCAGGCAAGAGTGTGGCAAATGAGGAATCGCACCGTCATCATATTCGGTTAAGCAATATTCCACAGAATGAAAGCGGTTTCATTATCACAGCCGCTGATTGTACTGGACATGGAGTCCCTGGAGCTTTTATGTCGATGATTGGATTCAACCTTTTAGAAACTATTTCGCGAAGCGGAGTAATTAAACCCGATAATATTCTTAATGAGTTACATAGATCTATTAGATATCTCCTGAAACAAAACCATAGTGACAATCGAGACGGAATGGATATGTCCGTTTGCGTTATTAAAGATAATGGAAGGCGGTTGGAATTTGCTGGAGCCAAAAACCCTCTTTACTATATTACTGATGGGAAACTGATTCAGATTAAGGGCGATCCTGTTCCCATTGGAGGGCTTCAAAAAGAAAACCAACGAGAGTTCACAATGCACTCTATAGAAATTACTTCTCCTACATGCTTTTATATTTTCTCCGATGGTTATGCTGATCAGTTTGGGGGTAATAATGAATGTAAATTCTCATCTCGTCAATTTAAAAATTTACTACTTGAGATTCATGAACTGCCTATGTCAGAACAAAAAGAAATACTTAATCAGAAAATACTTGACTGGATGGGCGAAAAAAGCAAACAACTTGATGATATTATCGTAATTGGTTTTAAACTTGGGGACAAACATATTGAATTTTCGTAGTTTATGATTAAAAAAATTGCATTACAAATTATATTATTGACTGTTATATCCAAGTTTGCTTTAGGGCAGGATAACGTAGCGGGTATTTATGTTGATAGTTTAGGGCAAGTATATGTTCAAGCAAATATGCCTGCATACTTCTTCCTTGCCCCTGACGATAAGAAAGAGTCGAGAGTTTTGATTACAAGCAAGGATCCAAAATCCAACCCGATGTACTTTGATGGTAATGGTATTCACTACATTAAAACTTTAGATGCTGAAACCAATAAAATGGTTAGCTTTAAAATCATTGCCGATGGTATCGCACCTAAAGTTTCAATCCATTTTAAGGAGGGCCTTTATATGAAATCTCCTAAAAAATATATAATTGAAGAGGGATCAAAAGCTGAGGTTGTTGCAAAAGATAACCTTTCTGGGGTTAGAGCCATATATGTTTCAATTGATAATTCCAATTTTGTAAATACAAATACTATTTTATTTGGTAATGGTGCAGACTATCATGTTAGGGCATTTGCAATTGATAATGTTGGAAATATAAGTGACACACTCGAATTCAGAGCATTAACATCCATAAATTCAATTGTTAAGTTGAATAATATTTACTATGATACAAACAGCTCAAAGTTACGACCAGAGAGCAAAATCGAACTCAACGAACTAGCTCAAGTATTGGCAGAATTTCCCAAAGTAAGAATAGAACTCAGAGCCCATACCGATTGCAGGGGAGATGCAGTTTATAATCTGATTCTTTCCGAAAAAAGGGCAGAAGCCGTGGCTAATTATCTCGTATATAAAGGTATAGATAGAAATCGATTGACATCAAAAGGCTTTGGAGATACAAGCCCCATTAACGAATGCGTTAAAGGCATTATTTGCCCCGAAGAAAAGCATCAGGAAAACCGAAGAGTTGAATTTAAAATTCTTCCTATAAAATAGATTCTAATTATGTTTGCTAAAAATAAATCACTCAAAACATTAATGCTGAAGATTTCTTCAATTATTACCCTTTGCTTTATTAGCATCAGTCTAATTGCACAAACCGATACTATACCATCTTTTTATAAAGATTCAACTGGAAAACTATTTGTTGCAACAGGCTCACATGTTTATCTATATGTTGGCATTACTCCCGATGGAAGTAAAAGTTTCAGGCTGAAAGGGGATAATGGTAACCAACCATTACATTGGAGTGGACACGGATTAAAGCAGCTTACACACCTTAATCTATTTTTAGGCCGTACAGTTAGCCTTGATCTTTTTGCTGATGCATTGCCTCCGAAAACTTCAATTAAATACGAATCGGGTAAAGACATTCAAAAAGATAATACAACCTACCTGTCAGGTCAATGTATCATTGAACTTAGTGCAATTGATCCTGATGCCGGGTTAAAAGAAATTTTCTACTCCATCAATGGTGAGGCGAATACCAAGTATATAGAACCAATTTCGTTAAAGAGCGAAGGAAGCTATAGATTTTCCGTATTCTCTATTGATAATGTAGGAAATACTGAGAACATAGCAACACATAATATAGTTGTAGACAACACACCACCCCAATCGCAACTAGATTTTAACGGCGATATATTTGAGAATATTGTTTCGGGTCGCTCAAGTCTAACTATTTCATCCATAGATGCAAATGAAGTAAAACAAACCTTTTTTAGTATTGATTCTAGTAAAATGACCCCTTATATCAAACCTATTAAAACGTCAACATTAAGCGAAGGTGAGCATACAATTAACTGGTATTCAGTAGATGAGGTTGATAATGCTGAGTTAGTAAAATCATTTGTTTTTTATGTTGATAAAACACCTCCTCTGGTTTTTGAAGAAGTGGCAGGGAATACATATATCCTTGCAGGTAAGGAATATTCATCGGGGCGAAGTCAACTTAAAATTGCCTCCGTGGATAATAAAGCAGGGGTAAAAGGAATATACTACTCATTGAATGGTAGTGAGTTTAAGCAATACGATAAACCTGTTTATCTTTCTGATATTATTGGTACGGTTAGTCTTAGATCGTATGCTATAGATAATGTTGGTAATAAAAGTATTTCCGATTCACAATCGGAAGTATTCACAATGCCTACAGTTGATATTACTGGACCTCAGATATATTATAATTTTGGTGAGCCTAAGATTTCTTTAAAAGATACTGTTTGGATCGGGCCAAAGACAAAAATTGCAATAAAAATTAGTGATACTGGAGCAGGTGTAAACCGAGTAAACTATAAGATAAAGGGCAGGAATGAAAAATTATATACTGAACCTTTTACTATTGATACTCTTGGCATACAAAACATCCTATGTACCGCATATGATAATGTTGACAATGTAAACCTGATCTCATTTACATTTGGGGTTGATAATAAAGCACCTATAATTTACTATCACTACAGCATTGAACCAATAGGTTTTTTGAACGAAAATGGAGAGAGCATCCCTATCTTCTCAAAAGGATTAAAACTATATCTGGCGGCAACCGATAATATCTCGGGAGTTGATAGGTTGACATATACCTTAAACAACACTAATGAGGTAAAATATAATTCTCCTATTGAAAAATTTAAATCCAACACAACCTATACCTTGCTTATAAAAAGCATTGATGCTTTAGGAAATAACTCCGAAAAGACTATCAAGTTTAGAGTTGAATAAAGTTATTAACCGGAATTTGATTAAAATAAATATAATAACACCTTTATTTACAGTAATATATAAATATTTAGTTTGGTACTGGAAGGTTGGAATAATGGAGTTTCATCTTGCTTTTTTTCTTCCAATATTCCATTTTTCCATCATTCCAATTAAATTTTGTTTATGGAATATTGATTAATAAGTAATTAAACGACTTTTTAAATCGAATGGAGGTTATTACAAGTAGCTATTTTTACTTACACTTGCTGAGACAAATGGGGATATTGCACGTTGATATATACCCTGAACGTAAGCAATTGCCATTCCGTAATTTGTAACCGGCACGCCTGCATCTATAGCATGTCGAAGTCTATTAAAAATTTGCTTACGGGTAATCATGCACCCTCCACACTGAACCACTAAAGCATATTCCCGAATATCCCTAGGAAGTTTATCTAAACCAGCAACAACCTCATATTCCAACTTCTTGCCCGTAAAATTACTTATCCATCGGGGTATTTTTACCCTCCCAATATCATCGCAAGAAACGTGATGGGTGCAACTTTCGAGGAGTAGTATTCTATCACCATCCTTCAACTCAGAAATTTTTGGAGTTCCCTTGATATAACTCTCAAAATCTCCCTTGAACCTTGCAAGTAGAATGCTGAAACTGGTAAGTGGAATATCTCTAGGAATAGAAGCATCTGCCTTAACAAATATTTGACTATCAGTAACCGCTAAGGCTGGCTTTATAATCGTTTTACGAAGAAATGCATCTACCTCACGCTCTTTTAGTACAATTGCAACAGCATCATTATCGAGGACATCACGTATAGCCTGAACCTGTGGGAGAATCAGTCTGCCAGCAGGAGCCTCAACATCTATAGGGGTAATGAGCAACACAATATCCCCGTAGGATATTAAATCACCCAGTAACGTTGGGTTTTTATAGGACGATTCAGGAATTGCCTCTTGGATTGCAGAAACCAGAACCTCAATACACAATTGATTCTTAATACTTGTTTCAATTATCCTACCCCCATGATATTTTTGAAGTAACTTTTCTTTGAGGCTACTATTTAGTGGTTCGATATCTGATTTGCTATGAACTAGAATAAAAGGGGTGTCGGTTTTATTGAATTCCTCAACCAGCATCTCTTCGAATTCACTCCATATATTTGTTGAAATTACCAGTATTGCCAAATCAATATGGTTTATTGATTCAAGGGTTTTCTCAACTCGCTTTGCTCCCAACTCTCCGGTATCATCAATTCCCGCCGTATCAATAAGAATAACCGGACCAAATCCTGTAATCTCAAACGATTTCTTTACTGGATCGGTTGTGGTTCCAGCAAAATCTGATACAATAGCAACGTTTTGTCCTGAGAGCATGTTAATCAGCGAACTCTTACCATTATTACGCCTACCGTAAATTCCAATATGTGGTTTAGACTCTTTACCTTTTGCCATTTGGGTTTAAATATTTAGCAAAATAAACCATAATTACTGAATTATGTTTATTCAATATCGAAATAACGGAACACTCATATTTTGATAAAATAGTACATAGCAAACTAAAAATTATGTATCTTGCTTTGTTTGATTTAAGACTAAAACAACCATTTAACTATAACTAATATAATAAAAAGATGAAAGCAAGGATTATTGTATTGATGTTTGCTGCTGGACTACTAGTAGTTAGTAATCCAACATCAGCCCAAATTGGATCTTTTTTAAAAGATAAAGCAATAAATGCTTTAAACAAAGGGACAAAAAAGGGAAATGAGACTGAGCAAAAACAGAAAGATACTTTACACACCCAACAACCCAAACAACAAAAACAACAGCAATCGAACTCAAATCCTGCAAATAGTTTTATGCAGCAGAAGATGATGGGTATGATGGGTTTGAATAATGTTAAGTATGAAATGACTTACAATTTCACATCAAGCATGAGCATGGAGATGCAAGCTACAGATTCCCTTGGTAAGAAATCCGATAAAGTGCTTTATACCAACTATTTTGACAAGAGTAGCAAGAGTTTTGCAATGGAATTCGAAGGTGCTGATAAACAGACTGGTAAAAAGCAGAATAGTTTGATGATATTTGATTACAAAAACTGGGCAATGCTAATTCTTGGTGATAAAGGAAACAATGAAAAAAGTGGTATAGCTATGCAGATGGCAAAGGATTCTTCAATTGAAGCGCAACAGAATAAGCCTAAGACTCAAACCCATCAAGATTTATCATCGACAAACATGTATTATAAGGCAACCGGGCGTACCAAAACTATTGCAGGGTATAACTGTAAGGAGTATATCTACGAAAACACCGAAGGTAAAGGTGAAATATGGGTCACCAATGATGTTGTTTTCGATTATTCAACCGCTTACGGTCACATGGGTGGTATGCAAACACTTGCCACAGGAGGTACTGGTTATGGTCTTGGAACAATGATGGAGATGCACTTTAGGAGTTCACATTCAAAAGCCCAATCGGATCTTGTGGTTACAGATATTAAACCATCTAATCCTAAATCTATAAATCTTACTGGATACCAAATAATTGGTATGGGAGGACAACCGGGGCAAGGAAAAGGTAAAGAAAAGAAGAAATAAAGAGATAATTAATGATTTGCAAAACCAGCCAGATCCAAGAGATTTGGCTGGTTTTTATATTTTCAGTCAAATCTCCATCATCGAAAAACCCTAATTCAATAAATTTTCCAGGTTAACAATCTTCTTTAGCTTTAAACTCAGAGAAATTCCTATTTCTATATAGTATTAATTCATTTTTCTTCTGGTTGGTTAAAAAAAGCGTGCTGTATAACATTTTATTTTAAACTCGCAGGCTTTGGAAATGATATTATTTATGTTTAATTTTATTATAATAATCTTCTACTAAAGCCAAAGGTATTGAGTTTGTATGTCAGGAAAGAAATTTATCTGCTAAATGAAAAATAAACTTAACAGAAATTCATTTTGACAAGGTTACCAAATGAAATGCTTAATTCAAATGATGTATAATATTATTAAATCGTTGCATTTTGAAAGAACCAATTGTTGCATTATTAAAAATACTCTTACATAAAAATAGTATAAGAGTAAATGAAGAGGAGTTGCAATTTCAGCTATTGAGCCACCCTTCTTACCCTAGTTTGCATTCTATTACAGGAGTATTAGACCACTTCAGTATTAAAAATTATGCATTGGAAATACCTAAAACAGTTGAAACATTAAATCTGTTGCCTAATTCTTTTTTAGCAGTTATTAAAACGGAGAATTATAATGGTTTTGTTTTAGTATGCAAACATAATCTTGGGTTTCACTTGTATTTTGATGGTACCAAAAAAGAGATTTTATCTACAGATAATTTTTTAGATGTTTGGACAGGCATCATAGTAATTATTGAGAATGACCAACAGGAAGTCGTTCCAGAGCCTAAAAAAGCATATTTCCCTAAAAGCGCTTTGTATATCATCACATTAATAATATTTGTTGTATTCTGCTTATATCGAACAAATCTATTCCAAACAATCCATTTTATTCTAACCTTAGCGGGTGCTGCAATATGTGTTTTAATTTTACAGCATGAACTGGGACTACACTCTAAGGTGTTGGATAAATTTTGTTCTGAAACAAGCAAAAAAACGAGCTGTAATGCAGTATTAAACTCCAAAGGAGCAACACTTTTTGGAACCTTTAAATTTAGTGATGTTGGAATAATTTATTTTGTTTCCTTGCTCCTATCTTGGGCTCTATTAATATTCAGTAAATCAAGTTATAATTCTATAGTTTTAATAACTGTTTTAGCAATTCCATTTACTTTTTTCTCAATCTACTATCAATATAAAGTTGTTAAGAAATGGTGTTTGCTTTGCTTAAGCGTTGTTTCTGTACTTTGGTTACAAGCAGCCGCATTATATTTTATCGATTTTAAAATCGATAGTTTTCAACTCAATTTCAGTAGCACATTATTCACTGCTCTTAGTTTTCTGGCAACACTTTCTATTTGGCAATTTATTTCACCCAAATTAAAGAAAGAACAAGAATTACATTCATTAAAAGTTGAACATTACAAGTTTAAACGGAATTTCAATATATTTAAATCACTAACCTTTAGAACAGAAATAGTTCCTACAGATATTTATGATATCAATGAAATAGTATTTGGTGAAAGTCCACTTCTTAAAATTGTAATCATTACCAATCCCCTATGTGGATTTTGTAAAGAAGCTCACGAACTGGTTGAAAATCTACTAAAAAGGAAAGATAAGAATGTTCAAATTACTATTCGTTTTAATGTAAAAGACGATTATAATTCTGTTGACACAAGAATAGCCTTGAAATTAATTGAGATCTATAACAAAGATGGTGAACAATTATGCTTAGAGAGCATGCACGAAATTTATGGTAAAATTTCGGCTCAAGACTGGTTTTATAAATGGGGTGAACCTAAAGAGCAGAAATATATTGAAACGTTAACTAAAGAAAAAACATGGTGTGAACAGAACGGCATCAATTTTACTCCTGAAATTTTAGTCAACGGAAGATCGTTTCCAAAGGAATACAACAGAACTGACTTACTCTATTTTATAGATGATATTATTGAAGAAGAAACTGAAAAAGCAAACTTACAAATGTCAGAAATTGAGATAGAAGCATAAAAACCCACGCTATATAACTTATGGCATGGATAAAAAATATTCTCTCGCGAGGAGTAGACACAAAACCTGAGTGTCTTTAAATGTTCAGGGTAAAATATTAACCTTAAAAATATTTTATCATGAAAAACTTAAAAGAATTAAAAGGCGTTAAGGTTCTCAGCAAAACCGAACAAAAAGCAATTGCTGGTGGGTATATGAATTGTCGTCCACCATATGTATGCAATCCAGGGTGGTATTGTTGTGATGGATGGACTTGCTTACGCAGTTGTGCCTAATTCCTATATTCAAAATAATAAATAAAATTTAAATTAGGCCAACTAGAAGTTATCTGAAAAGCAGTTCAGATAACTTCTTTGTTAAAGACCTATGCTGCTGTATCATATAAAGAACAACACTAATAATTAAAGGCTGGTTTGAAAAATATTCTCTCGCGAGGAGTAGACACAAAACCTGAGTGTCTTTGAATGATCAGGTTATATTTTGATCTTTAATTTTATTTGTCATGAAAAATTTAAAAGAATTGAAAGGCGTTAAGGTTTTGAGTAAAGAAGAACAAAAAAAGATTAGTGGAGGCGATAGGCGTCCTGAATGTCTCTGGAATGCAGCGGCTCAATGTTATGAAAATTGCACCTGCGGATTTTAAACGTGTTCCATAAAATGAATAGGATAAAAACTATTTCTTGATTTTTAGAAGTTATCTGAATTTTTTCAGATAACTTTTTTCAACCCTTGAAATTGCAACAAAAATTACAATCTCTACAATAAGGAGCAAATAAACAATACCCTCTTGAAAGGATTAGACAAAAACCTTGAGTGTCTTAAAATGTTCGGGGTGAAATATTAATCTTAAAAGAATTTTATCATGAAAAACTTAAAAGAATTGAAAGGCGTTAAGGTTCTTAGTAAAACTGAGCAAAAAGCTATTACTGGAGGCATAAGATGTGATGCAACCCATTTATGTTCTTATTATTGGTGCTGTATAAATAATTTATGCACTTATTGTGAATAGTTGTTTCTCAAACATTTGTTTTATAAGAGGTTTTATGAAAAACCTCTTATAATTTTTTTAACGAAGTTAAATTAATTATACTTCCTGCGGAAGATTAGACACAAACCCTAAGTGTCTTTAAATGTTCAGGGTAAAATATTAATTTTTAATTATTTTATTATGAAAAACTTAAAAGAATTGAAAGGCGTTAAAGTGCTCAGCAAAGCAGAGCAAAAAGTTATTACTGGAGGACTGGCATGCGAAGAAAGTGCCGATTGCCTTGTCATTGGTAAAAATTGTTGTATCAATCAAATTTGTACACTCGCACTCCCACCTTATCATTGTAAGTTTTAACAAACATTTGATTTTATGGAAATTATCCGAATTATTTTTCAGATAACTTCTTTTGTAAAACTTAAATAATAACAAAAGTAGACTCGGAAAAATATTCCTCAATTTGACTTAAGAAGTAAGCAAAAATAAAAATAATTGGATTTGGCGGGATTCTCCCGCCATCTTTCTATTGCGGAGCGAATAGCAAAAGAAGAGCAACTCCTACAAATATCCGATTCCTCCAGAATCGAATTATTTTGATTAATTATCGCATTTTGCGATAGTGAAAAAACTTTCCAAAGATTTTTTTGCAAACCCTTTTCCTATGGGATTGAATGGCCTTTACAGGTTATCGCACTTTGCGATAGGTGGTGTAAATTTAGTTGGAAGACGGAAGACCGAAGTCGGAAGATGCTTAATAATTTGAAAATGGGGGAATTTGAAGATTTGAAAATTAAGCCAATGACCCCACAGCATCACAGCAAAACAGTATCACAAAACACAAATACATCGAGCTAACGTTATTTAAATCAAATCTCTTTCATTGAAAAACCCAATTTCAAAAGATTCTCAGGTTTAACAATATCTTTCAGTTTTGATTCCTCAATAAGTTTAAGCTTTTCATTAGCCTCAAAAATATTTAGGCTTGAGTTTTTCATCTCGTTAGCAAGAATTGCGGCTTTATTGAATCCAATGTATGGTAGCAATGCAGTGGTAATGGATGGATTTCGGAAAAGTTGTTCTTTTGATTTATCAGTATCAACCTCAATACCTTGAATCATATTTGATGATAAGGTGGCATTTGCCGAAATAAGCAGCTTAAGGCTATCGAGCAGGGCATGACCTATAAGCGGAATATAGGCATTCAATTCAAGCGCTCCTTGACCACACAATCCTGATATTAGCTGATCGTTGCTATAAACCCTATGCGATACGCTAACCACATACTCAGCAATAACTGGATTAATCTTCCCTGGCATTATCGAACTTCCAACCTGTTGCTTTGGAATAGAAATTTGATTGCCTGCAATATCCGATGCTAGCAATCTTAAATCGGAAACAATTTTTTCGAGATTTACTGCATGTGCTTTAAGTATGGCATGAACCTCAACAAATGTATCTAAGTTGGCTGTTGCATCAATAAGGTTTTCGCTTCGGGTAATTGGAAGATTGGTTAGTCGCTGAAGCTGGTTAACTACCTCCATAATGAAGAAACGTGGTGTACCAATCCCTGTTCCAATAGCCCCGCCACCTAAATTCACTACTTTAATTCGCTCAAAGCATTTCGAAACTCTCCACCAATCGCGCGACAGAGCCTCGCTGTAAATGCTAAAAAGCTGCCCCCACGATGAGGGAACTGCTGCCTGCATTTGGGTGTAACCCAACCTTAAATCTCCCCGATGTTTTTTTTCTTGCTCTTCAACTCTGAATCTTAGAGTATTAATTGATCCTTCAAGTGTTGTTAGGAGTTGCAATGTGGCAACCTTTAAAGCTGTTGGTATAACATCGTTTGTAGATTGATAAATATTGGCGTGCTCAATGGGATCGATATGCGTATAATTACCTGATTTTTGACCAATGCTAGCAAGGGCAAGATTTGTAATAATCTCATTCACATTCATGTTGATACTTGTTCCTGCACCACCCTGAATGGCAGGCACAATAAACTGATCGAAATGCTTTCCTTCAATAATCTCTTTGGAAGCATTAATAAGTAAAGTAATAGTATCATCATCAATCAACGAAAAATCCTTTTGGGATATCTCCGAATCACTATTTAATGCCTTTGTAAACTCCCTGTAGGTAAGGTAGCATGCAAATTTAACAAATCCAATTGCTTTGTACCACTCAATATGAAAAGCGGTTGTGTCGGGGAAATTCTCCTTTGCCCTTAAAGAGTGGATTCCGTATAGGGCATCATCGGGGATTTCACGTGAACCAAGGTAATCCGATTCTATTCTCATATTCTTTGGATTTTATCCAAAAGTAAGTAACTGTAACGGAAGATCGAAATAAAAATAAATATTATCCTAATTAACGTCGGTTCGATGTAAGGTGTCATCCTGAGCGAAGCGAAGGATCTAATTATCTAAAAGTCAGACACTTCACTTCGTTCAGCATGACAAAGCAACAATCTAATACTATGTTCAAAATCAATATGTTATGCTTGCATTGAGTTCGCATTTATTAATGCTACAAAAAACATTTTTTTGAAAAGGAATATTAAACCAAGAGAACCTTTATTGCTCTATATTTTATAAAACTATTAACTTCGCCACCGTTTTAAAAAAGGCGAAAAACGTTTTATTCAAATAATTATCAGCCGATTTATTATAAAAATTGATGAACAAAAAAACCTTTTCAATCTATGCTAGTGCAGTTATAGCAATGATATTTTGGTCGTACTCTTTTATCTGGTATAAAGAAGTATTTGTGTACTACAAACCTATAACTTTAGTTCTTTTCCGATTGGTAATCTCAAGTGTGTTCTTGTTCATCCTAACACTTTCGCTTAAAAGATTAAATTCCCTGAAACTGGCCGATGTAAAAAACTTTTTACTACTCGCTTTTTTTGAACCTTTTCTATATTTTATAGGTGAGAGTTTTGGTGTAAGTCTTATTCCATCTACATTAGCCGCAGTAATTGTAGCAACAATACCACTATTTAACCCCATTGGAGCGTACTACTTTCACAATGAACGGATATCGATGATGAATTTTTTTGGAATAGTAGTATCAATAATTGGAGTTGGTATTGTTATTTTTCATAATGGAATTGGTGTTATTGATGCAAATCCTTTAGGCGTTGCATTGATGTTTGTTGCCGTTGTTGCCGCTCTTGGCTACTCGGTAATTATTAAAAAAATGACTACAAAATATAATGTATTAAGCATCATAACCTATCAGAATACCTTTGGCATCATCTTTTTCATACCAGTATTTTTTATTTTTGAGTTTAACCATTTCAAAACAGTAACAATCACTTGGGACGTAATGATTCCATTACTAAAACTCGGAATTTTTTCATCCACTTTTGCATTTATTTTCTTCACATTTTCAATTAAACATCTTGGGATAACAAAATCCAGCATATTCACCAATACTATACCGGTAGTTACTGCAATACTAGCATGGATATACCTTGGTGAAGATTTGAGTTTTACAAAAATTATTGGAATAGTTGTCGTTATTGGTGGTCTTTTCCTTTCGCAGTTTCATCCTAGAACAATAACAACCCTGTTTAGCCGGAACAATGATGACGACTAAAAACCTTTTACAAGAACTTAAACGGCTAGCCGGCAATGCCGAAGGGGATAACAAAAAACTTATAAAAAGTTTAAAACGTAAGTCTTCTAATGAGGTCGATGAGATTTTCCACACCCTTCACGAAGAAGTTTTTGAGGAAATTAATTGTCTCGATTGCGCCAACTGCTGCAGTACAATAAGTCCAATTATTACGGATAGGGATATTGATAAAATTTCACGAGCATTGAGAATAAAACCCTCCGAGGTTGTTGCTAAATATTTGGAGATTGATGAGGATAACGATTATGTTTTCCGTAATCAACCATGCCCTTTTCTTGGTTTGGACAACTACTGCTCAATATATGAGGATCGACCCAAAGCTTGTCGTGAATACCCGCATACCGACAGACGAAAAATTCAACAACTTTTTGACATCACCCTGAAAAACTCAAAAATTTGTCCTGCCGTTTATCTTATTTTAGAAAAAGTTAAAACTAAATTTTAGAGTTTTTGTTTTTATCAACGAAACAATCTGTTTATTGGCACTTATTCGTTGAATTTTGCAAATGATGATTTACATCATTCCCATGCTTTTTAAGCTCTTCAAGCACATTTAGCTAAAAATTAAATAGCTAAATTGTTCATTATTAACAACCGCATCTTGAAACCAATTGGATTTATTACAAATAAAAATAATTTTTATTTAAAGTGCTTATTTTTAAACAGATAATAAATACTTTATAAAAGAATTGGGTTCGGTTTTTTATTGTAAATTATTGATGAACAAAACGATTTTGTTACTTGATGATATAAAAAAAATCAACAAAAAACAGAGAAGTAAAGCTTAATAATCAATTAACGAATTTAGGTAAAAAGCAAGATGGCAAAAATCTTAGCAATCGATGACAATAAGGATACTTTAGATGTTCTTAAGGGTATCCTATCAAAAGTATTTCCAGACGCAAAATTATTTTTTGCAGAAAATGGTAAAAAAGGTTTGGAACTATGTTATACAGAGTTCCCTGATATTATCCTAATAGATCTTGATGTACCCCAAATAGACAGTTTTGAGGTTTGCTCTCACCTCAAAACCATCGATTTTTTGAAAAACATCCCAATACTCATGATCGTTGGAGAAAAGACAGATAAAAATTTGCGTTTAAAGGCGCTAAATTTAGGAGTCGACGCTTTTCTCTCAAAACCAATAGATGAGGTTGAGTTAATTGCTCAAATTAAAATATTGCTCAGAATTAAGGTGAGCGAAAGTATTAAAATTTGCGAAAACCTAAATTTTTCGCAAATGGTATTAGAACAAACGAATGAACTAGAGAAGGAAACTGAGGCGGAGTTGGAATCTTCTTTCGACAAACTTGAATTCAGTAAAGTGTCTACATTAAACTTAATGGAAGACCTTAAAAGTGAGATTCTTGAGCGAAAAGTAGCTGAAGATAGGATTAGTAAGTTGAACGAAAGATTAACGCTTGCTAAAACTGCTGCTAAATTCGGAGTTTGGGATATAGATTTAGTGGAAAACAATCTCATCTGGGATGACATAATGTACGATTTATATGGGATGGGTAATTATAAAATTCCTATTAACTATTACACCTGGTTAGAGGCTATATTTGAGGATGATAGGGATAAAATTAGTTTAATAACAAAACAAACACTTGAAGACAATGCTGATTATAATATTGAATTTCGTATTGTTCTTCCAGATGATAGTATAAGGTATATGAAAGGGCTTGGGTTGGTGGTTCGCAATTCCTTGAACAACCCTATTCGTATTACTGGCATTAACTATGATATTACCGAAACAAAAAAAGCAGAAGAGGCTCTTAAGGATAGCAAATTACAACTTGATTTAGCCCTTAACTCAGCGCAAATGGGGGTTTGGTACTGGGATTTTAGCGAAGATAAGAGATACTTTGATAATCAAACATGCTCTATTCTAGGAATCGATCCAAAAACATTTAAAGGAACTAAAAAGGAGTTTTTTAATGTAATCCATCCAGACGATAGGCAAACAATTGTTTATTCACATACCAGAACAATTGAAAACAATGATTTTTACAATCCTGAATATAGAGTTATTTGGCCCAATGGCAGCATTCATTTCATAAATTCACGTGGTCGATTGGTTTGCGATGAAGATGGAAACCCTCTAAGGTTAAATGGAGTTCTGTGGGATATAACAGAGCAAAAAATTGCTCAAGAGGCATTACGATTATCTAACCAAAGAATGAGATTGCTTTTTGAACAAAGTCCGCTGGGCGTGATTGAATGGGATAAAGATTTTAGAGTTTCCGACTGGAATCCATCAGCAGAAAAGATATTTGGATATAAAAAGGCGGAAGCATTAGGGCAACATTTCAACTTTCTAAATAAACCGAATAATCTTTACCTGGTAAATGAAATAGCTCTTTCGCTTATCAAACAAAATGGGGGACATAGATCTACCAACGAAAATGTTACAAAACAAGGAACGACTATTATTTGTGAATGGTTTAATACAACATTAATTGATTCCGATGGAAAAACCTTTGGCGTAGCTTCATTAGTTCATGATATTACCGAGAGAAGGCAAGCCGAAATTGACCTTCAGGTGTCAAATAAACAATGGGATATCACATTCAACTCTATTCAGGATGGCATTATGATGCTTGATGGGAACCAAAGAATAATTAAGTACAACAATGCATTTGCAAATCAAATGGGAAGAAGAATGGATCTGGGCAAAAATCCTTATTGCTATAACGCTGTTCACGGAACAAGTTGTGCTATTGAAGGGTGTCCGTTTGTTAAAATGAAAACAAGCAAAGAAAGAGAGATATTGAGTTACGAGCTGGAAAAACGCTATTATGATTGCGTGGTTGATCCAATATTTGATGAAAAAGGAGAGATTTCAGGAGCGGTGCATATTATGAATGATACTACAGAACGAAAAATGGCAGAACTTAATCTTATCAAAAAAAATAACGTGGTTCAATCGTTGCTAAATGCATCTACATTGGTTCTTGACCTTGAAAATTTTGACATAACTGTTCGAAAACTATTAAATTATTGTAAAGATCTTATTGGCGTAAATTCTGGGTTTGTAGCACTACTTAACGAAGACGACATCAGTGATCGTGTAATACTCTTCGATCCTTATGATGATGTTTATGTTGAAAACTCTGAAATACCGAAATTAATAAAGGATTTATATGCGCAAGTATATAAATCTGGTAAGCCCCTATATCAAAACAACTTCTCTAAAACGGAATGGGCTAAGTTTAAGTCTTCAAAGCATATTAGCATAAAAAATGTTCTTTTTGCTCCATTAATTATTACTAAAAAAACAGTAGGAATTATTGGGTTTTTGAATAAAAAAAATGATTTTTCCGACGATGATATGAATATTGCGGCAGCTTACGGAGAACTTGCATCATTAGCACTTCACAATACCCGAACGCTTGATGAACTTGTTCATCAAAAGGAAAAAGCAGAAGAGAGCGAAATGCTCAAATCTGTTTTCCTTGCTAATATGAGCCATGAGATTAGAACTCCGCTTAATTCTATTTTAGGATTTTCGGAATTTCTTTGTGAACCAAACATTTCTAGTGAAAAAAGGAAAAAATTTGTTGATATCATCAATACATCTGGACAACAATTACTGCATATTATTAATGATATTATTGATATTTCAAAACTCGAATCAAAACAGCTGAAATTATTCTACGAAGAATTTAATTTGTATGATGTATTGAATAGTATAGTAAATGTTTTTTCAAGTAGTGATATATGCCATAGCAAACCGAATATTAAGTTGGTTTTAAATCTTCCAGCACAGTATTCCGATTTAATTATTAATACCGATAAAATTCGTTTTCAGCAGGTTCTTACAAACTTAATAGCCAATGCGATTAAATACACCAACGAGGGGCTTGTTGAGGTTGGCCTTGAAATTAAAAATAAAGAGAATAAAACATATTTTGAATTTTGTATTAAAGATACTGGAATAGGAATTTCTAAGGAAAAGTTTAATATTATTTTTGAACGTTTCAGGCAGGTTGAGGAGGACGGTTACCGAGAAGGAACTGGACTCGGACTTAGTATCTCAAAAGGGATTATTAATCTTTTGGGAGGGGAAATATGGTTTGATTCTGAACTGAATGTAGGAACTTCATTCTATTTTACCCTACCGTATATACCTATTACAAATGATAAGAAAATAGAATTAGCTAAAGAAATTACCTATAAAGGTCTTACAGACAAAACTCTTATAATAGCCGAAGATGACTATAACTCCTTCTGCTATTTGAAGGAACTACTCTTTGATTCAAAAGCAAACATTATTCATGCAGAAGACGGACAAATTTTACTCAACCTACTTGAAAAAGAAAAGGCCGATTTAATATTCCTAGATATTAACATGCCATTAAAAACAGGTTACCAGTGCATAAAAGAAATAAAGGAAAGGGGTTACCAAGTAAAAGTAATTGCTCAAACCGCTTACGCTATGGTTGATGAAAAAGAAAAGTGCTTAAATCTAGGATGTGATGGTTATATTTCCAAACCATTCACAAAAAAAACTATAGTAAATGCCATCAATGAAGTTTTCGGGATTTAACGCACACTGCTAATTCGCTTTTATCGCCCTATATTTAAGCATCTATTTTTACTTATCACCAATAAATATGTTTGCCAGATATTTAAGATCAAACATATATCATATTTAGTTGTAAAAATGATTATTATTATTCTTATAAAAGACTATTTTTGCAGTCCGATAAAGAGTAAAAATAGAAAATGATGACTACTGAAACTCAAGAGAATAAAATCAACATCGATCAAGCCATTGAGCGGCTTACCTCAAACAGTCACGGTTTAAATTCATGTTGGCATGCTTTTGTTAATGAAGAGTATGGGGATAATTATTCTGAAAACAGAAACGATTTGGTTGATATTATTACTATGGTGGATTACATCGTTGGTAATTTAAAAGAAGGTAAAACTTCTGACTTTAAGGGTATCTTCGAAGCTGCTGAGCAAATATTAGAGGATGGTGACGATACGGCTCGAGAATTTATTATTGTTGGCCTTCTTGAAGGGTTGCAAAATAATTGTGGCCTCGAAAACATAAATTACCACACTGGCTTTGACCAATGGCTTAACCCAAAAACGAAAAAAACTTGGGATGGCTTAATATATTTGTGGGAGAGCAACGATTCCATGGAAGAGAAGCATGAAAAACTTAAAGATTTTAAAATTTAGTTTTCAATATAGACTGGCATCTTATTAAAAGGAGTAAATTTGGTTTATGAATCATTTTAATAGGAAGGTTGATAATTTCATTCCAACAATAATTCTTTTTGTGTTGGCATTTATTTTTTTTGCATTTGCCCTCAACAAAAAGGAAAGTTGTTTACCTATAGCATATTCATCAATCTACCATTGTGTCGATATCCAGTCAAACACACAAGCGGTTATTCCGGCATCAATTGATTTACCCATTCGTGCTTTTTTTACCGATGATAATCATATCATTCTAGGCCAATCCTTTACAAGCAACTACTCGGTAAATCTTCAAATAGACAGAAGATACAATACTGTTCTGGAAAAATATCTTACTACAAAACCTCTTTTCAAAAAAGTATTTAGGCAGTTAATATTTGCCGATTCCGAATCAGATGATTTTGCTCTGAGCTGTTAATCCTAAATTTTATCTCATCTGATCACTGCAATTACATCTCGAATGTAGTTGTAGTTAATACTTAATTCTAAAAACAAATAATATGAATTTTTTAAAATATATTTTCATTGGAGTAATATTATGCATAATTGGCTCCTCATGTGTTTCGCATTTAGAAACCGAAAACCAGAAACAGACAATAACCCTTCAAAGTACAAATACTAATGCATCGCCAGATTTATTATCTGAATCAAAAGAAATAATGACTAAAAGATTAAAATGCTTGAATATTAATCGTTTTACGATTGAACAGGATAATCAGAAATCGCAGCTAACCATAAAATTTGATGAAAATGTGGATATTCAATATCTTACTGAGATGCTACCTAGTCCAGGGAAGGTAGATTTTCTCAAAACCTCTAGCAAGGATGTAATGGTCAACTTAATCAGCTCTGGATATATTCAACGGATTGATTCACTTTTAGGTTTTTCAGAAAAAGGGAAAAACTACCCTGTGGATATTGTTGGATATTCTAAAGAAAAGGATACTTCGAGTATAAGTAGTATTTTAAGTTCAGGGTTTATTCGATCATTGCTCCCGAGTGATGTAAGATTCTTCTGGAGTAAATATCCTAATAACTCAGGTAAGTTAGAACTATACATTGTTTCATCTGATGATACTGACATTAATGAAACATCATTAAAAAACACCTACATTTCGAATGACAATAATCTCCATAGCATATCAATGACCTTTAAGGAGGAATGCTGGAGCAAATGGGCGGAGTTAACAAAAAGGAATATTGGTAAATCA
This sequence comes from Bacteroidales bacterium, assembly GCA_013376985.1. Lineage (GTDB taxonomy): Bacteria > Bacteroidota > Bacteroidia > Bacteroidales > Tenuifilaceae > UBA8529. The sequence goes on from JACABB010000002.1 coordinate 48,063, forward strand.
ATAGCTTTTGTTATTGATGATAGAGTCTATTGTGCACCTGTGGTGCGAGATGCTATTAAGAGTGGAAAAGCCGAAATAACAGGAGGCTTTTCGGCTAAGGAGGCAAATAAACTTGCTGCAATTATTGGTAGTGGTAGGCTGCCATTAACTTTCGTAGTAAGGTAATGACAAATAAAAAAAATTCATGCGTAGCATCTCAGTTCATCGAGGTGCTATTTTTTTGCCGACATTGTTTTAACTAATTCTATAATTCTGATTAAATGACATGTTTTTACATCGGATCAACATCTGGTGATACAACTAAAGCCCTAAATTCCTGTGTTTGCTTCAGGTAATCGATAAAATAGCTCAGCATACCTTTTATTCTTGAAACCGATGTTTCGCGCCCAACCTTAATCAAGATATTCATGATAAACATTCCTTGAATTCGATTAATTGGAGGGGATTCAGGGCCAAGCACATTATTCCCCAGTTTTTCTTTTAATCCATACGCAAGTTGATCGGCAGCTTTTTTAAGAGTTGATTGATTCTTATGCTTTAAAGAGATACTTATCAATCTGTAGATTGGTGGGTACTTAAATGCTTTTCGCTCGTTTAGTTGGGTTGCATACATACCCATATAATCGTTGTTTACCACCATCTCAATTATTGGATGGTTAGGTTGAGCCGTTTGAATTAGAACCAACCCCTGACGGTTCTTTCTGCCTGCCCTACCACTTACCTGCGACATTAACTGGTAACTTCGCTCATAAGCTCTAAAATCGGGGAAGTTGAGCATATTATCGGCATTAAGAATTCCAACAAAGCTAACTCTATCGAAATCGAGTCCCTTAGTCACCATTTGTGTTCCAATTAGTATATCGATTTTACCCGATTCAAATTCTGAGATTATCCTATCATATGAAAATTTTGAGCGGGTTGAGTCAAGATCCATCCGCTCTATTTTTGCCTGCGGGAAAAAAATAGCAAGTTCCTCTTCAATTTTTTCAGTACCAAATCCTTTGGTCTGCAAGGCAGGACTACCACAGGCCAAACAGTTTGATGGGGATTGAATGGCATAGCCACAGTAATGGCAAACGAGTTGGTTATTAACCTTGTGAAGAGTGAGACTTACATCGCAATACTCACACTTAGGAACCCATGCGCACTCATTGCACTCAATAAATGGGGCAAACCCCCTGCGATTCTGGAAAAGTATAGCCTGCTCCTTCTTTGCAAGTACTTGGTCAATCTCAAAAAGAAGATCGTCAGAAAAGTGCGATTTCATCTTTTTCCGCTTACGGGCCTCAATAGTATTGATAACCTTAACGGCTGGTAGTTGCATTCCCTGATAGCGCTCATTTAAATCAACCTGTCCATACTTGCCCGATTGTGCATTAAAATACGATTCAATGGATGGAGTGGCTGTACCCAGTAAAACCTTTGCCCCATGCATTGATGCAAGCATTATTGCAGAATCGCGAGCATTATACCGAGGTGCTGGATTGTATTGTTTATAGGTATTCTCGTGTTCTTCATCAACTATTATCAACCCAAGTCTTTTATAAGGGAGGAAAAGCGATGAGCGAACGCCAAGAATAATATCAAAAGTGGGCTGACCGGGTTTGGCTTCATCGCTAAGAACCCCTTTGTAAATCTCAACCCTTTGAGAATCGCTGAATTTAGAATGATAAACACCAACCCTACTCCCGAATATTCTTCGCAACCGGTTTATTATCTGAGATGTTAATGCAATTTCGGGCAAGAGATAAAGAACTTGTTTTCCTTTAGCAATCTCCTCCGCTATTAGTCTGATATATAATTCCGTTTTTCCGCTTGAGGTAATTCCGTGCAGTAGGGTAACCTGCTTAGTTTCAAAGTTCTCCTTTATCTCATCTAATGCTTTTAGCTGATTTGGTGAAAGTTCGTATTCATCTTGGACTTGAGATTTTGCATCATCAAGGCGCGATACCTGCTGATAATCCTCCTGAAAAATCTCCTTTTGAAGCATTGCATTTAACACAGATGTTGATACCTGTGCTTTCTCAATTAGCAATTTTTTTAAAATCTTAGCTGAAAAAACAGATTGTTTTGTGGTTGTTAATGAAAGAAACGCCATTAAAAGTTTTTGCTGAGCCTGCGCACGTTTAATATCTTCAAAAAGTTTATTGATATCCTGCTCTGTCCGAATAGTTGGGTGCAAAGAAATGTAGGTCTCGATTTTAGGTCTATAAATACTTTCGATAGATTCATTGATGGAAATTGCCTGCTTATCAAGCAACGATTTTATAATTCCCATGGGATTGGGAAGATCCAAGGCAGAGAGCAAATCCTGAATCGATACTTTTTTATCATCTTTCAGATGATTAAGGAGCATCTCCTCATTGTCAGAAAAAGCAATATCGACATTTTCTCCTTTGCAAATGAAGGTCTCACTTTCCATCTTCAAAGCAGATGGTAATGCGGCTTTCATTACCTCTCCTAACGTACACATGTAATATTCGGACATCCACTCCCAGAAACGGATTTGGCTTGTAACCACTAAAGGTTCATCATCAATAACTTGAAGGATATCTTTGGTTTGATATTTTTCTGGAACCCTATCATGCACTACGTGAACAATTGCTGAGTAAAGTTTTTTCTTTCCAAATTGCACAACCACTCTTTTCCCTGAAACAACCATGCCTTCAAATTCTTCGGGGACTGAATAGGTATAACTCCTAGACAAAGCAAGAGGAAGAATTACATCAGCAAATATTTTCGAAGGCATTTTAGTCGAGGGTTGTTTATTCAGTGTTGTAAATATTTAGCCGCTTTTAAATGAGTTTTTGATAATTCTCTTTTACCTTTTCACTTGCTACTGAGTAAATTTTCTCTGCAACCAACTGCATCAACCATACAGGAGTAGAGGTTGCGCCGCAAACACCAACATCATCAAACCCATTAAACCATTCTTTTTGAACACCATCTGCATTTGAAACGAGGAAGGTGTTTGAATTGGTTTGCTTACAAATATCAAAAAGCATTTTACCGTTTGAACTTTTCTCACCGCTTACGAAAACAACAACCTGATGCTTTTGAGCGAATTGTTCAATCTCCTTTTTCCTATTGGATACCTGTCCACAAATGGTCTTGTTAATGATTAAAGGTACATCATCTTTTCCAAGAGTTTTAACCATCATTTTTCGAATATTATCGGCCAAAAGCAGATACTTATCCGAACTCATTGTGGTTTGCGAGAATAATGCAATGGGTTTAGAAAAATCTAATTCTGCTATTTCATCGATATTGTCAATTACAATTGCATTTCCTTCGGTTTGACCTACAAGTCCATTAACCTCCGCATGACCCTTTTTCCCAAAAATAACAATCTGACCATTGTTCCCTTTTAAATCGTCCCAACTTCTCTTTATTCTTGATTGGAGTTTTAAAACCACAGGGCAGGTTGCATCGATAACTGTGATCCCATTTTCCTTTGCTATTCTGTATGTTTCAGGAGGTTCGCCATGAGCACGAAGCAGTACTTTTTTTCCCTTTAAGCCTATTAAATCTTGTTTATTGATAGTAATTAATCCTTTTGATTCCAGCCGATTTACCTCCTCACTATTATGAACAATATCCCCAAGACAGTAAAGGCTTTTATCGACTTGAAGTTCGTTTTCCGCTTGATTTATAGCATTTACTACTCCAAAGCAAAAACCCGAACTAGAATCAATTTCAACTTTCATCGCTATATGTAAATCTAAAAATTGCCTACTACTTTTGAGATTTCTATAACTTCAGAACACATTCTGACTAACTTCCTATTAACTTCTCTTCCTACATTATCCTCTCTTCTATCAATTTCTCCACCCAAGCCATCTGCTCATTAATCGTCATATGGCTGTTATCTAGAACAATAGCATCATCCGCTTTTCGTAAAGGTGATACCTCTCTGGCTTGATCAAGGCGATCGCGTTCTTCAATATTTGCTAAAATCTCAGCAAAATTCGCTATTTGGCCTTTAAGCATCAACTCTTTAGTTCTACGATCTGCTCTGATTTTTGAATCAGCTGTCATAAATATTTTCAGCTCGGCATTAGGAAAAACAACAGTTCCAATATCACGACCATCCATCACAATACCCTTATCTTTTCCTAGTTTACGTTGAAGTTCTACCATCAACTCACGTACTTCAGGAATTGCAGAAACAATACTCACATAGTTTGCCACCCCAATGGTTCTTATTTGCTCCTCCACAACCACGCCGTTTAATGTGGTTTCGTACTCTTTTTTTGAAGAATTATAGCTAAAACCAACATCAAATTGTTGAATTTTTTGAGGTAATCCATCTTTCTTTATTTCTCCATATACAATAAGGCTTTTCTGGATAAAACCAAGAGTAACCGCCCGGTACATAGCACCGCTATCGATATAAAGATACCCTAATTTTTGAGCTATAAGTTTAGCAAAACTGCTCTTCCCACAGGATGAAAATCCATCAATTGCTATAACAATTTTTTTATTCACTTATTAAGTAATTAGATTTCAAATTCAAAAATACTTGAAACAAGTATATTAAAATATTAATTTATTAATGATGCTCAAAATTATCATAAAATATGACGATAAAAAAAAGGTTGTCGGTTTAACTATTTTTTGATTCAGAAAATTTGATCTTCTGTTTAATTTATAATTTATTCCACCCAAAGAGATCGTCTAAATCTGTTGTTATTGAGAAATATTTTGATGCCCCCGACAAATGGTATCTGGATTGACCATAGCTAAGTTGAAACTTTGAGATACGAACTCCAAATCCCCAGCTAAATCCTACTGATGAAACATTTTCTTGCACTTTTAGTTCATTTCGTCGCTGATAATTATAGCCAATTCTAAAGCAAAAACTTTTAACAGGAACAAACTCTACTCCCAGTATTAAATGGCTTAACGCCTCGTTTGAGATTGATTCAATTTTGCTATCCTTTTGGTTATCCACTCCTCCTAGGGATGTATTATTGGCTTTAGGACGTTTGTAGTACATGTTTAGGTTTTGCAATTGATGCAACGTTACAACCACCCTAAATGGAGCATGCGCTAACTTTTTGCTACACCCAGCAACAACCTCGAATGGTAGCTTCTGCCATGTGTCAGGAGTATAGGGTTTTATCATTGTGCCTATATTGCGAAGTACAATGCCTGCTGAGAACAGCCCATTTTGATGATGGTAGTTAAACCCAATATCAGCTGCTATGCCAAACGATTTGTAGTTATATAGATGGGAGTAAACAGGTTTAACATTAATTCCTATGATAAAAATACTATCGAAAACTCGGGAATAAATTAGATTAATTGCCATGTCGGAAGCGGTAAAACTTCCTGTAATTATTCCTGTTTCATCGGCTTCGGTGAACGAACCGTAGCTAACCTGCATAACACCAATACCAACAGTCCCAAATTTTTGGATGTTTCTTGAATACATCGCTGATCCATAGCGAACCCCAGCATAATATCCTATATACGAGAAAGCAAGCTGATTATGCATATCAGCGTTAAGTAACGATGGGTTGTAAAAAGCCAACCCAAGTTCGGGATCATCTAATGAAGCTATTTTTCCTCCAAGGGCTGCCAAACGTGGTGTTGTGCTTAAATTGAGGAAATCATAGGTTCCCTCGCCACCAATCTGGGCAAAAAGCTGACCAATAAACAGGAAAAAAGTAAATAGTATGGACGACCTCTTAATAAACATATCTTATAAATCTGCTGCTAAGGTATAATTTTTGGTCAAGTTGCTATAATTATTAGTATAGATATAACTTAATGCGTTGAGATTTAGTATTCGAACTTAACTATCTGTTTAAGTCCAATAGTTCGGTAAACTTTTGGGTATATTTTGGTGACTTGTTGATTTTGTGGCTATTATAAAATTTTTGCCACCAAATCACGAAAACACAAAATATCACAAAAACAATATGTTACAAATCAATAATAAAACTCAAACGAACTATTGCTAATAATGATGAATTGTAATATGATTCCTTTGTCATCCTGAGCGGAGTGAAGCATCTATTTTTTAGATAATTAGATCCTTCACTCCGTTCAGCATGACAAGAAACAGTATGCTCTGGAAATTTCAACCCCTTTCTAAATACAATAGTAATCTAACAAATAAAAATTGATTAAAAACTAATCATAAAAAATTAACAGCATATAAATCATCGGTTTATAAATCGTCAGCATCTGTTGATATCTAAATAGTCGATCTTAAGTGTTCTCCATGAATAAATCAGTATTTTTGCATCAAATTTTTTTTAATGTCAGTAAATACTAGCTATTCAGAAGATAGTATCAGAACACTTGACTGGCAGGAGCACGTTCGGCTTCGGCCCGGTATGTACATTGGCAAACTGGGCGATGGCACTCAGCCCGATGATGGTGTGTACATCCTGCTTAAAGAGGTGTTTGATAACTCTGTGGATGAGTACATGATGGGTTTTGGAAAGAACATCGATTTGTCTATCTCCGATCGTTTAGTCCGGGTTCGCGATTTTGGTCGTGGTATTCCACTTGGCAAGTTACTTGATGTTGCTTCCAAAATGAACACAGGTGCTAAATACGATTCAAAAGTATTTAAGAAATCTGTTGGATTGAACGGTGTTGGTATAAAAGCCGTGAATGCGCTATCGTCATCTTTCAAAATTCAAAGTATTCGCGAAGGAGAAGGTAAACTTATTGAGTTTTCGGGCGGAAAGCTAATCTCCGAAAAAGATATACATGTAAATGGAGAGAAGAACGGAACCATAGTTGAGTTTGTACCCGATGATAGCATCTTTGGTAGTTTTATCTATCAGGATGAGTACGTGGAGACCATGCTTCGCAACTATACTTACCTGAATACGGGACTGGTTATCAACTATAACGATAAGCGTTTCGTCTCCCAGAATGGTTTGCTCGATTTACTTACCGAGAATATGACAGGTGAGGGGTTGTACCCAATAATTCACCTTAAAGGCGAGGATATTGAGATTGCGCTAACACACGGGAATGGCTATGGTGAGGATTACTACTCTTTTGTAAATGGTCAGCATACAACCCAAGGTGGTACGCACCTTGCGGCCTTTCGCGAGGCAATTGTAACCACCATTCGTGGTTTTTATAAAAAAGATTTTGATGCTTCCGATATCAGAACTTCTATAATCTGTGCGCTAAGCGTAAGGGTTGAGGATCCCGTTTTTGAATCGCAAACAAAAACGAAATTGGGTAGCAAAGATATGTCGCCCAATGGGCCTGGTGTTCGCCAGTATATTGGCGATTTTGTGAAAAATGCCCTTGATAACTTTCTACACCGTAATTCCGAAACGGCCCAAATCCTTTTGCAAAAGATCCTTGATGCCGAAAAGGAACGTAAAGCAATATCGGGTATTAAAAAGTTGGCTCGTGAACGTGCTAAGAAATCCAGTCTGCACAATCGTAAATTACGCGATTGCCGAGTTCACCTCGATTCAAAGGATGAAAGAGGTGAAGACTCAACCCTATTTATCACCGAGGGTGATTCTGCCAGCGGATCAATCACCAAATCGCGTGATGTGAATACCCAAGCAGTATTCTCGCTTAGAGGTAAACCGCTAAACACCTACGGTATGACCAAAAAAGTGGTTTACGAAAACGAGGAGTTCAACCTACTTCAAGCTGCGCTAAACATTGAGGATGATATTGAGAATCTTCGCTATAATAAAGTGGTAATTGCTACCGATGCCGATGTTGACGGGATGCATATTCGATTGCTGTTAATCTCATTCTTTTTGCAATTTTTCCCTGATTTAATTCGTCAGGAACACCTATTCATACTTCAAACCCCGCTATTCCGAGTACGAAATAAGAAGAAAACTTTCTATTGCTATTCGTATGATGAGAAGCAGAAAGCTATTAAAGATGTAGGTGCAAACCCGGAGATTACGAGATTTAAAGGTCTTGGTGAAATTTCTCCCGATGAATTTAAAAACTTTATCGGCGAAAGCATTCGTCTCGACCCCGTTCGCCTAACCCGCGATGATGTAATAGCCGATTTGCTTAGCTTCTATATGGGAAAGAATACTCCCGAGAGGCAGGATTTCATCATCGAAAACCTCAAGATCGATGAGGATATAATTGAGGAGTCAAAACCGCCGATGGAGGCTGAACTCGAGGAGGAGATTGCTGAGAAAGTGGCGTAGAAGAGTGGCAAGTGGAAAGTGACAAGTGGGAAGAGAAAAGAGTTTAGTGAAAAGTGATTATTAGAATG
>JACABB010000002.1:56308-206422 GCA_013376985.1 Bacteroidales bacterium
TTTAGATGAAGGATTTTAGGGAGTTAATGGTTTGGCAAAAAGATGTTGATATGGTGAATGGTTTTAAATTATAGGATTTGAATTGCCGTTTAGAATTTATTTAATAAATGGGCTTCAGCCCCATTGGTAATAGAGTAATGAGGCTAAAGCCGAATGTAATTATTAGTTTAACCGTTGGCTTTAGCCAACGGAAATAAATATTTGATCAGTTTCTTAATAGTTTTAGGATAAATTACTGTTAACAAGAATGAGTTTAGACGATTTTGAGGCGGATGAGCTGTTAAACGAGGATAATACCCGTAAAACTACACCCGACGAACATGCTAGGATTGCCAAGATTACTGGCGATAATTCTAAAAAGGTACACCTTTCGGGAATGTATAAGAGCTGGTTTTTGGACTATGCTTCTTATGTAATCCTTGAGCGCGCTGTTCCGCATCTCGATGATGGGTTAAAGCCTGTTCAGCGACGCATTCTTCATTCAATGAAACGCCTCGATGATGGACGCTACAATAAGGTTGCGAACATCATTGGTCATACCATGCAGTTCCATCCACACGGCGATGCTTCAATTGGTGACGCATTGGTACAACTTGGTCAAAAGGAACTACTCATCGATCAACAGGGAAACTGGGGAAATATCCTTACTGGCGATAGCGCTGCTGCACCTCGTTATATCGAGGCTCGACTTTCGAAATTCGCTTTGGATATAGCATTCAACGTTAAAACAACTGAGTGGATGCTCAGCTACGATGGTCGTAATCAGGAGCCAGTTACACTCCCCATGAAATTCCCTTTGCTACTTGCACAGGGCGTTGAGGGGATTGCCGTTGGTTTGGCATCAAAAATTCTTCCCCACAACTTCAACGAGCTTATCGATGCTGCAATTGCCTATCTAAAGGAGCATGATTTTGAACTTTACCCCGATTTCATTACAGGAGGACATGCCGATTGTACTCGTTACAACGATGGACTTCGTGGTGGAGCAATTAAAGTACGAGCCAAAATTCAAAAGATTGATAGGAAAACCCTTTCAATCACCGAACTTCCTTTCGGGAAAACAACATCATCACTGATTGACACCATTGTAAAGGCTAACGATAAGGGCAAAATCAAGATTAAGAAGATTGATGACAATACCTCGCAAAATGTCGAGATTCTTATTCATCTTCCTACTGATGTTTCGCCAGATGTTACCATTGATGCGCTCTACGCATTTACCGATTGCGAAATTTCAATTTCACCGAACTCCTGCGTAATTTATCAGGATAAACCCCGCTTTATGGGGGTTAAGGATCTCCTTAAAGCATCAGTAGATCACACCAAATTCCTTCTTACCTGGGAGTTGAAAAATCGATTAGATGAACTGGAGGAGGATTGGCATTTTTCATCGCTTGAGAAGATATTCTTCGAAAAGAGAATTTACCGTGAGCTTGAGAAGGATACTGAAACCTGGGAGAACGTAATTGATGCGATAGAAAAGGGTTTTGACCCATATCGTAAACTTTTCACAAGGGAGATTACTCGTGAAGATCTGCTTAAGCTAACAGAAAAACCCGTCCGCAAAATTTCTAAGTTTGATATCAAAAAAGCCGATGAGCACATTAAGGCTGTAGTTGACGAAATTGCTGAGGTTAAGAATCATCTTTCGAATATCGTTCCATACACTATAAATTACTACCAGCAGATAAAAAAGAAGCATGGTAAGGGTAAGGAGCGTAAAACCGAACTTCGTAGTTTCGATACAATTGAGGCAACAAAGGTAGTTGTAGCTAACGAGAAACTTTACGTTAACCGTGAGGAGGGCTTCTTTGGAACAGGTCTGAAAAAGGATGAGTTCGTTTGCGATTGCTCCGATATTGATGATGTAATTGTATTCCTAAAAAGTGGAAAGTACTTTATTTCGAAGGTACAGGACAAAGCCTTTGTTGGTAAGGATATTCTTCACATCGCAGTATTTAAGAAGAACGACCAGCGTACCATCTACAACGTAGTTTACCGCGATGGGCGTAACGGTTCAATTATGATGAAACGATGCGCTATCACTGGTATCACACGCGATAAGGAGTACGACATATCCAAGGGAACAGAAGGCTCTTCGATACTCTATATGAGCGCAAATCCAAATGGAGAAGCCGAAGTTCTAAAAGTATTCCTAAAACCCAAGCCACGTCTCCGTAACCTGATAATCGAACTCGACTTTAGCCAACTAGCAATAAAAGGACGTAGCTCAATGGGAAATATCTTTACCCGTTATGCAATTCATAAAATTCAGCTGAAGGAGAGAGGCGTAAGCACCCTTGGAGGTCACAAAATTTGGCTCGATGAGGACGTACTTCGCCTTAACTCCGATAGCCGTGGTAAATACCTTGGCGAATTCCAAGAGGGAGATAAAATACTTGTTGTAAATGGCGATGGAACCTACTACCTAACAGGATTTGATTTTTCGGTAAGATTTGAGAATAGCCCAATAATTATTGAAAAATACGATGCCGACAAGGTATTCTCTGCTGTTTACTTTGATGGTGAGCAGGATTTCTACTACCTAAAACGTTTTGTATTCGAGCCAACTGAAAAGCCACAATCGTTCATAGCCGAGGAAACAGACTCCCGTTTTATCGCAATTTGCGATGATGATTTCCCATGCCTCGAAATCACCTTTAAGGGCAAACATGCCAAGAAAGATCCCGAACAGGTTGATGTTTACGAGTTTATTGCAGTAAAAGGCTACAAGGCAAAAGGAAAACGTTTAACCACCAACGAGGTGAAGGCCATTGCCTTTATTGAACCACTCCAAAAAGAACTACCCCCATCAGAGGATGAAGAGGAGGGTGATTTTGAGGAGAATGGGGACGATAATACTGATGATTCCGCTTCTGCAACGCAGATGGAATTGGGGATATAGATTGAAAATTTTGTTATCCAGAAAGTTGTTTAACCGCAGAGTATTATGAGGTTTCGCAAAGTTTTCAAAGAGGTAATGTGTTGTTTAATAGATTTTTGCGTTCTTTGCGTTTTTTTTTCTGCGTTCTTTGCGGTTTATGCTATCTTTTCCAATTAATAATTACCACCCTATCGCAAAATGCGATATAGTTCTGTTTGGCATTCATCAACCCGCAGCGTGCATGTAATAACAAGTTGAAGGTGTAGATAGCTTAAATACATCCGCAACTTTAATATTTTTAATGCCGATGTTATAAACATCTGGATGGAGTTAGGTTTAAAAAATTTTCTGGATGGATTTAAGAATAAAGGAGCATGTGACACTCCTTCCTAATTGATAGAAAAAAGACTCTGCAGGTCTACCAATTCTGCAAAAGTCTTTTTTGATTAGTGTTAGGTAATATTATTAGCCTCTACTCCGCCTCAATAACTGTGGTTGCAGGGCTTTCAACCGAATGAAAATCGGCTCCAACAATTACATTAATGCTTTTTGGAACAACGCTAAATGTGAAGGGCGATACACCCAATGATTCACCATCAACCTCAAGACCTATAGGAATTTCTGATGAAATCGTAACTGTTTTGCCAACATGCCCCGAAATTTTGGGATGTGAAAGGATAGTTCCGTTGTATAACCTGTAAATATTACGTATTACCTCAAATCTTCGTATCTGGCGAATCACGGTAACATCAAATAGCCCATCATCGGAAATTGCATTCGGAACCTGCATCATTCCCCCGCCATTAAACCGACCAATGCCAACCGTTAAGCTAAATATCTTTCCTCCCAACTTCTCGTCATCAACGGAAATATTAATATCGGAAGGTTTATAATCAAAAAGAGCCCTAACAAGGCTACCCATATACAATATCTTACCCCTATGGCCTGTCTCCTTTAATTTATTTGTTCTCCGCGCAACCTCAGCATCAAACCCAACCCCAGCAGCATTAGCAAAGTAGCGAGCCTGTTTTACCATAGATTCCTCATACTCAACCTTTCCAACATCCTGAAGGAATAGGTTGCCCGTTTTAATGGCTAAAACCTTCGATTCATAGGTTGAATGTATTGCGTACATCCTCGACCAATCGTTACCAGTACCAACAGCAATAACTCCAATAATTATATCGGTTGTTGGGTACTTGGTTTGAATAAATACACCATTCACAATCTCATTTAGCGTTCCATCTCCTCCAACAGCAATCAACTTCTTAAAACCGTTATTAATTGCATTTACGGCCAGCTCAACTGCATGGTATTTATGTGTAGTAAAAACATGCTCAAAATTAATTCCATTTACCTTAAGCAACGATTCAATTTGTAACCAATCGGTTTTCCCCTTTCCGCTACCGGCTTGAGGATTTATTATAATATACCATTTATCATTCATTAAAGTATTTTTCTTTGTGAGGCTCAAATATACAATTTTCCTATTATTATGGAAGTTGTTAAATATTTTAAGAATTTCTATTCTACATTTAATTACCTGACTACTTGTATATTAATAGACTTAATGAGTTCCCGAAAACATTTCAATATTGTATTGCAAAGGCTAACAATCAGCTATTTCCAAACACAATTGCTTACAATAGTTTACATGGGTGTTTCTTAAAAAGATTTTCTATTTTTGCAGATATTCAAACACAGTTTGAATTGTTAATAAGTTGTTAGTAAGAATTGCGAATTTGTTTATATTCAAATTGGTAATATGCTAGCATTAAGTAGGTGATATATATCTTTGAGGCCAATTTTTGTTTTTGATCGTATCCGTTAAATTATTAAATAATGGCAAAAGTAATTGCAATTGCTAACCAAAAAGGTGGAGTTGGTAAAACCACTACCGCTATCAATCTAGCTGCAAGTTTAGCAGTTCTAGAAAAAAGAGTTTTACTTGTTGATGCCGATCCGCAGGCAAATGCAACATCAGGAACTGGTTTTGATCTTAGAAATATCAAAACTAGCATTTATGAGTGTCTGGTTGATGAGGTTAACCCGAAAGATATTATTCTTAATAGCGAGATTAAGGGACTTGATTTGATTCCATCCAATATTGATTTGGTTGGGGCTGAGATTGAAATGCTAAACCTTCCCAACCGCGAAAAAATGCTGAAAGGTGTAATTGATAGGGTTAAGGACGATTATGATTTTGTGCTTATCGACTGTTCCCCTTCGCTAGGATTAATCACGGTAAATGCTCTTAGTGCTGCCGATTCTGTAATGATTCCCGTTCAGTGCGAGTATTTTGCACTCGAAGGATTGGGTAAGCTCCTTAATACTATTAAGATAATTCAATCGCGTTTGAATACCACTCTCGAAATTGAAGGATTCCTACTAACCATGTACGATGCACGTTTACGCTTATCGAATCAGGTGGTTGACGAGGTTAAAAAGCACTTCCAGCAAATGGTATTCGAAACTATCATCCAGCGTAATATCAAACTGAGTGAGGCTCCAAGCTACGGCAAACCTGTAATTCTTTATGATGCTGTATCCACTGGTTCTGCTAACTATGTAAACCTTGCACGTGAACTACTCCAGAGGAATAGTATGACGAAGATTGATAGCAAGGAAAAGCAAATTAATGAGAATTAATATATTCCTTTTCAGGAGAACACTAAGGTATGAGTAAGAAAATGGCACTAGGACGTGGATTAGGTGCTCTAATTGAGAATGCTAACGAGCCCCAGAGGAACGAGGTAACTGAGCATAGAGTAACAAGTGAGCTGGTTAATGAGATTGATCTTGATAAAATAGATCTTAACCCCTATCAACCACGCACAAGTTTCGATGAAGAAGCCCTAAATGAGCTATCCGAGTCAATAAAACGATTAGGAATAATTCAACCTATTACAGTTCGTTCAGTTGACGGAAAGTTTCAGCTAATTTCTGGTGAGCGTCGTTTACGTGCAGCTAAAATTGCTGGCCTCAAAAGAATTCCTGCTTACATTCGTACTGCTGATGATCAGGGACTTCTGGAGATGGCTTTGGTCGAAAACATTCAGCGTGAAGATCTTGATGCCATTGAAGTTGCAATTAGCTACCAGCGCCTTATTGAAGAGTGTAGCCTTACACAGGAAAATCTTGCCGATAGGGTTGGGAAAAAGAGGGCTACTGTAGGTAACTACCTTAGACTACTTAAACTCCCTGCCGATATTCAACTTGGTATACGCCAAACGAAATTATCCATGGGTCATGCTAGAGCCTTAATCACCATTGATGATCCTATTGCACAGCTGAAAATTTACCGTGCCATCATTGATAATGATTTATCTGTCCGTAAAACAGAGGAAGAGGTTCGCGCACTCCAGGAGAAACATCCTGAAAAATCGCAAAAATTAAAATCAAATAAAGATCTTCCTGAAACTGAAGCTCAGCTTAAGGATCATCTAATAAATAAACTTGGTTGGGCGGCTGATATTAAAACTGGCTCAAAAGGTGATGGTAAAATCGTAATATCCTACCATAATAAAGGTGAATTACAAGAGATTATTCATAAATTCAATAGTTTGGAAGAGTAATTTCCAAACTATTTCCTCGTTTTTCTCTAAAAACAAAAAAACGTTGAGAGAATCTCTTCCACCACATATTTGCAGAAATTTTCTAAAATATTCTGCTATTTCAGCTATTACTCTGCTGTTGTCGATTCAATCGGTAAAATCGCAGAATGTGATACACCATAGAGATAGTTTAAAAACTAAACATCTTTGGCTCTTAAGCCAAACCCTTCCTGGATTTGGCCAAATCTACAACAAGCAATACTCGAAAATTCCCGTTTTTTATGCAGGTATGGGAAGCATGCTTTATCTAGGGGTTAATGCCAATAAAACCTACAATCGGTATATATTGGATTACAATAAAATAGATGCTTCCGATCCAAATAAGGAGTTTTTTAAGGAACGTTACACCAAAATGAAGCAAAAACGGAACCTATACTATGCCAGTGCAGGTGCTTTTTACCTTGCAAGCGTAGTTGATGCAGTGCTTGTTTATAATAAAAACAACCACTCTCCAGCAACAGCGTCAATTCTATCAACATTAGTTCCCGGCTTAGGACAGGCATACAATCAAAAATATTGGAAAATTCCTATTGTTTATGGAGGATTGAGTACGCTCTATTTTATGGTTGATTGGAATAATAGGCGCTATTTAAGGTTTAAGAATGCTTCAAAATTATTCCCCCACGATGAGTTTAATGGAGCCCGCTCAAGGGAGGAGTTGAATATTTATAGGGACTCGTACCGTAAAAACAGGGACGTTTGTTTTCTCGGATTTATTGCGGTTTACGTCCTAAATATACTTGATGCAAATGTGGATGCCAATTTTTACGATTGGAATGTGGACGATAATTTGGCATTTCGTATTGAACCTACAATTTTAAATGGTAATTTTGCATCGACAAATTATACACAACCTGCATTTGGATTATCTTGTACATTTAATTTTAAATGAAAATTATGAAGAGAATAGTAAGTTGTATTTTTACTCTATCTATTTCACTGTATTTCAATCAAATAATTGCTCAAAACACTAAACCTGCTATTCAGGATTCAACTCTTGAGAGGAGTGGTCTCTCTGCTGATTTCAATAACAACCTCGATAGTCTCTTAAATCTTTGGTATGTTCAACAATCTGTAGATTCGGCCAATTTAACAGCTAAAATGGAATTTGATAGTACCGCTCCATTAGTAAACATTCCCGACTCTGTATATACTAAGCGTTTATCAAAAATAAATTCATTTATTGAACTTCCATATAATAGCATTGTAAAGAGTTTTATCTCCATGTACACCCAAAACAAAAAGGATGTTGTTGGTGTAATGATGGGATTAACCGACTACTATTTTCCTCTTTTTGAAGAAACCCTAGATCTTTACCAATTACCTCAGGAGTTAAGATTTTTACCAATGATAGAGTCTGCCTTAAATCCTAGAGCCGTTTCAAGAGCTGGTGCAACAGGATTATGGCAGTTTATGTATGGTACTGGTAGGATGTACAAGTTGACCATAAATTCTTATGTCGATGAGCGTCGAGATCCAATCGCCTCAACCCATGCTGCTGCTCGTTACCTTAAAGATTTATATTCCATTTATAAAGATTGGACTTTAGTTATTGCAGCCTATAACTGTGGCCCTGGCAATGTTAATAAAGCCATTCGTAGAGCAGGAGGTAAAAAAAATTATTGGGATATATACTACTATCTTCCTAGGGAAACAAGGGGTTACGTACCTGCTTTTATTGCAGCAATTTATACTTATAACTATTATAAGGAGTACAACATTAAACCTCAAATGGTAAATATTCCTCAAACATCGGATACTTTAATGATCAGCCACATGCTTCATCTCCAACAAGTATCAGAGGTTCTTGGAATTCCAATTAGCCTACTTCGCGATTTAAACCCTCAGTATAAACTTGATGTTATACCTGCAAAAGATAGAGCATTCTCACTAAAAATTCCATTGGATGCTGTAGGTCCGTTTATTGACAAGGAGAAAGAAATTTATTCATACAAGGATAGTATCTATTTCAATCCCAGAAATAGCATAAATCCTACGAAATTCACCTCATCATATCAGTATGATGTACCAGCAGGCAGCATTAAGTACGAATATAAGGTTCAATCGGGCGATAACCTTGGTTTTATCTCGGAAAGACTGGGTGTAACTGTTTCTCAACTGCGATCATGGAATAACCTTTATAGCAATATGATCCGGTTAAATCAAAGGTTAGTAGTTTATGTTTCACCACGAATAGCAACCCAACTGGGCATTATAACTCCAACCAAAACTGCTCAAAAAGTTGAGGCTGGTTATGTTGTGCATACCGTAAAACCTGGTGATACTTTGTGGACAATTGCTCGCCAATACCCAGGGGTTTCTGGTGAAGATATTATTAAAATTAATAATCTTAAAAGTGATAGGGTTTATCCGGGTCAAACATTAAAGATAAAAGCAAAAACCTAATCCCTGTTTTAACATTACTGGTTTTCTGCAATATTTTTCTACCTTTAAACGGGTTGAACTAAAGAAAACTTTTATTGATGTTAAAACCATACAGAATATTCTTTCTTCTATCGTTAATTCTAATTTTGATATCTCTTCCCTCCTTTTTCTTTCCTGAAGGAGGGATTAAGTTTTGTAATATTTCACTACACTACCCAAGTATTAATCAGATATTTGAGATTGATACTTCCAAAAATCAGAGTCAACCTAATTTAAAACCAGAAATCGCTTTCCTTGATAGGATTGTCGATAGTACGCTAAAAAATAATAGCATACCAAATCAATCCACAAACTTTATTAAAGGTAATGACTCTACAAGTATTCAAGACTCCAGCAAAATCGTAGATACTATTCCAAACAGGACACTTAATACAGATTATTTAAGAAGTAAAATCAATAAACTTGAATTTTCCGATAGTACAAACTACCCCTTATCAGCATTTTTTGAAGTTCTTCGAACTGGAGAGTGTAATAGAAAACTAATTCATGTGTTGCATTACGGCGATTCTCAGATAGAGGGTGATAGAATAACATCCTACTTAAGATCCAGATTGCAGTGTAAATTTGGAGGAGGTGGTATAGGCTTGGTACATGCAATTCCTCAAAGTTGTCAACCAGCAACTATAATACAAACAAACTCTTCGAACTGGGAAAAAACAACACTTGCAGATCATGATAAAACGCTGGCGGGAATTAACCGTTTTGGTGCTCTTGTGGGTTACTCTCTTTATACTCCGAATCGCAATCTTTTCTCAAAATCAACGGATGAGGCATGGGTTCTTTTTCAAAGAACAGGCGGAATAGGCTCTGCACATAATTTTCAAAAATTAAGGCTCTTCTATGGTTTCAATAGTAAGCCGTTTATGATAGAGCTAAACTCCAATGAAAAAACCATTGATGCAGAAATTATACCGTCTACCAATAAGCTTAGCTCGTTGACTTTGGATTTAGCCAGTGGCATAAACGCATTCGAAATTAAGTTTAAAGGTGAGAACAGCCCTATGATTTTTGGTATTTCGCTTGAATCGGAAAAGGGTGTTGGTGTTGATAATATCCCAATTCGTGGAAGTTCTGGCACTAACTTTACAAAAACCGATATGGTTTTTATGAAAGAGATGCTTCAAATGCTAAATACAAAACTTATCATACTCCAGTTCGGTGTTAATGTTGTCCCAAACATTGTTGAAAGCTATAAATATTACGAGGTTCAACTTTATAATCAAATTAAAGCCATTCAGGCTGCTAAACCAGACGCATCAATTATAATGATTGGGGTTTCAGACGTTTCTCGCAAGGAGGGACTTCGCTTTGTATCGTACCCAAATGTTGAAAAAATAAGAGATGCACAAAAAAATGCCTCCTTTAAAGCAGGTATTCCTTTTTGGGATTGCTACGAAGCAATGGGTGGTAAAAACTCAATGGTTGCATGGGAAAATTCAAATCCTCCTTTGGCCACAAAAGATTTTATTCACTTTACCTATAGAGGGGCGAACCTAATTGCAGAGATGTTTTATGCCGCACTAATGCTAGAATACGACAATTATATTTTAAAAGTTAGCAAGCAGAAAACAAATCAGCTTGTTTCAAGGGAGGATTCTTTAAAATTATCTAGTAAAATGAATTAGCATCAAAATTTCATGATTGACATTTGGCAATATATCGTAAACATATTCACTTATAACGAAAGCAGACCAATTATTTTTACGGAAGCATCGTTCTGGATATTCTTTACAATATTGCTGTTTGGCTATTCTATTGTTTATAAAAAACATCTATTACGCACCCTTTACTTACTTCTATTCAGCTATTTTTTTTACTACAAATCAAGTGGATTATTCTTTGTACTGCTCATTTTTGCTACCATTTGCGATTTTACAACAGGTATTTTAATACCTATATCATCAAAAAAATGGGTAAGAAGACTCCTTGTTGGAGTAAGCGTTTCAATAAATCTTGGCGTATTATCATACTTTAAGTACTCCTATTTTTATATCGACACAATAAATCATATTTTTGGTACAAATCTGGAGGTTGTAAACTACATATCGCTTTGGACAAATCAGATTTTTAGTTCCCATTTCGATACCTCTACCATAATACTTCCTGTTGGAATATCTTTTTACACGTTCCAAACAATAAGCTATACAGTAGATATTTACCGAGAAAAACTTAAACCGCTCCGTAACATCCTTGATTTTGGGTTCTACGTGTCATTCTTTCCTCAACTTGTTGCAGGGCCAATTGTGCGGGCAGCAGAGTTCATTCCGCAGATATATAAGAAATTTAGTTTAAGCAGGCAGGAGTTCAACTACGCTTACTTCCTAATCCTTAACGGGCTTATAAAGAAGATGATTATCTCCAATTTTATATCAATTAATTTTGTTGATAGGGTATTCGATAATCCATTAAGTTACTCTGGGTTTGAAAACCTAATGGCAACCTATGGCTATGCAATACAGATCTACTGCGATTTTTCGGGTTATACAGATATTGCAATAGGCGTGGCTCTCCTACTAGGTTTCAGATTACCAATAAACTTTAACTCGCCTTATAAAGCAATTAATATTACCGATTTTTGGCGGCGTTGGCATATTTCGCTCTCATCGTGGTTAAGGGATTATCTGTATATCCCACTTGGAGGAAATAAAAAAGGGAAAGTTAGAACCTATATAAACCTAATGATTACAATGTTTTTGGGTGGTTTATGGCATGGAGCGAATATCCGATTTGTGATTTGGGGGGGCATACATGGAGTATCTTTGGCAATTCATAAACTTTGGGTAAGTATTTTCCCAGAGCCAAAGATAAAATCTGTCACTTGGAAAAGATTCCTATCAGGGTTAATTACCTTTCAGATTGTATGTTTAGCATGGATATTCTTTAGATCTGCAGATATTGATAATGCGGCAAAAATGCTTCATCAAATTTTTAACCGATTTGGTTTCTCGTCAATACTATCAAACCTAACTTCGCAGCTAAACATATACGGACTTATTCTGATCGGTTTTGCAATCCATTGGATACCAGTATCATTTAAAGAAACCTATAGGGGGGCATTTATTAAATCGCCTTTAGTCCTAAAAATAATAGCAACACTTATTATTGCCTTTATTATTATTCAAATTAAAACATCTGATATACAACCATTTATCTATTTTAGGTTTTGATACTTATATCTCCATCTTGATATACCTTTTCTCTTAATTTTCTAAGAGGCTATTTTTATCTATCTTGCTCAACAATAGAATTTTTGTTTATGAAACATACGGCAATTAAATCAGGTGTATTATTAAAAATCACACTCTTCATTCTACTTTTAACAGGTTGTACTATAGAAAAACAAACTAATTTGAAGAGTTTTATTGCACCCAATGAATTTGTGTTTATTGAATATTATTTAACACAGGAAGGGGAAGTTCTAAGCGGTACTCCGCCACGAGGGATGAGAATCGATGGACCAACATACAGGTTTGATAAAGAAACAAAACAACTTGATATTAGAAGGAAAGACAACCTTCTTCGCGATTCGGTAAAAATCCTTCTAGGAAATGGTAAAATACTCAAGGGTTCTGCTGGGAATGGGATTTCATTTAGATTAACAAATATTACAAATCTGCCATATACCAATAATCAACTAACTATCAACAAAATCGACAAAAACAAAATCTACTTTACGTTCGACAAACAAAAATATACTCTTAACATTGCCGATGAATGGCAATCATCAACCACCAAAATTGATACTATTAAGACAGCAGAACCCACTATAATTAAGACAAAACTCACATATACCCTAAAATATCACGGAAAATTAAACAAAAAATCGATCACAGGAATTTAATATAAACCGTTTGATATAAAAGAGTTTTATCGAAAACTCCTTCTTGCAAAAAGACTTTCATTAATAATTGATTTTATTTGTAATGATTATTTTTACATTTGAATCTATTTATTTAAAGAAATAACTTTTCAAATTTTTGAAATTTTAAAGCAGTTTCAAAAAATAATTCGAACAATAAAAGTCTGATAGTAAACAATTTATAAACCATAACCCAATGAAAAAAATCTTCGCTATTCTATTTTTGCTATTACTAATTGTCAAGTTTACGTCTGCCGATTCAGTTGACAAAAAAGATGCTCAACGAGTTGCCGAAAATTTTATCCGCACTCAGGTATCTGAAAAAAGCACAAACTTGACCGTTAGCAATATTTCTACCTTCGAATTTCAAGGAGAAACAACGATGTACATCATCTCTTTTAACCCTACAGGTTTTGTGGTTGTCTCTGCCGATGATAGAGCCAATCCAATTATAGGTTATTCAACAACAAACTCAGTGGGTGACGGACTCAATAACCCTTCTGTTACAAATAGGTTTGAATTATATAGCAAACAGATAAATGAAACAAAACTTCAAAAGGCTCAAAATATTGAAATTAAGCAGCGATGGGAGAGATATAAAGTAAGGCAATCTAAAAAAGTTGTAGCCACTGTTAGTCCCTTGCTTACAACCACTTGGAATCAACAGGGACCTACAGGAGTTCCAACCTACAATTTGTTTTGTCCAAATTATAATTATACCGGATGTGTTGCTACTGCAATGTCACAGATTATGAATTATCATAAATGGCCTGCTCAGGGTCAAGGGTGGCATAAATATACTCCACAAACAAATCCATCGTATGGAATTCAATACGTCGATTTCTCATCGGCTAATTATGATTGGGCCAATATGCCAAATTCTCTAAATGGATCGAGTTCAAATGTTCAGAAAGAAGCAGTGGCAACCCTAATGTACCATGCTGGCGTTTCGGTTGATATGGATTATGCATCGGATGGCTCTGCAGCATTTAGCACAGATGTTATGTATGCACTAACCAACTATTTTAAGTACGATCCTACTACAATTAAAGAGTATGAATTTGATGCAAGCAAGGTAACCGAATGGCTAACCATTGTTAAAGGTGAATTAAACCAAAATCGCCCAGTATTTTATTCGGGACAAGGAACAAGTGGTGGACATGCATGGGTGTGTGATGGATATGATGCATCAGACAATCTCCATATAAATTGGGGTTGGGGTGGGTACTTGAATGGCTATTTTGTAGCATCCGAAATGGATCCTGATGCTACCACCCATTTTAGTACATCTAACTCAATAATAGTTGGCATTAAACCAGGGCAAGTAAACCAAAGCATACTTTGGAAAAAGCAAAATACTGGCTTTACAGTAGCCGGAAGAGGCATTCAAAATATTTCGGCAGTAAGTGATAGAGTTGCATGGGCTATTGCTTTCGATGGCAGTGGAGCAAACCCTGCTGCGAAAGTAAAAGATTTCACAAGAACAATTGATGGTGGCTTTACATGGTCATCAGGGACAATAAATGCATCAGGAACGACAAATTATTCTGCATCAATGATATCTGCTATAAGTGACAAGAAAGCGTGGGTAGCTTTATTCGTTAGTAGCTCAAATTCTAGCTCAGGTAAAATCGTTTATACTGCTGATGGTGGAGTTACATGGTCTGTTCAATCTACTGCTTCTTTTTCAGCTCCATCAGGATTTCCTAATGTGGTTCACTTCTGGGATGAAAATAATGGTTTTTGTATGGGAGATCCTAATGGTGGTTACTTTGAAATTTATACAACCACTAATGGGGGAACCACATGGTCAAGAGTATCATCCTCAAAAATTCCATCGAATAGCACAGGAGAGTATGGAAATGTTGGCTACTATTCTGTATATGGTAATACTGTTTGGTTTGCAACAAATAAGGGTAGAATATACAAGTCTACCGATAAAGGTTACAATTGGGTTGCATACCAAACGCCTATTGACGATGCTACTTTTGAACTCTCATTCAAAGATGATAACATAGGCATTATTCAAAGAAGAGGAACAGGAACAAACCCATCATATAAAACAATTAATGGAGGCCAAAATTGGACTTTACTCACCTCAACGGGTAATTTTTACAAATCAAGTTTTATGTTTATCCCTGGTTCAAACCTTTTAATTTCAACAGGAGCAGATTATTCAACACCTGCAGAAGGTGTTTCGTATAGCACCGACAATGGCACAACCTTTACCGATTATGCTGAATTCTATAAAAGTTACCAATTCCTTGCAATAGGTGCTGCGAGTGATAAATCTATTTGGGCAGGAGGATTTAGTAGCAATCAGTATTATGGCGGGATGTGGCATTATGGAGCTATTCCTATTTCAGCAGATTTCAAAGTAAATAATACGCTTGTTCACCAAAATGATTCAACAGTAGTTTTCACTGATAAATCCTATGGTTCCCCAGAAACATGGTCGTGGAATTTTGGCGACGGAGCACTTCCTCAAACTAAAACAGGAGTAGGTCCTCACACAGTAAAATATACTACCACAGGTAATAAGACAATTACATTGACCATAACAAAAGGGACAGATCAACAGATTTATGTAAAAGAAAACTTTGTTGCTGTTACTTGGCCTGTTGAGGTTGAGACAAATGATGTAAACAAAAAATACTCAGTATACCCTAATCCGGCTACTACCATTATTAAAATAGATGGTTATGAAAAAGGTACTGTAAAGGTATTTAGTTCTACTGGTACACTTGTACTAGATATTGTAAGTTTACCAAGCGACCAATCTTTAAATATCAGTAGTCTCTCAAGTGGCGTTTACTTCATCAAGATTCAAACACCTGATGGAAAATCTGTAACAAAGAAACTAAGTATTATTAAGTGATAGTAATTATTTATAAGAGAAACGGTTTCAACAACAAATTGAAACCGTTTCTCTTTTCATTATCAATGAATTTATTTCATCACCTGTTTGTAAAAATCATTCCCTTTATCATCAATCAGTATAAATGCCGGGAAGTTTACTACATCTATTTTATATATTGCCTCCATACCTAGTTCAGGATACTCAAGTAGTTCAACTTTTTTAATATTTTCTTGGGCTAATATTGCTGCTGGGCCACCGATGCTACCAAGGTAAAATCCGCCATATTTCTTACAAGCATCTGTTACAACTTGGCTTCTATTGCCTTTGGCTATCATGATCATACTTCCACCAAGTGATTGAAATAGATCAACGTATGAATCCATACGCCCTGCTGTTGTTGGTCCAAATGAACCCGAAGCCATTCCTACAGGAGTCTTTGCAGGCCCTGCGTAGTATATCGGATGATCCTTAATATACTGTGGCAGTTCTTCTCCTTTATCTAGTCGTTCTTTTAATTTAGCATGAGCAATATCCCTTCCAACAACAATTGTTCCCGTTAACGATAAACGAGTTCCAACAGGGTGTTTAGATAATTCTGCAAGAATCTCCTTCATGGGCTTGTTCAGATCAACTTTAATTGCCTCCCCTTCATCACCTTTTCTATACTTATCAGGAATAAACCGTCCAGGGTTATTCTCCAATTTTTCGACCCAAATACCATCTTTATTGATTTTTGCTTTAATATTTCTGTCGGCGGCACAGGAAACTCACACACCAACTGGGCATGATGCACCGTGCCGTGGTAAACGAATAATTCGAACATCTAATGCAAAATATTTGCCACCAAATTGAGCTCCTAGTCCTATACTATTAGCCAATTCTAAAATTCTTTTTTCCAACTCTACATCACGAAATGCCTGACCATTTTCATTGCCCTCGGTTGGTAAATTATCCAAATATTTTGCTGATGCCAGCTTAACCGTTTTGATGCATGCCTCAGCGGATGTGCCACCTATTACAAATGCCACATGGTATGGGGGACAAGCGGCCGTACCCAGTAGTTTAAGCTTCTCAACCAGATATTTTTCTAAATTCTGAGGATTCAGAAGCGCTTTTGTTTCCTGAAAAAGCATTGTTTTATTGGCGGAACCGCCTCCTTTTGCTATGAATAAAAACTTGTATTCATTCCCATCAGTTGAATAAATATCTATCTGAGCAGGTAAATTAGTGCCAGAGTTCTTCTCCCTGTACATATCTAGCGGAATGGTCTGCGAATACCTAAGATTATCACCAGTATATGTTTTATATACTCCGAGTGATAATGCCTCCTCATCTCCCCCACCGGTCCAAACCTGCTGCCCTTTTTTTGCAAAAATTGTTGCAGTACCAGTATCCTGACAGAAAGGAAGAATTCCTTTGGCTGAAACTTCAGCATTTCTAAGCATTACAAGAGCAACAAACTTGTCGTTTTTGCTAGCATTAGGATCGTCAAGTATTTCTGCCATTTGCTTTATATGTTCCGCACGGAGCATAAATGAACAATCGTGCATAGCAATTTTAGACAGCAATGATAATCCTTCGGGTTCAATCTTTAATATTTCCTGCCCTTCAAATTGAGACACTGAAACAAAATCTTTTGATAACAGATAGTAATCAGTCTCATCTTTTCCAATGGGAAAAGGCTCTTGAAATTTAAACTCTGATGTTGCCATAAGATTTACTTTTTGAAAGGTTTCTTTAAAAGGAAAATTTGAGTAAAGTAAATTTTATTGCCTTTACTACGTGCAATACCAATATTTGTGTCCGCTTCAATATTTTGTTTATGTACAATACTTTCTAGCCAACTTTCTAAAACACTTTCGAATTCAAGTTGCCTGCCAGTAATATTCTTTGCTACTGCATTATCACCAATGTTATTCTTTAATCTATCGACACTAATATCAAGTCCGTCATGACTAAATGGTACAAAACTATCAGCCATATCCTTTGAATACTTCAATGCTTCGGTTCAGATATCAATTAATCGCAATTCGTCCAATACGATAGTTTTTCGGTAAGTATTTGTAAATTCCAGTACTTTTGTTTCCATCTTATCAAATAGTTCTTTTTCAATAATCTTGCAAAAACGAGATAAATTGAAAAAAGGCAAATGGTTATCACCGAAAAACTTTCCCCATACTATTAACTACTAAAAAGTTTGTTGATTTCTTCGGGTGGATTTCCTATAACGGCTTTGTATTTTCCAACCACTATAGGGCGTTGAATTAATTTTGGATTCTCTATCATAATTTTTATCAACTCATCATCGGTAAAATTCCTTCCCTTTAAAGATGATTTAAAGTAAGCCTCATTTGTTCTAATAATCTGTAACGGCTTTAAATTGGTTTTAAGTAATATTTCATTGATTTCTTTGGCCGTAATTGGTTCGGAAAGATAATCCCTGACCTCGATTTCCGAAGTCATTTTTTGAAGATAATCTAACCCTGCTCTACTATGCTTACAGCGTGAGTTATGATAAATTTTATACGACATAATTTTTAAAAAAATCTAAGTTACAATATCCTAAACACAGCATCAAGTAAAATGGTTGTCAAAGACAACAAAATATTTGAAAGTAGAATTAAATTATAAATATTAGCAGCCGGTTTAATCATTCATCAACTTATTTACATTTTTTTGCATTCTCGCAATATGAATTTACCTTTAGCAATTCAAACATCAAGAGGTGAAAAATGAAGCAGTACATTGATTTTCTTGATCATATTTTAGAAAAAGGGGCTAAAAAAACCGATAGAACAGGCACAGGCACTATTAGCGTTTTTGGGTATCAGATGCGTTTTGATTTAGCAGATGGATTTCCCCTCCTTACTACAAAAAAGTTGCACCTAAAATCGATTATCTATGAACTACTTTGGTTTCTTAAAGGCGATACCAACATCAAGTATTTGAACGAAAATGGGGTTACAATATGGAATGAATGGGCAGATGAAAATGGGAGTCTTGGTCCTGTATACGGCTATCAATGGCGGTCTTGGCCAACTCCAGATGGTAAACATATCGATCAAATTTCTGGGGTTGTAAATTCAATAATCAATAATCCAGATTCTCGTCGCCATATAGTCTGCGCTTGGAACGTAGGCGAAATCGATAAAATGGTTTTGCCCCCATGCCATGCGCTCTTTCAGTTTTATGTTGCTAGTGGAAAACTCTCATGCCAGCTATATCAACGCAGCGCTGATGTTTTTCTGGGCGTTCCGTTCAACATCGCATCTTACGCCTTGCTAACGCTTATGATGGCTCAGGTTACCGGCCTTAAACCCGGAGAGTTTGTCCATTCTTTCGGTGATGCTCATATCTATTTAAACCATTTAGATCAGGTTAAGCTCCAACTAAGCCGTGAACCACGGAATTTGCCCAAAATGAACATCAACCCCAACGTAAAATCCATTTTTGATTTCAATTTTGATGATTTTAAACTCGAAGGATACGATCCTCACCCCCATATTAAAGGGACAATAGCAATTTAAAAAATCAAAAAGGAAAATTTCAAGCAATAAATTTATAAGAACAAGCACTTAATGACCATCTCAATAATAGTTGCAGTAGCCGAAAATCAGATAATTGGGTATAACAACCAATTGCTTTGGCATATAAAAGAGGATTTACAACGATTCAAGAGTCTAACCCTTGGACATCATATCATTATGGGTAGAAAAACATATGATAGTATAGGTCGTCCATTACCGGGTAGAACGAATGTGGTAATAACTCGTGATAAAAACTACCAAGCAGATGGTTGTATCGTTGTAAATTCGTTGGAAGATGCTTTAAATATAGCCAGCCAAGATAGTGAGGTTTTTATTATAGGTGGCGGAGACATTTATAGGCAAACACTTTCTTTGGCCGACAGAATATATTTTACTAGAATTCATGCCAGTTTTTCTGGCGATACTTTTTTCCCTGAACTTGACCTTAAAGAATGGACTACCGAAAGTGTTACAAAAGGAAAGCCCATCAATGATGATGGGCTTGGGTATACATTTATTAACTTAGTCCGAGAAAAGAAAAACTAAGCAGCTTTCAATCGTTTAACATTCGCTTTCTCAAGTTTTTTCTGTGCATATTCGAGCGAAATTATCATCTCTTGGTGATCTCCTGAGGGAAGTTCGAACATTGCATCAATCATAATAGCTTCACAAATTGAACGTAACCCACGAGCCCCAAGTTTAAACTCAATGGCTTTATCAACGATATAATTTAATACATCCTCTTCAACTTCGAGTTTAATACCGTCGTAATCGAAAAGTTTAATATACTGTTTCATAATTGCATTCTTAGGTTCTGTAAGAATGCTTCGTAAGGCCTCACGGTCAAGCGGATCTAGGTATGTTAAAACTGGCAACCGTCCTATAATTTCAGGGATTAATCCAAACACTCTTAAATCCTGTGGGGCTATATATTGCAATAAGTTATCCTTATCAATATAATCACGATTTTTACTTGCACCATAGCCAACAATCTGGGTGTTGAGACGTTGAGCGATTTTTTTCTCAATCCCCTCAAATGCTCCACCGCATATAAATAGAATGTTTTTAGTATCAACAGCTATCATCTTCTGCTCTGGGTGCTTGCGTCCTCCCTGAGGGGGGACATTTACAACAGATCCTTCGAGTAATTTAAGCAGCCCTTGTTGAACCCCTTCACCTGAAACATCCCGGGTAATTGAAGGGTTATCACCCTTACGAGCAATTTTATCAAGTTCATCGATAAAAACAATTCCCTTCTCTGCTGCTTCAACATTATAATCAGCAACTTGAAGCAAGCGTGTTAGAATACTCTCAACATCTTCTCCAACATAACCCGCTTCGGTAAGAACTGTTGCATCAACAATTGTAAATGGAACATGAAGCATACGAGCAATAGTCCGAGCCAAAAGAGTTTTTCCTGTTCCTGTTTCACCAACAAGTAGTATATTCGATTTTTCTATCTCAACCTCATCCTCGGTTTTACTATTCTGCATCAATCTTTTATAGTGATTGTATACTGCTACCGATAGAAATTTTTTAGCCTCATCCTGCCCTATCACGTATTGATCAAGAAAACTTTTTATCTCCTTCGGCTTAAGAAGTTTGCTTTTGTTCAACTTAAACTCCCCTTTTTTCTTCAACTCCTCACGGACAATTAGGTTTGCTTGCTCAGCACACATATCGCAAATAAAAGCATTAACACCTGAAACAAGCAGGGTTACATCGCGCCGATCACGACCACAAAATGAACATTTATCAGTATTCTTCATTTATTTTACAGTCAATTTCAATTTATTGTTTACAAAGGTACAAATAATTTATAGTAAATACATTACCGATAGTTAGAGGTGAACACCCTCAATGTAATAGTCCTATTTAATGAATTTATAGTATGATACCGCAACTATAAACACAAGGCAAACAGCTACTCCTAATATTAGTAGGTATAACGATCCGCTTTGAGTTACAGGATTATCACTTCCTAAAACTTGGTAAGCGGCCCAGAAATATGGATGCGATCGTAAAGGATCGGCTTTTTTAATAAAGTTTTTTTGAGCCAATTGAAGCGAAACGCTAATGCTTTCACCCTTTTTAATGTACTTGGAAAAATCAATAATTATCTCGGTTCCCGAGCTATCATCAACCCTCCATTGTGTGGTGACTAAAGAAGGACACCCTGCATAAAAAAATCCGCGTGCTAAACTAATAATCCCTTCTCCCTTTATAAGGTTACCATCACCGCTTCTACATGCGCTAATAATTGTTAATCTACTTTTAAGTTTTAAATTAAATATTTCGTAAGCATTCAGATAACCATCATTTATTGAATCGGATGTTTTCGTGAATATAAGTTTAGAGAAATTGGGGTTTTTATCATCTATAAAAGTATGCATTGCTAAGTGGATTATATCGTAATTTCCAGCAATGGACTTAAATCGACTTTCAGTTGCATCTCGATCCAACAGAAGAGCTCCTTTAAATCTTTTACTAACCAAGACTGCTTCATTCTTTGCTCCAGGAAGATCCCATAAATCCTGTCGATATACAGATCGTGATGCAATAGTATCACTGGTTTTTCCTTTGTATGAAGGAGCTATGGATATGCTTTTAATAAAAGTGATTTTCGGGGCATATACCTGATCGGTAAGTAATTTTGACGAAAGGGAATAAGAAATTGGATAATCATTTACAAGATAAGGTAAACTAAAAAACTCCTTGGGATTTGCTTGTTTTTTTGTAACGAGAGCTGCAAAGGGGATTGAAATTAACTCATTGTGAGGGACTATAATTAATTTTTTACCTTTCATCTCGTTCTCATATGGTTTTAATAAAACAGAGTATAAATAGTAAGAAGAACTTGAAAAGTGTTTTACATTTTCAATTGATAAGGAACTGAAATTATTGGGAACAAGTTCCGCCCTAAATTGAGCAAGGTTATTATAAAAAGTGCTATCTAACTTCTGAATACTTTGAATTACACGACACTTACTTATTGCAAATGAGTAAAGGTTTGAATCCGTCTTATAGTAGTCAATTACCAGTTTATCATCTGGTAAAGTTTTCTGAAGTTGCTGGATTGATACGGATGATGTATCATATTTTAGTTTATAGTATTTAGGATAATTAGTCTCTATTTCTTTGAGAATTGCGCGATATTCATTTTGAGTATTAAATAACTGTTCCTCATTTCTTTTTACCTGCTGCACATTTACACTATTTAGTTTTCTTTCCTCATAGAATTTTTCTGTAAGATAATCGAATCGTTGTTTAATCTGTTGTTCCTGATTTTGCAGTTCAATTGGTACGCCAGAAATTGAAAGTCCTTTGTTTTTTGATATCAATTCATGAAGAATTGCAGCCTTACTTTTGGATATAAGCATAAATGCTTCTGTCAAAAATGAACTATCGATACTAGCAGAGAATTGGAATGCACTTTCAATAGCCTTATCATAAAAGTCATTATACTTTCCTGAAATTAAGAGTTTATCATCTTCACTGAAAAGTTTAAACCGTATATCCTCAGATAATGAAATTGCCTTTTTGTAATTCTTTAATGATTCAACGGCTTTTTTTCGATCCTTCTCAATTAATGATTGTCTAGCATAAATATCACCAAATCCTTTAAAACTATAGGCGGCATTTGACAAAGAGAAAAAGTCATTGGAATTAATAGTGTTAATTGATTTTGATTTTAAAAACAACCGCTCCGCTTGATCTAAAAGTCCTTGATAAAATTTTAAATCACCAAGATAATTGTATAATTGACATATACTTATAATAGAATTTATACTGGTACTTAAGCCTAAGGCTTTATTATAATAACTCTCCGCCTCATTCACTAAAAAAAGTTTCTGGTAACATAAACCAATATATGTGTATATGCCTACATACTCCAAAGAACTTCGTTCTTTAGCATTTTTTAAAATTTCTTCGGATGCTTTAAAATGTAGCAACGCATTTTGGTAATCTTTAAAATACATGTAGGTAATACCAAGATTATTATGAACGGCATAAACCAAGTTTGACTGGTGATTATAAGCAAAATTTAAAATTTCCTCACCATTGCTAAGTGCTTCGCTTAAAAATCCCGCAGTTCTAAGCGCAGAGGTTAACTTAAGTTTAGACAGAATCAATTTATAGCTATCCGGAATCGAATCACTTTCAATCAAACGTATCCCTTTCTTGATAAATGAGATTGCTGTTTGAACATCGTATAAACGAAGGTAGCAATCTCCCATTTCAACATAAATAGTCCCAAGAATATTTTTACTGGGCTTTTCTACCTGATTGATCAGTCCTTCCGCTTTTTTATAGTAGATTAACGCTGAATCAGCAGACTTTAACTGCTGCTTGATATTGGCTAAGTTTAAATATCCACTTGCCAGTCTTGTTTTACTAAAACCTGGTATAAGTTGTTTTAAATCAAGAGCTTTTTTAAAATAAATACCTGCCTTTTCGATATCTCCAGCCACAGCAATGTCTACGCCTCTATTATTAAAAGATTTTGCAAGACTATCAAGCATCTTAGCCTTAGAACTAAGTAACTCTTGGCTCTGAGAATTAACTATAGTAGAAAAAAGAATTAGTATCAATAGGGATACCGAAAATCCTAACGTTTCCGAGTATAATTTCATGTATGCAATATATAATAATTAGAAGAAATGCACAAGTAAATTCAACGATCCTATTCGTAAACTACTCTGATAGAAAAATATTCTACTACAACTTTAATATACATAAAATATTGAGATTCTGTTACAAAAAAAGTTTTTTATCAAAATTTTAAAAAAAATGTGTCACTTTTTATAGTTTTGCGGAATATATAATTGAAGGGATATACTAATCACTAACTAAATAATATCTTAAACCATGAAAACTCAAAGAAATATTTTAGAAATGATTGCTTTTAGCATGAATAATCAAGAAATACTCACCAATAATCAGATGAAAAGTTTAAATGGTGGCGATAATCTTCCAATTGGTCAAGATCCAAAAATTTATATTAAGGAATAATTGTCTTGAGATTAATAATTGATATTAACAAGAAACTAGTTTCATGATTATTTAAAAATTTTTAGATGATACTTGAAAAAATATAAATCATCATAAGTTACCCACATTCAATCAGATGAAAAGATTGTATTAAGAAGTGCAGAAGATGTTACCCTAAAGCATCAAACTGTAAATACGTTTTCCTTTTTACTCAAACTCTATCAAGGTTTTTAATCTTGGTAGAGTTTTCGTTTAATAATATTCGAATTTTATATCTTTCAATTTAAACAGTTCATAAAACCAAGTTTTTAGTTCTACTTTTTAGACACTCTGTCCTTAAAAATATATTTGAGTGGGTTGAAAAATCGTTGTAAGAGTGTTAAATTTTCTGTGGTGATTTCTGCAATACCCGAAAGGTCTCTTTCAAAACTTAATTCTTGTCCATACGAAGTAATTGGCCCCTTTGGTAAACGAACAACTACTGGAAATCCTTTTTCAACAGAACCACTGGAAACAGATTGAATTACACCTTCAATCATTCCAAATTCCATATACGGATATCCATCGAGTTTAATAGTCACTCGTTGTTCCAGTTTCACCTTACCCGCTCCTTCGAAAGGTAGAGTTAACATTGCAAAAATCTCTCCCCTTTTTTCAGGATTAATAGTAAAAAGTCTATCCCCAGATCTCACTTCTTGTAGATTACTCCAAACGCTCATATATGTGAGTTTTCCTGACGAGGGTGCTATTAAAAGATACGTTTTTTCCCATGTTGAGAGGGTACTCACCATCTGGTTATAACTATTCATCAAATCCTCTGCCAGTTTTTTGCTTTGACTTTCTTGCTCAAGTCTAGTATCAATAATGCTTTGTCTAAGCCCCTCAATTGTTATTGCGGTAGTAGAGAGATTCAACCGAGCACTCTCAAGTGATTGACGTTTTGATAATAACACCCCCTGAGAACGCTCATAATCAACAGCGGAAATTACTCCTGTCTTAAAGAGTGATGAATCTCGGGCAAACTGCCTTTGGGTTAACTCAAGATCTTTAAGGGTAAGATTTCGCTGAGCCCAAAGTCTATTATAATACTGATTGTACTGTTTAATCTGCGATTCAATAGCCTTTATCTTTTGTTCGTGATAACTTTGTTTCAAAAACAAACGATATTCAAAATATGATTTTGAAAAAGCATTAAACTGAGCCTGAATATCTCCTAAATTCAATTTGTCGAAATATCTGGAGTCGAGAAGAGTGTCTGATAGTTTTCGATGGTTAAACCCATTTATTATCCTAGAAAGACATTCAATATCTTTTAGTTGAGCCGGATTTTCAATTACTGCAATAGTATCGCCTTTTTTAACAAGCGAACCATCCGTAAAAAGAATATCTGTTATCTTACCATTTGCTTTTGAAATAATAACCGAAGGTGGATTCTCGCTTGTAATGACTGCAGGGGCAACAACAATATCGGGATATTTAAAAAATGCACTACCGATAAAAACTATAGCAATAACCAAAAAAATAATTGTTATTCCCCACCGAACTATTCCCTTTGGAGGTACCCCAAGAATTTCTGCAATCTCCTCTGAGCGGAGGTTTATTTTTTTTAATCGATCATCTATTTCCATTTTGTTGATCAAAAATTATTTCTACTTTTCTGAAAAAAGCCCATTCAAGGCACATTTTTATGCTAATTACAATTTTATTATCTGATTTTAGCGCTGAATTTTTATTACCTGCTGCTACAAACATTAAACATTTTATTCTCCCTCGATTTGTGATTTATATATCATCTGCTTAATGAGCCTTCAAAAACCCATCGCCAAAAATACTTATAACTCCAACTGATTTTTAACTAAAGTATAGTACGCCCCCTTCTTCTCGCTTAATTCCTTATGCGTACCCACTTCAACCACTTTCCCTTTCTCTAACACAACTATCTGATCTGCATTTTTAACCGTACTTAAACGATGTGCCACAACAATAACCGTTCGACCTTTGAAAAATTCTTGTAAATTCCCTAGAATAACCTTCTCGTTATTAGCATCAAGCGCATTGGTTGCTTCATCGAAAAAGATAAACTTTGGATCTTTATAAACTGCACGAGCTATCAAAATTCTTTGCTTTTGACCTTGACTCAAACCATGACCTTCACCACCGATCTTTGTATTATAACCGAGGGGAAGCGAATCAATAAAATCATCTATATTAGCCACGTTAGCAGCATGGAGCAATTTAAGTTTATCAACTCTATCAACTCCGGGGGCAATATTATTGGCAATAGTATCTGAAAATATAAATCCATCCTGAATTACCACACCACATTGCTCTCTCCAACGACCAATACTAAATGCCGTGAGATTATTTTCCCCAATCCGGATTTCTCCGTTAACAGGGGGATAAAACCCAAGCAAGAGTTTAATAAGAGTTGTCTTTCCGCTTCCCGATGTACCTACAATGGCTGTTTGCTTACCCGCCTCAATTCTAATATTGATATCATCAAGCACTAGGTTTGAGTCTGGCTCATCATAACGGAATCCAAGGTTACTCAATTCAATACTTTTTCCATCGGGAATATCGTTCATTCTTGAATCTTCAACATCTTCCTCGTCGTTTCGAAGGTGTATTTCACCAAGCCTCTCAAGGCTTATCTTTGCATCCTGAGTTAAGTTAAAGAATGATATCAACTGGTCAATCGGGCTATTTAACTGACCTATGATGTATTGTACCGCAAGCATCATGCCCAAAGACATATCGCCATCTACTACGCTTTTTGCCGCAATTACAGTTATAAAAATATTCTTTATCTCATTGATAAGTACAGCACCACTTTGCTGATACTGGCTAAGCGCTAGGCCTTTTACACTTACCTTGAATAGTTTTGCCTGTATGCGTTCCCACTCCCAACGTTTCTGCTGCTCACAACTATTCAGCTTAATCTCCTGCATTCCTTGTATCAACTGAATTACATTGCTCTGGTTAGCAGCCATCTGCGCAAACCGACGGTAATCTAATTCTTCTCGCTTCTTCATGAAAAGCCAAACCCAAAGGGCATAAACAGTGCTTCCAAAAAGGAATATTGAAAAAATGGTTACATTATAGTAAAGCAAAACGGCCCCGAAAATAACTAGATTGACCAACGAAAACATTACGTTCAGCGTAGTCCCAGTCAAAAAACTCTCTATTCGCTTATTATCGTTAATACGTTGTATCAAATCACCAACCATCTTGGCATCGAAGTAACCCATGGGCAGGCGCATCAGTTTAACCAAAAAATCCGATATAAGCGATATGTTTATACGTGTTCCAAGATGTAGCAGTATCCACCCTCTGATAAATTCAACCGACACACGACTTAACGTTAATACCATCTGGGCAATCAGCACAAGGTAAATAAACCCTATGTTGCGATTTCCAATGCCCTTATCAACTATACTTTGGGTTAGGAATGGGAAAACCAACTGAAGCAAACTGCCGAGAATTAAGCCCAGCAAGAGTTGGGTTATCAATTTCCTATAGGGGCGAAGGTAACTGAACAGAAAACGGAAACTCTTTTTATTAGGTTTTTCGTCTTGTGCTGCATAAAAATCAGGAGAGGCTTCAAGGAGTAGAGCCACACCGCGCTTCTCACCCTCCTCAACAGTTGAAACCCAACAGCGAATAAACTCTTCTCGAGGAAAACTCACCAATCCACCGCCAGGATCCGAAACGTGAACAACCTCTTTGCCCTTTTTCCCTGTAATGTCATAGACAACAACAAAATGACTCTGATTCCAATGAACAATAGCTGGTAGAGGAGCCTCTTTTAACAGCTGCTCAAAACTGATCTTAACCCCCATAGTTCGAAAGCCTATGCTCTCAGCAGCACGGCTAATTCCAAGCATACTAACCCCCTCGCGGGTTATGTAGCAACGCTCCCGTAGAGTTTGAACATTGTAATGCTTACCATAATATCGTGCAACAATCCGCAGACAGGTTGGACCGCAATCCATCGCATCGGGTTGGTGGTAGTGGGGGAAAGACATCAGAAACTAAAATTAATTACTTATTTGATATTAATTATTTTACAAATTATAAAATTGTTTCAACTCTAAAATCGATTATATTAAACAAAAATAGAATTAAATGAATTAAAATAGAGATTATGAATGGGTATTTAATATAAATTTTTTTCTAAATTTCAATTTGATTGAATATAAAATACTTACCAAAATATTTATTGCTAAAAAACCTGCCATTTTTTTCTTGGCAGGTCTAAAAAATGCAATATCATTAAAAATTATTTATTATCAATTCTCACCAATACCTCATCAATCATACCATAATCCTTTGCTTCCTGAGCAGTCATCCAGTAATCACGATCGGAATCTTTTTGAATTTTTTCAAATGGGTTACCTGAATGCTTAGCAACTATATTGTATAACTCGTCACGTAACTTTAAAATCTCGCGCGTTGTGATTTCAATATCTGAGGCTTGACCTTCTGCTCCACCCATCGGTTGATGAATCATTACTCTTGAATGTGGAAGAGCTGTTCGTTTACCGTTTGCACCGGCGGTGAGTAATACAGCTCCCATTGATGCAGCCATGCCTGTACAAATTGTTGCCACATCGGAACTGATATATTGCATTGTATCATAAATACCTAACCCAGCATAAACAGAACCGCCAGGTGTATTAAGGTAAATTTGAATATCCTTGGACGGATCCGAAGATTCAAGAAAAAGGAGCTGAGCTTGAATAATATTAGCCACATCGTCATTTATTGGAACGCCTAAGAATATTATCCTATCCATCATAAGGCGCGAGAAAACATCCATCGTTGCAATATTGAGTTGGCGCTCCTCAATGATAGTTGGCGATATGTAGTTACCTTGCATAGATTGAAAATTATGCAGTGTTAAACTGCTAATTCCACGATGCCTGATGGCATACTTTTCGAATTCACTATTCTTTTGGCTCATATAGTATTGTTTTTATTTTAAAGATTTCTAGAAATTTTTATCCGATGTAAACTCAAAGATAAACCCTTTTTTTGAATGTTGGTTTTTAAATAACAGCAATGAGGTTAAATAGTTTTTAAAAAAAGACCGATAGATTTATCTCTATCGGTCCAATTATATTAATCAACAATTTTTATTTAAGATTATTAAACTCATCGGTGGTTACTTCTTTTTCATCAAGTTTAATGGCCTCTCTTATCACTGCAACAGCCTTATCTTCAATAATTTTTTCTTGAATTCTTCGTTTCTCTCCCTCTTTCTTCAAAATGTTATCGGCATAGCTAACTAAATACTCATCGGGCATTTGGTTCATACCGTAAGATGCAAATTGATTACGTGCAAAATTCATGGCAAATCCGTGAATTTCTTCCTCCGTAACAGTTAGGTTGTTCTCCGTAGCAACCTTATCCCGAATTAGCTGCCACTTCAAATCTTTTTCAAACATAGGGAATTCGGTCTCGATCTGCTCACGCGTATGTTTCCCTTCGTTTACGGCAACTAACCAACGAATTAGAAAATCTTTTGGGAGTTCAATTTTGAACTTGTCAATTAATTTATCTTTTAAATCAATTAAAAAGCGGTAGTCGCTTTCGTGTACAAGGTTTTTGCTTATCTCCTCATTCAATTTGCTGTTGAACTCTTCTAATGTATTTACATAAACTTTATTGAAAAAATCTTCGTTAAGTTCTGCTTTTTCAAAAGTTAAAGTCTCTGTTATTGTTAACTGAAATAGGGATTCAACATTAACTAATTTTTCTTTTGAAACATGTAGTAATGCAGCTCTATCAGCAACATTTGGAAATGATTTTAAGGCATCAATGGTTACAACATCACCAACTTTTAGACCAATTAACTTTTTCTTCTCATCCTCATCAGCAACTAAAGCAATTGAGATTGAAGCACCTTCAACAAAAACGCCATCTTCCTTAGGAGATTCATCAGAATTAAGTTCATTTAAGGTTGCTTTAACCAAATCATTTTCTGCAGTAATTTCTACGGGTTTGTAACTTCCATTCCTACGACGATAGCTATCGGAGTATATTTCGCGAAGTTTATCGTCAACTTTAATCGTATAGTAAGGAATTTTATCGCGTTTACTAACCTTGAATTCAAATTCAGGAACCAAGCCAAGATCGAATGCAAATTCAAAATTTTCCTCTGCATCCCAATCTATTGGCTTTTGTTGTTCACTTGGCAATGGTTCGCCAAGGATATTCAACTTTTGTTCGACAAGGTACTTAGAAAGTGATTCAGAGATTAATTTATTTACCTCATCTACCAGAATAGGTTTACGATACAATTTATTGATAAGGGATGTTGGAGCGTGACCTGGCCTAAAGCCTTTAATCGCAGCCTTTTTACGGTAGTCCTTCAGTGTCTCCTCAACTTTAGGATCATAGTCTGTCTTATCAATTTTAACTCTTAGCACTGCGTTCAGCGCATCTATTTCTTCCTTTAAAATATTCATTAACTAATTCATTTAGATTACTTAACTTAAATTTGTAATAAATGATTTAAACCTGTTCAAAAAATCAGTGACAAAACATTGTAAAATCTTTATCATTCTGAAATACAGTTTTGTAATCATTTTCAAAGCTGACAAAGGTAGAAAAATGAGATATAAGAAACAAATGATAAAAAAATGATTTATTTGATCATTTTTTTATTATCACAACCATTTGATTTTCTAATTTTTAATAACTTTTTTCACAATTTGTGAAAAAAACTGTGTCACCTTTTATAGTTTATGGAATATATAGATGAAGAGCGTGTTTATTAAGAATTTTAAAGATGTTTGCAAAGAATGAAATTAAAAGGAATTTTTAATTTTAATACATAAAATGGGTTATTAAATTGTTTAATAGATATTTAATTTTATCTTATTATTCTTGAATCTATAAGGTAAATAATTTTTCAAGTTTCAACTTAAAAACTCAAGCAATAATCAAACCAAGAAATAAACAATTAACAAAGTTCCAGAAAATTAATAAATCAAAACCAATGATTGATAGAAACACTCAACGATTAATTGAAAAGCTAATAGATGGCTCAATTAGTAAGAAAGAGGGTCAAACTCTATCGAGTAAAATTGAAACGGACGTTTCATTAAAACGAGAATTTGAACTTAGAAAGGAACTAGAAACAATTGTTGCTGAAGAAGAATTTTTTCAACTAAGACAAAAACTTCAATTAGTTGCTGCTTCGACTTCTAATTCTCTAGTTAGGAAAGGTTCTACCTTTAATAAAATTAGTGTTAGGAAATATTTGTACTATGCTGCCACTTTTTCTGGTATTGCTTTAGGAGGATGGGGTGCTTTAACATTGACACATAAAACGACTGATCCAACAAACATTTATCTTGAAAATTTTCAGCCTTATCCAGCAGTTACTGTAGTCCGTTCTGGGGGTGAATTAAATTTAGATAGTATCTTTTTTAGTGCAATGTTATCTTACCAAAGAGGAGATTACAATTCAGCAATCGTTGATTTCAGAAAAGTTATCGAGATTAACCCGAATGCATTTACTGTTCAATTTTATTTAGGGATTACCTATATGGAATTGCTTGACTTTGAAAAAGCGCATGAAAATCTTATGGTAGTTGCAAAGTCAAATTCTCTTTTTCGAGATCAAGCACTTTGGTATTGTGGGCTTTGCTATCTGGGTGAATTTAAGGTTGAAAAAGCGAAAACGATTTTTTCAAACTTATCAAATTCAACCTCTCCCCTTGGGCAAAAGGCAACAAAACTTCTTAGCGATTTATCTAATGAATAAAATATTTTCAAGAAAACGAATTAATAATTAACGGTTTTGGAACCGATTTTCCATAACTGAACAATAAATTACCATTACCGCCATGAAAACAGAATTACTCGAAAGTGTTAAGGAACGAGAAAAAGATCTAGCATCTTTTATCCTAAACAAAAGCTATGAAAGAATTAATTACTTTGAGTCTGATGGGATTTTAACCTACATCGTTCTAGAAGATGGTTCACGTGTTAAAATTGACTTGTTTTTACATCAACTCGAAAAAGTATTATCCCCAAAAGTTTTTTACAGGTGTGGATGGTCTTTCATCGTTAACCTTACAAAGATTCATGAATACTGGGTATTAGAATATCCTTTCTTGGTAATGGAAAATGGAGAAATTATACCAGTTCCTCAATCAGAAAAAGATGCAATTGGTGGTTTAATTTCAAGAGAACTGATAATGAGGAAGGAATAGGTTCTTCTTTAATATGATTAAGTCTTTACTTCTATTAAACACAATTAGAGGAAAGAGTTTTTATGCTTACTATTTGAGAAA
Organism: Bacteroidales bacterium; assembly: GCA_013376985.1. Classification (GTDB taxonomy): domain Bacteria; phylum Bacteroidota; class Bacteroidia; order Bacteroidales; family Tenuifilaceae; genus UBA8529. The sequence goes on from JACABB010000002.1 coordinate 88,796, forward strand.
TAGTATATACTATGTAAATAATTAATATAAAATTATTCGGGTTTAACAAATTCTGTTTTTGTTTTTATTCGCGATAACGCCTGATTGATTTTTTCTTCAGGCGTTATTATATTATAATTCCCCCAAAATGATTCATCAAAACTAAATTTAGAGTCAACAAGTATTGCACTTGTTTTAAAAATCTCATCCCTGTTGAATTTAACTACATTAAATGTGTCAATTTGACAACTAGCAAGTTCCAAGAAAACTTGAAAATCGTTGGAAAAAAGGTGATATCGTTTTTTATATCTAATGCTTAAATCGCCACGAATATGGTTGATATAGTATTTCCCATTCCAAAAACTATAATAAATTGTATAAAATATTTTTTCAGGTGTTACATTAAACTTTCTGCTTTTCTTTACAATAAAAAGATCATCAGCGTTCTTTAAATATCTTGGATTTACCTCAAAATCAGCTTTAAGTATGGCGAAATTCTCCACATCAATGTATAGGTTTCCTTTGAAGAGAGGTTCAGTAACATTTTCTTTCTGCTCAAATGCTATTACATAAACGTTACGTGAGTCCAATGAAACAATGTCCTCCTTTGAATAGTTATAACTATCCATATAATCAGGATCAATAAAATCAGGAATGTTTTTGACTAAATCTAAAGTCAAACAACTCCTTATTCCTGCTTTGATTTTAAGCACCAAGGTATCGTTCTGATCTATATTAACAATTTTTCTAGATTTAAGAAGTTTAACCTGATCCGACTCAAAGATTCGAAAATATGGCGATTTATAAATATTCATAACCGCCTCAGAATAGTTTAAATATTTGCCATTCTTTAAAACACCCTCTCTATAAAAACTTGTGATATAAACTGGTTCATTAGTATAGTTTAGAGAACGATTACGAAAAGCTTTATAGACAATATCTCGTGAATCAATGTTCCTAATAATTACTTCTTGAATAGATATATATTCCGTCTCTAAGTAAATATCGACCTTATGCTCTATAAGCAAACTTATTGGAATATTCTGACTCTTATACCCAAGATGTGATATTGTTAATGATACATTTTTTAGATACGAAGGTATTCTCAATGTAAAAAACCCATCATAATTACTAACCGTCCCAATACTTTTTTCAGAAATACCAACCGCGACAAAGGGTAATGGCTTTTTTGTTGTTTTATCAAGTATTTGACCATTAATACTAATAAACATTGTAGAATCTTTTTTCACTGATACGGTTTCAATCTTTTGACCCCCTTTTTTATAAATTAAAATATGTTTCTCAATTACTTTAAAATCCAGAGTATTATCATCAAGTATTTCGTAAATAACTTGTTTGAGTGGTTTATTATCCGCACGAAGAGTTATTACTTTATCATTATCAACAAGCCTACTATCGTAAATAAAAAAGCATCCTGTAACATCTGTAATTTGACCTAAAAGGTTATAAATAGTGTTCTTTTGATCCTTTATTGAAATTTTCTGATCCAAAACAGATTCTTGTGCACAAGCTTGATTTATTGAATTTCCTAAAAACAAAAAAAGCAGAGATACCGAAATTATTCGGTAAAAAACTGCTTTTTGAATTGCATCCAATTCCAATAAATTTCTATTTTTCAACAGGTTTTATAATTATGGTTGAGTCAGAGCCTTCCTTAGCTTCTAAATTAAGCGATAAGCAAATAAGTTCGGTTATAGTTTTGAGTGAATTATTGTAAAAAGTAACAGTTAATTTTCTTTCCCCAAGTATTTGGTTTTGGAGTTGAATATTGGTTTTATAGTTTTTATTAATAATATTAATAATATTGCATAATGATTCATCTTTAAACTGCATCCTTTGTGTTTTCCAGGAAAAATAGGCTGTATTATTATAAACCATTTTAATAAGATGATTGTTACTGGTTGAAATCTTCTCTCCAGGAAGTACAATCTGTGTTTGAGAGGGATCACTCTTTAATGTAACCCGAACCTTTCCTCTCTCAACTAAAAGTTCAAATTGATTACTATTCTCTGTTTTAACATTAAAAGCGGTACCTAAAACTTCAACTATAACTTTTTCAGTTTCGATTTTAAAAGGTTTTTTAGGATTTGGTGTGATATCGAAAAAAGCCTCTCCTTTTAGGTTGACTTTTCTTTCTTTCGCATCAAATTCTGAGGGGTATGAGAAGGTAGTATTATTTGCCAAATAAACGACCGATCCATCTGTAAGTGTTTGGATTAATGTATTAGAATCGCTACCTGTTTGTAAGCTTATCAGGTTGTTATTATTTCTGGTAATTGAATAAAAAGAAAGGCCTGCAATAATAATCAATACAGTAATTGAAGCTGCCCACTTGGTCCAAGTAGGAATTATTCTATGCTCAACAATTCTATTCTCAGGAATTAAATCTTCCACACTCAATCGATTGTAGAGTGTTTGCCAACCTTTATTGGTATCAATTTTTTCCTTTTTTTGGTAACCGCCTATTTGCTCCCACTGTTTCTTCATCTCCTCAATAAGGTTTTTGTTTTCAGGGAAAATTTCGATCTGTTTTTCGAATTGAAAAACCTCTTCATTGCTCATCTCTCCTGCAAAATATCTAGCAATGAGTTCGAAATCTTTTGTGTTATTTATATTTAGTTTCATAGTAGTCTTTGTTAATCCGTTTAGCATATCAACTCATTGTAGTGTTTCAAATTTTTTCGAAAAAGTTGTAAGGCCTTACCCATATTTGCTTCAACGGTTTTTATAGAAATTGATAACTTCTCAGCAATTTCATTATATTTTAACCCCTCGAATCGGCTTAGCTTAAAAATTTGGCAACATCTTTCGGGTAATTCGTTTAATGTTGCCTCAATAATCTCATTTAATTCGCTTACTTCAAGTTCATTTGTCTCTAAAAACACCTCTGAACTATTCACATCTTTAAAGTTTTGCTCGTATTTTTTTACAACTCTTAAATGTTCCAAGTACTTTAATGAATTATTTCGTATTGCACGAAACATGTAGGATTTTATAGAAATCTGAATATTCATTGTATGCCTATTCTTCCAATAGTTATAGAAAAATTCTTGGACTATTTCTTCGGCCAAATCCATATCCTTAAGAAACCTAAATGCATAATGACAAAGCGGCGAATAGTATGATTTAAAAAGCATTTCAAATTCTTTTAAATCGTCCTGTTTTATTCTTGTCTGTTTCAAAAATCCCGCTAGTTGCATTGTACGTTGTAATGTTTGTTATTTGTAAAGGTAATTCTTTTATATTATTTGGTAAAAAAACATTGTAAAAGCTATCCCGTTAAACCGTTCTAATTCTGAAAACTCAACTGAAAAACCCACCTGCATTGTAATTTGTTTCGTTTTACTTATCAGGTGGGGTTAACTATCACTTTTCCATACGCTTTATTTGTTTAACGAGATAGCCTTAATTTAAAATTAATTTTGAATTATTGTTTTTTAAATCTTTTATTGAATTTATTTATAGCTGATTGAATAGATTCATCGGGTACTATAGTATTATATTCACCCCAGTAATCTTGGTCGAAATACTCATTAACTTTATCGGCAAGAACTGTGTATTGTTTAAACGAGTCTTTCATTGGAAATTTCTCAATATTTTCTGTTTTCCTTTCTGTTACAGCCATTTCCGACATTACGGTATAGTTGGTTTTAAATATTCTTTTTTTCCAATCGCATGAAAATTTAACCTCGTTACGAACATAGTTTATGTAGTATTTTCCATTTTGCTCTTTATAGGTTACTAAATAACTGGTATTTGATGGGATGAATCTTAAACCCAAAGGTTTTTTCTTGACAAAACTTTGAGCAGCCTTAATTTCATCTTTTAAATCGAGACTAAACTCTGCCATTGTTATGGCTTTGGTATCTCTTGAAATATAAATTTTGCCAAAGTAAAGAGGATACTCAAGGGTAACAACTGGTTGAAATCCTATAACATAGTTCATCTTACCATCAATATTAACCATATCCAGATATTCGTATTTGTAATAATCGATGCTCTCTTTAGAAAGTAGCACGTCTGGGTTCTTTATAATATCAAGTAGCAGTGAAATATTGGGGCCACCGACCAGTTTTACTGTAAGCGTATCAAATTTTTTAACATTTGTTCCTTTCCTTCCCTTAAATATTTTTACTCTATCAGAGCTATAACCGAAGTTATAAGGTGCTTTATATATATCAATAATTGCTTCCGAAATTGACACATAATCTCTACGTTGCTTGATTGTTTCACGATAAAAACCAGTAAGCAAGTTAGGATCTTGGCTATAGTTGTCCTGAATGCTGCCAATCGCCTGAAGCACAATGCTACGGGGATCTTCCGGCCTTACAACAAGTTCCTTCAATTCAATGGAATATGGATCAATAAGAAAAGTTTGTTCTCCATGAGGGTTGTCAACTATACTAAACTTCTTATTCACATAACCGAGATGTGATATTTCAAATTCGGATGTATTCAGTGATTTTAGAATTTTAAGAGTAAATTCTCCATCCGAATTCGATACGGTGCCAATATTAGTTCCTGGCAGAGAGATACTCGCAAAAGTAATTTTTTGCTTTGTTTTGGAGTCCTTGATTACACCATTTACAGTAAAGAATGTGCTGGTGTTTTGAGCATATGAATAGCCAAATCCTATGATAAGGAATGCTATAAAGCTCAACTTGGTTAATCGTTTAATAAAAATTTTCATAATTTTTATATTTAAATTGTTAAACAGTGATTTTTCAACTTTCACTTATAAGACCGCAATCCAATAATGTACCCTATTTTTTTCTCTCTTTTATTGTTTAGCTGGATTATTGGATACGAATACCTCCTTTTTTGAGCAGGTTTATTTAATCAATAATCATTTAAAAATCAGCAACTAAAACAAGATATTCTTGTACTGCAACAATCAATTGTATCATTATTTCAACTAAAAACATTAACTTGTAAAAGTTTTTCAATTAGTTATTGACCATATAAATTGTATCTATGAAAATTTACCTTATTGGTTTTGTGGCAAGCGGAAAAACAACCGTTGGCGTTGAACTGGCAAAAACGCTCAATTATGAATTTATTGATCTTGATTTATATATAGAACAAAAATATAATAAGACCATAAAGCAAATTTTCGAACAAAAGGGCGAGGATCATTTTCGAATCCTTGAAAATGAAACTCTACGCGAAGTTTCTTCAATCGATGGAAATATTCTTATTGCTGCAGGCGGGGGCACTTCCTGCTTCTATAACAGCATTGATTTTATGAATAAAATGGGATTAACCATTTATTTTAAAGTTGATGTTGGTGTGTTGGTCTCTCGATTAATAGAATCAAAAACAGATCGTCCTTTACTTTGGGGAAAAACGCCACAAGAACTGAATGATTATATTATAAGAGTGCTTGATGAACGAAAAAAATACTACGAAAAAGCAAAAATCACGATTGATGCCTCAAGTATTAATGTTGCACAATTTGCACAAACTATCAGTGCGACAATTGCTTAATACTCGTTTGTTCTTATATAAAACGTAACCTTTACTTATTTTTGCGTCGATTTAGTTTAAACTCACAAATTCTTTAAAATTTAAAATATGGCTAACCTTGAAACAACCTACATGGGGTTGAAACTCAGAAATCCTCTTATTGCAGGCAGCTGCGGTCTTACAGACTCCATAACGAACATTAAAACAATTGCCGATAATGGTATCGGTGCAATTGTTATCAAATCAATGTTTGAGGAGCAAATTCATATCGAGACTGAAAAGTACATAAAAAATGGGCAGGGTAATGTTAACACTTCAACAAAAACTGCTGATAACCTTATTGATAAAAGAATTTACGATTACGACGAGGCTTACTCATATATATACGATTATGCCAAGAACAACACTTTGGAAAAATACCTATCACTAATAAGCGAGGCTAAGAAAAGTGTCGACGTTCCAATTATTGCAAGCATAAACTGCGTATCCAACTATGATTGGCAGTCGTTTGCAAAAAGAATTCAGGATGCAGGGGCGGATGCACTTGAATTGAATATATACATCCTCCCATCCGATTTTCGCCGAAGTGGAGATGAAAATGAAAATGTATACTTTGAGATAATCAATGAGGTTAAAAAATTTATTAAAATTCCTTTTGCAGTTAAAATTGGATACTACTTCTCATCCCTTGCTCAAACTGTTCAAAAACTCTCAGAGACAGGTACAAAAGGATTAGTTCTATTTAATAGACCATACAATACTGATATAGATATTGAAAAAATTAGTTTATCAGCTGGAAATATCTACAGTTCCGATTTTGAATACAACCATACGCTTCGGTGGATTTCGATACTATCAGGGAAAACAAGTTGTGATCTTTCCGCATCAACTGGTGTTCATAGCTATGAAACTGTAATAAAAATGTTACTAGCTGGAGCAACTACCGTGCAAATGGCTTCCGTTTTTTATAAGCACGGATTTATAGTAGTAGGTGATTTCCTTGCAAGAATGAACGATTGGATGAATCGACACCATTTCAATAGCATTTCTGATTTTAGAGGAAAACTAAGTAAGAATAACCTTGAAAACCCCGCTGCAATTGAGCGAGTTCAGTTCATGAAACTTTACTCAGGTATTGAATAATTTGTTTCTTTAAATATTTAGCCGCTCTGCTTTTTTAGGCAGGGCGGTTTTTTATTGCTTCAATTGACAGTATAAAAATTATTTAGCCTTGAATTTTTGTAGTTTTACAAAATCAATATCCCTAACATTTCAAATCTATCATCAATTAATAATATAAACATTGAGATATTTCTTACATATTGGGTATAACGGATTCAACTATCGTGGATGGCAACGACAGCATAAAGTATTAAGTATTCAGGAAGTTTTAGAGACAAATCTCAGCAAACTCCTGAAAACACCAATTACCTGTTTGGGTTGCGGAAGAACAGATGCTCAGGTTCATGCAAGTCAATATTTTTTCCATATGGATGTTGACAAAGAGTGGGATTTCGACCTACTTTTCCGTTTAAACAAGATGCTTTCGGATGATATTGCTATTTTCGAAATTATCCCAATGGAGGGTTATCCCCATGCCCAATTGGATGCAATAAAACGAACTTACGACTATTTTATTCACACCTATAAAGATCCTTTCTTAAGTGGACTAAGTTCTTATTACCCATTGAAAGATCCAAATCTTAGTAAAATGAAGGAAGCTACTAATCTGCTTCTCAAATACAATGATTTTGGGGCATTCTGTAAAAGTCCTGATAAAAACCCAAGCAATGTTTGTAATGTAACATCTGCAATACTATTCTCAGATAAAAACGGTGATAGGCTTAGGTTTCAAATTTCATCTAACAGATTTTTAAAGGGTATGGTAAGGATTATTATCAAAAAAATTATGGAGGTAGGTACAGACGAACTCAGTTTAGATGAATTTGAAAGTTATCTTGCTCTTAAAAAAATCCCTCTGAAAACAGTTCCAGCTTACCCTCAAGGGCTTTACCTTTCCAAAGTCACATACCCTTTTCTCGATATACCTCCTAGAACAGAATTTTCCACCATCTTTCAGAATAAGGTGGACAATACGTGGCTACAATTGTAGAGGAGTCTACTAGAAGTCAATTTTATTGATTCAATCACATTGTTTTTTATCTATTTTAACCATTTAATTATTAAGTATTAATCCCTCATTTGATTGGAGATTTACAGTTTTTCATCGAACAAAAAAGCCTATTGGTATGTTAAAATAAGCATTAAACAAAATTTCCAATATCATTGGATTTTCATATATTTATTCAGAAGATTTATGATTCTTTATCAATAAAAAATATATACCCAAAGTATAGCACCATAAAAACAGTACTATGCAAAATGTATTATCAATTATTTTCTGGCCCTTTTTGGTTTATGCCCTTGCAGCCCTAGTTATTGTTGTTGTTATGATAGGATTATCTTATGTTTTGGGCGAACGGCATAAAGATAAACTAACCGATGAACCCTATGAGTCAGGAATACCACCCACAGGAAATGCACGCCTTCGATTTTCATCCCATTTTTATTTAATCGCAATATTCTTTGTGATTTTCGATCTCGATGCTGTTTTTGTTATGGCATGGGCTGTATCATTCCGTGAACTTGGGATTGCTGGATATATAGGAATCCTGGTATTTATTGCAATCCTCATGGTGGTGCTATTCTACGAGTTGAGCATCGGAGCACTTGATTTTGGACCAAACGGCAAACGTATTCTGAAGTTTAAAAACAAACTGACAAAATGAATTGGACACTAAATAAACCTGGAGATATCATTCAAAACCCCGACAATGCTATTATTGATGAAGCAATTCAGCGTTCAATCCTATTCAGTCGGTTAGATGATATGGTTGCCTGGGGTCGTAAAAACTCTATTTGGCCTTTTGCCTTTGGGCTTTCGTGCTGTTTTGTTGAAATGGCAACTTCAATCACAAGCCGTTACGACATTGCTAGGTTTGGAGGCGAGGTTATTCGAGGAACACCACGTGAAGCAGATTTGATGATAATTGCTGGAACTGTTTTTATCAAAATGGCGCCTATCATCAAAAGGCTTCATGAGCAGATGATGGCTCCTAAATGGGTTATCTCAATGGGTTCGTGTGCAAATTCGGGTGGGATGTTCGATATCTACAGCGTTGTTCAAGGTGTGGATAAAATAATACCTGTTGATGTTTACGTTTCAGGCTGTCCTCCCCGCCCCGATGCTTTCCTTGAAGGATTATTACTTCTTAGAGAATCTATCGATAAAGAGAAAAGGCCATTGAGTTGGGTTATTGGCCCACAAGGAATAACAAAAGCGGAGAAGATATCTCAACGGGATTTAAAAACTGAGGAGCGAATGAAAGTTGATAAACTTAGACCAATGGATGAGATTTAACCTATAAGATAATAATATCAATTATAGAATCATGAGCATAGATACAGCCCTGTATTCCGATTTAAAAAACAATTTCACCGAAGGTGCTATTATATCAACGCAAAGCACAGCCGATGGAACAGAAACAATATGGGTAAATAAAGATTTTATTGTTGATATTTTAAATTATTTAAAAAACAGATTAACCCAACCTTACCAATCACTCTACGACTTAACTGCAATTGATGAACGAAGGAGAAACAATCGTCAAGGTCAACCAGATAGCGATTTTACAATAGTTTATCATCTCACCTCGTTCGAGTATAATAAAGATCTCAGAATTAAAACTCCCCTTTTAGGCGAATACCCTTCCGTACCGAGCATTACTGGTGTATGGGAGTTGGCAAATTGGTATGAGCGGGAAGTTTTTGATCTTTTCGGCATCAACTTTATTGGGCATCCAAATCTTCGGCGAATTCTACTTCCAAAATCGTGGAAAGGGCATCCATTGCGAAAAGATTATCCTGCACGGGCTACAGAACTAGATCCATACGTTCTCACAGATCAGATGCGTGAAATTGAAGACAACGATTTAAAATTCAACCCTGCTGAATACGGCCTAAAAACTAAAGCCGAGGATACCGATTTTATGTTTCTGAATATTGGTCCACAACATCCTGGAACACACGGATTGCTGAGGCTTGTACTGCAACTTGATGGAGAGGATATTGTTGACATAATTCCTGATATCGGATTTCACCATCGTGGCGCAGAGAAGATGGGCGAGCGTCAATCATGGCACTCTTACATTCCTTATACCGACCGTATTGATTATCTGGGCGGGGTGATTAACAATCTTGCATACGTTCTATCAGTAGAAAAATTAGCAGGTATCGAAGTTCCTGATAGGGTAAAGTTTATTCGGGTGATGATGTGCGAACTCTTCCGTATTGCCAGCCATTTGGTATGGTTGGGAACCTATGCACAGGATTTAGGTCAGATGTCGCCTGTGTTTTTTGCATTTAACGATAGAGAAAAGATTTTTGATATTGTTTCTGCTGTTACTGGTGGTAGAATGCACCCTTCGTGGTTTAGAATTGGTGGGGTTGCACACGATTTACCCAATGGCTGGGAAAAGATGGTTCAGGATTTTGTAAACTATTTCCCAAAAAGATTAAAAGAATTCGAGAAAACAATAATTCAAAATAGAATATTCAAAGCACGAACTATTGGAATTGGTGCATACACCACTCAGGAAGCCATTGAATGGGGCATTACTGGCGCTGGATTAAGAGCTACTGGATATAATTTCGACTATCGTAAAAAGCGCCCATATTCCGGGTATGAGAATTTTGAATTTGATATTCCGCTAGGAAAAAATGGCGATTGCTTTGATAGATCCTTGGTTCGTATGGGTGAAATGCGTCAGAGCTTAAGAATAGTTGAACAGTGCGTAAAGAATATGCCCGCAGGGCTATATAAATCGGAGCATCCATTAACTACACCTCCGCTAAAAGAGCACACAATGCAAGATATTGAAACATTGATTACGCATTTTCTTGGCGTTACCTGGGGCCCAGTTATTCCCGCAGGAGAGGCAATTGTTCCAATTGAAGCAGCAAAGGGAAGTAATGGTTATTATCTTATTAGCGATGGTAGCACCTCTGCGTACCGTTCACGAATTCGCACCCCTTCGTTTCCGCACATGCAGATGCTTCCTTTAATTAGTCGTGGTTATACAATTCCTGATTTGCTTTCGATTTTGGGTGCGCTTGATTTTGTGCTGGCGGATTTGGATAGGTAGAAAAATGTGACAATTTGAAGATTTGAGAATGAGATAATTTGAAAATGATGCACCTTGATCTTGAATTACTTGTGAAAAATCATTCTAGGTAAATAGAAAATATACTTGTACAAAGATTATGTTGAGCGAAAAAGAAAGAGAAGAGATACTTGAAGAGACCAAACTCTACCCCTACCCAAAAGCAGCATGTATTGATGCTTTAAAAATTGTTCAACATCACAGGGGGTGGATATCGGATGAGGCAATTGCTGATATTGCAAGTGAATTAGACATGTCTAGAGATGAGGTTGATGGAGTTGCTAGTTTTTACACTCGCCTGTATCGAAAACCGGTTGGAAGGAATGTGATTTTAATTTGCGATAGCGTCAGTTGTATGATAATGGGTTACGAATCAATCTATGATTATATCTCAAAAAAACTAGGAATTAAATTTGGTGAAACCACTTCTGATGGACGGTTTACAATTATTCCCAATACTTGCTTGGGCGATTGCGACCATGCTCCAGCATTAATGATAAATAACGACCACTACAATAATCTAAGCATTGAAAAGATTGACTTAATGCTCGAAAAATATCAGTAGTTTACTATGGAGACCCCACTAACTAAATATATCAAGCCAAACCAAGCCCCTCTCGATCTGAAGGAATATGAAAAAACGGGTGGGTACGAGGGCGTCAGAAAGGTTCTTAAAGGGATGTTGCCCGATGATATCATTGGTCTTGTAAAAACATCGAATCTGTTAGGTAGAGGTGGTGCTGGTTTTCAAACCGGGCTTAAATGGAGTTTGGTACCAAAGGAAAAGGATGTGGCTGGAGTTCGCTATCTGGTAGCCAATGCCGATGAAATGGAGCCAGGCACTTTCAAAGACAGATATCTTCTAGAAGGAAATCCTCATCAGCTGATTGAAGGAATGATTATTGCCTCGTATGCAATTCAAGCCGAAAAGGCATATATCTTCATGCGATGGGCTTATAAGAAAGCAGAGGTTATCATCAAAAAAGCAATTGAAGAGGCATATAGCGCAGGATATCTTGGGAAAAATATTTTGGGTTCAGGTTATAATCTAGATTTACACCTTCATACAAGTGCTGGAAGGTATATCTGCGGGGAAGAATCTGCTCTGCTGAATGCCCTTGAAGGAAAAAGAGGAATACCACGAGCAAAACCTCCCTTCCCTGCAACCAGTGGGCTATTTGGTCAACCAACGGTTGTAAATAATGTCGAAACGCTTAGCTGGATTCCTCATATCATCGAGAATGGCTCTGATTGGTTTATTAAGCTAAGCACATCGGGTGAAGGAGGAACTAAACTTTACGGAGTAAGCGGACGGGTCAAGAAGCCCGGTCTTTGGGAGTTACCGCTTGGAACAACAATTCGTGAGATAATCGAGGATTATGCTGGTGGTATGCAGGATGGCTATCAGCTAAAAGGAATAATTCCCGGTGGAGCATCAACCGATTTTCTTATTGCAAGCCAGATTGATACAAAAATGGATTTTGCGTCTGTTAGGGCAGCAGGAAGTAGGCTTGGTACGGGAACTATGATGATTCTTGATGATAAAACCTGCCCCGTTGCATTTATTCATAATCTAATTAAATTTTTTGCCAAAGAGAGCTGTGGATTTTGCACACCATGCCGCGAAGGTCTGCCATGGGTTGAAAAGGTCTTGATGAAATTCGAAGAGGGTAATGCAACCCTTAAAGATATCGAGATACTTGAATTTCACACAAAATATCTTGGCCCCGGAAATACCTTCTGTGCACATGCTCCGGGTGCAATGGAACCTCTCCAGAGTGGTTTGAAATATTTCAAAGATGATTTTTTACGGCATATTAACGAGAAACACTGTCCATGGAGGTAGCAATGGTAAAAATTCAGATTGATGGAACAATATATGAGGTAAAACCCGGTAAGAATCTACTGGAAACATGCCTTTCACTGGGTTTTGATATTCCATACTTTTGCTTTCATCCCTCCCTTGGATCTGTTGGTGCTTGTAGGCTTTGCGCTGTAAAGAAATATGCAAATTCCAACGATAAAACTGGCCGAATTGTAATGTCGTGCATGGAACCTGCAGTTGATGGGTTGATTATATCAGTGAAAGATCCTGAGGTTAAAGCTTTCAGAGCATCGATTTTGGAGAGTTTAATGGCAAACCATCCGCACGATTGCCCTGTTTGCGATGAGGGCGGCGAATGTCACTTGCAGGATATGACCGTAATGACTGGTCACAACTACCGTCGATTTGATTTTAAGAAAAGGACTCATAAGAATCAGAATCTTGGCCCTTTCATTCATCACGAAATGAACCGATGCATTCAGTGCTATCGCTGTGTAAGGTTTTATAGAGATTATGCAGGGGGGAAAGATCTTAATGTATTTGGATCTGCAAATAATGTATACTTCGGAAGGCATGAAGAGGGAACGCTGGAAAGCGAGTTTAGTGGAAATCTTGCAGAGATATGTCCTACAGGTGTATTTACTGATAAAACGCTCAAGAAACATTTCACCCGTAAATGGGATTTAACCAACGCTCCATCAATATGCGTCCATTGCAGCGTTGGATGTAATACCATTGCAAGCGAACGCTATGGCTCATTGCGAAGAGTTGTAAATCGTTATAATGGAGATGTTAATGGATACCTTCTCTGCGATAGAGGCAGGTTTGGCTATGAGTTTGTTAACAGTACCAAAAGGATTAAAAATCCTCAGTTACGCCAATCGAAAGAAAGTGCGCTTGAGGTAAAAGAGGTCAGCGAAATTATTCCAAAACTTTCAGAAGCATTAAAAAGTAAAAATATTGTCGGCTTTGGTTCTCCCAGAGCTTCGCTTGAAGCAAATTTTGCACTCTCGAAACTAGTTGGTGCAGAAAATTTCTATCATGGGATTTCTGATAAAGAATATCATTTCACAAAACTTTGTCTTCAAATCCTAACCAGCGGTGCGGTTCACTCGCCTTCATTGAAAGAGGTTGAAAAAGCTAATGCAATCTTCATCTTAGGAGAGGATGTGACAAACACAGCACCAATGCTAGCCTTAGCCATACGTCAAGCCACTAGAAATAAGTCCATCGAAAAAGCCGAGAAGATTGGAATTCCAAAATGGAATGATGCAGCTGTTCGTGAATTGGCACAAAATATTCACAGCCCTTTGTTTATTGCTTCTCCCTATTTCACGAAACTCGATGAACTTGCTGAAACTACCTATAGAGCCACATCTGAAGATATTGCAAGACTAGGCTTTGCAGTTGCTTCGTATATTAGCAACGATGCTCCTTCTGTTGATAATTTGAATATTGATATTCAAAATCAAGCAAAAAGAATTGCCGATGCGCTCAAACAATCTAAGAATCCTCTAATTGTTATTGGTGTTCAAGGAAATGAAGATATCGCTCATGCCACAGCAAACATTGCTCTGGCTCTAAAATCAATCGATAAAAAACCATCTTTAAGTATTGCCCTACCCGAAAGCAACAGTATGGGCTTAGGCATAATGGAAGGTAAGCCATTTGGAGAACTTAAAATCGAAAACGATACAACTCTAGTTATTCTAGAAAATGATCTATACCGAAGGGTTGAAAAGTCATTAGTTGATAATCTTTTAGAAAAATGCCAGAATATAATTGTTCTTGATCAACTAATGAACGAAACATCATCAAAGGCTGATATTCTAATACCTACAGGCACTTTTGCTGAGTCGGAAGGAACACTCGTAAATAATGAGGGTCGTGCTCAGCGCTACTATAATGTCTACCCAGCAATTGAACCAATTAGAGAAAGTTGGCGTTGGATTGCTGAACTTATAAGAATTCAGGGTAAACCAGAAGGTAATTCTTGGCAAAAGTTTGATGATGTTGTTAATTCAATGGTTGTTTCATATCCTATTTTCTCGAAAATTAAAGAATATCTACCAAATGCAGATTTCAGAATGTTCAACGAGAAAATTTCAAGGCAGACTATGCGTTTTAGCGGTAGAACTGCGATGAATGCGAACATCAGCGTTCATGAACAAAAACCACCTCAGGATGCTGATTCGCCTTTGGCTTTTAGCATGGAGGGATACCAAGGAGTTCCGCCATCATCGCTAACACCCTTCCACTGGGCTCCGGGTTGGAATTCAAATCAAGCTGCCAATAAGTACATGGTTGAACCGAATGGTGAATTAAAGGGGGGGAATCCGGGTATTAGGCTGATCGAAAATACTACAGATCAACAACAATCATACTATAAAAATATTCCTCAACCTTTTAAACCAAGAAATGAGGGGTTATTTATCGTTCCTGTTCATCAGATTTTTGGTTCAGAGGAGTTGAGTTCAAATGGGGAGGCATTGTCAAGTCGAATTCCTGAACCATTTATCAAGATCAACCTAAAAGAAGCCACAAGGTATAGTATCAGAAGTAATGATACTGTTCATCTCACCGTGGAAAATATTGATGTTTTAGTTAAGGTTGAAATTGATGCTAGCATTCCTGATGGTGTTGCAGGTCTCTCCTTTAATCTGCCAGGGATGCCATTTATTAGTTTGCCTAAAATTGGAGTAATTAAAAAATCCTGAACTGAATAAAAATTAGATCATGGAATATATTTTCATCATCGCAGGGGTTTTGCTAATCGTACTAACAATAGCTGCCGGATTAATATGGGTAGAACGAAGGCTTCTCGCCCTTTGGCAGGATAGGTATGGCCCTAACAGGGTTGGTCCTTTCGGTCTATTTCAGGTACTTGCAGATATGATCAAGATTTTCTTTAAGGAGGATTGGATACCACCCTTTGCCGACAAAGCGGTATTCGTTATTGCTCCGGGAATACTAATGATTTCAATCCTTCTAACATTTGCGATAATTCCTTTTACTGATAGTTTTTTTGTTCTTGATTCAAACATCGGTCTACTTTTCTTTTTAGGGAACTCATCACTTGGAGTTTACAGTATTGTTCTTGGTGGATGGGCATCTAACAATAAGTATTCTCTTTTAGGTTCTATCAGAGCATCTGCACAGATGCTTACCTACGAGGTATTTATGGGTCTCTCGCTAATGGGTGTTGTAATGATGTCCGATAGTTTTAATCTCCGTGAGATTGTTGAAGCCCAAAGAGGTATGTGGTTTGTTTTCCCACAGTTTATCGGATTTGTGGTATTTCTGATTGCGGGAGTTGCAGAAACACATCGAACGCCTTTTGATATACCCGAAGCAGAGGGCGAATTGGTTGCTGGATATCACTCCGAATATTCAGGAATGAAGTTCGGGATGTTCTTTGTAGGAGAATATCTAGGAGTAACCTTAATTTCCACATTAATTGTCACCCTGTTTTTTGGAGGATGGTTGGGTCCATCATTCCTTCCGCCAGCATTTTGGTTCTTCTTCAAAACAGCATTTTTTATCTGTTTCTTTGTTTTGTTGCGAGCATCTTTGCCTAGACCTCGCTATGATCAACTGATGGATTTTGGGTGGAAGATACTACTACCATTGGTTTTACTAAATATTTTGGTTACAGGGGCGATTATCCTGTACCTACAATAAAAAGAAAGTACAATAGTATGTTCAGCATATTACGAAGTATTTGGTTAACATTTCTGCACGCTTTTCATAAACGTGAAACGGTTGGCTATCCTGAAAAGAAGCCATACCTACCACCTCGATATAGAGGGAGAATAGTGCTAACCCGCGACTCAGAAGGAAATGAAAGATGTGTGGCATGTAATCTTTGCGCCGCAGCATGTCCTGTTGACTGCATATCGTTACAAGCAACAGAGGATGAAAATGGGAGAAGATATCCTGAATTCTTCCGAATTAATTTTTCACGCTGTATTTTCTGTGGTCTTTGTGAAGAAGCCTGTCCAACCTATGCCATACAACTCACCCCAGATTTCGAATTGGGCGAGTATGATAGGCAGAGCATGGTGTATGAGAAAGAACATCTATTAATTAGCGGTGAGGGCAAGTATCATGGGTATAATTTTTATAAAAATGCTGGGGTTGATATGGGTGTGAAAGCAAAGGGGGAAGGTGAAAACGAAGAACCTACCGTGGATTTGAAAAGTTTATTAAAGTAAAATACGATTACTAAATGAATACAATCTTTTACATTGCAGGTGCAATAGCATTACTCTCTTCGATTCTAGCGATTACCAATCGAAATGCAATTCATGCGCTATTATATCTCATACTATCCCTGCTTTCTATATCAGTGATATTTTATATTCTTGGAGCACCCTTTATTGCTGCTCTTGAGGTAATTGTTTACGCAGGTGCAATTATGGTACTTTTCATTTTTGTAGTGATGATGCTGAATATCGGATTAGAAGAAGAACTTGAGAATAAGTGGCTAAAGCCCCGCATGTGGATTCTACCATCAATAATTGCAGCAATTCTTCTTGCAAATTTAATTTATGCACTAAGGGTTTTGGAGCATCAAACGGTTACACCACAGATTATTCAACCCAAACAAATTGGCATTTCACTTTTTACAACATATCTGCTTGCCGTTGAACTATCGGCAATACTATTATTAGCGGGTATTATCGGTGCGTATCATATCGGAAAACAGAAGAAAAAAATTATCCATCGATTTTTAAAAAAATAGAATATGGTAACTGTTTCGCTTGAAGTACAGATACTCTTTGCAGGATTGCTCTTTTTGATAGGATTAGTTGGTCTGCTTGTCCGTCGAAATATCATTTTTATGCTGATGTCGATAGAGATAATGCTAAACAGTGCTGGACTAGTATTCGTAATTGCAGGATCTCACTGGGCTCAAGCCGATGGTCAGGTGATGTTTATCTTTATTCTAACAGTTGCGGCTGCAGAAGTTTCCGTTGGATTAGCCTTGATACTTCAGATGTACCATCATTTTAAAACACTCGATGCAGATGCCCTCAATACGCTTCGAGACAAAAATGAAAGATAATAATTAACAAACATGACAGCATACATTCCATTTATACCGGCAATTCCGCTTCTCAGCTCGCTGATTATTATTCTTTTTGGAAGAATTCTTTCAAAAAAAATTGTTGCATTTCTTGGAGTTGGATCGGTTTCGCTTTCAGCCATTATCACAATTATTGCTGGAATTAATTTCATCTCTTCAACACCTGAAAATGGTTCATACACTGTAACTGTTTGGAACTGGCTGACTACGGGAGGTTTTTCGGCAAATATTGCTTTCTCTGTTGATGCTTTATCTCTGATATTCTGCTTTGTTATCACATTTGTTGGCGCGCTTATCCATTTATATTCAGTGGAATTCATGGATCACGACGAAGGATTTGCTCGCTTTTTTGCCTACATGAATCTCTTTGTCAGCTCAATGCTAATATTGGTTTTAGCAGACAATCTATTGCTCATGTATCTTGGCTGGGAGGGCGTTGGGCTTTGTAGCTACTTGCTAATCGGTTTTTGGTATAAAGAACCCGAAAATGGTTATGCTGCTCGTAAAGCATTTATCGTCACTCGTGTTGGCGATACTGCAATGATAATCGGACTTTTCCTTCTTTTTATCAACCTAGGAACTCTAAATATTAATGAGTTGATGCAACAAGCATCGCTAAAATGGGCTGTAAGCTCTCCACTTGCGATTCTATCTGCTGCACTATTGCTAGGTGGTGCATTAGGAAAATCGGCTCAACTACCTTTACAAACATGGTTACCCGATGCCATGGCAGGGCCATCGCCAGTTAGCGCATTGATACATGCAGCAACTATGGTAACTGCGGGTGTTTATCTTATTGCCAGAACTCATGTTTTATTTGCCCTCGCTCCTGCTGTACAAGCAGCTGTAGCAGTAATTGGAGCAGCCACTTTGATAATTGCTGGTTTTAGCGCATTAACACAGCACGATTTCAAACGAGTACTTGCTTATTCGACTATCAGCCAGATTGGTTACATGTTTCTTGCACTCGGCGTTGGCGCATGGAGTGCTGCTGTATTCCATTTTATGATTCATGCATTTTTTAAAGCCCTCCTATTCCTTGGAGCAGGAGCAGTAATTCATTTGCTTCATCATGAACATGATATGTTTAAGATGGGAGGCCTCTGGAAAAAACTGCCAATTATCTTTATCACCTTTCTAATTGGTTCGGCCTCGCTTGCTGCATTACCATTGATAAGTGCAGGATTTTACAGCAAGGACGCAATACTTTGGTTCGCATGGTCATCAACAAATGGAAGCAAATGGCTATGGCTTGCAGCGTATTTCGGAGCATTCATCACATCTATCTACACTTTTAGGATGATTTTCGTAACCTTCTTTGGCGAAGCCAAAACCGAACCAACCCATAAACCCGGAAAGTTAATGACCATCCCGTTGGTTGTTCTTGCTATCATATCTCTTATTGGAGGTTTTATTGAACTGCCTGAGAATTTTGGGCACTTCCAAATTTTTTCAAGATTTTTAAGTACAACACTTCCATCGGTTCAACTTGCAGGTGAATCGCATAATGAATTGTTATTCCAGATCCTTTCGGCTATAGCATCACTACTAGGAATTTATTTGGCTTATCTTTTATATTTCAAGAAATCATCATTTGCCGAATCGTTTAGTAATAGCCAATTAGCAAACTTTTTTTACAAAGGATGGCAGTTCGATTGGCTATACGATAAGGTATTCGTAAAACCTCTGGTTTGGCTCTCGGAGATCAACAAAAACGATTTTGTCGATAAAATTTATACCGCAATTGCTAAAGCCACCGAATTCCTCAATAGCCTGCTTAGTAGGACACAGCAAGGTCGCCTCAGATGGTATGTAATGGTATTAACGGCTGGGGTTGTAATAATTTTAACATTTATGCTTAACCTATGATACTTCTCTACCTGATTATTATACTTATGGCAGGTGGTGTACTTGCCTGGTTGCTGGGAAAACGAAGCGCAATATCATCGCGAATTATCTCTCTTGCTGCCGTATCAATTGATTTAATATTGATCATCATTGCTATTCTTCAGAATGGAATACCTGATGATAAAAAATGGATATTTGAGTATAGCGTAAGCTGGATCCCAAAACTAGGAATCAGCCTTCACCTAGCCATGGATGGGTTAAGTTTATTGATGTTGTTTCTTACATTTTTCCTTGGGTTAATTGCAATACTAATATCATGGAAAGAGATCCAAAAAAGTGTGGGCTTTTTTCACTTCAACATCCTTTGGATACTTTCAGGTATTATCGGGGTGTTCCTCTCAATGGATCTATTTTTATTCTACTTTTTCTGGGAAGTGATGCTTATCCCAATGTACTTCTTAATCAGTATTTGGGGTCACGAGAATCGAATTTACGCATCCTATAAATTTTTCATCTTCACACAGGCTAGCGGATTGCTTATGTTTCTTGCAATTCTTGGGCTATATCTAGCACATGGGAATGCAACAGGTTACTATACTTTCGATTATCAACAACTGCTTGGCACAACGTATAATCCTACCATCGAGATGTTGTTGATGTGTGGATTTCTAATAGCTTTTATCGTAAAACTTCCTGTTGTCCCATTCCACAATTGGTTGCCCGATGCTCACACCGAAGCACCAACTGCGGGTAGTTTAATCCTTGCCGGATTAATGTTGAAAACCGGGGCATACGGTCTTCTTCGATTTGTAGTACCTCTATTCCCTCATGCATCCCAAATCTTTGCCCCATTCGGGATGATTCTTGGAGTAATTGGTATTCTTTATGGTGCAAAACTTGCCTTTTCTCAAACTGATCTAAAACGATTGGTTGCATACACCAGCGTAAGCCACATGGGCTTTGTAATTCTTGGAGTTTATGCTTTTAATGAGTTGGCCTATCAGGGTGTTGTTATGCAGATGATTGCTCACGGTATAAGTACTGGTGCTCTCTTCGTTCTGGTTGGGCAACTTTATGAACGCATCCATACACGAGATATCAATAAAATGGGAGGCTTATGGGAGCAAGTTCCAATAATGGGAACTATGGGTTTAGTTTTTGCAATGGCATCGCTAGGATTACCGGGATTAGGCAATTTTATTGCAGAATTTTTGACGCTAGTTGGGACATTCAAAGCAAATATTTTGATGGCTAGTCTTGCAAGCGTTGGCCTAATTGCTGCAACCATTTATTCCCTTAGAATTGTGCAAAAAGTTTTCTTAGGCAAAAAGGATAATGATTATAAGATGAAGGATTTATCAATTCGCGAAATGGTTGCAATGGGTTCACTTGTTGTAGCCATCATCTTTATTGGTCTTTACCCTCAACCTGTTATTAATACGGCAAAACCTGCTTTAATGAAAACTTTAAATGCTAAGCAAGAATACTATCAATCTCAAAAGGTGGATGATTCTGTAATTCTCAATAACAGAACATGCTCACCAGATACAAGAAAATTGAATAAGTAAAAACAGCGATATATGACAGCACTAGATTTTATATGCCTTGCACCATTCCTTTTACTAGCAAGCGCACCCATAATAATAATGCTCACAATTACCATCACCCGTAATATTAAGGTTGTTTATGGTTTTTCGTTGTTGATGTTTTTACTTTCGTTCATATCTCTTTTTATCGTAGCCCCTTATATACCTCATGTTATAGCACCACTATTTATTATTGATAGTTACAGTCTGCTTTTTTTAGCAATCATAATATTTGCTGGATTTTTGATAACCATACTATCCTACATATACATCAGCCAGCAAGGGGATGATAAGGAGGAGTATTTTATTATCCTTTTTGTTGCAGCACTTGGAGCATCAGTTTTGGTGGTAGCAAATCACTTTATTTCATTTTTCCTTGGACTTGAAACTTTAAGTATCTCACTTTACATTCTTGTTGCATACATTAAGACCCGTAGTTACTCAATTGAGGCTGGAGTGAAATTTTTGGTTATAGCATCTGTAGCTTCGGCTTTTCTTCTATTTGGCATGGGATTAATTTACACAGCAACAGGTTCAATGAACTTTAAAGGTGTGGCATCAGCATTAGGTTCGTTACATGCTCTTTCCCCAATTTTACTCACTGGTTTTGTAATGCTTCTTGTTGGCATAGGATTTAAACTTGCACTTGTTCCCTTTCACATGTGGCTACCCGATGTTTATCAGGGGGCCCCTGCCCCTGTAACGGCACTGATTGCAACTATTTCAAAAGGAGCGGTACTAGCCATTGCACTTAGGTTCTTTATGGATATTCAGGGATTCAATAATCAAGCTATTTTCATTGCATTGTCAGCAATCGCCATTATATCGATGTTTACTGGAAATCTACTAGCCTTAAATCAGGGAAATCTTAAAAGAATGCTGGCCTATTCCTCTATTGCCCATTTTGGTTACCTATTAATAACCCTTTTAGCAGGAAGCACTGAAGGCATTCATTCAGCAATTTTCTATATAGCCTCCTATATAATTACAACACTTGGTGCATTTGGGATCATTTCACTCTTGTCCGTTTGCTCTGGTAATGCTGATAGCATTGATGATTACAAAGGGCTCTTTTACAAAAATCCATTTATGGCTATAGTGATGTCCTTAGCCATGCTTTCACTTGCAGGAATCCCGCTAACCGCAGGTTTTATTGCTAAATTCTATCTTGTGCTTGCAGGTGTCAAATCCGGACTTTGGTTACTAGCATTCAGTTTGGTGATTAATAGTGTAATAAGCTTATACTACTATCTAAGAGTAGTTACAACAATGTTTACGACCTCCGATCAGGTAAAACCTTCCACTATTCCACTAATGGGCAATCTGGTATTGGTTGTTATTGTAATTGGTATTTTATTCCTCGGGATTCTACCTGCTTGGGTAAGTGATATTATTGCTAGTTTATCCTAATGTCTGATACCAAATAAACCTTTCACATATAATACAATCAAAGTATTATTCTATTTTTGCGATAACCCTAAACACTAATATCTATGAAAAAAATTATTATGGTATTAATTGTTCCCGTTTTTCTACTTTCATCATGTAGTAAGGAGAAAAAACAGTCAACAAATCCTTTCTTCAGCGAGTTTAATACTCCTTTTAATGTTCCTCCATTCGACAAAATTGACACAAGCCATTATATCCCTGCTTTTGAAAAGGGGATGATTGAACAACAAGCAGAAATTGATGCGATTGTTAATAGCACAGAAACTCCAACTTTCGACAACACAATATTAGCCTATGACAAGTCTGGGGCTCTACTAAGTAATGTTGGAAGGGTTTTTGGCACTGTTAACGGGGCAAATACTAATCCTGCCCTACAAGCCATAAACAGGAAGATTGCTCCTAAGACGACAAAACATCGCGACAATATCTCATTAAACGAGAAGCTCTTCCAAAGAATTAAAACTGTTTATGAAAATAGAGAGAAAAGTAATCTTGATGCTGATCAAATAAGAGTTGTAGAAAAATATTATGAAGATTTTGTTCGTAATGGAGCTAATCTTAATGAAGCCGATAAAGCAAAACTTCGTGAAATCAACCAACAACTATCAAAAAACTCTATTAAGTTCACCGAAAATGTATTAGCTGAAACAAATACAAATTTTAAGTTGATAATTGACAACAAAGAAGATCTAGCTGGTTTACCCCAAGGTATTATTGATGCCGCCGCTAATGATGCAAAAGCAGATAGTTTGATTGGCAAATGGAAGTTCACACTCCAAAAACCGAGCATGATTCCATTCCTTCAGTATGCCAATAATAGAAATTTGCGCGAAAAGTTGTATCGTGGCTATTTTATGCGTTGTAACAATAATGACAAATTTGATAATAAAGAAATACTCGTCAATATCGCCAATCTAAGAGTTGAACGAGCAAAATTACTGGGCTATAAAACTTATGCCGAATACTCCATAAGCAAAAATATGGCTCAGACCCCAGAAAAGGTTTACGAATTTTTGAAAGGTGTTTTTGATCCAGCTCAAGAGGTTGCCAAAAAGGATCTAGATGCAATGCAGAAAATTGTTGAAAAAGAAGGGGGTAAATTTAAGATTGAACCTTGGGATTGGTGGTATTATGCTGAAAAACTAAGAAAAGAAAAATTCAACCTTGATGAATCGGAACTTAAGCCATACTTCGTTGCTGGAAACGTTCGTGATGGTATGTTTTACGTAGCCAATAGGCTTTATGGTTTAACATTCATCAAACAACTCAATGTCCCTGTTTATAATTCAGATGTTGAAACATATGAGGTTAGAGAAGCCAATGGTGCCTATGCTGGTATTCTTTATATTGATTTATATATTAGGGGTGGTAAACGTCCGGGTGCATGGTGTGGCACAATAAGAGATCAAGTATACGAGAATGGCAAAAGAGTTCCTCCAATTGTTTCTATGGTTTGTAACTTCCCAAGACCAGCAGGCGACACCCCTGCATTATTATCGTGGGATGACGTAAATACAATGTTCCATGAATTTGGTCATGCCCTTCATAACTTTTCTATTGATGGAAAGTATGATAGAACTGCAGGTAACCTTGCACGAGATATGGTGGAACTTCCATCCCAATTTATGGAAAATTATGCTGCTCAACCTGAAATTATAAGATACTACGGGACACATTATATAACAGGCAAAATTATTCCTGATGAACTCTTAGAAAAACTGAAGAAAAGTATGGTTTTCAATCAAGGTTTTGAAACCGTTGAATATGTTGCAGCTTCGATACTCGATCTTGACTGGCACAGCCTTACTGAACCTAAAAAGATAGATGCACTTGAATTCGAGAAAGCATCAATGGATAATATTAAGTTGATGAAAGAAATCCTACCAAGATATCGCTCAACCTATTTCAGTCATATTATTGGTGGCTACTCTGCTGGTTACTACGTATATCTTTGGGCAGCAGTGCTTGATTCAGATGCTTTTCAGGCATTTGTTGATTCAGGAGATATTTTCAACCAAGAGATTGCCGGTAAGTTTAGAAAATATATACTTAAAGAAGGTGGTAAGGATGAAGGCATGATCCAATACAAAAAATTCAGAGGAAAAGATCCTTCTATTGATCCTTTACTTAGAAAAAGATGTTTAAAATAGCATTGACCCGATAAATCATTCAATTTGCGAAAGGGTGTCCAAAAAAAGACACCCTTTTTTCGACAAATTCTTAAAAATAAAGCAATCGAATGAATAATATCTCGTAACTTTGAGAAAAATAATCTAATATTATGTACAAAGGAACAGTTAAATTCTTTAATGTTTCCAAAGGATTCGGATTTATTAAAGATGCAGAATCAGGCAAAGAGTATTTTGTTCATGCTTCTGGTTTGATTGACAAAATCAAGGAAAATGATGAAGTAACATTCGAACTTCAAGAAGGCAAAAAAGGGTTGAATGCTATTAACGTAAAATTAGCATAACCTAGAAGTTTATAAAAACATTAATAGTTTTAGCCTTACTTTCACAGTAAGGCTTTTTTATGTGCATACAATATATATTAGCCTAAAACCTCTAACGGAATATCAACAACTTTTTCTAAATCTTTTTTATAGAAAAACGAACCAATAAAAAACATACACGAAGAGAAAACAAGAAAGATTGGAAGAAATGATAACGCTACACTAATATCAGTTTTGTCAGATATCATGCCTATTACCAATGGTCCTGCCGAAGCACCAAGAAGATTTTGAAATATCACTGCAAATGCATAAGACGTAGCTCTTAATCCTGGGTGAACTAAATCTTGAGTAACTGCGCTTGCAGCAGGAACGAACATTGCAATTGTTATCCCCGTTAATAGAAATGAAATATACTGCAATATTCCATCGAAAACAACAAAACCAAAAAATGCAAAAAGTGCGGTTATTATTGTAGACAATGCAGGGAAAATCATTCTTGCGTTAATTCTCTTCTTTCGCCACCTATCGACAAGATATCCACCTAATGGTGCTCCTATAATAGAGAGAAGCATTGTAATCGATGCTTTTGTCCCCGCATTTTGAAGTGGAATATTCTCCAAGCGACTAAAATAACTAGGTAACCATGATAATAAAGAAGTAGTAACAAAAATACTTCCGGTCATTCCTAAATAATTAAAAATAAGTGTTGGTTTACTGGCAAACTCTCTAACAATATCTGTAAAAGACATTTTATTTTGCTCCCCTTTATTCTCCTTATTCTCAATAGTCCCGTTTACATCTTTATTTAAAGAACTCCCATTTTTAAAAAGAACAACGGTTTTATAATCCTTTATGAAGAAAAAAAGAATTGCTATTATAATTCCGGGTAAAGCTACAATCCCGAAAGCACTCCTCCAGCCCCATTTTGCCGCAATAATACCACCTAATGCCATACCAATAGCACTTCCTAGAGTTATGGAACTATTCCAAATCCCCATCATAAACGAGCGTTTTTCTTTTGGGTATAAAGCAGAAATCATTGCCGTACCGCCGGGTGCATAACCTGCTTCCCCAATGCCAATAAAGGTTCGAGTAAATAAGAGTTGTGGAAAAGTTTTTGTGAATGACGCTGCAAAGGTAGCAAGACTCCATATTGTTGCCATTGTACCAATTGTTCGTCGTCTACTCCATCTATCAACTAAAATAGATGCAGGTATTGTAAGAATAACTATAGACCAATAAACTGAAGAAATTAATGCTCCAAGCTGTGTATCAGTTAAATTCCAATCGGCTTTAAGAAATGGGAAAAGAGAAGTAATAATCATTCTATCTATGTAATCAAACATATATAACAGAAACAAAAGAATAAATACATAGTTAGTATACCCTTTTGAAAAAAGATACCCTTTTTGTTTCGCATTAACATTCATGATAATACCAATTAATTAAAAGCAATTTATTTTAAAAACAATACACTATTAACCTACGGCATGTTCTTTTTTATTTAACATCAACCTGCAATAGGTTAATCAATATCAATTCTAATAAAAAAATAGTAATTTTAATCCATCCAAACAATAATATTTACATCGGAAATTGTCAATATAGCATAAATCTTTAGTTCTAGCCAATTTCATTTCTTTAATAATAATTTAATTGCCAAGATAAAAATAAAATTATAATAGTACCCCCCAACCAGATTTATTACAAAAAACCTCTTCTAATACAAAAGTATATATTTGATTTGGTTTTGAAATCTTAAACTCTAATAAAATAAGGTTATTTCGTATTCACTATGTATTTTATTATTCATTTTCGTAAGTTTACAATATCAAATTTAAAACATATGACTCCCTCAACCCTCTTTAACGAGATTCAAATATATTGTAAAGCCAATGCTAATGAAACTCTTGTAAAAAAACACTCTCGCTATTTTAAAGAAGGTTACAATGCCTATGGGTTATCTCAAGAACTTTTAATCAGCAAAATTTCTGATATTGTTCAACAAAAAGGTGTTGATTTCGATACAATTGAAAAAACTAGTTATCTTTTGGTTTCCTCGGGAATGTATGAAGAGATTAGTTTTTCTATTTTTCTCTTTAAAGAATATAAAAAGCAATTTTCCGCTGAAAAATTTGATGTAATCGAAAAATGGTTTGAAATTGGAATTGGTAATTGGGCTCATACTGATACCATCTGTAGTGATTTAATCTCTGTTTTTTTAGAAAAAAGAATTATCACCTATGAGAGAATGACAGATTGGAGAGTGTCTCAAAATAAATTTCAGCGTAGAGCCGTTCCTGTAGCATTAATAAAAATGCTAAAGTATACAAACGATTATCAACCTTTTTTCAATTTTATTGAGCCTTTAATGATGGATTCCGAACGAGAGGTTCATCAAGGGTTAGGATGGTTTCTACGAGAAGCGTGGAAAAAAAGCCCTGAACAAACTGAAATGTACATGATGCAATGGAAAGATACCGCTCCAAGGCTTATTTTCCAGTATGCAACAGAAAGAATGAAACCAGAGCAAAAGCAGCATTTCAAGCGCTCTAGAGGAAATAGGTAGCAAAATTATTCGATTCAAAAAATGAATACCATTATTAGAGAGGCTAATTCTGATGATTTTGAATCCATCTATTCACTTATTTGTGACCTTGAGGATCAACAAATGGATAAAGAATCCTTCAAAATTATTTATTCAAAAAATTTAGGCGATCCCAATATTTACTATTTAGTAGCCGACAAGAGTAATTCTGTTGTTGGGTTTATTAGTCTTCATGTTCAGCATATTCTTCATCATTCGAAACCAACTTGTGAACTTCAAGAATTAACCATCAATTCGGATTTACGAGGTATTGGTATTGGCGGTTTATTAATGAAAGAAGTCGAAATAATTGCCCGAAAACTAAACCTCGAAGAAATTGAGTTAACTACTAAAATTCATCGAGAACGAGCTCAAGAATTTTATAGAAATTTGGGATATATCCATACACATAATAAGTTTGTAAAAAAACTTTATTAATCAAATTAGGTACATTAGTTCATATAGTTTTCTAAGCGTAGATCTATTGTGTCCGCTATGTTTCATTTCAACGTTTATCTCATAAATATCTTTTCATTTTTCAATTTACATTTTTCATTATTAATTCTTAATCCTATGCTTAATAGCATGATTATCTTATTTATTGCCCAAAATGAACTTCCCTTTAACATCATTTTATAACTTTGCAATCCGAAAATCCTAAAAGATTAGTTATGGCAGAAAAAAATAGAGATACTAAACTTTTCGCTGAGTTTCCACCAATTACAACCGAGCAATGGGAATCAGTGATTCGTGAAGATCTAAAAGGCGCCGACTACGACAAGAAATTGGTTTGGAAAACCATGGAGGGCATCAGTGCTAAGCCCTACTATCGCGCCGAAGACCTTAAGAATATTGATACTACAAAAGTGTTACCGGGCGAATTTCCTTATATTCGTGGCAACAAGGAAAAGGGCAATAATTGGTTGGTTCGTCAGGATTTTGACGTTAACAGCGATAATCCCACTGAAACAAATCAAAAAGCACTTGATGTACTTATAAAAGGTGTTGATTCGATTGGTTTCAGGCTTTGTAAAGGCTGTGAACCATGCTTTGATGGTGTTAGCAAAATTCTTAATGGAATCGACTTTCAGAAAATTGAAGTGAACCTAATTGGTGGTGGTTCATCAAGAAAAGCCCTTCCTTTTTTTATCCAAAAAATTAAAGAGACCAAAGCTAATCCTAAAAATGTAAAAGTTTCAATTGATTATAGCCCATTATCATCGCTAACTTTAAATGGGAAATTCTGCTGTGACGCAGAAACTGCATTTAATAGAATGAAGGAAGTCGTTGAAAGTGTTCGCGAATTCCCCGAATTCAAAGTGATTGGAGTAAATGCCTATATTTTCCATAATAGTGGCTCAACATTAGTTCAAGAGTTAGCATTTGCTCTTGCAATGGCTAACGATTATCTTGCAGCACTCACCGAGCGTGGAATTATTGTAGACGAAGCGACAAATAGAATTAAGTTTAACTTCGCAGTAAGCGCCAACTATTTTATGGAAATTGCCAAATTCCGTGCGGCTCGTCTGTTATGGGCAAAAATAGTAGAGGCATACAACCCAAAATCCATTGAATCAGCACAAGTGAGCATTCATGCTGAAACAAGCACATGGAACAAAACCGTTTATGATGCTTACGTTAACATGCTTCGCACCACTACAGAAGGGATGTCGGCTGTTATTGCCGGGGTTGACTCTCTGAATATCCTTCCTTTTGATATAACATATCAGAGTGCAACCGCTTTCTCAGAGCGTATTGCCCGAAACCAACAACTTGTAATAAAAGAAGAATCATACTTTGATAAAATTGCAGACCCGGCAGCAGGCAGTTATTATATCGAGAACTTAACTGACTCAATTGCTCAAGAAGCTTGGAAACTTTTCCTACAAGTTGAAGCAATGGGTGGTTATCAGGCAGCATTTACTAAAGGTTTTATTCAAGATCAGATTAAAGAGGTTGCCCGTAAACGTGATATGAACATTACTTCCCGTCGTGATACGGTTCTTGGAACAAACCAATATCCTAACTTCACTGAGATTACAGATACTAATGTTGTTAAAGAGAGTTCTGTAAAACGCACCGTTGCAAGCAAAACTGCTGAGATGATTGCTGAACCACTTGTTCCTTATCGTGGTGCTCAAGCCATTGAAGAACTTCGTTATAAAACTGATTCTAGCGGTAAACGTCCAAAAGTATTTATGTTAACTCTCGGAGGATTGGCAATGCGTCGTGCTCGTGCACAATTTAGCTGTAACTTCTTTGCCGTTGCCGGTTTCGAGGTGATAGATAATATTGGCTTTAAAACTGTTGATGAGGGTATTAAAGCTGCTATTGATGCAAAATCGGACATTGTAGTTATTTGTAGTTCCGATGAAGAGTATGTAACCTTTGCTCCTGATGCATTTGAGAAACTTGGTAATAAAGTTATCTATGTTGTAGCTGGCGAGCCAGTTTGTAAACCAGAACTGGAAGCAAAAGGGATTAAGAACTTTATCAGTACAAAGTCTAACATCCTTGATACTCTGGTATATTATCAAAATCTACTTAAAATCTAAACGCTAAGTTGCAAAGCCGCAAAGATGAAAACTCAAGAAGAATATGAAATAATTGGCAAACTAATTCTTGATTGCGCATTCGAGGTGCATAAAGAATTAGGCCCTGGCTTACTTGAGTCTGTTTATGAGATTTGTTTACTTGAAGAATTAAGAAAAAAAGGATTAAAAGTTAAAAGTCAAGTTAAACTTCCTGTTTACTATAAAGGAAAAGAATTAGACGAAGATTTTTATATTGATATTCTGGTGGAAGATTGTATTGTTATTGAACTTAAGTCTATTGAAGTTCTTTTGCCTGTTCATGAAGTACAACTAGTAACTTATATGAAATTGGCGAATATTAGTCTTGGTTTTCTAATCAACTTTAATGTCTCTCTATTAAAATCAGGTATTCGAAGAAAAGTAAGCAATTATTTCTTAGCGTCTTAGTGTCTTTGCGTTTAAATCATAAAAATATGAGAAAAGATTTTTCAAAAATAAATATCAAGGAAGCAAAAAGCAGTAACAAAAAACTCAGTACCGAGTCGAACTGGACAACACCTGAGTTGATAAATGTTAAGCCTGCATATTCTGCTGAAGACCTTGAGAACATGGAGCATCTGAACTATGCTGCAGGTATTCCTCCTTTTCTACGTGGGCCTTACAGTACCATGTTCGTAATGAAACCCTGGACTGTTCGTCAGTATGCAGGGTTCTCCACAGCTGAGGAATCAAACGCATTCTATCGTCGTAACCTTGCTGCTGGTCAAAAAGGGCTATCCGTTGCATTCGACCTCGCAACCCACCGTGGTTACGACTCAGATCATGAGCGCGTTGTAGGTGATGTTGGTAAGGCTGGTGTAGCAATCGACAGTGTTGAGGATATGAAAATCCTGTTTGCAGGAATTCCCCTCGATAAGATGTCGGTTTCCATGACCATGAACGGAG
The DNA here is from genome assembly GCA_013376985.1 of Bacteroidales bacterium. Classification (GTDB taxonomy): domain Bacteria; phylum Bacteroidota; class Bacteroidia; order Bacteroidales; family Tenuifilaceae; genus UBA8529. Next base: position 119,799 of record JACABB010000002.1, read on the forward strand.
CAGTTCTTCCAATTCTAGCTTTCTACATCGTTGCTGCTCTTGAGCAGGGTGCAACAATGGAACAGCTAACTGGAACAATTCAGAACGATATTCTAAAAGAATTCATGGTGCGTAACACCTATATCTATCCGCCCGAATTCTCTATGAAGATTATCGCTGACATATTCCAGTTCACAGCCAAGAATATGCCTAAATTCAACAGCATATCAATTTCTGGCTACCACATACAAGAAGCAGGGGGTACCGCTGATATCGAATTAGCTTATACACTTGCAGATGGTTTAGAGTATCTAAGAACTGGCGTTAAATCGGGTCTTGATATCGATGCATTTGCTCCCAGACTTTCATTTTTCTGGGGAGTTGGAATGAATCATTTCATGGAGATTGCCAAAATGCGTGCAGCTCGTTTACTTTGGGCAAAAATGGTGAAAGGGTTTAATCCCAAGAATCCAAAATCAATGGCGCTCCGCACACACTGCCAAACATCAGGTTGGAGTTTAACAGAGCAAGATCCTTTCAATAACGTAGCACGTACCTGTATTGAGGCAATGGCAGCAGCTCTAGGTCACACCCAGAGTTTGCACACCAACGCACTTGATGAAGCAATTGCATTACCAACCGATTTCTCAGCTCGTATTGCACGTAACACTCAGATTTACATACAGGAAGAGACTAACGTTTGCCGTTCTGTTGACCCATGGGCAGGTTCATACTATATTGAGTATTTAACCCATGAGATTGCTCACAAAGCTTGGAAACTGATTGAAGAGGTTGAAGAACTTGGTGGAATGGCTAAGGCTATCGAGACTGGTATTCCAAAAATGCGTATTGAAGAGGCTTCTGCTCGTAAGCAAGCTAGAATCGACTCAAACAAGGATATCATCGTAGGATTAAATAGATTCCGTCTTGAGAAAGAAGATCCTCTCGAAATTCTTGATGTTGATAATACAGCTGTTCGCCTCTCACAGATTGAACGTTTGAAGAAAATTCGTGCTGAACGCAACGAAGAAGATGTTCAAGCCGCACTTGCTGCGATCACAAAAGCCGCTCAAACTGGCGAAGAAAACCTTTTAGCTCTTGCAGTTGATGCAGCAAAGAAACGTGCAACCCTTGGAGAAATATCCGATGCTTGCGAAAAAGTTGCAGGCCGTTATAAAGCTACAATTCGTTCCATTTCAGGAATCTACTCATCAGAATCTATGGAAGACCAAACATTTAAAAATGCACGTGCTCTTTGCGAAAAATTTGCAAAATTAGAGGGTCGTCAGCCACGTATCATGATTGCCAAGATGGGTCAGGATGGACATGACCGTGGTGCAAAGGTTGTAGCCACCGGCTATGCCGATATCGGATTTGATGTTGATATGGGTCCACTATTCCAAACCCCTGCCGAAGCAGCAAAACAAGCCGTTGAGAATGATGTTCATATTCTTGGTGTATCGAGCCTTGCAGCAGGTCATAAAACCCTTGTTCCACAGGTAATGGAGGAGCTAAAAAAGCTTGGTCGCGATGATATTATGGTTATCGTTGGTGGGGTTATCCCAGCACAGGATTACCAGTATTTATACGATCAAGGTGTTGTGGGTATCTTTGGCCCAGGCACACCTGTATCCGATGCAGCTGGTAAAATTTTGGAGATTTTATTGGAGAGGCATAATAATGACTAAAAATATTATCCCTTTATAATTTAACACGGTCAGGATTTTAAACCCTGACCGTGTTTTTTATTGCTACTTCTCCGCCACTTTGTGTTTCTGAATTATTTCATCCACCGTTTCTTTTATCTCACCACCAGCCTTCTCGTACTCCCCGGGCAATTCATCCCTTAGAAAATATGCTAAAGCGTAGTAGTAGGGTTTAGCAGATTTCATAAGCAAACTGTTTTCTTTTTGAAAATGTTTAAGGAGAAAATGGTATTGTTTTTCTATCAAAAGTATTCCTAAAAGATTTAAAACTCTTTCTGAATATTTGTAAAATTCTTCTATTTCAAGTAATTTTTCGCTCCAAAAAACAATTTTTGATGTATCATGTTTAACTAAATTGATTATTACCAAATTATAAAGTACAACATAATCATCAGGATTACTATAAATTCCTTTCAATAAATATTCTTCAGCCTTTTCATAATCTTTTTTCACACTTAAGTATAGTCTAGCAAGATTATTAATTGACTTTAACTCTCCGTGATCAAATGATTTTAGATAATATTCTTCAGCTTTAATATAATCTTTTTTTATTTCATCATAGAATAAACCAATATTATACATTGATTCAGAATCCCCATGTTCAATCGCTTTAAGATAATATTTTTCAGCTTTTTCGTAATCATTATTGTTTTTATAAAATAGCGCAAGGTTGTATATGGAATTTACATTATTATTTTCAATGGCTTTTAGGAAAAAAACTTCTGCCTTTTTAAAATCGTGTTTAATTTCATAGTAGAAAAGAGCAAGATTATTCAATGAAAAGTCGTGTCCATGTTCAGCAGCCATTAGGTAGTACTTCTCTGTATTTTCATAATCCTTTTTAACTTCTTGGTTTAAACGCGCAAGGTTGTACATAGAGTTTATATCTCCATGTTCTATGGCTTTAAGGTAGTATTCTTCCGCCTTCTTGTAATCCTTATTCATCATCTCATATAAAAGACCTAAATTAAACATAGAACCAATATCTCCTTGGCTGCTTGCTTTTAACAACAATGATTCTGCTTGTTCATACTCACTTATTTTCAAGAGTTCTAATGCGGAGTTAACAATTGAATCTGTTCCTTTACTTTCTATTAATTTTTCTAAATTATTAACACGATCCACCCTATTTTTACTTTTTAAAAACTTTGCTGTTTCGGAAATAAGAGTAATCTTTTTGTATTCCTCAACACCATCAATATCAGATAGAGCGAGAGTTTTATAGTATGCAGCATTTTCGGAATATGTACCGGAGCGCATACACTCAATCTGCTTTGTTATCATATCATTTAACTCCTTACCAGAGCACCATGCAGTAAGAAATTTAATAAGCCATAGCACCTCCTCACGGCTTTGTTTTCGGCCATGGCGCATCAGATACCAGATATTAAAAAAACGCTCACGTATACGGTATGTCTTCTTTCGTCCAACCCCCTCAACCATCTCCACCACCTGATTATCGGTAAGCTGTTTGAGTTGAGCCGAAATTTGGTTTGATTGAAGTCCATCCCTGTAAAGTTTACTTTGCTCAAGAACATCTGCTGCACTAATTGGCTCCCAAGCACGAGCAAGAGCATCAATAATCTGTTGTTGCTGGGGTTTTAGCTCATCCATTCGGTGTTTGTACAATGAGTTTACGCCATCTAGTAGCAATTGAAGGTCTTCAAAGGCATTGCCGTTATTATGGTCAACAAAAATCTCATAGAGCAGTACAGTAGTTCTGGGAACGCCACCGGTAACCCTGCGTAAAACCTCAATTCGTTCTGGGGTATTTTTAATTATTTCATTTATTAAATCAATCTGTCCGTTCGCCTCACCTAATGCCCTTAGCAGGTCAATACTATTTTGTTTAGTTATTGGGTTCAGCTTAACCTCATGGAAAAACTCAAAGAAAGGTTTATCGTAATGGAAAGTATGTTCAAGGACTCGTGAGGAACTACCAATAATCTGTATACTAGGGCATGTCATCAGCACCTCACGTAAGCGGTGGTTTTGGATTTCAGGAAATCGGTCAAAAAGATCTCCAATATTATCAATCATCAGCAAAACCCTTTGCTTCCTTTCCTTTAGTTTATTAGCAAGGGTTTCAAAGCAGATACGTTCATAGTCATCCTTATCCTCATGCTTTAGCATCTCATCATAAAGACCAACATAGTCAGGTATTTTATGCTCTAGCATTAGAGCTGTTTCCTCCCATAGCCTCTCTAATCGTCCAATATTATACTGCTCCTCGCTAAATCGTATTGGAATAAGGTATTTGCTTAAAGCTAAGTCATCTTCAATCGCATACTGAATCCTCAAAAGAAGTGTTGTTTTGCCCATCCCTCGCTGACCAGCAATCAAATAATGCTGAGGTGGGGTTTCTTTACTAGCCTTCTTTACCTCTTTATAAAGTTTTTCAAAAACATCCTTCCTAATCACAAATTCAGCAATAAGCTGATTTTTGGGTTTTTCCGAAGGGTTATAGATAAAAATCCTCTGCTTACTCATCGCCACCATTTTTTAAGTATGGGTGAATAAAAACTAAAACTGCCGTCCGTCTCAACAATATATCCATCGTGTTTTAAAACGTCTATTATATCTTCAACTGAATCGAAAACACCTAATTTGTTTGATAAATCAATAGTTTCGTTACGTCCATAACTTTCCTTTTGCTGTAGGTTAATTAAAAACTGCTGAACAAATAAAAGCTGTTTACTATCCTTAAAAACCTTTAGTAATCTGGATTTAAAATGCTCGAAGTATATATTTCCGTTTTCAACAACCTTTTCAAAGGCCAAATCGATGGTTTGATTATCTAACTCTCTTTCTTCATAAATAACCATCTCAGCAATCTCTTTAACAATGAGTTGAAAGTAGAATGGAATCCAAAGTTCAATTTTGCTAAGTATGTATTCAATAATTGAATCGTCTATTTCGTTAGTAATCTTATCATTTAAAAGATTTTTGACAAAATCTTTCGCCTCCGCTTTTCTAAGTTGTTTTATTCGAATCTCCTTAAGGTCATTAACCCTATCGGTGCAATTAATTCTTTTAACGGCTGTGAAAAGCCCAATGCTTCCCGTATAAATAAATTTGATCTTATGGTTAAACTCCGGCGTTTGTCTTAATACACGGTTTTTATCAAGAAAAAGAGAAACGATATCTTCGCCATGTTTTGCATGAATATGCTCAATGGTTAACGGAAACTCATCAACCATAAGCAGAATGGTTTTCCCATCAAGTTTAATCTTTGTAAGAAAATCTAGGAGTTGTTCAAAACATGTTTTTTTCTCAATCGGATTCACTTTCACTCCAATTGGGCCCAAATTGATATCAGAAACACGATTAGCCCATTCATTTAGGAGATTCTTTACCTCCCTTGAGAATTTTCCGAAGGATTCAAGCTGATCGACATTAAGAATTGCTCGTAAAATCTGGTAGAAAAAATAATCAGGATCATCAACTCCCTCAGTATTTACATATACAGCATAAATATTCTCATCGGGATCATCAATCAGGTTAAATAGTATTGATGTTTTCCCGACCCTTCTTGGAGCCGATATTAGTAGGTTTTCGTTGCTGCTTAATGCTTCAAGTATGTCTTTTCTTACATCGGGTCGTTTGTAAAACTGCTCTTTACGTGCAGGGTTTCCAATAATCGCTTTCATGCAATATTTTTATTGCAAATATATTCTGCAATTATTATTTTGCCAATTATTTTTGCAATTATTTTTTTGCACAAACATCTTGTGCCGTCAATATATAAATTTTAATACTTCAAATTTATATATTAACGATGAACAGGGGTTTTTAAAACGCATAGAATAAGAATAAAGAACTGAGACACTCTGTGATCTTTTTAGTTAAGTATTATCTTTACGTGACCATTTCCGAAAAATCGCTATAAATCAACATTTCTATAAAATGTGGATTAAAAGAGTTATTATTCCTTTAATAATACTAATAATCAATTATCAACAGGGTATTTCACAAAATCTTTTTAGCAAGAAACAACTATACGTCGAAGGGTTCTACCATTATGGCTTTGTTGCTCCCCATCATGACTATATGGCTTATTTTATAAATGAGCATGTACAAGGATTTCAAGTCAATTTGGGTATATCTACAATTGGAAATAAATTCTGGAATAAATACTACAATTATCCAAGAATAGGAATTGGATACTACCATTCAGGGCTTGGGAACAGGAATATATATGGTCTTTTAAATGCAGGTTATTTATACGTAGATAGATCATTCTTCAATCTGAGTAACAGATTCAATCTTGGGAATAGAATATCGTTGGGTCTAGGTCATATCTCTAAAATATTCGATTTGTATTCAAATAGTTATAATACAATAATAGGAACAAAGTTAAACGTGTTTATTCAATACAACATAGAAGGGGCTGTGAAGATTACTCCTCTTGTCCAAATGAAAATGGGATTAAGCTTAATCCACTCTTCAAATGGTAGCATACATGAACCGAATATAGGTTTTAACATTGTTACTTCATCAATTGGTCTACAATACTCATTAACAAATCAGGTATACAATATTAAAAAGGAAAGCCCAATAAATCCAGATTCTTCCAAAAATCAATTTATTACTAGTGCTGCCTTTGGTTGGAAAAGTATATCGCGATTTCATTCGTATGAATATCCTGTATATGATGTATCGTGCGAGTATTCAAGGAAAATTTCAAGCACAGGTTGGCTTGGATTAGCACTAACAGGTTACTGCGATCGTTCAATTAAAAAAGAATTTGAGATTCAATTAGTACCTGATTCAACCTTCAAACCTTCTGATTACTATAGTATTGCTCTTAACCCATCGTACGAAATGAAAATGGGTCGATTATCTTTCCTCTTTCAGCCAGGAATATATTTAAAACATAGTGTAAAAGAGTATGGATTAATTACCAACCGAATTGGTTTACGATATAATTTTCGGAACAACATGGTAGCCGGAATTTCTATTAAAGCTCATTGGCTAGCCAAAGCTGATGTTGTTGAATGGAATATAGGATATCGATGGAAGAAGTAATTTTGCAGAATGAAGAAAATCTCCTTATACAAATTGTTCCTTATCATATGCACTTCGATTGTTTACTCATCGTGCAAGGATGGTTTATTTAATCCTGGAGCGGTTGTAACAAGGGAGATACAACTTAGTAGTATAATCTTCAGTGTAGAAGTGAATACAATGTTAGAGATTACTTTAGTTCAGGACACTATCAATAAAGCATTGGTTACTTGCAGTGAAAATCTTCAATCTGACATTGATATTTTTGTTAAAGACAATATTCTATATCTAAATAATTCAATAAAATATAGTTGGTCACGCAACTATGAAAAAGTAAAATTGGAACTTCATCTTATAAAAATACCTCGACTAGATATTTGGAAACCTTCATATATAACCTCAAGAGACACAATCAAAACGCATGAGTTTTTTCTAGTCGATTGGGGGAAATTTACAGAACTAGATGTAACCCTTGATGTTGATAATTGCGCAATAGATGTTTCTGTGGAGGGTTTTGGGCATTATACCGTTAAAGGCAAGTCAACAACTGCAACTTTTTATTGTAAGGGCTCAGCATTTTTCTATGCCGAAGGACTTCAGGTGCAAAACTGTACGGTCTTTCAAAATAGTATAGGTGATACTTATGTTAATGTGTTGAATAAACTTACAGTAACCATCCAAAACTCAGGAAAGGTTTACTACTATGGTAATCCATCTTCCATAATATTGAATAACAACTTTTCAAATGATAAACTAATTCATCTCCCAAACAACTAATTTCTAAAGCAATACGATTTATTTCCATTAAAACATGCTTTATTGAAGTAAACTGAACACTTGTATTTTTCAAATGAAATTGTGAAATTGGCCAACAAATTGAAAATCTTAAAGTCTCTATGTTTATAAGACTTTTTTGAAAATATTAAACATCTTACTGCATCGTTTATTCAAAAAAAAGCGTCTTTAAATAAAAATAGATTATGGAAATACAAAAAACTTCTACAGCAGGACAAGTAATGGGTATCATAGGAATAGTGCTTGGGATTATTTCACTAATCGTAGCATTCATACCCTGCATTGGCGTAGTAGCATTTATACCAGCAACGCTTGCCCTTATATTTAGTATAATATCTATTATTCAAGCCTCACAAGGTTATGGTTCAAAAGGACTTGGCATAGGTGCTCTAGTAATATCGGTTGTTGCAATTCTTGTTGCTGCTATTTGGTTGATAATCTTAAGTAATGGCGCAGCTATTATTACTGATAAGATCATTAATCACTCCGATAAAATTGAAAAATTTGGGAGAGATTTAGAAAAATCCGTTAACGAAGAAATTGAAAAAAATGTAGATATGAATTCCGTTTCGGATAGCCTTGAGAGGGCACTTAAAAACCTCGAAAGTGAAATGGATAAGGTGGAAGGAACGGTTAACGAAAAAACTATTCATGATGCAGCATCAGCGGCAACCAAAGCAATAAAAAAGGCAACTGAAGGAATTAAAATAAAGACTGATTCTACTAAAACAAATAATTAATACATAAACAAAATGAAAGGCCAGAGCAGATAATTATTTGTTCTGGCCTTTTTTCTATATCTTTAATATGTAGCTTTTTCAGGTTAAATAAGTATTATAAAGATATCGAATGACTGTAAATGCAATTTCTATATAGATGAATAATAGATGCTATCATATTATAAATATATGCTTTGCCAGTATCATACTTGGCATTCTATTTTACTCCCTTATATTCCGTGGTGATAATCATCCAATACCTGCACTGTTTACAAAATTAACAGGCATAATTCCGCCTAGTAAAGGGTTATCTGCAAGTTTTTCGGAACTTGTTAGGGGTAATTTCGAAAGTGCATTAATCCTTAATCCCTATAGTATAAGAATTTTTTCTTTTTTTATAATCCAACTATTCACAAGGGCATTTATTTCACTTGCAGTTGCTGGTAGTTGGATGAAAACATCCAAAATTATTTTAATAGATGCTTTTTACTCTACCACACTTTTTGTTTTCTGCTTTGCCCCACTTATATCTTACACATTAAGCCTATTCGCCAAGCTCCTTTAGAAGAGTATCGAAAGTAAATCCCTCTGTAGCCTTTATTCCCCGCGGTGTGTTATAAACCCGACTACATTCGCTGTAATAATCGTGCTGATAATGGAAAATGTAATCACCATTCAAGGCTTCCTCTAATAATGTTTCCTTCTCTTTTAAAGTAATAAGTGGCTCAATATCATAGCTCATAATATAGGGTAATGGCAAATGTGCTCTAAATGGAAATAAATCAGCAACGAATACAATTTTCTTCCCTTTATAAGTAATTACTGGTAACATTTGACCCCGTGTATGCCCATTAAATATCCTAAGATAAACACCCGGTATTAACTCGCCCTCCTTTTCTATAAGATTTAGAGCCCCAAAATCTCTCATAGGCAAAAGATTTTCAGGGAGATACGAATCTACTTCACGTGAATTTGGGTTGATAGCATTCTCCCATTGAGCCCTAGATATATGATACTTAGCATTGGGAAATGTAAGAGCAAAAGAACCATCGGGATTAAGTTTAACTCCCCCGCCACAGTGGTCGAAGTGGAGGTGAGTTAGAATTACATCGGTTATGTCCTCAGGCTTATAGCCTCGTTTTGCCAAGCCCTCCACTAGACCTTCTCCACCAAACTTATAAACGTGGTTAAAAAACTTCTCGCTTTGTTTTTCACCAATACCATTATCTATTAGTACAACTCTGTCACCAGTATCAATTATCATTGAACGTACTGCAAGAGGGATTAAATTATTTTCATCAGCAGGATACACCTTATTCCATAAAACTTTTGGTACAACACCAAACATAGCCCCGCCATCAACTCTGAAGTTTACAATATTAAAAGAATGTATTTTCATAATAGTTTAAAAATTGAAGTACTTAAATTTGCCTAAAATTATTCTAAAATCTTAAGATACTCAAAACCTCAACTCGATTTAAGCACCTTTTATTCTAACAACAAAAAAATCAATTTGTTTTAGTTGAATAGTCTAGGTTAAGAAATTATCCTAAACAAAATAGCACTTAGCTTAAGAATGGTTTAACTTTGAAGTGTAAATTTCAACTATGAGAATTCATTTTATTGCTATTGGTGGGAGTGCAATGCACAACCTTGCTATTGCCCTAAAGGAGAAGGGTTATGATGTATCAGGTTCGGATGATGAGATCTTTGAACCTTCGCTAAGTCGTTTAAAAAAACATGAAATATTACCTCCATCAATTGGATGGGATATTTCGCGGATCACATCTGAGTTGGATGCAATTGTTCTTGGAATGCATGCGCGAGCAGATAATCCAGAACTACTAAAAGCAAAAGAATTAGGTCTCAAAATCTACTCTTATCCAGAGTATTTACATGAACAGACAAAAGATAAAATAAGGATTGTAATTGGTGGCAGTCATGGCAAAACCACAATCACTTCGATGGTAATGCATGTGCTTAAATTTGCAGGTATCGATTTCGATTACATGGTTGGAGCTCAACTCGAAGGCTTCGAAAACATGGTAAGTTTAAAGCAAAATACCAAAATAGCCGTGTTTGAAGGGGATGAGTATTTAACCTCCCCAATTGACCTTCGCCCTAAATTTCACCTTTATATGCCAACCATTGCACTGATATCGGGCATTGCTTGGGATCATATTAATGCTTTCCCAACCTACGAAGGGTATAAGAACCAATTTGCAATTTTTATCGATAAGATTATTGAAAATGGTACTCTTGTTTACTGTGCGGAAGATTCTGAAATAATTGATCTAGTTTCAAAATCAAAAAAAAGCATTAACAAACGACCCTACACAACCCATCCATTTGAATCGACAGAAGGAAGTGCATGTTTGGTTATAAAAAACGAAAAAGTTCCCTTGTGTATTTTCGGAAAGCATAATATGCAGAATATAAGCGGAGCTAAGGCTGTATGTAATCAGGTTGGTATAACCGATGAGATATTTTATAAAGCAATATCTTCATTTAAGGGCGCTTCAAAAAGGCTTCAACAATTAGCAGAAAATCAGCACACAAAAATTTTTCTAGATTTTGCTCATTCCCCTTCAAAAGTAGCAGCTACCGTTCAAGCTGTAAGCGAAACATACCGTAATAGAGAATTGGTAGCATGTTTGGAACTACATACATTCAGTAGTCTTAATGCAGAGTTTCTTAGTCAGTATAAAGGTACAATGGGAAAATCAAATATTGGTCTTGTCTATTTTAACCCTGAAACTATTACTCACAAAAAACTTTCGCCCATAAAACCCAATGATGTAAAAAATAACTTTTTGCCCTCTGATGTTGAGGTCTTTACTGACTCTGGTATGCTAATTTCAAAACTAAAATCCATTAAATGGAAGGATAAAAACTTACTTATTATGACATCAGGAAATTTCTCAGGTGTTAACTTGCAAGAACTTGCACAGGAGATAATCAAGTAGGCTCAAACATAAAAACATTGACAATGAAACTTGAATTAAAACTAATAAGATTATTCAGTTTGAGCATAAATCAAAGAATAACAAAATAAGGAATATTTACTCCATACAATTTGATTAATTATCCAAAAGAAGTCAAAAACAGTAGTTGTACAATTTGTCTTCAAAAGAAAACTAAATGAACAAAAATGGGTAAAAAAATTTCACCGTAGAGTTATCCTAACACAAACAAGGAATTGCCACTGAGGCTATACACCAAACTTGCAAAACAAAATTTTACAAAAAGTTATTTTAATATCGATTTACAAAACAGGCTAATGCATCATTGCATAAATATGGATTCAAGAAACAACCCGAAGATGATGGTCTCACCCACTCAATACTATAAAGCAATCTATCATATGGGATATTGCATTGATTATCTTGTAATCGATCTAGTAAAGAAGAATACAAACTCTCAAAATACGATTTAATAGATTAAATAATATTACCAATCTCAGTACAAAACACCTCCTTATTAATAACTACAAAACATTCATCTCTGATATCCATGAGAATACTATCCCTTTGCTAATTAAAAATATTTTTGAAATTTTTTGGCAGGTATAAAAAATAAGTTACCTTTGCAGCCGCTTAACCGATAAAGGAGCGGCACCAAATTACGGCCCGTTCGTCTAGGGGTTAGGACGTCAGGTTTTCATCCTGGTAACAGGGGTTCGATTCCCCTACGGGCTACAAACTTTATTGTTAAGAAGATGGCAAATCACAAATCAGCAGAAAAGAGAAACAGGCAGACTGAAGAAAGAAGAACACATAATAGGTATTTCGCAAGAACTACTCGTAATGCTGTTAAAGAATTAAGATCAACTACCGACAAAGCAGTTGCTACAGAATTACTTCCAAAAGTTTCTTCGATGCTTGACAAGCTTGCTCAGAAAAACATTATTCACAAGAATAAGGCTGGCAACTTGAAAAGTTCTCTAACAAAGCACGTGAGCGAATTATAGCACTCATATTGCCAAAAACATTGAAGCTCCGAGGATTCGGGGCTTTTTTTTTAAACCATAATTAAACTTAACCTATACAATTTCTGGTAATATATTTTTTGTATCTTGTTTAGCTCCAATATCAAATATATTCATGACAACAGAATATAAAAACCTAACAATAAAAGATTGGGCACTTGAGGATCGCCCTCGGGAGAAAATGATTAAAAAAGGTGTCGGAAGTCTTAGCGATACTGAACTATTAGCCATCCTTATAAAATCTGGCACAAAAAATGAAAATGCAGTAGCAATAGCAAAAAGAATACTTCATTCCGCTAACGATAATTTGAATGAATTGGGAAAGTTTACCCTTGCAGATTTCACTTCAACAAAAGGCATTGGCGAAGCCAAAGGAATTACAATAATGGCGGCATTAGAAATTGGGCGTAGGCGTAAACTTTCAGAAGCCCTCAATCGGCCTAAGATTAATTCGAGTAATGATGTTAAAGAAATCTTCCAAGCCCAACTGGCCGATTTACCACACGAAGAGTTTTGGGTTTTATTCATGAACAGAGCCAACAAAGTATTGGATCAAACAAGAATAACTCAAGGGGGAGTAACGGGAACAGTTTTCGATATCAAATTAATTATGAAGTCTGCAATTGAAAAACTGGCCTCGTCAATTATAGTATGTCACAACCATCCATCTGGAAACCCAAAGCCCAGCGAACAGGATATTCAAATTACTCGAAAATTAAAAGAAGCTGCACAAATCTTTGAGATATCTCTACTGGATCATATTATAGTAACCGACTCCGAATGCTTTTCGTTTGCAGATAATGGAAGTTTGTAGCATTAGAGAAATTAATTGTTATTTTTATACTTGTTATCCTTAAATCATTTCTTTTATGAAGATTATTCTATCGCTACTTATGACACTCTCTTTGATTCCTAAAATATATGCTCAGGATTTATTGGTTTATGAAAGGAAAGAGTTAATAGTTGGAAATGACACCCTTCGATACAGGATCATGTATCCCTTAAACTTTGATGCTAATAAAAAATACCCATTGGTATTATTCCTGCATGGATCAGGCGAAAGGGGAAAGGATAATGAAGCTCAACTAATTCATGGTGGTAAACTTTTTGCCCAAGATGAAATTCGTTCAAATTTTCAAGCAATTGTTATATTCCCTCAGTGCCCAGATAATGACTTCTGGGCTAGCATAAAAAGAGAAAAAAACACCAATGGTTCAAACCTATTTGAGTTTAATCCAAATAGCAAGCCAACTAAGCCAATGGAATTAACAATTCAATTAGTAAAACAAACACTCAAAGAGAAATACATAGATAAAAAAAGGGTTTATGTTGGTGGTCTTTCAATGGGAGGTATGGGTACATTTGAAATCCTTTATCGATGCCCAAAGATTTTTGCCGCTGCTTTTCCAATTTGTGGAGGTGGTAGCCCCGAATATGTTGGTAAATATGCCAAAAAGGTAAAATTTTGGGTTTTCCATGGGGCTAAGGACGATGTTGTTCTTCCTGAATATTCTAAAAGAATGGTTGATGCAATTAAAGAGAAAGGCGGAGATGTAAATTTTACCATTTATCCGAATGCCAACCATAACAGTTGGGATTCTGCTTTTGCCGAACCAAACCTTTTTCCGTGGTTGTTCTCAATCTATAAAAAATAGACTATTTTTCGATTAAATTACTTAGTAATTGAACAAAATATAGTATTCTTTTTACTATTTTGCAATCATCAAACCTTGCTTTCAAAGTGTTAACATAAATAGAAACAACTCCATGATTAAAGTTATTGGTGAAAACAACTCCATACTCAACCAATTTATCGCTGAACTACGCGATATAAATGTTCAAACTGACTTTATGAGGTTTCGAAAGAATCTCGAACGAATTGGAGAAATTTTCGCTTATGAACTAAGTAAAGAATTACACTACGAAAAGCACCAAGTACAAACACCCCTCGGCATTGCTGAAGTGAATCTTTCTTCCGATCAAGTCGTATTAGCAACTATTCTTAGAGCGGGACTCCCTTTACACCAAGGAATGCTGAATTATTTTGATAAGGCAGAAAATGCTTTTATATCAGCCTATAGAAAGTACAGCAAAGATGGAACATTCAAAATTCAATTTGAGCATCTCTCCTGCCCTGCCATTGCTGGAAAGGTTCTTGTAATTATTGACCCAATGCTGGCAACAGGTGCCTCCATGTTACTCGCTTACAAAGCCATTCTTGAAAGAGGTACACCAAAACATACCCATATTGTTTCTGTAATTGCCTCAAAAGAAGGTGTTGACTACATGCGAAGAAATCTACCACAAAAAAATGTTACAATCTGGCTAGGAGCAGTTGACGATGAATTAACCGTTAAATCCTATATCGTACCAGGTCTTGGAGATGCAGGTGATTTGGCATTTGGTAGTAAAGAGTAATTACTAATTGATTACAGTAACTGGTTGATACTTCCAAACCTTTGTTAAATCATCGCAGTTTGCCAAAAGTTCACGAATTGATAAGGAAAAAAGAGGATGAATAAAGTCGGGAGCAACTTCTGCAAGGGGGGTTAACACAAACAACCTTTTATGCAAATGGCGATGCGGAATAACCAAACTTGGTGAAAGCATTACTTGTCGATCGTAAAAAAGAATATCTATATCAATCGTACGAGCACTATACCCGTCTCCATTTCTTTCCCTCCCTAGTGTACCTTCAATAAATGAAATTTCGAGTAATAAAGCAGCAGGGCTAAGTTTGGTATCAACCAACAAAACCTTATTTAAGAAATTATTCTCGTGTTCAAACCCCCAAGGTTCAGATTCATATAAAGCAGAATATCTAAGAACATAACCAATCCTCTCTGATATTAAACTCATAGCCCTTTCAATGTAATTCTCTCTATTACCAAGATTTCCACCCACTACAAAGTAAACTTTTGCCATCTGAAATCGTTTTTTGTAAAATCGCTCAAATTTGCTAAAAAAACTTTATTCATAGCCAATAATAAAATTTTTTATACATTTAGTTCATCAAAAATTAACTGAACACAAATCCGAATTAACCATGAAAAGTTTTTTCAAATACCTGCTGGCCACCATTTTAGGCCTATTTATTGGATCATTCCTCCTGTTTATCATTTTTATGGGAATAATAGGAGGCATCGTTTCATCATCAAATAAGACTGTTGATGTTAAGGAAAATTCTGTACTCTACATCAACTTAAACAAGGAGATTGTTGATAGAGCATCAAACAATCCATTAGAAGGATTCAATTTTACAAGTTTTAAGCCGAATACCAGTCTTGGGCTAAACGAAATCCTAAAAGCAATTGAAACCGCTAAGGATGATCCAAAGATTAAGGGAATATATATGGAAATTGATGTCGTTACAGCAGGTGCTGCAACAGTTGATGAAATTCGAAATGCTCTCTTCGAGTTTAAAGAATCTGGGAAATTCATTATCAGCTATAGCGATGTTTACAGCCAAAAAGCTTATTTTTTATCAACTGCGGCTAACAAAGTTTATTTAAATCCTGAAGGAATTGTTAATTGGACTGGTTTGCGTGCCGAAATTATGTACTACAAAAACATTCTTCAAAAACTTGGAATAGAACCTCAAATTATTAGACATGGTAAGTTTAAGAGTGCCGTTGAGCCATTTATGTTGGAGAAAATGAGCCCTGAAAATCGAGAGCAAACTAAAACTTATATGGGATCAATCTGGAATCACTGGGTTGAAGGAGTCTCAAAAGCAAGAAATATTTCAACTGGAGAACTTAATCGTTTTGCAGACAACATGTTAATACGCAATGGAAAAACATCCTATGAATACAAACTTGTTGATAGTTTAATATATAAAGACCAAGTTCTTGACATTATGAAAAAACGACTCGGTATCTCAGATAAAAAAGATATATCATCAGTTAATATTGATGACTATGCAAAAATACCAACCCCTTTAAAAGGAAAAACTCTTTCAAAAGACAAAATTGCTGTTATCTATGCAAGCGGTGATATTGTAATGGGAAATTCCACCGATGGCGAGATTGGCTCTGAGGGGATTGCCAAACTGATCCGTGAAGCTAGACGCGATAGCACTATTAAAGCGATTGTACTTAGGGTAAATTCCCCAGGTGGTGACGCATTAGCATCGGAGGTTATTTGGCGCGAAATGGTTTTAGCGAAAAAAATTAAACCCCTTATTGTTTCTATGGGAGATGTTGCTGCATCAGGAGGTTATTATATTTCAGCACCTGCAGATACAATTCTTGCTAACCCAACAACAATTACAGGTTCAATAGGTGTATTTGGAATGTATTTCAACATTCAAGAAGGGATGAATAAGAAACTTGGCATTAATGTAGAGACTGTAACAACAAATAAACATTCTGATTTTGGCTCGATGTATCGCTCACTCACCGCCGAAGAGCGTGAAGTCGCTCAACTTGGAGTTGAGGATATCTACCAATCATTTATCGGGCATGTTGCCGAAGGCCGCAAAATTGCAGTATCAAGAGTTGATGAAATCGGACAAGGAAGGGTTTGGAGCGGAGCCAATGCCATTGATATTAAATTAATTGATAAGTTTGGTGGGCTGAAAGACGCTATTAAAATAGCAGCAGGGAAGGCAAAACTCGTAAATTACAGAATTACAGAACTTCCAAAGCAAAAAGAACCATTCCAACAACTAATTGAAGACTTTACGGGTAAAACAAAAATCTCCCTTATGAAAGATGAACTAGGCATTGCTTATAGCCACTATCACAACCTAATGAATCTATTGTCAAATCAAGGTATACAAGCACGAATTCCTTACAATATTGAAGTTTATTAGCCAACGTAATATAAATGGCAAAAGGGTGTTCCATTTCCGGAACGCCCTTTTTTATCAAATCACTATACGCTAAAACTACTATAAGCGATAAATTAAATACCTTTGAAAAGGTTATGGATAAATAAATATTAAACAATGCATAACAAGCTATATATACTACTTGCTCCCATCGCCTTAATTTATGGGCTAATTATTAAGATTAGGAACCTACTATTCGACTTTAAAGTTCTGAAATCCGTTTCGTTCGAAAAGCCCATAATCTGTGTTGGAAATCTCACCGTGGGTGGTACGGGAAAAACGCCTCATGTAGAATACCTTATAAAATTATTATCCTCATACCACATTGCTACTCTCAGCCGAGGGTATGGACGAAAAACCAAAGGCTTTGGCTATGCCTCAACCAAATCAACAGCCACGGAAATTGGGGATGAACCGTTGCAGATCAAGTTGAAATATCCATCAATTCAGGTATCCGTTGATGCCGATAGAGTTGGTGGAATTACTCGATTAATCCACGAAAACTTAAATCTCGATTTAATCCTTTTAGATGATGCCTTTCAGCACCGATATGTAAAACCCAGTTTATCAATTCTTTTGATAGACTTTAGCCGCCCAATTACTAGCGATTATTTTCTACCAATGGGTCGATTACGCGATAGCATTAAAGAAAAAAAGCGTGCAGATATCATTGTTGTTTCAAAATGTCCTTTTGACTTGAACCAAGAAGCGAAAATATCGCTAAAGGAGAAACTGAAATTGAACTCAAAGCAGAGTATTTACTTTACAACAATGGTATACGGTGAACCAATTCCCGTATTCAAAGAATATAGAATTAGTCTTAAATTAGAAGATGAGCAAGAAATTTTTGCTTTTGCAGGAATCGCAAACCCGACTTTTTTCTTCTCTTACCTTGAAAATAAGGCGAATTTAATAGAAAAATACGCATTTCCAGATCATTTCGCCTTCACTAAAAATAAAATTTCCCCTATCTTTGATTCCTATTTGAAGAGTAAAGCAACTAATAAAGCAATAGTCACAACTGAGAAAGATGCCGCTCGTTTACGAGGAATTCCTTCTCTGAATGAAGAATTTAAAAAAGCAATATTTTACATCCCAATTGAAGTTAATTTTCTTGATGATCAAGAAACTATTTTTAATAATCAAATATTGACCTATGTTAGAAAAATTTAAAGAGACTACAGCCTATATCCAAAGCAAGATTAAAACCGCTCCAGAAGTGGGTATTATCCTTGGAACAGGTTTGGGTGGTTTAGTTCGTGATATAAAGAATCAGGAGGTTCTTGAATATAAAGACATTCCAAACTTCCCTTTATCAACTGTAGATGGACATTCTGGAAAATTAATTTTCGGGGAACTTGGTGGTAAAAAAGTTGTTGCCATGCAGGGTCGTTTTCACTACTACGAAGGTTATGATATGAAACAGGTTACCTTCCCTGTTAGAGTACTTAAGTTTCTTGGTATAAAGTATTTATTCGTTTCCAATGCCAGTGGAGGAGTTAATCCCAACTTTGAAATCGGGGATTTGATGATAATCAACGATCATATCAACCTGCTTCCAAATCCATTAATTGGTTTAAATATTCCTGAACTCGGGCCTCGCTTTCCCGACATGAGCGATGCTTATAGCAAAGAGCTTATCGATTTGGCAAAGGGTGTTGCCAAAAAGAACGACATCAAGGTACAGGAAGGATGTTATGTGGCTACAACTGGACCAACCTTTGAAACACCTAAAGAGTACCAATATTTCAGAATAATCGGTGGCGATACGGTAGGAATGTCGACAACCCCAGAGGTAATTGTTGCCCGCCACATGAAACTTCCAGTATTTGCTATCTCAATTATCACTGATCTTGGTGTTCCTGGAAAGATAGTAGCTGTAACTCATGAGGAGGTTCAAGAGATTGGAAAATTAGCAGAAAAGAAGATGACTCTGATTATGGGAGAGATGATGAAAGGATTATAGCATTTGACCAAAAATCTTATACACGCTCTGGCCTCTTTGGAGTTTCCAAAGAGGTTTTTCATTTTTAGCCCATTATAGTTTTTCGGCTACAACGCAAGTTTTTTTATATTTTTTCACCTCGCCATTTGGATTGAAATATTCTATGTAAACGATATAAATCCCTATGGGTAATCTTTGATTCTTGTTATCTAGCCCATCCCATGTAATTGCTCCTTCTGTACCAATTAAAAGACTAGATGTCAACCGCTTAACCTCCATTCCCCCAGAATCAAAAATCCTGATATTAGCAACAGAACCTTCATTAGGCAGTTTAAATGAAATTACCAGATAGTCATCCTTCCCATCACCATCGGGAGAGAATATCTCAGGGGCAAGAACAAACTCATCCTCCTTTTTAGATAATTCAACCCATTGAGAGTTTTTGTAGGTAGGTGTTGCAAAACCAATAGTTTGTGCTGCTGAATGCCATGTTGATGCGCTAGATGATTCTAGTTCTGGATTAATTCTCTCAAGAGACACCCCTTTAAAATCGTTTAACAACTTGGAATGCAAACCCTCAAAATAATGAAACTCATCAATTACCTCTAATTCCTTATTCAGGAGAACCACATAACCTTCATCGGTATTAAAAGCAGCCATACTTGATGCAGTAACAAATGCTTTATCATTTTCAGTATGATAAAACATCTTTACTAAACCAGGATTAGTTGTTATTACAGCATAGCTCTGAGGGAAGAGCAATTTTGTGGTATCGGTACAGAGTATACTTGATCCAGTTCATTAGAAACACTATTCCAGTTTGATTTTGAGATTCAATGCTCTTTGAGCCTGAATTAAAGCATAATCTTGAAAGGCCTTTTGAATCAGTATTGATGTTAAAAGTTTTGAGTAGATATCCGCTTTGGATGTATTCCCAGCAATCTTATAATCATTTTGAACATCATCAAGTCCAACTATTAGATTACGGAATTGCTCTAAATCAAGGTCTAATCTAATATATTTCATAAATATTAATTCTTAAGTAAGGTTTATAGGGTTTAGTTAATACTCTATCTACAATTATATGGTCATAAATTTTATTTTAACTTTTTTTTGTATATCATTACAAATATATATTACAAATTGCGATTATGCAAGAAAAGTTATCACATATGGAGACGGTGTTTATAATCGAAAGACTAAAGACTTATTACCAAGTGGACACAGATACTTCACTCGCTAGTGTTTTGGGTATTAGGCAAAACACCATCTCTTCATGGAGGTCGAGAAGCGCGATTGATTTCGAATTAATAATCGCAAGGTGCGATAATATTAATTTTAATTGGCTATTTTTTGATGAGGGCCCTGTTTTTAGGAGCGATATTAAGACAAACCCATCAGCGATTACGGGCGATGCTGTAAACAACTTGTTTTTAAAACAAACCATCTCCGAAAAGGAGGAAAAGATTGAGAGTTTGAATAGGGAGATAGGTAGGCTTCAAAATCAAATAGAGTTGTTTAAAAAGGAAAAGGGAGATAGTTCCTAAATAGCAGCAGGGCAAACACCTACGTATAAGAGTAAAAAAGGGAATAAAAACGTTGCCAAATAATTAAGAAGAAGCGTTATTTTAAAGTAAGATGTCTTTGTTTTCGCTGAACTGCCAGCACGGTCAACATATTTAAGTTACCTAGGGCATTCTTACCCCGCCAAACGGTATTTCTCCACATAAAATAATTATTTATACAGATAAATATCCAAGCCCAATTAATACGTATTTAATGTTACTTATATTAACAATTTATTTTTGTTTGCTTGTTGTTTTGAAGTTTTTTATTAATATTGTAATCATTACTAATATACAATGTACATAAAAATATTATTTATGAACTTAGAGATTAACAGGGATACTATTAAAGCTTTTATACTAAACGAGCTTCCTCCAGAAACAATGTCTTTTGTTGAAGATGCAATTGATGCGGATTTTCGCTTTAAAAGAATGTATGAGGAAGTAATATTTGAGATTGATAACAAGGTATACCACGCTAAACTGATGAACCCAATCGAAGAGAACAAGTTTAAGGATAGGTGGATGAGGAAAATGCTGTTTTGTCTTGAGGTCGATCATCACAAGGAAAAAAATGTTTCCCCAAAGGAGCTACTTCGTAGAAGAAGTGTATGCGAGACCGCTCAAAGCCAAGAAATGAATATACCTAAAGCACACGCTATAGGTATGAGCATTAAACGCTGGCTGGTTGCCGCTTCAATTACAGTTATGCTTATTGTTGGTGGAGGAATAGCGTACCTTTCTGTACCCAGTGATTCCTTGGAAAACAGGTTGTACACAGAATATTATGCTCCTTTCAATTCTTTGAATGATTACCTGTTAGATAATAACTCTATGGCTATTGCCAAGAAGAAGTATTTGGATGGGGAGTATATCAATGCCCTATTGCTCTTAGATGAATTACCAACATCAATAAGTATTAAAAATGAGCGAGACCTGTTCATCGGCTTATCCTTGATGGAAATTGGCAAGCATAAAGAGGCAACAAACTATTTCGAAGAAATTATTGCTACCAAGAACAGGCTTGAATATATCCCACATGTTCGCTGGTATTTGGGTCTTTGCTACTTAAAAACAAGAGATAAAGCAAAAGCGATTGATACCTTTAAGACTATTGTAGATGATAATGGTTATAACTACAAAAAGGCTAAACAGATCCTGAAAAAACTTGGCAACTAATTTTCGTTACTTGAATCTATACAGAGTTCCGAACTTTCTAAAAGTTCGGAACTTTTGCGTTTAAGGTATTGTTCAATACAAATCTTATGAGGGTCAAACTCTATCGGGTTTGACCCAGTAGAGTCTATAAATTGCTAGTTTACCACACTACCCGCCAGCCTCCTTATCGCCTTCCGTTTCCATACAAGGAGGGTTAGGGTTACAATTATGGTTGCTATAAGTAGTACCTTCTTTAGAAACCAGTAATGATAAAGCGCATTCTGGTTGCCATTTACCACAATCCCAGACCAAAAGCGAGGCGATACAAAAATCTGATTCTCTTTTCCGAGATACTTTAACTTGGCAAGCCTAAGTGCCTCATCCTTCCGCATTCCCTTGAACAGGTTCATGTAAAAATCGTTTAGCATATCATTAGTTGACCCATCGTACGCCGACCATAGCGACATCACTACCGATTGGCTACCAGCAAACATAAAACTCCTACTCATACTTAGCACACCTTCCCCCTTAGATATCTTCCCAGACCCTGAGTAGCATGATCCCAACACTACCATCTGTGCGTTTAACTGCATGTTATAAACCTCCCATGCGTGCAAATAGCCATCGTCAGCAGAATCGGTTGGCGTGGATAGGGCTAGTTTAGAGTTGGCGGGGTTAAGGGTATCCTCTAACCCGTGTGCGTAGAAATGAACAACCCCATACCTGCCACAGTATTTTTTGAAGTTCGCTTCTGTAGCGTTACTTCCTATTAGCGATTTGCCGAAGGTTAGTAATGCCGTTCTCCTTACGCTCCTTAACCCCATTGGAATGCTTCTTAGCGAATCCTTAGAGTTTTTGTAATCGGGCGCAATTCCCAAAAAATCGGGGGACCCTCTGTGAATGCTACTCAGGGAGTTGCTGTACAGCGTTGCAGAGTAGGCATAGCCTATAGGGTATTTTCGTAGCAGGTACGATTCCTTTGCATAGTTGGGTTTATCGCTCACCCGATACGGCTTATCAATAAGCACATCGAAGGAGATAAGATTCAACCTCCCATCTGGAATTATTAGCAGATTTTTATTCTCAAGCAAGGATTCAACTGGGTAGATTAACTTTTTGTAAAGTGTATATGCCGCATCCCTATATATGTAGTAATCCGAGGGGTAGGGGCTGCGTAGATCCGATATTAAAAAGTCAAGCCCTGAGCGAAAGGTACTATCGGCTTCCTTCTTTACCAGTAAAAACGTATCCTTGGTAATGGCAAAGGTATACAGCTCCTTATCCCCCAGTACATATTCAAGGATAGCCTCCTTTTTGTCCATTGACTTTTGGAGTTGAGTAACACTTACAACTTGGTTGCTGTACTTCTGCTTATAGTACTCAGGGTAGCGGCTCTCAAGCCGTTGCATTAGCCCTTCAAGTTTTTGCGAAAGGCTGAATTGCTGCTCGTTCCACACGTCTATTTTGGATCTGTTAGGATGTTCCAGTTTGCTTTCATCCTCCGCCTGCATTCTAAGGCTAACTATTTGCTGTTTTATTCTTCTCTCATTCACGCTAATGCTATCGGGTATCCCAGCAACCCCTTTTGCCATCTCATCATTCTTCAGTTCCCTTAGTACGGCGTACTTACTAAACTCGGCATACTTAAACGCTATTTCCGTGTACTTGTAGTCTTTTGTAATTTCGTAAAGTGAATTTGCAATTCTTACTATTGATAGATAAACCTCATGCTCCCTTTCAGCAATTTGTAATTTTGATCCTTCATAGAGGTAGCCAGTTCGCAACTGTTCAATAAAAGTAGCAGCCAGTTCAAGCGTGGCTAAGGTTGCCTTAAGGTTTTGTTCCTTGCCCTCTTGCTCGGCAAATTTCTCGAAAGCCTGCGCCTTTAACTTAATGATATCAAGCAGATCCATATCTGGCATCACATCCGCATTTGGATTTGTATATATTGAACTATCGTTGAAATTGTAAATCTTTGAGATTAGTGATTTTTGGTAGTATTTTAACGCTAATTTGTAGTTTCCAATTCTATAATATAGTTTCCCATTATTCATAAAACTATACGAAGTATAAAGATGTTTACACCCTAAAGATTTTAGTAGGATATTTTGGGATTTTTTGTAAAGCCTAGTGCTATTCCTATAATCGCCAATATCTGAGTAGAAAGCAGCATAGTTCATATATGCCATCCCTGTCATGTAATGATTTTCGCCAAACTCAATGGTATTAAATTCTATCGCCTTTTTGAAAAAACAATCGGCTCTGCTTAAACTATCCAACTTCTGATATACTAACCCACAATTAAAGTATGTCTCACTATTCTCGCTGAGTTTATTCTCCTTAGATATTTGAATGCTTTTTAAATAGTTTACTCTAGCAAGATTATAGTTTCCTAGTTTGTAGTAGGAAAAACCTAGATTATGATAGTTATGAACAATATAACTGCATTTCTTCTTGTCTTTACTTTTTTCTAGCACCGATAGCGTATTTTCAATATAGTAGATAGCTTTGGGATAATCGCCTTTTAAGGAGTAGATAATGGCAATATTCCCATTTATAACCGACAAACTAAAAATATCAGATGTCTTTTCTTTTGCCTTTTTGTAATAATCGATAGCCATGCTTAGATTACCCTGCTTTTTAAAAATTATTCCAAGCAGGTTATACACCCTAAAATATTCAGGGTTAATATCCTCTGGTATTTTACTTTTTAAAATAATAATTCTATTAAGAATTCTTAATGCACTATTGTAATCACCAGTTGCATAGTAAGCCTTACTGCTGTCGTATAGCAAGTTCATATTGCTGACATCATTATATTGCTGTGAGTTTACCTCCAATATATTAAGGGAAACAAAAACTAATAATAAAACAAGAAATTTGAATGATGGGAAGCTATCTTGCAATTTGAAAGAATTCATTACTATTGTCCTAATGTTCTTTATGTAGGACAAAAATAAACCAAATGCTTAACTTAAAACGTGAAATCATGAAAAATGTAAAAAAAATGAAACAAAAGAAATCTTTAGAAGGATTCAAAGCTATTAATGCAAAGAACCTACAACAAATCAAAGGTGGGGAAGGTACTCCAATTACAATAGATAGTGTTCTGTAGTTAGAATGGGTAATGTATTAACGAATTCTAACTATATCTAATTTATGTTGAATAGCTTAAAAAAAGCCCTACAAAAAAAACCGTACCCCAAATAATATATTCAACTTTTAGGGTGCGGTTTAGAGTAGGGGTTTTTTATTTTTTAGTTTTTGGTAAGCTGAATATTAAATTCGCTCATCTCGCCGTCTGTAACTGTAATTGTAGTAACCTGATCCGCATACCCAGGTTTTTTTATCGTGACAGTATAAACCCCTGCCAGCAATGATTTAATATTAAAACCACCCTTCACAGCAGACTTTTTCACAACATCAGGCTCATCCTTCACCGATTTCACTTTTGCACCACCATCATCAAGCGTAAAAGTCACCACAGCACCCCCCAGAGGAGCTCCAGTTGCCGCATCCGTTACCATACCCCTTACCGCCAACGAACCCGCCCCTTTATTTATAATTCTTCTAGCCTTATGATACCCGTCATAAAAATTCACATGGGTCAACCTTACTATCTCAACCGCTGCATCCATATTTGCCAGAGCAGCATCTGCCGTTTTAAACAGCTCTTTCAGCTGCGCCGTAGTTTGTCCCCCCTCTGTTCTTGCAGCACCGGGTTTACCAATCGAATCATTATACGCATTAATGGCAGCCAGCAGCTGGGTTTGAGTAGCAGCAGTAATACCATAATTAGCAAGCGTAGCAACAATAGGTTGCGCACAGTCATAAGCAATCTGAGCGTAGTCCCTAACAGCCGTATCAGCTGCCTGTCGTATCTTACTTTCACTAATATTAACCTCTTGGGCTAACACTGCATTGTTCGAAAACCTGGCATAAACCCCCATCTTCCTGAAATAGTCGGCGCTCATAACAGTAAGAGTTTCCTTCAGCTGGTTTTTGCCAATAGTAACACCCTTTTTGCTAACCTTTTGCTGTCCCGCAAACGATTGGATTTGCCGAACGGTGCTCAAAAAAATAACAGAATTTTCCTTATAGTTCGGCAAAGGATCGGTAATAGTCGTGTATGAAGCCTGATAATCCTTAAAGGTAAGGTACATGCTCAAACGATTTTCTTCTTGTCCTGTCATGCTCTCATTAAATTTAAAGGTTCACAAATAATCAATTATAGATAAATTTAAAGCTAAAATAAAAAGTAATTCTAAAAAAGACAAATTTCTTGCTAGCTATTTTAAGATTAGTCATAACACCTTCAAGTTCGTTACTATTACTACAGAAATAGGTATTACCGCCTGTGAGATATGTGCTAACATCTTTGAGATACGCCCTAACGTCTGTGAGATATGTGCTAACACCTAAGAGATATGTGCTAACATCTTTGAGATACGTCCTAACATCTGAGAGATACGTCCCAACGTCTGGGAGATATGTCCTAACACCTGAGAGATATGTCCTAACACCTGAGAGATATGTCCTAACGCCTAAGAGATACGTGCTAATGTCTGTGAGATACGTTTAACTATAATATAAATCAAAATGATTATTGTCTATTGCGCTCCCATAACTAGTTAGATTCGAAAATGACCCTGTAACAGAAGCCTTAAGGGTAAAAGTACCATTTGCCATTCGTTCTACCTCAATTGCTCCTGCATTGGTTTTGCCAATCTGAGTCTGCCAGTTTAGAGTAGATGTAATTACTAATTGAGGTATTCCATTATCAACACGCCAAAGTTTGAGCAAATCGTCACTACCTGTTAGGTTAACACCCACAGCATACCCAGAGTATACCCCACTTGGCTGCATCTGGCTAGCATCTTGATCGGACATCAACATTATCCACCATCGATTTGATGACGATGGATCATAGCCGTGGCGTACCTTAACCTGCCAAGTAACAGAGCCAGCAATGGGATTCCATGAAGGTAAGGGTGTTGATATCCTATCCGTAGCATCTGTAGAATTGTTGAATATGTGTTTTAATGAATAACTTCCTCCCAAAGGAGAAGAGGTAGATGCAGCCCAACGCAAATCAGGTACTTGTGTCCATCCTGTTAGATTACCCGATTCAAAATTATATGATACCTGCGAAGAGCAGATTATCGGCAAAAAGGACAATAGCAAAAAGGAAAACTTTTTCATCATAAAAGAAAATAACATTACTTTTACCAAGATAATAAAAAGTTTATTCATAATGAAAGTTGCTGTTGTTGGTGCCACAGGATTAGTAGGCACAGTGATGTTAAAAGTTCTTGAAGAGCGCAATTTTCCTGTTACAACCTTAATTCCGGTTGCTTCAGAAAAATCTGTGGGTAAGAAAATTTTATTTCAAGGGAAAGAATACTCCGTTGTCTCAATAGCTGATGCTGTAAAGATGAAACCTGCTGTGGCAATTTTTTCGGCAGGGGCTTCAACTTCTCGTGATTGGGCTCCAAAGTTTGCGGAAAATGGAACTGTTGTTATTGACAACTCTTCATGCTGGCGAATGTTTCCAGAGATACCATTAGTAGTCCCAGAGGTTAATGCAGATATTTTAACTCCAAACCATAAGATTATTGCAAACCCAAACTGTTCTACAATACAACTCGTAGTGGCAATAAATCCATTACATAAACATTATAAAATAAAAAGATTAGTAGTTTCAACCTATCAATCTGTTACAGGTACTGGTGTAAAAGCCGTAAAGCAAATGCACGATGAACGAGAGGGTAAGAAGGCAGATATGGCCTACCCTCACCCAATAGATATGAATTGTTTTCCTCATGGCGGAAGTTTTCTTGAAAATGGATACACTACAGAGGAGCAGAAGCTAATTGATGAAACTCGAAAAATCCTTGGCGATAATTCAATTATGGTTTCCCCTACAGTTGTTAGAATTCCTGTAGTTGGAGGTCACTCTGAATCTGTTAATCTTGAATTTATAAAAGATTACCAAATTCAGGATATCTTTAGTATTCTAAAAAACTCAGCAGGTATAACTATTCAAGACACCCCTGCTCAGAATATTTACCCAATGCCCATGTATGCGGAAGGGAAAGATGATGTTTTTGTAGGTCGAATCCGCAGAGATGATTCACAGCCCAACAGCCTTAATCTTTGGGTTGTCTCCGATAATTTAAGGAAAGGTGCTGCTACCAATGCTATTCAGATTGCTGAATATTTACATCAAAAGAGATGGATCGATTAGATTCAATAATTTTCAAAAAAGAAAGGTGTCGTTGACACCTTTCTTTTTTTATAATCCAAAGTTATTTGGAATATGATAAATGATATCTGTAATTGGCAATGGACTAACAATTATACTCACCGAACGTGGCAAACTAGTGCCACAACCATTGGTAGCAGTAACACTTAAGGTACCACTAGTTGCATTACTATTATAATTAAGAGTTACGGAGTTACCAGTTCCAACAATAGTTGCACCAGTTCCACTATATGTCCAATTATAAGTAACACCAGGCTGTAATGCGACTGTATAAATATTCCCGCTAGAACCTTGACAAATCGGAGTTGGCGCAGAAATAAAACTTGATGGTCGTTGGGGTGCTACAGGAAAAGCTATTATAACATCATCGGCAGAGGTACAGGTTCCACTACTTATAGTCCACCTAAGAGTATAAGTATTACCTGAGATTCCATTAAAAACGCTATTAAAAGCCGTTGGTGTAAGGATAACACCACCACTTCCACTCACTGTAGACCAAAGGCCTGTATAAGGATTTGGATTATTCCCTGCAAGAGTATAACCAGAGAAACCGCATAATGATTGATCCAGCCCTGCATTAGATGTTGTTGGCACAGCATAGTCAGTTACTACAGTTGGATCGACTACACCTGTATTTGCTCCACTATTATAAGTAAAACCGGTTAATTTATATGCCCCAGGAGATGGTGTGGGCAGCGTGTAAGGTAATGATGTAATATTAACAGTAGGCTGTGCTGCACCATTAAAGGTATAATCAAGCGTATAATTTAAATTTATTGGTGTGAAAGAAGTAAACTTAACCGGGATTCCTGAATTTCCACAAACAGGGCCAGATGGATTTAATGATGCTCTGGGTTTTGTAGACGAAACACTTGCAGTAGTATAGTTGATCGGTGTTGTTGAAATATTTACATTATTTGTTGTTGCAACATCTCCATTATTATTATCCCCTGTTGCCGTAGAGACCTGTTCTACCCAACTACCTGCAGTATATTGTGCAACACGCATATCGGAAATACCACTTACTGTCATTAGAGGAGTTAAATCGCTAAAAGGATCCCATCCAATTTTCACTTTTGCAGTATAAGCTCCAGAGGTATTATTAACGCTCCAATACTCCATTGTATTGGCCGCTTGAAGAGCACCACTTAAAGAATTAGCTGTTGGATTTGGTGTAAAATACTCAACTATCCAAAATAGACTAACTGCAGCAGTTGAGGTAAGAGTGAAAGCATGTCCTTTTTGAGTTCCTTTGCCAATCGGGTAAAGAAAGTTTGATCCTGAAAACAGAAATTTGATTAAAGGACCATTCACAAATGAGGTTGAACTTCCGCCCGATGGCGTGACAGTTGATGGGCCATTAAGATAAAGCTTATTTGTTGATGAGGTATTAATAATTCCATTCGTTAATAATAAGTTCCCGCTTAATTGAATGGTTCCATTATTTCCTATATTCAAACCGGAACTATTATTAATTTCAAGATTATTAAAACCATTTGCGCCACTAAAGTCTCCTAAAGATGTTCCACCAATAGTTTGTAAAGCAGAGCCAGCAAAGGTAACAGTTGCATTTACACCAGAACCACAAAGAAAGGCACCTGTGTTCAAACGTTCCATTGTTCCTAAAATGGTTAGTTTACGTTTATTGGTATTATTATCAAGAGTTGGTCCGTCAATAACAAGTCTATTACAAATTGTTAAATCCTTATTGGGTAGTGTTCTTGTTCCTGAACCTGTAAAAAAGAGATAAGGTACTGAATTATACTGTGATGCAATAATAGTATAGCTCCCAGATCCTGAGTATTCTAAAGCTCCACCTATAGAACAATCAAGGAATGACGTAAAATCACCTGCAGGTAAATTACCTCCCTCTAAATAAAGTTTTCCACTCCCATCTATTGTTCCTAAATTATGTCCAAAAGTGGGGTAAACCATCTTTAAAATCCCATTTATTGTTGTGTGATAAGCAAAGCAATAACTAGCATTTGCTGTTACAGTGTTTGCAACGACAACATTAAAACCGTTTGGTCCACCCACTGGACATGGTGGTGATGCGCCAATCGGAGCCCAAATCGTATTATCAGTCCAATTTCCGTCTACGATAGAAATGTATGATGGAACATCATCAGGAAGCGCAGCATCAATGCCAGCAGTATAATCTCCTGTAATGTCATTTGTTCCAGCTGAGATCGTGTAATTTATCTGGTGATTTGTTTCGTCAACATTATCGGTCAAAGGACCAGGTGTTGCCTTACTCCAGTAAGTTCCTGGAGTTAAAAGTTTTGCAGCAATATAATTGCTTTCTACCCCTTGTACATCTGAAGCAAGATACTGTAACTGCAAACTACCAGCAAATCCAGATATTCCAGAACTTGCAATACCCCAGTAATATTTTAATACCTGAGTTGGGTCAACAACAGCGGGATGGTTGCTATTAATCGGTTTAATATTAATATAACCAACAGATCCATTAGCTGTTATGCTCAATAAAACAGGGGTATATTTCCCTGTTACACCAATGGGATAAGTAAATGAAACAGGGATAGCTGTTGTATTGAAAAACTTTCGAACCCCACTACTACTGGCAACCCCATCTGTTATTATCATTTTAGACTGACCAAATGGAGCACCACCAATATTTGTGTTAAGCCCAAGGGTTATTAGGTATTGATTCAAATCAAGAACACCTTGCGTTAAAACGAGATCGTTTTGCAAAGAAATATCATTATTAATTCTAGCACCAAATCCATTATTTAATTCCAAGCGACCAAAAGCACCCGTTCCCGTAATTTGTTGTAAAGATGTTCCTGCAAGGCTAACACCACCTGTTGTATTATCGTCAGTATATGAACTGTTATTTATTATGTTACCCTTTAGCGTTAGTTTTTTATTACTAAGAGTTAGCGTACCACTATTTATTGATAAATTATTATTAACAGTAAAACTATTATTTATCGTTAACGATGATACTGAAGAAATTGTTAAATCATAAAAATTCGTAACAGAACTTCCGATTATTGATTGTACACCACCACTAAAAGTTGTATTATTCGTTCCAAAATTGTATGTCCCGCTATTATTCAAGTCCCCACCAATTGTAACATTCCTATTATTTGAAGTAAAAATACTATTCGCATTTGTTAATTTTAAAATACCATTGATTACAAGAGGACTAACCATTAATGATACCGTTGCATTGCGCGCAGTAGCAACAGTTTTCCCTGTAATTGTTAGGTTGTTAAGTGTAAAATTTGCATCAAGTGAATAATTTTGAACAACATCAACAACAGGCCCAACAGACGGTAATTGCGTAAATATTATCTCACCCCCTGTTACTGATGAAACTCCTGGACGTAAGTATAAATCACCATACGAAGCACCACCCCCACCTCTTACAATGGTAAGTGTACTTGTTGCTCCAGACATATTAAATACACTACCAGGGTTCAAAACTTCAAGTTTTGCATTGCTTGCTATGGCATTATTCCCATTGATTACTACAGTTCCTCCGCTTTGTATATAACTTAAAATACCTGCTGATGTCGAAGGATTTCTTCTAATTTGCCCATTAACAACCAGTGTACCTCCTTGTACTTCAATTGCCGATGCACCTCCTCCAGAATATTCAATATCATTATTATTATTGTTCGTTCCATTCGTTGATCCAACATAAACATTACCTTGAACCAACGTGAGTTTACCGTTTAAAAATAGATCATTAGTATTTGAAGCAGCATCAGCAATAAGTATATTTCTATTCCCAGTATTTGAGTAATTAATGTATAATCCTGCCGTTGAGGGTATTGTAAAGGCCGTACCTTGACTAATTGTAAAGTCTGAATTGGGATTCGTTCTCATATATTGGAAAGTTCCATTTTGAAGGGTAAGCCAATTATCTACAAGAGTAGACAATGTACCCCCAATATTCAAGGTTAAAGTAGTGGCTTGAGAACTACCTTTATTTACAGTAACTCTATTAAAAGTAGTTGCGGCAGCAGTACCTGTTATTGATGCATTTGCTGATCCTTGAAATGTTACATCACAATAAAAAGTTCCATTAAGAAAACTAATATACGGAGCTGATGTTGCATTATTTATTAAATTACCACCAATAGCAAAAGTATTGGCAACAGGTCCACTATTAGGGCAATTAGTACCAGTTGGCTCAAGGGTTATCCATGCTCCCGCTCCAACAGTAACATTTCCATCAACAACAATATGCTGCGGCACTGCTTCGCGCATGAAAATAAATGTTCCCGTATTAATATTCATGTTTCCGGTAACATGAACTGTTTTTTCAATAGTTGGATTATATACACCCGAACCATAGTAGTTTGTTGTATTCCAACTAGCACAAATCCAAGCATTAGGATTATCACCACCACAGGTCAAATTTCCTTTAATTGTCGTTAACGCATTGTTAGGTAGAACTAGGTTATCACCACCTCTTGCAGTAACCATCAAATTACCATACGTTGTTACATTTGCTGGTAAAATATATAATGCCCCAGAAGTACCATCTATATCATAATATTCGGTTGTTCCACTATTATTATTAAAATCAGTAAAATCACTATTAATTGGGAATGAAAAAACTTTTGGAATATTTACAGGTGTCACTGTAGTTGTAAGTCGAAACAAACCATTACCCGAAGGATGGTTTAACACCATTCCAAATGTACTATTTGTCCATGTATAAATATCAAGAGTAGAACCCGTTTGTATTTGTAAACTGGCACAGTTCTGAGTAGCAGTTAAATTAACCGTCTTATTATTTTCGATAACCACAATACTATTAGGACCAGGAAAGTTAACACCAGCAACAGCTCCCGCAGGAACAGCAGCACCGCCAGAAGTATATGACCACGTCGTATTTAAATTCCAAGCACTACTAGCTATACTGTAAAATTTTGTAGGAGTACCAAAACAGGCATCTCCTGCAGTGTAATCTCCATCTAAAAATGCTTTGCTATTTGTAGGGGCAGCCCAATCTGAAATTGTATTTGTACCGGTATTAATGTTTGCTGCTACTCCATTATTCCAAGTATATGTTGCTCTATTATAAACAGAAGGTATGTAATTTCCTTCCGTACCCACTACATCCGATTGATCATAAACAAATGTATGTGTCACTGAATTAGCAGGTATTCCAACAAAACCGGAGGATTTAATACGCCAAAAATAGGTCAAACTTTGTCCACTTACAGTTGTAGAAGGATGAGCATACCCAACAGGTATTATCGTCACTGAACCATATGTTGTTGGGGCACCGCTGAAACCAATTGTTGCCGGAGTATATTTAGTTGCCCTAACAGGTATTAAGGTAGGAGCTCCTATAGGGAAAACAAAAGGGGTTGTTGACGAGTATACCTTAGTAACTCCACCATCGCCTGAGTTTCCTGATGTTTGTATGTATCTAACAACGAAAGATCCGCTTCCACTAACTATAGAAGCAGAAGCATTTAACTTTAAATTGTACGTTCCAATATTAAAGAGTTTGTCTCTGGAGAAAGTTAATACTCCATTAATGGTTGTGTTTGCAATTAAAGAAATCGGTGCAAGAACTGCTGTATTATTATTTAACTCTATGTTATTAAAAACACCATTCCCGTCAATTGCTTGGGCAACAGTTCCAATAAATGCTATTTTACCTGTACCAGCATGAATACCCGAGTTATATACATCTTTCAAAACATTAATTGTATTGCCATTGTCATTAAGCGTTCCTAAAACTAATCGAAAATTATCATTAACATTTACGGTAGTTTGAGAACCCGCAAAGTTTAGTGCATCTCCTGCAATTTTATTAATTGTAAACTTATTTAAAGAAAGAGCACTTCCAGTATTTATATTAAAAGTTTGATTCCCTGAACCATTAAACGTTGTTGTATTAGCACCTGTACTATAAGTGGTACCACTCTGAAGAGTAAAATCACCTCCTATGTTTAAATCCTGTCCATTTCCCTCAAGATCACCAATTTGAACGGTTACGTTTTTTAATATTGTTAATGGAAAACCAGTATTTAACCTAGATGTAGAAGCACCACTTGACCTATTAAGTAATAGATTGCCAACAGGAGCATTCGATGAAATAAGCCATGCTGGTGCGTCAGCAGTAACAGTTCCTGTCACTGACGCTAACTCAAGGGTTCCACCAGTGACATTGTAGTTCGATGTTGATGATAATATATCGTATACCCTACCAGCAACTGCAGTAGCATCATAAATCCTTATTGTACCTGCTGACATTGCAAATACGTTCGTGTTACTATTAACGCTAAATGATCCTGCCGTAGCATCAAGCGAACCTTCATTTGCTCTTGCTGTATTTAGCGGAGCATTCACTAAATCACTAACAGCAGTATAAGAACTTGGAGTTCTTTGGAGTCTACCCCGCAAAGTAAACAAACCACCTGCTTGCGTGTATGAAATTAAGCCACCTGCAGCTCCATCAAACTGCTTGGCATCCACCGTGCCGCCATTAATAAAGATCTGTCCAGAATTTAAATTTGAATATAGTAAGCCTGCTGATTCACGAGTAGACAAATAACCGTCATTAACAATTAGTTTTCCTAAAACTTTCAAACCACTGTAACCTCCCTGACTAACTCCATTAACCAAACCGCTTCCGCCTGCAACCCCGTATGATACATTTACATCGCGGTAATCATCAGCAGTAACTAAAACAACTACATTTTGACCATCAATTGTTAAACAAGCATTTGCTGGAATTGTAAAATCACTACTAGGTGCAGTAACAGTAGTTCCTTCAGACAAAGAGGGGATTACTACAAAACCTGTTAAAACCAATGTCCCTGTTCTAATCCATAGCGCTTTTTTTAAATCAGGGTTTATAACATCGTTCTCGCCAGCAGATACATTAGCACCAAATAATCTGAAATTAGAATAACTTGAAGAATTAATTGTTAATTTATATGTTTGGTCGGTTCCTTTATCTATAACTAGATTATAAAAATCTGTTTGCCCATTACACGTTAAAGCATTATCAGTAGATCCCAAAAAATAAACAGTAGCAAAACCCGAGGTGGCTCCAAGTACAGTAGGCGGGAAAGCGTTATATAATGGATAGGTTAAATTGGTAAATCGTACTGTACCATTGTTTGTGAAGTCACCATTAATAACAACCCTATGTGATTGTTGATCGTAATAATTCATGAAAGGAGAAGCCCCACCTAAAATTCCGATAGGATTAGTTGTAGTATTTGTAACACCTGTTCCAACGCTTATAGCCGCACCATTATCAACAGTAACATTTCCATTAATAATCAGTCTTCGTCTTGTATTTGTATTATCATTTATTTGATATGTACCCGTTTGAATATAAAAATTACCATTTAAGGTTATATTATTAATTTGAATAACAGTTCCAACAGTATTTATTGTAAGATTATTATAAACAGTTTGAGCAACAGGAAGATTAATTGCCACATTGTATTCAACTGTTCCGCCACCAGCATTAATAAAAGTATTAGTCGTAACTGTTGGAAAGTTTGCTGAAGCAAGTTTCAAAGTTCCTTGCCCACGTAAAGCCGATAATGGATTTGAAAACCGTCTAATATCAAGATTTAAGTATCCCCCATCATTTATTGTTATATCTAAATTTGAGGTTGAAACATCGCCCGTTAATGTTACAGTTCTTCCTGTAAGAATCACAACCTTATCATTATTATTTGGAAGAGTACTCCCTATCTGCAATGTACCGCTAGGGTCTGATGTCCATGTAGAGGAAACATTCCAGTTACCTGTTTGGTAAGAATAGTATGTCTTGTAGCCCATTGTCCACCAACCAACAAAGGAACTTGTACCTGTAATAGTAAACGAGTTAGCACCATAAGTTGGAGTACCTGTTAATGGTGGATTTTGCCAAGAAGTACCTCCGTCGGGAGAAAAAGAAATACTTGGCAATGCACCATTCAACTCAGCAGGATCATATTGGAATGTTGCTGTAGCATTTGTAATTACACCGCTTGGAATGGTCAAATCCCAATATTTATTTATATAACTAGGATTAAGAGCCAAAGGAATTGCTCTGATTCTTATTGTTGGAGATGTAGTTGTTAATGCTGATATTGTAGCGGGGGAATAGTAACCACCAGCGCCAATTGGGTATGATTGTGGTAATGTAGCACCTGCATTCCTTTCCAAATAACCAGTACCTGTAGTTGCTATCATATTAGTTGAACTAAAAGCACCCTGAATTGCATTAACAGCATTATTGTTAACCGTTAGGTTGAAATTGGCAAGATCAAGCACACCCGCGGTTAAATTAACTATACCAGCAGCACCTATGATTACATTTCCTGTAAGCGTTTTTGTACTACTTCCAGAAATAGTAATGTTATTAAAAGTAAAGGCAGGAATATTTTGCGAACCAGTTCCGTTAAAGTTAATAGTATTATTTGTTGTAACATAAGCACCTATGGGTGTAAATAATCCCGCTATTCCTATTGTTCCCCCATTTACTAAAGTTCTTGTACCTCCTCCACCGGCAGTTAAATTGTAAAAATTATATGCTCCAATTGTTTGTGCTCCAGCTCCACTATAACTTACAGTATTGATATTACTAGTAAAATCCTTTGTTCCTGTAAATGTTGACATTGGATCTGCGTTAGCAGAAAAATAAAGAACTGACTGAAAAATAGGTGTTCCATTTGTGAAATTGCCAGCCCCAGATAAAGTACCTGCAATTGTGAATCCATTTATATTGGCATTTGTAAGAGTTTTACCTACTGTACCGCAAACCACATTAGTTATTGAAAAAGATTGAGTCCCAGAAAGAGTTTGATCATTGGTATCAAAAGTATATGTTGCTGTACCAATAAAAGTAGATGAATTTACGGTAAGCCCTCCTCTGAATGTACAATTTTGTGGGATGTTCCACTGACCATTAAGGTTAACAGTCACAAGTCCAACGAATAAGTTTGCACCCCCAGCATTATTATCTGTTAGTATTCCGTTTGCATTAATAGTTGTTGTTCCATTTACTGTAAAATTATTCCCCGCAACCTGAAGAGTCATGGTGTTTGCACCTGAAGTACCGATTATTGTAAAATTTCCTTGTACAATCATTGCGCCAACGAGAGTTGCAGTTCTTGCCCCAGTAAGACTACTACAATTAAAATTAAAATCTCCAAAGGTTTGATTTAAACCAGTTGGGGCTGCGGCTGTAGTTCCTGTAACATTACAAATAGATGTTGTGTTCCATGTAGCAGTGGGTATTACACCTGCATTTTGTGTGTGGTTGTATATTCCAGAGGCAGAAATCACCAGTCCTGTTGCCGTACTGGTAATTGTTCCTGTATTATTTATTGTTCCATTAACTGTAGTGATTGTGGCAGCAGCACTCGTTGTAAAGGTTCTACCTGTAGCTATTGCTAAAACACCATCAATAGTACCAGTTGCTCCAGCGGCCATTGTGACGTTAACGTTGGTGCTTATAGTAAAGATTGAACCAGTGTTAACCGCCAGATCTGTTCCTGTACCATTATTAATTGTAAGAGTCACAGCACCCGCTGCTTGAAGAGTTACATCTGCATTATTTTGTAACGTGAAATCACCTAGCGCTATTGTTGGTACGGTTGTTATTATTACTGCTCCAGTTTGTAAACCAGCAGCGCTACTAATATCTGTACCATCAACAATAAGTAAATCACCAGCGACAGGAGCTCCGTTGCCTACACCACCAACGCCAACTGTACTCCAACTACTCGCAACATTAAATGCAGCAGTTGCTCCTCCAACCCAATATCGGGTTGTTTGTGAATATGCAAGTTGGGCACATAGTAGTAAAACCCCTAAAACTATCCTTGATTTCATATGCTATCAAATAATCTACTATACTAAACAATTTATAGTCAAAGATATTCTAAAAAGAGATTAGTAATATCAATTGATTATTAATGGATAAAGGAATTTTAAATAGATACAGTGCCATTATCCTATTAATCAAAACAAAACAAATTAAAATCCAATTTTGTTATTATACTGTATTTGTTATATATAGGTTTCCAATAATCTTCATCTTATAAGTAAATAAACCGATTTCGGACAATTAAGGTGAAAAAATATTATGAATTAATAATTTGTATTGTGCTGTTTTACATTAACTTATGTATCAAGTCTTAAAAATTGCATTTATCTTTCTTCAATAAAAAATTTTGATTAGATGCTGAAATTATATGATGAACTAACTTTGAATCCTTCCTAATTTAATACTTATGTTAAATAAATATTATTATTCATAACTAAAGAAGCCCTAATTTTCAGGGCTTCTTTAGTTATGAATTCGGAACAGAATTAATTTAAATCGTTAATCACAAAAGCAATAGGGAAAGTGTATCTAACCCTAACAGTATTTCCTTGCTGCTTTCCTGGATTCCATTTTGGTGATGACTCTAATACTCTAACAGCCTCTTTGTCAAGCAAAGGGTCTACCGAGCGGAGAACTTGAACATTCGTTATACTTCCGTCTTTCTCAATTACAAATTGTAGATAGACTTTACCTTGAATACCTGCCTCAAGTAGAGCTTGTGGATAATGAACGTTTTGTGCTATCCATCTTCTAAATTCATTATCTCCCTCTGTTCCAAAAAAAGGTTTTTCGGTAATAATGCCAATGTCAACAATGGCTTTGTTATCAACATCAATAATCTCATTATTTACAACTCCTGTAGGAATTATATCTGCTACCTTTTCATCCTTTACATTAGCATTTACTTCATCATTAGTTAGGAAACTTTTGTCTTGTTCTGGCGATAACGTATCAACAACTACAGGAGCCTTATAAATCAAAGGTTTGATATTAACTGCTACAGATTTAGGTTTTTCAATTTCTTGAACAGGCAGCTTAATATCAGGATCAAAGGCTATAGTTGTTGAGCCAATAAGAGTATCTTTAATAATTGGGGGTTCAGAATAAATCACATAAGGTGTAACAACTGTGGCGCTAATAAAAATGACACTCACAAGTATCGACCAGATTAGAGCAGTATTGTATCTTTTACGGATTTGATAAGCTCCGTACTCCTTGTTCCGGTTTTCAAAAACCAATTCATCGAACGAAGGAACGTTTTCCATTTCATCTTTTGTTTTCATGGCGTTTGGTTTTAGGCTTTCTGTTTATATATTATACGAAAAAAAGTGTTTTTTGGTATAAAATAGAACCATTATTTTAATCACCAGCATCTTTTTTTTTCTATATTTGAACCCTCAAATTAACAATGCATTTTGTTGATTTTTCATTGGGGGTATAGCTCAGTTGGCTAGAGCGTTTGCATGGCATGCAAAAGGTCGTCGGTTCGATTCCGACTATCTCCACCAAATTAAGCGGGAGTAGCTCAGTTGGTAGAGCATCAGCTTCCCAAGCTGAGGGTCGCGGGTTCGAGTCCCGTTTCCCGCTCACTGAAACAGAAAGCCTTACAGAGATGTGAGGCTTTCTATTTTTAGGCCTACTAAAACATTACTAAAACGAACTACTCATCTTAGATATTAAAAGAGATTGTTACAAAAAATCATAAACTCAGCATTTCAAAGAACTTTGTCTCACTTAAATTAATCCCTTTTACTAATGGATACAATAAGTAGCCATATTCCATAAATGTTATTGATTTTTTTCTTCCACCGCCAGCTAAAGTTTCAAATACAAGATAAGTTAGGTAAGGTTTATGGGCTTATAGCCACCAAATAAACGCAAAAAACCTGCCCCAAAATAGAGAGGGTTTAGTTTTATCTCTAATGCAGGTGCAATTTGTTATGAGTAGTCGGACGGCAACATTGTCGAATTCCGCCTCAAGCCCGTTGCTGATATCCGCTAGGCGTTCGATGAATTCACGCTACTTGTTGATATATGCAGGGTTTACGTTGGGGCGGTCAAGTACGACTGGAGCGAACTGTTCGATTACTTGATATCCTCTGCCAACCAGACTAGGAAGACTTCTGTAAGGCGGAGCTATTCATTTCAAATACCTCTTTCGCTGTCTTGGCGCAGCTGTGCAATAGTCTTACGCTCGCCTGACTCCAACCATGTCATTAGTGCTGAACGTCGGTAGTACACCTTTCCTGACATCTTCAAGAAGGGAATACGCCTTCGGCTGTTCATCGTATACAGTGAGTGGACGGACAGATTAAGAAAATCGGCCGCTTCATGAATAGTCAGCAACTCTTTAGGAGGGTTAGCCTCGTTAGGCAGTAAAGGGGGTAGGTCGTTTCTTATCGACCTCTGTAAATCAATGAACTCTCCAACAGTTAGAGAGTAGAGCGGTCTTTCGGGTTTTGTCGTTTTCATGTAATTTTTGGTTTCACAAAGATTTGTAAAACCCCAAAGAGCCCTTATGGGTTTTCATGGGTTATTATAGGTTTTCATAGGTTTTCTTTTTTTAATTAGCTGATGTTTAGTGATATACACATCATTACACGATAATTTAATATATATCTGTATATCAGTGATTTAAAATAAAAATAGATTAAAATGAACCTCAATTTCAATACTAGGTTGTTTATTTTTTAATGCTTTCATAAAAATACAATTTTGGATTACGGGCAAATAAATATAGTTTGATGTGATCAAACAACGTCAATCGGAAATATTCCGCTCGCTAATTCCACTGCTTTATCTCGCTCTACTTTCTGTTTTTTCAACCCTTTTCCCAGCATTGGGAGATTGAGCTCTGGTTTTCAGGCAAAAATAACATGAAATACCCTGTACTATTTATCAATTATAGTAAGAATCCCTTTTTTTCAAAAGAATCAATTAAAGATGAAAGGTCGTAAGTTTAATCCAAGGTTATTTTCCTTGAAAAAGAGCGTTAAAAACTCATTTAATTCTTCAACTAAGTCTTTGCCTAAATCAGAAGATGTGGCAATTATTGATAAAATAATTGTTTGGTTCATAATTCAAGTTGGTACAAAAAATTATAGCAAAAAGTTCTCCAATTTCTATTTCAATCACACACAATATAGTTTGGATGAACATTTCTGTGAGCAATTATGTATTATTGCTTTTTAGTCGGTTGGAATGTTCTTGTTACTCATTTCTCATAATCCATATAAACCCCAAGCAATCCAGGGGTTACCGTAAAGGTTAATCGTGTTCCATTTCGCAAAACTTTAACTTCTCTCGATTTCAGATTTTGCTTAAAACGTTCAGACATTCTTTCAATCCCAAACATCTCTATATCATATACTAAATCATTATTATACAACTCAATAATGTCCCCAACTTTGAGACCAACCTTTTCTGCTTCTGAGTTAT
This sequence comes from Bacteroidales bacterium, assembly GCA_013376985.1. Classification (GTDB taxonomy): domain Bacteria; phylum Bacteroidota; class Bacteroidia; order Bacteroidales; family Tenuifilaceae; genus UBA8529. The sequence continues at coordinate 161,030 of JACABB010000002.1, forward strand.
TCTTAATTTCTGTTATATATGGTCGTTTATAAAATTTCTTAACATAATTAGTTCTTACTTGATTTTCGTAATTTTTTAATCCAGATACATCGAGGTTATATTGTCGTAAAGTCTGAAAATCCATCAACAATGATTTGGCAATAAACTCCTCATCTAATTTTAAAGCACCCTTATACTGTTCTATTGCCTTTTCAACCCCTTGTTTACTAAAAAAAAGTGCATGTCCATAATTCACATCAGGCTTATCTTTCTCATATTCATCGGCTTTTTCCATAATTTCTGATAATAAACTTAGTGCCGATTTTACATCTCCATTCAATAAGTCTATGTAAGATTTTGAATTTTGAAACATCCTAAGATTCTGTTCACCTAAGAAATCTTCTTGATATATTTTAATAAAAGAGTCTAACATTGAGCCAATTACCTGAATGCCATTTGGGTAATAAATAAAATGTTTAGAAATATTATCACTCAGCATGAGATTAACCGCATTATCATAAAAACTAAAGCCATTTGATAAATTAGCATGATATGCTTCAATACCTTTCATTAGGTTTTCAACAAGGGGTTGTGCGCTGATAGCCCCTTTCTCAAGTAAAGTAAATTTAATTTGAAACCAATTTACATCAACTATTTCTTGATATTTACTATCGTTTTTTAGCCCTAAGTATTTAGCTGCCTTTGACAAAATAGCCATTGCTTTGTCGTAGTTGTTATTCACATAGTATTCTCTTTGTGCAACCTGTATTATTGTGCTAACATCTATGTCTTTATCCTTTTCTAAAGTTTGTGAGTATGCTTTTAATGAAAAGCAAGCGAATAAAACTGCTACTATTAATATTGTTCTCCTTGTCATAATATTATTTTTATAATGGTTATAAATCATTCAATGTGATGCTTTCTATTTTGTCCATGTAATTATTATACTCATTTAACCGATTTGTTTGCGAACAAAAATTTGCTCTCTCTTTTAGAGTGTAAATGCTATTGGGATGTTGCCTAACCATTAGTTGGGTATAGAAATCGGCAAAAAGTTGGGCTTCTGGATCGGAATAGACTGCATTTGCTTTATTATTGCTAAAGTAAGTACTCCAACTCATTGCCAAAGAGTTGTGTTGGTTGATATTTTTGGCATCGTTATTGGAAAAGAAATTTTTCTCAGCTATTCTTTTTGCTTCAGAGAACCAAAATTCTCCCTGTGCCTTTAAGTAACTTGGGTAGATATTAATAGACTGTAAGACTTGATCGCATCCTAAATCGCACAGTAAATCTAACTGGTTTTTTAAAAGGGTGTTATCGCTAGGCAATAGTCTCCTTTTTTCGGATGAGGAACAAAACCATTGTTTCAAAGAGTTCTTAGTTGTTAAATTAGAAAAGGCATCAAGCGTAGGCTCAGGTATTCCGTGGCTATTGAACTGATACCCAGCAATTGTATTTGCGATTTTTATTAGGGTTTTAGTGTCCAGATTAAGGTTTGCTGATGCTAGCTGATCGCTAAAGAAATAGCTTGAGGTATAGTATAGAAAATCATTTTTGTAAACCTTTAAACCGGCAATATCATCATTAGTAATAAATGGTATACCCAACTCTTCGCCTGTCCTAATATCATAAGTTTGGATAATGCTTTGCTGACCGAGTTTGGTGGAAAACTGTTCCGTTTCTTTTAAATTAAAAATAAATTCCTTGGAATAATGCGATAAGATTTTCAGGTTATCGTTAATAAGTATCACATCTTTAATAACCCCCAGAATTTTAATGTCATTAACAATTTGGCTTTTGGTCTTTAAATCAAAAACAGACACGATATTACTTTCGGAGATAACTATTAGTTTATTTCCAGCAACAATTAGCTTTTGTATACCAAATGTTGTGGTTATTGGGCTGCTCCATAGAGAAGTACCATTTTTGTCGAAATAATTTATCTCGCCTAAGCTATGGTTGAAAGTAGAAGCAACAACAATATTTTTACTATTGTCTAACGCTATATCAATTGGAAAGTATTTTACTTTAACCTCATTCTTTTTTTTGAGGTCTTTAATGTTCCAAAATTCAACCTCGTTATTTGTTGTCCCAATTGCTAATTCATCATTATTTAAAAATTCAGCAACATCAACATTATCATTACACGAAACTTTATTATATGCAATGCTTTTATTTTTGTTAATAGAAAAACAGCATACATCCGTATTTCTCCCACCATAAACAGTATAGGCAACAAAACGATCTTCTTTTGAATTAAAAGCAATTTTGGAAATAGGACAATCCAGTTTTGAATGGTATACTTTATTTATTCGGATGGAATCATTATTAATATTACTTTCTGAATCTTCAAAAGCATAAACATAGATATCTCCTTTACTCGATTCATTCAAAAGATCGCCAGTTCCAACCACTAGGTAGTTACCATTAGGAGAAAAACCATACACATTAATTTTGTGATTAAACTTCAAGGGCTTTATGTTTCCACCAATAAATGAGATGAAGCCTTTATCTCCAAGAATACAGTGTGATGTGGCAATTATATCTTTACTGCTGTTATAACATAATTTATCCGTTACACCCTGAGTGAATCTAATTTTACTCAACTTGAATGGAGATTTTTGCAAAAGGAATGAAAAGATATTCTTTTGAGTTTTAGCAATCAATTTTTCGTCAGAGGCATCAAATTCTATTGAAACAATATTAAGAGAACCAGCTAATGCACGAGATGCAAATGTCAGATTACATTCAGGAATATCGTATACATAAAGCTCATTATTGTTGGTCAAAACGGCTAACCTCCTACCATCTTTGCTATAGCAATAATGTTTCACCTTATCCGAAAGTTCTATACTATGCTCATCTTCATAAGGGTTGAAGATGTTATAAATTTTAATCTCATCCGAAGTATTAATATCTTTTGATAATCTGGCAGATATATATATCCCGTTGGGGTTGAAGGACAATTTCTGAAGGTTACCTAAAATATTGCGCTCCCATTTTTTGTATGTTTTCTCTAGGGGTATAGCTTCAATTGTCGTTTCAATCTCATTTTCTTTTCTATATACAACAACAATATGATTACCCATTGGGGATATTTCTACGTCATTCAATGCCCCTTTTATGCGTAAATCTTTTAGTAAAGAAAAAGGCTCAGTGTGGAAAACCCTCAAGCGAAACTCATTTGATTCTGAAAGAAATGTATCAAACTTATCTTGAGTAATTTTTTCGTCTTTATAAACTGGCTCAGCTAAAAGCATTATTTTTTCATCCTGCGTAGACCTAAATGAAGGTAAAATTCTTCCCTGATAATACAAATCAATGCTACCTATTATGACAGAATCCTTATTTCTTCTGACATTAAATTTTCCATCCTTAATAAAAAAGCCATAAGTTTCTAATGCTGAATAGAAAGTTAAAGTTTTATTAAACCTCCAATAATTATATGGTTCAAAATCAGGTTGTCTGTTTTCTGTAATTGTATCTAATACTAAATATGATTCTTGAATTAGAACACTGTTTAATTTTTTTATTGATGGCTCATAATCTATATTCTCAAGGCTTTTGGTTAGATATGCAATTCCTTTGTTAGTTTTTCCATCATCAATTAGTTTTGAGGCTTTTTCGTAATTTATGGTTGCCTCTTTTAGGTATTGAATGTATCTGGCATACATCAGTATTCCAATAAAAAGGCCAATGATTATGGTTGCAGCACTTGCCCAAGTTATTTTTCTTTGTCTCTCACGTCGTTTATGCCTATCCCATAACTTATCAAAATTTATATCAAATATTCCGGCAACAACCTTTACAAAGGCTTTTTGTCTTCCTAGTTCCTCAATTGATGCGCCTGTGATTTCTTTATCTAGCGAAGGAGGATAGCAATTTGGCTCTGAATTGTTGGGAGAGGGAGAACCAGCAATAATATAAGGGATAATTTTTCTATCCTTGTTTATATTTTTAAATGCATCAACCTCAAAATTAACATACTTTGACTCTGCACTGTTTGGAGAGCAAACAACAATTAAAGATTTAGAATCCCTTATGTTATTTCGCATTACATCATTAAGATGACTCCCAGAATCTGCTTCATCGCTGTCCAGAAATATTGGGCTAATTTTTTTGGGTAATTCTGGGATTGTCCCTTTTCGTATAGTTTTAGGTATTCTATAGCCTTCAATTTTACGATGTAGGCTCTTTGCTTCTTTTGAATCCTTGTGATTATAGCTGATAAATGCGTAATATTTGAATACCTGCTTTTCCATGGTTTATTTTTTTCTACATGAGTACAATAAAATCCTGATTCAATATTTATAAAAGGGCAGTAATTCTCTGTTGGGGTTCTATAATAAATTGAATACATTATTTTGCATAAATCCTTTCTGTTTTTAATTCCTGAAGCATCTTCTCATAGTCTTGAATAACTCTGTAGTAACTTGGTTTTAGAACAACACTTGAACAATTTTCGTAGATTCTTCTAGTATCTTCTAAATTTCTTTCAATTTTTGATATTTGTATATCAATTTCATCTTTGCTTCTATTGGATTTAGGTTTATTAATATCTGGAATATTATCCATCCACGAAGGAGTCATTATATCTTTATCTATGAAGGTATTATAATTTTGCAGAGGAACGTAAATCCAATAATAGCTGGACCCATCAGGATACGTTATAATTAATTTCTCACCAGATTGCCAAATCCAATTATCTGATAACCCTACTGTGAAATAACTTCCAGAAGATAATTTACAATCCCAAGATTTTTCCTGATCCAATTGTTCATTAATACATTTAATTTTAATCTGGACACTATTTTGAGAAATATTTGTGCCTTTGAAATAGACAAACATATTCCCCGAATAGTCTGTACCATTAAGAAATCCGCCTGATATCTGTCCAATTGACAATAGCGATACTAAAGTAAATAATAGTGTAAAAATCATTTTTTTCATAATTCACTGTTTTTAAAATGTATAGTCTAAAGAAATATTTGTCTTTATCTCATTTTAATTTTCTTCAAATATCATTTATCGCAATTTTGGGCACAACATCAAAAACAATGATTTTAATATCCTCAGAAGTGAGGATTGTTAGATTCTGTTATCCTTTACTAATCTCCAGTAGTGATATCCCAAATTTGTAAGTTTACATGCCTTTGAATTCATTGCTGCGAAATACATAAATTGCTCATCGATAGGTACAACTAGTCCAATGCTTTGTAGTTTTTGAAGATCTTTGAATTTTGCAACATTTTCAAGTTTTGCGTATGGCTCTACTACTTTATGCTCTATATGCAAAGTGTTTGTATCCTCATAGGATGGATCTAAAGGATAGTGTTCTACTGGTGTAGGAAAATATTCCGTTAATCTTCTCAAAACCTCAATAGGAACTTGAGGCACTATTGTTCGTAGCGAAATAAATTTTGTGATATTCGTTTTAAAAACAGGACGTTGATCCCACGATCCTAAAGCCTGATCGATATACGCATAAACACTACCCGGCGTAATATGACCATTGAGGTCTGCTGCACCACCATGTAAAGCGTCAAGCAACAAATTTGTAAAAACGCCGTGTCCGTTAATTTCTAAGGATGTCTCATTATCCTTGCTTGCGGTAAGTATCGAAACTCCCTTCGCAATATGAGCGGATCTGTCTCCTGTTATTTTGGGAGAACCAAATGCGCCAGAGTAGCAACAATCAAGTATAATTACCCGATTTTTTGCCTCTGATGCATTTGCAGCAATAAGAATCTCATCCATCGAAACCCCCTCATCATTCCGTTCATAATCGGGAGTTACGATATAACCGCCAAGTTCGTTAATAAAACCATGCCCAGAAAAATAGAATAGTGCGGTATCACTATCTCCACTAAATAATTCAAGAATTAATTTCCTTAAGTTTGCTTTTGTTGGAACATCTGTTTTTAGTTTTACGTCGAAATTTGGAGTACCGTCACCATTCTTTTCAATGATACTCGCAAACGCTTCTGCATCATTAACACACCCGCTAAGAGGTGCGCTGGGGTATTTGTTTATACCAATAACAAGGGCTTTCTTCATGATTTTAAAGTTTTTATTTGTTAGAATTTTGTGTATTCTATTTCTACACTTTACCTTTTTGTGATCCTGTTTTTCCAATGCAATGCGTCTTTTTGGATATTTTCATATTTATTAGAGTGCAATTTTCTAAGGAATTCTTGATTTATTTTCCAGCCAACGTTACCTTCAACATATGATAATTCATCTAATTCCTCATTATCAAACGCGTGACATTTTTTTAATGTAACTTCTAGTTCATCGATAAAAGTCTTTCTTGGATGAATTAAAACAAACATGGAAATAATGTCCACAATTTCAAGTTTTGTTGAAACCAAAAAGTTTTTGACTAAGCCTGAACTAGGATTGTTCTCAATATCTGTAATATAACTTGCTACAAATTCAATATGCCTATAAATGAATTTTACCCAATCAAACTGGGTTGTTGGTTCTGTACTAACGACAACTTCTAAATCATCAAAACCAAACCTCGATAAATATTCTTTAACTGCTGAATATTTAAGGCTATTATAAATTGACAACGCATTTTTAAACTCCATTGAACTTATTATTTCAGAAATAAATTCAATACCAACATTGTAAATATTAACGATATTCTTTAGGTTGTCAATTATCTCGAAAAGGACACTTGATGGGATACGATAAATAATTTGCTCCATCACAAGAGCAAAATGTCTTGTAAATACACATTTAAAACTTTCCAAACTATTAAATGTCCAATAAACTCCAATTGATTTATATTCTTCTTTAAAAAGGTTAATCTTTAAGAGTTCAGCTTCATTAATTGAATGAATAGGTATAGGAATTTCTGAAAAATAAAGCATTATATCTTTTTCTAATTTTATTCCTAATCTTAGCTCCTCTTCTGTACCCGAGCGAGTTAACCCTGTTGGTGTGCCAAAATGAGACCAAAATATCCCTACTATTAAGTCGGCATCTGTTACTATTTGTTTATTTACTAGTTGCTGAGCCCTATCTCCACTTTCAGGGTAAGAATTTACACTCCAGTGAGAGACGGTTACGATACAATTCTGACTTTTACTGTTTATTTCGTTCCACTGATTAATCACCTCATTTATAATGCTTATTTCATTTTTTATGTCTGTTGGGCACGAAATTAGCACTGAGTATTTTTTTTGATATTTTAGCATCTTTAATTAATTGCATCCATGTTAGTATCGCCATCAATATATCCCAATTTCTAGGGTATCCATTTTGACATCTCGGCATTTGGCGAAATGGCGAGCAGTAATGACTTGGATGATTTCATTATTGTACAACAGGCAACAAAAAGAACTGTCTGTATGGTTAACCAAACAATGCCCCCTACGGAAATCTTATACCCCTATTTATTCATTATCTTCCGCTCATTAAATATTAATTTTCAGAGAATACAGGATCTTTAGGCATATCAGGAATGTCGGTCTGTTTGAAAGGCTCTTTTCCTAAATTTTCATCATCCATAGGATCTCCAATAATAGCATCATGCTGGGTTTTGTACCAACGGCGGTAAGTTGCTAGAATAATTCTCCTTTTCATATCTAAGACTTCATCAAATAACTTCTTATTCTTTTCATTTAATTGTGTCTCCATATAATCAGGCTTCTTTTCTATTAAAATCTGGATAGGTGTTAGTTTTTGAAAATCATTGGCACTATTAGTTATTTTTTTATATTCATCCTCACCAAAGATATATGGTGTAACCTGTTTAAAATTACTACTATCCAGTTTATTAAATGCTTTTAATAATCCTATTCGCATTTTAAATTGATCAAATGTTTTCTCTTGGTGTAAATAATTATCGTAAAGCCCATCGGCTAACATCATTTTATAGATTACGGGGGAAATATCTATTAAAATTAATAATAGCATAATTAATCCAATTGGTGTAAATATTAAGAAATACCACCAGACATGAAGTATACTGTCCCAAAAACTACCTTTAGTTTTTCCATCATTAGTTATATAACTTGCCCAATCCCATGGTTTATAATCTTTCATTGCGATTGAATGAAGTGCAAATAATAGTGATAGTAAACCCGTATTTGTATAATATTCATTGTTGAATTTATCATTTAATGATTTTTCTAATCTATTCAAAGTAGAAAGAGAATTGTAATATCTGATTGAATCTTCTTTGGCTTGTTGATCCTTAAAACTTTTAGCAGTTTGTTTCGCTGCTTTATAATCTTCTAAATTTTTCTCTGTTACTGTTTTTTTTGTCTCTATCTTTATATACTTGGTTACCATTTTTTTTGCAATACTATCATACAATTGAACTGGACTTGTTTTTTTTTCTCCATCAATAGGCTTTTCTCGGGTATAGTCTTCTTCTTTTTTTTCATCTATAGTTTTCTGATTCTTCTGTAAATTATTATCCCAATTTTCTTTATATGTTTTAACTATTTCTGATTGGGCTAAATATTCATTATTGGTAGATGTTTTGTGTCTTACACACTCTTCTCTAATCTCCTCTTTAAAAATCCTTAGCTCTATAGGGGCTGAAATCACAATCCCTAGGAAAATTGCGATAACAATACGAGGGAGAGCATTTCGAAATTCTTGTCTGCTAATCTTAACTTCGCCATCGGAATACATTGTATTAGTAATAAACCGATCTAAAAAGAAAATCATGCTTCCCCAAAAGGTACAAAACAAAATACGAACCCACCACAAATCAAAAATCAATTCGATTGCAATGTATCCAGAAAATGCAGCCATAATGGCTGTAAAAAGAATCACAGTGCCTATCCCCATATTTTTTGTATGGTCGGCAGGGCACATTCTCAATAATTCTTTGTCGGCACCGGCACACCACCAAGTAAACTCTTTGAACCAGTCACAACGTTTTTCTTTACCTTGCTCCCGAATGCTTTTAATTTCTTCTATTCTTTCATACATTATTTGTTCAGGAGTCCGATTATCTGTTAAATTATCTGAAAAAGAAAATAGTTGTGGATTGATCTTAAATTGAGGTAAATGAAAATCTTTTACATCTTTATAACCATACTTGGGCGGAGAAGGAATGGAACCATCCCTACCCTTTAGTGATTCTAAAAAATCTTCTTCCGATCCCAAGTATCCATTATCTTTCCAGATTTCATATGCTGACTTTCCCTGTGATCCTTCTTTTCCCCTGTCTCCTTTTACGCTTTCCGGATTAGTTGTCTCTCCTTTTTGATTTCGGAAATACAAATTTCCTCTTTCATCAAAATGGGGCCTAAAAATATCTCCCGGGTCACCTTTTTCTCCTTTCCGCGCTTCCTGTATCCAATTTAGAAAATCAACCTCATCGCCTTCATAGCCTTCGTTTTTCCAAATCTGGAAAGCCGAAGCTCCATCCAAACCATCTTTGCCTGGTTTTCCATCAGCACCTTTTAACGATACAAGGAAATCATCAATGCTTCTCTGTTTATTCTTTGCAAGCCACAAATCATACACAGAAGTCCCATTCTCGCCATTCTTTCCGTTAACCCCTTTTAAAGAGTTAAAAAAATCTTTTTCATTGCCTGGGTTACCTTGAGATTTCCAAACCTCGTATGCCGATGCACCGTTTTTTCCATTTTCGCCATCTCTTCCTTTCAATGACTGAAAAAAATCATCCATATTCCCGGGATGTTCAGAATTTTGCCTAGCTAGCCAAAGATCGAAAGTCGATGCCCCATTTTGGCCATTTGCCCCATTGATTCCTTTTAATGAATTGATGAAATCGTTAAAATTTCCCTGATGTTCTTTTGCCCACTCTTCATAAGCAGATTTACCTGATTCTCCGTTAGTACCCTTAATTATCCAAGGTTCTGTTATTGGTTTTCCGTCTTTTTTAATTGTAAAGGTTCCTGTTGCATCATCATATTCAAAAGTGAAAGAGGTGGTGGTACTATTTTCTGATTGTTTTGAATTAGAAGATTGATCTGACTTTAAATTATCTTTGTTCTCTCCATTATGATCAGTTGTATCGTGATTTGCTTGAGAAGCTTCTTTGGCATTAAGTGAATTCCATTTATTAACATTTACATGATCAACGACTTGACTATCAGAGGTAGTATAAGTCACATAGGTGTCATCAAACTTCAGTACAGTAATTTTTTTCCCTTTAACGGAATATTGGAATCCTTGTTTGGGTACAGGAATAAACTTGCTCATAATTTATTGATTATTTGGTTTTGTGGAAATTAATTTTAGAATCCCAATCAGAAATAACTCTCTGTAATAACTTAAATTCTGGATCGGCAATTTTATCAAAATTATCAAGGAAGAACTGTATCAAGGCATCATATTCAGGATGTGGCATACCAGCCGGAATTCCAATTGCAAATATTAAATCAACAAAATCTCTAATCGGTTTGTAAAACTCATCATTTGCAGGTGATAAAAACTTTTGTATTTGTTTGAAATCATTGAAATCATAGTGCAGTCTCTGCTTGATTTCTGATTCTATATTATAAAGACTATGGGCAAATTCATAACAAATTGAATCATAATCGTCAAAATAACTTGTACTAAAGTGATTTGCAAATAAACAATTGTTAATACTTGTATTAATATTTCCAATTACGGTTTCTTCTATTGTAATTTTACATTTTTCAAATTTCTTAAATGGAATAAAAAGTGAAGTGTATATATTACCACCCATTTCAAGTATTTGAATAAAGTGAGATAACCAATTTTCTTCATTATCGGAGATAAAATTTAAACGTCCTTCCTTAATGAATATATTAATTATCTTAGTTTTGAGTGAAGAAATGGAATAATTGATATTTGAGTTATTTATAATCTCACAAAAAGCTTTTGAATATTCTTTATATAAATCTTTTTTTATAAGTTCATATTTTGTGAATTCTATGTGCGAGATATAATCGTTTTCACTAATCGATGTCGTAATAACTTGTTTGGTGTAGTCGATTTTAAAATCAATAGTATCCTCTTCTTCATTCTCTTTCAAAAGTTTTCCTGTTGTATCTGAAGGGAATTCTTTAATTGTTCCTTTTGATAATATTCCCAATAAAATAGATTTATTTTTATTGTTGCACAAATCACAAATTGGCTTAGAAATAGGTTCTAAATCTGTATTTATATCTGATGGGATTATATTATTTATGGAACGATAAATATTATTAAGGTGTTCCCTTACGTGATTTCTTTTGTCTTTGGGCAAGTATTTATCTATTCCTGATATTTTTTCAAGAACTGAACTATATGCTATTTCAGTTTCTTTAATTTGTGATTTTACTTTTGTAAAAAATGCTTCATCTACATTTACAATTGTTGAAGACATAATATCCAGAATCTGATAAAAAAATTTCTGAAGCATTTGCGGTTCATGCTGGCAGTCAATTTGAGCAACATGACCGGATATACCTTCTTTTAATAATTCGTCGAGATCATATGACAGATGTATTCCTTCGATTCTCTGTTTATTATTGTAAAAAGGTGTATTTAGATGATTAAGTATTCCCTCTCGGGTTGCACTAATTAATGGATTATAATCCTGTCTGTTGATTCCTGATAAATTAAATAAATAGAAGAGCCAATCCTGTGCATTTCTTTCATTAACACATTTCAATAATAACTTATGAAATTCTTGTGCTAATGTCGGCTCTATACCAACTGTTGTTTTAAATAAATCAATAGCAATATCTAACTCTTTTTTCAAAGCATTTTCTAAAGCCTCATAGACTCCTAATCGTGCTTCACCATAGCCTGGATTATCAACAATATGTATTTCACCAACTTCTTCTCCACATAACCGAAAATTAGTATAAACTTCAACATGCTCAACAGCCAAAACTTTATAAATAATTTGAGGAGTTTCATTTCCATTTAAATTATATTCCTCATCCGGTTTTGCTAAAAAAGACACAAATGGACGATATAATTCTTTATTCCGTGTCAGTTCTGTAATTACACCAATTTTCCCGGTAAGATGTCGAGAATAGTCGCAGGCGTGTTCAATGTATTCCCTAAAAATATTATATCTTTCAATGTTTTCTTCATTAACCGGGGACTGATATTCAATCAGAGTTTTTATCCGTTTACATTCTGCTTCAAATGCATCCGTAGTAGTACATTCATTAAAAATAAAAGGTTTACCAACTTTTTGAATGTATTCGTTCATTAACTGGCACATTTTATTTAAAGAATAGAAATAAATATTAGCCTTATTATTATCCGATTTTATGTCTGCCCCATTTGTATTTAGTAAAGTCTTATCATCAAGATTTTTTGTTGCATTTATATCTTTCCCATTTATGATATCAATAGTTGTTCCTGTACATTTCCCATATTGGGATAAAGGAACAATATATGAATCAAGACCTGTCAGTTTAGCTATTGTTATACTTTTCCCATATCGCCAAGGGCCAACTAAGCCTAGATTAAGCCAAGATCTTCCAACACGGGCAAAAGCTTCATCAAAATCACCAGTCTGTTTATCAGTTGTTAATAGATTAAGTTTTTGGCTAAAATCATCTGTTCTAAGCAATAAATCATGCCAGCATGTTTCTAAATTTGGAGTTGTATTTATTAATTTAATCCACATCGAATTGCTTTTAAAAGCATAAATATTATTACGCAATTCAACCCATTGTTGAATTTTTTCATGAGTGGCTTTGTATTCTTTTCTGAGTGATTGCCGCTTTATAACAATCTTATTTACCCGTTCTTTTACTGATAAATTTTGCATTTTAGGTTTTTCATCAACCAAAACTTCATTCAATAAATTTTCTGACATGGCTCGTATATTTTTGTTAATTTATTCTCATTAATTACTAAATAATTAACCATTACATTGATTTTGTAATTGTCTTTTATTTCTCCGTCAAAATTCCCCCATCTCCAATCCCCATCCTACATCAAAAACAATGATTTTTATATCCTCAGAAGTGAGGAGGTGAAATAGGTCAGAAATGAGGATTGACTGAATTTGGTTTTATTCAGAATTTTGATGTCGAATTAATCTTAACTAAAATTCATATTTATGAAAAACAGTAGTGGATGCACTCCTAAAACAAAAGGAAAAGACTCTTTAAAGGGAAAATTAACTTCAAAAAACCCTGGTGAACCTGACACTGTAGTAGTAGTTGAAAAACCAGTGGTTAAAAATTCGCTTTCAAGTGAAAAAACTCAAAGTTTCACAAATGATCCAGTTGCCAAATTACCTTGGGAGACAGATCCTCCAATAATTATTGATAAGCCAATAGATAACGATCCATCCATGAAATGATGGTAAAGAGATTAGCCCAAAGGTTAAGTTTTGTTTCTCACTAAAACCACAATGGTAGAGTGCAAAAATTGGTTTATTGTTTAACGTGAGTTCAATCTAAATAGTATCTTGATTTTCAGCACAACAATGGGTTCTTATTTTGTAATGCTGAATGAATAAAGTGAAATTCGAAAGATTTATCGAAGGAAAGCATTTGTTTTATAAATAATTATATCCTTCGCTTCGATCAAGGTAACATTTTATGTTGAACTCACGTTGTTTAATATTTTTAGATGTTTTGCAGAAAATAATTTTCAATACATCTTCTTTTTGTTTAAATATTTTATTATTTTACAAAACATTATTTGTAGAAAACATGAAAATTCATTCAGATGTTGTCAACAAGAAACGTTATAGCAAATTACTATTGCTAGTAATACTAATTTCTTGCATATCTCATTCTTATGCTCAAAACGGTGTTGTCATCGATAGCCTTATCCAAAAACTTAAGGAATGTAGTAACGATTCGGTAAAGGTCACATATCTAAATGAACTATCGTGGCTAAATAGAACTAACCAACCCGATATAGCTTTAAAGTATGCCAATGAAGCAAAATCAATTGCAGAAAAAATTGGCTTTAAATCAGGAATTGCAACCAGTTTAAATAGAATTGGCGAAATTGAAAGAAGTCAAGGCAATTATGAGCAAGCCATTATAACTTTTAATAATGCTTTACAAATAGAAAAGGAGATTAATAATAAATATGGAATTGCAAGGGCTTGTGGACAATTGACCCTACTGTATACGACTGTTGGTCAAATTGAAAAGGCATTTGTTGTTGGACAAACTGCTATAAAACTTTATAAGGAGCTTAATAATTTACCCGCATTGGCTAATGCTTATGATAGGCAAGCTGTTTTATATGAATATAAGGCAAAATTTGACAGTGCGTTAAATTTGGTATATTCTGGGCTGGAAATAAGGAAGCAACTTAAAGATTCTGCAAATTTCATATATTCATATATGAACCTTGCTAATCTACACTTAAAATTGCAGAACAACGCAAATTCCTTAGAATTTAATAGCAAAGCAATTGAATTGGCTACGAAATTTAATGATCAGGTTAACCTGTCAAGAGCGTATACTAATATTAGCTTGGTTTACTACAATCTAAAACAATTTCATACTGCTATTGATTATAATTACAGGAGTATTGAGATTAAACAAAATTTAAGGCAAGACAAATCAATTGATACAAATTACGACAATCTGGGGTATTGCTTTTATGCTCTAGGTGAGTACGACAAAGCCATTCAATTTTACACTAAAAGCCTTGATTTAAAAGAAAAGATCGGAAAGAAGGAGGGTTTGTCTGCTGTTTACACCAACCTTGGCAATCTGTTTTTTTCTAAAAAAGAATATGATAAGGCTTTATTCTATTACAAAAAGGGATTAATTAACGCTGAGACCAATAGTAACAAGTTAATAACCCTTGAACTCTACCAAAATATTTATAAATCTTATTCAATTACTGGACAGTTGGAAAATGCTGTCTCTTTCAACAATAAATATATCGCCCTAAGAGATAGCCTTGATGCTACATATCGCAATGCGATGAATTTAAAAGATAAATATCAGGAAGAACAAAGAAAAAATCAACTTCTTGAAAAAGATAATCTGATAAATGAAATAAAATTAAAAAAGAAAAACATTATGATCATGAGCCTTGTAGGGGGAATGATCTTACTGATCTTATTATTTTTTACCCTATTCCGCAGCTACAGATTAAAACAAAAAACACTACTAGCCGAAAAAAACAATAAAATCAATGAGCAAAAAGTAACGGAACTGTTAAAAGATCAGGAACTAAAATCGATCAGCGCAATGATGGAGGGACAGGAGGGTGAAAGAAAGAGAATTGCACAAGATTTACACGATAGGCTGGGTAGTATGCTCTCAATGGTAAAGTTACATTTCAAATCGGTGGAGGAAAATATACAAGCACTCAGAGAAAATAATATATTGATGTATTCAAAAGCAAACAACCTTTTAGATGAGGCTTGTGACGAAGTTCGTAAAATTGCAAATGATTTAACATCGGGTATATTAAATAAATTTGGACTTATCCCAGCCCTTAATAATCTAAAAGAATCTATTGAAGCTACGGGTCAACTTAAAATCGAAGTGCTTAACTTTGGCTTTGATGAAAGTAGGCTAGATTACAATATCGAAATTAACCTCTATAGGATTATTCAGGAATTGATAAGCAATATATTAAAGCATTCCAAAGCTTCGGAGGTAAGCATTCAACTTCTAAAAAAGGAAAAACAGCTGAACATTGTAGTGGAAGATAATGGTATGGGATTCGATGTTAATCAGGCTAAGATTAGAAAAGGAATGGGCTTGAAAAATATAGAATCAAGGGTTAACTCGTTAAATGGCGAGTTTAACATTGATTCTGGAAAAGGAGTTGGAACCACCATTACTATTGACATACCTCTAAATTCAATAAAATGATAAATGTAATTATAGCAGATGATCATCAAATTGTACTCGATGGGCTGAAATTGCTTTTAGAACGTGAAAAAGATATCTGCCCAGTAGGTGAGGCACTTAATGGGGTAGAATTATTAGCCCAACTAGAAAAAAAGCAGGTTGATGTTGCTGTAATCGACATAGATATGCCACGAATGAACGGCATTGAAACAACAAAAGAGATTAGAAAGCGATTTCCACATATAAAAGTGCTTATCCTATCGATGTACAATGATAATGAGTACATCAAGCAACTAGTAGAGGTTGGTGCTTCTGGCTATATTCTTAAAAATAAAGGAAAAGAAGAGCTGGTTAGCGCAATTAGAAAAATTGCATCAGGCAGCGAATACTTGGGAGAGGATATCATCAAAACCATAATGGAAGAGATGAAAAAACCCAAGAAAACGCTCAATGAGAATAAGATCCCATTAACCAAAAGGGAAATAGAGGTTCTGAAATTGATAGCCCAGGGATGCACCACACCGCAAATTGCGGATAAATTATACATCGCTCCCAGCACGGTCGAAACGCACAGGCGGAATCTAATTGATAAGCTGGGAGTTGCAAACTCTAAAGAGCTGATTCGGTATGCAATTGAAAATGGGTATTGCCAATAGTAAAAAATCGCTATACGAAAGTTAGATTAGCTTAACCCAGATTCCCAATTGAGAAAATCAGTACGTTCTTCCTCTAAATCCTTAGTGCATAATCTAGGTAAAAGAATATTTCCTAGTATTAGTAAAGTCCAAAAAAGTAACCTTATTTTAAGAAATTGGCACTTTTTTCGAGTTTTAGAGCACTTTAAGGGCAGTGCAAAGCAAGTTTAAGGGTACTTTTTTTGCTTCTTAGGGCACTTTAATCTAACATCGGGGAGGGTTTACTGCCAATTAATTCCGCTATCACTTTGAGTTAGACCTTTAGTTTTTGCCAGCCCCTTTAAGGCTGAACGCTTGTATAAAATCTTGATATAAAGCGAATTTACTCTCTTTTTTAAGATTTCGGACACTCAAAATTGCAAATCTGCGCTGCTGGGTAAAAATGAGTTATGTATTTAATTATTATCAAGAACCCCATAATTCTAGATTTAAAACGTTGACTTTTTCATCATCAACAACATATCCTTTTTCTCTTGAATATGTGCCACACTCTTCAACCGAAACGTACCCTTCCTCGCCCTCCCATTTAGCAATGTAGGGGTTGTAATTACACTTAGTGGGTTGTGAGTATATGTTTTGTGGGTCTTTGATGTAGTCTCTACAATCGGTACACATGTGGCGAAACTCACAATCCTTGCAAACATCAATCTGGTCTTTTGATATACCCCACAACTTTTTAAAATCAGGATGTTCCATTGCTTCTTTAATAGTCATGTTTCTAATATTCCCAAAGGATTGGGTGCGTGATGGGCAATTTTTGATATTGCCATTTATATCTATGGAAATTTTCTTGTTTAGGCAAGTATTGAAGTTCTGAGATTCACAAAAAGTATTTAAATGGCAAACGAAGTACGCTTTACTAATAATTCCACAGCTGGATTCATTGGTGATTTTATCAGCGGTATAGCGCACTGTTGCTTGCTTGTAATCTGATGGTTCTTTGTTGGGTGAACCAGTAATAAAAAGAGAGGTTACTTTGCTATTGTTGTCAATGATTTCCTTTATAAACTCAACATTTACACCTTCCTTATTGGGAAATATAACCTCTAAACTTTTTGTGTCTGTTTTTGAAAATATGCTAATTATATCTGCTATATCCTTTTTGCCCTTTATTGAAAATATTCTTAGCTGAATTACTTTTGACCTTAACCTAGAAATATCATTGGTAATATTTGCATAGTCGTAATTACTGCATTCATTAATATCAATGATGATTGAATCTATTTTTGAGGAGGATTCCCATGATAGGTTAAGGGGAGGAAAACATCCCAAATCCTCCTTTGCGCATAAAAAAGCAAACTCATTCTTAAGCAGGTATGAAAAGTACTTTTCATACCTGCTCTCGCTCATCATCATCGACTAGCTGTAAAACCTCATCGAATGTTTTGCTTGTGTGATTGGCAAGTATTTCGAATAGCGAGTTGGGGATAAAGAGGTAGTTTTTCCTTTGTAAATCGTAAAGGGCGGATCTCAGGTAACCCTTTACAGGGATGCAGCAAGAAAAAAGTTGAAAGCGGTTGCGCATTCTTATATGCTATTTACGATTAGATACTTATAATTTTCGATACTGGTTTCGGGTAGGTTGATAGATAAATAGTATAAAGTTGATTCCAGTCGGTGTATGTACTAAATGAAAATTGTCCACATTAAAACAAGCAAATCGTTATCGAAATGATTTGAATATTAATTATATATAAAATTTTATTTTAAAAACTATACATTATAGTTGTATAACTAAATATTTTAGTTCACATTTGCATCATGAAGGAACTAACAAAGGCAGAAGAAGAAATAATGGAGTATTTATGGAGGCTTAAAAAGGCTTTCGTAAAAGATATCCTAGAACTTTTCCCAGAACCAAAACCAGCCTACACCACTGTGTCTACAATGGTGAGAATATTGGAGAAGAAAGGAATGGTAGGGTTCAATGCGTATGGGAAAAATCATGAGTATTACCCCCTAATTTCGAAAAAAGAATATGCAAGGCTTTGTTTCAAGCATGTGTTAACAAAACATTATAATAACTCATGGAAGAAATTCGCCTCATTCTTTTCATCGGAGGACGAAGTGACCCTCTCGGAGCTAGAGGAACTTAAAAAACTGATAGAGGAACAAATTGATCAACGAAAAGGGAAGAGATGAGTGGTCTGGTATTCTATATTCTATTAACAAGTGGTTGCTTAGCTCTCTTTGTGGTAGCATATCAATTTTTCTTAAAGAATAGCACAAGATTTAATCTATGTAGATTCTACCTAATTTCTGCAATACTGTTATCTTTTCTTATCCCTTTAGTTCCTTTGGATTTAAACTTCGTTAGTATTAAATATCAAAAAAATACCCACCCTTTAGTTAAACCGATTACTCAGTATGCAGATTCGAAGTTTATTATTGATGAACCCACGGAAAATCGTAAAACTTTTGATGTTGAATTTATCGAAACAGCAGGTGTTTTGTTACTCTCGGTATCATTGATCCTTTTGGTTAGATTCATTTACCGATTTAGTTCAATCGTTTTAATTCGAATTTTGGGGAATAGGCTTGAGAACGATGAAGGGCTGAGTTTGATATTTACTGATAAAACCGATAACGCATTTTCATTCTTTGGAAATATTTTTATTAACCCAACAAAATTTAACGATGAGGAAAAAAGGTTGATAATCAAGCATGAGTATGAACACATTCGTAACCTGCACTCGATTGACCTGATACTAATAGAATTACTAATTGTAACGCAGTGGTTTAACCCCTTTGTTTACATCGCACGGCGTAAATTGATTGAGATTCATGAATTTATTGCTGATAACGGGGTAATCCAAGAAGGTGTTGACCCTTACTCCTATCAAAATCTTTTGCTTTCGGTTGTTACTTCTTCATGCCTGCCAAATGCAGGAAACCATCTAAGTGCTTTAATCACAAAAAAAAGAATTGCCATGATAGGAAAACCAATGAATCAAAATGAAAAATGGGTTAATTTTTTAATACTAATTCCCATTGCTGTAATACTTATTCTAGTAATATCCGCATTTGTTCCCAGAACATACCTGAGCAATCAGAAGGAATCAGCCTCAAAACAGGAATTATTGTTACGAGCGGAGAAACTGGGTATTACAAATACTTTAACCGATGTTTTTTTTGAGTTAAAACCCAACGAGTACCAAGAAAAACGAGTTGTAACTTTGACTCAAGGAAACGACTACGTTTTTAGTTTTATACCCAAAACAGAGGATGAGAGATTAGATGCTTACATTACTAGCATTGATACAGAAAAACGACAGGGTGCAGTGCTAATTTTTAATGGAGCAATGGAACAATTAGTTCATGTGAAGGAAACATCCAAATTCTCAATAAGGGTTGGAAATAGATCTAGTAAACGGAAAGTTGAGCTATTGGTTCTAGTGCGTAATAACGGTAAATATAGCCCTAAGAACGACACGATTCTTGATGGTCATATATGCCCGCGATTTACTCAACTTTTAAATGAACATGATGTCCTTAGATGAAAACTACATTTTGCAAGTAAAGATAAAAAATCGTGAAAAATTCTTCACCTCTTTTTAGAGTTTGCATTCTTCTGTAGTATAAAAGTTACAAATCTAATTTAAACATAGGAAGCAATAAACGCCTTTCACATTGCTTGTGGAGGTTGATATTGATTTACGTTGACTAATCAATAATTATATTCTATTTACCTATGATGAGAATTATACGAATAGGTTCGATAGCTGATTATACTCCTAGGAAAAAGCATCTCAATTGATCCCAATAAACCTTACTTAAATATTAATATTTATGGAGTATTTTAGATTAGACCTTGATTCAGAGCAATTCCGTAATCTAATAGTTGCCCTTGATGATGTTCAAGACGTTTATAGGATTACTGGAGACATATCAAAGGCGGATATCTATTCAAAACTATTATCAATAATTCTGATTCAAAAGGCCTTTCAAGATTACGCTTTAATTCAGGCTCAAAGAACATTGAAACAAAAAAATAGTTAGAAAACCCTAATTGAATCAGTATCACCTACTATTACAGGGTTATATAAGAGTCCCGAACTCCTCAAAGAGTTCAGAACTCAATAGTCTCATTTTTTAACGTTTTTAGTTAAACAATATCTTAATATCAAATCTACAGAAAGTATTTAGTTTTTACAAAAAGTTTAAACAGGATAGAACTAATTTCTTTTCCAAACGGGTGATTAACTACTTGTAGGAGAGAGGTAGATATAGGAAACAATTGCGTAAGCATCAGCAATGCAAGAGAGGATAAAGCCCTACTCCCAACCGCATCCTAAAATTGGACATAACATTTGGGGTGCATTTCTTTTTTGTAGGGCTTCTTTTTAAAGTATTCAACTTAAAATTCCGTACCATTAGTGCTAAATCTTTTTAGGCTTTTTCCATTTTCATAATCATGAGTTTTTAGTTAAACATTTAGCTTATTTTATTTTTACTGCTAATGAATTTCAATATCTTTTTGGGTTATAGGAGCAGTATCCCCCCCTTTAGTTTGTAATAATTCTTTTGTTTTAAGAATTCTGAATCCTTTTACCGTCTTTTTTTCTTTGTTTTTTCTTAGAGTTTTCATAATCATGAGTTTTTAGTTAAACATTTCATTATTTTTGCACAGTTAAAGAACATTAACGCAATAATAGTGAATTCTTTTAAATTGCAGTTTAATTCCTTGATATCCAAAATCCTTGTTTTATTGTTAGCATGCATTTGCCTTAGCCTATCCAAGGTAACAGCTCAGCAACCCACTGATACTAGCAAAGTAAATGCACTTTACGATAGTGCTTATTTTAGTTATAAGATTGGGGATTATGGCAATGCTGTAAAAAACTTTGATAGAATTTTACTTGTAAAAAGACAAATAACAAATGATATAAACCCTAAGTACTTTAAGATATATAATTGGTTGGGTCTAATATATAAGAAGCAGGGCGATTTAAATAGGTCTATTGCGTTTTACGAAAAAGCAATAGAAAATACCTCGGATGGTTATTTTATATCATTAATCAATACCAATCTTGCCAATATCTACTCATTAAGAGGTGATTATGCAAAATCTATCTTCTATTACAAAAATACTCTTTCGATACTTGAAAAAAGCAATGATAAAAAGAATTACCGCTACATTGCCGACATCCATCATAACATAGGTTTTTCCTACTATAAACTTGGGGATTATAAACTTGCCCGAGATTACTACCTAAAAAGCATTCAACTTGCTGAGAAGAATCTGCTAAGCGGCGTGGGTGAAACCTATTATAATTGTGGACAAGTTTATCAGAAATTGGATAGTCTGAATAAAGCCGACTATTGTTTTAGAACGGCAATAAGTTGCTACTCCAAAGATTTTGGAGAAAAGCACTATATGACAGGGATGGCGTATATGAACTATGCCTTCTTTTATTCTGAAACAGGAGATTGTTCAAAGAGTGAACGTCTTTATAAAAAGGCTCTTAAAATCCTAGTAAGCACACTTGGGAACAAACACTCTTATACTTCTTTATGTCTATTAAATAATGGGCAAATATACTTTCATACAGGAAATTACGAACAGGCGTTAAGGTATTATCAACAATCTCTAATCTCAAAGATTTATAATTTTAACGATAGTTCAATATACACAAATCCAAATGCGGACGTACTGCCAGATATGGATTTGCTTGACATTCTGAAACTAAAGGCGCAAGCCCTAGAACGGTTGGCAGAGCAAGAAAAGAAAACTGAGAACCTTAAGGTAGCCCTTGCCACGCTTGAGTTGGCTACTACTTTTACCGAACGGCTACGCACTGGCTACATGTACGAGGGATCGAAGTTACAACTTGCCGAAAGGGAGCATGAGGTTTACCTAGCGGTAGTACGAATTGCAAACTCGCTATACGAAATTACCAGAGATTATAAATACACGGAAATAGCATTCAAGTACGCCGAATACAGCAAGTACGCTGTACTTCGTGAACTGAAAAACGATGAGATTGCAAAAGGGATTGCGAGTATACCCGATAGCATCTGCGAAAAAGAGCGAAGTCTAAAACAGGGGATTGCCAATCTAAGAATGCAGGTTGAGGATGAGAGCAAACTTGAGCATCCCAACAGAACTAAAATAGATGGGTGGAACGAGCAACAATTCATTCTATCGCAAAAACTTGAGGAATTAAGGCAACGACTTGAGAGCAATTACCCTGCATACTACAAGCAGAAATATAGCAATCAGGTGGTAAGCATACCTCAGCTGCAAAGAACCATTGACAAAAAGGAGGCTATTTTGGAATACGTGCTGGATGATAAAGAATTATATACATTTACTATTACCAAAGATACATTCTTACTGGTAAAACAGGGAGTGGACAACTCTTTCCACCGAAGTCTGGATTCGCTCATAATCACCTTGCACAGCGAATACTCAACGGGTTACTTTATGTATAGGAATGCAGCGTATACGCTTTACCAAAAACTCATACTCCCCGTTGAACCTATGATTGAAGGAAAAAATTTGCTAATAATTCCTGATGGTAGGTTGAATCTCATAGCCTTTGATGCGCTAATTAACAAACCGTATAGGAAGGGGGATGAGCCAGACTTTGCTAAAGAATCGTATCTGCTACAAAAATACCCTATAGGCTACGCCTATTCAGCCACCTTATATAATAACAGCTTAAACGCTACCCACAAAAACTCACCCAGCTTTCTTGGGATTGCCCCCGATTATAGTAACTCCAAAGACTCCCTGCTAGATGTACCTCTGGGTTTGGAAAGCGTAAAAAAGATCGCACGTCTAACTTTGGGCAAAGCGTTAACAGGCAGTAAAGCAACAAAAAATGGGTTTATGAAGTACTGTGGGGGATATGACATTATTCATTTCTATACGCATGGCTTTGAGGATACGCTTAACCCCACAGGATCAAAACTTTTCTTAACTCCCTCCTTGTCCGATTCAACTGACAATGGTTACTTGTTCGCATGGGAGGTGTATAACATGCAACTGAAAGCGGAGATGGTTGTGCTGGCTTCGTGCTACTCTGGATCTGGTAGATTGTCGGCAGGGGAAGGAATTCTTAGCATAAGCCGAAGCTTTATGTACGCTGGCAGCCAATCAGTGGTAATGTCGCTTTGGGCTGCTGCTCACAAACCAACAAGTAATATACTAAACGATTTTTACCTGAACCTGCTAAAGGGTATGCGTAAGGATGAAGCCCTAAGACTTGCAAAACTAGCTTACGTTAACAATGATGAGAATGCTTTTGTGAGTCCTCGTTTTTGGGCTGGTATAGTGGCAAACGGTAATCAAAATGCGCTTTATCATCACTGGATTTTAAAGAAGATAATTATTGTCATTGCCATAATTCTAATTCTAACCCTTGCATTCTGGAGATGGAGTACAATAAAGACATTGGTGAATAAAACAAAGAGGTAGTAATTCTTTACAGTCCATTCTATATCTGATAATACAGAAAATTCTTGGGTCAAGTAACCAGAATTTAGTTACTAAGTTTTCTTAAAATTTTTTTAGCCTGTCTGTAGTTGAAACTATTCTTATCTACAATAGTCCGAAAAAGACCAATAGCCTTTTCATTATTCCCTTCTTTAAGATAACAAAGCCCTAGGTACCATCTAACCTGCGGGATAAAATTGAAATCGGTTTGATTAGCCATAATCTTTTCGAGGTAACCTGTTGCAGCTTTATAGTCGCCAATTTCCATTAGAGCAAGACCAATGTAGAGATTTTTCTCAACCTCAATAGTTACATATGATGGCAAATCTTTTAAAAGGAGTATGGCATTAGTATAATCTCCTTCCAAATACTTCTGTCGTGCTAAATTTAAAGAACCGTTATTTAGCAAGAAAATATCTTTAGCACTAAGTGGCTTATAGTACTCTTCAAATAGCCTATTTTCCAACGAATCGCTTGGCGGGGTATTATAACTTATCACTCCAGCGATAATAACTAGTATTACAATTGACACAGCCGCTAGCCAGTATTTAAACCGCCCAATTATAGAATCATTCCGAGGAGTGGTACTATGCTGCTTTTGGGATGCTTTATAGGTTTTGTGTGTGTCATCCAACTTTCTTCTTAGATGAAGTTCCTCCGAAGAACCGTTTTTTTCCTCGTTCTGGTTAACCTCAATAAAAAACTCCATGTCCTTTATTAGCTTGCTCTCAAACTCAAGTCGCTGGGTTGGAGTCATCTCATTATCGTGGTATAACTTTGTATCAATTTTAAATTTTTCTTCCTCGTAAATTTTTGCTAAACGTTCATTTGTGAGTATTGCATCCGAAACTAAAGACATCATTTCTTCGGAAAGTTCATTTAGTATAAATGCTTTAATTGTTTCCCTGTTAATCTGTAAACTCATAGATAGTGTTTATTTTACACAAGCAAGATATAAAAGTAATAGAATTCAATACACAAATGCAGTATTTCGTTTTGATTTTTTTAAAAAAAACATTATCATTCGTAAGTATATATTATTTGTAATAAAATATATAACAAAAATAAATACAAATATAGTAAAGCAAATAACAAATAAAGATATAATATAATTGTAACATATATGAAGTAATGCTGAAATCAAAGAGAGTACGAAACTCTTGTTCGGCGCTAAATTGTTATTGGAGAATCCTAAAAAAATAGCCAAACTCTAGTTGAGGTAATGATTCGATGGTGAGGCACTAAAATACAGAGACCTTCTATGAATCAATTCCCTGCGTCTCGTCAATACTATTTACCCAATGAGAAAATAAGCGATTTTTTACAATATTGCTTTACTGGCTTCGTCTAGCACATCATTTGCAAAACTATCTAAGTAGATTTGAGTAGTTCGTTCGCTATCATGTCCTAATGCTTCGCTAATAATTGAAGTGGAGACACCACTTCTTTTCATAACAGTTGCATAAGTATGACGTGCTACATAGGTTGTTAAGGGTATGCTCAACTTTGCTTCATTACCAATAGCTTTTAAATCCTTATTGGTCTGTCCCAAAACTTTATGCAATCTATTATTTATGCTTTCTTGGGTTTTATGCTTATCCTCATCCAAAATCGGAAATATATAACTTTTATCGCCCTTATAAAATTTCTGCTTATAGTAACTAAGAATTTCTAATGCTGGAGCAAGGAGTAAAACATTGTAGGGTTTATGGGTTTTTCGTCTAATATAAACTAATCTATTATCCGTTATATTCTCCCACTTTAGCATCGCTATATCTACAAAATTTAATCCTCGGCAGTAGTAGCTGAAAAGGAATAGGTTTTTTGAGCGTATTTTCTGAGCGTCATCCTCTAAATCAATGCTCTTAATTTTTTCAATTTCATCCTTAGTAATAGCTCGTTTAGCGGTTTTGGAACTTAATGAGGCAATTTTATAACTGTTGAATGGATACATCTCTCTTTTGCAAACCTTTTCTTGTATTGCTCTATTAAAAACGGCTCGTAATGAACGCATGTAAAATGATATTCCATTGCCAGTAGCTCCCTTTGAAAGAAAATAGTTCTCATACTTTTTTAGAAAAGAGTAGGTTATCTCCTTAAAAACTACATCCGTTTTGTTTTGCTCAGCAAGGAATGTTTCAAGAGACTTCCCCAAGTCTTTGTAGCATTTAGCTGTACCTAGATTCCCCAATCGCTTTTTCTCTTCAACAACTTTGTCAATAAAACTTAGAACAGAATGTTTTCCAACTGATTTTGCCCTGAGCATTTCTTCCTTTACCTGCTCCGAAGAAATTACATTGTCATCAGCGATTAAATCCTTAATGACTTTATTGGCATCGTTGAGTTTTTTCAATAAAAGCTCGTTGTTCCTTTCATGATCCTTTGCTTTTTGCAAATCTTCGGCTTTACGATAATTTGTTCTAAAGCGATTCTCCTTAGAATCCCAATCTTTTTCAGTACAACTAAAGCCAGTCTTGATATACCGAGGTTTTCGGTCTTCAATTACTCTGATAAAAATAGGAGATTCTCCATCTTTATTGGTTTGATAACTCCAAAATACTATTTTTGCTAGTCCCACAGCTTAGAATTTGAGGGTCGTTTGACGAATTGTTACTAAAACATTACTAAAACAAAGTAACATATTTAAGATTAAAAAAACAAAAATTAGCAAAAAATAAATATTTTAAAACATTGATATACAAATTTATAAAATTATTTCAAAATTTCACAAAATGAAAAATAGCAGCTTCCCAAGCTGAGGGTCGCGGGTTCGAGTCCCGTTTCCCGCTCATCCAAAAAGAGAGCAATCATTTAGATTGCTCTCTTTTTTTATAAACATAATTTGCTCTAAAAACATAAAAGCAAATTAGATTAACTAATCT
Organism: Bacteroidales bacterium; assembly: GCA_013376985.1. Lineage (GTDB taxonomy): Bacteria > Bacteroidota > Bacteroidia > Bacteroidales > Tenuifilaceae > UBA8529. Next base: position 187,779 of record JACABB010000002.1, read on the forward strand.
GCTTTTATATAGAGCCCTTAAAAAACTATTCAAACAACCGTTGATTTTCTATTGCGGATTCCAGAAACACACAAGTATCTATTATTTTACTGGAAACAAATCTTTTATAACACAAAGGAATGAGTTAGCGTTTACTAATTTTAATTCCAAAAATTACAATCCCAACTATTAATCCAATAAGTAAAGCAATTAAAACAATTATCCATAATACTTGGGTTTTAGCCTCAATTTGTATCCTTACCGTCTTATCGTCCGAATCAACACGCCGATTATCAGCTAAAGCTTCTGTTTTTATTTTCACTTCTTGAGCCCCAACACCCTCATCTTTTGCAGGAGTTATCGAAATGTCAACTTCTACTTCTTTGTTTGGCTCCAATTCTTTTATTAATTCAGGATTAACATTTGAGTGCCAATTAGCAGGCATATCTAATAGCACTTTAATATTATCCAACCGACGAGTACCTGCATTACGAATAACAACCCTCATATTTACACTATCGCCAACCTTTATTTCATGGTATAAATTAGGAGCATTTACCTCTATTTTCCCTTTTCCTCTTGGAATAATTTCAAGTTTCTCTTTTCCTCCAAGAATATTTTTTATTTCGCTTTCCGAAAATATTTGATTGCTTTTTTCTAAAATTTTGTTGTATTCAAGATTGGTCAGTACAGCACAGTAAAATGTAATCGGTTTATCCATTACAATAATATCATCATCCCTGTCGGGTAAATATACTTTTAGAGATAATTTTTTTGTATTAACACCTTGTGTAAACTTAATTTGCGACACTTTCGATTCAGCATCAAGTATATCATACGTTATTTGTTTGGGTAAATTCAGGATAATTATCCTGTAGGTATCATCATCGGATGAGAATTTTTCTAATGATAGATCATAAGTGGCTTGCGAACTCAAATCTGCTTCTTGCGAAAACTGTGTTGAACTAATATCAATTGAGTTGATACTGGCATCCTTTTCTAAGTAAATATTTTTCTGATCCTTTTTGCCGTTGTAATTTAAAACAACTTGTAAATTCTCCATGTCTTTTAATAGTTCAAAATCAGCAATGGCTTCATTTCCCATATCAATAGATGGAATCCTAAATTCATAGGGTGAACTAATAGTTATTTGATCGGCAATGTTAACAAGGGATACAAATACATTATATATTTTTCCAGATCGCATTTCTGGGGAAAACACATCAAAATGATCTTTAAACTGATTTAGATACTCTTGGTTGCCTTCTATTGCACTTTTTACAGTAACCCTTACTCGCCTATTACCCTTTGCGTCTTGATATTTTGTTGCTTTTTCAACCATTATATACGATTGTACAGAAATCAATCGTAGTAATAACTTTTGATAGTCAACCTCTTTACTTAAAAGTTCGTTCTTACTTTGATTAAAATCATTCAGTGATATAGCCCTCTCATCTAGCAGTTTTTTATTATTTTCAAATTTTTGTTTGGCTATTTCGTAATCAGCTCTCGCCTTTTTTAAATCTAAAACAATGGTTGCTTCGTCTTGCGAGAAACACAAACACCATGCGAAAAGCATTGATGATGCTAATATTAGGACTCGAATTATTCTATTCATATTTTTATTATTGTTCATTCTTATTATCCTTTATTCTAAAGGTGCTGTATAACTTCTATAATTTTGAAAATCCCACATAGTTTTTCTTTTCAAATCAGCCAATGCCATTTGATATGTGATATATGCATTTAAATACTCTAATTGCACTTGCGAAAGTCTTTCTTGCTCTACAGCCAATTGCTGGCTTGTAAGCTCTCCATTTGAAAACCTAAGTTGACTTATTTTATAACTTTTAGTTGAAACCTCCTTGTTTTTTTCATAAATACTCAACCTACTTCGACTTTCCTCAACAGTACGCACTATATCGCGAATCTCCTTTATAATCGTGTTTTTTGTATTTTCAAGAATCAATTTTTTTTCTTCTAACTTACAATTTTCCCTTCTGTATAAAGATTTTGATCTACCCCAATCAGAAATAGGGATTGCTATTGAAAACACTACGCTTCTGTTTGGTGGTCTCACTTTAATATTGTCTATTGAAGAATTATACAGTTCGCTTAAAGACCCCTTATTCGATGTACTCACTCCCGTAAGATCGTAATAGGCTGATATTTTACCCTGCATCCTTCCTTCCCGTTTTGCCCTGTCTGTCTGTATTTTTTGTAACTCAATATCAAATTGTGCTTCTGACAATTCAAGTCTATTAAGTAAACCTTGGTTAATAGCAGTGTCTAAATCGATTTTGTAAATATCATAACGTAGATCTGTTACAATTACAATGTTTTTATCCATATCTAATCCTATCAACTGCTTAAAATTATCCTTCTCTCGCTCAAGGAGGCTACAAACCTCAGAATATTTAGTCTTATTTTGCGCCTTTGTTATCTCGGCAATCAATAAATCTCCCTCGGGTATGTTACCTGTTTCATATTTTAATTTTGCAATCCGAAACGACTCCTCAGAATTTTTCATTTTTTCGTTTGCAATATCTTTTTCCATACTTGCACGATATAAATTGTAAAACCCAAGGCTTACATTGTATATAATATCCATTTGAGCCCGCGTATAAGTGCAATTCGATTTTTCATATTGAAGCTCAGCCTCTTTCAAATCCTCTTTCAACCTGTTTTTAGTAAATAAAGGCTGCTCCAAACTTATCACAAATCGATTATATACATCATTAGTGTTAAGTCTTTTATAATTCATGCCAGAGAATGCTGTTGATATATATTCTCGATATGAATATGAAGTAAAAGCTAAATTACCCCCCGTAGGTAAAGTGTATGTAAACTTAAGATCTCCACCAATTTTCATCGACCCATTTGAATTATATACGGGTAACGTATCAGCCTGCTGAATTTCATTTACAGACTCAGACCAAGCAGGGGCAAACAGATTCAAATCGAGTCGAGGTTTGAAAGTTGCCTTATAAAACGAAAAATAATGCTGCATGGACTGCTGGTTCGATTTAAACAATTTTATTGTATAACTTTCCTTTAATGCAATTCTAACGGCATCATCAAAAGTGATTAATAAAGTATCTTGTCCAAATATTTTAATCGAAAAACCAATCAGTACAATAATTATGATAATTTTTTTGTTACGAATCATTTTTATACTTTTAGCTTATTGCTTAGCAATTGACTTGCCAAAATGCATTTGCTTTGTATGTTGATACATATTAATTACTTACACAATTTGTCGTAAAATTAATCTTTGCATCACATTTCACAATTTGAGTAAAATTACCCATTAGAGTTAACAAATGACCTCTCGACTCAATAAAATATTTGGAAAAAAAAACGATTCTTCTTTTAAGGATTTTTTAAAAGAATTTAACCGGTCTATTTCTATAATAATAGATAAAGACTTGCTGATTAATAATATTTTGTCCAAAATTGAATATATAACCAAGGCTGAAAATGTTCATTTGTTTTTGCTAAATCCAGATGCCAACAAATACGAGTTTTATACCAGTTCAAAATACAATCCAGATGTTGCATCGATAAAACTATCATCAATCTCTGATATTATCCGTTGGCTATTGGTAAATGAGAAGCCACTGTTTTTAAGTAAATATTTACTCTCATCAGAAAAAGAGGAAAAGGAGTTATTCAATAATTTACATGTTAAGGTTTTGTTCCCCTTAAATGTACTGGGTAAACTTAATGGGGTGCTTTTAGTCTGTGGAAACATCAAAACGGAGGAAGAAATAAAAGAAAACATCGATTTAATTTCAATAACAATAGATCAGGCCGCTATGGCTTTTGAAAACGCTTTGTTATATGAGCAACAAAAAGACAGGTTGAAAAAAATGTATCGGGCAGATCAATTATCTGTTTTAGGTCAACTAGCCGCTGGTGCTGCTCACGAAATCAGGAATCCGTTAACCATTATTAGAAGCACAATTCAGTTTCTAAAGGATGAGGTACAAAACAAGGAAATGGTTAGCGAACTTATTGAAGAGGTTGATAGAATAAATGCCATTATTCAAGGCTTATTAAATTTTGCAAAACCAGCCGAACTTAATGTCGAAACAATCTCTCTTGAAACAATAATTACTCAATCTATTTCATTAACTCGAACTACTGCAAAAAACAAAATTGACATCAAATTTATCAATAATTGTAAAAATTCTGACATTCATGCCGATGCCTCTCAATTAAAACAAGTATTCTTAAACTTGCTTCTAAACTCCATTGATGCAGTATCAGATAAAGACAATGGTTTCATTGATATCATTCTTGATATACATGGCCAGAACGAAAAGGGTGTCAATTTTTTAGTCGTAAAAATAAAAGATAATGGGTGTGGAATATCTGCCGAAAACATAGAAAAATTATTCATCCCATTTTTTACAACAAAAACAAATGGCACAGGATTGGGATTGTCTATCTGTTATGGAATAATAAATAGGCATGGAGGTGAAATCGAAATATATAGTAAGGAAAACTTAGGTACTACTATAAATATAAAACTCCCACAATAATGATGAGTAAAAGTATTATGCTGGTTGACGATGAGGATAAAATCAGGAACATACTATCTAAAGTGTTAACTAAGGAAGGCTATAAAGTATTAGCCGTTGGTAATGGTCATCAGGCGTTAGACCTATACTCCTCTTTTACTCCTGATTTAATGATTCTAGACTATAAAATGCCAGGCATGACAGGTATAGAATTGATGAACAAAATAAAAGAATTGAATCCAAATCAAACCTTCCTGTTTTTAACAGCTTTTGGTAATGTATCGCTTGCTGTTGAAGCAATAAAAGAGGGCGCTTATGATTTTATCGAAAAACCCTTTGATAATGAAAGATTTCTACACACTATAAACAAAGCCCTAGAAAACAATGAATTAAAAACTAAAATAACTACCTTAAAGAAACAATTATTCGAAAAAAGTGCTTTTGATAATATCATAGGTAACAGCTTTAAAATTCAGCAAGTATTCTCACAGGTAAACAAAGTTGCCGAAACTAATGCTACCGTATTGCTTACTGGCGAAAGTGGTGTGGGCAAAGAACTTGTTGCTAAAGCTATTCATAACACTAGTTTTAAAAAAAATGGCGCATTTATAGCTGTAAACTGTGGTGCCATTCCAATTCACTTAATGGAAAGTGAATTTTTCGGCTATGAAAAAGGGGCTTTTACAGATGCTAAAGAATCAAAACCGGGTCTATTTGAGTTAGCCAGTGGAGGTACATTGTTTCTTGATGAAGTAGGGGAACTTACCCTTGAAGCCCAAGTTAAATTATTAAGAGTGCTTGAAGAAAAAAAAATTTTCAGACTCGGGGGTAAAAAAACAATTCCTGTAGATATGAGAATCATATCTGCAACAAATAGAAATATTGAAGAAAAAGTTAAAAACGGGAGTTTTCGGCTTGATTTACTATATCGATTAAATCTTTTCACTATTACAATTCCTCCTCTCAGAGAAAGAAAAGACGATATACCCCTTTTGGTTGATTATTTTATTACAAAGCACAATAGCACGCTCAACCTCAAAATAAGCAACATATCCAAAGAAGCGATTGAAACTCTCATGAATTATTCTTGGCCTGGTAATATAAGAGATCTTGAAAATGCTTTGCAAAGCGCAATGATATTGTGTTGCGAAGGGATCATAACAAACGCTCATTTACCTTCACGTGTTAAGGGATATGTGCAATTGAATGAGCAAAATGATTTGTCTTATATTATTCCAACAATTCTAGGCAAAAAAGAAATAAGTCCTGAATTAGAAAAAGAAATAATTGCCGATGCACTAATTAAATGTAAGCATCACAAATCAACAACGGCTAAACTACTTAATATAAGTAGAAAAACTTTATTCAACAAAATGAAAAAATATAATTTATAAATACACAATTACTCAAAACAGGCATTGTTTATTACTCAAAATGAGCAACAATAATTTACGCATTATTTATAATACGCAGATTGACTGCATATTGTTAAAAACATCTCACGCAGGCATATTTTTTGACTTATGATAATTGGAATTGGAGTTGATATTATTGATATAAAATCATTTACTGAATCATTCAATAAAAGCAAAAGATTCAGACAGAGAGTTTTTACTGAAAACGAAATTGCTTATTGTGAAAGTAAACCTAATAAATTTCAACATTACGCCGCTCGCTTTGCGGCAAAGGAAGCAGTGATGAAAGCAATTGGAACTGGTTGGAGTAAAGGCATTCAGTGGACACAAATTGAAACGATAAATAATGGAAAAGAAAATCAGCAATTGAAAAATGATAAAAGAGATATGAACGGAGGAAAACCAGAAATAAGGTTAAGCGGGAAAACCTTGGAACGATCAAAAGACATGGGGGTTGACAATATTCATATCTCGTTGTCACATAGTGAAACACAAGTTATTGCATTTGTTGTTCTAGAAAATCATAAATAACATACATTATGTTGCAGGCCAATAATTTAACTAAACGCTACGAAGACGGAAAACTTGCATTAGATGCTTTAAATCTTGAAATTAAAGATGGAGAAATTTTTTTCCTTTTGGGAGCAAATGGAGCTGGAAAAACTACAACTATCAATTTGTTTCTAAATTTCATAGAACCTACTGAGGGTAAAGTTTTAATTAATAACATTGACGTTACGAAAGAACCTTTAGAAGCGAAAAAACATGTTGCTTATGTTTCAGAAAATGTGATGTTATACGGCGATTTTACAGCAAAACAAAACATACATTTTTTTTCTGAACTGGCAGGACTGGGAAAATTAAACAATGAAGACTATTATTCAATCCTCAGAAGAGTTGGTTTACAGGATAATGCATTTAATATAAAAGTTAAAACCTTTTCAAAAGGCATGCGCCAAAAGGTCGGATTGGCAATTGCTATAATAAAAAACTCTAGCAATATTCTTTTAGATGAGCCAACATCAGGCTTGGACCCTAAAGCTGCGGCAGAATTAACTGCTGAACTTAAAGAGTTAAGAGCAAAAGGTAAAGCGATTTTAATGTGTACTCATGATATCTTTCGTGCGAAAGAATTAGCTAATAGGGTTGGTATTATGAAAGATGGTAGATTAATAATAATCCTAAATAGAGATGAATTTCTTAAAGAGGATTTAGAAAAACTTTATTTAAGTTATATGAATGAAAATTAATTATATTACTTATCTTTTAATACTATGCTTCTAACAATTATAAAAAAGGAAATACTTGAAGGTATTCGTGGTTATAAATTTACTTTAATCTTTATAAGTTGCATAATCCTTTTAGGTTTTAGCTGTTGGGTCATGTATTCGAATTATCAAAAAAATGTATTCGATTATAAATTAAAGGCTTTAAACAAAGATGAACTGATCTTTCGAAAGGCACCGAGTGTTCTATCTCTATATGTAAAGGGAACTCAAGAAATGATGGAACGATCATTTATTTATAAAAAAGGAGATTATGAACCCACAGAATTGAGCATTGGCTTTAAATTAGATTTTTTCAGCCAACTTTTTCCTTCACTAGATTTGTTATACATTGTAAAAGTTATATTAAGTTTTTTGGCCTTGATAATTGGTTTTGATCTAATTTGTGGAGAAAAGAGAAATGGTACGTTACGCTTGATGTTAAGCAATTCTGTTTCTAGGAAAGATATTATTCTAGGAAAAATAATAGGTAATTACGCATTGCTTATTACTCCATTTCTGATCTCTTTTTTACTGTACTTTATTATAATAAATTTAGTTCCTGGTGTGAAATTTTCTTTCGAGGAAATAATTAGAGTGTTATTTGTTTTACTATCAAGCGCCATCTATCTACTTGTTTTCTTTTTAATGGGCGTTGCCATTTCGAGTCTATCTAAAACTCAGAGAGGGAGTATTATTACTTGTTTTATTGTTTGGATATTTTTTATTTTCATCCAACCAAGCTTTGCAACTATAATAGCAAAAGAAACCCAAACAATGCCTTACATTAGAAAAATTGAAGAGCAAAAACAATTAGCACAAATTGAGATAGAAAAAAACAATAATCTTAGCAAGGATGCTTTATGGGATAACATCTATGATAAAAAAATATCTTTAACGCTCGGCTTTAGAAACAAATTAAACTCATATATAAATTTTATTACAAAAATTAATATGTTTTTTCCAACTGGAGCCTATGTAATATGTACTACTAATATGGCTCAATATGGGCTCTATGATGAAATGAAATTAAGGACAGATTTATTTCAGACTATAAGAAGCATAGTTAAGAATAAAGCAAATAATTCAGAAAACAATATTATTACAAATTATAGTATAGAGGATAGTTTAAGTAATAGTGTATGGGCAATATTAGTTCTTATTTTCTATGCTATTGGTTTAGTTTTGTTGATTTATATGGTTTTCATTAAATATGATGTTAGATAAGGAGGTGCAAAAATGATTTCAACTATTATCATAAAAGAGATTTCAACTATCTTAAGATCAAAAGTATTTATTATTTCTTTTTTATCTATTTTTATTTTAAGTGGAGTTTGTATTTTAGTTCAAGTTGACAACTTTAACAACAAACAAAAAGAATACAGTGATTACTTGGTTGTACACCATCAACTAATTAATTCTATAACGATTAATTACGATAATAGTTTATGGCTATGGCCTGATAAGCCAGTTCCTAATTTATTAATGTTTTCGAATGGTATTGGACAAATAATGAGAATGCCTTCTCTTGATCGAAATACTATAACTCAATTATTTCCTGACGTTGACTTTTGTACAATAATTAGTATATTATTCAGTCTCATGGCCGTACTATTCTCATTTAATGCTATATGTGGAGAAAAAGAAGATGGTACTTTAAGATTAATATTTTCAAGTCCCATGAAAAGAAGTACTTTTATAATTGCAAAATGGCTTGGAGGGACAATTTGTTTAGCACTTTGCCTTGTGATTTGTTTATTATTTGCAATCATAGTTATTTTATTCAATGCAAATATTGATTTTCAAGTTGTTGATTGGCTGTCAATACTATCCATTTTAATAACTGGTGTAATTTATATTTCATTGTTTTATCTTATCGGTTTGTATATTTCATCAAAAACATTTCAATCGCATATCTCCATGTTAATTTCTTTATTAGTATGGGGTATATGTATTTTGATTTTACCGTCTATTCCTGATTTTATGGGTAAGCTTATTTCTCCCTCACCTTCTATGGCTGAATTTATTTACGAAAGCGAGTATCAGATTCAGACTGAAAAGATAAAATCTATTGATAATATAAGGAATAAATATATTAATAGAGGTTATTCAGAAAACATTATTGATTCATTATCAAAAGATGAAATAGCGAAATCATTAAATGAATTTAATGAAAAACAAAATATGATTCAAAGTGATTTCGGCAGAAAAACTCAATTACAGACAATAATATCCACAACAATGGCTTTAATTAGCCCATACTCCTGTTTTATTCTAACCTGCAACGAACTTACAGATTGTGGTATATATAGCCAAATTCGGTTTAGAAATATATCCCAAGATTATCATTCAACACTTTGGAATTTTATTGAAACCCGAAAAGAAGATTTTAGGAAAAATAATAGCAGTAAGTTAAGTCTTACGGGCTACCCTGTGTTCAAGTATATTGAGCCTTCATTTAAAGAAAGGCTTATGGTAGGAGGCGTTCCAATAATAGTGTTAATCTTATATAATATTTTATTTTTTGTTTTAACTTTTAATGCTTTTTTAAAATACGACTTAAGATAATGAATGAAATAGCAGCCAAAGGGAAAAGAAGATTCTTATTTGTCTCATTCTTTTCAAATGTTTTATTTCTAATTTATGATATTATAATTTATAGGAAGGGGATATTCTTGAATTTTGAGGATATTCTATTCGCATATATTACAACATTAATATTGTTTGTACTAATATATTTTGGATATAAATGGGTTATATACTTTTTTAGAATTATTCTATCAATTGGGATTTTGGGGTTTATTTTCTGGGGCAGACAAAATTATCTTAAAATTAGTGTGACATATTATGTGTTGACATTATTAGTAATGATAAATTTCGGATATTTAATATATTTCTTTAGCACAAATGAGTTTAAAGCATTCTTTGATCACCAGAAAACTCATAAGTTCTTTTTATGATAATACGAATAACAAAATATTTTACCTGGTGAAAAAAACAAGAAGTATATCTTTCCTATAAATTTTCGAAACAATACAATAAATTTTTTATTGTATTGTTTTTCATTTGTTTTACTATATGCCTTTAAAAATAGATCTGTATCAACTCTATACCGATCTATTGTATTCATGAAAATGAAAAGTTCTGGAACTAGTCTTCTGAAATTATTCAAATGCCTTACTATATACATGTTAAGAGAATTATTTTTAAAAATTAGCTTATATACAATTTTAGGGAAGTCCGTTTTGTTGATTAATAAAAACACTTTATTATAATGATTGTTATTTTTCGTAAAATAATCTTTTAAATAGGCATCATTAATTTGATTGTCATTTATAAGTTTTTTTTCTAAGGCAAGCGCATAGATTTCGGTTCCTGGGTAAAATCGTAATGAAAAAATATACAATCCAAAAGGCTTCGGCAATGACAAAATTAACTTGAACGTTTCATATAAATCCTCCTCTTTTTCTAATGGATTATCTAAAATTATATCATACATAATATACCTTAATTTCCCCTTTTTTATAAAGTCATTAATTATTAAAGACTTCTCAAGTATCATTGCATTATTTTCATATATACGGTTGTATAATCTGCGTGTGCTTTCGCTTCCTGTTTGTATGCCTAGTCTCAGTTTCATTAATCCAGCGTCACATAGCATAGATAAAATCTCTTTGGTAATATACCTAAAGTGAGCCCCCCTGATAACAAATGGAAGATTTATTAATCTTTTGTATTTTTCAGAAAAATATTGCAATTCATCATTCCCTATAGCGATGAAACAATCATCGTCAATTATTATTAATTTGACAACATTAAGTTCTGTTTTAACCCAAAGCAATTCCTCTACAATAGAATCAATAGTTCGCTTTCTAAATTTTCCATGTTTAAATGCAGGATTGCTTTCTATACAGAAGCTACAATGAAATGGACATCCCCTTGTTGGAGACAAATAATAATTATAAGATAAAATTCGTTGATATTCGTCTAATGTAAATACCCTAACGCCACCTGAAGTAACAACATAATGGGTTCCATCAAATGAATAATCAGGCTGGGGATTTAAACTTATATCATGCTGATAATATTCACTTATTTTTTCTTTATTTTTAAGTTGAATATTCTTAATGGTCGAAACATCCTCATTATTTAATATTGCATTTGCTAGCTCCACCACTAAATTCTCCCCATCGCAAATACAAACCATATCAGCATATTTTAGACAATCTTCAGGTTTTACACTTGCATGTATCCCCCCCCAAATTACAGGAATATCTAATGATTGTTTAATAATTTGAGTTAATTCTCCGGCCAAATGAAATGTTGGAGTAATCACTGATAAGCCAATATATAAACTATCTTTGCATATATTAATTATACTGTCTTGTACTTCTTTTGAGAAAATATTATTTGGATTTTCTGTATTATTATTCTCTCCAAATACAAAAATTAAATTAGTTTCAAATCCTGCTTTTTTTAGTACTGATGATAATAGCCTTATTCCCAATGACGGACCATATTCATCGATCGATATCAACGTTATTATACTCATTATCTATGACTTGAAAAATTATAAAAACTGAAATTAAATAAAATGTTAAATAATTACTTCATGCGAATACAGAAAATTGATCAGATTACTAAAATATTCAGAATCTGATTGAAAAAATTTATTTAAAATATCTTGTTTAGAATTTAATCCTTTGCACATCGACAATATTTCAAACTCCTCATTTCCCAAGAAACAAATTGCTGTAACCAAACTACTCTTGGAATAGTTGTTGAATATAATAAAATACTTATCAATTGTTTTTTTAATAATGTGATTTAGAAGTTTATATTTAGAAGAGATATTGTACTCGCAAAGCAAATAAGTAAAATAGAGTTTATGTATTGTTTTACTGGCATCAAACAACTCTCCAAATTTTATTTGGTTTAAATTAAGTGTTTCACACTCAATAATCCCTTTTTCATGAACAATACCTAAACTGTCTAAAATGGTTATTACATCATCAATCCTTAAATAAAAATAATAGTACAAAACACCTAATGCGTATTTTTCATTACCTGCTTTAATCTCAAACCAAATCTGATATTTATCTTTTTTAAAATCAACATCCGAGGGAAAATAGGAATTTAATGCTGTTGAAATTTCTTTATTCTTAAAAAAACATATTTCATCAATAATCAAACTAAATTCTTTAAAGCTTATAAAGCCAAATATTCTCGATAAAGAAAGTCGATTTAAAACAGGAATATTATAATTACAGAAAAAACTATTTACATGAACATTTTTTTGAGGGTAAACAATATCGTTATTAGCCAATAATTTATATTCATTGTATTTAAAATATGTAGAATATTTAATATTTTGCTTTTCCTTTAAATCAAGGCCATCAAAACCTTTTATCAAATAAATTAAGCATTCATATTCAATTCCTTGCTCAATTTTAGATACTGTAATTAACTTTTTAAGAAAAATAGTAAGAATACTATTGGGAATTTTCACATTAATTTGGTTATCATCGTAAAAATAGCCTAACCCACTACCTAAAGAATTCCACAAAGAGAAATTATCATTGATAGGATTAACTCTTAGGACATCCCATATGTTATTAATAGTTTCACAAAAAATTAGATTATATTCATTAAATTTTTTAAATTTTTGCATAAAAACAATATAACAATAACTTTTTTGTAGTGTTGATTCTATTTGAAGAGCATAATGCATTTTCAAAAAGTCATCATATCTCAATCTATCTGCTATATATGTAAGGCTTCCTGGTGATCGTTTGTATGATGATAATAATTGATAATAATTATCAAATTTATTAATAACATTATCATCGTTTTTAATGCTTATAGGAGAATTAACAACACTGCACAAAGGGGCGAATGTTATTCTTAGTTTAGAGCTATTAAAAAACAAATAATCAAATTTTTTTATTAAATAGAAAATACAATTTCTAGTAGAAAATTCAAAATCTGTAAAATTACTAGAGTATGGATAACCAAAAAAAAGAGAAATATTAACATTATTTAGGCTTTGGCAACTGATTATAAGTTGTTCCAATTCCTCATTCGAAAAAAAGAAATGTCTACTTTCTTTTCTAATATTCTCATCACCTACTTCAGGGCTCATTTCAAGTGAGACTTCATTAAATAATTTATCAATTTTTTGAATAGCCTCAAATTCGGGTAAACCCCAGGAATCTATAGTTATGGATTTGTTTTTAAATAAACGAGCATCATCTAAAGATACATCATTGAAAATTTTTTTAAGATTTGTACTTTTCCCATTAAAGTCATGAACTAAATAAATGTAATCACTGGATTTTAATATCTTCTTAATTGATAAATACGTTTCTTTGTAATCCCTAATATAAACACCCCCATCATTATTCCACGTTTTAAACGCTTTATTTCCACCACCACAATTTAAACAATTCCCGACACAGCCCTTACCCATATATATTACATGTCCTGTATTTTCATGATCTTTGGGGTCAATTGTAGTTTCGCATAATTCAATGTCTTTATCATTTGAAAAATAATGATGAGTGGCTTCTATTACCACGTTATCCTCTTTCCATACTAGGTTAGATATCGCTGAAAGTTCAATCTTTTCAATATTAAGGATTTTTTTGCTTAGATTTAAAAAGGGTATTTCCCCCGCACCCGTAATAATATAATCTATATATTTGAATTTTATAAGATCTTTAGCATAACAACTTGTTGTAATCCCTCCTAAAACAATAGCTATTTCTGGTCGTACAATTTTAATTATTTCGAGGAATTTTAATGTTGGAATAATTTGTGGATACCAATGAATTGAAGCTCCAATTATTTTTATTTGCTTTTCATTCTTAATAGATTCGAAAACATTAGTAAATAAATTCTCATCATTTTCAAATTTGCTATATATTTCAGTCTGTATTTGGTTGTTATTTAATAACTCTTTCATTAAACGAAGGCCAATAGGAATTCTAGGCATCCCAATATTTAATAAAATGCAATCAAAATTATTCATCATCTACTTTATGTTTTTTGCCCGTTTCTAATTTCATTTTCTTGGGGTATTTTAGACGAAATAATTTCATCTTTATATTTTCACAAATTCAATAAAATAATTTGATGAAAACGAATCAACATAATTCTTTGTTTGCTTATTATGTATATTGATTATATCTTGATGTGATTAATAAACAAATCAGCTCTTTAGGTCATTAATACATTTCAAAATAAAATCGTAACTGGTAAAAAATTCGTAACTAATCATTTCATCGGGTATTTCAATCTCCCACTCCTCTTCAATTGCAGAAATAAAAGCGATCATTCTGACAGAGTCTGTTCCAATTAACACTAATCTTTCAATATCATCAACAATAACTTCATTGTCAATTAGTTCCTTTGTCATTTGAACTAATTTGAGAAATTCCACACTATTCATAATTATCAATTTTTAGAAAAAAATTGTTCAATACCATTCACTATTGTAGAGTCAAATTTTTCTTCGATAATATTAACAACAGGTATCTTAAATTTATTATAAATTCTATCCGCAATAGTTAACCATTCCTCCTCCTCTGTGAATGATTTATTTATGATTGGAGGAAGGTTATTGTTACTAAAAATAATATTTTTCTTTATGGATGAAAGGGATATAAATAGAATTGGCCTTTGATGGAAATTGGTTATTACATTTACAATCCGTTCAATGTATTCTAAAGTATCATCTGAATTTAATGCAAGCACAAATGCATCAGGCTGAATGCCAGAAAGAAACGAGAAGTTTTTTAAAATATCATCCTTAACAAATAATTTAGAGTCTTTCAACAATCCTGACTGATGGCCACTTATTATAATATCTGGGTTTTTATAATACTCAATACCCTTAATTATTGAATGCAATAGCCTATTCCATTCAGAGTAGTTTACTTTGACAGTGCCTTTAAATCCGTACGGAAAACAAAAATCAGCGCCGAATAATTCGCCTTGAGGTTCCGTGCTTAACCAACCAACTTTATAGCCAGTTTTATTTAAAACGCTTTTAATTTTTAATTGCACGGTAAACTTCCCGGCTTGTGATGTTGAACTAATTACAGCCAAGACTGGTTTCTCAACATTTCCAAGCGAATATAGATTGCACAAATTATCAGATTGGCGCTGGGTAACTTGAGGTAAGTATATTTTACCATCTGTTTTTATTGATAAAGATTGTTTTATCTCATTTATATCCTTTAAACAATCCTCATCAAGAACATATAGATTAACACCTTTTCTAATGTAAAGTTCTAAAAGTTGTCTGTAAAATCTCACATTGAGTTCAAGGCCTAAGTTAAAGGGATAGCCTAAAATCAACGTATCAATATCTGTATTTAACTCATTAAGTTTCCATTTTTTTTCAAAGACCTTTCCTTTTATCTTCGTCATTCTGTCCTCGATAATATTCCGTGGAAAGTCAATTGCATCAACAATATTAAACGGAGCATCAAAATATTTGAAATTGCTAAATTCTTTAATAGAAAAGGGGAAAATAGAGCAATTTTTAATATTATGGGTTTTATTTTCAAAAAATTCACCTAAGTCATCTATTATTTTATTATGACTAGCAATATTAGAGTCCCTAAAATTATTAATTCTTGTATCTCCACTTAAAATCTTTATATCATGACTTCCTTTTGAAAAAAGCAATTCTTTAATATCAGCAATAGTTGAATCGGGATTTTTCTGAAGAAGAGAAGTAATAATACCTGTTATATGACCTGTAGCATAACTGGTACCACCCTTAAAAACAAATTGGTTATTTAATCCTGCAAGTCTCTGAAAAGTACCTTTACCCACGAATTCAATCGGATTATCAACTTGAACACCATAAATCGTTAAGTTTTCAATTATTCCAGAGGCAACGCCAAAAACAAAAGGGAAAAAGGCTGGGTAGCACATACTTTGAAAATTATCCGATGCGGCAACCAATATAATACCCTCATTATATGCGGCCAAACATTTCTCATATAATTCCTTTGATGGTTTATCTGATAAAAGCCCTAAACTTATATTTATAACATTTATTTTATTCGCAATACAATATGATATTCCGTCTATTATATCTTCCTCTTTTATTTTATCCGATTTATCAAATACTCTAACATCATAAAACGCGCAATTTTCTATCGTCCCATTTTTAACTATACTCTTTCTAATAATATCCATTACGGATGTTCCATGATCATCTTCAATATTATCCAAACTCTTTTTGAAAATATTTCCAGCATAATAACTTTCAATAAAATTTAAATTTTCAAATCGCTGATGGTTAAGTTCTATCCCAGAATCCATTATTGCAACTTTAATCACTTTCTTATCCATAAAATCATTTTCATAAATTAAACTAATAAATTTGAATGATATAATTAAAAACAGGAATATTATTGCACGTTTTTTTATTTAACCCATTCAGGGTGCTTTCGTTTGAAATTATATTGAAACAATAATCTTTTTTCCAAAATATATTTCCATTCTGTACAGAATCTCTCTTGAGGTACGTTTTCAATTATAAATTCAAAAGGACAACCAGTTCCACAAATAGGAAGATATTTACAAGTGGAACAATTAGCCTTTTCTCGTTTAGCCTCCAGGTTTGTAAATGAACTTAATTTATCCTCAAATTTAGAGTCCGAATTATTTAATAAATCATCAATTGTTCCTATCGTTAAATCGTCATAACCTACGGCTTCCCAACACCTATATAAATTACCCATGTGATCAATAATCCATGAGTTAGAATTAATATTGCCATAAGCACATGCATAATCCTTTGTCTGCGAAGGATATCTAAAAGCAAGTTTTGCTGGTTTATCAGGGAATATTGAATTATATTCCATTACAAGCCATTGCCGAAACTCTTCTTGGATTAGAAGAAATTGTTCTCGTGATAAAAAAGCAATTCCAGTTGAATCTCTTCCTTGAATAAGATCCCCTAAATATATGCTTTTTATATTTTTTTTGTAGGGCCATATACCCTTATTTTCTAGATCTTTAATAAGCTGATGTATATTTTCAAGATTATTCGAATCAACGTTAATTCTAATGTTAAATGTTAAATTTTCATCAGACTCTTTAATGTTATTAACCAAAATATTATAGTTATCCTCTGGGTTAGAAGGGAAATAGCGTCTTTGATTATGAATTTTTTCCGAACCATCGAATGTTATTTGTACTTGGTTAATTTTAACATTTAATAGTTTCTCAATATTAGTTTTGGTTAGTAATAAACCATTTGTTACCATTGAGTTTTCACATTTCACATTATGTAAAAGGCAAATATCATTAAGTTCTTTTTGAATTACTATTATCTTATCAATACAAATTAGGGGTTCCCCCCCATACCAAATTACTTTTAAAGACTTAATACCCTGTTCCGTAATACTTTTTTTTACAAATTCTACTATTTTCGCAGCAAGTTTGTTTGAAATTACATTAGATCCATTCTTTTTTTCTCTTGGCTCAAAACAATATTCACAACGACAATTACACAAAAACGTTGGCAATATTGTAATAGATAGACTTTTAGATTTTACATTGCTCCTTTTCTTATCCAAATCTATTATAGCCTTTCTTTGTTCTTCAGGATCACTGCATATAACACCATATTTCTTCAACTCATTAACATAATTTTCAGCTAACTCTATCGAACTACTTCCATTTTCAATTGAATGTAAAAATTCAATGGTTTCGCTTTCTACCTCCAACAATCCATTAGAAAATGAATTGTACAACAAATAATTATTGTAAAGTTCATTTTTTATAACAAAATTATAAAAACTGTTTTTCATTCCATTTTATTTTTTAACTAATATAAAATGGGCACTTGAAAATTAAGTGCCCATTTTGAAAACTTTAAAATTAAAAAAGGATGTCATCCTTATCATCGTCAGCATAATACTTGTTGTTACATGCTTGATGACAACCGCATTCATCTAATGCTTCGTACTTGTTGTCTACTTCCCCCGAATTCGAAGGTTTTACTAGTGGTTTCATATTGCTATTTTTTTGGTTAAAACAGGATATCATCCTTATCATCGTCGGCATAGGTCTTGCCTTTACATGCTTGATAGCAACCGCATTCATCTAATGCTTCGTACTTGCTATCTACCTCCTCCGAATTCGAAGGTTTTACTAGTGGTTTCATATTACTATTTTTTTTGGTTAAAATAGGATATCATCCTTGTCATCATCGGCATAAAACTTGCCATTACATGCTTGGTAGCAACCGCATTCAACTAATGCTTCGTACTTGTTGTCTACCTCCTCCGAATTCGAAGGTTTTACTAGTGGTTTCATACTATTATTTTTTTTAGTTAAAATAGGATATCATCCTTATCATCATCGGCATAAAACTTTGCATTACATGCTTGGTAGCAACCGCATTCAACTAATGCTTCGTACTTGTTGTCTAC
>JACABB010000002.1:206522-296717 GCA_013376985.1 Bacteroidales bacterium
CTCCTCCGAATTCGAAGGTTTTACTAGTGGTTTCATACTATTATTTTTTTTGGTTAAAACAGGATATCATCCTTATCATCATCGGCATAAACTTTGCCGTTACATGCTTGATGGCAATTGCATTCAACTAATGCTTCGTACTTGCTATCTAACTCTTCCGAATTCGAGGGTTTTACTAATGGTTTCATATTATTATTTTTTTAGTTAAAATAAAATATCGTCTTTATCATCGTCGGCATAACGCTTGCTATTACATGCTTGATAGCAGTTGCATTCATCTAATGCCTTGAACTTATCATCTTCATTTAAAGATGAATCTTTTGGCTTGATTAAAGGTTTCATAATTTTTATCTCCTTTGCGTTAGTTAAAATAATTTTAAATAATTAATCTGATGCTTGCAAGACTTTTAATAAAAATATTATTCAGATTACAATTACAAAGGAATATAAAAAAAAATACTATTTAGTATTGATTTTCTTTAATCTATTACGTTTTTATGCAGTAGTAGAATTTAGATATATACTCGATTATCATTGGGTTTTATAAATAATAAAACATATTAGGCAGCACATTTTCATAATAAAGTAGATTGTCAAAATCCTTTTTAATCTCTTCAAAACGATTGCTATCTGAAAAACAAATTAAATGGGTATAATCTTCAACATAATTCTGATAGCGTATAATATAAGTTTTTAAAGCAGTGGTTATTGTGATTAAACACCCTAAAAAACACTATAAAGTTTATTGAATTTAATATCAAGACTGTTAATCGATAGATATAAAAACCGATTTTTAAATCTCTATTTGTAAAACCCAAATAAATGGTTTCAATTCGTTGAGATACTTGATATAAAACTCTTTCGCTAATGCATTAAGATCACTACATGCATGTTTATTTAGACTATCGAACAGCATACAATCGAAAACACATACAATAGCATTTTTAGATTTTTCATGCTGAAAAATTTAGTGAAAAGAATTGCACGAAATTTCACTAAATTCATTTTCCACACATCTCACAAATAATTTATACGCATGATTTTCAAAAGCATATCAAAATTTGACTTTACTAATGATATTCTCCTCACAAAACAAACTTACATAGATAAATTTAGCCTTTCCTTGATCATTTGTTATAAAGTTATAACTTAGTTACAATAGTCCAAAAAGGAGAAAAGAGTGCTTTGATCTGACTTATCATTTTCGATAGTTTGCAGTATTTTATTTGTTATTTCTTCCCACTTGGGAAAATTACAATAATTGATCAGTGGACAACTCTTACAATCATTACAAGATATTAAACTTGTGCTTTCTAAAGTATTTTCCGCTTGAGTAACACTCAGAATAACTTCATCTATAGTACCAACATTGTATATTGGTGCAAGTTCATTCTTAATTTGATCTTGAGGGCATAACCCATCTATACTCAATTTCAAGTAAGCCAATAAGCATAAATAATAATCTTTATTTATTAAAGGGGTATTACAATTATGCGTAAAAAAGGAGTTTAGGATGTTAAAAGCATCCTTCTTTCGATTCTCCTTAATGTAAATAAATGCAAGAATAATCTTTGCAGGATAGTTGCCAAGCGGATTATTCTCATCAAGATTCAGCATCATTTTTTTAAATATCTGCGTCTGATTTATATATGAGTTTATTGGCAATCTCTCTAACTCTGAGATTAAACAAGATAGTTCATCCGCACTACAACTATTTAAATTCAAGAACGCTTTTGCAGCTTTTGCAACAATAAAATTTCGATTAATAGAATCGAAATCTTGAATATAGATTTCTGAAATACCTGGAATATAAATTTTAAATGTTGGAAAATTAGCGAATGATAGATTTCGAATGAATATTTCAAAATTTTCAAATCTCAGAAGATCTAATAAGTGCTTTAGCCCTTGCTTACTGCCTGTATAGTCTATACAAAATGGTTTGTAATATAATCTCTCAACAGATTTGTTTTCAAAAAAAATTGAATTGGGAAATTGTCCAGTGCCATTTTTACAAATATTTTCAAAAGATTTCCTTTTGTCTTCAAAGGTTTTATCTTTAATATCCCACTCAATGTTTAATGCGTTATTGACTAATTCTTCTTTAGAGAACCCCTGAAACATTTCAGTTAAACATCGCTCCAATGCAATTTCAAATACAGGATCTGAACCATGTTTAAATATGTATTTATTAGAGCGAGTATCCACCAAAAGAACTCCAACGACAGGATACCTCCCTCCCAATGTGCAATCTTTTACATATATCTTCAATCCTGAGTTTTCTAAAAATCTTATTGTTTTATATATATTGAAACCAACTAATTCCTCTAATGGAACTGTAGGTAAGGTTAATTCATCAAAAATGATTTTCTTTATAACATATCTTTCCAAAAGTTCGCATATTCCATGTACCAAGGCTTCCTCGTTTGTATTCCCTGCACACATTCCATTTGTTCCAATAGAAAATCCAACCAACCGTATAGGCAACATTTCTATTTTCCTATTATTAAAATGATAATAAGGAGCACCTATTGAGAGGCTTGTATATTCTTTAAGAATTGTTGAAAATTTATCTTTATCATAATCAATAATGAGATACTTAAGCAGTTTTTCATTTTCCACAATTTTCTCATAAGAAATAAAAGTTTCATCAGGATGATTAAACTTATCACTAATTTTTAAACCATACTTCTTTGATACTAAAACCCTGTTTTGCAAGCGTTCCATTAATTCGCCATAAGCGCTTGCCAATGCAAACAAGCGGCTTGTTCCTTTCCCATTAACACCACTCCCTGGCAACCCATCAATTTCTATTCTAACAGAATAACAAAAGTTATTTAATTTATTCCATCTTGTTTCATGGGTTAATATGCCTAGTTCTGTTAATATGCCTCGAATTTTTTGAATTGTCCTAATAGGGCTTTCATCTTTAAATTTATTAATGCTCAATTCCATAGTTTAATTCTTTAAAGTTATTAGATTAACTTTTATTATTTATTAATAGTTCTTCAAGTATTTAATGGCAAGCTGCAATAGTTTGTCATTATAAGGAGCTAAATCCAAATACGAATCAAAAAATGTTGTAATACTTGGTTTAACGCCTTTATTACTTTCAATGCTTTCTCCGCTGGCATCATATGTTCTTAAATAGCTGTATCTGACTCCTCCTGAGAAAGAATTACAACTTGGAAGAAAAGTTAATTTTCCAACCCTGGCTGCCGCCGCTGTATTGGAAATGCCTAATACCACTACATCTTTTCTGATTTTTTTTAAAGCATTTATTAAATACTCAGAAGCACATGTAGTACGCGAGTCCACAATTACTGCAATGGGTTTATCATAATAAAAAAACTTTGACGGTTTTATTACCCAAGTCTCATAACCACTAGACATACTATAAATATCATCAATATTTGCAATTGGAAATTCTACAATTGGATTGGCATGATTAGTAAAAAACGAAAAAACAGTAGCAAACGAAACGTCCCCTTCAGAGTTATTTCTCAAATCTAGAATTAAACCCGATGAATTTTTTAAACTATCAATATATGTGTACATGAATGGTATTATAAATTGTTCATAAAACTCACCTATTCTCAAATAAGCAAATTCATTTATTTTTTTGTATACTAGCCCGTTAATTGCTCTGAAATTTTTAGGATATACTAAATTTTTGTTTTTATATATTTTTGAACTATCAAGATTTACAGAATAGCTATAGGTTCCATTTCTTAAAAATTTTAACTGTAAACCAGAATGAAATTTTTCATAGGATAAACTCAATAGTTTTTGAATAACCTTTCTTTCATTTGACTCTAAGGTATTTGCTATTACCTTATTTTCGAGTTCTTTCAATAAAGGTTCAATTAGTATACCATTAATCATAACCAACCTATCACCGAGAAGTATCTTTTTATTTAAAGTTGTATCCATAATCGCAACTGCCTGAATATTATTATTTATTCTATAAAAATGAATCGGTTGTTTGACTTCCGATTTTGTTCGTTTTAAATTAATGAGCTTATTATGTATATCATCTAATTTTGTCAAAAAACTCTCCGTTAATTCATAATATTCATCTAACGATTTTGATTTTTTAACTATTTCTAAATATTCCGACATAAAAGCATGCTTATCAATTCCCTTTTCTTCAAAATATGGGTACTTTTTTAATATCTCTGCAATATAAGTAGAAACGTATTTTATCTTTTCAGTTTGAGAAAGGCTATCGGATGGGTATACTAATTCAAGATATGGTGTGTCACCATATCTTTCAAAAAGATTTGGAATTTCCAAAAAAACGCCAGCATTATCTTTAATTTTTTGAATATCATTAGACCAATTCAATTTATTGAATGAACAACCTAATGTGTTAAAAAAATATTTTGTCTCTCTAAAACGATCATATATATTCGCCTCACCTAATATTAATGTACAATCCTGATTCTTTTGCTTTTTTGAACCAATTACCCTAATCTCTGATATACTAAATGAATCAACATTATCAAAATATTTTTTATTCACTAATCGTTTTAAAATAGTTGAATCCAGTTCAATACTTTCTTCTTCCTGGAAAGTCAATTTAGGGTTCATGGAAATTTTATAAATATTAACCCATATATTCATTGGCTTTAAATTTATTGAAATGTAAAGCGTGTCAATATTATGCGAATAAAAATTTAGTTTTAAAATAGGTGTACCCTTTGTCAAACTAAATATAGATTTATTAACAACGTTATAACCCAAAACAGTATTCGGAATTTTGTATTGAATTATATTTTCGATTTTATTCAAGTCACTTTCAGCCCTAATTACTCTTTCTTTTAAAGGCATCCAACTTTTGTACGAAGGGAATAAAAAACTTACAACTTTTCCTTTTACTATGTTATCAACACCCAACTGAAGTAATAAAGAGTCTCTATCAATTGTTGTTTTAAACTTTAACCTATTTAGGCAAGAATCCTTAATGCTCGTTACACAATCTACCTTACACAAAGGGTTTTCAATACCCAGTGGGTTTATAACGGGATAATTTATTGAGTCTTTTGCTTTTAAAAAATCAATCGCAAATATTACAATGCTAATTACTAAAATAATTTTCTTCATACTTAATGTATTTTAATATTTGAAATAGGTAATTGATAAGGTAATTTTGTCTCTTTGTCAGGATATAAACAAAATTATAAAATATGCTATCATAAGTCATTCCTTTAGTATGGATTGTTTTTTTCTAAACTCATTAGGTGTAGTTTCAAGGGTTCTTCCAAAGCACTCGATATACCTCTGTTCATTCGTAAATCCTGACAAATCAGCAATCTCTTTTATTTTCAAATTCGTGTTTTTTAGAAGTTCAACCGAATGCATAACCTTAAAATACATAAGTAATCGTTTGGGTGAACAGATTTTGTTTTTTTGAAATTCTCGTGAAATTGTACTTTCGTTTACGCCTATGTAATCCGCAATATCAGTCATAGTAAAAATATTGAGATAGTTTTGCTCTATAAAAAAGAGAATCTTTTGCACATTTAACGGGTAATTTTCAATAAAAATAGAAAATTTAGCCAGTGTTATCTTTGTGTTGTGAATGTTTGAGAGTTTGATACCAAGTTTATTCAGCTCCGAATATGTAAGCACCTCTTTTACACCACAAGTTCCAAGAAAATGAGAAATTCTACAAATAGGTTCTTTTAATATGGCTATGCTATAAATATTTGGAAAACTAATTGCAATATAGTTTAAGAGCATATGCTCTTCTGGGGTTTGTTCAAAATTTATATATAACAATAGGATATCAAAATGATGTTTTGTAAGTTTATAACGTATTTTTGATAACGAGTCTACGAAATGACATTCATATTGCAATAAATATGGCTTAAAAATATACTCATCTTTACGATTGCAAATTATTAAAAAAATATTTTCCCCCATTCTATCAATATTATCCATTGCTGATAAGGTATAGGTTTTGGTAATTAATAATTATTAAATGCATCAGATATTTAAATAGATATTTACACCTGATTTTTATTTACATGCTAAATTTGTTTTTGTTTCTTAAATTATAATTAAAAACAATTCAATATTTTTTATTTGTATTAATAAGTTCATCTTAATTCGAAATATAAAAAAGCACACTATGCCGTTTCATTTATTAGAGTCTTGTTAATTTCCATGTCTTCAAAAAGACTAAAATAATCTTGAATATTCTTATCCCATGAAAAATCTTGCTTCATTGCATTTATTTGTATTTGTTCCCAGATATCAGGGTGATTCTTATAAATTTCGATTACTTTTTTAGTAGTATCATAAAGGCATTCTCTGCTGTTAGATTTTATATAAAACCCTGTTGGTTCAACATTGGTCTCAAAAAAACATCTAACAGTATCTTTTAAGCCCCCAACAGGCCTGACAACAGGGACTGCACCAAAAGCCATTGAATATAACTGAACTAATCCACAGGGTTCAAATAACGATGGCAACAATACAATATCCGCCGAAGCTAGATAGTTATGTGCATCTTTTTCATTATAATTAGGATCATAATAGAATGATCCATTAAATTTTTGGCTAATTAATGTTAACGCTTCATGAATTTTACCATTTAATCCGCCTGCTGGAGCACCGTACATTACGAACGTGAACCCTAAGTCAAGATATTTTTTAAAAAAAGCGATAGAAGTCTCTTGATTTTTATCATATGCGTCATAAAACAAATTAATGCCCTTTTGTTCAGAGAGTCTACACATATATAATATCAAAGGAGTATCCTTAATCTTTTTATATTTAAATCCACAATTTTTAAAAACTTCTTTTTTGAATTTTATTTTTTCACCCTTAGAGTTGATGTTGAAATTATCCTTTAAATAAGGGCTATTTGATGGATGCCATATTTTGTAATCTACTCCGTTCAATAATCCCACAATCTTTTTTTTACTTTGAGACACAAATTTTAAGTTTTCATGCGGCAAACTGCCCTCTTTCAATTCCTTCGCATAATTTTGACTTACAGTCAATATCGAATCTGATTGATCAATACCCAACCCAAGCATTGTGGCAAATCCGTATCTATTATACAAATCCTTAATAAGCATAAGAGTTTCTTCTTCCAAAAAGGGCAGAATATCTTCAAAAATGCATCCCTGATAACCATAATTGTGAATAAGGGTAAAACTTAAAATGTTGTTATTATAATTAGCTTTAATAGTTTTTAAAATTGAAGGAAATGCAAAAATACCTGCTGCATGCCAATCGTGGCAAATTATATGAGTTACATTTGGAATTCGTAATTGAATCAACATTAATGCGGCCTTTCCAAAGTACAAGAAAATAATAACGGAAGATAGATTCTTATATGGGTTATTTCCATTTAATGAACTAAAACCAAAATTGCAAAACACGTATTCATCTTCCATATTAAGAAAGTAGTATTCTACTTCATTCTTTCGAAAATAATAATACTTAAATTTATACTCTACGCCCCGAATTTCAACAAAGAAATCATTTGAGATATAATTATTAAAATGATTCATCATCCCTTTATAGTAAAAAGAGATAACTACATTATTATATTCCTTTGATAAAAATTGAGGTAGTGCAGAAACAACGTCTCCCAAGCCTCCGTTTTTATAGAAAGGAGCAACCTCATAAGCTATATGAACAATCTGTTTTTCTTTTTTCATTTTTTAACAATGGCAAAAATTCATATAGATTATTTTTTATTATCTAATTTTCGGGTTCCTAAATTTTTAAATAAACACGCACTATTTTTCATCATAAATAATCTACATTTAATCATTTGTTTGAAATATTAGTATAAAGAACATTTCGTTATTATTGATTTCAAATTACTGATTGTATTTGTTTTGTTGCCGTCTGATTGTTATATGTTTCAAAAATATCGAATTGTATAATGGTTGTACTTTTTTCAAGTACTTCAATGTTTTGTGCATTAACTCTCGCCCCCATCAACATTTCAGATTTTCCATATGAGCTAATGAAAACATCGGTGTTTATTACTACCTCTTTTTCAGAAGAATTTATCACAAAACAAATAATACTCATCTTGAATTTTCTAGCAATAATGAGTATTCCCTTATTGCTATCAACATATGGAATCTCAATATTACCATAATCAAAAACCTCTTTAAATTGACTTCGAATCCCAATTAATTTTTGAAAGAATTTAATGAATTTTGAATCTAAATTATAGCCATTCCAGTTCATTGAGCATCTATTGTCCTCTATTTCTCCAGACAACAAATGCTCTTCCCCATAGTATAAAATAGGTGTTCCGGGTATGGCTAGGAGTAAACAAAAAGCCAACAAATAGTCTTTTTTATTTTCCAATTCATAATAAAATCTCGGTAAATCGTGATTACTTAAAAAATTCCATGAATGTTGAACAGTCCAAAATGAATGTGAATAATTATATTCCATTAGTTTGGTAGCCAATTCTACTAGTGTTATTCTTTTGTCAAGAAAAAAAGACTTAAAGACATCTATATATAAACCATAAGCAGTTATTCCATCACCACCCGCTTTATCCACAAAATTTTCAGGATTATCATGAAGATTTTCTCCAATCAGGAGAATTTCTTTTTTTGTATCTTTAACTGCTTTTATAAATTTATATACAAAAGAATCGGGCATTTCACTGCTTACATCAATACGCCAGCCATCAATATCATGTTTGGTTATCCAGAATATTGCAGATTCAATTAAATAACTTTGAACTTCAGTATTGTTAATATTAAATTGTGGTAATTCTTTGTATCCATGCCAACAACTATAGTTAATTTCATCTATTGAAACAGGAAATGTTTCAATTATAAACCAATCCCGATATTTTGATTTTTCTTGAAACCTCAATATATCTTTAAACGCAAAAAAGTCTACACTACAATGATTAATTGAAATGTCCAAAATTACCTTCAACCCTTCTGAATGTATTTTTTCGACTAATTTTTTAAAATCAGCCTGCGAACCTAATACCGGATCTACTACTCTGTAATCAATAGTATCATATCTATGAGCACTTTTGGCATGAAATATAGGGTTTAAGTAAATAAATTTGACTCCCAATTTTATAATTAAGGGAATCTTTTCAATTATCCCGTTAATGTCCCCCCCGTACCATGTGTAAGTATGGTGCAAACTTCCCCACTCCTGAAAATTAGAATCATTGATCTGGTTTTCTGATTTCCAAAAAGTGTCGGGAAATATTTGATATCCAACACCAGAAAATGGGACTTTACTATTATTTTTTGGAAAATTAAAGAATACATCTTCGTTATAATCTTTCGAGGCTCTATTTTTATCTAAAAGCCAATATTCTCTTTCTCCCGCACCAAATTTGATAGCAAATTTTTTTTGCTCACGTTTTTTATATCTAAGATTCCAGAATTTAATATTTCTGTACTCAAAGCATATATCAAATTCAATCTCCTCTAATCCCTCATTTACCAGTTTCACTTCATTTATCCAAGAATAATAGCTAATGGCTTTGAATTCTACCAAATCATCCTTAATGTAGGAAATAAACCGCGGATCATTGTTAAAATACAAATGGGTAAATATTTCTGATTTTATTATTATAGGAACTCTAGATTTTAAATCCTGACCCATTAAAGGCGAACTAATGTCAACATACTCGGTTGTAAAATCATCATTTAAATACAAATGATAATAAGAAATACCTAAAGGCAAATCTAATTCTACGATGAAAAAATCATCTTTTTTCAACATTTTTTTACGATAATACCTTCCCTTTGCCGGAAATACACCTATTGAGATTTTCTGAATATCACCCCTACCTTCACCATGTATAATTATCTCTTTAATCATATATTAGGTTTATTGCTTAGATCTAATCTAATATCTTTAATTTTTTTATCTGAGTTTACTTTAAAACCATCGATTAATTCAAGATATTTAGAAAATATGAAGTCAATTGTATCTTTTGTAAATAAACTTGTTTTATAGCCACAACTCACTTCAATAATATTATCGAAAATTGAAATCCCGCAATTAATATCAAAATAAGGATTTCCAATATTATCCGTATGTATAGGATGCTGGTTATCATTATTGCTTATTACGTTCTCAGAACTTGTAATATTTAAAAATAAATTACTAATGCGATGAAGAGGGACATCAGAATCATATAATGCTTTTTCAAATGGATATATTTGATGTCTTAATGTTTTAATAAAGCTCACATAAACAGTTTTAATAAAATCTATTAAATCAACAGATTCTTCTATTTTGTGACGGAATAAAACCGTATTTGTTAGACAACCTATTAAATTATCTAACTCTTTTCGATCCCTCATGTTTGAACATATTCCAATAATATTATCTCTTTCACCTGTCAATTTGTAAAGTAACAAGTGAAAGGTTGCAATAATTATGTGGGACATATTGGCGTTTGATTCGTGAACCAGTCTTTTTAAAATTGCTAATCGTTGTGAATCAATAATAAAGGAATATCCAGCACCTTGTTCAAATTTTAAAAAAGAAACGGTTCCAAAAAAATCATACTCCATTTTTGTGGATACTTTTCTACAACACTCATTCATTTCTATTCGAAGAGTCTCTTTATAGGATTTATTTTTGTTAAAATTATTATTTGAGAATAGCGTTGTTAAATTATTATTTGGTAACTCTCTTAAAATATTTAGCCAATATAATCTATGCTTTTCTCCTTTATCGCTTCTTAAAATTTCATTTATTTCTGCTATGTAATCTTTGTATTGAAGAACTTTAGAGTCATCAATACTTTCACCTTCTAATTGTGCTTTATATATAAAAGATAATTCTTTTTTAATGAACTGCATAGAACGAACATCGGTAATCATGTGAGGCGCAACTAGAAGTAAAATGCTTATATTTTCATTCAACTGTATAATTTTTATACGTAACCATGGGCGCTGATCGCATTTAAAAAGCACTTGATTAAAATCACATTTTAATTTATTCAGTTTTCCTTCTTTATCTTTAGATTTTTTAAGATTAACAATGCTAACATCAAAGAGAGAAGAATCATGATCCCATACTTTTTGCTTTACCTCACCATCTACCATTAAAAGAGTAGTTCTAAAAATTTCATGCCGTTGAATTAAAATATCAAAAGCCTTCTTGATTGCCTCTAAATTCAAGTTCCTTATTTTAATTGAGTCAGGAACATTGAAAGGAATAATTTGCTTTTTAGTTTTAGCGTATAAATGTCCTATGAAAGCAGCTTTCTGAGTTTGTGATGCTTCGTAGTATATCTGATTTTCATTATTCTCTTGCATATCATCGTTTGATTAGTACCTTCTTTTAAGCCCCTATGAAACAATCAAATAAATTATTTTTCTTTTTCATCTCTGTAGTAATTAATGATTATATTCATAACATTACTCTATCTGCTGTTTAAATAATTCCCAATAAAACCCTTTCTTTTGAACTAAATAATTATGCTCTCCCTTTTCAACAACTCGACCCTTATCCAAACAGATAATTTCATCAACATTTTTTATTGCACTTAGCCTATGGCTAATCAGTATTATTATTTTGCCTTTATAATGGTTTGATATGTTATTAAAAATGTTATTTTCGCTTTCAGAGTCTAATGCAGAAGTTGCTTCATCCAATACTATCAAATCAGCATCTTTTAAAAATGCCCTTGCTATTGCGATACGTTGTTTTTGTCCACCTGAAATTTTTGTACCTTCATTACCAATTATTGAATCAAATCCTTCATTTAAAATATTTATAAAATCATCTAAACCAACCTGATGAGAAACATGTATAATATCTTCGGGTGTACAATCGAGGTTTCCATATTTAATGTTTTCTGATATTGAGTCGTGGAAAAGATGATTATCTTGCGTTATTAATGCAATCCTTCTTCTTACCTCATGAACGTTTAAATCTTCAATTTTTTTATCGCCTATGATTATAGTTCCTTTTTGATGCTCATAGAACTTACATAATAAATTAATAATTGTACTCTTCCCACAACCGCTTGAACCCACAAAAGCATATTTTTTACCAGGGATCAACTCCAAATTGAAATCCCTAAGTACAATTTCCCCATCATATTTAAATTCCACTTCTTCAAAACATATTTTCTTGTTTAAGTCTATATTCTCTATGTCGCCACTCATTTGTTCAATGGGTAAATCCATATATTCAAATATTCTTCTCATTGAGACCGAGGTTCGTACCATATCCCAATATAAATACATGAAATCGTTAACCGGGTTGAAAATTCTATTTAAATATTGTATAAAGGCGATTAATGAACCCATCGTCATTGCACCTATTATTACATTTTGCCCACCCCAAGCAAAAATGATTAAAGGAGATAAAGAGATCAAAAAAGTAGTAATACTTTGAGTTCCTGATGACAGTATTGCAGTCTTTAAATTTAAATCTATTAACTCATTTCCTTTTGAATTTAACCTTTCTCGTTCATAATGATAGCGATTGTAACTTTTTATAAGCTTTATATTATTAAACCTTTCCACAAAAAATCCCAAAATATCGGAATCTTTTTCTCGTGACTTTTTTATCAAATTATGGATTCTTGGTTGAAAATATCTTGCATTAAATAATGCAAAGGGGACAACCACCATTGAAATGATAAATAGTTTATAGTTTAATAAGCAAAGCGCAATTGTTAATCCAATAAGAGTTAAAATATTTCTAATAAAACGAACCAATGATCCTGTGAGCATTCCCTGAACTGCATTTACCTCTTCATTTATTCTATGGGTAACATCTCCTGTTTTATTTTTATCAAAAAATGAGATGGGAAAATGTAGTATTCGTTTGAATAACTCCATGCGTATATCCAACATTATATGATTACTCACCAACGCGTATAAATAGCTAGAATAGAAATCTAGCAGTATTCTAACGATATTAATCCCCACTAAAAGAAATAATATGTGTATCAAAAAGGTAAAATCCTTAGTTGGAATAATTTCATCAATAATAACTTTTAAAATATAAGGAGAAACTAGGGTTCCAGCACTTGCAATAACCATTAGAATAAATAGAATAGTCTCTTTAACCCAGTAAGGTTTTATAAATCTTAGAAACTTAAAAAACAACTTGTGAGATTTCATCTTTTACGATACTAACAGATTAATCAATTTCATGTAAAAAACGTTTAATTTTATTGCAGCTTCTAGATTTTTGTCTCTCATCCATTTGCCCTTCATATTTATAATTTCCCAAATCTCCTTTTATCATTTCTCTTTCATTTGATATTAAATTACCTCCTAGAAACTAACTTAAAATGTTTTTTTTAAACATGGCAAGATCCTTTTGTAATCCTGAAGAATCAAAAATTCCCAGTCGCAGTCTTTTAAATCTTTATTTTTCAAACAGAACTAAACCATACTGCTTACAATGTGAACACATTTTTTAATATGCATTTAGATATACATTATTAAATTAACAGAAATTTATATTAAAAATACATATTTATACTAAAATTAACAATAGAAAATGATTATTTAATATAAAATATTTATTTTAAAAAATAATATTTATAGAACACATCTTTAATATTTATAATTATTTTTAATTTAATCATTATTATGCCATAAAAAGTGAAAATAATTATGATAAAATATTTGCAAAAATGTTTAATTTTCGTTTATTCATTATCCTGATTGGAAATATATTCTTTATTAACAGCACTGTTGAATAGGAGAATATGAACGTTTCTAATTGATCGTTTCAGTTTAAGAATACCGATAAATATCATTTGTTACAAATAATTCTAAAAAATCTCATTATTTTTTGTTTATATTATAAACTACTTTATATTTGCAGAACAAATTTTACTCTTATGGATGATCAAATTAAAAATGCCGAAGAAAGTTTTCAGATTATCAAGGATATGATTGAAAACGAAAAAGCTCGCTTTAATGAAAACGGGTTTGTTTATCTATTCTGGGGTTGGCTTGCAATATTTTGCGCTACCCTTGAGTATGTGCTAATATTTTCAGAAGTTCATCAGCACTACTACGCTTGGTTTACAATGCTTTTGGGGGGATTGTTTATGGGATTCTATTTTCGCAATAAAAAAGGACGTTCTTCAATGCCTTTAACAGGAAAGGTTATATCCTGTTTGTGGATTTCAATTGGAGTAAACATCTTTATATCTGCTTTTCTAATCCCCGTAACTTTTGGGCATTTACTACTATTCTTTATACTAGCAATGATTGGTGTTGGCACTACAATTTCTGGCGCATTAATAAGGTTCTCTTGGCTAACAATTGGTGGCATTATCTGTAATATCCTTGCTTTTGTTACTATTTTCGTACCGTCAATTTACTGGGGAGTAATTTCAATTGCAGCAATTATATTTGCAGATATTATCCCCGGTTATATGTTAAGAGCTAAATATCGTAATCGTCATGTATAAAGAGTTGGACCCCATACTGCATTCGCCTCTTCGCTTAGCTATTATTTCTCTTTTAGTAAAGGGAGGTGAGTTTGATTTCAATACCTTAAAGGAGAAGACAGGGGCAACATCTGGCAATATTAGCGTGCAGCTCAAGAAACTTGAAGAGGCTGGTTATATAACCATTGAGAAGTCTTTTAAAAAAAACTACCCCCACACTGATGTTTCAATATCTAAAAAGGGTCTTACTGCTTTTGAAGAGTATGTAAATTCTTTAAAAGATTATCTGGGAGTTTAATTTTTTTATTATTTTAGTTTACATTATAAACTTATTTACAAAAACATGAAAACAAAAATTATTTACCTAGCTTTTGCAATCCTAATTGTAAATTCGTGCAAAGGCAACATAAAATACTCCAAAAAAGAACATTTAACAGTACAGCAAACGCAGAAATTTTCTTTGAAAAGCGTTCAGCAAAGCGATACGTTATTAAACAACATAGAGCAAAAGATCAACCAAGCTTTTGCCAAAGGTACAATAAATCAAACAGATAGCGATCTAGCATCTTTAGAGGAAGAACTATTATCAGTAAATAGTAAGAAGAAGAATACTATTATAACATACTGGTATTCATATTCAATCTATTACCATTCAATACTCCTAATGATTCACAAAGATTTGAAAAAATCGGAAAAGGTACTTGATGATGGTATTGAAAAACTCGAAGGGATTGACCAAAAAAATTCGGAGCATTTTGCTTTACTAGCACTAATGGAGAGTTTTTCCATTCAATTTTCATCGGGGATAAAAATTCCTTTTATATCCGCCAATGTGAAGAAAAATGCCGAGAAAGCAATTGAACTAGATTCTCTAAACCTAAGAGCGTACTATGTATTAGGATCAAATGATTTTTACACACCAGCACAGTACGGTGGTGGTAAAAAAGCAGAAAACTATTTCAAAAAGGCAATACAATTAAATAGTCAGTCGGTAAAAAATCCATACCTGCCAAGTTGGGGTAAAAACTCAGCCTATGAACTCCTTATAAGATCTTATATTAACAAAGGACAGTTTAGTGAAGCAAAAAAATACTTTCAAGAAGCAATTGCTTTATTCCCAAATGACTATATGATAAATCAACTTGCAAGTAAACTTATCAATCATTAAAAATGTCATCACTAAAATCGATATTACTGGTTGTTTTCCTGCTTATTGGAATTTTTGCTTACTCACAAAACTTAACTTTAAAGGGGCATATTTCCGATAGGCAAGGGAACAATCTCTTTGCTGTAAATGTTTATTTACAAAAGCAAAATACCATAGGAACTACAGCAGATCTTGATGGTAATTTCATTTTAGTGTTTTCGAACGGAATCAATCTTGAGGATGAATACTTAGTATTTTCGTTCATTGGTTATGATCAACTTAAAATACCTTTCAACAGTATTGATTTTTCATCTCCATTAAATGTTGTTCTATTCGAAAACTCTCAAGCTATAAACGAGGTGGTTGTAGAAGGTCGAAAATCAATTTCTAAAGAATTCTCGATTAAGGAATTGGACAAACTGAAAATCTACATAAGTCCATTATCTTCAGCAGATCCTCTAAAAGCTCTTGCAATGCTGCCATCATCAACAAATACTGACGAAACTGCAAATCCCGAACTAAGAGGAAGCGAGGCAAATCGTACAAAAGTATTTTTGAACGGTGTCCCAATAAGTAATCCTGTTAGGAATTCACAGCTGAACGGGATTGGCTTTTTTAGCTTGCTCAACACTGAAATGATAAAAAACGAATTCATTTATCCTTCAAACCCGCCGCTAATTTATGGTAATACAAGTGCTGGTTTAATTGATATAGAAACGGAAGAAAAACTAAGTGGAAACAATTATCAAATATCGATGACATTGGCTAGTTCAGGAATAAACGTTTCGCAAAGAATAAATGACAAGAGTTTTATCCAATTGTATGGAAATAAGATGTATTCCGATGGGTATTTGTTTATAAACAAAAATCTTGACAAGAGGTTAAAAGGGTTCAATTCCAACGATTTTGGTCTGAATTATCATAATAATCTTACTGATAATATTTCGTTTAATTTCTACAATTATGTCGTATCTGAAGCATCTAATTACATGTTAAACATGTTTACGTGGCAGGATAATGCTAAAGCCAACACCATTAGAGATTTTAGTATACTAAATCTAAAGTATCAAAAATCAAAAAATAGTTTATCTATCAATGTTGGTACAAATCACAGCAAATCTCATTTCTTATTCGGAAATATAAACTCCACCAATACGCAAAAACAGGTTTATACTTCTATCAATTTTAAACATCTATTTTCAGAAAGATTAAGTATTCAAACTGGTATGAGTAATGATTACGGACAATACACCTTTAAAGATCAAGTACCCGAGTTTTACTTTGCAATGTCGCCTACCTCTCCCTCCTATCGTGCTGATACGGTGATTAAAAATAGAGTACCAGAGGGTTATCTTTATTTTCGCTGGAATCCTATTCGTAAAATTATTTGGGGCATTGGGATGCGTAAGAATTTTGTGCTATCAGAAAAAGACGAACCCAGTTATTTAAGTGTTCAAACCAATTTGAGGTACAATTTCAGCAAAGATAATTCCGTACTATTTTCTATTGGACAATACCACAATTTCACTGAGCCAAACTACTCACAAAAAGAAGCACGATTACTTTCTGCCAAGCATTTTTCAATAGAATATATTTATGAGAAAAAGAATACGACCATTAATCTGGCAGCATACTACAAATTTGAAGAAGGAGATATCTCTGGTGCAAGAAAAATAAAAGGAGCAGAAATTTATTTTGAGCAAGATCTTTTTAAGAGCTTAAAAGTTAGCATTTCAAATACAATTCTAAATTCAGAGATCTCTTTCCATGATATGGTTTACAATGCCGACAATAGTGTAGGCTATTTTTTAGTATCCACGCTTAGCTACTTTAATAACCATTTTATGAATATGGCCATCTCGTGGTCAAATCGGCAGGGAAAACTATATACACCTATTAGTTCATCTATATTTAATGTACAAACTAATTTTTATGAACCGTTGTATAGCAATGAAACCAACTCTAATCGATTTAACAACTACAATTCCATTAATCTCTCACTTAGCAAGATGTTTATATTACAAAAATGCAATCTTCTTGCTTTTATTTCTACAAATAATTTGCTGAATACAAAAAATCAAAAGAACCTAAATTACAATTCTGATTACTCACAAAGCACTTACGGTTATTACCAGATGAGGAGCGCATATTTTGGAATTGTACTGTCATTTAAATAGGTAAAATTGAAGGGACTACAAAAAACCGTCCCTTCTTCTTTTATCGATTTATAAAAACTCATATCTTGTGCATTTATGCTTTACTATAAATGCAAAGAAAACAGATTTATAGAACTGGAGTCGCTGTTTTTATTTTTGCTGTTTTTCAATCTCCCGCATCATACCTGATATTTGGTGAGATTGAAAAAGGGAGAGTTGTTGAGACTATTTTTGAATATCCGGGCATTACTTTATTGCCTTCCTCATCATATCCTAAAATTGAGTTTACATATCAAAATAAATCTTATATAATTAGGGGCGAAGAAAATGAAAGTTTGTTAGTTGGTGAACAGGTGAAAGTTATATTTTTCAAGGATAATCCATCAAAAGCCAAAGTATTGACTTTTGGTGGACTATTTATCAATTCAATTATTCAACTACCTATTGGATTACTGATATGGTGGGCTTTATTCAAGAGTTTCCCAAATCTTTTTAACTCATCAAAAGATTCTTTCTTTTGAAAATTCATTTGACAAACATAAGTTTAGAAGGGAGGATAAAATATAGGATTTTCAAGCACCTACTAAATTTCTAATTTTCGCCATTGTTGCTGTTATTGTTATATTTCTTTTGTATGCAATATGGAATATCTACAAAGTGAAAATATCTGAAAAGATAGATTTTAAGTGCAAATCAGAATTTCCAAGGTTACCCTGACAATAACACGCTCAATAATTTACAAACTTTTTTAAGGGTAAATATTTAGATTTCCTTTTTTAATTGAAAATACTCTTCGTCTTGGGTTGTAACATGCCGAATTAAACCAAGTATCGTTAAATCTACAAGGGTGTTTTCTGCATCTATTCTTGAAATAAATGCAATTCTGCTGAACTGGCCAACTGTAATTTTAGGGTTTATCTTAAAATGATCAAGAAGAGCCTTTTCTTTCTCTGAAAGAGTTAGCCTTAGTGATTGCCTGTGTTTCTCTGCCTTCCAAATCTTAAGTTGAATGTGAGTGGCAACTACGTTTTCATCCCTGAACCTCACAAATGCTTTAAAGTCACCATTCTTATCTGGGGTCTTATGTGGTTTCTTTTTGCTTGGTTTTACAACAACTTCAAGAACAGCCTTACCGTTTATTGTCCATTTTGTAATACTGAAAGGTATTTCAGGTTTGCAGTACATCTGGGCTGCAGCCTCAATCATATAGTACTCCTCTTCGGAATCGACACCTACAATTGCACCATTATCCTTAACACCGATAAGTAGAGTTCCACCATCGGTATTTGCAAAGGCGGCAATTGCTCGGGCAATCTTCTTCGAATCGGTTATAGAGTGCTTAAAATCGAGCGTTTGGTGCTCACCCTGTTTAATTAGGTTTATAATATACTTGCTCACTACTCACTTTTTGTGGGATCGTTTATCCGTCCCATAAACAGTACTAAACCCGAAGATTTTTCTCTAATTAAAAAAATATAAGGTCGATTTGCAATAAAAGTTCGTTCAATACCAATAGATTTCATTGCAATAACAACGGCTGTTGCAGCTGAGGTCTCGGTGCCTTCTTCATTCACCTCGATAAACGCTTTATGAAAAACATTAGAAATTTTCAGATTGTTTCCCGAACTCATTTTCGAAAAATCGGCATCATCAGAAAAGGGCTGTGGCATTCCCATATCCGAGAGTACCTTTTTTAACTGATAGCCTGTTGATAATTTATATTTCGGGATTGATATAGAAATGCTTTGTTCTGTCAACCCATTAATAATACTATTCAAATAATCTTGATTTATACCCTTTATTAATACATCTATATTTTGGTCTTGCTGTGGAAGAATTATAAGCATTGAAAAATTATTGCCTGAATAAGGTATTTCTATTGCCTGAACTTTATCATCCTCAAAATAATTAAACTTACTTTTAAGGCCAATCATTTTGCATTTAATGGGTTTTTGAGGAGTAACATAAAACTTAGCATCACCTGTTCTTTCCTTCTGAAACTTCGTTTTCCAATCTGCTTTAAAATAAACGGCATTGGTTAAAACCAATCTTGTTAGGCTATTTAATGAATTAGGGGGAAGGAGATCTTTGATCCTATCGGATGTTGCTTTTGAAATATTATTGTTGATTAAAATCCGACTTTCTTCATATTTATTTATAAAGTCCGCTCTTTCCAACGAAGCACGATATTCATCTTTTAATGTTTTATCAAACGCTTTTTTTATGGTGTAAGTCTTTTCAAGCCATATGGTATTTACCATGCTTAACTTTATGGAATCTGCCTTTGAACTTAATAATTTTGGAATACTCCCCTGCAACCTATGAAATTTGCTACTATTCGCAGGAAAATGAAATACTTTAGAAATCTGATTTTGTGTTTCTCCGTTTGCCCCAACATAAGTCATGCCCATTGCGGTACTAATACTTATTGGCGAGAAAAAGATATTCCCAGCATCATTATCCGAAACTTTTTTGAAGAAATCGAAAGCGAACTGATTATTATAATCTGAAATATTGCTTTTTTGTGCTTGAACATGGCTGTTAAGCAGTAGAAAAAAGCCAATTAAAATATTTAGTGTTTTCATTTTCCTTGGAGTATTTATTAAAAGCGAAGGTACTAATTTTAGATCAACTATTATTCTTACCCATCTCCTTTGTCGACAACAACCCACATGCAGCTTGAATATCTTGGCCTCTTGATGCTCGAATTGTTGTAAAAACGCCCTTGGAGGTTAATGCATCTCTGAATTTGACTATCCTTGCTTCGGGAGTACCTTTTAAAGGGGTTAGTGGTATGGAATGGAATCGAATAAGGTTAATTCTACACTTCAATCCACTTAGTAGTTTCACTAATGCCTTAACATGCCTATCGGTATCGTTAACCCCATCGAACATGATATATTCAAATGATATTCGTTGCTGCCTTCCAAGATCCGCCCTTTTAATTTCTGCAATTACCTCTTGAATAGGATAAACATTCTGAATAGGCATAAGTTGGCATCTCTCATCATCAAATGGGTTATGTAAACTTATAGCCAAATTACAGTTACTCTTCTCCAAAAAAGTAATCATAGAAGGAATTATCCCGATTGACGAAACGGTAATTCTTTTGGGACTCCAAGCATAACCCCATTCGGAGGTCAGAATCTCAAGGCTCGATAAAACATTATCGAGATTATCAAACGGTTCTCCCATACCCATGTATACAAGGTTTGAGATTGTTTGAAACTCAGGAATGCTTCTAAATTGATTTAATATTTCATTCGTAGAAAGATGGCCTTGAAATCCCTGTTTTCCCGTCATGCAGAAGAGGCATCCCATTTTACAACCTGCCTGCGTTGATACACAAAGGGTTGCTCTTTCGGTTTCGGGAATATATGCTGCTTCAACAAATTTATTGTTTGAGGTTGTGAAAAGATATTTTTTTGTTCCGTCAGATGAAACATCAACCTTTGTAAATGGAGTTAATCCAAATTCGTACTTTTCGGATAGGTTCTCACGAACTTTCAGCGACAGATTTGTCATCTCCGAAATGCTTGAGATTTCCTTCTTGTAGAGCCAATCTGCAATTTGTTTTGCAGTAAAAGCAGGTAACCCTTCATCTTTAACAATAGATGCTAATTCGCTAAAAGCTAAACCATATAGATTTTTTTTACCCTTAAGATCTTGTTTCATGGCTCATATTTAAAAATAAATCTCTGCTAAAATATTTCTATAGGGTATTCCTTTTGAAATTAGTATATCCCTTGTATCTACTACCATTTCAGCAACACCGCAAAGGTAATACTTTTTATTAGGATCAACTTGATGTTCCTGAATGTATTGGGTGACCCTGCCATTGAAGTAATGATTTGAATGGGATTTGGAACAACACCGAATATATCTATCACCAAGTTGCTTTTCCAAATAATCTGCATAGTAAAAATAATCTGGTGAACTAACCCCATGTACTAATATTGCATTCCTCCCCTTCCCTGATTTAAGCATCGATATAAACGGAGCTATTCCTGTTCCTGTTGCAATTAAAATTGGAGAATCATTGTTTTCAGTAAAACTGCCAAATGGAGATGAAACTAAAATCTCATCTCCAGCTTTTAAGAGCGAAAGCATTGGGGTAAGTTTTCCGTCCGTTTTTTCTGTATAGAGAATTTCAACATAATCATCATTCTCGCCACTGGCAATACTATATAGTCTTGGTTCGATTAGGGTGTTAATGCCAAGCCCAACAACTTGACCGGCTATAAATTTAAAGATTCGCTTAAATGTCAATATATAAGCATCTTTCGCTAAATTTTTATTATCAACTATAATTATCTCTTTGTATTTCAAATCATTCCATGTATTCATACTAATGATATTGGCTATTCACTATCTAAAACTCTTTATACTATAAAAGGTTCAATATTTTTTGGCTTTTCAAGGCAGGTTTACTATTGAGCCCTTTTAAAATAAACCTTTTACTACTATTTTTGTTTCGCTAAATAAAAATTGAATTTATGAAAACCTTTTTATGTAAAACCTGTAATCAAAAATTTGAAGCCGAAGGAATAAGGGTTGATTGGAATGACCCAACTTACGGACCTTGTAGTAAGTTTATTGCTACATGCCCTTGTAATGGAGAGGATTGCGATGAATATCGACCCCTAAAAAACAATAAGGAAGAATTTGCATCAACCGGATCATCGTGTGGATCTGGTGGATGCTGCTGCAGAAAATAATTAATTGAAAGGTTGTGAATTTCAGTTTGGAGTTAAATAAATTTCTGATATAATTTTAACTTCGCTTAAATTCTAATCGACCAAAATGGATTCTTTTTTTAAAAATTTTGGCAACATAATAAACGGAATTACCCACCTATCTCCCCAGGAAGCGTATCAACTTTGCCTTAAAGGAGCAGTTCTTCTTGATGTACGTATGGAGATCATGGCATCTTATAAGTCCTTTGATGTTCCTGAATATCTACACTGCTATCATCAGGAAATATCTAGTTATTTTGATAGGCTTCCAAAAAATCGACCTATAATTGTTGCTGATGCTGTTGGGCTGCAAAGTAAGGAGGTTG
This sequence comes from Bacteroidales bacterium, assembly GCA_013376985.1. GTDB lineage: Bacteria > Bacteroidota > Bacteroidia > Bacteroidales > Tenuifilaceae > UBA8529. The sequence goes on from JACABB010000002.1 coordinate 229,289, forward strand.
TGATTTTTCTGATTGACAATGGCTTTACAATTATTGCCAATCTTGCTGGTGGCATTACCGATTGGGAAAAGGATGGCCTACCAATGGTTGTTGACAATCAACAAAGACTCACAGGGAGTTGTATGTGCCAACTTAGGGCTTGGGGGAAAAAGAGTAATTAATTGTGCTATAGCCTTAAAAAGTTTTTTGCAAAAATTCTTACTTTAAAAATTAAATTCTTCATATCTTCACCAAAACTAAAACCCAATAAATGGAAATACTCAGTTTTGGTGCATGGTGGGAAGGGTTATCAGCATTTACCAAAATTTATTGGATGATTGCAATTCCTGCTTCTATAATATTTATTATTCAACTTGGAACATCTCTTCTTAGAACAAAGGCGAATACAGAAGTGCTTGATTCATCAAAAAATGCTGCCAGTGATGATAAAGTCAGAATCCCATTTCAACTAGTCAATTTCAGAAATTTTATTGGCTTTTTTACAAGCCTTGGATGGAGCGGTTTGGCCTGCATTGATTCTGGGTTATCATCAACTTCAACCATCCTAACATCTTTCATTTGTGGGATTTTAGTGATGTCTTCAATGGCCGTTATCTTTTACATCACCAACAAATTGATGCAAACAGTAGAGGAAAATTTATAAACAACAAGCAGGATTCCTGCTTGTTATAATGATATCTGTTCCTAAAGTACTTTAACTACCGCCTAAGCTCTGCAGCCTCTTTATTCAAGCGGATGTCCTCCTCTGTTTCAGGTTCAATAGTAATACCATGAGCACGAGGCTTTGTGTTATCATCTACATGGACAAAGGAGATAAAACCATCAACAATTGTAGAATCAGGGTTACTAACACGAGTAACTTTAATGTATGCTATAAGGCTACTTTTCCCTGTGTAAACAATCTTGCTAGTATAGCAAATACATTCACCTGGTTTAACGGGGCTACTAAAACACATCCCATGTATTTTAAAACATATAATATTTCGAGGGTTTATCAACGATGAAGCAGAAACAAAACCCGATTCAACAAACCATTCTGCACTCCTACCAGCATATAGCGTCCCGTGATGATTTAAATCCTCACTCTTAACAAGCCTGTGGGTTGGATATTCCTTAATCTTCATATACTATTTTTTTGACACAGCAAAGATAAATTCAAAAACATCATCATAGCACAAAGTGTCCATGTTATAAAACTCTGTTTAACAAGATGAATATATTATTACAAGTGAACACTAAGAGGAAAGATTACCCTTCAAAGACGGTCTGCTCACGAGATAAACTCCAACAAAGACAAAGATAACCGCAATTATTTTAGGTACATCAACAATATCCTGCCCGACCAAAACTGCCACAAGTGATGCTATCACAGGCTGAGAATAGTTATAAATACTAACAGTTGTGGCCCTCACATTTCGGAGACCCCAACTCATTAGCAAGTAAGCAAGGAAAGTCGAACCAAGAAGCACAAATAGAATTGAACCCCACATGGATGCTGGAATAGTATACCAACTTGTATTGAGTAACTCAACAAAGCCCAGAGGAGCAACAACCAGAAGTCCAACAAAGAAAACACCTTTCATCACCGTTATAGGATCATATTTTTGCATAAGGGGTTTTGCAACAATCAGATAGCCCGCATATGAAAGAGTACTCATAAAAATCATCACGTTCCCCAAAAAATGCTCTGACCTAAAACTGATTACCCCTCGATTAAGTATAACTAGCAAAGCACCACTTGCCCCCAATATCAATCCAAAAACTCTTGAAAAAGTTATTTTCTCTCTGATTACCATCGATGCCATTATCATTACAAGTATTGGATTAATTGTTACAATGATTGATGAATCAATGGGTGATGTGAAATTTAAGCCATTCAAGAATAAAAACTGGTTTAAAGCAACTCCCAATAAACCTGCAGCAATAAAACGGAGATAATCTTTTCTTTGTATCTTTTCTTTTTTTATAAAATTGGAAAGTAAAAAGTATAATGGGAATGCTAAAAGAATTCTAAGTAATGTAAATCCATTTGGTTTAAGATAGTTAGGCATTATACCCTTGGCTACTGCATAGTTAATACCAAAAAAAATATTTGCACCTATAATAGAAAGGTGGGCTTTAACAATTTTATCTTTGAACATATTTGAAGAGACCCTTTACAAAACAGATTACAAAAGTATTTAAAAAAAATTTGGACTCACATTATCACAAATAGTTTACACGCAAATTGATTTAATAACCTTTCTCAAACATATTATTCCTATTTTTGTTAGCCAACAATTTGAAAAATGCATAAAATTAAAGCCAACATAGACGAAAACCCTTTAAAAAAAATCAAAGTAAGGAAAGTCATTTATCCTATCATCATTGGACTAGCTGTTGTTGGATATCTATTTTATAAAAAGTTCAATCCAAACGCATTTGATGTTATCGTCTTTACCAAATGGTCGGTATTTTGGCTGATAATAGCATTTTGCTTTATGGGGCTTCGAGATTTTGGGTACATGCTCCGATTAAGAGTTCTAACAGAAAACATGCTTAATTTCAGGCAGTCGTTCAAAGTGATAATGCTTTGGGAGTTTTCGTCCGCAATATTACCTTCGGCTTTTGGTGGAACAATGGTTGCTACAATATACGTTAATAAAGAAGGAGTAAATGTAGGCAAAAGCTCTGCGGTGGTAATGATTACCTCTTTCCTTGATGAGCTATATTTTATCCTTGTATTCCCAATTTTGCTTGTAATTATTACTCCAACTGCATTATTTGGCTTAGGAGTAACAACAGGTATTTCGACATTTTCTCAAGACATTTTTATCTTCTGTATAATAGGGTATCTCATAAAATTCGTGTGGGTGGTTATGCTTTCGTATGGGCTGTTTATCAACCCTCGTGGGTTAAAATGGCTTTTAATGCTAATCTTTAAACTCCCTTTACTACGAAAATGGAAGCATGGGGCAAACAGAGCCGGTACCGATATTATTCAAAGTTCGATTGAGTTTCGAAAGAAACCATTCGGTTTTTGGTTAAAAGCATTCGGAACAACTTTTATTTCTTGGACATCAAGGTATTGCGTAGTAAATGCATTACTTCTTGCATTCTTTGCCGTAAATAATCACGTATTAATCTTTGTTCGTCAACTCGCCATGTCCATAATACAACTTATAAGTCCAACACCTGGGGGTAGCGGATCTTCTGAATATATTTTCACCCGATATCTAGGGGAGTTTATACCCGTTGATCCCGCAATGCTTGGCTCAATAGTCATCGCTATGGCATTCCTTTGGCGGATGATAAGCTACTACCCCTATTTGCTTATTGGAGCGATTATCTTCCCCCGGTGGATTAAAGAAAAATTTGTTAAAAAAGTATCACCAGAAATTAAATCTGAGCTCATTTAATTTAATATGACAATCTTTTATATCACAGGAACAAGTATGGGAATTGGCAAGGCTATTGCAGAACAAGCTTTACAAATCGAAGACTCAATTATATATGGATTTTCTAGGACATGCAGCATTGAACATGAAAAATACAAACATACTTTGATCGATTTAAGTAATATTAACGAAGTTAATAGTTTGAAAATTGAAAAGTATCCTGCTGCGTTTAAGGTGGTTCTCATCAATAATGCAGGAGTAGTTGGTGAGATAAAATCAATTGGGAGTCAAACTAATGAATCGATAGTAAAGGTGTTTAACTTGAATACGATTTGCCCAGTTCTTTTATCTAATAAATTCATTCAAACTTATAAAGACCTTAGTGTTTCTATTGTAATTATTAATATTAGTTCAGGTGCGGGAAGGCATCCAATTGAATCGTGGGCTCCATACTGCGCATCAAAAGCCGCCATTGATATGTTTTCACAAGTACTTCAAGCGGAAAACGGATACGAAGCAAACAATATTAAAATATTCTCCATTGCACCTGGCATTGTAGACACTAATATGCAACAACAGATAAGGGATTCCAAATCAAATGACTTTCCGCATTTAGAAAAATTTATTGGATATAAAAAGGATGGGCAATTAACAACCTCCGATTCGATTGCTAAGAAAATTCTAGAAATTATCGAAAAACCATTAGAACATCCAAATGTGCTACTGGATGTCAGAAATCATTGAAGACGCTATTCTTTTTCTTTAATGTACTTAATAAGGGACTCAAAAATTAGTTTACCATCGGTATTTCCCAGTTCATCATCCGAAGCACGCTCAGGGTGTGGCATCATCCCAAATACATTCATATTACGATTACAAATACCTGCGATATTTTCAAGGGATCCATTAGGATTATCTGCTTCAGAAATATTACCATGTTCATCGCCGTATCTAAACATGATTTGACTATGCAAACGCATCTCTGCAATAGTTTCCCTATCTGCATAATATCGTCCCTCACCGTGTGCAATCGGAATCTTTAACGCTCTATTTCTTGGAAGGTAAATTGTAAGTGGTGAAGTTTTGCTATCGGGAACTAAAAAAACATTTTTACAAGAAAATTTTCTATGGTTATTATGAAGAAGTGCGCCTGGCAATAAACCTGCTTCGCATAAAATCTGGAAGCCATTGCAGATTCCAAAAACATAACCTCCACTATTTGCAAACTCAACCACCTTCTGCATTATTGGAGAAAAACGGGCCAAAGCTCCCGAACGAAGATAGTCTCCATAAGAAAATCCACCGGGAAGAATGATCACATCAACATTTTGAATATCGGTGTCTTTATGCCAGAGTTCAACAACATCTTGCTCAAGAATATTCTTCAAAACATAAATGGTGTCTCGATCGCAATTAGATCCAGGGAAAACAACTACTCCAAACTTCATAACCTCTTTTTGTATTTCCAGTCAAAGATATATATAAAAAATTACCTTCCAAAGGTTAAATGATCTTGTCTGTTGAAGGAAGTTTCATAACTTTAGCAAAACTAGTTTGACTATGAAAATATTAAGATTTACAGGTCTTACGGTGCTTGCAGCCATTCTCTTTTTTGCTTTATTTATAGCCTATTCAACCCTTACTTACTACAACCCCAAACAAGAACTCCTAATTGAAGAAAACCCCAGACCCGACACCATCAGGTGTGACTCCATTTTAAAAATTCTTTCATGGAATATTGGATATGCGGGATTAGGTGATAATATGGATTTTTTCTATGATGGCGGAAAAAAGGTTCGAGACACGTTTAGCAGGACAAAGGCAAACCTTGATTCTATAATTAAATTCTTATCGAACAATAGATCAAACACCTTTTTCCTAATTCAAGAGGTTGACTATTACTCTAAACGAAGTTATTTCATTAACGAATTGGATACTATTGTTGGTAAAATAGGTTACAATGCAAACCTTGCTCCAAACTATGTAGTAAAATTTGTACCTATACCTCTAACTTCACCAATGGGACAAGTAAACTCGGGCATTCTAAGTTTAAGCAAATATCTTCCAAAAAATTCTATCCGCTATGCTTATCCTGGCAAATTTGGATGGCCAACGAGGTTATTCAACCTAAGACGCTGCATGCTGGTAAATCGATACCCTACCAAAAACGGAAAAGAATTTATACTTATCAACACACATATGTCTGCATTTGATGATGGTAGTTTGAAAAAACAAGAAATGGTTTTTCTTCGCAATTACATTCTAAATGAATACTCCAAGGGTAATTATGTTTTGGTTGGAGGGGATTGGAATCAGTGTCCCTCTGATTTCAAACTTAACACATTTGGAGAGAACTTTAAGGTTGATTTCTTTAAACTCTCCAACATTAGCAATGATTTTATGCCAAGTGATTGGAAATTTATTGACGACCCCAAACAGCCAACAAATCGTTATTTAAATGAACCTTTTTCCCTAGGTAAAACGTATTCATCAATAATTGATCTTTTTCTTATTTCTCCAAATATTGAATTAGTTCACAATAAAACGTTCAATCTTAATTTTAAAAACTCAGACCATAATCCAATATCTATGGAATTTAAACTTAAACAATAATGTCATGTAATTCAATTTTAGATCTAAATTATCGTTAAAAGGGTAACGATTTAAAATAAAAATCCTTTAGACTTTTGCAGATTTGCAAAGTATTTATATTTTTAGCAAGTTAAAGCTTTGCTGAATTTTATTTTTTTCTTTAATTATTAAGTATTTATAAACAAATAGTATTGAATCAGGCGTTGGTGACCTGGTAAAATCTCAGGCTTTTGATATGGTGGTAACAGATCAGGATCTTCAATACTTTGTAACGGCTCTTAAAAACGTAACTAAATATGATTTTACTGAGTACTCGGATAAATCATTAAAGCGACGTCTTCTAAAAGTTCTAACTGATTTTAACTTAGACCTTTCAGGTTTAATTACTAACATCAAGTTAGATAACTGCTTTGCTGAAAAAATAGTTAAAGAAATTACTGTAAACACAACAGAATTATTTCGCGATCCTCCAGTTTGGCATTTACTCCGTTCTCGGGTACTCCCCCGTTTTAAAAATAATAAGACCATTAACATTTGGCACGCAGGCTGTTCAACTGGCCAAGAAGTATACTCTATGATGATTTTGCTAAATGAAATGGATATGCTTGACAGGGCTAAAATATTTGCAACAGATATAAATACAGATGTTTTAGATACCTCAAAAAGAGGGGTTTATAAATATCGATTTAATATAGGATACCTTGATAATTTCGACAAGGTAATTAAGCAAAATCCATTGAACTTTGAAGAGTACAATGAAGTTCCTTACGAAAAATACTTTGACATTGATAAATTAAAGGATACTATAACCATAAAGAAGTTTTTAACCGATAAACCTATTTTTCGTAAACATGATTTAGTAAAAGATGGAAATCTGTTTTTTGCAAAATTTGATCTAATTTTATGTAGGAATGTTATCATATACTTTAACTATAACTTACAGAATAAAGTCTTTGAACTTTTTAGCTCGAATCTTTATCCTAAAGGGTGTTTATTGCTTGGTATGCACGAAACTATCCTAGGTCCTTGGGCAAATAAGTTTGAAAAAATTGGTCAAGCATATGTTAAAAAGTAATATTATTCAATGTAATTAATCTTTTTTGAGATGAAATTTACTCAAAACCTGAACCTGAATAAACGAATACTACTATTCATTATCCCAATAGTTGTAATTCTGTATGCAGCCTCTGGTTTTACACTCTATAAATTTTCAACAAAGAGGGTAATGCTAGTTGCCCAAAAAGAGATGGATGTTTTACTTAACAATCTATCAGAAACAATTCAAATTGTCGAGAATCAAACCGAATCTGGTTTTAGCAATTCCGATTATCAAATACTTAAGCCATTGTTTAATCAAAGGGCTTACTATAAAACGGATTTCCCTTTCCTTATCGACAACTCAGGGCGATATTTAATCCATGCTTTCAAGGAAGGTCAAAAAGTTCCAAGTGCAATTCTTCAACAATTAAAATCGACAAGCAATAAACAGGGGGTTATAAGTTATTTTGACTATAAAGACGGTAGTAAACAAGATATGTTTTTCTACTTTAAATTCGTAGATCAATACAAGGGATATTTAGGCGTTTCTGTTAATAAAGATGAGATTTTTGAGAGTATTTCTCAAAATAAAACAATGCTGATTATCATCGTTATTTTCGCATCCTTAATCTTCCTCTTCGCAATTAATTATATTCTAAAACCAATCGTTAGCATCATTAATCAAGTTAACGCCGCCGTTAACAGTCTGGCAAGCGGAAAAACAACCGATAAAATAGATTACCAAAACAATGATGAGATAGGTCAAATTGTTAACTCAATGAACAATTTGATAGACAGTTTAAAACATAAAGCCGATTTTGCTAATGAAATTGGGGAAAATCACCTAGATGCGGAATTCATCAACCTAGGAGAACAAGATTTACTGGGGAACTCGCTTATTAACATGCGCGAAAGTCTTAAACTTGCTAAAATCGAAGAATCAAAAAGAAAACAAGAAGACGAAACTAGAAACTGGGCAACCTTTGGGCTTGCAAAATTTGGAGATATCCTCCGTCAAAACAATGACAACTTGACTAAATTAGCCGATAATGTAATTCAAAATCTCGTTAGTTATCTTAACGCAAATCAAGGAGGGTTATTTATTTACAATGATGAAAACACTGAAAACAAGCACCTTGAACTAATATCCGCATTCGCTTACAATAGAAAAAAGTTTTTTGAAAAAAGGATTTTATTAGGTGAAGGCCTTGTTGGTACTTGTGCCGTTGAAAAAGAAACCATCTACCTCAAAGAAATTCCAACTGAATATATTCGAATTACATCTGGACTTGGTGAGGCTGTGCCTACATCATTACTTATCGTTCCACTGAAACTTGAAGATTCAATTTTTGGGGCAATAGAAATTGCCTCATTCAACGAATTTAAAAATAATGAAATAGAATTTGTTGAAAAAGTAGGTGAAAGCATTTCGTCAACGCTTTCATCTGTAAAGAATAGTATTCGGACAAACCTTCTTCTTGAACAGTCACAGCAACAGCGAGAAGAGATGTCCGCACAGGAAGAAGAAATGCGGCAGAATATGGAAGAAATGCAAGCGACCCAGGAAGAAATGGCTCGCAAAACAATAGAAATGGAGGGGATGACTGCTGCAATAAATGAAGCATTACTCTACTGCGAATTGGGTGAGGATGGAAGTATTTATAATCCAAATAACAATATTTTAGCATTACTGGGCTCAACAAGATTAGAGACAGAAGGAAGGAATATAGTAGAATTTATCCATTCCGAAGAAAAAGGGGTATTTCAAGGTTTGTGGTCGGATGTCATGAATGGAAACTCAAGTAGATCAACAATGCATTGGGTTAATAAAAATGGGATTGATCTTTATATCGTTGTTAATATAAGCCCGGCCTTAGATGATAGCGGTTCAATCTTTAAAATCTACTTACTCGGCCAAGATGTAACTGAATCTAAACTTATCGAACTTCGGGCTCAAAAACAAGCGGTTGAACTTGAAGAAAGTTTACTTGAAATCAGGGTAGAACAAGAACTAAACGAGCAACGGGAGGATGAGATGAAAGCCCTCCTTCAAGCACTTGACCATACTTGCCTAGTCTCTGAACTTGAACCTTCGGGTTTAATCACTTATATCAACAATAAGAATACTGAAGTTTTAGGCAGTAAGAAGGAGGAGATTGAAGGTAAATTTATTGCTGACTTAGATTATATCGCAAAAAACAAACCCGCAGAATTTAAAAAGTTTTGGGACAATCTCTCAAGCGGGAAAAAGCAAAGTCGAGAATTTAGCCTAACAATAAATGATAAGGAGGTTTGGATTTCCGAAGTATATACACCAATCATAAATGAACACAATCAGGTTACAAAAATAATTAACATTGGTTTCAATATCTCCGAAATTAAACAAAAAGAAAAGGAGATGTCTGCTCTAGTTGCTGAACTTGAGATCTTAAGGAAGAAAAAATAACATTAAATGAGACATAATTTGTTATGATTAGATATGAAATTGGCATAGTTGAAACCCGAAACGTTATAAAAACAATCCTTGACACTTATGGCTACGATTTCAGGGATTATGCTCTTACCTCCTTTAAAAGAAGATTAGAGCATGTTATAATGAATAATGGATTTAAAGATGCTGATGGGCTTATTGATCGTCTTACTAACAATAAAGAGTATTTCGATAATTTCCTTTGCGATATTACTCCTGAAACAACAGAAATGTTCAGAGATCCATCCCTCTGGAGGACTATTCGTGATGAGATTATTCATGATATAACAAAAGGATCCACAAAAACAAAACTTTGGATTGCTGCATTTGATTCTGGAGAAGAACTATTTTCATTGGCTGTCTTACTAAAAGAAGCGGGACTGCTCTCCGAAGTGCAATTATATGCATCGGTAATTTCTGAAAAGACTATCAATAAAATTAAATCTGGAAGAATTGATGCAAGAGAGTTGGAAGTTAATGATGCTAACTATGTTAGGTTTAATGGCAAATATAATTTTTCCGATTACTATAAAATTGAAAACGGACAAGCAATTTTCGACACAAGTTTAATACAGGGTGTTAACTTTATTAAGTTAAACACAGTATACGATAATGTCCCTGGGGGCATTAAATTAGCACTTTTCCGAAACCAGATAATATACTATAATCAAATTTTACAGGATAAGGTTTTAAATCAACTTTCAAACAGTGTTGTCCCTGGTGGCTATATGGTACTCGGAGTTAAAGAAACCTTGGAAAATACTGGTGTGAGCAACAGGTTCACTTTGTATAACGATTTAGAAAAAATTTATAAGAAAAAAACGACATAGAGTAAATGTATTATAAAGCTGTTATCATAGGTGGGTCGGCCGGAAGCTTTCAGGTTATTACACGCATCCTCCATTCACTACCTCCAACGTTTCCTTTGCCCGTGCTACTTAGTCTACACAGGTTGAAACACATACGTAGTGGTTTCGTTGAAGCTCTTTCAATAAAAGCATCAATACCCATTGTGGAGCCATTTGATAAAGATCAAATAAAACCAGGAAGAGCATATCTTGCACCTGCAAACTACCATATGTTTATTGAACTTGGCAATAAAATTGCACTTTCAACAGAGGAACCAGTAAATCATTCCCGACCAAGTATCGACTTATCTTTTGCCACAGCAGCTCAAGTATATAGAGAAAAACTTATTGGAATTATTCTATCCGGAGCAAATAGGGACGGAGCTTATGGCTTAAAAAAAATAAAAGATCTTGGAGGGCTTGCAATTGTTCAAGATCCAGCAGAATGTCAGGTTAAAACAATGACCGAAGCATCTCTTAAATTAACAAAAGCCGACCATGTTTTTTCAACCCAAGAAATAATCAAATTTTTACAAAACATTAAATCAACAGCCCCATGAGCCTGCTAAGACCAAACTCAAAGTACCTACCGGGGTTTCTACTAATACTCCTGTTTGTATTTATATTATTGGTTTTCAAAATATTTCACAATGCCCTTTTATCATCAGGAATAAACTCAACTTCTGGGTGGGGGATATTTTTAATGATGTTAATTGCAGGCATTGGAATTATATTTTACATTCTTATTCTTAATGCGAACAACAGATCGAAAAACTTGCAAAGAGAAGTCGAGAGTCTCGTTTTTAGTATAGAGGAGACTAAAATTCAAAAAGAAATAAAAAAAGAAACTGTAGCAATCGAAAAAATAGATGCTGAGAAAGAAATTAAAGCAATAATTCCAACAAATAATGAGGATTTAGTTAAGTTCGGGGAAATCTTTTTGCAGAATTGTGCTCGCCGTTTTCAAGCAGTTCAAGGGCTTTTTTATTTAAAAAATCCAGAAGATGGGGTGTTTTCCTTTAAATCAGGTTATGCCTTTTACTCCGAATCTGAGCCTGTAATATATACTGAAGGAGAAACACTGGCTGGGCAAGTGGCTAAAAACAAAACCGTATTAAACCTTAGCAAAGTACCTGATAATTACATTACAATACTATCAGGATTAGGTGATGGATCTCCCAATTATTTGCTAATAGTTCCCATTATCTCAAATAGCGAAACAATTGGAATAATTGAATTAGCTTCCTTTAAATCGTTTAGCAGTGAAGTTGAAGAATTTTTTGCTTATCTTGGACACAAACTTGGCGAGAAATTAACTCAATCATCAAAATCTTAGAGTAAAAGTATGACATCTATCGGCAAAATATCAGACACTTCTAGCGGAAATGTTATTCGCCAAAGAGTTATTCTGGCCATAGCCTTTGGATTGCTCTTCCCTGTCTCTGCCTGGATAATTGATTTTTCCATTAAAGAAATTCCTTTCTCCTTATCAGGAATTATTAAACTCCATAGTATTAACCCTACACATTGGTTTATTGATCTCATTCCTTTCATATTCGCTTTCTTCACTTGGATTCAACTAAAAAAGCATTTAGAGAAAACATTGTTCCTTGAAGAAGAACTACATCAACGGGATGATGACATAAGCAAAAATGCACTATTCGCAAAAAAGATTGGTGAAGGAGATTATAATGCACCCTTCAAGGCGACCGATGAAGAAGATATTCTGGGTAAATCCCTCTTGGTGATGCGTGATAACCTTCTATCCAATCAGCAAAAAGAATCGGAACTAAACTGGATAGCAAAAGGGAAAGAGGATATCTCATATATTTTACGCCTACATACAAACCTTGATGAACTTTCATATGATGTTCTAGTTAAATTAATAAAATACATCAACATTGTTCAAGGCGCACTATACATCTACAGTGAAGATAAAAACGTTTTAGTAAATTTAGCCACATATGCCTACAATCGAAGAAAACACTTTAATCAAGAGTTTAAAATAGGGAAAGGGCTTATTGGCCAATGTGCTTACGAAAAAGATTATATATACAGAACTGAAATTCCGGATGATTATGCAACTGTTACTTCTGGGATTATGGGAGAAAAAAAGCCGAAAAGTCTCCTTATTATTCCGTTAATCACCAATGAAAAACTTCAAGGAGTTGTTGAGTTTGCATCCATTGATGATGAAATTCCAGAAATCACTATCCGATTCCTTCGTGAAGTTGGAGAAATCATTGCACGAACAATTTTCAACCTCAGCGTAAACCAAAAAACTGAAAAATTGCTTCAGGAAGCTCAGCAGATGACAGAGGAGCTAAAGGAGAATCAAGAAGAGCTGAGGCAGAATGCTGAGGAAATGCGTGCAACCCATGATGAACTAGAAAAATCAAACGCTCAACTCGAAGATAAAATTATTGAGGTTGAAAATGCACAGAAAAGACTTCACTCACTGCTTGAAAATGCTTCCGAGATAATATCAATCTACAATCAAGACCTAAAACTCACATACGTTAGCCCCTCTGTCACAAAAATCCTTGGTTACACGCCCCAAGAGATGATGAGCGGAAAGGATATAGATCGATTGACCCGAAAAGGTGAAATCGATCTTAATCAGATGTTCGAAAATCTAAACAACAATCCCCGTGTTGCGGTTACCATTCAATATACATTTATGAAAAAGGATGGTGAAAAGATTTTCCTCGAAGTGACTGGGCGAAATCTATTAGATGATGTTGCAATAAATGGTATTATTCTCAACTCACAAGACATCACAGAACGAAAAAGAGCAGAAAAGGAAGAGCGTATGCGTAGCAAAATGCAATCACTTTCCGAAAACTCCACCGATGTCATTTTGCGCCTTAATACTGCAGGTCAATTCTTTTACGCCAACCCAATGGTTGAGCGTTATCTTAACATACCCGCTAGAGATCTTATCAATCAAACGCTTAGTTCTATTCAAATAAACGAAAACTTAGCCAATTTTTTTAAAGACTCTATCAAAACCATTAAAACTTCTAAGGAAAAAGTAGAAGGAGAACTCTCCTTTCCAACACAAATGGGCGAAACCATAATGCATATTGTCGCCATTCCTGAGTTTAATGAAAATGAATTAGAAACAATCCTTTTTGTTAGCCATGATATAACTGAGGCCAAGCGGATTGAAATGGAAGTTTTAGATAAAAATCGGAAAATAACTGAGAGTATTAACTACGCTCAGCGTATTCAAACATCCATTCTACCCAATAGCAGAATAGTTAGACAGTATTTACCAAAATCATTCATCTTTTATCATCCTCGTGATGTAGTAAGTGGTGACTTCCCATGGTTCTTCATTAAAGATGACTACATATATATTGCAGTAGTTGATTGTACTGGTCATGGAGTTCCTGGAGCACTACTATCATTTATTGCCTATTTCACGCTGAATAATGTTGTTGACCACGATGTATCATATTCCGCAGGGAAAATACTTGATCTTTTACATTTTGGTGTTCGAAAAACATTAAAGCAGGATAGACCCGATGCCGATGCCAGAGATGGTATGGATATTGCATTATGTAAAATTCAACTTAAAAAACACGAATTGCAGTATGCCGGAGCACATCGTCCATTATTCCTCCTCCGAAAAGGTGAACTACTAGAATTTAAAGGTGACAGAAAGGCTATCGGGGGAATACCTCACCCTAAAAAAGGAGAAGAAGATTTTACAAATCACCAAATAAATATTCTATCTGGAGATAAAATATTTTTCTTTTCCGATGGTTTAACAGATCAAGTTGGAGGTGAAGAAAAAAGGAAATATGGTCCAATGAGAGTAAGGGATTTAATTCTGGGCAATCAAGAATTTACAATGCCCCAATACCTTGAACTCTTCTCAAAAGACTTCGAAGAGTACAAAGGAAATAACAAACAAGTTGATGACCTTTTACTTATTGGTGTAGAGTTCTAATTAAGATTAATATATTTGTAAATTATATAACTTTACGGGCTATGGATAAAAAAAATGTTAGAGGATTTCTTGAGTTCGTTTACGACTTTTATAAGTCGATGAAGGCTCATGAAATCACCCTTGTATACGAGGGAGAAATTACCCATCAGATTACCAAAGCCTTTACTTCTCTCACTGAGTCGAATATGGCAAAGGAGGAAGAATCTAATACTGTTCAAAAGAAAGTCTTCCATGTTATGGTAGAATGTCTTCAGAACATCAGTAAACATGCCGACAGCTTTGGTTCGGACGATTTCTTGTTTGCTGGCCGAGGAATTTTTATGGTTAGTAAAGGAGATGTAGAATACCATGTTACTACGGGTAATGTAATCGAGAATGCTAAAATTGAAGAATTATCTCGAATTCTCGATCACATAAATGTATTGGACAAAGAAGGTCTAAAACAACTATACAAAACACAAATGCGAGAAGGAAGACTATCCGAAAAGGGTGGTGCGGGACTTGGTTTTATCGATATAGCAAGAAAAACCGGTAGACGGCTTGACTACCATTTTCTCTCTATTGACGAAGAAACCTCTTTCTTTATTCTAACTTCAACCATTTCCAGAACTGAGTAAACAAAACAACTATGAATACCATAAAAATAATGGGGACAGACGACACCCCAACCGTAATCCTAGACTCTGAAAACGAAATATTTGAGATTTCAGGGCGTTCACTTCCCGAAGATGTAACTGCATTTTATGAGCCGATTATACGTTGGCTCGAAGAGTATTCTTCCAGCCCTAATGCAAAAACCATCTTTACTTTCAAGTTGGTTTATTTTAATACTGCTAGTTCAAAGCTTTTACTCGATATTCTTATGAAACTTGAGCAGATGCATGAAGACGGTAAGGATATGCTAATTCGTTGGTACTACCCTGAGGATGACGAGGATATGCAGGAAGCAGGTGAAGAATACGCTGACATAGTGGATGTACCTTTCGAACAAGTTAGTTACACCTTAAATTAGTATTACCTTTTATTTATAATAGTTAAGCAATGAGTGAAGAGATTCTCAAAGCGTTAATGCAACTTTTTGCAATAATTGCCAAGCAGGATGAAGGCGTAGTTTCGAATGAGCGTGAATACGTTGTGAATTTTCTTACCCAACAGCTTAACGATGAAGCAGTAAAAGAGTATATCAATCTTTTTGATCAGCACGCTGGCTTACTCGATGAAAAAGAAGAAGAAACAGAAGGTAGCGACAAACCAAGAAAACCTAAACTTACTTCTGTTAAAGACTCGGTGAAAATATTGGGTATCTGTAAAAAAATCAACAAAACACTTACCCAAAAACAGAAAATAGTTGTTCTAGTTCGTCTCTATGAACTTATTAATGCCGATCGTAAGTTTACCGAGCAACGGATGGCAATTATCAATACTGTTGCAGAAGTTTTTAAACTTACCAAAGAAGAAATTAATGATGTTGAAAATTTCATTGTAAAAAATGAACTAAAAGATCTTGATTTTTCAAGTTTCCTTACAATTCACGATAAGAAAGAATTTGGCGATTCTTGTAAGCATATCCCAACGGAAGCACTTGATGGCTTTATCATCATTTTACAAATAAAGAGCGTTGATCTTTACTTCCTAAGGTACACTGGCACAGAGGATATTAACCTCAACGGGCTACCAATTAATAATCGCAGAATTTACCTTTTTGCTAGCGGAAGTTCCATTAAACTACCAAAGGGAAAACCTATCTATTACACCGATGTAGTAGCCCATTTTCTTGCCGATTCCACGACCACTAGAATTTCATACAAGGTTCAAAACCTTGAATATCGATTTAAAAGTGGAACCATTGGCTTACGCAATATCAACTTCTCCGAAGGTCATGGCAAACTGATTGGTATTATGGGTGCCAGTGGTGCTGGCAAGACCACATTATTGAATGTGCTTGCAGGTATCGAAAAGCCAACATCAGGAAATATATATATTAATGGCATCGATTTTCATAATGAGAAGGCTAAACTTGAAGGAGTTATAGGTGTTATCCCTCAGGATGACCTACTAATTGAAGAATTAACAGTCTTTCAAAACCTCTACTACAACGCAAAACTCTGCTTCAAAGATAAAACAGAAGAAGAACTAGTAGAGCAAGTTCATAAAACACTTAATAACCTTGGCCTTTTAGAACGAAAAGATTTAAAAGTTGGAACACCGTTAAATAAGATGATTTCAGGTGGTCAGCGAAAAAGATTAAACATAGCCCTTGAACTTATTCGCGAACCATCTATCCTTTTTGTTGACGAACCAACATCAGGTTTATCATCACGTGACTCGGAGAATGTTATGGATTTACTTCGAGAATTAACGTTAAAAGGCAAGCTGATTTTTGTAGTAATTCACCAACCATCATCGGAAATCTATAAGATGTTCGACAATATGATGATTCTCGATACAGGTGGCTACATGATTTATTACGGAAATCCCGTTGAGTCTGTTATGTATTTCAAACGACTCGACATGCAAATCAATAGCGATGTAGGTGAGTGTCCAACTTGTGGAAATGTCAATCCTGAACTTATATTTAATATTATTGAGGCAAAGGTGGTCGACGAATTTGGTCGTTACACCAATATTCGTAAGGTTTCACCACCCAAATGGGAGGGGTATTTTATTGATAACATTAAACTTGACAAAGTCCCCGATGAGACCAGCCCTCCTCCAAAATCGCTCAATATTCCTTCAAGAATAAAGCAATTCTTTATTTATACCACAAGAGATTTTCTTTCAAAGGTTAGCAATACCCAGTACATTATCCTTAACCTGCTTGAAACACCATTGCTTGCATTTATTCTGTCTTTTGTGATTCGCTATATCGCAGATCCAAATTCTAACATATATATTTTCAGAGAGAACGAGAATATAAACATATACATCTTCATGTCTCTTATTGTTGCCCTATTTATTGGGTTAACTGTAAGTGCCGAAGAAATTTTTCGTGATAGAAAAATACTTAAACGCGAAGCATTTTTGAACCTAAGTCGTTCAAGCTATTTATTCTCAAAAATCTTCATACTTGTATTTCTTTCCGCCATTCAATCCATTGCGTTTGTTCTAATTGCAAATAGCATCCTTGAAATTCGAGGAATGTATTTCGATTACTGGTTGGTACTATTCTCAACAGCAGTATTTGCTAATATGCTTGGATTAAATATATCAGCAACATTTAATTCGGCCGTTACAATATATATTGTAATCCCTTTGATAATGATACCAATGATGGTTCTTTCTGGAGCCATGTTTAGTTTTGAAAAACTAAATCGTGTAGTTGGTAGCATCAACAAGGTTCCTCTTGTTGCTGAATTTATGGTTACAAAGTGGGGCTACGAAGCGTTGCTTGTCCATCAATTTAAGGATAATAAATTTGAGAAAGATTTTTACAAATTGGAAAAAGTTGAAAGAAATGCAAACTATAAAACAGTCTATTACATTCCTGAACTTGAAAAACGTTTAAATGAGTGCATTGAAAAGTCTGAAAGAAAAAGCGATCCAATAGTTAAATTAAAATTTGATGATAATTTAGCCGTTGTCCGCAAAGCCATTATCAAAGAAACACAAAAGGAATCGCCAATAATCACCTTTGATCAACTCGAAAATCTAACAACCGAAAAATTCACCAGTGATATTGGATTCATAACTCTCGGTTATATTGAACAACTAAAAGAATACTATTCAAAGATTTACGATGCATCAAATCAAAAGCGTGATAAAATCATCAACTATTTAGTTAGTAAAGATCAAGGGTTTTATGAAGCAAAACGAAGAGCATATCATAACGAAAATATCACAGATATAGTAACTAAGGCTTTTGAAAAAAATAAAATTCTTCAATACAAGGATGAACTTGTTCAGCAATTTGATCCTGTTTATCGCGATCCAATTCCAAATCATTTTCTCGATATTCGGTCGCATTTCCTTTCTCCAACTAAGCACTTGATGGGAAAGTTATACGATACATTCTGGTTTAATATTTCAATTATATGGCTAATGGCAATAGTTTTATATTTCACTCTATACTATGAATCTTTAAAGAAGTTTTTAGAACTGTTTTCGAAAATAAAGCTACCAACTTTAACTAAATAAATATTTTTTCTATCTTTACTTGATTGCTTTTATGTAAAACGATACTATGCCGAGTTCAACTATGACTAGGAGATTTTTATTTTTTGTTGTTGTAGCCATACTATTTTCATCGTGCAATTCTTGTAGAAACTCTGGCAAGAGGCTAAGTGATGACTTTGTTATACCAGATTCGCTTAACAGCGAAAAGCAGCCACTTGAAATCTCTCCAAGTGTAATTAGCGATATGGTTCAAAATATTTCTTCGCCAATTGAAACTGCTGCTGTTATTAAAGGATTAAAGGTTCCCTTCAATAAAGATTATATAGCAAATACCAAGTTCTCAGAAAACTTCAACACCAACTTTACTAAAGCGTTAGGACTAGGTATTTATGGATGTGACCTTGGATACTTAAATATGTACGGGAAAACATCATTGGTAATTGATTATATAACAACCGTTAGATCGTTAGCTGATGGCATTCAAGTTGGCCAGTTTTTCGATTTCAGTACATTAAAAAGACTTGCAACAAATAACGAAAATATCGATTCACTCGTACTTATCTCCCAACAAAGTATGACTAGGATTGATACTTATTTGAAAGAAAACAAACGATCTAATTTAAGCGTTGTAATTGTTGCTGGCGTTTGGATTGAAGGACTCTACTTGTCATCAATGGTTGCTCAAGAAACAAAACATCAAAGGATGATTGAAACCATTGGTGAACAAAAAGAGATAATTAGCCCTTTAATGCTTCTTATGAATAATTATAAGAAAGATCCAAATATGGCTAGATTAATTCAAAGTTTTGAAGAGATTAAATCATTATATAGCGAAGTTAAGATTACCTCTGAAGTTGGAGAACCTACTGCAGTTGAGGTAAATGGCGTTTTAACAATTAAACCGAATGATATTCAAAAAATTGATATCAGCGATGAAACTTTACAGAAAATAATAGCCAAGGTTCAAGAGGTTAGAGCTAAACTTTTAAAAGGATAATACTGAATTTTATGAAAAATAAGTTCCTGATTTTTGCAGTTTTATTTTTCCTAGTGGGCTTTTCGGGAACCACTTTTGCCCAAACAGAGGATGAACTTGTTGAAATATGTGGTATGATTGCAAAAGATGCCACTTATCTTAAAGATTTCAAAGTCAGATTAGATGCAGGCGACCCTCCTCCGCTTCAACGATTTTCTGTAATTTTAAAAAAAGACATAAAATATCGATTTTCTGTCTGTAATTCTAAAGATATGGAAGGGAAAGTTGTACTAGAACTTTTCGACAATAACAGGTTAATTGCTACCACTTACGTTATTGCTACTGGAAAAGATTATCCTTCTATCGATGTTGTATGCCAAAAAACTGGAGCTTATCACCTTTCGTTCAAATTCAAAGAAGGGAAACCTGGACTTGCGGTTGGCTTGCTTTCACTAGTAGAAACACTTTAAATCATAAAACAAAAAACCCGACATTAAAGTCGGGTTTTTTGTTTTTACATTTCTACCTCTTTTACCATTTTAAGTATTTCCTTCCACGTTTCATCATTCATTTTAGGACCAACCACCTCAATTACCTTGCCTGAGAGAATTGCACCAATCTGACCACACTTATTAAGCGGTAGATTTTTTGCTAATCCATACAAAAAACCTGCGGCATATAAATCACCGGCACCTGTGGTATCCAAACTATTTACCTTGATAACCCCTACATTCACAACCTCATTTTTTCTTTTGATCATTGAGCCTTTAGAACCTATCTTGACAACGGCAATATCTACCAACTTTGCAATCTCATGTAACGATTCTTCTGGTGATTTTCCTGTAAATGCTTTTGCCTCTTCTTCATTTGCAAAAAGAATATCAACATACTTCTCGATCATCTCTTTAAGGAATTCACGATTGGCCTCAACAACATTATAACTAGCCATATCCAGAGATATTTTCACCCCTTTCTCATGAGCAAGTTGCATTGCTTTCCTAATGAGTTCGTGGTTCTGAACAAGATATCCCTCAATATGGAAATAACTATACCCGTCAAACATATCAGGGGTTATCTCATCAGGAGTCATTTCGATTGCCGCACCAAGATAAGTTCCAAAAGTTCGCTCAGAATCTTTTGAGATAAATACCGTTGCTCTTCCCGTTTGGGCTTTCCCTTTTAGTAAAATGGGTTCAATCCCATTCTTTATCATATCATCACGGTAGTATTCGCCAAACTTATCATCACTGATTTTTCCAATGAACGAACAAGGAATTCCAACATTGGCTATTCCATTTATAGTATTTGCAGCACTCCCACCCGCTGCTACATTTTGCTTTAGCCCCTTTGTTGCCTCTGTGGCCAATTTCAAAAAATTCTCATTCACCAACTGCATGCTGCCTCTTGGCAGGTTGAGTTGATTAAGGATATTATCATTCTCAATGCTTATTAAAACATCTACCAAAGCATTTCCAAGTCCTAGTATTTTAGTCATTGCGATTTTATTATGTAAAACGTTTTTTGTAAAAATATTCAATTTAAGAATTGAGACCGCTCTGACTGTAAATTATTTTGTCCTAAATATTTTTATTGCATCAAAACTAAAGGGAATAAAGCCTAAGAGATTAAAATAACTACAAAATTCACAAAATATAGAACTAATAATATTGAAAAAACTTAATACGATGATTGCAGAGCAATTAAGAGATCACCGATCACCACCGTAATTTATATATAGTCTAATTTATAATTACACATTAATTTTAGTGGTTTTGAAAAGCTAAACTGCCAGAATTATGGGAAGAAAAACTTTACAAATACAAGGCTATGCTCCCTAACAAATAAAATCTCTGCTTAATAGGGATGAAAAATATACCATAGGCATCAGGTTATATGCCGTATACTAGGTCTCCATTGGCCAGTCAACCCGGAAGTTGGAGAACCTGTACGATGCTAGCTTCAAGCAGATATGTAATTGGGTTCACCGATTTGAAGAGTATGGGGTGAATGGCCTGAAAGATAAGCCCAGAAGCGGCCATAATCCGAAACTGACTGAAAAAAAATTGAAGGAGTTAAGCGCCGCTGCATAATAATAGACCTGATAAGTTTGGCTATAACACCGCCAAATGGAATGGGCCAATTCTTAAGGAATACATACAAAAGCATTTTCAAGAAACATACAGAAAGGCGAGGTATATAATTTACTCAAGAAGTTCGGCTTTACATGCCAAAAGGGGAAAGCCCAGTACCCCGAAGCCGACGAGCAGAAAAGGGATGAGTCTTGGGTTACAATAAAAAAACTAAAAAAAGAACCACATGGAATCGTAATCCCATCTGAGGATGGATTCGGCCTGAGCAATACGGCAACCATATCGTATAATTGGACGCCATGCGGGAAGCAGTCCAAGGTAATTTGCAAACAAAATAGAAGAGAAAGGCAACGATAAGAACTTCAAAGGGTACTTGAAGAAAATACGGAATACTTTTAGCGATGCGCCAAAGATAATATTGATACTGGATAATGTGAGATAGCACCACGCCAAACTTCTAAGCAGTTTTCTGGCAGGAAACAAAAAGTTGGAAATGCTTTATTTACCAACTTACTCACCAGATTCAAGCCCCTCTGAAAGAGCCTGGTGGTTTATGAGGAAATCAATAACCCATAACAGGTTTATCGAAAGTTTGAATTTGAGAAAAGTAAAGTTTTGGCAAATGTTTTCTCACTTTCTAGCACCAAATAAAAAAATAATTAGTATTTGTGCAATCAACTATTAGACTTTATATAAAAAATGTACTGGACTATCTTGTGGCGCGACACAATGTTGTAATCCACAAAAAGGCTTTGCAGAATTTTCTAAAAAAACACTTGGCGATATCTGGAAAAGAGCCAGACTGTTACTAAAATCAAACACAATAAGGATAACTTTAAGGTACAACAACAAATACAAAACTTTAAAAATTGAAAAACAACGACTACATAGATCTTGGGAAGATGATAGTTGTTTTGGGTTTACGACAAATATGCCATATAAATGACAAATGAAGCTCCCCGCCACGGGATATCAGAGCCTCCGTACAAGGTTGAAATGTGCGCCCCAAGGGGCGGGGAATTGAACCCAAAAGAGATTAAAAACCAATGCTGCTAAAGAAGTTATTAGGTGTTTGGGTGTAATTAACCGTAAAAACGATCTATTCTTTGGAATGGATGAAACGACCAACACCGACAAGTTCATCCTGTTTCTGGATAAATTTGTAGATCAGAGAGTCAATAGGACTGCTGTAATACTTGACAACTCACCAATCCAATAGCAAAAACCAGAGCGTGGAAAGAGAAAGGTTTATTGATTTCCACTTTATCACCGCATTACCTGATAGAAATTTTTCGGCAAAGAATCAAATATCAATGGTTAACTTTTAAGCATGTCTCTCATCGCAAAGAATAATTGTCATATTTACTCAGTAACATGAGCAAATCATACAACAAAAATATTAATCGCACCCACGAACAATCTTAAGCAACCAATAATTCTTCATATTTCTGGGATGTTTGGGTTGATATATGTCAATGGTGAACATATTTGCTAAAGGGAATATATATTTAGAACAATTATATAGGAATATGAAAGCCCTCAAATTAGAGTACTTGAGGGCTATTGTTTTGAAATAACTTTTCTATTCAACTTTAACTGTATCGGAAACAATTTCTTCTTTTCCAATCTCTTTTTTTGGCAATGATGATAAGAAAATTGAACCTGAAAAATCTGAATTGTTTAATATTTCATTAATTGCTTCATAGCGTTTATTTAAATCTGAAATTTCTAAAGCTTTACTAGCAAATTTTGCAACAGCAATATCTACATCACTATAGGTTACAGATTTTGATTTAAGCCAGCCCATTTCAATCCATTTTCCATCTTTCCTTTTACCAGCAACCTCAATAAATCCATCTTTCTCAGACTTTACGGCAATAATATCCATCTTTGAAAATGATTTTCCAGTTTTATTTAATAAATCAGGGCGTGAATACATCTCAGAATTCTCAATAATTGCAGCAGCTTTGCTATTTACAATAACAAAATCACTTTGAACCCAGCCTTCTTTTCCATCTTTTAGTTTTACATTAATATATGTAATACGTTTTTTGCCTGATTTATCTTCTTTTGATTTATCAAGATACGTTGTTGTTTCACCTATGCTAATAGAACTTAACCATTTTCCAGATTCCTCTGGTGATTCTTTTAAAGAAACATTGTCCCATATACAAACAGCATTGTTATTATCTGATAATCCATTGTTTGAACCACCCCCAGAGCAAGAAAACCCTATAGATATTATAAGAGTGAAAATGAATAAATTATTTTTTTTCATTTGTTTAGTTTTTGTTGTTTTATGTTATTAGAAATTAAAGGTATAAAATAGAATTAATAAAACAAATTTCAATTTTAGAATATTTCCTACATGGTAGTAAACATAAGATTATATCGTGCATTAGCTATTTTTTAACAAACAACCTCTGTATCAATTTCTTATATTTGAATCAATGGAAAACTGGAATAAATAAACAAAAAGCAACTCTTTTATCTTCCAATATAGGCTTTGTCGAACCCGTAAACTCGATTCCAACCCTGCATCACCATACCAAATATTGCATATAAATACATTGTTGTACTTCTTGAATAAAACTGACGTTAAACCATATGAATGAGACAAGGAAACAGGCACAACAATTTTACTAAAAAACCCGAACTGTTTTCTTTAACAATTCGGGTCTTAAGGATTTATTAGGAAGTCAGATTAAGCGCTTAATGCAATCAACGGTTTTTTAGGATGTATTTTTAATTGAGAGCATACCCAATTCTCGATGCTGATTTTAGGGTTGAATAATGATAGTTTACCGCTTATATCTTTTTTCGAAAAATAGTCAATGGCTTTCTGGAGCGTTTCATCAACTTCAAGAATATAAGGATAGAAGCCGTCATTATCGATAATGTTTCGTGCTATTACGGCTTTCAGTTGTGTTTCCAAAATAAATTTTGAATGGTCAATTTGTTTAACGTTAGGTTGTATCCCATTTTTTTGAGCATATGCAATGAACTCTTTTAGCAGATCGAAACTGCTGAGGAATTTTTTAACAGATTCAAAATCTTTAATACTACGAACTTCATTCCGATGCTTATCCGTAAACTCAAATGCAAATCGGTAAATAAGATTTCGGTTTGCAACCTTAGTTAGATAAGGGCTAATACCAGTTGTATCCATAGGTATAAATATATCGGGCATAATACCGCCGCCGCCATAAACAATTCTACCACCCACAGTATGAAACTTAAGGGAATCAGCGAATTTTATGCTATCGGCCTGTTGAAATTCGCCATGTCGGAAACGATTGCTAATATCATTAAAATACTCATCATCACCTGGGTTGTAATGCTTTTGAATGCTTCGACCCGATGGGGTATAGTAACGTGCTGTGGTTAATCTTAATGCCGAACCATCTTTAAAGAATACCTGTTCTTGAACCAGCCCTTTGCCAAATGATCTTCTTCCAATTATTGTACCCCTATCGTTATCTTGAATAGCTCCAGCAAGAATTTCGCTAGCCGATGCTGAAAATTCATCAATAAGAATTATTACTTTTTCTTTAACACACTCCCCCCCAGGGTTTGAGAATATATTTTGACGTGATCTGGATTTGCCCTGAGTATAAACAATCAGTTTTGTTGAATCTAAGAATTCATCGGCAATATCTGTAGCTGCATCCATGTAACCACCACTGTTTCCTCTCAAATCAAGGATGAGTTTTTTCATTCCCATTCCTTTTAGTTTAATAACAGCCTTAAGGAATTCATGGTATGTAGTTTTAGCAAATGTTGTTATTTTGATATAACCAATATCATTTGTTGGCATATAACTAACATCAATGCTATAAATTGGTATTTTAGCACGTGTAATTTCGAAATCAATCAATTCGTTAACACCGTTGCGCTTAACACCAATTTTAACTTTAGTACCTGTGGGGCCTTTAAGAAGTTTTGGAACGCTATCCTGTGGAAATTTTACTCCAGCAACTATTCTCCCATTTATTTTGATAATTCTATCCCCAGCAAGAACACCAAGTCTTTCCGATGGTCCACCCTTAATAGGATTAACCACAACAACTGTATCCTTGGTTACATTATACTGAACTCCAATGCCATCGAACCCACCCTCTAATGGTTCGTTCAAACTTTGAAACTCTGAGGCTGGAATATATATTGAGTGAGGATCGAGATTCTTTAATACTGCAGGAAGAGCCTGTTCCACAAGTTTTTCCATTCTAATTGTATCAACATAATCGTCTTCAATATATTTAAGAACGCTGGTAAGTTTATCTGTTTTTGGATTAACGAGTAGGCTTGTTCTAACATTGCCCTTATTAAGTTTGAATCCGATAACAATTCCAACAATTAATACAACACCCAAAATAATTGGGTAGATAATATCTCTCTTCCTATTTTCGTATTGCATAAAGAATGTATTATAATTCTAATTTGACGATCTCAATATTTGCTCTCTGTAAAAGTTCAATTCCTTCAACCTTATGGTAATCATCCTTGAAAACAACCCTTCGGATACCCGATTGAATAATTAGTTTAGCGCATTCAACACATGGGGCGGATGTGACATATAGCGTAGAACCCTCGCTGCTGTTATTTGATTTAGCTACTTTTGTAATAGCATTTGCCTCTGCGTGCAAAACGTAAGATTTGGTTTTTCCTTCCTCGTCTTCACAAATATTCTCGAAACCAGAGGGAGTTCCATTAAATCCATCGGAAATTATCATCCGGCCTTTTACTAATAATGCTCCAACTTGTCGGCGTATGCAGTAGGAATTTTTAGCCCAAATCTGAGCCATTTCGAGGTAACGACGGTCGAACTGATCTTGTCTTTCTCCGTAGGGATACAGCTCTTTGTTCATACAATAAAGCGGATTAACCGATTGTTGTTTTGTACGTTGTTTTGATCGATAAATATCCTTGTTCTGAAATCTTTAAATCAATAAATTGAAATTTGAACTGACAATAAATATGGGGATTACACCATTTTTTGTAATATAAAAAAACCCTCATTCCGAGGGTTTTTTCGGTAAGTACCCGGGGCCGGGATCGAACCGGCACGGTATCGCTACCACTGGTGTTTGAGACCAGCGCGTCTACCAATTCCGCCACCCGGGCAGTAAATCTAAGAACTTTGGGTTGCGAAGATATAAAGTTTATTTGGTTTGGGCAATATCGAAATCAAATGTTATGCAAAATAGTTGTTACACTGCCTTCCCAATAATTTTATGCGCAACCAGTTTCTTAGCTGTTTGATATATCCCCTCTACATCAAACCCACACTCTTTATATAGTTGTTGCTGAGTTCCATGCTCAACAAAACGATCCGGAATTCCTAATCGAATTACTTTTGTGCTAAAATCGTTATCGTTTAACCATTCTAAAATAGCACTTCCAAATCCTCCTTGTATGCAGCCATCCTCAATGGTTATAATATTATCAAACTTTTGCCCAATGGATTTAAGAAGGGCTTCATCCAGAGGTTTAGTAAAGCGCATATCATAATGTGCAATGCTTACACCTTCAGATTCAAGCATATCTGCTGCAACAGCAGCAAAATTTCCAATATGACCGAATGTTACAAAAGCAAGATCCGATCCCTCCCTCACAACCCTACCTTTTCCAATCGGAATTTGAGAGAATGGTTTTATCCAATCCACCATAACCCCATTTCCTCTTGGGTAACGAATCGAGAATGGACCACCTCCTTCTAACTGAGCAGTGTACATCATATTACGAAGTTCCTCCTCGTTCATAGGTGCTGCTACAATCATGTTAGGAATGTTTCGGAGATAAGATATATCGAATGCTCCATGGTGTGTAGCACCATCATCGCCAACCAATCCACCACGATCTAGACAAAGAATAACTTGTAACTTTTGAATTGCTACATCATGTATTATTTGATCGTAGGCTCTTTGCATGAATGAAGAGTATATATTACAGAACGGTACATAACCCTCTGCCGCTAAACCAGCCGAGAAGGTTACCGCATGTTGCTCGGCAATGCCAACATCAAATGTTCGATCGGGCATCAATTCCATCATAATATTCATTGAGCAACCGCTAGCCATAGCAGGAGTAATTCCAAGAATTTTACTATTTGTTGATGCCAATTCAACCAGAGTTCTTCCAAAAACATCCTGATATCGGGGAGGAGTGGGCTTATCGTTTACAACAACAATTCTTTCACCAGTTGATTTATTGAATACTCCGGGAGCATGGAATAGCGTTTGGTTTTCCTCCGCAGGAGTAAATCCTTTTCCCTTTGTTGTTATGCAATGTAAAAGTTTTGGCCCCGGAATATTTTTTAAATCGCGTAATATTTTTGTTAGATAGACTACATCGTGACCATCTACAGGGCCGAAATATCGAAATCCAAGCGATTCAAAAAGATTACTCTGTTTTAGCAGGGTAACTTTTATTGCATTTTCAATTTTTTGAACTGCGGAGCGAGTTTTTGGACCAAGTTTATCCACTTTACCCAGTATATTCCAAACATCAGTCTTAAATTTATTGTACGTTTTTGATGTTGTAATATCGAGAAGGTACTCCTTTAATGCACCAACATTTGGATCGATGGCAATGTTATTATCATTAAGAATAACAAGCAGGTTTGATTTTTCGATACCCCCATTATTCAACCCCTCAAAGGCAAGACCTCCCGTTAAGGAACCATCCCCAATAACAGCAACAACCTGACGTTTATTTCCCTCTTTTTGAGATGCAATAGCCATTCCAAGAGCAGCAGATATTGAGGTTGATGAGTGACCCGTTCCGAAAGAGTCATACTCACTCTCGCTACGTTTAGGAAAACCGCTAATCCCCTTATATTTTCTATTGGTATGGAAAACTGATTTTCGACCAGTTAGTATCTTATGCCCATAAGCCTGATGTCCAACATCCCAGATAATTCTATCTTCGGGTGTGTTGAAAATATAATGTAAGGCAACAGTAAGCTCAACCACACCCAGGCTGGCACCAAAATGCCCAGGGTTTTCGCATACAACATCAATAATAAACTGCCTCAACTCACCGCTTAGCTGCACGAGTTGATCCGATTCAAGTTTTTTTAAATCGCTTGGATAATTAATCTGATCTAATAAAGGGTAGCTACCGCTCATATTCAACCTCGGATGTTTATCGGTGCAAAGTTAAAACAATTTAACCCGTAAAAACCTTTTTTGTTTAACGATGAGTAACGTCTATTATTTTATCTTTGCTCTAATCCAAATTGTAAAGATTGTTAAAAAATCTATCTATGTCAAAAATAAGTAAATCCCTTTACATCTGCATAGTGCTTGCATCCTTTTTGTTGGGCTGTGTGCCTGCAAAAGAATTTCAGGCATTACAGGATAAAAATTTGAAATGTGAGGAAGAACGCGAAAAGTTTTCGACCGAAAACGAATCGTTAAATGTTAGAGTTACAGAATGCGATACAAAGCTAAAGGTACTTCAAAAGGAGGTTGATGGGCTTATGGCTGATAGCGCAAATCGTTCGGTTGAGCTAAAGCGATTAAGAGAGGATTATGAACGGGTATCTAGTAAATATAATGAATTACAGGAGTTACAGCAAAACCTGATGCAAGGAAACCAAAAGGAGACCCGAAAGGTGCTTAGCCAACTCCAGATAACTCAAAAAGAGTTACAGGATAAGGAGGATGCTTTAAAGGAGTTGGAAAGAAAATTACTTCTGCGAAAGAGCAATTTGGATCAAATGCAGGTCAATCTAGATAATCTAAATAAAGAGCTTGAATTGCGTAATGCAAGGTTGATTGAGCTTGAAAAGATACTCCGTAGCAAAGATTCTATTGTACTTGCCCTTAAGAAAAAGGTTACCGATGCGCTTTATGGCTTTGAGGGAAAGGGTTTAAGCATAAAAGTACAAAATGGGAAGGTGTATGTTTCATTAGAGGAGAAGTTGATGTTTAAATCGGGTAAGTACGATGTAGATCCTAAGGGTGCAACAGCCCTTAAGCAGCTAATCCCAGTACTTGAGCAAAATCCCGATATAAATATTTTAGTTGAAGGGCATACCGATGATGTTCCCTTTAAAGGAAACGCTGTACTGCTTGATAATTGGGACTTAAGCACCAAGCGAGCAACAACAATCCTTCGGATTTTAGTGAACGGCACAAAAATTAACCCAGCAAGGGTTACCGCTGCTGGTCGAAGCCAATACGTTCCTCTCGATAAAACCAAAACTCCCGAGGCACGCCAGAAAAATCGAAGGACAGAGATAATCCTTACTCCAAAACTGGATGAGCTGTTTAAACTGCTGGAATCGAACTAAATGATTTTAAACCCCGAAGATTTTTCTTTGGGGTTTGCTTTTTATCGGTAAGAATATCGATTTATTTAATCTCCTTAAGCACAACATACATGTTATAATCTGCACGATATTTCCCAATAAACTTCTTGGATTTAAGATTTAATGGTAACTCTTTTTGATACCTCCACAGTATTAGTTTCCCTTTTTTGTCTATTAGCCATTCTGAAGATTTCAAATCATTTTCAAATACGCTAATTTGAGTATAGTTAAGTAAAATATTTAATTTTTTAAGACTCTTATTTATAAAGCGCAAATCGGTATAAAGTTCTTCTGAAAAATCTTTTTTTAGAGTATTACTTGAGTATTCCTCTACCGATAGTTTTTTAATTAGATTAAAGTTCGGTTTAATAAAACTATTGTTGATAAAAAGAGTTTTTATTTCTTCAACTTTATCAATCAGTGCTTTCATCGAATCCTTTTTTTGCAGAAAAGATATATCATTTACTACAAAGGAGGGTACATAAAAATTTGAACGATCCCCTAAGGCAAAGTAAATGCCAAATTGAGAATTAAATATTGTTCCTATTCCGTAAGTTCTTTTTAGTTTTAATAAAGAATCCCGGCTAATTTGATTCTCTCTTATATAAAAACTACTTCCAGCATTTCTAAAATCTCCTTTAAACTCGTCCTGAAACATTCTACTTGTCAAGTAGTCAAGAAAGTTTTCTCCCTTAAGTTTTTTTTTATTAGAGAACTCTTCAAAAGGTATTAGGTTAGCAAACCAAATACTTAGCCTTGGATCGTAAAAATATTTATCGGTTTCATTTTGTGAATGCCAAGGATATAAGAAAGGTCCCTGACCATCTGTTGCAATTTTTATAGTATCGGATGTTTTTGTAATGAGTTGTATTTTGCATGTTGGATAATAATCCTTTACCACTTCAATATTAAGAATAGTATTTCTATAATTCTCAGGGTTTTTGAATAGTTCAACTGCGCTAGTTCTCTGTTCTAATGTAAATGTGGGCTCCGCAGGATATAATGACTCTGCTGTTCTTTTATGGTTTCTCTCAATCCACACCTTGTTGATGCCAAAAAAATTTAGGTTAACAACATTCGTTTGCTCTGAATTGTAATACTTAAGGAGGCTGTCAATGACACTAATTGGCAATTGTTTTAAAAATCTTTTTCTTTTAGTTTTTTTTAGGTTGAAGTTTTTGCTGAATGTAATAGATTCTGGAAGTTTATATTCTTGTTTTACAATATATAATGATCCTGCTCCATTTGAAAAGGTTATTTCATATTGAGTTTTAATGAAAGCATCTAAGCCACTAAAAGAATCGAAAAGTATAACTTTACTTAAATCATTCACTGTTAATTTAGTTGATTGTCCTTTTGTCATAAAGGAGAAGGAAAATGCTACGGCAACGAATATGAAAGGCTTCATTGAATAAAACTATTTATTATACAAAAACCCCGAAAATTATTTTTTCAGGATTTATTACATGCAATATTATTCTGCCTTTTCCAACTTTTCCAATTCTTGTATATACATATCACTTTTTCTAATAAATGGTATTTCTCCATTTAGTATCTCTTTGAATGAGGTTTTGATGAAAACACCGTCTAAAAATTTGTACTCAGATTTTCTTATTGGTACAAATTTAACTAAAGCTTTGAGGTTTTCTTCAAGGGTTAATATTTCATCGGGATCGACTTGTGTACCAATGTTTAGGACAAATGATGTAAAAAGATATTTTCCATTTTGATCAAGATTAAAAAAGATTGTAATTTTTTCCTCTGTACTAGCCAATTTTTCAAGACGCTCTTTGGAAAAAGATTTTCGAAAAGCCTCAACGAATTGGTCGTGAATACCAGATCTGTAACCGAGAAATGAGGGATCGACATTTTCCTTAATATTGTATTCCTTATGAATTTTAGTTTCATCATCTTTAGCATTGGAAAAAAAAAGATTATCCGTTTTTTTCACTTCCGTGCAGTTTAGAACCCCCTTGATACCTTTTACTTTATATGTTTTTTCCTCTTGGGCGACAGATTTACTTGGAATTATTGAAGTAATAGAAAAGATTAGTATTATTATAAACGAAAAACTCAGGTTGTTATTTCTTGTTTTCATATCATTTATATAGTTAGTTATTGTAATGGCATAGTTCAAAAACGCTATTAATAGCACTTGGCGATGTATGGGAACCAATTGGGAGGTTGCTATAATTGGTCATAACTGAAATAAATCGGTTGAACCATGTTGAATATTCTGCGGTGGTTATGTTAGTTACACCATTCTGTTCAATGGATTCTAGCCAATTTAAATACTGACTTTCAAGAGTATCTGATAATCCAGAAGCCCACATTGATCCTTGATTGTTGAAGTGCCGATAAAGATCTACAAAAAGGAAAGTTTCAAACTCCGCCATTTGAGTTGGCGGTGTAGGATTACCTCCTCCCCAATAGGTGTCTTGGAAAGCATGGAATGTTTCGTGTAACAGACGACTATCATTAATTAAAAAACTATTTCTGAATTGTATGGTATTTGTATTAGAATTGAATGCAGCTGGATTATCAACTGCTAAATTTGAGTTAATCTGAATTGTTAAATAGTTATTCCATTCAGATTCAAGTATCTTTTTACTTGGGCAATAAACCGTTTCTAAAGTATTTTTTGCAGTGGTTAACCGATCATAACCTCTCTGATCTATTCCCTCAACTGTTGGCTCCGAGTTTCCACTACCACCCCCATCGCCTCCAAAAGTCCCATCACCACCACCTCCCTCTGGGTAACCACCTCCAATTGGTGTGCTAGGAGGATCGCTTTCATCAATCCAAACATAGGTGGTTCCACCGCATGAAGTATAGCTGTAACTCCATGTTGCCCCCAAATCAAGACTTGTGTATACTTCAAAGCAGGTCGTAATTGCCATAACACACTTTGTTGAATTTCCCTCATGAACAGGGACAGTTTTCCTTGTGGCAAACTTGAATCCCTTGAATATTGTGGATTCATAGTGCAAGAAAATATCTTTAAGTTTATCCGAATAAGGATATTTTGCTCGCTTTTCAAATACCCTAATTTTTGTGTCACGGGGTGTGCTGGTAAAAATTAGAAGCGATGTGAGTGAGTCTTGGTCAAAAGCCTTAACAGGAATAGTTAGCGAATATACGTTTCTAGTACTTTTAATGGACTTGCTATACTGCCAAAGAGGGATTCCGTAGTTTTGAACTAGGGGTAAAATCAGATTTAGGGAGTCGTCCTTTGTTTTCACAAGTTTAACCACGTAGTCCATAAACGCATCAGTATTGGATGTATAATGTTTAAAGAACAAATTCCTTGCCATCTCTTGGTTTATCGTTTCTTGGGTTGGTTTATCAGGAGAAGGTTCGTATCTCTCGCATTGAAGTAGTAGTAAAATCAAAAATAACACGAACAACTTAAATAGAATGTGGGGAATAGATTTTATATGCATAAATTTTTAGGCTATAGATTTACATAAACAAAATTAGTTGTGATTATTGAAATATCAAATAATTGTTTGAAGTATCAATTTATTCTAAATTGCATCACCAACCAAACACCTTTTTCCAATGAAAAGAATTTTAAAAATTACATCAATACTACTAATTGCTTGTTTGGCAATATTTCTGGCAATTCCACGCAACCACTATATTGTTAGGGCATTGATATACCAAAAGCCAAAGATTGATAGCTATAAGCTGTTTGATAATCGTAAGGTGGAAAAAGGAGAACCACAGAAATGGGCTGTTTCAAATAAATACAATAATTACAATTTTAATAAAGAGCAGCTTGCCTATTTTGATACCTATAAAACCGTTGCATATCTGGTGGTTAAGGATACTACGCTTCTATCCGAAACTTATTGGGGTGGTTATAATAAGGAATCCTATTCCAACTCATTCTCAATGTCGAAGAGTTTTGTTAGTTTGTTGATAGGTTGTGCAATTCAGGATGGTTATATCAAGAACATTGATCAACCTGTTGGTGATTTTCTTCCAGAGTATAAAGAGGGTGCTAAGTCAAAGATTACTCTTAGAAATCTTTTAACCATGAGTTCAAACCTAAGCTGGGATGAGTCATATAGCAGTTTATTCTCAATCACTACTCAGGCCTACTATGGGAATGATATTAAAAGAATTGTCTTGAATCTTCATTCAATGGGAGAGCCCGGAAAATATTTTGACTATAGAGGGAGCGATCCACAGCTATTGGCACTTATAATAGAAAAGGTTTCTGGCAAGAAACTTTCCGAATATGCATCCGAGAAAATATGGAAACCAGTAGGTGCAGAGCAGGATGCGCTTTGGAGTCTTGATAAAAGGGATGGAACCGAGAAAGCCTCATGCTGCTTTAACTCAAATGCACGTGATTTTGCCCGTTTCGGTCAGCTAATGCTTAACTGTGGTAAATGGAAAGGCAAGCAAATTGTTCCAGAATGGTGGGTGAAAGAAATAACTAAGCAGGAAAATCATCTTATCGATCTTGAACTTAACCAGCCAAATAAGAGGTATGGCATGCAGTGGTGGTTATTGAACTATAAAAATTATAACATCTTTTATGCACGAGGTATCCTTGGTCAGTATATATTTGTCATTCCTGAGTTGAATGCAGTTATTGTTCGCCTTGGTCAAATGCGGAACAATACTAAAATTGAAGGGCATCCCGAGGATGTTTACAAGTACATTGACTTTGCGATTGATATTATAAATAAATGATTTTGAAAGATATGAAGGAAGAAACATTCTCGTTAATGGAGAAACTGCGTGTTAAACTACTCACTTTCCCTTCTGCTGAATTGGCTGTTTTTGATAAGGGAAAGAAGAAATTACTAAATGTTTTTAGTCAGGATAAGGTTGAATACGTGAATGATAAGCCAGATGTCCTAATGTTTCTTACAGGTGGATCTGAGCGAGTTGCCATCAACTCTGTTCAAGAGTATAAGTTTTATCTGATTTTAGCTTCTCGTGACGATAATTCTTGGGCATCGGCAACGGAGGTTAAGGCTTGGATGAATCAGCATAATATCACATCAATGCTTATTAACTTTGAAGATGAGAATGTTGTAGAACTAATTAACGATTTCTATTATGTTAGGAATGGCATTCGTAGGCTTCATGGACAAAGGTTGGGATTAATTGGAAACCCTTCGGATTGGTTGGTGTCATCGGTGGTTAGCCCATTTATTATGCAAAGTAGGTTGGGCGTGGAACAGGTTGATATTAGCTGGAACGATATTATTCTGGATGAAGTTAAGCAGGTTGCTCCTGATTTTACATCACTTTTTCAAGCGAATAATGCTAGCGAACTTTTCGAAAGTGGTAAGATTTATGAAGGTTTGGCATCATTAGTGCCATTCTATAAACTTAATGCCTTATCGGTTGAGTGTTTCTCGTTAGTTAACCAAACGAGCCACACGGCTTGTCTTGCTTTATCAAAATTAAATCATGACGGACTACCTTCAGGATGCGAAGGTGATACTTGTAGCGCTGTTGGGCTGATGTTGAGCAGTGAGGTTTGCGGGGTTATTCCTTGGATGGCAAACACCGCATTTGTTAATGGAGGTAAAGCACTTTTTGCACATTGCACAGCACCTACAAATCTTTATAAGAATTTTAAGACTGTGACCCACTACGAAACCGATAAGGGGCTTGCACTATCAGGTGAACTAAAAGGGGAGATGGTTACCATTTTTAGATTTGAGAATACTCTTAATAGGATTTTTATAACACTAGCGAAGGTTACAGATCATCCGAAATGCAAAAATGCTTGTAGAACACAAATTGAGGTTCAGCTAACCGATTCGGCACAGGACTATTTTTTAAATGATCCGTTTGGAAATCATCATCTAATAATTCCTGGAGACTGGACTCAGCGATTGAAATTGGCTGCAAATCTGCTGAGGGTGGATCTTGTAGAATAAAAAAACCTTCAAGGTTTCAAAAACCTTGAAGGTTTTTTATCACTTTTTAATTCTATACTGTCAATATCTCTTTCTCTTTCTTTTCCAAATGCTCTTCAACCTTCTTGTTGAAAGCATCTGTTATTTTCTGTACCTTAGTTTCAGCGTCTTTTGCGAGGTCTTCAGCAAGTCCGTTCTTTTGGAGTTTCTTTAGCTCTTCAATAGCATCGCGGCGAGCATTACGAATACTTACACGCGCATTTTCCCCTTCATGTTTAACTTGTTTTACAAGATCTTTACGACGTTCTTCGGTTAATGGTGGTACAATAACACGAATTGTTTCGCCATTATTCTGAGGATTAAATCCTAGATTAGCAGCCATTATCGCTTTTTCAATTGATTCAATCATCTTCTTTTCCCAGGGTTGGATGGCAATTGAACGGGCATCAGGACTTCCAACACTAGCTACTTGAGTTAAAGGTGTTGGTGTTCCGTAATAATCAACCATAACACCCGATAGCATATTAGGATTAGCACGACCAGCTCTTAGAACTCTAAGCTCATTTTCAAGATGATCAATAGCTTTCTGCATCCTATCATTGGCGATATCTAAACATAGATCTGCGTCTTCTTCTTTCATAGTGGTATACTTAAAATTCGGAACTAAAATTATCTAATTTTTAATTAACGTACCAATTTTTTCTCCTAAAATAAGTTTTTTTAGATTTCCAGAGGTATTCATATTGAAAACAATAATGGGTAGATTGTTCTCACTACACATAGTAAAAGCAGTCAGATCCATTATTTTTAACTTCTTTTCATAAGCATCAGCAAAAGTAATTGTATCGAAACGTTTTGCTGATTTATCCTTTTCAGGATCGGCAGTATAAACCCCATCAACACGAGTTCCTTTTAAAAGAGCTTCAGCCTCAATCTCAACCCCGCGTAATGCCGATGCAGTGTCGGTTGTGAAAAATGGATTTCCTGTACCACCAGCAATAATTGCCACATAGCCTTGTTTAAACGATTCTATAACTTTGGCTTTAGAATAGAGTTCTCCAACGGGTTCCATCTTAGTTGCAGTAAAAACTTTTGCTTTTCCACCTTGACCCTCAATTGCGCTTTGTAAAGCAATACTGTTGATCACTGTTGCTAGCATTCCCATCTGATCTCCTTTTACTCGATCAAATCCTTTTGAAACTCCGCTTAAACCTCTGAAAATATTTCCACCACCTATAACTATTCCAACTTCAACATTAAGTTCAGAAACTTCCTTAATCTGTTTTGCATAGGAGTTAATAATCTCAGTATTTATCCCATAACTATCGTCACCCATAAGGGCTTCACCGCTAAGTTTTAGGAGTACACGTTTGTATTTCGACATGTTATTAATTTTTACGCTATAAAGATATAATAAAAAAGCCTCAGAGAAACCGAGGCCTTTTATGAAAAATCATTACACTCAAAAACTAACTGGGTATGAATGCAGAAATTATTTTTTTTGAATAATAACTTTTTTAGTTATCGAGCCTTTGTTTGTGCTCACTTTAAGAAGATATATGCCCGATGTAAGGTCGTGAATATCCATTTTTGCCTTAAATGATTTTGTGCTTTCTGAAACTAATTTCCTTACAACTCGTGATATTGGATCGATTAATTCAACTGTGTAAACATCTATGTTTTTAGATTCAACATTTATGTTTAATACTTCTGTTACAGGATTGGGATATACCAATACTGAGGTATTTGATTCATCGGAGGTTTCAACATTGATGGTGATCATGATTTCTGTTTCGTCATAAGCCTTACAACCAAAGCTATTGGTTACGGTCAAAGAGTATTTTCCGAAGCTATTTACCACAATTGAAGGGGTTGTTTCTCCTGTACTCCAGAGATAGGTTACATTGCCCGTATTTGCATTCAAAGTATAAGGTAATGATGTGTTAATTTTATCTGAGCCAAGATCTAAATATGGTTTTGGATTTACAGTTACTTGTACTTCATCTGAATTTGAGCAATTGTCGGGATTAGTTACCATCACAGAGTAAGTACCCGGTGAAAATACAGTAATTACTTGCGATGTTTCATTTGTATTCCATAGATGTTCTGATCCAAAATTTCCAGCATCAAGTATTGCGCTATCTCCCTCACAGATTGATTTATTGACACCTAAATCAACAACAGGCTTAGGATTAACAGTTAGTTTCATTGTATCCTTTTGTGTACAACCAAAACTATTTGTAACAGCAACAGAATATTCTCCTGTTGAACTAGCATTAATTGTTCTACTCGTTGATCCATTATTCCAAAGAAAATTCATTCCATCGTTCTGTGCGTCAAGACTTACATGGTTTCCTTCGCAGATCTGCTGATCAATGCCAAGATTAACAATTGGAGTGGGCTTAACCGTGATATTCGATGTTGCAGTGTTTATACAACCATCATTGGAAGTTGCTTTAATTGTTACATCGAAGGTTTTAGGGTTATTACTATCGGAATTTATGAATGTGTGACTTGTAATTGTTGCGTTAGAAGTATTGTTATCATTAAAATCCCACAATATATTATTGATGGGTGTAGTAGTGCCGAGTAACGTTGACTTATTTTCGAAGTTTACTACTAACGGGCTACATCCCGATAAATTTGGCAATGCTGTATATTTTGCATCAACTTGTGGATGAACAACAATGCTTTTATAAATAGTATCGGAACAGAAACCGTTACTTACATAAAGTTTTATTTTACGGTTGATATTATAGCCAGTAGAATTGATGGAATTCGTGAAAACCTGATTCAGTCCAGTATACATTGTTCCATCGAAGTTCCAAGTGTAGTTTGTAATTGGACCAGTAGATGTGGAGGCATCAACATTTGTATTGAAAGGAGGACACCCTTCAAAATTATCTAAAGTAAAAAGAGCTTTCACACTAGGTCTAACAATAATATTCTGGGTTGTAGAAGCAGAGCATCCAAAGCCATTATTTGTAGTTAGTTTTATAGGTACTGTAATGTCAATATTTCCATTGTTTAAGAAAGAAAATGATGTATCTGCTGATGTTGATGTTCCAAAAGCACCAAACTCCCATTGGTAAGTCTCTGTGTTTGTCACTGTGCTTGCGAATCCTGCAAGTAGAGGCGAGCAATGGTTATCATTTCCATTATCGATGTAAGTAAAACTTGCCGTTGATTGTGGGTTAACTGAAATGGTTTTGATTATGCTACTCGTGCATCCGGCAGGATTACTTGCGGTAAGTTTAATAGGAACAGTCCTTACTTGAAGATTCGTGGTAATATTTGTAAATACTTGCGGAGGAATATTCCTAGTCAAAAAATCAATAGTACCATTATTTTCAATATCCCACTGGAAAATGGAAGATCCAGCTGATGAAGTATTATCAAAACTAGTAGTTAATGGCGAACAACCTACTTGATTAACTATTGAAATATCAGCATTAACATAAGGTTGAATAATTACATTCGAAGACTGGATTGCTGAACATCCATAATCATTGGATGCTTTGAGAATAATAATCTTTGTTATTGGTGTGGCACTGAGATTTTCAAAAGTATCAACAAGATTTTGGGTATTACTAATTGAATCGCTATCAACCGACCACTTGAAAATATTAGAATTAGTTGTTGTAGATGTGAAATCTAACTTTAAAGGAGAACATCCTAATGGGTTACCATTATTATTTATAGTGAAACTTGCCGTTACAGGAGGAAAGATGGTTATACTTTTTGATGAAATATCGGAGCACCCTGCTGCATTAACTGCTTTAAGTTTAATGGCAACTATTTTTTGTGTATTTGTTATTGTAGGATTAATGTAAGAGAGTGACCAACCCGTAGGCGCAGGTGCTGAATATTCGTATGTTCCATCTCCATCGCGATCCCAAAAGAAGTTGCTCATATTTCCTTTACTAATATTATCTGCGCTTACAGTTAAGGGAGAACAACCCTCTGTTCTATCGATTGCAAAATCTGCCTTGAGGTAAGGCTGAACGGTAATAGATTTAGTAATACTATCCTTGTAATAGTTGTACTTGTCCTTGACTACTAATTTGATATTATAAGTAGTTGCTACTAGGTTTTGGTTATTGAATGTATGATCAGGGTTTGCTAAGTTGGAAGATTCTCCATCTCCAAAATCCCAACGGTATGAAGAACCGATCGGATTTGAAGTGCTATTAAACGACACATTTAAAGGGTTGCAATGGTTTGCATCTGCAATTGTTGTGCTGTAATCAGCCTTTATATGAGGGTAAACAAGAATACTTTTAGTCTGTTGTTTATAGCAAGTACTTGTTTCATCGGTTATTAGTAATGTAATGTTATACCTTATTGTATCATTGGTTGTATTGTCAAAAACATGAGAAAAGGTGGGAGAATTAATTAATCCTTCCCCTGCATCAGTTAAGTCCCCATCACTATTGAAATCCCAGTAATTTTGAGCAGCATTGGTGGAGTTATTAGTAAAATTAACGGTAAGGGGAGCACCGCCTTCAATAACATCGG
Organism: Bacteroidales bacterium; assembly: GCA_013376985.1. GTDB lineage: Bacteria > Bacteroidota > Bacteroidia > Bacteroidales > Tenuifilaceae > UBA8529. The sequence continues at coordinate 269,477 of JACABB010000002.1, forward strand.
TATTAAAGTTTGGGTCAATGAATTTTCCAACAATCAACTCAATCTCCGATGAATCTTTTAGGTTACACACACCAGTGACAACTACCCTGTATTTTATCGAATGCGTTAAATTTCTTGCAATAGGAAAAGGACTTTGGGGGTCGTTAAGAAAATCGGTCGGAGTCCAATTATAACGAGTTCCCCCGTAAGCATAAAGTTGAGCTGAATCACCATAGCAAAGAAAGTCACCCGGATCTCCATTTCCAACAACAAATGCTTGAGGAGCAAATTTATTAAAGCCTGAAAAAAAACCATATTTACATGTAGTAGCAGCACTTCCATTTATAACACCCAAATGAAACATGTCAAGGGTGTTTGATATTACATGTTGGCCGAGACCTAGAGAACCTGCTCCTGTAGTTGGTATTCCTGCTGGCGGAATCCCAAAACGAGCAACCCTCCAAGGCGTTCCGGGAACAATTACGAAAGATGCAGGATTAATCAAAGCATTATTAACGACACCATCAACCAGAAAGTTATTTTCGGCACCATCTCTTACCATTATTGTCAGATAAAGAGGAGTAGTATTTAATCGAGAAAAGGAAACCTTAGAGCTACCTGTGCAAACATCAATGGGTGGAATTATTGCTCCGCCTTGTTCACAACCGAACCCTCCAACATGAAAAACATAGAAAGGTTTATAAGGATCACTGACACTTAAATGCGAGGCAATCTTCATGAATCCTGTTGGATGGGTAGCGAGAAATTGAACTTGATATTGTTGTCCTGCATTTAATGTAGTTGTTAGAACTCCATCAATGTATATAGGTGTGGCATTTTGAGTTGCTACAACATAAACAAAGTCATTATTGGTTAAAAAAGTTCTCATCACAATATACTCAGTACCAGTTAAATTTACTGGTATAATCTGATCTCCAATCACATCTTTACAACCACCAGTTGAATGATTGGCTGTGTCGTCCTTAAGGGTTATAGCAATTGGCTTATCGGATGTTATATGGGTGCCGGCCAATCTATTAGCCGCTAATTGACTTTTATTTTCAGGAAAAATTGATAAAGTTTGACCCTTATGGAGAATAAAATTTTTGGATGTGTTTGCGGCAATTGTAAAACCAGAATTACCATAACTAGCATTTTTTGTAGGGGTGACAGTTATCGTTGTATTATCCTCAGCAGCTACAATATCAATAGCAGAATATGGTTGTGCTGTTGCATCGGGACTACCATAATTACCATTAGCCCCATGTGTTTGGAATGGAGTGTAAAAATTTGTACCGAGAGCATTTTTCCCTTTTAGTACCCAGATATCTGAATTTAAAGAATTATTTATATCGTAATAGGCCGTAATTTGACTTGTAGATGTTATATAAAGACCAAAATTATTAATGCCCGAAGCATTAAGTGGTTTATTTTCAAGTTTATTTTGCTCTGTATTAGAAGAATATATCCAATTTGAAAGATCTAAAGAGTGAGCAGAATTGGCAGGAATGTTTAAAATAATATCTGGAAATTGGACTGGATTGGCTGGCATTCTTACCGTTACTGTTGCTGGTAAATTGGATGTTGCAAAATTTATACTTGCCGGAATTCCACCCGGAAAGCCATGGTTAACAGTAATTTCAGGCACCACAAACCAAAATTCGGTATCGGCTTGGGAATAAACTTTGTTTGGTATTAAAGAACTGAATAAAATGGTCAATAGAGAGATAAAAAGTAAATTCTTTTTCATAAAATCATATTTAACTTTCAAAGCTAGCAAAAGTTTTTTGTCTATGTGGTATGTAAAAACATATAAATTTGTAATTGCTATAAAATAGAAAAGCCCCGGAAAATCGAGGCTTTTCAAGAAATATTAAAATTTATTTCTAAGCGTTCAAAGAAACTCTCTTAAAGCCAGTAACGGTAAGATCTTTGTTAACTGACTTTAGATAACCACCAACGGTCATCTTATTATCTTTTACAAAGTCTTGGTTAAGCAGAGTACTCTCTTTATAGAACTTCTGAAGTTTACCTTCAGCAATTTTATCGAGCATGTTCTCTGGCTTACCCTCAAGGCGTGCTTGTTCACGACCAATTTCAAATTCTTTCTTGCGAAGTTCTTCGGTTACATCACCTTTATCAATCGAAACAGGACTCATTGCAGCAATTTGCATTGCAACATCTCTACCAACCTGTGTATCAATATCAGCAATATTTAAGCCAACAAGAGTAGCTAATTTATTCCCTGAATGTATATACGCAACAACTTTTGCAGCATCAATTTTTTCAAAAAATGAAAGTTCAAACTTTTCACCTGTAACACCTGATTGATCCAGTACAAGGTCACCAATCTTTCGACCTTTAATCTCCAATGCTTTTAAAGCCTCAAGATCTGCAGGTTTCTTATCAATTGCTACATCCAACATACTAGTTGCAAGAGCAATAAAATCGTTATTTTTTGCAACAAAGTCTGTTTCACAATTTAGAACAATCATAGCGCCATGATTTCCTGCTGCATTAACTTTAGCAAGAGCAACACCTTCGCCTGCTTCACGATCAGCTCGCTTATTAGCAATTGCTTTTCCACGTTCACGAATAAGTTCAATAGCTTTTTCAAAATCACCATTTGCTTCTACAAGGGCGTTCTTGCAATCCATCATGCCTGCTCCGCAAGCCTTTCTTAATTTTGCAACGTCAGCTGCTGTTATTTCGGCCATTGTATTATAAGTTTGTTAAATTCGACTAGTATTATTCTTCCGTTTTTTCTTCATCATCAGCCGTTGGTTCTTCAACCTCAGATTTTTCCTCGTCGCTAGTTATGGGTTTTTTACCTTTGCGAGCACGAGTATGATGGGTTTGCTCATCTTTTCTTTCATTCTGAGCTGGTTCTTTTTCTTTCTCTGCTTTACGCTCCTCAAGACCTTCCTGAATAGCTTTAGACATGATATCAACAATCAACGAAATTGATTTTGAAGCATCATCATTAGCAGGGATTACAAAGTCTATTAATGAAGGATCGCAGCAGGTATCAACCATAGCAAAAACTGGAATGCTAAGCCTTTTTGCTTCGCGAACAGCAATATACTCCTTCTGAACATCAACAACGAAAAGTGCTGCAGGAAGTCTGTTCAAATCTGAAATTGAACCTAAGTTCTTTTCAAGTTTTGCACGTTGACGGGTTATCTGGAGTTTTTCACGTTTTGATAAGTTCTCAAATGTTCCATCAGTAGCCATCTTGTCAATTGATGACATTTTTTTAACGGCTTTACGAATGGTAGGGAAGTTGGTCAACATACCGCCTGGCCAACGTTCAGTTACGTATGGCATGTTTACCTGTTTTACTCTCTCTGCAACAATTTCTTTAGCCTGTTTCTTGGTTGCTACGAAAAGAACTTTGCGCCCTGACTTTGCAATTTGCTTAAGAGCTGCGGCAGCTTCATCAATTTTTACAGAAGTTTTCTGTAAGTCAATGATATGGATACCGTTGCGTTCCATAAAAATGTATGGAGCCATTTTAGGATTCCATTTGCGCTTTAAGTGGCCAAAATGCACACCAGCGTCGAGTAACTCATTAAAGTTTGTCCTAGACATTTTGTTTTAGTTTAGAATTATGGCAATCGCTCAGTAGTCCCGAATATCGGAAGTCTGTGCAATTTAGTAACTAAACTGCTTGCCAATAATTATTATTAAAAATCGATTAACGTTTGCTGAACTGGAATCTCTTTCTTGCTTTTGGCTGACCTGGTTTCTTACGCTCAACTTCGCGTGGATCACGGGTCATAAAGCCTTCTGCTTTAAGAGCTGGTTTATATTCAGGATTGTGCAAAATAAGTGCACGGGCAATTCCTAAACGTAGTGCCTCAGCCTGACCTTTAACTCCACCGCCATCAAGATTTACATTGATGTCGAAATTTGCAGTTAAATTTAGAACTTGAAGAGGTTGTTTTACTACGTACTGCATCAACTCTGATGGAAAATAATCTTTTAATTCTCTTCCGTTTATAGTGATGTTGCCTTTTCCTTCATTGAGATAAACACGGGCTACAGCAGATTTTCTTCTACCTATTGCATTAAGTACCTGCATACTCTACTATTTTAATGAACTTAAGGTTATTACTTTAGGCTTTTGAGCCTCATGTGGATGCTCAGTACCAGCATAAACATAAAGGTTTCTGTAAAGAGCAGAAGCCAATTTGTTTTTTGGGAGCATACCTTTAACTGCATGTTCGATAACGGCGATTGGCCGTTTCTTAAGCATCTCTTTTGGGGTTGAAAATCTCTGTCCTCCAGGAAATCCTGTGTGACGAATGTAAACCTTGTCGGTTAATTTCTTCCCTGTTAGGCGGATTTTTTCAGCATTGATGATAATCACATTATCACCACAATCAACATGCGGGGTGTAATTTGCTTTGTACTTTCCACGAAGAATATTGGCTACTTTACTTGAAAGTCTACCTAAAACCTCGTTGTTGGCATCAATTACTACCCACTCTTTGTTAACAGTGGCTTTATTTGCCGATACCGTTTTGTAACTCAAAGTGTCCACGTTTAAACTCCTTTGTTTAAGTTAATAACTTGTTCTTTCCTATGATACAAGTGGTTATAATAAGCGGGATGCAAAAATACAATTATTTATTTAAACCACAATAATAACCGAATAAATTATTTCGTAAAACTAATTATTATATCCAAAAATACTCCACGTGCTACTCGCAATAATTTTTTTCTACTTTTGGAGTTAATACTTATGCAATGCTATTTACAACTAAAACCCATAGATTCTTTTTCCTGCTGGGTCTTGCCCTTAGCCTATGTGCATTACCTTATTCTCCTTTTGCATTAAGTGTAGGACTAATAACTTTAGCTGTGAATTGGCTTCTGGGTGGCTTTTGGGTTGATAAAATAAATCGTTTTATCAATCGTAAAACTCTTTGGGCGTTTTTACTTGTTTATTTATCAATTATTATTGGTTTTTTTTACTCGGATAATATAAATTATGCACTAAAAGAACTTCGCCTTTGGTTACCATTACTATTTATACCCGTTATTCTTACTACGAGCGAGCCTCTTAAACGTGAAGAGTTTAAGTTTTTACTCTTGATGTTTTGCTTATCAGTGTTTGTAGCTACCATAATCAGTTTTTCAATTTACTTAAGGGAATTTTCCATTGGAAGTCAAAATGTTAGAGCGATATCTCCTTACGTATCTCATATTAGACTTTCTTTAATGATTCTCTTTTCCATCTTCATTCTTAGTTATTCTACTTTTACAAATAAATTTCTTAGTAGTTATTTGGTTAAATCAATACTATTTATTGTTACACTTTGGTTTATCACCTTTCTTTTCATCCTCCAATCTATAACAGGAATTGCCATATTAGGCATAGTATCTTTATTTTTGGCGATTCGCTGGATTTCATCTGTTAAGGACATTGTTCTGAAGTTTTGTATCATTGTTGGCTTAAGTTTATTAGTGCTTGTTGGGGTTTCATATTTGACTCACACCGTTGATAGATACTTTACTAGAAATAAAGTTGACTTTAAGAATTTACCTAAAACAACTCCCAATGGGAATTTGTATACTCAGGATACTATAAGCAAGCAGTATGAGAATGGAAATCTTGTTTGGATAAACATTTGTTACCCTGAATTAAAAAGGGAGTGGAATAGGGTTAGTAAATTTTCTTTTGATAGTAAAGATGCTGATGGGCAAAGAGTAGAATTAACATTAATTCGATATCTCACATCAAAAGGCATAAGAAAAGATTCCGTTGGTATCGCTCAATTAGATTCAATTGATGTTCAATTGATCGAGAGAGGCGTAGCGAGTATTATCTATAGAGATCATAAGATTGGGATTTATCCTCGGTTTTACCAGATAATGTGGGAAATAGATTCATACCTTACTCGTGGTTTGGTTGGTGGTAGTTCCTTGGTTCAGCGATATGTTTTCTTTAAAGCATCATGGCATGTTATTAAAAATCATTTTTTGTTCGGAGTAGGAACGGGTGATGGAGCAGATTTCTTGAATGAATACTATAGATCATCAGGGATTAATCTTGAGCCGGAATATTGGGCTATCTCTCACAATGAGTTTTTAACTATCTGGATAGCATCGGGTTTATTTGGATTATTTTTATTTCTTGTAGGATTATTTTACCCATTTTTTTCAGAAAAAAAGTATAAAATATTTCTTTGCCTAGTTTTTCAAATAATAGTAGTTGCATCGATGTTAAATGAGGATACATTCGAAACACATATTGGTGTTTCGTTTGCTGCCCTTTTTTATTCAATTCTATTTTTTAGTTACGATTTCAATGATAATAAGCAGGAGTGATGGCAAGACGTTTAGAATTTGATTTCTATAATCGGGATGTTCTTGAGGTTGCTCCCGAATTAGTTGGAAAAACGTTAGTTCGCTCTTTCAACGATGGTTTAATTCAACGCTTTATTATAACAGAAGTTGAGGCATATCGAGGTGCTGAGGATTTAGCCTGTCATGCGAGCAAAGGGCGTACACCTCGAACAGAAGTGATGTTTCGTTCTGGTGGATTGGTATACGTATACCTTATATATGGTATGTATTGGATGCTAAATATTGTTACAGGAGAAACGAATAATCCACAAGCAGTTCTTATTCGCGGGTTGGAAGATTGTTATGGTCCTGGAAGGCTAACTAAGAAACTAATGATAGGTAAAGATTTTTATGGAGAGAATCTAATGGAATCACAAAGGCTTTGGGTCGAAGAAAATAACAATAAATACAACATTAATAGAGCACCGAGAATTGGAGTGGATTATGCCGGTGAGTTTTGGTCATCTAAACCTTGGCGGTTTTTTACTAATAATATAAAATAGAGTATTATGAATATTGTCTTTGCAGAACCAATAGGTTTAACGGTTTCTCAAAAAAAATCTTTTGTTGAAGAGATTGAAGAATTAGGTCATTCTGTTAGGTTCTTTGATAATATACCTTCCAGTCAAGATGATCTGATAAAACGTATTAAAGACTTTGATGTCCTCGTAATAAGTAATTATAAAATTGCTTCTGAAGTGATTGAGGCATCTGAAAATCTCAAGATGATTGCGGTAGCCTTTACGGGAGTTGATCATATTCCAATGGATTTATGTCGATCAAAGGGAATAGTTGTTTGTAATGCTGCTGGTTATAGCACTCAAGGAGTTGCTGAATTGGCTATTGCATTATCGATCAACTTATATAGAAAGATTATTCCGCTAGATAATGCCACCCGATTAGGTCGAACCAGAGATGGTTTTCTCGGCGGGGAATTAAATGGGAAAATATTTGGAATTATTGGTTTGGGAGCTATAGGAGAGAGAGTTGCAAGACTTGCATTGGCATTTGGTTGTAAGGTTATAGTCTGGTCTAGAAACGTAAAGGCTTTGGAGGGGGTTGATTTTGTTGAACTCGAATATCTACTTAAAAATGCTGATATTGTTTCTCTTCATTTACCCTTAACCGATAAAACCCTCGGTTTAATTAACGAAAGTAATTTAAAACTAATGAAACCAAGCGCAGTACTCATAAATACTGCAAGAGGTCCAATAGTAGATTCTAAGGCACTTGCAAATGCGCTAAAAACAGGGATTATAGGTGGCGCAGCAATAGATGTATACGAACACGAACCTCCAATTGAGGAGAACCATCCATTGTTCTCTGTGGGTAATACTATTTTACTGCCTCACATTGGTTTTGCAACTAAAGAGGCGATTTGTGCAAGAAGTGATATTGTCATCAATAACATCAAATCATGGATAACTGGAAAAACTGAAAATCAGGTGTAAATAATAAAATGATTAAAAAATTTGTATAAAAATTATCTGAACTGTTTGGATAAAAAAAAATTATATTACATTTGCACCGCTAAACCCAAAAAGGAGTATGCATTATAACACTCCTCATTAGCTCAGTTGGTTAGAGCACCTGACTGTTAATCAGGGGGTCCTAGGTTCAAGTCCTAGATGAGGAGCGAGCCTCGATGAAAATCGGGGCTTTTTTATTTCTTAAAAAACTACCTCGAAGCAAAATTAACCGAAAGAGATTACTAAGGGATAAAACACAAATGTCGCTTACCTCTTGATTATACAACAATTCATCAGTTTATCTATTTACAAACTTCTCTTTTACTTTTCGCTCGCCTCCTATTGACATGTATCAACCCAAAACATGCCCAGAAACATAAAGAATTATTGGTTGCGTAAGGTTTTTTTTCGGAAAATTACAATAGGTAAATAAAACACTTATCTTGTTTCGTATAACACAAATTCAAAATCTATGAATGGAATATTCAGTTCTTCTCTTGGGAAAAAACTAATAATGAGCATCACAGGGCTTTTCCTGATGATATTTCTTTTGGTACACCTTACCGTTAACCTCATGCTTCTTTTTGGCGATGGTAAACTCTTCAATTTTGCGGCTAATTTTATGGCAACTAATCAGTTAATAGAAGTTGTTGAGCCGGTACTCGCTATTGGGTTCATTGTTCATATCATTTATGCAAGCATCATCACCTTGCTTAATCAAAGAACAAGACCTATGGGTTACATCCAAACCAGTTCAAATGGTGTTACATCCTGGGCCTCAAAGAATATGTACATTCTTGGGGGAGCAATATTTATCTTTCTGGTAATCCACTTAATAAATTTCTTCTGGAAAATCAAGTTTGGTGAAGTTGCCACTCTATCTTACGATAATGGCCTAACTCAAATGGCGGATACATATTCACTTGTTTCTGGGCTATTTATTACCTACTGGTGGTACGATCTAATTTACATTGCAGGTGCCTTACTCCTTGGATTCCATTTAAGCCATGGATTCTGGTCGGCATTTCAAACCTTAGGTTGGAATAATAAGATATGGATCAAACGTCTTGAAATTATAGCCTATATCTATGCAATTATTATTGCTATTGGTTTTACCATTATTCCTCTATATTTTCTAATCCTGAAATAAAATTCCAGATATGAGCAAACTAAACTCAAAGATACCGGATGGTCCATTAGCCGATAAATGGACAAATCATAAAGCTTCTCTTAAGCTTGTTAACCCTGCAAACAAGGGCAAACTCGATATAATTGTAATTGGAACAGGGCTTGGAGGTTCTTCTTCTGCCTCAACCCTTGGAGAACTTGGTTATAATGTAAAAGTATTTAGCTATCAGGATAGCCCACGGCGTGCGCACTCTGTTGCTGCGCAAGGAGGCATCAATGCTGCAAAAAATTATAAAAACGACAACGATAGTATCTATCGTCTTTTCTACGATATGCTTAAGGGAGGGGATTTTCGTGCCCGTGAAGCCAATGTTTACCGTGCTGCAGAGGTCAGTAATTTGGTAATCGATCACTACACTGCACTTGGAGTTCCTTTTGCTCGAGATTATGGCGGAACCATTGACAATAGGTCATTTGGTGGCGTTCAGGTTTCTCGTACCTTTTATGCAAAAGGTCAAACAGGTCAACAATGCTTAGTTGGTGCATACTCTGCACTAACAAGGCAAATAGCAAAAGGTACTGTTACTATGTACCCTCGACGTGAAATGCTAGATCTAGTCATTATTGATGGTAAGGCTCGTGGAATTATAACTCGTAACCTTGTAACAGGCGAAATAGAAAGACACTCAGCACATGCTGTGGTTCTTGCAACTGGTGGTTATGGCACAATTTACTATATGTCAACCCTTGCACTAAATTCAAATGCATCGGCTACGTGGAAAGCTCATAAAAAGGGAGCTTTTTTTGCCAACCCTAGTTTTGTACAAATACATCCAACTTCGATCCCAGTACTTAACAGCTACCAGTCTAAATTGACACTGATGTCCGAATCACTACGAAACGACGGTCGAGTTTGGGTTCCAAAGAAACAAGGTGATACTAGAAAACCGAATGATATCCCAGAGGATGAGCGTGATTACTACCTTGAACGCCGTTACCCTGCATTTGGAAATCTTGTACCCCGAGATGTAGCTTCACGTGCGGCTAAAGAGCGTTGCGATGCTGGTTTTGGTGTAGGTTCTACAGGACTTTCTGTTTACCTTGATTTTCGTGATGCTATCAAGAAAAAGGGTAAAAAAGTTATTGAGGAGAATTATGGTAATCTATTCGATATGTATGAAAAAATTTCCGGAGAATCACCTCTTGAAACACCTATGCGTATTTACCCAGCAGGGCATTACACTATGGGTGGCCTCTGGGTTGATTATAATTTGATGACCACAATCCCTGGGCTTTTCGCTGTTGGCGAATCAAACTTCTCCGATCACGGAGCGAATCGATTGGGTGCTAGTTCTCTAATGCAATGTTCTGGAGATGGATATTTCATACTCCCTTATACCATTACCGATTACCTCGCTTCTGACATTAAAACGCCCAGAATAAAAACAGACACTCCTGAGTTTGACGCTGCTGAAAAAGAGGTTAGCGAAAGGGTTAAAAAACTTTTAAGCATTAATGGGAATGAAACTCCTACCTCCTATCATCGTCGATTGGGAAAGATAATGTGGGACTACTGTGGTATGGTTCGTAATGAAGAGGGTTTGAAAAAAGCACTTGTTCTGATTAAAGAACTTGAAGATGAATTTTGGAAAAACGTAAAAGTTGCGGGAAAAGCAGAAGAACTGAACCAAGAACTCGAAAAAGCTGGTAGAGTAATGGACTTCTTTGAACTTGCCAAACTCCTTTGTACTGATGCTTTGAACCGAAAGGAAAGTTGCGGTGCTCACTTCCGAGAGGAGAGTCAAACTGAAACCGGTGAGGCCAAGCGAGATGATGATAATTTTTCATATGTTGCCGCCTGGGAATACAAAGGACAAGGACAGGAACCTGAACTTCATAAAGAGGAATTAAAGTTTGAATATGTGAAACTTCAGGAACGTAACTACAAGTAACCAACATTATTTGCTTTCTCTGTGTTATTCTGTGAAAAACTCTATGTACAAGGGATCTAATTGAGGTTACACAAGATTTACAGAGTTAAATAAAATAGCCGTTAATTAAAAAACATTCCGACAAATGAACATAAAACTCAAAATATGGCGACAACCAAATGCTAAAAGCAAAGGTCGCTTCGAAACTTATCCGTTAAATGACGTATCTTCTGAAATGTCGTTCCTTGAAATGCTCGATTATCTTAATAACAGCCTAATCAAGGACGGTAAAGAACCCGTTGCCTTTGAGCATGATTGTCGCGAAGGGATTTGTGGTTCTTGCGGAATGTACATTAGTGGTCGTCCACATGGTCCTCAGCACCGAACAACAACTTGTGAACTTCGTATGCGTGAGTTTAAGGATGGGCAAACAATAACCATAGAACCATGGCGTGCAGCCGCATTCCCAGTAATTAAGGATTTAATTGTAGATCGAAATGCATTTGATAAGATAATGCAATCTGGAGGGTTTATCTCTATTAACGCTGGTGCTGCTCAAGATGCCAATAGCATTCTTGTTCCAAAAAAGAATGCTGATGAAGCATTCGATTCTGCATCGTGCGTTGGTTGTGGAGCTTGCGTTGCAGCTTGTAAAAACTCATCGGCGATGCTTTTCATTTCAGCAAAAGTTACCCATCTGGCACAGTTCCCTCAAGGGCGAATTGAGGCAGAAATTAGAGTAAAAAACATGGTTGCTAAAATGGATGAACTTGGTTTCGGTGGATGTACAAACACACGTGCTTGTGAGGCCGAATGTCCCAAGGGAATTTCCATTTCGAATATAGCCAAGCTAAATAGAGAGTTTTTTGTAGCCAAACTAAAGGATTAAAGCGATATTCTTAGCTTAATAAAGAAGGCGGTAAAAAACCGCCTTCTTTATTTTTACATTTTTCATTAGTTTCCTAACTAAAATCGAAACATTACTTATCAGGTGCAAATCTCCATTTCTCCCAAGTTCCCTGTAATGTTGAGCTAGTTTTTATTTGGGGATCCTGTTCTTGATAATTGGTTCTCAAAGATTCGATGGAAACATTTTCTTGAATATATTTTGCCAATTCGGCATAGGACAAATCTCCCTTACTCTCTTTCAACTTTTTAAGTAGAAAATAAGTAAACATTCCATGCCTCTTTTCTTTGTAAGGAAGAGATGTTTGCTCCCCCGAACTAGCGGCAAAAACGACTAGATTTCCGATGGCATCTTCCTCTTTAGGCTTAACCTTAACGCCTCTTGAGTTAATTAAGCCACCCTCGCGTCCTCCGCCAGAAAAACATGCATCAAGGAAAACTGATACTCTCTTTGCACCACAGCCATTTAGTTTCTGATAAAGATCAGAAAGTTTTATCCCTTGATTAATATTCAAAATGCTAACATCAACGGGAATAAGATATGGGATTTTTGTATTTTCATCAGGAAAACCATGCCCGGCATAGTAAAAAAACAGTTCAGCCGAACCATTCAACTTTGAAGCAATTCTAGTAATTAATTCAATCTTTTGATTCATTGCACCAGCAGTAGCATTGGTCAAAAAGAAAATATTTCGATCCTCAACACCTAATATCTTTTGTGCATAAAGTTTAAACGATGTTGCGTCATTTATTGCATAAGCTACATTCGCCTCTGAACTTAAGTTGCTTTGGTAGCTAGTATAATCCTCATTACCAATTATTAATGCAAATCGCTTGGAGTTGATAGGATTTTGAGGAATAACTCCATCAATATCGGAGATCTCTGAATTAATAATGACCTCTTCTTTTTTGGGGATTTGTACCTGAGCAACTTTAGTTTCATTACCAAATGTTACCATTACTGGATTTGAAGTTGCACTCCCTTGAGAATTTGATGTGTTTAGCACAATCCTGTTTCCACCCTGAGATAGCAGAACTTTCTTTTGAAAAAAATATTCCTTACCAATCTTAACCAAGTCATCTTTTGAGACCTTAACAGGAAAATTATTATTGAGAAGTGTAAATTCTGAAACTTCTGTTCCTGAAGTAATTTTTGCTTTTAAAAGGTATTCATCACTACTTGAATTTACAGAATTGCTTGAAGGATCTATCCATGTAATAATTGGTGATTGATACAGAATTTGGGAGGCTCTAAAAAAATCAACTTTTATAGATGATTTGTCATTTACCTGAATCCCAAGTTTATTGCATCGCACCGGTTCGTAAGGCATTTGATGAACAAGATTTTCGTTTACAAAGAAGTAGTAGGTGTTTTCAACTTTACGAACCGTTAACTTATTGTATTCATCTTGCCGAATCAACTCCTTTTTCCAATCCAAAATAACAGTCCATTTCCCATTCTCAATTTTTTTTATAACATAATAGCCATTTCCAGACATTCCAAGAGAATAATTATTATCACCATCTACCCACGACCATTCTAATGCATTCATATTATTATCCTGTCCGGATACGTACTGAATGCTTGTTTCAATCTCCCAATCACCGGATGTGTTCAAGCTGATGTCTTTGTAAACAACACGAGGTTGGTCTACAAGAGATTCAACGTTGTAATACCCAGATCTTATTGTGGCTCGGGTCTTACCATTATCACCTGAATACCAATTGCTTGAATTGTCATCAAAATTATCAAAAAAGATATCCCTCCTATCACTGGGTGCTATATCGGTGTATAGTGCTTGAGAGTGACAATAGGAACAAATTGTCATAATTAGTCCCGAAAATATTATCTTTTTCATTGAAGTAATTTTTCTAACACAAAGTTAAATTATTTCAATTGTTTAACATATTATAATGGGTAACAAAAAATGAAAAATATGTATATCGGGTTTAACTTTACACTTTTTGAGATTTCCTAAATTGTATAGGTCGATTAAGAATCTTGATATCCCCTATGAAGAATAAAAGAGTGTGCGAAGACTATTTGTAAACATTATAAAAAGCACATTCGCTCAATATTTATAAACACTTTAGCAAAAAGATTATTTTAGTTAGGTTCGGAGAAAATCAGGATTACATCAACTAAAATCTATTTCGATATTCGATTCAAGGGGTCATTAATTGCACAATAAGGGGACCTCTGATACGTTTAACTATTCAATTTATTTAAAAATATTAAGCATATTTCTCATAATCAACAACTTATTAAATTTACTTAATAGCTAGCGACTTGGGTCAATTATATCGAATCTTATCCAATATCTGGTTTATTGGAACTAGACTCCTTTGATCCTCTCATATAAATAATTAGCCCGTTTAGGAAGTTGCGAAGTAGTTGATCACCACACGGCTTATAGTTTGGATGATCATCCTTTCGAAACACAGCGCTTAATTCACTTCTTGTAACATTAAAATCAACAAGCTTAAGGATTTGGATAATATCTTCATCTCTTAAATGAAGAGCAACCCTCAGTTTTTTAAGTACATCGTTATTTGACATTCAAAGTATAATGAATTAATTAAAATCTAATGACATTCTATCAAGCGTTTGATATTACAATGTAACTCTTTTACTGCTTTTTGATGGAAAATAGGATATAGCCTTTTTTCTCTGAATTTAGATCTGTTTCGATATCTTGTTTCTTGGGTTATGAGCGTATTACCATCACTAGTTTCAACTAGTTTTACCTCTTGAGTTCCCTCCGTCATTCCATTATTAAGATAGCAAAATTGTATTATTTTATTCTCCTCATCAACTTTGGTTACCTCCAACGCTACGCCAATGTTTTTAATCCCTCCAAGTAATTTTAAGTTCAAGAAGAAAATCTCTCCTTCTTCAATATCTTTAAAATCATCATCATTATAGAATAATTGATTCAACCGCTTTGAGTATAAGAATCCGAAAGAAACCATCTTTCCACTATATTCATCTTTTGGTTTTAAGCCTTTCAACTTCTTCCATACTTTTTGAATCACCTCTCGAATAATATTTGAACTTTTTTGATAACTATACTTTAAAGAATCCTGTACATCGTAACACGATGGTTTAAGATCGCTAAAAAACGCTATCCCATTAATAGCCTGACATTTGACAAGTTCTCTAACTTTTTTTTGCTGAATCCTCTCAAAGTTAACCTCTGATAAGGGCAACTGAGCATAGGAGGATCTACTATGCATTAAACAAGAAAACAGCATGAAAAAAATCAATGCGCTTATATTGGCATCTTGCTTTAATGTATTCAAAATTAAATTTTTATTGGCACATCTAACTATTCTCTCAGAATACAAAATCCGACCCTTTTTAAGATTAAGGGTCTATTTAATTCTATCAAAGATAATTATTTCGATGAATTTGTATATTTCCCAGATAAAAACTCAAAAAATTAATCGAAACAGATGTTATTAACGCAGTTGAAATATAATATTTTAACGTCAGCTCGATGTAATAAACAATGTATTAATCTGTGTATCAGTCAAATTATTTTATTTGAAACAATGGAGTGCTGGAATAATGGAAGAAAGAAGCAAAAATCTAACCCTTTGTTATCCATCATTCCAACCATCCATATTATACAAAGCAATCATATGTATCTGTAAATAAACATATTATCACATTTTTTATATCGAACTGACGTTATTTTATCATACACCCCGAATTTAATACCATCTGAGTAAATAATTTAATAGTGCTTAAAAGGGATGTACAAAAAAACAATTATTTTTATTAGCAATATTATATTTAGGGGTAATTTACTATTGATACTCTTTACATAAAACATTAATAAAAATGAAAAACACATTTTTGATTTTAATGATTGGAAATCTTTTAATTGGAGATCTCTTCGCACAACATACCGCTCTAAATAAACAAGCAATTATTAATAAATACCTCCAATCAGATAAAGAAGAAAAAGGAAAAATATTTAAAAAATTAATCAAGGAGAATATTGATTTTGACACCCTGTTTTTTTGCCTTAAACAAGGAAAACACTATAGTGCAGATGTTCAAAAAGGTTTTTTTGAACATGGGTTTAAAAACAAAATTGGGATTGAACATCCAAACCAAGTTTTCATCCCATACAAATACAATTCAGAGAAAAAATATCAAGTTCTCCTTTTTCTTCATGGTGGTGTCTCAAGTTTTGATATGAACCAAATAAATAGACTTGTAAATAGGGCTGATACAAGTTGGCGTTCAGTAAATAAAATTTGCCTATTCCCCTCCTCTTGGGCTTTATCAAAATGGTGGAACTATAGTCAGTACGAAAACATTTCCGACCTTCTCAGTTTTATTAAAGAAACCTATAATGTAAATGAAAACGACATATATATAAATGGTGTCTCCGATGGTGCCACCGGGTTATTCTATTTTTCTAATTTTTACCAAACACCGTTTTCTTGTTTTCTCCCGTTCATTGGTAGCATGGACGTGTTGGCTTATTTACACGACAAGCAATTCTATATAAAAAACTATCAGGGACTTTCTTTTCTTGTTGTTAATGGGAAAAAAGATGAAATTTTTGATATTCGCTATGTAATACCAACTATAAACGAGTTAAAAAAAACAGCTAAAGAAGTTAAATTCTTTGTTGTAGACTCATCTAAGCATAAAACAACGTGGTATCCTGTTTTAAAAGATACGATTAAGAACTTTATATCAAGACATATACGAAATCCTTTCCCCGATGATATCTATTATGCAACAGAAAAACCAGATACTTTTGGTAGAAAGTTCTGGGTTGTAATTAATAAAATTGGAAGAGCAAAAAATGAATATGCTAATGACTCTATCAAAATTATGTTTAACAATCAATCTGCTTTAATAATAAATCACAGTAAGCCTTTTGGACAAATAGAAGTGACGAAAATAGGAAATATGGTTAATGTTCAAACACAGAATGTAAAGAAATATACCCTTTTAATATCTCCTGATCATTTTGACCTAAACAAACCAATTACAGTTTATACTGATAATCTTTTATCATTTGATGGTTTGCTAACAAAAGATATTAGAACTCTTATCAAATACAATATTATGGATAACGATAGAACAATGCTCTATTCTTCGGAACTACAAATAACCGTTGGAAAAAGTATTATAAAGAAGTAAGGCTTGCAAAAATTATTGTACAAGACACATCCTTACCTCCGCTTTAAAACTCTTCCATAAATCTTGAATGCCTGAGCATGTGCCATTAATCTTATAGTCAACAACAGACCTAAAATCGGCATAGTGGCTTTTATCCTTTAATGCTTGCCCAATATATGTTGTCCATTTAACAACATTAATATCAATATCCTGCTCATTAAATGTAGCAAAATACTCACATGGATATTTTTCAACAAACTCTAAACATCTATTAGAAACAAAGTCTCGCATTTCTTCATCCGACAAATCTACTATTTGATTAAAAATGAAGAAGTAGAATGGCCTAGTTTCCTCATTTTTTGTAAGAACACTATCAAGAACTCCATAAGTAATCGCATAGTTTGAAACCGATAACTCTCCCTTAAAAAATAGTTTTGAGCGAGGATCTATCTGGGTATGATTTAGGTAAAAGCTAATTGATCGGCCATTAAGTATGCTTATTCTATTTCTATTCCTACTATCATTTTGCTTTGATTGATCATTCGTTGTTACTGTTTGGCTCAGCAGAGTGCTACTCAGAAAAACAAATGTTACCACAAGTACATTTCTCATTGTCCTCTATGTATATCAGTTATTTAAATTTTATTTGACCTTCTCTAAATACCAGCCAACTGCTCCAAATAGTCAAAAAAACATCCCGCAAAACTATAAAATCAGAACTTCCTTTAAATACTTTATAGGGTTTTTTTATATAAAAGTATCATTATAAAAAAAAGCGTATTTTCGTTGGTAATAAATGATTCAAAACCGACGGTTTCTAAAAGATGAAAAAACAACAAAATTTTCAACACTTTTGAATAATAAAATCTTGCAATTTTCATTATATATATAATAACTGACCATTTTGAATTAGAAAACGCATTAATCTATAAACCGATTAAATAATTAAAACTATCAAAAATATAATGTAAATCAACTTTTTTTAATTATGATTGCATTTTTATTGCATCTATTAAGGCGTGATTTTTGTTGAAATTTTAACGTGTATGAATACAAATAGATTGTATAATCAGTTTATGGTTCTTTTCGGAAGTATAATGACAGTTTTCTACTTTGGAATCGGGCTATATTTTATTTTTTCAGGTAATGTATCACATATCGATAAGTTTATACGTTATCTAGTTGGAGGAACATTTATTTTTTATGGTATCTATAGGCTATTTAGAACAATAATAAAAATTAAAGAAGAGTTCTTTTCAGATAAGTATGATTCAATGTAACTAAAAGATCTGCAAACTGTTATTTTATTGAATCTATTAAACGACACTTTATATTTTGATATCTGCTTAGTATCAGATATTCAAAATTTTATTATTATTGCGTGCCTAATTTTGTCTTATTTTAACTGAAGAAAATGAATAAAAAGGTTGGTACTTATGCATTTAATGGGATATGGATAACACTTTTAATCCTATCATTTTTATTCATTTCCTGCTTATCGGGAAGCAAAAAAGCCATTGATGAAACCCCAACACGAGGAAATATTAAAATTTTTGTGGATGAATCATACCAACCAATTATAGATTCAGAGATATATACTTTCACAAGCCTTTATACATACGCAAATATTACACCTGTATTCAAGCCTGAAGTTGATGTTATTAATGATTTTATGAATGACTCAATTAAGGTTATTGTAACAAACAAAAAACTTACAGACGCTCAAGTTAAATATTTAAAGGATACCCTTATAATCGCTCGAACATTTGCCTTTGCGTACGATGCTCTAGCATTAATTGTCAATAATGCAAACCGCGATTCCTTGCTATCCTATAATACGATTAAGAATATCTTTCTTGGCAACATTAAAACTTGGAAAGAGATTAATGATAAATCAAAACTCAATAACATAAGCGTAGTATTCGATAATACCAAATCTGGTAATATCAGATATTTTAAGGAAAAATTTGAAATCACAAACAAACTTCCGAGTAATTTCTATGCTGTTAACTCAAACGAAGAGGTCATTAACTTTATCAATAAAAACCCGAATGCATTAGGTATTATATCTGTTAATTGGATTAGTGATAAAGACGATCCTCGTAGCCAAAAATTCACCCGCAAAATTAAAGTTATTGCTGTTTCATCCGAATTTGATCCATCATCATATTATTTACCTGAACAAGGTTCAATATATAACAAATCATACCCTTTTACACGCGAGGTATACCTTATTTCACGTGAAACATTTTCGGGACTTGGTTCTGGCTTTATATCATGGGTTACACACGACCAAGGTCAGAGGATAGTATTAAAATCGGGGCTTGTACCAGCTACCGCTCCAATTCGACTAATTCAAGTAAAACACTAAATAATGTTTGACATAACCATAACACATATGAGAAAAGTTTGTTTTAAACAGGTTCTATTATTAGCAAGTTTGTTTTGCATTTTTGTTACAAGCAATATCAATGCACAAGATTTACAAACAGCTATTACCTTAACCCGAAGCGAGCAGTATGATGAGGCGGAAGCCGCTTATAATCAACTGATTCAAAAAGAACCCAATGTTAGTAAAAATTATTTCTATCTTGGAGAGAACATATTGTTAAGCTATTTTGCCGATACAATTTCAAACTCCTTAAAAGTATTAACCACTCAAGCAAAAGAGGTTTACTTAAAAGGAGTAAATGCTGATAGTTTAAATTCTTTGAACTACATCGGTCTATCAAAAGTGGCTTTCTACTTAGGACAAGATCAAGAAGCGGCAAAATTCAGACTAAAAGCAAAGAAAAACCTACCTGCCTACAAAAAAGTCTCTAAAATTCTGAACCCAAAAGATTACGCTTTTGCTTTAGCAAAACTTGCAGAATCTTACATTAGAAACGAAAAGGTTGATACCTCTAAGGCTTTACCATTGTTAAGAGAGGCTATTACCATTGATTCAAAAACTCCTGAAATTTTTATCATTGCTGGTGATATCTACTTCCTTGCAAAAGATGGATCAAATTCAATTAGAAACTACAATATTGCAAATAACCTTGACAAAACTCGTCCTACTGCAAATATGAAGATTGGTAGTATTTACATGAAAGGTCGAAATCTAACTGCTGCAATTCCATACTTCGAAGAAGCAATTAAATTAAACGCTAGCTATGCACCAGCATATCGTGAGCTTGGTCTGCTCTGGTCAATGGCAGGTAAATATGATAAATCGAAGGAATATTTTAAGAAATATCTTGAGATAACTAAAGGTAATATTCCAGCTAAAATTCGTTACGTTACTGCCCTTTTTTATGCAAAAGAGTACGATGAAGCAGTGAAAAATGTTGAGGAGATATTTAGCATTGATCAAAAAAGAACCTATCTAAACCGTATTGCAGCTTACTCAAGTTTTGAGAAAAACCCTCCCGAATACAATAAGGCCTTAGCGTACATGGATAAATTATTCAAAGATATGCCTGAAGATCGAATCATTCAGAAGGATTATACCTATTACGCAAAGATTCTTTTAAAGAAAAATTCTGATTACCCTAAATTGGTGCAGAATACCGAAAAACTTGAACGTGATTTAACTAAAAATCAGGAGAAATATGATGCTGCAAAATCAGCAGAAACAAAGGAAAAACTAAAAGTTCAAATAGATACCCTCACAAATCAAATTGCAAGATCAAGAAAATTAATTGCTGCTGATGATGTTGAACTAGACAAGGCTTTCCAAGCATATAAAAAGGCTTATGAATTAACCCCTGATGATAAATATCTATTAAACGATGTTGCCGTAAACCTATACAACTACAAACGTTTTAACGAATCGGCAAAATATTTTGAAAAACTGATTGCTCTGGGGAAAAATGATGCTAATGATTATTTGCAGGTTGGAAAAGCATACAACCAAGGTAAAAACTATGTTAAAGCAGATTCAGCTTTATCTGTTTTAGTCCAGAAGTTCCCAGACAATATCCAAGGTTATGTTTGGATCGCAAATACATATTCTGCGATGGATCCAGATAATAACAAAGGAATTGCTAGACCAAAATTTGAAATGGTTATCCAAAAAGCTCGGACCGACAGCGTTAAGTATGCTACCGAACTTTTTAACGCATACCGTTTCATGGGAGGTGACTATTTTTCACAAAAGAATTACGCAAAAGCAAGAGAATACTACTATAGGATTGTGAATCTTAGTGCCGACAATAAAGAGTATAAAACTATTGGATATAACTCTATCGGATTAACTTACTATTCAAACAGTGAGTTTGATAAAGCAATTGAAGCGTATAAAAAAACCTTAGAAATAGATCCTAAGAATCAAAATGCTACCATTTCTATAAAGAATGTTGAAACAGCAAGGAATAACATAGTACAAGCAAAACCTAACGAGATAAAGGGTATCGTTAAGGATGTATTCGGCAGCCCAATTGCTAGTGCCTCTGTCCGCGTTAGAGATACTGCTGCAGAGGCTTGGACAAATGCCGAAGGAAAATATTCATTTGAGATTCCGGAAGGTTCAGAAGCGTTAATAGTAAGTGCAAAGGGTTATAAATCAAAAGAGGTTGTAATTACAAAAGCACGAATCTATAATATCAGCCTCGAACAGCAGTAAGTATTTGTTTAACAGCACAATGATGATTTATCAAATATGCTGTAGAGCAATAAAAAGTAAATGAATGAATCTATATATTTGCAACTTAAAAAATTCTAAACCTAACCAAACAATACGACAATGAGTAAAAAAGGAAGTACATTTAAAGATGTGTTTGCATCAATTTTCGCAACTGGTGCTATTTTAGTAGCATTTGCTATTTCCCTTTATCTATTTATTTTTATAATGGGAAGTCCTGTTAACTTCGAAGGTGGTAACCCTGCAGGGCATCCACTACCTGGTAACTATTTAGGCATTATTTACAAAGGTGGAGTTATTGTTCCTATTCTTATGACATGCGTTTTAACACTTCTTATCTTCACATTCGAAAGGTTTATTACATTATCCAGAGCACAAGGAAAAGGTAGATTAAACTCTTTCGTTCGAAACCTTCAAAACTTAATGAACGAAGGTAAAATTGATGAAGCTTTAGTTTCTTGCGATAAGCAAAAAGGTTCTTTGGCAAATGTTATGAGAGCAGGTCTTACTCGCTTCAACGATCTTAAAAATGACAAGACATTAGAAAAGGATCAAAAGATTCTTTCTGTACAAAAATCTCTTGAAGAAGCAACAGCACTTGAATTACCTATGCTTGGTAAAAACATGATTATCTTTTCTACCCTAGCATCTATTTCTGTGCTAATTGGTCTTATTGGTACCGTTCTTGGTATGATCAAGGCTTTTGCTGCGTTAGCTCAATCTGGTGCTCCAGATGCACTTGCTCTTGCAACAGGTATTTCTGAGGCTCTTATTAACACTGCATTTGGTATTACTGGTTCTACAATCGCTATTGTAATGTATAACTTTTTCTCATCAAAAGTTGATGGTTATACATTCAAAATTGATGAAGCTGGTTTCAGCTTGACCCAGACCTTTGCAGCATCATTAAAAAACTAATTTAACTTTTGGCTTAAACCCAAAAAGTACGATCCATGCCAAAGATTAAATTACCAACAAAGTCCCCTCATATTGATATGACACCGATGGTTGACTTATTCTCTGTTGTTTTAACATTCTTAATGTTAACCACAACTATGAGACAACCTGAACCGGCTCCTATCGATACACCCTTCTCTATTTCTGATAAAACCGCCCCTGAAGCTAATATTATGACTGTTCTTTTATCAAAGGATAGTAGAGTATTCTTCAATATTGATAATGGTAAGGATACTGCTTACCATTTTAAGGGCAAAATCTTAACGGAAATGGGAAAAAGGTATGATATGACCTTTACCCCAGAAGAGGTGAAACAATTCGAAGCCTACCCGTCATCGTTTGGTTTACCCATTCAAAAAATGCATGAATTTATCAAAACGAAAGACGCAAAAGTTAAGGAAGCCTTGCAAGCAAAAGGTATTCCTATCGATTCAACTGATAATCAGCTAGCTCTTTGGATTCTTTTTGCACGTCAAGTTAACAAAGATATTGCAGCCTGTATTAAAGGTGATAACGATGCTCCGTATCCAATTGTAAAAAAAGTACTGGATATTTTGCAAGATAAAAACGTAAACAGGTTCAACCTGATTACAAATCTTGAAGTAACTAAGGTAACTACTCAAAGCGAATAGTGATATGGGAGAAATAATTCAAGAGGAAAAACAAAAAGGTGGAAAGAAAAGACCGAAGCATCACTCCACCCGCATTGACATGACCCCGATGGTTGACCTTATGTGTCTTCTCATCACGTTTTTCATGCTTACAACAGCTTTTAGCAAATCAAAGGTAATGGAAATAGCCCTACCCGAAAGGGATCCTAAGGTTAAACCACCCCCAGTTTCAAAAGCTAGAACCGTAAATATCATACTTGGTCCTGAAAATAAAGTTTTCTGGTATCCTGGTATGGTAGAAAACCCCAAGAGTCCTCCTCCGCTTCAGGAAACAGATTTTAGCGATCAAGGTATTCGCAAGATGCTACTGGAAAGAAATAAATTCTTATTTAAAAAGGTAGCCGCATTTAGGGAAAAAACCATTAAGGAAAACCCTACAATGAGTCGAGATTCTTTACTTGCAAATATCAAAAGGTTTAATAAACTTGATGACTCTGGGCCTATTGTTCTGATAAAGGCGTATAAAGATTCCAGATATGCTAATGTTGTTGATATTATCGATGAAATGGCAATCTGTAATATAATACGTTACGCTATTGTAGATATTAATTATGTGGAGGAAGATATGGTGAAAGCAGCAATGGCTGCCTCCACTAAATCAACTAAACCACAATAGAAAGGCCATATAGATTGAGCATTATGGAAAATGAACTAAAAAATATTCCCTCTTTTGACGACATCGTTTTCGAAAACAGGAATAAGGAGTATGGAGCTTATAAAATCCGCAAAAAGTACAATCGTACTGTCTTGTGGGCAATGCTTGTGGGTACATTTATCCTAGGCACTGTAATAATTACTCCATATGTAATGGCTTCTGTTAGTGAACGAAGACAACAAAAAGAGGAAAAAGCCGTAACGGCTGAAATGGAGAAATTGGATCAACCACAAGAACAAGTTGCTCCACCTCCACCTCCACCTCCACCAGCAGAAGCACAGGCTGTGGTTAAATATGTTGCTCCTGTGGTTGTTGACTCTGTGAAGAATGAAGATCGTGGTGACTTTGCAACAGTAGACGAGGTAAAAGAAACTGTAACAGACGAAGCTGTAGTTGAGGTTGTTGAACAACCCAAGGAAGAAGTTCAAGAGGTAAAAGAAGAAGAAGTATTCCTTGTTGTTGAAGAGATGCCAAGTTTTGGTACTGGCGATGCAAATGGATTCCGCAGCTATGTATCTTCAAATATGAAATACCCTGAAGTTGCCGCAGAGAACGGTATTCAAGGTCGTGTATTTGTTCAATTTGTTGTTGAATCTGATGGTCGTTTAACCAATGTTAAGGTTATCCGTGGTGTTGACCCTGCACTTGATAAAGAAGCTGTTCGAGTTGTGGAATCATCTCCAAGATGGAATCCTGGTAAACAAAGAGGTAAACCTGTTCGCGTATCATTTACCTTCCCAATTACTTTTGTTCTTCAGTAATAAATTTATTTCCGTATATTTAAAAACCCTGATTTAACTTATCAGGGTTTTTTTATAAAAATACGTACCACATGGCAAATCCAGTTATTACCTCCCGTAAAGCCGAAACGGCAATTCTTATTGGAGTTATACTTCAGCGTCAGACAGAGGAAGATATTCGTGATTATTTAGACGAATTAGAGTTCTTAGCCGAGACGGCTGGTGCTAAAACTATGAAAAGATTTTTACAAAAGGTTGATGCACCCAATCCCAAAACTTTTATCGGGTCAGGAAAAGTGTTGGAAATTAAAGAATATGTTGAACAAAACGAAATTGACTTAGTAATCTTTGATGATGAGCTTACGCCTACACAACTTCGAAACCTTGAGCATGAATTCGAAAGAAAAGTTTTGGATAGAACAAACTTAATTTTAGATGTATTCGCTCAACGGGCAAAAACAGCATACGCTAAAACACAAGTGGAGTTGGCACAATACCAATTTCTACTCCCTAGACTTACCCGAATGTGGACACACCTTGAAAGGCAGCGTGGAGGTATTGGTCTTAGAGGACCTGGTGAAACAGAAATTGAGACAGATCGTCGTGTTATTAGGGGTAAAATCTCAAAACTTAAGGAGGAATTAAAACAGATCGATCGTCAAATGTCCACCCAACGTCAAAATAGAGGGAGCATAGTGCGCATTGCCTTAGTTGGCTATACCAATGTTGGAAAATCAACCATTATGAATACCCTTAGCAAATCTGAAGTTTTTGCTGAGGATAAACTTTTTGCAACTCTTGATACAACGGTTCGGAAAGTTGTATTTGAAAATCTCCCGTTTTTGTTGTCGGATACCGTTGGGTTTATTCGCAAACTCCCTCATCAACTTGTTGAATCGTTTAAATCTACACTTGATGAAGTTCGAGAGGCAGATCTACTTCTACATGTTGTTGACATATCGCACTCTGCATTTGAAGAACAACTAAATGTAGTTGTTCAAACATTACAGGAAATCGGCGCAGCAGATAAACCTGTATTACTTGTTTTTAATAAGATAGATGCCTATAAGTGGGTTAAAAAGGATGAAGACGATCCTTCCCTCAGAAGCAAAGAAAATTACAGTTTAGAGGAACTTAAGAATAGCTGGATGGCTAAAAGTAACTCTCCATCAATTTTTATATCGGCAAAGCATAAAACAAATTTTGACGAATTTCGAGAAAAAATTTACATTTTGGTTAGGGATATACATACTACAAGGTATCCTTATGATAAGTTTCTGTACTAGAATTTTATATTAAAAAATTTAGAGCCTAGTAATTAAGTTCTTATCATTTTTTAAATTATATCAAATTGATATCTGAAATAGTTATGAAAAAGTTCATCTTTTTTTCTCATAACCGAAAATTATACTTATTTTTTACTTGCACTGTATTAATTGGGTATTCATTTATTTACTTATTAATAACAGCTGCAAAAACAGATTTTGAGCCACCACATCCCTCCTCAACGGAAGAACTTGATTTTCTTGATGTTGATCTTTTAACATTAAATCAAGATGCAAAATTTGCATTCGAAAAAAAGAGTTACAAAGAGGCTGCAAAAAAGTATATTGAAATACTACATCATAAACCATCCGATATTGAAACCCTATATAATTTGGCAAGTTGCTATGCGCTTCTCAAAAAACCCGAACTCGCTGCAAGAGCTTTGAACTACGCCTTAGACGCTGGCTTAAATGATATTTCAGGCTTGCTTTCTGATTCTGTTTG
This sequence comes from Bacteroidales bacterium, assembly GCA_013376985.1. Lineage (GTDB taxonomy): Bacteria > Bacteroidota > Bacteroidia > Bacteroidales > Tenuifilaceae > UBA8529. The sequence continues at coordinate 295,810 of JACABB010000002.1, forward strand.
GGTTAATGTTAAGGATAACCCTATTTTCAAATCGACTTTTGATAAAGCAAAAACTTATAAAGAGGAAAGAGGAGAACCGTTCTATGCTGAGTGTAAAGTTTTAATAAGAGGCTGTTTAAAACGACCCGATAATTATGACTCCACCAAAGCGTACCCATTACTGATTTTACTTCATGGATATGGATCATATGCAGAATCATACATGTCTGTTAGAAACCGTATGAGCGCAACAAATTTTTTTGTTGCTGCCCCCCAAGGACCATACCCACAAAAATTGTTGGAAATAAATAGTCCATCATATAGCTGGTTTTGTCCTACTAAAAATAAAGATTTATGGAATAGGGCAGATCCAATGGCAATAGATTATATCCTTAATGTTATTGATGAAATAAAGAGCCACTACAAAATTTCGGGGGTATATTTACTTGGGCACTCTCAGGGCGGAGGGTTGGCTTATATGACGGGAATAAATGTTCCTGATAAAATATCTGGTATTATTTGTATCGGCGCAGGTAATCCCAAAGATCTCTTAACGCCAATTGCGCTGGATAAAGCATCCAAAATTTTACCTGTTTTTATTGGACATGGTTGGAACGATCCCAGAGTAAGTTTTGATCAAGCGCAACAAGCAAAGTATTTACTAAAAGATTATCAATTCAATGTCACTTTTAAACCTTTTAAGGGCGAACATTGGTTAGACAATGGTAATCTAATTGAGGCAAAGAGATGGATAGATGAAATTGAGGCGAAAAGAGGCGTATCATCATCAAATGAAAACTAAAAAATCCTTTAATGAGAGGTAAATTGGGTATAGAATTTTTTGTTAAATGGTTTTTGTTCGATTATTGCAAAATGTGGCTTAATGGACAAATTTAATGGTAATATCTTCTGAAATGTTTGTTGCTATT
>JACABB010000020.1:0-1536 GCA_013376985.1 Bacteroidales bacterium
TAGCAACAAACATTTCAGAAGATATTACCATTAAATTTGTCCATTAAGCCTAATTTATATATCAATCAATTTATTTTATTTGAATCAATGGAGTGCTGGAAACGAAGTTCGGCGGAGCCAATAATGGAAAAATGGAAGAAAGAAGCAAAAATCTAACCCCTTGTTATCCATTATTCCATCATTCCAACCATCCACATCATACTAAGCAATTATATATCTCTGTAAATAAACACACTATCACATTTCTTATATCAAACTCACGTTAATTAGCATCCTCAGCGCAGTAGCTAATTATTTTCTTCAAATCCTCTATTCTGTTAATATTTAAATGATTTTCCGAAATGTATGATAGAATACTATCCTTTTTCTTTGGGAAAAGCTTCTTAAGATCTTTAATTTTATATACTGTATGGTACATTCCATTTATACTTATATAGTATTCCGTTTCCATTTTTACCTCAACCTTTAAATCTTCGTTCAAATCGGTTTGGCTTATCCTATTTCCAATTCCACTTGATGAGGTATGCTTGCCATTACTTGCCGATTCTGAATTCATACCAAAAGCATCAGTTGGTGCATTATAATTAGCTGTTACCTTCCTTTGGAGCAGTAGCAACACATTGTTTTTATACGTATCAATCTGCTCAAGAAATGTACCGAGATAAGGAAAGAAAACCCTCCCGTTGTACGATACAAACGATATCTGATCCAACCCATCCAGTAAAAGAACATTTTTTGCATTATCAACAACTGAAATCCCATTTTCCAAAATATTGTAATTCATTAACGCAGTAGCAGGTTTAGCCTTTATAAAATAAATTTTCCCTTGATAAAAAATGGAATCAAGATATTGATGTTTGAGCAAAATATCTTCGCTTGAATAGATTACTGATTTATCTGAATACACCTCACTACTCTTTTGTCCAAATACATTAAAACTGATAGCAATAAATGCAATAGATAATATTTTATTCATAGGTAAAATACGTTTAGAAATCAATAATAGTAGAATCGATTAAATCAAAAGGCTAAAATTATAATAAATAAATGTAAGTCAATACAGTTTGTTAAATATGAATAGCACTGCACTTCGTTAGGCTTAGCTTTGCCTAAAATTATATCCCTTTAATATTTCTTCTAGTTTCTATTGCGAATTCAATGTCGTTTCAGGTAAAAGACACTGATCCGTCTTTGTCATCCTGAGCGAAAGCGAAGGATCTGTTTTCCATATTAAGGAGATGGTTGCCTCCAACGAATCCTTTTGCTTTTATTAACCAAACGCCAGTGGGTTCTTCGAACTCTACTGGGTTTTCCAAGTTAACGAAACGAGATGCTTCACTCCGTTCAGCATGACAAGAAACAGTGTGTTCTGGAAATTCCATTTCTTTTCCTTAATAATAATGAATTGTAATATGAATCCTTTGTCATCCTGAGTGAAGCGAAGGATCTATTTTCCATATTAAGAAGATGCTTACTTCCTGCGAATCCTTTTGCTTTTATTAACCAAACGCCAGTGGGTTCTTCGAACTCTACTGG
>JACABB010000020.1:1636-63759 GCA_013376985.1 Bacteroidales bacterium
CTGGAAATTCCATTTCTTTTCCTTAATAATAATGAATTGTAATATGAATCCTTTGCCATCCTGAGCGAAAGCGAAGGATCTGTTTTCCATATTAAGGAGATGGTTGCCTCCAGCGAATCCTTTTGCTTTTATTAACCAAACGCCAGCAGGTTCTTCGAACTCTACTGGGTTTTCCAAGGTGTAAGATCTTCCAGAGTCGATAGACCTAAAAGCGTCTCGGTAGAATTGCCGCCGAATTTAATGATTTTTGTTTTTTACTTACAGCCTTTGATTGAACGGGGAGAGTTTTTTAAGTAAATACTCTATCCTTGCCCAACATATCCTTAATATTTTTAATGTGCTGAATTCGAGTTTTTGCATTTTCTCCATTTTGCACGGCATTTATTAATACCCTAACTACTTCGTTTCTATTTGTATAATGTACTGGTTCATTCTTTGTAATAATTAGTTTCATAACATCTAAAACTCTATTCGATTTTACAAGAAACGCTCCATTGGGTACGAAATTGACATCTTTCAGAACACAGTCACCATAAAACACCACGATTGAATAAAATGGTATGTTTTCAAATTGTTTGAGCTGTTTCCTTAAATCTATTATATGCTTAGTATTTTGCATTATGGGGTTGTAGAAATGGTATTTTCTTTTTCCATATGCTAAAACTTTAGTCCATTGGGATTGATTCCCATTTCCAAAAATCCACCCGCTGAAATCCTTTACTTCGAATACTATAATTCCCACCTCCATGACAACAACTAAATCAATTTGGGAAAAATTACCATTATATTTTTTAACATATAGGTCGTGAAAAATGGCTTGTGCTGGTATTCCTTGTTTTAAAAGCATTAATACTAAATCTCTTTCGGACCTTGTGCCTCTATTTAATTTCGTGACGGTTTCTAATAGCTTTTTGTCTCGTATATTGCTAACCAGGAAATAGAAAGCAAGAATAAAAACTATTACAATAAAAATCCAAATCATGACGCTTATATATGTTGTTATATCCAGTATCCATAAATATTTCCAAGTTCTTACCAATCCATTTTGCTCACTTTCAAAATCTGCTTAAATTTCCTTTAAGTGGTTACTCTTTCTGCGAAAAACTTGCTTCTAATGGTCGGCGGTATAAGATGTTGTGCATTTTGAAACATAAACTTATCAGCCCGCTAAACCATTGATTAAATGCTAATTCGTTCAAAAATAGCACTATCCTCGCAATGTTTTATGACCGCGTGTTATGCGTTGTTGATATTATACCAATTCTGTTTTCCTCAATCCAAGTTTTGGCTTATTCAATTTTTTAATCGATTCTCTAACTTTATCTCTTGTCTCAGATTGAAGAAAAGTAGGAACCAAAATATTTAGATTTATCCCCAAAATCCTATGAATAATTACCAAATCTTTTAATGTAAATTGAGATACCCCATTTATCAATTCGCTCATATACGATTTTGGATGACCTAAGATTAATCCCAAATCTTGCTGGGTCATGTCATATTCATTAAGTTTTTTTCTTATCGTATCCTTTCGTTTATTAATAAATTTTTGTTCATAATTCACAATCTCCTCTGCTTTATCAGACTCCAATACTTGTGAATCAGTGATTTTATCAAAATCAGACCATTCTCTATCCTCGTAATCTTTAATCAAATCACGAAGTTTTTTGCGTATAGGTTTTAAATCAGGATTCTCATCAATCATTAAACGTAACTTTCGTTCAAGCAGAGATGCCTTTTCTAAATCATACTCATTCTCTAATCTCTCAATTTTTTTAATCTCTTTTATGTTAAAAATGTCTTTCATGATTACATTTTTTAAATCCAGTTATTATCTCTCAACCATTTTTTTATTACACTTCGATTGTTTTTAAAAGTCAGTTCATAATCATCATGACTACCAGCCCAAACAATCGTTGCTTCTCCATTCTCTTCAAATTCAATCATTATCAAAGTCCGATGTATATTGATATTGAAGAAATAAAACTCGCCACCATAAACACAATCTGCATCCGGTCTATTTTCAGTTAAATCAAGCGGGTTTTTCCAATCACTATCTTCAATATCGGAAATCAACTGTTGGACAGCTTTCTCGAATTTTGAGTTTCCTCGATTTTTCCGAATTAGTTTTCCCAGAATATGTTTATTAATAATTCTCAAATCACTTTAAATTAATTATTCTACGGCAAAGATAATAAATAGTTCTAATATTATCAGAACTATTGTGCGTAAATTTATACGACTTCAATTGCCCGCAACTTACTTATACAAGCAATTTTATTACACAATATTTAAAATCATTGTTGGGGGTAAAATACTTTTTTCAGAAGTTATTCAGGCTATGATTATTCTTGCAAAACGTTCGTGCTCCACCACTAAAACGTATAAGCCGCAAAGTAAAAATACTTTGCGGCTTATACGTTTCCTCTTTAGCTTTCTTAGCGTGAACCCCTCTCTACCCGTAAATCTCCTTCTTTGTAGCCTTTAGAGTATTCTTCAGTAACGATATTATTGTTAAAAGCCCTACACCGCCCGGAACGGGAGTTATGTAGCTACACTTGGGTGCAACCTCATCGAATTTAACATCGCCCAGGAGTTTCCAGCCGCTTTTGGTTTTATCGGATTTAATGCGGTTAATACCAACATCAATAACAACGGCTCCCTCCTTAACCATATCGGCTGTAACGTACTCAGCTTGCCCAAGGGCAACTATTAGGATATCGGCTGTGCGGGTAATTTCAGGGATATTCTTAGTGCGGCTATGGCATACGGTTACCGTACAATCGCCCGGATAACCCTTTAATGATAGTAGATTTGATATAGGACGACCAACAATATTGCTCCTGCCCAGCACAACACAATGTTTTCCTAATGTCTCAATCTTATATCTACGAAGTAATTCAATTATACCATCGGGTGTAGCGGAGATATATGCTGGCATCCCAATGGTCATTCTACCAATATTTAGGGGATGGAAGCCATCAACATCCTTTTTAGGATCAATGGCCTCGGTTACCTTTTGCTCGGAGATATGCTTTGGTAATGGCATTTGCACTATAAAGCCATCAATCTCGGGATTATTGTTGAGTTTGTTTATCTCTTCTAAAAGCTGGACTTCGGTAATAGTATCCTCAAAACGAAGTACTGTTGAGCGGAATCCAACCTGATTGCAGGATTTCTCCTTATTTCCAACGTACGTTTCACTGCCACCATCGTGTCCAACTAGGATTGCGGCTAGATGAGGAATCTTGCCTCCTTGTTTTTTGATGTTCTCAACCTCTTGGGCAATCTCAGCTTTCATTTGCTCGGAGATTACCTTTCCATCGAGTAGAATCATAGTTTAGTTGTTAGTTTAAAGTGGTAAGTGGCAAGTGAAAAGTGAAAAATTGACGGTTGATAAATTCCTTATATAATTATAAATGTGTTCTTAAGTTTAATCGCATTTTGCGATAATTTGTAAAACAATTCCATTTAACTTGCCACTTGTCACTTTTCACTTATCTCTATCTAATGCTAAATGTATTTCATAATTTAATCGCAAAATGCGATAATCTGACTTCGGTCTTCGGACTTCCGTCTTCCAACTTCCCCCTACCTCCTAGGCATATTGGCCATCATCCTAGCAAGGTTTTTACCGCCACCGCCCGATACCATCTTCATCATCTTGCGCATATCGTCAAATTGCTTTATTAGCTTGTTGACTTCCTGAATTGATGTACCGCTACCATCGGCTATTCGCTTGCGACGACCACCATTCATAACCGAAGGATCTTCCCTTTCTAGTGGTGTCATGGAGTGGATAATGGCTTCGATGTTTTTAAATGCATTATCATCAATATCAACATCTTTTAAGGCTTTGCCCATGCCGGGGATCATTCCTGCCAAATCCTTAAGGTTACCCATTTTCTTAATTTGACTAATTTGATCGAGGAAGTCGTTATAGTTGAATTTATCCTTTGCAATTTTCTTATGTAGCTCACGTGCCTGCTCAGTATCGTACTGTTCCTGTGCGCGTTCAACCAACGAAACGATATCACCCATGCCAAGGATACGGTCGGCCATACGTTCGGGGTGGAAAACATCCAAGGCTTCCATTTTCTCACCAGTGCTAACAAACTTAATGGGTTTGTCGACAACTGAGCGGATTGAAAGGGCTGCCCCACCACGGGTATCACCATCCAGTTTAGTAAGTACAACTCCGTTGAAGTTGAGCCTATCGTTAAATTCCTTGGCTGTGTTAACGGCATCCTGACCTGTCATTGAATCGACAACGAAGAGGATTTCCTGGGGTTCAACCGCTTTTTTGATTGCGGCAACCTCTTTCATCATCTCCTCATCAACGGCTAAACGACCGGCGGTATCGATAATTACAACGTCTCTACCCGATGCTTTGGCCTGTTTAACTGCATCTTTTGCGATTGCAACAGGATCGGTACTTCCGGCAGTGGTAAAAACGGGGACTCCAATTTGATTTCCTAAAACTATAAGCTGTTCGATAGCCGCAGGGCGGTAAACGTCGCCTGCAACCAGTAGAGGTACTCTGCCCTTTTTGGTTTTTAGATATGTTGCCAGCTTACCCGAGAATGTTGTTTTACCCGAACCTTGTAAACCTGCAATTAGGATGACTGTTGGGCTACCGCCTAGGTTGATATCGGTAGCTTTTCCACCCATGAGCTCGGTAAGCTCATCGTGAACAATTTTAATCATCATCTGACCCGGCTTAACGGAGTTAAGCACGTTTTGACCTAAAGCTTTACGCTTAACCTCATCGGTAAAGGTTTTGGCGGTTTTGTAGTTAACGTCGGCGTCGAGTAAGGCTTTACGTACCTCCTTAAGGGTTTCGGCTACGTTAATCTCTGAAATTTTTCCTTCACCCTTTAACAGCTTAAAGGATCTCTCAAGTTTTTCGGATAAATTCTCAAACATATCTTGTTAATATAGTTGACAGTTGTTAGTTGGTACTTTTTAATTTCCAGCCTGCAAACTTAATCAAAATGGCTGCCTTTTCAAATGGGATTATGTCAAATTTAGTGAGGGGATATTTAACTTAAGTTGCTAGTTGTTAGATACAAGTTGCTAGTTTGTTGTTTTACAGCATCTTATTCATTATGAATTTCACCCCGATTCAAAGAGATTAATATTTGTATCAATCAAAATATCAAATAAATAACTAGAAATCAGCAACTAGTATCTAGGAACTTTATTTATCTACTTTCTGCAAATTACCTGTATAAGTTTAATTGGTTCTTGGGCATCCATGAATTTTACGGGTTCTTCGATATCTTTAAACTCAACCATTCCAAAATCTGCAAACTCTTTTGTTACTGATTCAGAATCATAAAAGTATACTTTTACTCCCTTTGAGATCTCATATCTATCTTTGCTTAAGCATTTACCGCTCCCATACATGCTCATCTGCTTTGATGCAACTAGAAAAAACATTATTCCTCCCACTTTCAGTTGATTCCAGCACGATTCTAGAAATTTTCGCCGCTCAGGTTTGTTTAGTAGATGGATTAGTGCGTAACAGAAAATACCTTCGTATAATTCATTATCAAATGGCATAGAAGTTACAAAGCCATGGGGGGTTGTACAGTTTATCCCGTTGGTTTTAGCTAAAACTATCGCAGAATGCGATAACTCAATGCCTGTAACATCGAATCCGTTATCGCAGAATAGCTTGGCGTTACGACCATAGCCAAAACCGGGTATTAGTATCTTATTTATTTTGTTTGATTTGAATAGTTCTACTGCAACCGCTGCGGAGTCTGATGGTTCAAATTTCCACATTGCACCTTCGTTCTTAAATCGAGATTCCCAGTATTCCATGGTTATAATTTATAAACAGGAGTTAATATGATTTTAACACCTGTAATTGCGAAGTTCCTGCCCGTTTAATCCCATTTATTAAAATGTATTCTTTCTGGAATATTAATGGTTTTTTGTTTCAAGATTTTTGCATCATCCGCTTTATAACCAATAGGGATAATTGCTGCTATCTCCAAATCTACGGGTATTTTTAGTTTATCTTTGGTTTTATTGATATTTTGAGGGATAAATGTAACCCCGTAAACATCATGCTCGGCAAGGCTAAGTAAAAAATTCTCGATACAACACCATACAGATGCCAAGCAATTCAAGTCATATACTGTTTTAGCCTCTTCAACCCTTATTTTAGGTTTAAACACCACAATTACTACAATGGGAGCGTTAAGAATCATCCTTTTTTGTTTGGGAATAGCATCTAAATACATCTCTTTTTTTACAATATCCTCATTCTCAAACAACGTCTCAAGCTCTTTGATATCGATATCCTTCTCAAGATTTTCCGATTCAATTAGCTGTAATTTAGCCTCAAGGCTATTTACAATTATAAAATCCCAATCCCTAAGATGATTGTATGTTGGTGCCTTAAATGCATTCTCAATTGAATATCTTATAATATCTTGGGATATCTCTTTACTCTGAAAATCCCGAATGGTTCGCCTTTTTCCAATTACCTCTTTTAGCTCCATTGTTAACTATGGTTTTGGTGTATTTTAGTCTCTATGAAACCCTAAATTGTTTATTAGCCAATAAATACTGAACCAACCACAGCCACTCCAATACCTAAAATTGCTGAGAAAATGGACATTGGGATAAGTGCCTTTTTATCCTTCGGGAGGACAATAATCATTATTGGTAATACCGATAGCTCGCCAATAATTAATCCCTTTAGCCAGGGTTGAATATCCCAATGAACGAATGGAATTATTAATCCGAGTACAACCCAGTGAACAAAGGCCGACCAACAAGCGGTTTTATCCAACTTTTGAATAATCATTGGTGTAACATCTATTAACCCAGCTACAATGCCTATACATAAGGCAATTAGTATTTTTTCCATGAATGGTTTATTTTAAAGATACATCCCTTTTTACCTAGGGTAAAGTTAATCATTATGCTAAACTAAGGAATATATAATTTAAATGGTATTTTGCGTAATCTGTAGACTAATTTACCCCCTATTATGTTTTCCTTTAAAATTAAGGGGAATCCGACACACTTGACAATTGAATATTTCAATGCCTTGTTGAACATTAGTTTTTGCAGAATTGATTTTTTATCTATCTTTATAAAGGATATTGTAAGTGGATTTAATTTACAAGCATGATTAATATGAAGATAATTAAGAGCATAGTATTTACTACTATTTTCCTAATAGTTTATACAAATTGTTTCTCTCAACTCAAAGGTTTTTTTGTCCCAATAAATATTCAGAAGGCTTATTCGAAGAAAACCCGATCATTTGATGGTAAACCGGGTATTGTTTACTGGCAAAATCGTTCGGATTATAAAATAAAAGTAGCCTTAAATCCTAAATCGCTTCTAGTAGAGGGTGAGGAAACTATTACATATTTGAATAATAGCCCCGATACGCTAAGGCGTATTATCTTCCACCTCTTCCCTAATATGTATAAAAAGGGGAATATGCGCGACACTGATATCGACCCTGCTGATGAATCGGATGGGTTGGTTATTGATAAAATGGCTGTTAATGGTAAAGAGGTACCTATTAGCCTTAGCAGCGATTTTATTTATATTGAGCATACACTCCTTCGCTTAAATTTGGAAACTCCTCTTAAACCACAAAAGCAGACCTCCATTGATATTAGCTGGCATTATACACTTAATAAAGGTTCTCAAATCAGAACCGGTGAGGTTGATTCCACAAGCTTCTTTATAGCCTATTTTTTTCCCCGAATTGCAGTTTACGACGATATTGATGGCTGGAACTATTATAAATATACAAGCGATTCTGAATTCTATAATGAGTTCGGAAACTTTGATGTTTCCATATCCATGCCTAAAAACTATTTGGTTTGGGCTACAGGTGTACTAAAAAACCCAGAAGAGGTATTAAATGATAAATACCTTAACCGTTACAAAGCAGCGAATCAATCCAATGTTATTATGCATATTGTTGATACTGCTGATTTAAAATTGCGTGATTTTACAAAATCAGATACTAATACTTGGAAATTTAAAGCCGAAAATGTTACCGATTTTGTATTTGGAACAAGTAATCATTATTTGTGGGATGCTACCAGCATTATTGTAGATAGTAAAACGGGTAGAAAATTATTCCTTGATGCTGCCTACAATAAGGATTCTAAGGATTTTTACAACGTTATTTCAATTGCCCGACAATCTGTGGAGTTGATGTGTAACTCATTTCCAGGATATCCCTTTCCTTTCCCAAAGGAGACTGTTTTCAATGGCTTAAGCGAAATGGAGTACCCAATGATGGCCAACGATCGCTCCTCCGATGATATACACTATACAACAGATTTAACTGCGCATGAAATTTTTCATTCATACTTCCCATTCTATTGTGGTTTCAACGAGGTTAACTATGCGTGGATGGACGAAGGGATAACATCCTTTGCCACTTATCAGATGGTTTCTACAATGGATTCTGGATATGAGAAGGTTTGCTATATTGATGAATATCGACCTTATATGGGTACCTACCTTGATCTTCCTGTATTTACTCTTTCAAATTCTATAAGGAGACCCGCTTACGACTTTATGTCGTACCCTAAACCAGCATTATTCTTTATTTTTCTTAAAGATGTGATAGGAACAGATCTCTTCAATAAATCATTCCAAGAATTTATTGTGCGATGGAATGGAAAGCATCCAACACCTTACGATTTGTTTAACACGATATCAACCATTTCGGGTCAGAATATCAGCTGGTTAATTAAACCTTGGATTTTCGAGTATGGTTATGTTGATTTAGGTGTGAAAGATATCTCCGAAAGTACTGGTAAGTATTTAATTACCATTGAACGTAAGGGGAATTACCCTGCGCCCATAAACCTAAAAATAACATATGATGATGATTTTGTAGATAAAACCCATCATTCAGCTGCTGTATGGAAGAACGGGGAAGAAACGTATAGCATTGAAAAATTAACCTATAAGAAAATTAAAAAGGTTGAACTTATTGATGATTATGGGATTGATATAAATCCAATGAATAATTCATACACCTTAAACGGGTGGAAAATGAATTGTAAATAACAAATCCAACTGAAAACTAGAGCTAACCTTAGTAAGAATCCCTACCTAACCAGAATCATTTTTTTAACTTGATGAATTTTTCGAGTATCAAGTACAATAAAGTATATGCCCTCGTGTTGGTTCTGAGGAATCCAATCTAAAGTATAACTTCCTGCTGGTTTAAACCCTTTAAATAGAGTGGCAACATTATTTCCAAGAACATCTTTAACCTGCAAAATAACATCGGCATTTTCGTTTAAATTGTACTTAATTGAAGTATACGAAGTAAAAGGGTTTGGGGAGTTTTGCTCAAGTGCTTCGGTAAATTGAATATTAGGATTTTGCTCATCAGAAGTAGCGGTAAGCGAAGGTTTTCCTGCTTGAACCCAGGCGGTATAGATTAGTTCAGCCAATGCATGAGATGCATTTTTAAATAGTTTTGTAGTAAAACCACCCGTTTTGTTCCAAAGAGCCAACGTATAATTTGATTGAGTCTTTGCGTAATTATCGGCAATTAAAACAGAATCTTTATATTTATAATTTGCGTAGATATAATCAAAAACGTATTGATTAACGTTTGTAATTACGCTAATGCTGCTACCAGTATAGCTAATTTGACTACTGTATGTATCTATCATAGTAGTTTCGTAGCGAGAATGTATACCATTATTTCCAGTTAGCTGCCCATCAAAGTTTTTGGTAATGTGCAGTGGCATATGACCATCGCCTACATAATGTCCTAGATCGGCGGCAAATTGCTTTGCTTTATCAATATCATGTCTGATTAAACAATTCCTTAATGAATCGAATGTAGCAATTGTAGCCCAAGGTAAAATGCCTTCGTCCGTTGAGTAATAAGAGGTTTGATTTATTTTACCAGTAGTTGTAAATCCTGAAAAATTTTCAATATCAATGTAATGTTTTGGTGCTTCAGTAGGATCAGATTGTTTTCTACTATCCGCATCGGAAGCATGATCACGAAGGTAACTAGCCCAAGAATTAAATATGCTCATCTCAGAATTAAAAGAGAGAGATACGTTGTAGCTGATCTTTCTATGCCCCGTTCCTCCCCAACTTACAAGAATAAGCGCAACGCCTATAATTGTAAAAACCTTTAGAAATTTTTTTATCACGATATCACCCTTTAAGTAAAGAAAGCATTCAAGTTCACAAATATATATACTTAAACGAGCGAGATATGTAAGGGTTTAATCTAATACCAAAACTTAGCAAAAAGCACCATTATTTTGCTTCTTTTTAGGCATTTATTATAAAAAATATAGTTTATTCATACTTCTTATTATCAGGTCTACATTCAATCTGCATCTATTTCATCATTTCATTAAAGGCAGAGCTTGAAATTGCCTTATCCAATTTTTCAATTTTAGTAACTCTATAACTAAGATCAATAATATTTGTCGAATTATTTGAGTTTGTTTCATTAAGTTGCTTTTGTTCAATAATATTCTTTACTAGTTTAGAATCTATCGATTTATCCGTTGAGGTGTAAATGGTAACATTTACAGGGCAACCAAATTCAGAAGTAAATCCGTATATAAATTGGTTATGCTTTAATAGTTCGGTTAAGTAGTATGTATCGTAAGGGTCGAAGAAATTATCAACCTTTAAGTTATAAACACTTAAACTATCCGATTCTGATATTTTTTTGTCAATAAGAACTTTGGCTGGGACAAAAATCGATTTTTGTATATTCAGCGTATCAATAATATCTGGGTTAAACCATATTTTTACTGTGTGTGAGCCCACATACGTTGTAACACCTTCAACCCCCTTAACTCTTCTCATTTTGTTGGCAAAACTTATGGAGCTACCGTAGCACTTAATATTTTTTAAACCAGATTTTTCATAAATATTCATTTGCCCTTTTGCAGCGGCATCCCCCCAGTATTCAGCAATAGTTGGAACTTCAAACGATTTACCAATTATAAACCCTATGGATATCAGAATAATAAGTATGATGGCAGGTAGCCATTTCTTTCCTCTATGGTTGATTGCGAGGGTATCCTTTTCTGGACATACATGTACGCAGTCGCAGCACATATTGCAATCAACATGTTTAACGGTTTTGTGCGATGCAACATCAATGGCTTGTGGACAATTTTTGGTACAAAGTTTACAATTTGTACATGTGTAGATATTTCTTGTAATCTTTAGTAATGGAAATACTCTGTTATTAATACTTAATAGCTCTAATATATAAGCTGTAATGCAGAGTGCAATAAGAAGCCAAACAAAACTAAGATGAACGCCAAGTGAAAGGATTGCCCAATAAACTCCAACTGCGCCTATAAACATTAAAAAAAACCTAAAAATATTAGATAATGCCCCAAGAGGGCAGATATATTTACACCAAAAAAATCTTATATAAAATGAACCAATAGTAACCAAAACTATTGCAGCAATTCCCATAATTATTGATACATCAGAGTCAAAACCTGTCATTGAGGCATAATACGGATCAAATTTTTTACAGAAAAGCTCGCTCGATGAAATGGTAAAGTAAAATGTAATGAATAAAAGGATGTATTTTAATAATCGAAGTACCTTATCGGCTATACCCGTAATTGTATAACGAATAGAAAGTTTTTCACCTAATTTACCTAGCCATTCGGAAACAGTTCCAATAGGGCATATATATGAACAGAATAGTTTACTTATAATTAGGGTTAATACAATCAGAGCCAGGCTCATAACTATCTGCAAACTAGTCATTGAGCATGTTAAGGTATTATTTACAAAATAGCTTGAAAGGGCTTGAGCGCCCCCAAATGGACAGTAAGTTTCGTAATTGGGGAAATAGTTTTTATCAACAAAATAACGAATACCCATATAGGTCAGCAAGCCCAAAATGACTAATTGAAAGGATAATCGGAAGGGGTTTGTTTTTAAGCTTTTCATAAAAAAATATAATAAAAAACCCCAGCAAATAAATGCACTGGGGCTTTTTAACTTTAATTTAACCTAACTAACCTATTTTTTTCCACACTTTTTCTTGCACTCTGATGATTGAGGGCAAGCTTTAGTATTGTCGCATTTTTTCATGTCTTTATGCTCACAAGAGCCTGTACATGATTTTTTTTCTTTACATTTTGATTGACATGCACTAGCAGTTGTATCTTTTTGACTATTTGCTTCCAAACACTTATTTGCCTCCACACACTTTGAATAATTAGGGCATTGTTTGCATTTTTCAGGAACTTTTTTTTCTGTTTGCTCTGTGTTTGTATTCTTTGTATTCGGCTCACTTTGAGCATGTATCCCAATTGCTACAATAAATGCAAATACAATTACACTTGCTGAAACAATAAGTAATTTTCTTTTCATATAATTATTTTTAAGAATTTTCTAGCAGCAAAAGTATTCTGAATAGAAGTAAGATAATGTTATATTGTAGTTAATTCATGTTATAGAAATGTTAAATATTTAGATTCAGAAATAAATCCTTTTATTTTTACGGCATGAAAAAAAATAAAATTCAACTTGTATTACTCATCATTACTATAACCTGTCTTATTACATTAGTGGGAATTCAAATTGCATGGATTCTGAAAGAGGCAAAAAGACAGGAGAATCAGTTTAACAATAGAGTCGGAATGGCTTTAAAACGCATTGAAGACAATCTTGCTAAATACAAGAGTTGTGACTATTCGAATAAATGTGTTACATGTAGCCTTTTAACAAATACCTTAGAGCAGGTTGCCAACCTCGATTCAATTATCAAAAGCGATTTAATATGCTATGGAATTGATTTAAACTTTGAGTATGGTATTATTGATGTAAGGAAAGAAAATACTGATAATCCATCAAATGGAACTTATTTTACGAATAGTTTAGCAGAAAAAATGCATCAAGCGGGGTATGAACTTAAGCTAAACTTTCCCAAAAAAAGAGATTTTATTATCGCTCAAATTGGATTGATATTTATTTCATCGATTGTACTTGTTGTGCTTGTTACGGTTTCATTCTTGCTAATTTATAGGTATTATAGTAGGGAAAAACTACTCTCGGAGCAAATAAGAGACTTTGTTAACAATATGACCCATGAGTTTAAAACCCCTTTAACGAATATTGGGTTTGCAAATAGTATGCTCTCTAAGAATAAACTGATTGCAAATGATCCTAAACTATTGTCATACACTTCAATAATAAGAACAGAACACTATAGATTAAAGGATCGAGTGGAAGAGCTGTTAAGAACCTCGCAGAGCGATTCTATTTTACCAGTTTACACGGAAATAGTGGATTTATACAAGATTATTGAGGACGTTGTTGAGTCCTATCAAGTTCAAATTCAAGAGAGAGATGGAATCATTTCTCTAAGTAAGGTAGGAGAAGGCTTTAACATTATAGCAAACGTTGATCAACTCTATATCATTATTGGAAACCTTATAGATAATGGCATTAAATACTGTAACAAACAGATGATCATTAAGATTGTAGTTAGATCTTTAAATGATAAACTAGTTGTTGAAGTTATTGATAATGGGGTTGGAATTTCTAGCGAACATCTTCATGGTGTATTTGAAAAATTTTATCGCATACCCCAAGGTGACATGCATAATATAAAGGGCTTTGGACTTGGATTATACCATGTTAAAACCATTGTTGGGAGAATGGGTGGGAAAATCTCAGTTTCAAGTTCTGTGGGAAAAGGAAGTACTTTTACAATTGAATTTCACAAAATCAAAGTTTAACCAATGGATCATAAAACAAGAATTTTGCTTGTTGAGGACGATATAAACCTTGGCTTCCTTTTGGTTGATTATTTGGAATCGCAGGATTTTGATGTTAAAATTTATAATGATGGTGTTTCGGGATTAAAAGGTTTTCAGCTCAACCATTACGATTTGTGTATTGTGGATATTATGCTTCCTAAAATGGATGGTTTTACCCTAATTGAAAAGATAAAAGAAATTAATAAAAAGGTTCCTATAGTTATACTCTCAGCACGTTCAATGAAGGAGGATAAAATAAAAGGCTTTGGTATTGGTGTTGACGATTATATCACAAAGCCATTCGATGAAGAGGAACTATTATATAGAATTAAGGCAATACTAAATAGGATTAAGCAAAGTGATGATCAAGAAGAATTGGATGAAAAGAAAGTATTTTTAATAGGTAGCTATGAATTTGACTTTGAAATGCAGGTCTTAAACCATGGAAGCGGCCAAATTAGGTTAACTAATAAGGAAGCAAATATCCTTAGAATTCTTTGTGAGCCAAAGGGTAGGTTGGTGAAGCGCGAAACTCTGATGGTTCAAATTTGGGGTGATTCCGATTACTTTACAGGTCGTAGCCTTGATGTATTTATCTCAAAACTTCGTAAATATCTAAAAAACGATCCTGATATTCGAATAACTAGCATTCAAACGGTAGGCTATATACTTGAGGAATTGAAAGATGGAAGATAGAAGATGGAAGTCGGAAGACCGAAGTTAGAAGAGCGAAGATGGAAGTGGGGAGATAAAAGATCATAGGTGGAAAATTCAAAGAAGGATTAATTATCAATTAAATCCCTAATTACCACTGAAGCAATAAAGCATCCGAATATTGGTGGCATGTAGGAAATTGTTCCAACAGTAGTTTTCTTGTTGGGTTCTCCTTCACAAGGCCTAGTTACTTCATCGGGTACTTCCTCTGCAGAGAAAACCACTTTAAATCCTTCCCTTATACCGAGTCGATGAAGTCGTTTACGAAGGATTCGTGCCAAAGGGCAGCTATGCGATTCAGAAATATCGGTAACCTCAACCAATGATGGATCAACTTTACCTCCAGCACCCATCGAACTAACAATCCTATGCCCATATTTAAGGCTATCGTGAATCAGGAAAATTTTTGGTGAAAGGGTATCAATAGCATCAACAACATAGCTATATGGTTTGGCTATAATCTCCTTCATTCGTTCATCGCGAATATACTCCTGAATGATATGTAGCTTAAGATCGGGATTGATATCGAGTAGTCTTTTACCCATAAAATCAGCCTTGGGTAAACCTAGGGAGCTAGTTAGTGCGGGTAACTGGCGGTTTTTGTTTGTAATATGAATATTATCACCATCAACAATGGTCATCTCCCCAACACCTGCACGACATATCTGCTCAGCTGCATATGCTCCAACACCACCAAGGCCAACGATAAGTACATGGCTGTTTTTTAATTTTCCGAGTTTTTCCGCACCAAGAAGCAGTTCAGTACGCTCTAACCAATGCATATAATTGTTCGTTGATTGTATTTGGAAAGTATTTAATGTTCCATCTAACAACTATAAAGACTCACCTGAAACTTGCCACTTCCCACTCTCCACCTTTTTAAAAAACTCTGTAAAATTAAAATTTATCTGCTCTTCGAGGTTGCGAAAATTTATCTTTTTTATTTTTGATACTGTAGTATATAAATATTTCAACGAAACATCAGCCTCATCGGTCTCAATAAACAAACGGTTTAAGGGTACAGTTCTAATTGTTTCTTGTAATATCTCCGATGCATTTAGAATTGCAGATCCAAACGAAATGTACATACCAGAATCAACCAATTGTTTGGCTTGCTCCGATTGTCCTCTAAAGCCATGTATAGCCCAAGGTGTTGTTGGGTTCAATCGTTTTTTCGATTCAAGTAATTCTGTCCATGCTCTCACACAATGAATAATAACAGGCTTTTGATTTTGCTCTGCAATCTGTACCTGCTTTTCAAACAGTTCGATTTGTTCTTCAAGAGAAGCTCCTCTGGATTTATCTAAACCAATTTCACCTATTGCAATAACATTTACTATCTTTGATATATCTTCAAGGCTTTGAAGTTGGGAGTTTATATCACTAGAATCGCTATACCAAGGATGAATTCCAACACTAAAAACACCCTGTCCTGTTAGTTTATCGGCTTCTGAGATTAGTAGACTACGAATTGCTGTACCCATTTCACGAGGTGTAAGATGTGTGTGGAAATCTATCATTTTCTGTTATTTAAGTGAAATCAAATGTACTACAATAAACCCCATAAAACTCCTTTATGTTCAATTAAGAATGATATAAAATATAAAGAGCGGCTTAAAAGCCGCTCTTCATAACATGTGAAGACTTTATTTCAAAGTATAAAGTTCAATTATTTTAAGCATCACCTCCGATGCTTTAGCCATACTATCAACAGGAACAAATTCGTATTTTCCATGGAAATTTAATCCACCTGCGAATAGATTTGGACATGGCAAACCCATGTAGGATAAACGAGCGCCATCAGTACCCCCACGAATTGGTTTTACTAAGGGTTTTACTCCAACCTGTTCCATTGCTCTAACAGCAGTATCAACAATATGGTAAACGGGTTCAACCATCTCGCACATATTGAAGTATTGATCTGTTAGCTCTAGTTTAATAGTGCCATCTCCATACTTGGAGTTGATAAATCCAGCAACTTTTTCAATATAATCTTTTCTGTTCTGGAATTTTTCACGGGAATGATCGCGGATGATATACTGCAACGATGCATTCTCTACGCTACCCTCCATTTTGATTAGATGATAAAATCCCTCGTAATCCTGTGTATACTCTGGACGTTCGGTTACAGGAAGAAGAGAGTTAAACTCCATTGCAATATGCATTGCATTTTTCATCTTGTTCTTGGCATAACCAGGATGTACATTTCTACCCTGAATAAGAACCTTTGCCCCTGCGGCATTAAAATTCTCATACTCTAGTTCGCCTATTGCACCCCCATCAAGGGTATAGCCAAAATCAGCATTGAATTTCTTAACATCAAAATGATCAACACCATGGCCAATTTCCTCATCAACAGTAAAACTAATTCGTATTTTACCATGCTTAAACTCAGGATGGTTAACCATATACTCCAAAGAGGTCATAATCTCAGCAATGCCTGCTTTATCATCAGCACCAAGAAGGGTTGTACCATCGGTTACAATAAGGGTTTGCCCGATATAATCCTTAAGTTCAGGAAAATCTTTAACACCAAGGATTACATTATTCTCCTTGTGAAGGATGATATCTTTACCATCGTAATTCTCAACAAAACGAGGATTCACATTGGTTCCGCTCATATCAGGGGCAGTATCCATATGGGCTAAAAAGCCAATTGTGGGTATAGGTTTATCTGTATTAGCGGGTAAAGTTGCCATTACATACCCCCACTCATCAAGGGAGATATCTTTTAATCCTAACTCCTGCAACTCCTTAACAAGTAGATTCGCCAAATCGAACTGTTTCTTAGTACTTGGAAAGGTTGTAGAACTGTCATCGCTTGTAGTGTCGATTTTTACGTATCTAATAAAGCGATCTATTAAGTTTTGTTTGTTTATCATAGTTATTCCTTTAATTCTGTTTACTAGTATTTATTCGCACTTTGGTCTTCTGACTTCCATCTTCCTCTTTATTCCACTTCCACCTTTGCCCTCATCGATTCCCAAATAACATATCCGCAGATTACCAAGAACATGCCAAATCCAATAATACCGGCAGCATTAGACTCAAACCACTCCTGGTTTATATAGTTTACTCCAACAAACTTAAGTAGCGCACTTACAACTCCCATTAATGCACCTCCGGCAATAAAGCCTGAAGCAACTAGTGTTCCACGCTCTCTGCGTGCTTTATTTAGCTTAGCATCTTTGCTTCTAGTTGAAACGATATGTGCAATAATACCACCTACCAACAAAGGAGCAGTCAGCTGAATTGGTAAAAACATACCCAATGCAAAAGCTAAAGCAGGGATACCAATCATGGTTAATGTAAGCGAAAGGAATGCACCAGCAGTATAAAGTAACCATGGAGCAGGTTTGCCCGACATCATTGGCTCAATAACAGCAGCCATAGCATTTGCTTGAGGGGCAACAAGTGCATTAGGACCTGTAAAACCATAAGTTTTATTCAACAGAATAATAACTCCACCAACAGTTGCTGCGGAAACAAAGGTTCCTACAAACTTCCATGTTTCCTGCTTATAGGGTGAAGTTCCTAACCAGTAACCAATTTTAAGGTCGGTAACAAATCCACCAGCCATCGAAAGCGCAGTACAAACCACCCCACCAATTATAAGTGCAGCAATCATTCCCGATGTACCAGAAAGCCCTACAGATGTTAGAATAATACATGCAATTATCAGAGTCATTAGCGTCATTCCCGAAACAGGGTTAGTACCAACAATTGCAATTGCATTAGCAGCAACGGTTGTAAATAGAAAAGAAATTATCATAACAATTGCAAGGCCAACAAGGGCTTGAGTCAAGTTATGAAGAACACCAAATTGGAAGAAGATAAATATAACAACCATTGCAAGTAGTATACCTCCTGCGATAATAGACATTGGTAGATCCCTACGAGTACGAAGTTCTTCTTTTGTAATTGATTTATTTTTACCAAAGATTTCGGTTACTGCTAAGCCAAAAGCTTTCTTAATAATACCTGATGAACGGATAATGCCAATAATACCAGCCATAGCAATACCGCCGATACCTATAGGACGAACATAGTTCGCAAAAATTTCCTCTGCCGACATCGCTGAAAGGATGCTAGTGGTATTGAAACCAACTGGGATTGTCATTCCTGGTGCTAAGTAGTTGATAATTGGTATCAGAACCAACCATGCTACAAATGATCCAGCCGCAATTATTGCGGTATATTGTAATCCGATTAAGTAACCGATTCCCATTACTGCTGCACCAACATTAAGTTTAAAAACAATCTTTGCTTTATCGGCGAGTAGCGCACCAACGGAAACAACCCTTGTGGTAATTACTTCGCTCCACCATCCAAAGGTTGCAATAATAAAATCGTAGATACCACCAATCAGCATACTTACAACAAGCAATTTTGCTTGGCTTCCACCCTTTTCGCCAGAAACTAGTACTTCTGTAGTTGCAGTTGCCTCAGGAAAGGGAAGTTTCCCATGCATATCGGATACAAAATATTTACGGAATGGGATAAGGAATAAAATACCCAAAACACCGCCTAATAATGATGATAGGAATACTTTATAGAATTCAGCATCAAGCTTAAGGATATACAATGCAGGAAGGGTAAAAATAGCACCAGCTACAATAACCCCAGAGCTAGCACCAATACTCTGAATAATTACATTCTCACCAAGTGCACCTTTACGTTTAAAAACGGTTGATAGTCCTACAGCAATAATTGCTACAGGGATTGCGGCCTCAAATACCTGCCCTACTTTTAACCCAAGATAGGCAGCTGCGGCAGAAAATAGTATTGCCATCAATAGCCCAAGTGTAACAGACCAAATATTTACCTCGGGTACTTTCTTAGTTGGCGACATTATGGGTTGATACTCTTCACCCTCCTTTAATTCTGTATAGGCATTATCGGGTAGCCCTTTAATTTTTTCAACAGGTTCTTGCGACATAGTTACTTATTATTTGGTTTAAGTTTTAGAGTTTGATTGGTTTCAAATGTAGGAAATTTAGTTTATAGTATTTTGCTTAGTGTTTAGTGTTTGGTTATTTGTTATTGAGTTATTTGTTATTGAGTTATTTGTTATTGAGTTATTCGCAATTGAATTATTTTTTCTTTCCACTTTCCACTTTCCACTAAACAATCATTATTGCTGCTCCAAATCGTCCTTTATCGCCTGCACGTGCCGAGAAGAAAAATTTATTATGACATTTTGTACAAAGACTTGCAATTTCAATATTATTGGGCTTAACGCCAGCATCAACAAGAGTTCTACGATTAGCCCCCCAAAGGTCAAAAACGGGTTTTACAAATTTATAACTTGGAAAAATAAGTCCTTCCGTTGTTCCAAAAGCATCTTTCACCATCGATACAACCTCTTCGCCAACCTCGTAGCAGCACGAGCCAATGGATGGGCCAATTCCAACAACAATATCAGAAGGGTTTGAGCCGTACTCATCGCGAAACGTTTTAATCACCTCGGCGGGAATTTTGGCAACCGTTCCCTTCCATCCAGCATGAGCAGCACCAATAGCCTTTTTTACAGGATCGAGGAAAAGAATTGGAACACAATCTGCTGCTTGGGTAAACAGGCAAATTCCCTTCCTATTGGTTACCATAGCATCAACATCACACAGGTACGATGAACGTTCAAAAGCACCCTTGCCTTTATCTTCTTCCTTAACAACAGCAACCACTTTACCATGCACCTGCGATGCAAAAACATACGAATTGGGCGAGAACCCAAATTGCTCCGCAAGCTGTTTCCTATTGCTAAGAACAATACCATTATCAACAGGCCCATTTAAGCCAATAGTAAAATAGTTTTGGGTTGATGGTGGTAGGGACTGATTCCTTGTTGTAACAAAATGCTGAATTGAACTATTAAACGCTTTTAAAACCTCGAATTGAGCAAAAGGAAGGCTTTGAGAATTATCAAAAATCATTTGGTTTTCTGTTTGATATCTAAGAAACAAAGAAAGAAAAATGGTTTAAAACACCCGATCCAAAAATCAAATTTAATCGCAAAATACACCACCCCTACTCCTCTTATCAACTTATTTACTTATCCCCTTATTATCTACATCCCGCCGCCCTCCTCAAATTATCAACCGATTGAACCACTTTATCCCTTAAACTCTTCTGCAACCCCTGATTATCCTTCAACCACAAATCAACAACTTGGTAAGCCTCCTTTGAGCTATAGCCCCAGAAAGTAGCCTCAAGCCACGATTTTGGGAAAAAAATATCACCAGTTCTCTGAATCTCGGGCAAAAGATCAAGCGATGGCTTAATATACTTTACTGAATAGCTAGCCCTTAAAGGATGATGTAAGTAGTGAAGAGCCTCAATAACCCAAAACTCAGGCCTACGATTTGCAGAAATAGCTAAACTTTTAAAAAATATATCGCATTTTGCGATATCTGGGGTAACCCCACTCCTTACAAACCTAAACTTAGCCAAACGATCAGCATTCTTAATCCTCAATTCCTGAGCGTTGAGAATGCTATCCGTATTGCCAAAATTACGAACAGCCAGCTCATAGGCAAGCGTCATATAATCCTGCTCATCAAGCTTAACACCCTTAATCGGCATATCGTTATTCCAAACCCTGAAAATTTGTCGCTTTGCCCCATCGCTTAAGGCAACCCTTATAAAAGTTTTGAATAGTGGCTTTCGCTCATCATCACCAATATTACTGGAATATAAAAGCCAAAAAAGGCTGCCCTCCAAGTGTGTACAATTCTTCTGCCGCTGCTCCTCGGTAAAAAACTTCCACCACACCACCTCAAGCGTATTAAGCAAATACTGGCGCATTTGTGGCTCAGTCTCCCTCATCAGGCTCGAAAACAGGTATGTGTAATACTCACTGGCATCAACCCTACCGTTTAGGAAAAGCTCGTTGAGCATCACGAACCACGAAGCACGCGCAAGATTATCCTTAATTGTAAATGCCCCATTTAGCAGCATTTGCAGCGATAGCGAATCGGGACAAAACGTGCCATACCCCTTACCATCAGAGTTTGGGAGAATCGGGCTGTTTAGAGGTTTATTGCTAAGCAGTTGAACAACCGCTGTATCGCTCGTCATCCCTACATTGTACACGTGCCTTTCATCTCGAATATTTTGGGTAACGCTGAACTTCATACCCATTTTTGATGATTTCTTTCCCGCTTTCGATTGAATCAAGCTATAGCTACCGATGCTCCCATTGCTGCCAAAGGTAACGTTCGAAGTAATTTGGGGCATCCCCGGCATATCTACCCAAACTTTGCTCCATTCAGCTAGATTTTGAGATGTAAGCGGGTCAAGAATCGATACCAAATCCTCCCAATCAGCATTGCCCATGCTGTACATCTGCAAATATTGTCTAAGGCCTTTTTTGAAAGGCTCCTCTCCCATCAGCATCTCAAGCTGCATCATCATAATTGGAGCCTTATTGTAAATAATATCACCGTAGAGCGATCCTGCAAACAGCAGGTTATCAAGCCGCTGCCTTATTGGGTTTGCCCCCTCCGTCCTATCAACCGAGTATGCCTGTGGGTAGTGCGATAGCAAAAAGTTAAGCTGATGATTGATATTGGGGTACTGCGGATTCACAATCTTATCGGCCATAAACCCAGCAAAAACCTCCTTTAGCCAAACATCGTTGAACCAGCGCATGGTAACCAAATCGCCAAACCATTGATGCGAAACCTCATGGGCTATAAGGTTTGCCTGACGCAATTTCTGATTCACCGATGGATTCTCATCCAAAAACAGCTGCGAATCGCGGTAGTATATCGCCCCAGGGTGCTCCATTCCGCTGTACTGAAAATCGGGGATTAGAATGATATCCAACTTCCCAAAAGGGTAATCAATGCCCGTATAATCCTTTAGCCAGCTAAGCGAATGGAAATGTGAATTGAAGATTGCATCGAGGTTACGCCTAACTTTTAAGCTATCGTTTTCACGGTGATATAGCGTGATAGACCTTCCATTCTGGGTACGACAGATAGTATCGAACTTACCCGCAACAAAAGCAAAAAGATAAGTGCTTAACGGCCTTGTTGCCCCAAATAGAAGGGTTTTAGTTGAGTCCTTGGTGGTAGTTTGCATCAATGCTCCGTTTGTTACGGCCGTCCACGATTTAGGAATATCCAGCGAAAGCTGATAAATAGCCTTTAAATCGGGCTGATCGAAGCACGGGAAAGCCGTTGAAGCCCTATCGGGAACAAAAAGGGTGTAAAGAAAATCCTCCTTCCGATTCAACGAACCCTCACCAGCAATAAAATCAATGGACACGCTGTTCTCCCCCTGCTTCACTCGCCCCTTTGGGATAACAATATGTCCATTCCTAAAACGATACCTTATCTCGTCCCCATCAATACTTACCGCCTTGATATTCAACTCATCCACCCTAAAATCCAGCACAACATCACTCCTCTCCTTCGCTTTAAACGCTATATCCGCCTTACCAACAATCTTTTCTGATTTATTCTGCGGGATAAAAAAGTGCAACGAGTAGCTAACTTTACTAATCAGCTCCTTCCGCTCCTTTGCCAGCTGAAGCGACACGCCATTCTCGGGAGATTTGGTGCAACTAGATAGAACAATGCCTGTGAATAGCAGTATTATAGGTAAAAATCGAATGGTTTTCATATTCAATCTAAGGCTTAAAGTTTCGGAATAAAGATAAATAAAACTCTAATGTTTAGAGTTAGGATGATAACCCACATTACGTCTAAAATCAACATTCGTTGCTCCTTGCTCTTAAATCTTTGTGCAACTTTGTGTAATACTTTGAGAACCTTTGTGTAATAGCTATTCCACAAAAAACACAAAGTAGTCACAAAACACACAAAGTAATATGCAGCAATTAAATGAGAATGAACTTTCTAACATCATACTTAGAATGCATGAGTTGCAAAATTTCAAGAGCTCAAGAAATAGTTTGATAGTTTAAACAGAATACTATACTTTTATAAGAATATCAAATTCCAGATCTATATACTCAAAGTGGGTGGTATGGTTGGAAAAACTAAACATATAAACGAGTTTTTGACAATTGTAATGCTTCGCAATTTGGTAGATATTTGGTGCCGGAAAGAAGCAGACAACAGGTTTGACGACAAGAAAAAAATATGACGTAATAATCAAGCAAACAGGTAAATAATTTAAATAAACAAAAAAACCAAATGCAAAATCAAAAATGAAAATCACTAAAATAATGTTCGATGAATCACAAACATCAAAGATGGGGCTAAGAGAAATAAAGTTAGATCGGTTAGGTAGTGTTGTCGCATTAATAGGGAAAAATGGTTCTGGCAAAACTAGAATATTAAACTTTATCGAGAATAACTTTGATGAAATTGCGAATATTAATTCATTTCTTAAATCTGATCTAAATAAAGATTCAAAAGGAACTTATAATAATAGAATCCCTCTACAGGACATTGATACTATTAATCAAGAATTATTTGATTATAAATTAAATCGATTAAGAGAACTGAGAGGAAAAGTTAAAACTAGATCAAGGTTAGAAGAAAAACATTCACTTGAAAAAGAAATAAATGAATTAGAAATAGAATTGAAAAAACCAATAAAAGAAACTTTGGTTATTCCCGAATATATAAAAAAAGGTTTCAAACTAGCACTGACCAACAATGATATATATACTCAATTAAAAAGTAACTTTGTCAAAAGAATCAGATATGATGAGATAAGACAACTACAAGATGTAATAACAAAAAATGATGAGGTTAATAATTCATTTGAACAGTTAATTGAGAGCATTGTAGACGAAGCGGAATATAATGAACTTGGTAGTTTGTACAAAAGCTCATTACGTTTTTTAAGAAAACTCCCAAATCAACTTGCCTTGGATTGGATTGATTGTTTAGGAGATACTAAAAAATTTGAAAAAAGGGTTGCTTTTATTAGGTACAAAGCCTTAAAAGCAATATTTGATC
This sequence comes from Bacteroidales bacterium, assembly GCA_013376985.1. GTDB lineage: Bacteria > Bacteroidota > Bacteroidia > Bacteroidales > Tenuifilaceae > UBA8529. The sequence goes on from JACABB010000020.1 coordinate 26,070, forward strand.
AAATGTTTGGAAAAACACTTGAATGGAAAACAAAAAGTATTAAGAAAAATATTACAGAAGATGGCGTTGAGAGCACCATCACTGGATTTTGGCATATTAACAATAGGGATTTTAATTATTCTGAATTTTCTGAAGGAGAAAAAACTCTTTTTGCTTTTGTCTTACTATTTTTTTTAATGAGTCAAAATAAAAATATCAGACTGAAGGAAAGCATAATAATTATTGACGAGCCAGAATTGCATTTACATCCTGATGCTGAAATTGATTTAATTAAGGGGATCAGAAATATTATTGCAGATAGTGGGCAACTATGGATCGCAACCCATTCATTGAACATACTTTCTCATTTAAATTACGATGAGGTTTTTGTAGTAAAAGATGGACAAATATTTCATCCATCACGGACAATTCAAAAGGAAGCCTTAACTGAGCTTATGCAGATTGAGGATAGAGTTCAAAAACTCACTGAATTTCTTATATCTATTTCAGAATGGTCATTCTCTCATTTTATAATAGAATGTTTTACCAATCCTGATGTAATAGAGATCGCTGGTGAAGATGATCCTCAGATAAAAACATTTAAAGAGATCATAAAATCAAAAGCAAATGGTAAAAATTCCCTTTTGCTAGATTTTGGTGCCGGAAAAGGTAGATTACTTGAAAAGTCATTTTATGATGAAAAGTTTAAAGAGGTTGTTGAATGTTCTGCCCTTGAACCCCAAAAAGAGTATCATAAATTATTATCTTCCAAAGGAATAAAAAAGATTTATAGCTCACATAAAGAATTACCAAAAAAAACATTTGATTTTATTGTTTTATGCAATGTTCTCCATGAAATTGAATTGAGTCAATGGATTCCGACAATAAATAGTATAATCGAATCATTAAATATTTCTGGACATTTATTGATTATTGAAGCAAAAATTTTGTCCAAGGGGGAAAAAGTTGGGAAACTTGGCTATTTTCTCCTAGATCAATATGAGATTCAAATACTATTCAATTTGAATCAAACTCCTAAAATTTTAAAACATGCAGATATAAGTGACAGCATAACAAGTGTATTGATTCCTAAAAATAATTTAGAACTCATTACAAAAGAAGACGTGCTAAAAACATTGAAAGCTCTGGAGGCTAATACACTTTATAAAATCGAAGAACTAAGAAAAAAAGCAGATGAATTTAATTCAAACAATAAGTTAGGCAGAGAAGCAGCTTTTTTATCCCAATTACATATTAACTCAAGACTAGCGTTGAAATATTTTGAAAATTAATATAGATATCAGTCAATAAGGAAAAAAGAACAACTGCCAACAATCGAAGTAGGCAGCCGATAGGCTAAAAGCACCTATTAGCGCGGATTTAGCAAAGCGCAATCCGAACTAAAACAAACCAAGCACCAAACATTAAACCTAGCCGTAATAAGTTAGGTTTAATGTTAAATATGTATTTACAATGCCGCAAAAGACATCTACAAGAAAAATAGAATAACCATTCTTGCATTGCTAAATAACTACAAAACCAAGGTTACACCCTAAACTTAAAACCCTACCCAAACAGCAACCATTCAATTGCCCCGCACTTCAGGGCGGGGACACGGTAAACAGGCAAACAAAATTTAGGGCTTCAGCCCTTTTTTCCAATTACCCCCCCCGCTCGGTTTAGATTAGCGAAGCGTATCTAAGTCGTAATTAACCGAACGGAGTGAGCTCATCGAAGATAAACAGCGCTCTCCTGACCGCACCAATTCAAAATAAAAATCCTCCATTCAATAAGATAATAAGGTTGAAACCTCGTACAAACCACATCATCCTACTAAGGTCAAATATCTGAAAATAAGGTTTCAAAACCTTAATAGAAAAATAAGCAACCCATGAAATTAACCTTATCACCTTATTTTATTAACATACCCAAGAGGCATGTTCTAACGTCTAAGAGATAAGTCCTAACGCTTGTGAGGTACACAGTTTTGTCAGATATGTCCTAACGCCTGTCCTTTATAGAGTTCCGATCTCTTGGAGAGATTGGAACTCTTAACTATCCCATTAAATTGGGTTTAGAAAAGCCAAACGGTGTGTCGGGTTTTTATCCGACACTCTGCTAACATTGGAATTTTGAATATGCTAAGTTCGGTTTCATAGGATCTTTCTTATTTTCTGTTGATCGCATTCTCCATTCGGCTGAATCGGTGCATACTGCACGGTAAATCAATATTCCACTTCTACCAACCACTGGGGCTAATGTGTAAATTAGAGAGTTTTTAATATTTTTGTAACAGTTTATCGTAGGATAAATATTCGGCTCTTAACTCCCAAACGGTTTTTAGCAGCAATCGTTATGGGCAAGTTTAAGGAGGGACATAACAGACAGGCACTAGGTTGTTCTGACACTTATTGGAAATCATTACTAACTTCAAGAGAAAAATAGAAAGTGGAGACCAGAAACCACTATACAAAAACGGGGTGGTACCGAAAAACCTTATGAGTAGGAATAAAATATTTTATTAAATAGAAATGGAAAACACTATTTTAAATGTAATCAACACTCGTCGCAGTGTACGTAAATTCACCAACAAAACTATTTCGGAAACCGATATTAAGGAAATTTTAGAGGCAGGCATGAATGCACCGTCAGCTGGAAACGAGCAGGCTTGGCATTTTATTGTGATGACCGATAAAAGCGTAATGGAAGAATATTCAAAATTAAACAAAAATGTTGCTTATCTGAAAAGTGCTGCCGCAGCCATTTTAGTTTGCGGTAATACTAAGCTAGAAAAATATGCCGGTTATCATTTTCACGATTGCTGTGCTGCAACCGAAAATATTTTATTGGCTATACACGCCAAGGGCATGGGCGGTGTTTGGGGTGCAGTTTTCCCAAATACATTCGATGGCATTCGTGGACTTCTTAATTTACCCGAAAATTTAATTCCCGTTTCAGTAATCCCTTTCGGATATTTTGAAGAAAAAACACAGGATGCTGAAAGTCGATATGATAAGCAAAAAGTACATTGGAATAAATTTCAAAACTCATAAAAAGTTAAACGTTGAGCCGGATCTTTGATCCGGCTCTCTATTAAATCAAGTTTTTTGACCTAACCATTCTTACCGAACTCTACTGATAGGCTTACTTACTCCTCGCTGGCAAAAAATGTATAAGATTTCAACCACAGGAATTGAATACCTATATTTGCCGCAATGAAAAAGTTAATTACAATTCTACTCTTTATTCCTTTGTTTGCTAATGCCCAGAATACATTCAAGGCAATTGTTAAGGATAGTTTAACGAATGAACCGCTCGTTGGCTCATCGGGCATTCTAAAAGGCACTACAATTGGGAGTAGCGTAGATTTAAACGGGAAATTTGAAATCAAAAACATTCCGAACGGAAAGCAGACCATTGTTTTCAGCTTTATTGGTTATGAAAACTTAGAGATAACTTACACTTTTCCAATTAATGAGAATTTACAAGAACACATCATCTACCTAAAACCTAAAACGGAGAAATTAGAAGAGGTAGTTGTAACATCAACTCGAACAAATTCCCGTATTGAAAATATTCCCATCAGAGTTGAAGTAATTGGCAAAGAAGAGGTGGATGAAGAGGTTAATATTAAGCCCACCAATATCTCGAAACTACTGTTAGAGTCTACTAGCATTCAATCGCAGCAAACATCAGCCATCACAGGCAACGTTAGCATTCGTTTATTAGGACTGGATGGTAAATACACTCAAATTCTCAAAGATGGATTCCCTCTTTACAGCGGATTTGCTCAAGGGTTGAGCGTTTTAGAAATCCCACCGTTAGATTTAAAGCAGGTTGAAATAATCAAAGGTTCATCATCATCGCTATACGGAAGCGATGCCATTGCAGGCATTATAAATTTAATATCAAAACAACCTCAGCGAAAAAGAGAACTTACATTTTTAGTAAATCAAACCTCATTGCAGGGAACGGATGCAAACAGATATTTCTCTCAACGCTGGAAAAAGGTTGGCTTTAGCGTTCTTGCCACTAGCAATTTTCAAAATGCAGAGGATGTTAACAAAGATGGCTTTTCCGATCTGCCAAAAACGTTAACCATTGGTGTTGCGCCTACCTTTTACTACTACTTAAACTCTACCACCACCCTCCTATTCGGTCTCAACGGAACATTTGATAAACGCAAAGGGGGTGATATGGAAGTGCTGAAAAATCAACCTAGCTTAATGCATCAATACTTCGAAGAGAATATCTCGAATCGCATTTCAACGCAGATGAAGTTTGATAAACAATTTGAAAATGGCAAATCGCTGACTTTTAAAAATAGTATTTCCTATTTCGATAGAGCCATTAATCAACCCGCCTCTACATTCAAAGGGAATCAAATGAGCAGCTATACCGAAGCATCATTCAACTTCCGAATTGCAAAACATCAATTCGTTAGTGGAATTGATGTTATCACTGAGAAATTTTCGGAAGATACTACCAAGAGTCATCAACAGAGGAATTACAATTATATCACCACTGGATTCTTTCTACAAGATGATTGGAACCCTTTTGATAAAGTTACCTTACAGGCAGGTGTAAGAACCGATTACCAAAATCAGTTCGGAATTTTTGTACTACCCCGTTTGGCTATAATGTACAAATTCAGCAAAGAGTTTTATGTAAGAGCGGGTAGCGGTTTCGGGTACAAAGTGCCAAGTATATTTTCAACAGAATCAGAACAAGAAGGGATTAACCTTATTCAACCTCTATCAACCATCATTAAGGCAGAAAAATCTATCGGAGCCAATTTAGATTTTAATTACAAAAAGCAGTTTGATGGTGAAAGTATGATATCCATCAACCAATCATTTTTTGCAACGCAAATAGATAATCCCTTGGTACTAGATACTATTCGGTTTATTAACAAAAACAAACCAATTTTCACAAAAGGGTTTGAAAGCAATTTACGATTAGTGCTAGATGAATTTCAACTATTTGTGGGTTATACTTTTATTGATGCTCGCAGAAAATATGATACCACACAATCGTTTATCCCATTAACCCCAAAACACAAAGTTAATGTTGATATTATTTATGAAGATGAAAACAATTATTCGCTTGCCATTGAAGGATATTATCTCTCCCCCATGTTTCGTGACCAAGATTTAAAAACTAAGGATTACTTTACCATTGGCCTAATTGCGCAAAAACATTTTAAACATTGCAGTATTATCGCAAATTGCGATAATATATTTGATGTCCAGCAAACACGTTTTGAAAACATTGTCAACCCACCAGCCAGTGCACCAACTTTTCGGCAAATTTATGCACCGCTAAGCGGAAGAGTTTTCAGTGTTGCTCTTAGAATAAAAATTTAACCCTGTTTTCTGATTTAGTTTGATGTACAGAAGGAAGTAAATTCATCGAAGATTAGTATTTATTTCTCTTCATGTCCTTTTTATAATTCTTAAACATCTTCCCAAACTCCTTCTCCTTTTTTCGCCTCTCGGCAACTGTTGATTCAAAAAACGCCTTCTCTTTTTCTATTTTAAGATAGTTCTCGTAGGAATCTCTATCTATTTCACCTTTTTCCACGGCTTCAATAACAGAGCAGCCAATTTCATTGGTATGCGTACAATCTTTAAATTTACAATTATGGGAAAGTTTAACAATTGTATCAAAGGTTAATTCCAGACCCTCTGCGGTATCGGCAATACCAACCTCTCTCATCCCTGGAGTATCTATCAGTATACCGCCATTCTCAAGAATAATCAACTCCCTATGACTTGTAATGTGTTTCCCTCTATTTGTGCTCTGGCTTATTGTATCCGTTCTCATTACAGTTTTGCCGGAGAGATTATTTAAAAGTGATGATTTCCCAACGCCCGAAGAACCAAGCATACAGTAAGTTTTCCCTTTTTCAATGAGCGGTTCTATTGGTTCGTACCCATCCTTTGTAATGTTACTAATTGCGATAACTGGAATGTTTTTAATTCGAGTTTTTATGCTTTCTACTATCTCCGATATCTTTGATTCATCTATTAAATCGGTTTTGGTGAGTATGATAATAGGGCTAACCTTGGATGAATTACAAATGGTTAGATATCTTTCGAGCCTGTTGATATTAAAATCCCTATCAATGGCTTGAAGCAGCAAAGCGTAATCAATATTTGTTGCTATTATCTGAATCTCGCCAAATTGACCAACTGCCTGTCTTTGAATGGTTGAAAATCGTGGTAATATTTTATGAATAATTGCAAAATCAGGATCATAAGTTGCCAGTGCAACCCAATCGCCTACGGCAGGGAAATCTTCACGACCTTTTGCAGTAAAACGCATATTGCCCGTTATCTCTGCTTCAAATTCACCACTAAGTACCCTGACGATATACCGTTCCTTATGCTCTGCAATAACTCGCCCTATCTCAAAATTATCGAGATTATTTTCAATTCTAAATTTCTCAAGATTGTCGTTATATCCTAAATCCTCTAATTTCATTTCTAATGTAAAATTACTCTACTAATTTCCGAATAGCATTAGCTCCTCATCATTTGCCTGCGATGTAATAATCTTTATAAACTTTAAACCTACTCTTTCTAATAAATTTATTGATCTTTTGTTTGTAGGTATTGTTATTGCCATTACGCATGGAATATTAAGCGAGTCCTTAGCATAATTTATTGTAGCTTTTGCCACCTCAAATGCATAACCTTTTCCTGTATAATCTGGCAAAAATGCAAAACCAATATCGGGATTATCTAAATAATCACGTTTAAGCAAACCGCACATTCCTATTGGTGTTTTACTGTGCTTTAATTCAACTAAAGATAATCCAAATCCATTCTCCTGATAGCTTTTAATTGCCCCATTCAAAAGATAATCCTTTGCCTGATCGGTATTCTTTACATTACGGTCGCCAATGAACTCTAACCATCCTGGGCTATTAAGAAGGTTAACAATAAATTCCGTATCATTTAATGTAAACTCCCGAAGAGCTAGTCGCTCTGTTTCTAGAATCATTTTCATCAACACTAAAATTATAAGTTGGAGGTTGTTTTTTCTTAAATCATTTGATTTTGAAACTCATCAATAAACTGCCCCACATGAATTCCATCCATTAAGGCATGATGAACATGAATTGAAATTGGCATTTTTTTCACATTATCATGTTCTGAAATCTTTCCAAATGTAATCTTCGGGCAACTATCTTTAAACGAAAAACTTCGTGCATGAGATACCGATTTAAAGTTAATCCAAGGTAAGGAGGAATAATGGATTACATTTTCATCCGAAACAGCAGGAAATAACTCCTTACTGTTCCTAACTTTTTCAATCACTTTTTTTGCTTCTAAATTGAACATTTGAAAATCTTCATAATAATCTATACGGGAAAATCCAAATGTTCCATCAGGTCTATCGATTGTTGGTGAGGCAAGTACCTTATCGTAAATAAAAACATTTTCATTTTCTATTCTGTAACGGAAAGGCTCTATTTTATTTGCAGCAACTAAGGATTTATACAAATAGTAAAGGAAAAACGAAATACCCTCGCTTTTACATTTTGCGTATGATTTAGTACAATCAATATCAACGCAAATGCCAAAGAATGGCTCTTCAAATTGTTTAAAGAATTCGAAATGGTTATGCCTTGTCCATTTTTCAATATCTAATTGAGTTTTCATAAAACCGAAATATATTTATTCTTTTGATTATCTGATTAAAAATTATTAATACCATGTCAAATATTTTGAATTGGGCTACAAAGCATACGTGGTAAAAGAATTGTGTAAAAATTTACGCCAAATATATTACCACGTATTAATTAACGTGAACTCGATATAAGAAATGTAATAATGTGTTTATTTTTAATGATATATAATTATTTAAGATAATGATGGAAGGTTGGAATGATGGAACTGGAGCGAAGCGGAACTCGACGAAGTCAATAATGGAGAACAAGAGGTTAGATTTTTGCTTGTATCCTCCATTTTTGACTTCGTCGAACTCGTAAACTCGGTTCCATTGATTCAAATAAAATAAACCGATTGATATTTAGATTAATACATTGTTTCTTACATCGAACTGACGTTAATTAATAAAAGATCTTTATAGTGAAATACTAATTCCAACACCCAAACCTAATCCACTATAAATATTCCTATAGTTATTATCATTATTCTCCTTGTCTTTGTATGATGTATAATTGTACCCAACACCAATATCTACAGAAACCTTATCGTTAAGGAATATTCCAAATCCCCCTCCTAAATCAAATGAAAACATTCCTGTAGTGCTTTTAATGGTAGAACCATTTACTGGATTGTCCTTTGCTGTCAAACTACTAAAACCAGCTGAACTATTCAAATATGGTTTTATATTACTTGTGCCAAAATAGTATTTTATAAATGGAGAAATTCCTAAACTAGTTGAGCTAAACTTATTATGATTCTTATCCTCTTGATATGAGATACCAATTGGTAATTTAACTCCAATGGCTAGGTTATCAATAATAAAAAAACCGATTTTGGGAGAAAGTTGGAAACTCATTGAACTACCAGAACTTCCACTACCATTATCTGTTTTCCATTTTGAATTCATTGCGCTAAAATCTAACTTAGAATCGCCGCCTAATAAAAAAGTACCTTGAGTCGTCTGTCCATAAACAGAGAAAACAAATAGCATTAAAATAAATACACTTAAGAAAAATTTTAAATTTTTCATTTTTTAAAAATTATTGTAATCCTACTCTTAAGATTTTCGGTATCCTCTCCTTACTCTTATGGATTTTCTGGAATCTCCGTTTTTAATATTCTTTTGTAATACTTTTTTAAATTAATACAACCATAAAGTCATGTTTTTGAATATGTTGAAGAATTTATTCAATCAAACATTCAAAACTTATCTTATTATATTTTTTTTGTAAAATCAAGTTTGAAACGACTCTCTTATCCCTTTAGTAAAGCTAGTAAAAAGTGTTGAGCCTAACAAATGAATTTTCAATCCAAATACAATAAATATGATTACAGTGATTCTAAATACAAGCAAAAGTCTTTCTCTATCCTTGGGATTGGATTATAATGCAAAATGGAGTTTGTATTAATTCTAATATATTTTAAACCACCTTATTATGAATGAAAAATTAGTACTGGAATATCCGCTGTGTATAGTAATTTTTTGGTAATAGAAGTGTTAAACATTTTATAAATAAGATTACGCTTTTGATGAGTTAAGGCTACAAGGGTTATTCTATTTTCTGATATATAATTCTTAAAAATTTTTGTAATATCCTTTCCCTTAACAATTGAGCAATAAACTTTAACCTTGGGGTTTACTTCATTGAAATACTCTTTAAGTTGGTTCATATTAGCCTTTTCGATTGCGCTATCGGGTTCGTCAGTAACGTGAATACAATGTATATTTACATTAAAAGATGATGTAATGCTGATTAACTTTCTTATGGCAACAAAATCGCTTTCGTCATAATTTGTTGCGTAAAGTACATTTTTAACTTCATCAACACCCTTTAATACTGCAGCTTCAGGTATTACTAATAATGGGATTTTGGTTTCGTCAGAGACCTCTGTGGCAACACTACCAACCAGTTCGGTGCTACGATATCCTTCGCCCTTAGTTCCCATAACAATTATACCTGGTTTATACCTTAAGCCCATTTCAATAATACCATAGGCAGCATAACCCTCAACAAGTGAATAACCAATCTTGATATGCCCAAAACCTAGCTCATTAGCAAAACTTTTAAGATCAACATAGAATTTAAGAAGCTTATCTTTTGCATTTTTATGAAGAACACCATAACTGATATCAATATCAATTTGAATGCTTGCTGCATCAGTAAAAGGTATCATATCCACCATAGGTGAGTTGAATACATGAAGAAGCTTTATTTCCGAGCCATATTTTGATGCTAGATGCACGGCAAACCGAGCAGCATTCTGCGAAGGAGTAGAAAAATCAATAGGAACAAGTATTTTCCTTGGGTTAATAAGTTTAGATGGGTGTTCTTTAGGGTGTTTTTCGGCAAGAAGTTTCAACGCTTTCTCAACCTCCGACTCTTTAATCTGAACCTGAACTCCCTCCGATACCATGGGTTGAACAAGGTTGATATTATTTAAGTAGCACTCTATCCCATTCGACTTAAGGTAAGTTTGCAAGATTTGTGCACTTGCATAATTTTCGGTGGCTATAACAGTTAACTTTTCTTCCATGGTTGTATGAATTAATCATACGTAAGTTATGGAAAACTAAAGGTAATGTCAAATGATTGGATGGATTAAACGAGTGGTTCTGAAATAAAAAAAGCGTGAGGGTTACTCACGCTTTTCTTATCATAATTTATTATTTGCCATTTGGATTATAATACAGACTCTCCATACATCCACCGATAAACTCAAGAAGGTTATGGAAATATTCACTTACTGGTTTACTCTCTCCATTATTAAAGAATATATAGGGAATCCAAGAGTTTTCAACCTTTACCAATTTCACATCACCTACTTTTGCGCCATCGGTTGTATAAACAGAGATTTTTTCGATAGTATTAGGATCAGTCACATTTTGATAGGTGTTGAAATCAAATGTAAACTCTATCCTGATCTCAATATTCTTAACAATAATTTTAGCGTTGACATCAGCCGTAAAACTAGTTTGAGATGGTTTATAAACACCATTTGAACTAAATTGATATACAATAGCACCATCTTTCTTTAGCTCATCCAGTGCTGTGGAGGTAATTTGGGTATTTGAAATATTAATTGAAAACTGACGAGTTGACACAAATTTTCCAAAGGTTGTCACAATGTTATAGTTATAATTAACCAAATTGCTATATGCAGCAGTTGCAACGATTGTCCAAATGGTCTGACCTCCAATTTCAATTTTACCTTTTAATTGTGTTGGAACTGAAGAATTTAATAAAGTGGTTGATTGATAATCATATATTGTAAGTGTTGCATTATTATTTGCATTTGAAATTGGAAATGGAAACAACAAAACCATTTTATCAGTTGGGGTTGATAATGTTTTGGTAAAACTGTTTGTACTTTTTTCATAGGTATAAGTTCCTGGAACGAATTCAAAATCTGGAGTTCCACCTACAATTCTTTTGGACAATGCAGATTCTACTAAAATATCTTTTTGCTCCTTAAGAAATGTTTGAGCATTAGCTGATGATTTTTGGGGAAGGCTACCGAATGGTAGGTTCATTCCATCTAATACATCTGCTACTTGATGTCCCTGAGTTGCGGCAAGGTCAGTAACATCAGTAGCATAACCATTGTCAATAGTTGTTAATGCTGTTACAGCTTGATCTTTAGTTAGTGGACTTGGATCATCTTTTTTGCATGATGCAAAAATTAATACAACTGCAATTAGCAATAATGAAAGTAGATTTTTTGTTTTCATAGTTTATTTTTTTGTGGTTAAGTATTTTTAATTCTCAAATTAAAAACAAGATAAATAGTTAAACGATTTTTTTCAAAATAATGTTTGTTTTTTTTATTTAAACATAAATAAAAAATGGTTGATTCTACATACAGAAATTAATTATGGTTTATTGCAACAACACCGATAATTGTTTAAGCAAATGCTATGCCAAATTTTAGTTTTTTGAAATAATGAGTGTAAATCTAATGCTAAAGTGCTAACGTTATAATAAATACAGTAATTCATATTTCTTTAATATAACAATTGGGCTTAAAAAACCCTAACCAATTTAATGATTAGGGTTTATATCGTTATACTTTATAAGTATTAATGGCTGAAATTTTCAACAGCTTTTGGATCGTGTTTATGTTTGAAAAATAAAGCGAATAGAATTGCAACAATCAATGCATATAATGCAAAGGAAAGCCATATTCCATGCCAATCCTTTCCCACGGTTGAAGTAAAATACTTATCAATTACAAAACCACTAACTTTACTACCCAAATAGGCTCCAAAACCATTGGTCATCATCATAAATAATCCTTGCGCACTTGATCTTATCGAAGGGTCAGTTGTTGTTTCAACAAATAAAGAACCGGATATATTGAAAAAATCAAATGCCATTCCATAAACAATACACGAAACAATAATCATCCAGAACCACTCTGGTGATGGATTGCCGTACGCAAATAAGCCAAAACGCAGCACCCATGCTACCATGCTGAATAGCATCACTTTTTTTATACCAAAACGTTTTAAAAAGAATGGGATGGTAAGAATAAATAACGTTTCGGATATTTGGGAAATAGACATGATAATAGTAGAATACTTCACTACAAAAGAGTTTGCATATTGTGGTATGAGGCTAAAGTCGTTAAGAAATGAATCGCCATACATATTTGTTAGCTGAAGTGCACCTCCAAGGAACATTGCAAAGATGAAGAATAAAGCCATTTTAATATTTCCAAATAATTTGAAAGCTTTAAGTCCAAGCATTTCTAGAATGGAAGCATCTTTTGAGATAGATTTCTGAGGTGGACACTTTGGAAGTGTAAATGAATATATACCAAGTCCAATTGCTATAACCGCTGCTATAATAAACTGGTTGGCATTCGCTTTACTTCCCGAAAGATTTGTTATCCACATTGCAACTATAAACCCTATTGTTCCCCAAACTCGAATGGGAGGAAAAACTTTAACTATATCAAAATTGTTGTTTTTTAAAATATTGTATGAAATTGAATTTGATAGTGAGATGGTTGGCATATAGAATATCATAGCAAGAAAGATAACGTAATATAACGTGCCAGGATCATTTACCTGTGGTACAAATAAGAGAACTACACCGTAGAGAATATGTAGAATTCCATACAACCTCTCTGCATTTATCCATTTATCAGCAATAATGCCTGTAATTGCAGGCATAAATAGCGATGAGAGGGCAAGCGTTGAAAAGATAGCTCCGAATTGCGCACCAGTCCAACCTTTTGCGTTAAAGCAGTAAGTACCTATTGTTATTAACCAAGCTCCCCATACAAAAAACTGCAAGAAGCTCATTGCTGTTAAACGTAACTTAATATTCATAAAGTTTTATGTTTTATATTTCGAATAATTAAATTTCTAGTGGGTTTAAATGTAGTAAGAAAAATAGATTCTAAAAGGGAAAGTATTTTTTTTGTATTAATAAAGTAAAATCAGATTTTAGTCGGGCATTACAGCCTATTGGCTATACGATTCAAATATATTTAAGCAGTATTTTGTAACAAAACTCTAAACGAGATTTGAATTAATTCTACTTCAAATTTGAAAAGACTTGATTGAGCATTCTTACAAGTTCTTTTATCTCAATTGGATTTAACCCTTTCAGTTCATATTGGCTAAATTGAATTGCTGTTTCTGTGGCTTTTGCTTTTAAATCATAAGCCTTACCTGTAAGGGCAATCTTCGAACTTCTTTTATCACCTACAACTGAAAGTCTTTTTACCAACCCTTTCTCCTCCATAATATCGAGTGTTCGTGATAAGGATGCTTTATCACGACTTACCCTTTCGGCAAGAATATTGTGGGATAGGGTATCTTCCTCCCATAGAGCGGATAGGATAAACCAAAAATCAGCATTAAGATCTTCGCCAAAAACCTGATTGAATTCTCTGTTCAGCTCATTTCTAAATGCAATTGCACAACGGTAAAGAATAAATGCGAATGAGGTGATATCCTTTTCGGGATCAAACATTTTTTGTAATTTATTGATATTTACTAAAAATCCATTATCTACAAAATTACACAAAGAAACTTACGATGTTTTAGACTAGAGGATTAAAAGAATCATATTGTTCACATAGGGGTATAAGGCCTTTAGGTTGTCCCTATTTAAGGAATAAAACAAATCTTGTATAAATAGCTACATTTAGTACCTTTGGAAGCAAAATCGTTTTAGGTGCTATCGGAAAAGGAATTAATACAAGGTTTGCAGCGAGGTGATAAAGGAACTTTTGAATCTATCTTCAAGAGTTACTACGTGATGTTATGCAACTTTGCGTACTCTTTTCTTGAAGATAAAGATGAATCGGAAGAGGTTGTACAAAACACTTTTTTAACAATTTGGGAAAAACATGATAGCATTGACATTCAAATATCACTAAAATCATATTTATACCGGGCTATTCACAATAGCTGTTTGAATAGAATCAAGCATGTTAAGGTTAGAGTTGCACATAAGGAGAGTGCTAAAAATAATGAACAAGTTTTTAACGAGGATGCATCTGAGGATATTATAAATAAGGAACTTGAACATCAAATTGAGGTGGCCATTAATTCGCTTCCTCCAAAATGTAAAATGGTCTTTAAGTTGAGTAGATTTGAAAATTTGAGCTATGCAGAAATTGCTGAACAAATGGATATTTCAGTAAAAACAGTTGAAAACCAGATGATGAAGGCATTAAAGGTTTTGAGAGAAGAGCTGAAGGATTACCTCCCTGCTCTAATTTGGCTACTATTTATGAGAAAATAGAAATTGTAGATTGATTAAGGCAAGTAAACATATCGACCATCTTATAACCCGATACCTATCGGGTGAGGCTTCAAGTACGGAGAGGCTTCATCTTGAGCAATGGCTTAATGAGTCAGAAATTAATAGAAAGTATTTTGATCAGATAAAGTTTATTCACGAAAAGGCAACAAAAACATACCCTGAAATAGATTTTGATGTTGATAAAGCTTGGGGTAATGTTAAAGATCAAATGAAATTCACCCCTAAAGTTGATATTAAGGTTCGGAAGATTCAATGGGGTTGGTTAAGTGTTGCCGCTTCAATAGTTGCTTTGATTGGGATATCTGCTATTGTCTATTTTAATACAGGCAAAAAAACAATAGCACCTGTAAGTGATGATATTGCTATTGCATCTCAGGATAGCTCTGTTAGTCAAAAGTTACCCGATAAAACTCAGGTTTACTTAAACAAGAAAAGTAAAATAGCATACAGCCCCAATTATGGTAAAAAAAACAGGGAGATAACGCTTATAGGCGAAGCGTATTTCAATGCAACTCATTCCAAAGATAAACCTTTAACAATAAAAGCGGAAGACACGTACATTAAGGATATTGGAACATCATTTAATATTAAGGCATACCCCAATGAAGATGTAATTGAGGTTTACGTTGAGAATGGTAAAGTAGTATTTTATTCAGAAAAGGATTCAGGAATTACATTGGTTAAAGGAGATGTAGGTGTTTATAGCAAAAAGACAAATACTTTTAGTAAAAAAATAGCTGTTGAGCCCAATATTCTTTCATACAAAACTAAATCGTTCACATTCATTAATGCTAAACTTTTAGATGTTGTAAGACAATTGAATAGTGTTTACAGCACCCAAATACATCTTAAAAATCCTGATATTGAAAGGTGTACAATCAATGTATCTTTTGAGGATGAAAGTATTGAGACTATTGCAAATGTTATTTCTGAAACGCTCAATCTAAAATTATCAAAAACTTCAGAAGGTTATATACTTGATGGAGTCAAGTGTAATAATCCCTAATATGCATAGAATGATTCGCTTAATATATTTCATATCTCTTGTTGTAATTCCTTTCGGGTTGTTCTCACAAAACAATAATATCCCATTATTAGAGCGAGATGTGACAATATGTATTAATGGTGTTACAGCGCAAACAGTTCTTACTGCAATCGCTCAACAGGCTGATTTTGTTTTTTCCTATAGCCCATCAGTGCTGCCAGAAGGGAATGTTTCAATCTGTATAGAGCATCAACCCGTTCGATTAGTACTTAATATACTGTTTAATGGAGCAATAGATTATAGCATAAAGGGTAAATACATTATACTAAAAAAGAGCATTTCTATGCTAGAATCTCAGGATGATAAAAAAATAGTAGAAGGATATATTATTGATTATCAAACGGGTAATAGAATTGATAATGCTAGTATTTACGATAAAAACCAAATGCTATCAACAATTACCAATAAATACGGCTATTTCAGGCTTGAAATTCCCAATAATGTTGATATTCAGAAAATAAACATCAGCAAACAGGGTTATGTAGATACTTTATTGATGTCGCCAAAAGCAAAAAGAAATTTCTTTGATATCAAACTTGCAACTAAACAAATTTTTGAGAAAACCAATGGTGTTTTTGGAGACTTAATCAAATCGCCACTTACAGATAGTTTAAGCAAACGTGAATGGTTACCATCATGGCTTCTCACCTTGCCAATCAGAACCCACCTAAAAAACGTATCCGATACACTGTTTAAAAAGGTACAGGTTTCATTTCTTCCTTTTGTTGGCACAAATAAACTACTTACAGCAAATACTGCAAACGATTTCTCGTTTAATATAATTGCAGGTTACACACAAGAGGTTCGTAGATTTGAGATTGGTGGTATTCTTAATATTGTTCGGAAAAATGTGAAATCATTGCAATTGTCAGGCGTTGGTAATATTGTTGGTGGTTCTTTTAAGGGACTTCAGGCAGCTGGTACTTTTAACATTGTAAGGGATAGCCTGAGAAATGCTCAATTTGCAGGGGTTGGAAATATTGTTGGTGGATCAGTAACGGGACTACAAGCAAGTGGTACTTTTAATATTTGTAATAAATTTCATGGTCTTCAACTATCTGGCACGCTCAATTTTTCAACAAAATTTAAGGGCGCACAGATAACAAGCGTTTGGAACGAGTCAAGAGTAGGAAATGGACTGCAACTTTCTGGTGTAACTAATACTACATCACAGATTACAGGGGTTCAAATGGCTGGGGTTACAAATATTGCCAAAGATATTGAAGGAACTCAAGTTGCAGGTGTTGTTAACGTAGCTAAAAACGTTGTAGGTGTTCAAGTAGCAGGTGTTACGAATATTGCCTCTCACTTTGATGGCTATCAGGTTGGAACTATTAATATTGCTGATACTTGTAGTGGTGTTCCATTTGGGTTCTTAAGCATTGTGAAGAGAGGGTATCATAAGTTAGAATTCTCTTTTGACGAGATGAGAGTTGCTAGTGCTGCATTCCGAACTGGTGTTCCTCTTTTTCATAACATCTTCACAACAGGTGTGTCAACATCTTTTAGCAATAAACCATTATTTACATACGGTTATGGTTTGGGTACAAGTATTGGCAACCCATCCAAACTTCTATGGGACATTGACATCTCGATGAATGGGTTTATTAAGAATCATAATTGGTCATCGGAAAACACGCTCTATAAGGTATATACTGGGCTTGATTGGCGAGTTTATAAGAAAACTTCGATTGCCTTTGGTATTTCCTATAATTTACTATCTACAAATACAAAAGAGGCTGATTTTAATAATACAATGTATTCGTTAATTCCTTACACCCTTTCAGATAAGACCTCGAGCAGTGGCACAAACCTTAAAACATGGTTTGGAGGAAAAATTGCGATAAGATTTTTTTAAATCGCACAATTAAATATTCTAGGTTTTAAGCGAACTCTTTTATTGAAATTAAACCTCTTTTTTCATTTTATGAGTAGGGGTCAATTCAAATTGAGTTGTCATAAGGTTATAAACTAAATTTTTTACTTTATGAAGTCAACATTTAAATTAATTGTTCGCTTGGTGCTCTATTTAATAATTTATGCCTTTCTTCTTATTTCAATCAAGTCTGCATATCCTCAAAACTTAACATCAAATGCAAAAGGAAATTTTTGTGATAAGGATTCACGGTGTCAATTTTCGACATTAACACACAAGTAACAGTAAGAACGTACTATAAGAGTTTTAAAACTAAACGATATAATTAGTAAATGCAGTATACAAATCAACTCTAATTCATAAGATGTTTATTGTATAGTAAGAGGAAGCTCATTTGAATAACCTTATTTTTAGCAAAATAGATGAACATGGTAGCAATAAAAAGAGGGTGTCTGACTTTTGAGACACCCTCTTTTTATTTAAGTTAGAGTTATCTATTCTTTTAGGAATTTTTCAGTATGAGTTTTACCTTTATCATCCGTAATATTTACAAAGTACAAACCTTTTACTAAAGTAGAAACATTAATTTGAGCTTCACCCTTAAGGTTTCCACGCTCAATAATTCTTCCATAAATGTCAACAATAGTATAGGGGTTATTGCTATTACTATTTGTAATAATCGTTAAAACATCACTAGCTGGATTTGGGAACATTTTAAACTCGGATACAGAGTTATCAAAATTTTCTTCTTTTGATTTTGCAACACCAGTTGTATAGGTAGTCCATTCTATATTATCAATAGCTACTTGTCCCGAAGATGTATTTACCTGTACAAATTTTAAAGTGAAAGCACCAGAAATGTTTACATTTATTGTTCCAGTATTGGAAACAACATTTACAGTACCACCAGTAACGGTTTTTACAAGAGTACTATTAACATAAACATATAGATTTACTGATGAAGTAAATGCCTGCATCCAATCAAATTTTAGGGTACCTACACCGCCTTGGATAGTTCCTGATTGAACATAGCTTAGCGGAGATCTGCCCTTTCCAAGTGTTGGAGCTGAGCCTGTTATTGCAATATCGCCTCTTGCACCATCATAAGACCAAGTAGAACCATCCTGTCCAAGAAAAGTACCAACTACATAAGAACCTCCTGCTGAGAAATTAGCAAAGGTTTCCTTTTTTGTAGTAACTGTACCAAGAGTAGTAAATGAAGTAGTTCCTTGTGCCGAAGTATTTGATTTAGCATCATAAGCAGCAACACCAATTGTGTATGAAGTTGAAGCGGTTAAGCCTGTAAGGCTATATGATGTTGAAGTTGTAGTACCCAAAAGCGTACTGTTTTTGTAAACATTATACCCAGTTACTCCAACATTATCGGTTGAAGCAGTCCATGTGATAGTTGCTGTTGTTTGGGTTATACTCGAAGCGGTTACCCCTGTTGGAACAGTTGGTGCTTGAGTATCTGTTGAAGTTAAAGTTGTTACATTAATAGTACTACTTGCAGCCGAAGCATTACCAGCAGCATCCTTAGCTTTAACATAGAAAGTGTATGCAGTAGCAGCAGTTAACCCAGTTACATTATACGTTGTGGTTGTAACTGTAGTAAGTAAAGTTCCATTTTTGTAAATATCATAACCAGTTACACCAACGTTATCGGTTGAAGCAGTCCATCCTAATGTTAAGGTTGTTGAAGCAACATTAGAAGCAGCTAAATTGGTTGGTGCTGTGGGAGCCTGAGTGTCTGATGATGAACCACCCCAAATCATATTTACGTATTCAGGATGATCTATAAATGGATTTCTATTATTCTGACGAGCATAAATTGCATTATTCCTTGCTATTTCACTTGGGCTAACAGGATCTAAAGCATTCCATGCTAAAAGGATGTTCAAGAAAGTTGTGGTAAATACCTGATTTGTTGTACCATTAAACATTGCATAAGAAGTACCCCAAGTTGTAATTACATTTTCATAACGAGTTGCAAAATAGAAATACATCCGGGCAATATCTCCTTTAAATTCGTTAATGGGTTCAAAAACTGTACCTGTATATCCAGCTGAATAACCTGAATTTAATGCAGAACCTAGTTTAGAACCATTTTTTGAAGTATAGGTAGCAGTGCCTACCATACCATGAGGATAATTTGATCTCATGCCATTAACCTTACCATCGGTTGGTGTAATAAAATGTGCATCAGCAACCATGGGTGAATTAGAATTGAAAATTGATTGTGGTATGATATGCTCCCTATTGTAGCAATCACCCTCCACGGAGTAAGTACCACATTGACCTGTACCAACAGTAAAATTATATGCATCTGGTCCAGTTGGGTTTTCAGAATACATATCTAACACGGTTCCATCATTTTCGTAAAAATAATCACGATCAGAAGTTTGATAGGTTGTCCATAATCCATTATAACCAAGATCCGTTTGACCTTTGATTATATTGTATAATTGGGTTTTTAAGGTATAACCCGTCCCAGTTGCAGTACTGTAATACCCAGTGGGAATTTGTGCAAATAGAGATGACAATGTAATCCCTATAAATAGCACTAAGCATTGTAGTTTTTTAAACATAATAAGTTAGGTTAAGTTAAAAAATAAGTTAAGTTAAAAATTTGGTTATTTAGGTGTTTACTATTACTACAGTTCATCATTTTCGGGGTAATTAGTTTCTTTTGTTATAAATATTTATGATGAAAAAAGTTTTGCTTAACGATTCCAATATAGGGAGTTCTATAAATTAATGGTTAATTATGCAAAAACGTTGCATTTGAAATACAATTATTTATTAACAGCATCACTAAATTCACACACTATCAAATACTTATAAGTTTGTTTATACAAACTATAATTACTTAATATAGAATTTATTGATTTTTACAATTTGCCTGTTAGTAGGAATAATAAATCATCAAATGGTGATTTAATCCTTTTAATACATACTACCATTACAAATTGCACATTAATATATCTTTTAAAGTAGTTGTCAATCAATATTTTATTGAAGTGTAATACTTTTTACCCAAAGGAAAATCCTTTTTGGCAGCATATTTGCAAGATATCGGGAATTAAGGTGATGATATTTGTGCAGTCTAAAACAAAAAAATCTATGAAAACTTATAAAGTTGCTATTTCTATTGCTGCTCTTGCTTTGCTTATCTCATGCTTTTCGCCAAAGCCGGTGATGCGATTCAAACCCGAGGAAACTCAAACTACTTGGGAGAAAGGGAAAGAGTATGTTAGCTATAAAAAGGGCGATTACGAGGTTCACGCTTCATACTACGGGAATAACGAAAAGTATATAATATTTGATATTGAAGTAGTTAATAGCAAAGGGGTTGATTTTCTTGTTGCTCCCGAGGATATAAAACTTTACGCTGGGCACTGGGACAATGTATCGCAAAGTGTGATATACGATAACATCCCTATTCACGCCATTGATCCCGAAGCGGAACTTCTGAAAATCGATATGGATAACTCAAAAGCCGAAGCCTCCCAAAAAAACTCACAAATAGCGGCAGCAGCAATATTTGCAGCGGCAATACCCTTGGCAATTGTAGCCTCGAATAGCGATATGAATAATTCAAATTCACATAGATCAAATAATTCCGTTAACAATACCGATTTAGTTGATGCCGGTGTTAATTTGGCTCTTGGAGCCACTGCTATTAATCAGATGGGTACTGAGAACCAGATTATTTCGCTTAATGATAATCGAAATACTTGGGAAACGGCTTCGCTGCGGAAAACAACCCTTTCGCCAGGCTATTCCATTAGAGGTTTGGTATATTTCCCTGTTCCTGATTTAGGTACCCGAAAAATTCAATTTGATGTTCCTACGCCCGATGGAGTAATAACCTTTAAGTACGATTTTATTCTTTACTACCCACAATAGGATAGCGTATTTCAGTCCTCTAATTAAAAGATGTGAAGGTTAATACTAGCCTTCACATTTTTTAACTTTAAGAATTGCTTCTCAATGCTATTTTTAGATAACTTGTATTCTCTTTAAAAATCATTCATTTAAAATTAATGCATATGAAAAAAAATCTTCCCATTATCATTCTAACTCTTCTTATTAGCGTTGCAAATTGCTACTCACAGGAGGTTAAGGATCAAAAATCAAAACGTATGAGACCTGCTTTACTCGTTATCGACATTCAAAACGCCTACCTACCAATGATCCCTGATCGTGAAAAGGAGGTTGGAATGTATATGATTAACGCAATGATTGATCTTTTCAGGAAGAATGGGTTTCCAATTATCCGAATCCATCATCAGGATTTAGCTGAAGGGCCTAAAACCGATTCCGAAGCTTTTGAGTTTCCCACAACAGTTCAGATAAAACCTGACGATCCAAGGGTTATAAAGCACTACGGCGATGGTTTTAATAAAACCGAATTGGATAAGGTGCTAAAGGATAAAGGTTGCAATACAGTTTTTCTTTGCGGGTTAAGCGCCGTTGGTTGTGTTTTGGCAACGTACATTGGAGCAGAAAATCATGATTATAAAGCCTTTTTTATTAAAGATGCCATAATGAGCCACAATTCTACCTACACCGATAATATTGAAGAGATTTTTGGGGCTATAAATTACGATGTGGTTAAGGTGATGCTGGAAAATGCGGAGAAATAAATAGTATCCCAATTGATTATAAGAGTTCCGAACTTTTTGAAAGCTCGGAACTCTTACTTTTTGGGCTTTACTTAAACGGCAAATGCGATATAAATATTTCGGGGTGAAGACCCTGTTTATCTAACTTGTAGTAAAAGGCAGCAGCCCATTCCTCAGCCCTTTCAACTTTTGGACCCAATGTAATTTTTTGAATTATAGGGTTAATGGGTACTGTCTCCACGTAAATTCTTAGTTGGTTGTTATCACTTATTATTTTTTTCTCCAAACCAACACCATTCACTACCATTCTTATCTCATGCTCGTACTGGTACTCTGCGCTTTTAAACAGGTAGGCTATTGAGTTTAGCAGTTCCAGTAAATCTTTAATACTATATGATTTCTTTTTAACATTGGCGATATACTCCTTTACTTTTTCTGCCAATTGGTTCATACAAGTATTTAATTCCTTTTCCTCATCTTTAGCTCCTGGTACAACAAATAAGTTCTCTTTATTCTGTGTTTTATATGCCATCCTATAAAAGTTGAAATCATCGCTCTTCACTTCCCGCGAATCAGTTTTAACTCTGGAGGATAAGAAATCTATTAAACTATCCTCTAATTTCTCACTGTCTATTGTTATGGAACACCCCTTCGCCTCCTCCTTGCTCTCCTTGCCGTACATCCGCCATAAGGTTAAATCGTCGTGTTTGACATCTGATACAAAGCTACCGATAAACGGCTTTCGGGTAAATGGCATTGCACAATTCTCCTCGCTCTTCCTGATTGGTGCTTCGGAAATTCCCAGAAATTTGAATAACTCTCTGCCCTCCGATGGGTCGTTAAGGAAAGCGCACTCAGATAGCCTAAACTTACTATCATCCAAAATCATGGCTTTAGCCGCTGTTAAGCTGGTGTAATGTGTAACTGAACTATCCTTAAGTAATAAAATATCTTTAATCTTCTCTACAAGTTGTCTAATGCTTCCGTATTCAGGAATAGCGAGTGATTTTTTTAACTCTTCAATCTCTGATTTGGCTTGTAGTGCAAAGTAATCCGATTTATTCTCAGTAACCTCAATATATTTTTCAAAGTCATTAAGAGCATTCCGATACTTAGCTTTAAAACTATATATCAAAGCTCGTTGATAATAAGGAATTTCATTTTTAGGATCAAGTTCAATTGATCTATTAAAGTTTTCAATTGCTTCATCATATTCTTCCAAATCGAAATAAATATCTCCTAAACCATTGTAATGGAGTGCATTTTCTGGATCAAGTTTTATAGATTTAGTATAGTTCTCTATGGCTTTGTCGTATTCTTTTAAATCTGAATAAACATTTCCTAAATCGTTGTAGAAGAATGCATTTTCTGGATCAAGTTTTATGGCTTTATCATAGTTCTCTATAGCTTTGTCATATTCTTTCAAGTCTGAGTAAACATTCCCTAAGTCATTGTAGAAGAGTGCCTCTTTAGGATCGAGTTCTATTGCTTCATTATGGTTTTCTATTGCATTGTCATATTTACCCAGATAGTGATAAACATCTCCTAACTTATTAAAAGAGTATGCATCTTTAGGATCAAGTTTTATAGATTTATTATAGTTTTCTACAGCTTTATCATATTCTTTTAAGTCTGAGTAAACATTTCCTAAGTCATTGAAAAAAACAGCATTTTTAGGATCAAGTTCTATTGCTTTACTATGGTTTTCTATTGATTTGTCGTATTCTTTCAAGTCTGAGTAAACATTTCCTAAGTCATTGTAAAAGAGTGCCTCTTTGGGATCGAGTTCTATTGCTTTATTATGGTTTTCTATTGCTTTGTCATATTCTTTCAATACGTAATAAACATCTCCTAATCCACTATAAGAGTATGCAACTTTAGGATCAAGTTTTATGGATTCATTATAGTTCTTTATTGCGTTGTCATATTCTTTCAAAACGTAATAAACATCTCCTAATCCATTGTAAGGGTATGCAAATTTAGGATCGAGTTCTATGGCTTTATTATAATATTTTATTGCCTTGTCGTATTCGTCTAGATCAGAATAAACAATTCCTAATCCACTATAAGGATATGCAAATTTAGGATCGCATTCTATGGCTTTATTAAAGTATTTTATTGCTTCATCATATTTCTTTAAATCAACATAGATACCGCCTTTATAATGATTCGCCTTTGCCTGATTTGGATTAATTTTTAATGCCTTCTCAACTGCTTTTTCACAAAGATCTTTTTCATCTAATCTATAATAAGCTTGTGCTTTTTCTGCATATAAATCGGCATCAATTCTTTCTTTCAATAAATCATCTGCGAGTAATTCTATTACCTCAGAGTATTTTTCTTCATTGTTTAAGGCTTGCGCCTTTTCTAATAATTCTTTGTTTGTTGGCATTTGTTCCTTCAATTTGGGTAAACGGTATTGCAATGGAATTTGAATTGGAGTACTAAGTTAATTATTAAACAGAATCAGCCAAAAACCTTGTTGGTTTATTATAGATTGTTATTGGTTTAAAGAATTTACCAATAACTCTTCCAGTTCTTGCGAATTTGGAGGGTTTGGGAGGTTGGTAGATAACTCTATCGGGGTTTTAAACCCTGATAGAGTTTTGTAATGATGCTTAATGGTTATTAATGCGAATTAAGGGTTGAATCAATACCTCCGCCTTTTAAGGCGGAGGTTGTAATCATTAAATTCTATGGGCTTTAGCCCTCAATTTTGTTAATATCTTTTATGTAATCTTCTAAAATGTTGAGTTCAATTTATTCTGTTATTTGCAATCTAATTGATGTTGGGCTAAAGCCCAATAACCTTCGTCCCTTTGCCTCCGCCTTAAAAGGCGGAGTTATTGATTGTGTTAGCTGCTTTATTCAACCCTTAATTCACATTATTATATAATACATTGTTTCTTACATCGAACTCAATATAAAAACCCATTATAAATATTCACTGCTGTCCGATAAAAATAAATACAATCTCATAAAACATATTAACAACTAGGCTTTGAAAAATATTACGCCCCTACAGGGCTTATTTTTCTGTAGATAACATTTTTCCTACAAATATTATCGCGGTGCTACCGCTTGAAAAGCTGCAGAGCAGCAAAATATTTGTAGAGAGTAATTTACAAATAGAAGTCAAAGCTGCAGAGCAGCGTAATATTAATAAACATTCTAAAACAGATATCATTCAAAATTTCATCGGATAACAATGATAAATATTATAACAGAAGTATCAGGTATAAGATTCCCTATATCAATAGCAGTTTTTCCCTTCCCAGAAACTCAGGCAACAAAAAACCATTGTTTTTACCATCTCGATATTTCACTTAGATAATAATGATATCCAAAAAGCCCTTTTATGCGGTAGCTATCCCACAAAACACACGAAGAAGGCACAAAAAACACTATGCAAATATTCACCCATAATTCCCACGGGTAATTATATCGCAAATTGCGATAGTTGCAGGCACTCTTTGCTTAATAACTATTCTATTGCATCATCCTGTTATAGCCTTTTTTTAGAGGGAAGTGGGTTTTACTGATATCGCAATGCTTATTTTATTGTGCAATCCTTTGTGGGTTGCGTTTTCTTTGCCCATAGCAACAAAAAATCGCAAAATGCGATACTGGGTGGAGGTTGTTTGTATTGTGTAACAAGAGTTCCGAACTTTCAAAAAGTTCGGAACTCTTGGGTTTAATACAAAGAAAAAACCCCAACCCTTTGATTTAAGGGTCAGGGTTTTTAAATCTTTTTATTACTAGTATAGATTTTTAAAATCAACTTTTCGTGCTAATCTATTCGATTTACGACGTTGTTTTCTAACACCGCGTGAATACATTACAAAGTACATCACAGGAATTAGTATAAGCGTTAGGAATGTTGCAAAGCTTAACCCGAATATTATTGTCCACGATAGCGGGCCAAAGAACATCACGTTATCACCACCAAAATGTAGGTGTGGGTTTAAATCTGCAAATAGGGTTACAAAGTTAACGTTCATCCCAATTGCTAATGGAATAAGCCCAAGAATGGTTGCTGTTGCGGTAAGAATAACAGGTGTAATACGAGTTTTACCTGCTTCAATAATCGCCTCGCGGGTTTTCATTCCCTTCGCCTTAAGCACATCAGTAAATTCAACTAAAAGGATACCATTTCTTACCACTATACCTGCTAGGGCAACAATTCCCATCCCTGTCATAATAATTGATATGGTCATTCCAAAAATCATATAGCCAATGAGTACACCCATTATACTAAATATTACCTCAGAAACAATGATCAATGGTTTTGACATTGAGTTGAATTGGGTAATCATAATAAACATAATGAGGAATAGGGCAAGTAGCATTGCTTTGGATAGGAATACCATTGATTCCTTTTGATCTTCCTGTTCCCCAGTAATTCTAATTTCAACGCCGTTGGGTGTTGAGTATTGAGGCAATGCGCTCTTTATTTGAGGAATGATAGCGTTTGCAGTATAACCATCCAAAACATTCGATGAAAGTGTGATAACCCTCTTCAAGTTTAACCGGTTAATCTGACCGTAGCTGGTTACATAATCGATTTTGGCAACAACGGATAGAGGAATCTGGCGAATTCCACCACCATTCATATCCCTATAGGTAATTGTTAAATTAAGTAGCTGCTCAATATCGTTACGCTGGTTCTCCTCGAAGCGAAGCATAATTGGATATTGATCTTCACCTTCACGATATTTCGAAACCTCAGTACCAAACCTTGCCGTACGTATAGCACCACCTACAGCACCAGCCGAAATTCCCTCGATATTTGCCCTTTCACGATCAAGATTGATAACAATTTCGGGTTTTGTAGTTGCAAAGTCCGATTTTAACTCTTCAATACCGCCAATCTGAAGGGAATCAATAAATCGTTTAAATTTAGCAGTTGTATTAACCAAATCGGTAAGGTTTTCGCCAGCAATTTCAATGTTGATTGGTTTACCTGTTGGTGGCCCCGACCTGTTCTTATCAACAATAATTTCGACGCCAGGAAGGTCTTTAACCACTTTTCGAATATCAGCTAAATAAACTCCTGTATGTATACCTCCTCGCTTACTATACTCAACAAAGTTGATAGCAATCTTGGCTAAATTTGATGATTTAGTTGAGTTATCAAACATATTTTCGGATGCACCTAATGCAACATTGGTTACAACCGATTCAACGATTGGATTATTATTACCCAAAACGCTCATAACACGGCGTTCTACAACTTTGGCTACTGAATCCGTAACGCGTATATCGGTACCAATAGGCATTTTAATATAGGCATTCAGAGAGTTTGGTTCGTTATTTGGGAAAAATACAACATCTGTTTTAACATAGTGATTTACAACCATTGTAACAAAAAATAGCCCAATCATTACCCAAAGAATCCGAATAGGCCGTTTTCCCAGAAGTACCCAAGCTAAAAGACTCTCATATTTACGCATCATTGCTGGAATAAAACGTGACTGGAATTTACGAAGCACCTTATACCAGAATATATTATGCATAAATACAACAATAGCAATAAAAACTAGAAAATTGCCAATTCCAATATAACTTGATAAATAGAATGGAATTGCAACAAGAATTATTCCGAGTGTAATCTTATACAATTTTGGAAGTGGAACGGGACGATCCTCATCATCATGCTTCATAAAATCAACAGCAAAAATTGGGTTGATTACATAAGCAACAATAAGGGATGCAAATAGTGTTATCATTAGGGTTATTGGAATGAATTTCATAAAACTTCCAACAACACCAGGCCAGAATGCCAATGGTAAGAATGGGGCTAGTGTTGTTAAGGTACCCGAAAGAATTGGAACAAACACTTCCCCTGCCGCAAACTTTGCTGAAATTGCAATTGGCATCTTTGTCTTCTTAAAAATTCGGTGAGTATTCTCAATAACCACAATCGCATCGTCTACCACAATACCAAGGGCGAAAATGAATGCAAACATTACCAACATATTCATTGTAAAACCAATATATGGCATAAAAATGTAAGCAATAAACATCGATAAAGGAACCGATAAACCAACAAAGATGGAGTTTACAACACCCATAAAAAACATAAGTACCATGGTTACCAATATGAATCCAATGATAATTGTATTGTTCAACTCGTTCAGCGTATTCCTTGTAAAGCGCGATTGATCACCAGTAATCTCAACAGTTAAATTGGGTGGTAGCTTATGGTCTTTAAAATCGGCAATTATATCCTTTATTTGATCGGATGCATCGAGTAGATTTTGACCGCTCTTTTTAATTACATTAAGGGTAATTACGTTCTTTCCATCGTAACGTGCAAAACTTTCTTGATCATGGAAAGAATCAACTACTACAGCAATATCCTTAAGTTTAACTTGAGCGCCACTTGATGTGCTTACCACAATATTCTTTACCTCATCAATATCTTTTATTTCACCAACAACACGAATCGAACGGCTCATGCCCTGCATATCAATATTACCACCTGATACGGTTACGTTGTTAGCAGCAACAGCAGATTGAACATCATAGAAAGTTAAATTGGCCGCTCTCATTTTGTACATATCAAGGTTAATCTGAATTTCACGATCCAGCGCACCTACAATATCAACCCGAGTTATTTCCTTCAACCCTTCAATTTTCTCCTGCATATCATCAGCATACTTCTTCAATCGATCTAAAGGGATATCGCCAGATATATTGATATACATAATGGGTATCTCGGATATATCAATCTCCTTTACGAAAGGCTCTTTAAAATTTGCTGGATCGTTGGGTAAATCAGACTTAGTTTTATCTACAGCATCTTTAACGAGCTGCTTTGCATCTTTAACATCCACACCAGTATTAAATTCCACAATAATTGCACAATAATCCTGAAGTGAGCGAGAAGTGATCTTCTTAACCCCATTGATAGATTTAAGGTTTTTCTCGAGAGGCCGGGTTACTAAGTTCTCAATATCCGAAGGAGATGTACCAAAATAAGGCGCACTAACAATAATTTGTGGAATAACAATCTCGGGATATTGCTCTTTAGGTATTGTGATATAATTGATTATACCAAATACGCAGATAATGAAAACCAGCACATAAACGCTAATCTTATTATCGATAGCCCAACTGGTTGCAAAAAACTCTTTATATTTCTTTTCCATGAAAATTTCTTTTAAGATCTAGTAGATTTCTTTTAATTAAAATCTTACGTATTCACCATCAATCAGATTTTGAAAGCCGGCAGATATAAGTTTCTCCCCTGTTTTAACTCCCTCAACAATTTCAGCTAATCCATTATAGGTAAAACCAATTTTAACGGGTTGCTTATATGCTGCATTGAATTTATCTTTTGGACGTATAACGTATACATAACTACCTAATGCATCTGTTTGAATAACATTCATAGGCAAAACAATGGCATTATTTGTATGATAATCGTTAACCTGAATAATAGCAATCATATTTGCTTTTAAATTTGGTGCCTCACTATTAATCCTAGTTTCAATTAGGAAAGTCCTGTTTACTGGGTTGATATAGTTACTTACAAATGAAACTACGGTTTCAACCTGTTTATTAGCATCTGGAAATAAAACAATCAACTTATCACCCTTTTGAACTCTTGTTGAGTAAGCTTCTGAAACCTCAGCAGTAACCTTAAGGTTTTTAAAAGCAACTACTCTATACGCTGCTAAACGAGGGTCGGGTGAAACAACACCACCAACCTTAATGTTGCACTCCTCAATAGTACCATCAATTGGAGATTTAATTTGGAATTTCTCAATCTGCTGCTTTAAGGAAGTAATTTGCTGTTCAAGCGATTCCTTTGTAGTTTTTGATTGTAGATATTGTACCTCGCTTCCGATTTTCTGATCCCAAAGACGTTTTTGTTTATCAAACATCTCTGAAGCAAATTTGTATTGGGTTTCAAGGCTTTCGAGTTGACTTTTATACTGTTTATCGTCGATCTGTGCCAGTACTTGTCCTTTTACAACGTGTTGACCAACATCTGCATATTTAGCTGCAACAGTTCCTGGGGCTTCGGCAAAAACACCCGCATTCAAATCACCATCCAGTTTACCTTGCACTCTAATAAAGTGGTCAAAAGGGCTTGTTTTAGTCTCAGTAAAACCAACAAATTTAAATTTCTCTGGATTAATTTCTCCCTTTTCGCTCTTCAAATCAGCTTCAAGCGCTTTGATCTTTTCATCAATAGCAGTGCGCTGATCTTTCAAACTTGCTAATTGAGTTTGCTTATTATTACTGCTACATGCTATTACTAGAATGCTGATAAAAATTAATGATAGTTTTGTCTTCATATTATAAATTTTTCAGTTGTCAATTTTGAGCGTTTCAATTTTTAGTTCTTTGAAAGAAGCTTGTTGAGCTTAACTTTAGCCGTTAGTAGGCTATTTAGAGACGAAAAATAATCTCTTTGTGTTGTAAGGTACTGGTTCTCGGATGTATTTAAATCCATTGCAGATGCAACCCCCTCCTTATACTTAATCATAGTTTGATCAAAAATCCTTTTAGCCAACTCCATATTCTTTTTGTTGGTTACAAAGCTTGCAAAAGCAGTTTGAAATTCGTTGAAAGTGTTCTGATATTGTAGGTTTAGTCCTTCGGTTGCCTGTTGTTGAGTTAACTTCATTTTTTCGAAGTTAAGCCTGGCCTGTTGAACTTTCACACTACGCATTCCGCTAGAAAAGATTGGAACGGAAATATTTATACCAGCAACATTTTTGGGTTGAAAGCTGAAAGTTGCCGATTTTAGCTGCTCATAGTGCCTGTAAAAACCTGCCAATGAAGGAAGAAATGTTGTTTTTTCTCTATCCCAGCTGAGCTTCTGAAGTTTCACACCTGTTTCAAGAATTTGATAATCCATGGTTTTTGTAACATCAAATTTTTCACCCAAATAAGATGTAAAAAACGACTCATCAGTATACTTATCTATCTTATCGGTTAGCGTGATTTCACCTTCAATTGGCAAACCCATTTGAAATTTTAAAAGGTTTTTTGATACAATAGCAGCTCTTTCCAATGAACTTACCGCATTATCAATCGTAGATTTGATGATTCTAACCTGATCTACACCGGTTTGCTCAATAAGCCCTTGATCGCCCATTGCAATTAGATCCTTTAGGTTAGAATCGGTAATCTGTTGTGTTTCTTTTAAAATACGAACATTCTCGTCCATTACCATTGCCAGATAGTAAGAGGTTGATACTGATTCTTTAATATCTTCCAATGACTTTGAGAGATTTTGCTCGGACATTTCGCGAAAAACTTTGGATGCACGCAGACCAACAATATACTCTCCACTAAAGATTAATTGAGATACTGTTACATCCCAAGTCGTATTATTGGCAACCCCCAAAGAGATAGGTGCTGCTGGCTTGTATGCATTAAGAATATCCTGCTTAGTAAGATTTACGCCTGTAGGTAGTGAATTGGGATCAAAAGCATAACCAAAACTCAGCACAGGTACTTCAAAAACATGTTGATAAGCCACTGTACCGCTTACCTGTGGTAAACCCTGTGCCGTTACCTCCCAAATTTTCTTTTTAGCAACCTCTAAATCTATACCTTTTGATTTTACATCATAACCATTTTGAATAGCATATTGAACTGCCTCCTCAAGAGTAAACTGACTTTTTACCACCGTTCCACTCTTTTCCTGACCAAACCCTTCGTAAATTAATCCTAGAATAATAAACGTTAAAAGACACTTACGCATCAAACTCATACTTTAGTTATTTAATGTTACTGGTTCTAATTCTTTTATCTTTTTTTCTAAAACATTTATTCCTTTTTCTGTTGAAATACCACGAATATGGTAGATTAACAATTCCAAGAATAGTTTAATTGAAGTAAACTCTTCAATTGTAAATATTTCGGTAGATTGCACATTCTCTGTACGGGAAAGGTGTAATTTAGCTATTACCTCTTCGTTCAACTCTGTACGGTACAACCCCTCCTCCTTACCTTTTCGCAGGTTCAGAAGAATATAATTGTACATCTTCTCCCTTCGGGCTTTTACTATCTTTTGAAAGTGGTGTGGGTAATACTTTTTCAAATCATATTCGGTTGTTGGATTCTGATTTCTAATAATTTTATTCATAAAGAGCGAAATCTCAAATAGCTCCTCAATAGCATTAAATCCTTCTCCAAAGCACTTACAAATTGCTTCCTGTCTTTGTTCAATTTCGTTCTCAATAAATTTACCAACCAAATCGTCCTTATCCGAAACAAACTGGTAAAGAGTTTTCTTGGAAATGCCTAATTCCCGGGCAACATCATCCATGGTAATACTCTTAATACCATACTTATTATATAGTTCACCGACCTTAAATAATATCTTTTTTTGCTCTTCGTTCATGCGGCAAAACTATAACGAAAAAACTTAGGAAACAAATTTTATGTAAAATGTTTCCATAGTTTATTTTAATAAATGTTAAATGATTTAGAATCAAATTTCTGAGGTATTCAAAGAATCAGAAAATCTAACCATTGATAATTAGTAATCCAAATTCGGATCTTAATCATGTCCTCTGTCTTTATCTGAAATTAAAACACGAAATCCTTTTTTTCGTATATTTGTAAAAAAAGAAGTATCATATGCACACCGTGAAGTTAAGAGTGAATGATGGGGTTTACGACAAGTTAATATTACTTCTAAGTAAATTCAACAAGGATGAAATTGAAATAATCAATGAGACTTCTGATTTTACAAAGAATCAAAAGTATTTAGCCAATGAATTGAATGAAATAATTAATGGTAAGGCCAAGTTTGTAGAAGTTGATGAGGCGGAAAAGCAACTTGAGAAAATCATCAAGAAACATGAAGGTAATATTTAAGGATACATTTCTTCATCGACTCGAAAGTCAAATAGAGTATATTTCACTTGACAGTCCAGTAAGAGCACGAAAGTTCACATCTGATTTATTAAAGAGAATAAAAGAAATACCTAAGAATCCTTTCAGATATAGGAAATCAATTTACTTCGAAGACGAAACCATTAGAGACTTGATTTATAAAGGTTACACTATTGTTTTTAGAATTACAGAAGAAAGTATTGAGGTTTTTGGTTTCGTAAAATATCAGAATGAACCCAATGACTAGAATGAAATAGAAACATTCTCTATATTACTTCCCCATTAGTCCTAGATTTTTTTACTCGAAACTAAACACCAAATACTAAACACCAACCAATCACCCTTTAATTGAATCCAGCAATTTACTGGTTATTGAATGGAGCAAACGGATATCACTGGCGTTAAGGGCTGTTATTCGCTCGTGAATTCTACCGTAGATAAGCATATCGGGGGTAATATTTGCAATAGTTAGAAGCTCCTTAACCCTTTGCTGGAGCATCCTAAAACTC
Source organism: Bacteroidales bacterium (assembly GCA_013376985.1). GTDB lineage: Bacteria > Bacteroidota > Bacteroidia > Bacteroidales > Tenuifilaceae > UBA8529. The sequence continues at coordinate 59,434 of JACABB010000020.1, forward strand.
TCTGGGTTGATTTCCTCTTCAAGGCCATTATCTACCTGCTGACTTATGGATGATAGTGTATAGGCATAAATCATAACTGTTTGTGCAAGATTGATAGAAGGATAAGGGGATGCAAGTGGAATTGTAGAAACACGATTGCATAAGTTAATCTCCTCATTGCTTAAACCCGATTCTTCCCTGCCAAAAACTATTCCTATATTCGAAATTGTATCCCCCTTCTCACCAAGGAACTTAACAAGCTTATCGCTTGGAATAATATCAACCTTAACCCAGCGTTGCTTTGCCGAGGTGGCAATAGTAAAATCTAAATCGGCTACAGCATCTGCGAGAGTAGAAAAAACCTTGGCATTTTCAAGAATATCATTGGATGCATGGGCAAGCATCTTAGCCTTTGTACTCAGATAATCGCACGGATTTACTAATCGTAATTCGGTAAATCCCATGGTTTTAATTGCTCGGGCTGCTGCACCAACATTTTCAGGAACAGCTGGTTCAACGAGGATAAAACAGATATTCATTCGATATTACGGGGTTAGAAGTTCCTCAATTTTTTCGTTTTGCAAGATAATCAAACCCAAGCGTTCATCGGACTTACCTTCGCGAATCTTATAGCTAAAAACAGGCTTCCCATTATCAACAGAGGAGTCAAAATATCTGAAAAAAACCGATGGTTTATCATCTATCTTCTTTGATAGCTCGGTTAAATGCGATGCAAGAACAAACATGCCTGAATTCCATTTCAGTAGCCCATTTATTACAAGCATCGAACCATCGAAAGCATCTTTTATATTTGTTCCTTTAAAGAGCTCATCAAAAATCATAAAAACCTTTTTCTCCTTTTGGAGTGTTTCTGCTGCTTTTCGAACCCTCATTACCTCACTATAAAAATAGCTGTAGCCAATGCTAAGGTTATCCGTTGTATTTAAGCTGCTGAAAAGAGCATTAAATGGGGATATTTTCATTCGCTTGGCAGGTACACCCATTCCTAGCTGTGCGAGGTAAATGGCAATTCCATACGATTTCAGGAAAGTTGTTTTTCCTGCCATATTAGGGCCGGTGAGGAATAGAAAGTGTTTGCCTGTATCGAAAGATAAATCATTGGAAATAGGTTTTTTAAGGAAAAGATGGTAAAGTCCTTCTATCTCCAAAGCTGGGCTTTCAGAATCAATAATTTCAGGGAAAGTAAGATGTAATTCGTTTACAACTTTAGCCATTGATGTGTAAACATCAAGCCTATAGGCAATATCAATAAGTGTGCTTATTTTGTTTTTGTGGGTAGAGCGAAACCATTGGTCGATTGTTATTAAATCATTAAATCCAAGTGATTGGATATTTTCAACCACACTTGCTGATTGAATATCCTTATCGTTCATTATCTCCTTAACCGTTGTTAAAATCTCTTGAAGAAGTGTGGGTTGCTGTGATTGATCGAATCGGTTAATGTACTTACTCATCTCAATTAAAAAGACGAGTGTGTTTTTTGTCCCTTGGATAGCGGTATCCTTATAATCCTTCTGTTTGATTCTATAAAATAGACTCTCGATAAATCGACCTACGGAATTTTGGCTAACAGCTGTATCACATTTTGCGAAGTAGTAAATCTCAACCATGTCCATAAGTTTCCTTGTGAAAGGAATTTGCCACTTTTCAATATCCTTGCAAATTGCTTTAAGTGCATTCTGCATTGCAATGATTTCGGTTGCAGCGATAAAAGGATTTTGGAATTGAATCTTAAGGTTATCTCTCCCGCCACTTGTTACAGTTCTATCCAGAAGATCAAATATATTCATGCCCGAAGTATCATCACGAAAAATCTCCAATTCAGTAAGTGTTTGCCTATCAACAGCGAGTTTATTTAGCTTCATCATAAATTTGAGTGATTAACATGAGTTCGATATAAGCATAACATATTGATCCTAAGTTTAGGGTTGATTGTTACTTTGTCATGCTGAACGAAGTGAAGTATCTCGTCTTTAGATAATTAGATCCTTCGCTTCACTCAGGATGACACCTTACATTGAACTTACGTTGATTAGAAAAAAATATACGGTAAAGATAGGTTTTATAGAGTATTGAAAAAGAAAAAGCTGCCTAAATGTAATAGAGGCAGCTTTTAACTATTCGTAATCACATCTACTTGGAAAGCATTTCAATTGCCTTTGCAGATGCCTCCAATATTGGTTTATTCGATAATGGTTCACCTGTAGCACCCTTCATCCAAACCTGTGGAATTAACTTACCCTGCTCATAGATACGCTGTACCTCTCCTGAGAATGATTTTCCTGCTAGCTGTTTCTCAAGCTGAAAATCGATAAGATGCCCAATCGGGTAAGCCGAAAGATAAAGTGGGCTATCAACCATGTGCGAGTAAATGGCAAGGATAGTCTCATCCTTTGTGCCAAATAGATCTGCATAGTACTTATTCCAAATATCCTTTGCAATAGATATTGTAGCTGCTTTAACTTGAACTGCATCGGCATTTGGATTGCTGTAGAGCCATTTCCATAGGTTGATATCAACAAGCGATACTCCCATAATCTCGTAGCAAGCCCATAGGTTATCGAGAGCCATTAGCTGTTCCTTAGCAGGATTCGATTCTTTCATTCCTAGAAGTTCAAGGTCACGTTTTTGGAAAACAAACGCCAACGCTTCAGTAAAAGCGGTATTTGGAACACCGTGCATCATATAGTAATCAACATCTTGCAGCGTGATGGTTTGTTCTACATTATGACCAAACTCATGCGATGCAATATTAAAGCCTTTGTAGTCCATGCCGCTGCTTTTGATACGGGCACGAAGAAGCGCAACATCACCGTTACGCATCTCGGCTCCCCAAGCATGACCGGAGCCACGTGCACCTTCAATTCTAATTCTATCGGCAAAGAATTTGGCCTTCTCCTTACTCCAGCCAAGCGTGGTTAGGAAGTTAGGAATCTCATTCTGAAATGCTTGTGCGCTCGTGAATCTTTTACCAACAACCTCATCCAACTTTTCGGCAGGAATTCCGCTACGAGCCTTAAACCCATCGTACCAGATATCGAATGGTTCAAGGTTACGACCAAGCCTTTTGCTAATTAGCTTACCAAGATCACGCACCTCCTTTGAGGAGAGTAGTTCAGTAAAAAGTTTCTCAACATCATCAACAGGAATCTCTAGGGATGCTTCAAATTGACGTTGAATGTAGGTAGGCATTGTTGGGTAGTACTTATCCTGTGCTTGGAGCGATTTAAATAGGTTGATGATATGCTGATAGCGTGTATCGGGTTCAGCAATGGCAACTACTGGTTGACCATCCTTTGTAATTACGTTTGAGTAAGGATTCCATAGATATTGCTTGCTATTGATTACCTCCGATGGGATTGATTGGTCGATGATTCGTTTCATTACCTGATAAATCATCTTTTGACGCTCAAGTCCACCCTCTTTATTGGCATACTGAGACTTTAATTCATCACGAATTCCCCAATGGGTAATTAATGATAAATCTTCGGGGAAGAGTTTTTCGTTCTTATCGTTTACTAAATATCCTAGCTTAATGTTGTATTCGCTGATATATCCATCGGCATTGGAGCTGGCTACGCTGTTGGCTTGGATCAGTTCTGCTGGAACTCTGGAGGTGAAAGCATCGCCCATACGAGCATATGCCCAATCCCTACGTGACCATTTGCTACTTAGCTCAGTTTTCTCTTTTAAAGAGTATTGTGGGAAGTTAAGAGCTATAATAAATGCAACTTTATTTGCCAGCAAATCTTCAGTTAAGTGTGCGCTAGCATCAAAACCAGCAAATATCTCATCTACATTGGTAATTGGCCCTAAATCAAGGTCAACTGGCTTGCGAAGATCCTTTTTTATCTTAATAAAACTCCCATTAAGCACCTCTAATCCGTTGGATAGCTTATTGAAAAGTTGCTCCAACTCGGCATCATTTGCAACAAAACTGTTTATACAGAATTTTTCAAACTCTGCCATATTTCCATCCGATTTACGCCAAAGGTCAGCAACCTGTTTTACTCCACGTTCTGCCCTAAAAGCATAGGTTTCGCCGTATTTATCGATAATTTGCTGTTTAACCACATGAATGGTTTGCTCACGGATGGTTGAACTTTCAATCTTTTGCTCCGGCTGCTTACATTGTACCATGCTTAACAGGATTGGAATTGTTAGTAGATTAATAAAGTGCTTCATAGGTTATAATTTTTGTTGATATCGGTTTTTTACTATTTTATGCAAATTTATAAGAATAAGAATTAAAAAAAAGTGACGAATAGAAGTTTAGGGGATTAGGGGGTTAGATTGTTAGGCGTTTAGCGGTTTAGGTTGTTAGGT
>JACABB010000020.1:63769-93834 GCA_013376985.1 Bacteroidales bacterium
GGTTTAGGGAAAGTGGAAAGTGGAAAGTGGAAAGTAGAAAGTAAAAAGTAAAAAGTAAAAAGGGGAAAGTGGAAAGTGGGAAGTTGACGATTCACGTATTCAAATTAAGGGTTCGCATTTTATTTCTTTCATAGCTCCACAGGCGTGAAATCTTGTGAAGTACTTTCTATCACTCCTAAATTCCTAACAGTCTAAACCGCTAATTCCCTAACAGCCTAATCACCTAACAGCCTAACAGTCTAAACCGCTAATAGATCTACCGAATTACCTTCCCGAATGGTGACAAGGCAACAGCCGCAAGCTTAAAATGCTGAATGGCGAACGGAATTCCAATAATGGTGATTGCCAGTAAAAGTCCAATAATAACATGGCTTAGTGCAATCCAAATACCACCAAAGATTAACCAGATGATATTCATTAAAACATTCAGGCAGCCGTTTGAATTAGGGTTGCTTTCTATATTCCTTCCAAAAGGCCAAAGCGCAACGAATGCAAGTTTAAACACCTGCAAACCAAAAGGAATACCAATAATGGTTATGCAGAGCACCAGCCCGCCAACCAAGTATTCAATGAAAATAAATATTCCACCGAATAGCAACCAAATAATATTACCCAGAATCTTCATAAAGCAAAAATACAAGAATAAGTTAGAATCCCTATACCCAGAAATATATTGTATAAAGCTAGCTTTGGAAAAAGGAATATTGTTTTATCTTTGGGATGGAAATTTGAACGTGGGTGAGATTAAATCCATTAAAATGAATTAAGTTGCGTACTTGTTTGATATTTTAAACAGATTTAAGATAGTGTATTATTTTAGGTATGAGTAAAAGAAGTTGGCATATATGTTTGTAAGTTAACAGCAAGACTAACAGCAAGACTAAATGGATAATTGGATTTATTTAGATCTGAAAAATTTTAATGAACAGCCTTCACGAAATCTCAGTTTGCAAAAGAGTTATTTTCAAAGCTAAACCATCATTAATTTTTACAATTTCAACAAATGTTAAAGAATAATGTATAACAATAAAAATATACAAGAATACAATAAAAGTAAAAGTGGACTGTTCCAATTGAGAAACAGCCCACCTTTTTATCCAATTTTATTCCACTTTGTATTGTGGCATTTTGGACAAGGAGGTAAAACATCAGAATTATCATTCAATCTAACTATTTCACCACACTTTACACATTTGTACGAACCCTTTCCGGGTTTTTCACCTGTTGTATACATTAATTTAAAGTTTAAAAAGTTTATAAAAACTAAAATACCACTAACTGCGTTTTTTAACCGGTCCAACTTTAACCTTTTCAGTTATAGTCGTCTTCGGTCTTTTAGCAGCTTCTTCAGCAGGGACAAATTTTCCGCTTCCTGCATCTCTAACACGAGTAGAAGTTTTACTCATAAGCTCGAAATTTTAAAATTAAAACTATGCTTTCAACTTAAAGGACTGAAAGCTTACCCTAAATTTTGTTGTTACTCTTTTGACGATTTGCAATTGTATTTAAAGGTTGCAAATTGTTCAGGTGGTCAGTTCCGCCTTTCGACTGTGGAATACTATGGTCTATTTCCCACCCCATTGGGGAATTCTTTCCATAAGATGGTTTGTATATTAAATTCCCAAGTTTATCCTTTCTGTTCAAATCAGGGTCTTTCCCTCTCACTGTTTGGTCTTTATCCCAAACTTCGTCTTTCTTTTGTTGATACGACATATTGTAAAATTTTTAAATTCAAACATATGTATGAAAATCCGTGACAAGACTATTCGATATTTGTTGTCACGGAATCACATACTTAATATTGTAAATTGAATTATGACTAAAACATTAACATTAAAACCTTTAACAAATGAAGCTTTAGCTGAACTTTTTCTTTCAATGGCAATGAAAGAAGACGATAGGCAAAATGCTGAAAAAGCATTTACAGAGTTTTACAATCGTTATAAGAGTTTCTTATATACAGTTATTAAGAAAGCATGTAAATCATGGGAGATGTATGGCGATGAATTAATTGAAACTGTATTTGGGAACACTTTTGTAACAATTTTCGAAAAGGCTGATACATTTATGATAATTGATGGTATCCCTATTGAACGGCAGGAAAAAAGAATGAAATCTTGGATTAGCCAAATTGCTAAAAATGAAATGCTTCAATTATTAAGGCAGTATAAAAAAGATAAAGAAAAAATTGAATTCAAGGATGATTTGAGTTTTATTGAAATAACAGATATTGAAGCAGATAAAATTGAATCTGATGACATTTTGCTTGCAGGAAAAGCCCTGCGAACTTTAAATGAAAGAGACAGAAACATACTTGTTACATATCTTATGTATGAAGATGGCAAGAAGAAACTTCCAAGCAGTGAAATTCAAAATCTTGCTGATATGTGGGGTGTCTTACCTGATAACATGAGGCAAATTAAGAAGAGGTCGCTTGAAAAACTTGAAATTTTTATTAAAACACAAAAAAACAAATAACCATGTCAGATAAAAAAAATATTTCCGGTAATGATTTTGAAGATTCTTTTGAAAAGTCATTAAAATCTCTTGGTTATCTTTTTCCATCAACAGAAGATGAAGTAGATTCATTTGAAGAAAATAATAAAATGGAAGAAATACCTGAAATATATTGCAATCCAATTGATTTACTCTCGAAATCTAAAAGTCATCTACCAAATTTCAAAAACACTATTGACTTTAATAAATCTATGGATAATCTAGCTAGAGCAGCTAGAAATGGAGGTGAAATCTCGGATGTTATTATTAATAAAATGAAATCAGATAGAGACAAGTCGGAAAATGGTGAAAAATAAATATGACATAACTGAGTTTCGTAAAAAGGAACTTTCTGAATTAGCCGAATTTGTGGCAGACGAGTATTTTCAAGACACATTCGTTTGTCCGCATAGATTAGCAAAGATTTACGGTATATCTACATCTTTTAACGATTATGGAAATTCATTTGATGGCTTATTAGAACATAAAACAGGTAAATTTCACATCTATTTGAACAGTAACAAGGTTAAACATATCTATGAACCAAGATTACGTTTCACATTAGCTCACGAATTAGGACATTATCTAATTGATGAACACCGTAATGCACTAAGGTTAGGATTATCACCTTCTCACCCTTCTTTTACGAACTTTTCATCAGATAACGAAGTTGAGTTGGAAGCCGATTTTTTTGCATCCAGTTTATTAATTCCTAAATCACGTTTGTTGAAAGATGTATATCGTAGAAAGTTTTCATTTACTATAATTGAAGAAATTGCAGCAAAATACCAGACAAGTATCACTGCTACTTTGATAAAGTTTGCTTCAATTGGAAATCATCCAATTATGATAATTTGTTCAGTTGACAAAAAAATTAAATGGTTTAAATACAGTGCAGATTTTCCATTTAAATATATTGATGCTTTACCCGATTTTAAAGTACCAAAAAACACATCAGCGGGTCGCTTTTTTTATGAAAATGGTGAAAAATGTGAAGGTGAGGCAGATTTAGTTTATGCTGAGGATTGGTTTAAACTTTATAAAGAAGAAGATTATGGTAGGCATTTTAACGAATATTGTATTTACTCTGACAAAAATAAATTTGTATTAAGCGTAATATGGGAAGGGTAATACAATAACCTACACTAAAGCACATTTCCCAGTCCGCTTATTAAGCAAAACTTTTAATACTTCACCATTACAAACTGCTTAGTATTTTGTTTTTGCGTTTTGTCTGTTGGGTTAAATCTTTGAAATCTTGGGCTTAGATATAATATTATAACTCTGTCAAGGTTTTAATTTCCCGTCCAATCTATCCTCTCCCTAAACAGAATTTATTCTTTCAAACTGTGCCTGATACTCCAAAGGCACACCCTTGCAGCAATATCGCAAATTGCGATATATTTTGTAATACCTATTAAATATGATTACATAGGAGGTTGTCTAAAAAACTCGAAAAAGTTTCACGCAAAGCCCACAAAGAGAAGACGCTAAGATCGCAAAGTGCCAATTTAATGAGTTATATTCTTTGAATCTTTGCGAAAAACTTGGCGTTCTTTGCGTGAACCCTGAGTTGCGTAGCAATATCGCAATTTGCGATATATTTTATAATATCTATTAAATATTTTTATATAACTCTGTTATGAGCTAAACCCCGATGCGCTTTTACTAATACTATTTTACATTTTTAAACTTTGCTATCTTTGTTCACAACAAGAAAAAATATGCATATACACAATCATCATATAAAACCGGAATACCAACAGGTGGTAATGAAGGTACAGCACTATATTAATCAAAATCTGGCGGGTGATGTTTCGCTAGAAACTATAGCGCGGATTGCCAACTATTCACCTTTCCATTTTCAGAAAATATTTTCGGAAGCTCTAAAGGAAACACCCAAACAGTATGTAATAAGGCTTCGGCTTGAGAGAGCAGCGCATTTTATAAAGATATTCCCAAATTTGGCAATCAATGAAATAGCATCGGGATGTGGTTTTTCATCTAATTCAATATTTAGCAGGGCTTTTAAGAACTATTACGGTATTTCTGCCGAAAAATTCAGGGAACTCCCATCGGACAAATTACAGGAGGTAAGTGTAAAGAGAAATAAATTTACCCATTGGGAAGAAACACCATGGATTACTCCAATTACAGATATTCAAGAAAAAATAGAGACTATTAAAATATACTCTCCTCCCGCTGTTAGTACAATGTACCCCTTTAAAATTGCGTGTATTCAAACAACCCTAAGTCATAAGGAAAATATATCGTTTGCGTTTAAAAGCCTTCTTCAATGGGCTGTTCCTCGAGAGTTAGTTACAACCTCCACAAAATACTTCGGAATTTGGCTCGATTTCCCATTTATCACCCCCTCCGACAAATGCCGCTTCCTCTGCGGAATAGAAATAGGTTCGGATATCCAGCCAAGCAATGGGATAAGCATTATAACATTTAACAAAGGCCAGTATATAAATTACGAAATAATTGGGGATATAAATGAAACGTTGGGCTCCCTCGTTGCATTAAATCATAATTATATCGATTCAATGGGATATTCAATCTCGGAAATGATTTGCTATGAACAGCTTTCAGAAAGTCCCGTTGACAAACCTTATGAGAAAATCTTACGTAATCTTTTAATTCCTGTAAAAATAAAATAGCGTCAGCTCGATGTAAGGTGTCATTGGCTGCGCCGAACTAGCTTCGCTGAGCTCACTACGTTCGGTTCGCAAGCTCGGTTCTGAACAAAGTGAAGGATCTAATTATTTAAAGGCCAGATGCTTCACTTCGTTCAGCATGACAAAGCAACAATCTAACACTATACTTAGGATCAATGTGTTATGCTTACATCGAACTCACGTTAAAATAGCAAGATTTGCAAATACCTCACCAAGATTTGCAAACTCAAAGGGTTTAATACTTCTCATTTTTGTAGTCATAAAAACTATAAAAATGAAAACAAAAAACGGAACATGGTTTTCGAACCATTCACATTCATGGATTGTAATTATATCAGCATCCATACTTACAATAATTTTTATCAATTGGCTACCTAAAGAAAAGATCTTTCCCTCCATTCTTATTGGGCTGGTAGCAAGCCATACGCTGATTTTACTTGTAACCATATTTGGAGGATGGTTGCTGTTGCCCGAAAAAATTCTAAAAAAGTTTAGGAGAAAAAAATCTGCAGAAAATTTCGATTTTGGTTGGTCATCCAAGTGGAATAAAGGTTTTGGGATTGCCTCTTTGCTTGTTGCCCTGTTGGCTTTTTATTCATATTATGGTTTGGCTGGGAGTCCTATCTTGCAGATAATTGCATTTACACTGCTCCTGCTATTAGCGGTTAACCTTTTTATCGGGAATATTATTGCAAAAGCATCGAATAGCACAAATGATATAATATTACCCTATGTTGATCTTTTTAAGGCAGGGAAAGAAAATGTTCTAGATGCGGGTTGCGGTGCAGGACGAACCACCATTTCTATTTCTAAAACAGCATCGGATATAAACATTATTGCTTTTGACCGTTTTGATGCAAATTATATTGATGACGGCGGTAAAGCATTATTTAAACACAATATAGAGCTGGCAGGGATATCATCGCGTGTAAAAATTGAACAGGGCGATATTACCTCAATGCCTTTTAACGACAATAATTTTGAGGCAGCAGTGAGTGCTTACATGTTCGACCATTTGGGCGAAAATAAATTATTAGCTTTGAAGGAAATGTGGCGTGTTTTAAAACCTGGTGGAAGATTCCTACTAATAATAATGGTTAGAGGCTATTCGTCCTTTGCCATAGCCAATGTTCTTAGCTTTGTATTTGCCACTCGTAACGACTGGAAAAAATTATTTCAACAAAGCGATTTCGTTCTTATTGATGAAGGAAATATAAATTTGGGTGCTTATTTCTTAATTGAAAAACCATTAAAATAATTAATAGCATATAAAAGAATGCCAAACTTAGTACCATATTAATTCTGAAATGGGCAAGAATTCTGGCAAAAACAAAATGTTTCATTAAAACCTAAATAGTATGTGGCAAATATTCATTGGCTGTCTAATTTTAAGCATAATACATGCATCCATTCCAAATCATTGGATACCATTGGTTGCTATAGGCAAAACAGAAAAATGGACACTGAAAGAAACCCTATCGGCAACTATAATCACAGGTTTTGCTCACACTTTAAGCACAATACTGATTGGGATAGTTGTAGGGCTTATTGGTATTAAACTTTCAAATAGCTATAGCTTGGTTATGCATTATATTGCACCTTCCATTTTGATAGCGATTGGTGTAATATATATAATTTTGGATTTAAAAAACCATGAACACCATCATCATGCAAGTTTTGAAAATACAAGTAATCGGAATAGCTCCAAATCAAAAATCAGCATACTAGTTAGCTTAAGCATAGCCATGTTCCTAACGCCCTGCGTTGAAATAGAGGCTTACTACTTTAGAGCCGGAATGATTGGATGGAAAGGTATTTTTATTGTTTCGGTTGTGTACACTCTTACAACAGTAGTACTTATGCTTTTGCTCGTATATGCAGGCCTTAAGGGGACTCAACGGCTAAGGTCGCATACCCTTGAGCATCACGAAAAAATTATTACTGGTGCTGTTCTGGTTGCTCTGGGAATCCTTGCATTTTCTGTAAATTTATAGTTATTCAATCTCCGTCACAAAATATTAAGCCCTTGCTGCAAAATTTGGTTTGCAGCAAGGGCTTTCCTAATTAATTATCCTATTAATTCATCTAATCGCTAGTCATAATAAACAAAGGCAGCATTTCAAAACTCTTGTAGTAAGGTCTTAGCCTATCGGTATTGTAGTAACGTTGGATATTTACAATCTTTTTCTGGCTTATTACTACATCAATTGGAACGGTATCATAACGCCCATTTTTAAGAACAACCAAACGTCCATGAATACCTTTAAGGATTAAATCAAGTGCTAAATTCCCAAAAGCCATTGGAACAATGGAATCAATAGCATCCGGTTCGCCCCCACGTACAAGGTAACCTAAGTTCTGATTTATAATATTAACTGTTTTACCTTTGTTGTACTTCGATGTAAGCTCCTTTATTTGCTTTGATACCATCTCTCCTATCCCACCCAATTTTGCATGACCAAAGGCATCCTTCTCAGTTCCTTGGAAAGACATTGCTCCCATCCCCTCAAACATTGCACCTTCAGATACTAGCACGGTGGAGTATTTGCTTGGATTCTTTGCTCTATCCTCCATTAGCAGCTCTGTTAGCCTATCAATATTAAACTTATGCTCAGGGATAACGCACCTGTTAGCAATTCCAGCCATTGTAGGTATCATAGCAGTAAAACCAGCATAACGACCAAATACCTCCATAACAAGAATTCGCTCGTGCGAACCAGCGGAGGTGCGAAGAATATCTGTTAGCGATATTGTTCTTGTAACACAGGTACTAAATCCAATACAGTAGTCGGTTCCGGGTACATCGTTATCCATTGTTTTTGGAATAGCTATTACCTTTACTCCTTCTTTGTATAGCCTAACTCCATAGCTAAGGGTATCATCACCCCCAATTGGAATTAGATAATCTACACCCATAAAACTAAGGTTTTTAAGAACCTCTGGGGTAAGATCGTTAATATCTTTATTGTAATGATCCTGAAGATGATCAGGTACCGATGATTTTAGAACCTTACTTGGGTTAGTCCGTGATGTGTGAAGAAATGTTCCACCTGTTCGAAATGCTTTATTTACTCTCTCCTCGGTTAACTCCTCAAAACAATTGTTGTTATCAACCTTTTTATCCCTAATAACCTCAATCATTCCAGCCCAACCCCTTTTTATCCCTATAACTTCATAACCCTCGCGCAATGCTCTAATGGTTATTGCTCTAATTGCCGGATTTAAGCCAGGCACATCGCCACCACCTGTTAGTATGGCTATAACTCCTTTACTTTTCTTTATACTTGTAGTCATAGTAATGTAATTTAATGAACTCGAATAAAATACGTTATAAAACTAGTCTTTATAAGATTACGAAAGTAACAATTAATAAATAAAAAAAGCAGATACTTACACATCTGCTTTATAATTAAAAAGTAAATAGATTAATTCCAAGTTATCATCAGCTCAGTTATTGGATCACCCTTCACCATAGATTTTGTAGGTGAAATATTTACATTTTTACAACCAGTAACCTCTAGTGCTCTCTGAACCCAACCAGAAATTCTTGCTTCTAGCACTTCATGGTTAACAGGCAATTTTGTTACAATCAGAATCACATGCTTAGCCCCCGTTTCTTTAATGGATAGAATGGCGGGATCATAATATGAGGGTAATATTTGACCTGCACGAGCAATAATAAACTGTGGCGTTGCCATCTTAACAAATATTTTATATACCCCTTTCAGCGCCGATTCTGAGCTATACCTACCTGTTTCCCAACCAGCTTTAACAGCATCCCCACCAAAAATAACTTTACCAATTGCAATTGTTGGCTCAATTGCTGCGTCTTTGGCTGAATACCAATCGGAAACATATACTGGTTTGGACATTATAACTCTTGATGCTTCTGGCATCGCTTTTAGCCATTCAGCATACTTACTGCTGTGCTGAGTTTGAACAAACTCTTGAATAGATTTGACGGCTGTCCCTTTTACATGCATACTGAGTAATTTATATTGATATTAGGATGTATGATTATGGTATTGAACAAAAAACACCTAAATACAGCAAAAATTCAATTAATGCCATATTATTGCAAGTAAAGAATTCTTGAACAGAAAGTTGATATCGGAATTACAAAAATATCGCAATGGTGATATGAATCATTTTTTTAATTGATGTGTAATTATATTTATCTTTAAGGTTCATATTCTTTCTAAATTAGCTATAAAATAACAGAAAATGAGAATAAATATTATCCTTATATCTCTTATCTTTTGTACACTGTTTACATATAGCCAAGTAAATGAAACTTTTGAAACAGGTAAGTATCAAAGTAAATCAAAATCAGGTACAGCAACTTATAACCCCAAAATGGATGGCTATAATGTTGTATACTATGGGTTAAATATTGAAGCATCTAACTTAACCAGTACCATTTCCTCGGGAAAAGTTATAATCAAAGCAAAAGCAGAGAATGCCCCTTTAACAGAGTTCGTAATCCAACTAATAAACGAACTTACAGTTTCTCAGGTAAAAATTGATGGACAATTAGTAACCTTTTCCCATGTAAACAATGAGATTTCCTTCACCTGTCCAACGCCAATTCCTGTTGGAAATACGTTTACCGTTGAAGTGGAATACTCGGGAATACCCGTTGGAGCAGGATGGTCAAATACGGTCGCATCAAACTGGAATATGCCTGTAACATGGACACTATCCGAATCATTCCATGCATACGAATGGTTTCCTGTTAAACAATCGTTAACCGATAAGGCAGATAGTGCGGATATTTACGTTACCGTTCCTTCAAACCTTAAAGTTGCATCAAATGGACTACTAAAGCATGTTGTTGATGTTGGTGGTGGCAAGAAAAGGTTTGAATGGCAATGCCGTTACCCAATTGACTACTACCTTATTTCTGTAACAATATCGGATTATATTGAATACGATACTTATGCAAACCCCACTGGTCTTAATAAACCTCTACTAATTCAAAACTTTGTTTACAATGTTAGCAGCTGTTTGGATACGTACAAAAGTGCAATTGACGGTACAGCGGCAATAATTGAATTGTACTCAAACCTGTTTGGGATGTACCCATTCTCAAATGAGAAGTATGGACATGTAATGGCTCCTTTCAGCGGGGGTATGGAGCATCAAACAATGACAACGGTTGGCTCTTTCTCAAATGGACTAATTGCACACGAGCTCGCCCATATGTGGTTTGGCGATTATGTTACCTGTAAAACATGGCAGGATATATGGATTAACGAAGGGTTTGCTTCCTATGCTGAGTATATCAACCTACAAAATCTTAGCAGCCAAACAAATGCAGATTTATGGATGGAAAATGCTCAATATAGGGCAAAGCTAAAACCAAATGGTAGCGTTTACCTTGGAATTGCTGAATCTACTGATGAGAATAGGATTTTCAGTACCGAACTTACCTACAAGAAAGGTGCATGTATTATCCATATGCTTAGATATGAGATAAATAATGATTTGATATTTTATTCTATACTTAAACAATTTCTTACCCGTTATGGTCATTCAACCGCTTCGGGTGGAGATTTTAAAACTATAGTGAACGAGGTAACAGGTAAGGATTACACATGGTTTTTCAACCAGTGGTATTATGGTTATGGTTTCCCCGAATTCACAATCAAATATGGTTACACAGGAAATCAGAGCTGGGTTGCCATTTCGCAAACCCCTTCAAGCTCATCAACTCCTCTATTTAAAACTTCAATGGATTTGGTTCTTAGATTTTACGATCAAACAACATCAAAGCAAAGGATTTTCATTACTGAAAACCCACAAATTTTCACCTTTGATACGCCAAAGATTCAATCGCTACAAGTTGATCCCATGAATTGGCTGCTATGTAAAATAGGTTCTATTGAATCAAATGAAGCAGATTCGTGGGTTAACTTGAGCCAAAACCCATTTTCCAATAAGATTCAATTCAGTATTCTTCAGGACTATCAAAAAGTAAAAGTTACCATAACAGATATAAGCGGCAAAGTGATTTATAACCTATCATTCGATAGCCAATTTTTCGAAATAGATACATCGGAACTGCCCAAAGGAACTTACATAGTAAAAGTTTCTAATGAAAATAAATATGCCGTAAAAAAAATGGTTAAAGGTTAATATTAACCAACTTATGATAATTGAGCTAATCAAAATATATTAAAACAAATGGCTGTAAAAAAGATTCTACCCCTTGGAAATCCAATGCTCTATGAAAAATCCGAAGAGATTTCAACTTATGAACTCAAACATGTAAAATTAATAGTTGCCGATTTGCACGATACGCTAATAGATTTTAGAAAGCAATATAATTGCGGTAGAGCAATTGCTGCTCCCCAAATTGGCATCATGAAGCGACTTATTTATATGTATATCGATAAACCTATTGTTTTTATTAACCCCATTCTCGAAATATATAACTCCGAAATGTTTGAAGTTTGGGATGACTGTATGAGCTTTCCAAGTCTCTTAGTAAGGGTAAAACGATATAAAAACTGTAGGTTGAGATTTAAGGATATTAACTGGAAAGATCGAGAGTTAACCTTTAGCGATGATCTATCAGAACTCATCCAGCACGAGTACGATCATCTTGAGGGAATTCTAGCGACTCAAAGAGCCGTCGATCAATTTTCGTTTGTATTAAAAGATCATGTCAAGGTATAAAATCATCATTGCATAATTATTTCCTTTCAATTACTTTTATCGCAATTCAAATATCCTTAAAAAAGCTTTTATGACTCAAAAATTCAAAACACCAATAGTTCCTATTACAATCCTTGCTGCGCTATTCTTTATCTTCGGGTTTGCCACTTGGTTAAACGGTACGCTAATTCCTTACCTTAAAATTGCTTGCGAACTCAACACCTTTCAATCTACATTTGTTGCATTCGCATTTTATATCTCCTACTTTGTAATGGCAATACCATCATCATGGATATTAAAGTTTACAGGCTTCAAAAAAGGTATGATGGTGGGCTTATTAGTAATGGCTGTTGGGGCATTAATATTTATACCAGCAGCAAATACCCGGACCTATGGATTGTTCCTGGCAGGACTATTTGTAATAGGAACAGGTTTATCATTGCTTCAAACAGCATCAAATCCTTATATCACTATAATTGGGCCTATTGAAAGTGCTGCAAAAAGGATTAGCATAATGGGTATCTGCAATAAAGTTGCCGGTGTGCTTGCCCCTATCATACTGGGTGCTATAATCCTTTCCGATGCTGATACGCTTACCAAGGAACTCCAAGGATTAGATTCAGCCGCTAGGGCAATTCGGCTCGATGAGATTGCTGCAAGGGTTATAAATCCTTACATCATAATGGCAATTATCCTTACAGGCCTAGCATTGATGATAAGATTTTCCCCTCTTCCAGAAATTGAGATGGAGCAAAATGGTGATGATGATCAAATACCTGCGGAGGATAGAAAAAGTGTATTCATGTACCCAAACCTCGTACTAGGTGTTATTGCAATTTTCTTATACGTTGGTGTAGAGGTGGTAGCGGGAGATACTCTTCCTTTGTACGGACAATCGCAAGGTATTGCACTTTCGGAGGCAAGATATTTTACATCCTTTACGTTAGCGGCTATGGTAATTGGGTACATTATTGGAATTATAACAATCCCTAAATTTATATCTCAATCTAGTGCTTTAGCTATTTCTGCTGGTGCTGGAATTATTTTTAGTCTCTGCGCAATTTTCACGAATAGTTATACATCGGTATTGTTTATTGCCCTGCTTGGTTTAGCAAACGCACTTATGTGGCCTGCAATATGGCCTTTAGCTATACATGGCATTGGTAAATACACCAAGATTGGGTCGGCATTGCTGATTATGGGTATTGCCGGAGGTGCTGTATTTACGGTTCTTTGGGGTCGCCTATCGATGATTCATGCAATTGGGCACCAACTAGCATATTGGATTATGGTTCCATGCTACTTGTTTATACTTTACTACAGCATAAACGGGCATAGGATTTCAAGTTGGAAAAAAATCCGAACTAAAAATTAGTATCTACATTTATTTAATAAGTTCATTTTAAAACATAAAACGATGAAAAGATTAAGATTATCCCTAACCTTAGCACTTATTCTATTCGTACAATTAGGTTGGGCTCAGCAGCCAAACAGTAAATGGGAAAAATGGAATTTTCTGATGGGCGAATGGGTTGGCGAAGGTAGCGGGCAACCCGGTAAAGGGGGTGGATATTTCTCGTTTAATACCGATTTGGATGGAAATGTACTAGTACGCAAGGGTCACACAGAGTTTCCTGCAACACCCGATAAAAAAGCCTCCGTTCATGACGATTTAATGTACATCTACCCCGATTATACAGGGAACGCCTCAAAAGCAATTTATTTTGATAATGAAGGTCATGTTATAAACTACTCAATAACCTATACAGAAAATTCAATAGTGCTAACAAGCGAAGCAATACAGAATGCACCCAGATTTCGCCTTTCATATATTATGATTGATAAGGATTCGGTTAATGTTCGGTTTGAATTTGCTCCACCTTCAAAACCCGATGATTTTAAGATCTATATCGAAGGGAAAAGTGTTAGGAAAAAGTAACTCACAGTCTATTCTTTAAATACCATTCTCGTGATCAGAGAAATGAATGATACCGATGCCCCTAGAGTACTCGAAATTTATAGCATGGGTATTGAAACTAGGAATGCCACGTTCGAAACATCTGTACCAAACTGGGATGATTGGGACTCAAAGCATCTGGAACATTCAAGGTTTGTGTATGTGGAAGACGGATTAATTCTTGGATGGGTTGCCTTTTCGCAAGTATCATCAAGGTATGTTTATAGGGGTGTTGCCGAGGTGAGCATTTATATCGATTTAAAATATGGAGGGAAAGGTATTGGCTCTAAGCTAATGGAAATAGGTATAAAATCCTCCGAAGAGAATGGTATATGGACTATTCAATCGAGCGTATTCCCTGAAAATGCTGCAACTCTAAAACTCCATCAAAAGTTTGGGTTTAGAATTATCGGGAAACGTGAGCGAGTTGCCTCACTTGATGGTATTTGGAGGGATACGATATTGTTAGAGCGAAGAAGTAACGTTGTTGGGAATTAATTTACTATTTCAACTTCGATTGAAGAGATTATTAGTCTTAAGAAACTTCTTAAGTTTAAAATGTACCTAAATTGAACCCTTTTAGGGTTCTGGGATTTGTACTTTAGTTGCCCCCAGTTCCACAGGGAGTTATTCAAATTCAAGTCCTTCGGACTTAAAAGTAATAGTATCCACCGATAGGTGGATAAATATGAATAGCCGTGAGTGTAACCTGCGGAAAATAAACGGATTAGACAAGCAACCCCAAAGGGGTTGAATAATCAGAATAAAGTTCAAGAAAAAATTAAATAATTTCTAAATAAACCTAATTTTACTCTAGTGAAAAAAACATTCGAAGATGTAGTTTTTGATAAGATTTTGCCTACAGATGGTTATAGCAATGAATACGTTGGTTGCACATTCAAAAGCTGTGATTTTTCCAACGTTAATTTTGGCGTAGCGGAATTTATCGATTGCATATTCCTCTCATGCAACCTAACAATGGCTAAGTTCGATAGCACAACACTTAGTAGGGTTAAGTTTAATGAGTGTAAACTATTTGGGGTCGATTTTAGCAAATGCTCTAAACTACTATTCTCCGTGTCGTTTGAAAGCTCGATTTTGAACTACTCTCTCTTCTCCAGAAATGATTTAAAGAATACAGTATTCAATAGCTGTAAGCTAATTGAGACGAATTTTATTGAAACGAACCTAACCTCGGCAAAGTTTCTTAATTGCGATCTCGAAAAAGCAAATTTTGATAGAACCAATCTCGAAAAGGCCGACTTTTCTACTTCTCAAAACTATACCATAAATCCTGAACTGAATAAGCTAAAAAAAACCAAATTCTCAATGCCCGATGTAATTGGTCTTTTAAGGGGTTTAGATATTATTATTCAAGAGTGAATCCGCTCAAATAATATCAACTTGGATTATCGTATGAGCCAAAGGGATGTTCTATAATTTACAATTCTACAGCCTTATAACTCTTTGCCGATTTACTAATATTACTACTTTTGAATTTAAGGATATCGATTATCAAATCTGTACTGGTCTGACAAAATTCGACATATAAACAATTTGTTGATCAGGTTAATAGCTATTTGAAACATTATCACCTTTTTGCTTTTTTAAAATTTTAATATAATAAGTTTTGAATATGGAAAACCTTCCAAAAATCGAATTACATGTTCATCTGGACTGTTGTTTAAGCTATGATTTTGTAGCAAAGAGGCGAAAAATATCTCACGAAGACTTTATTAAAAATTTTGTTGCTGGTGATAGCTGTTCCAGCTTAACCGATCATTTAAGTTTTGTACGTAATGAATTAGAATTACTCCAAACAGAGGTAGATTTAAGAGATGCTATAATAGATTTATTCAATCAGTTTAAGAGCGACAACGTAATTTATGCCGAAATAAGGTTCTGCCCTTTACTACACTCGGAAAAAGGTCTCACCCCCGAAGAGGTTGTTAAAATATTAAACGATGCCATCATTGAATGTCAGGAACTATATAATATCGAAGCCAATTTAATCCTAGCAACTCTTAGAGAATACTCCCCTGAACAAAGTCAGCTCATTTATGACCTAGCTAAAAAGAATAAACATAAGAAAGTTGTTGCAATCGATTTAGCATCCGATGAAATAAAATACGGAATAGGTAATCATATTGGAATTTATAAATTAGCAATGCTCGATAATGTTAATAGAATTGCACATGCTGGTGAAGTTAAAGGGCCAGAAAGTGTTTGGGAAACAATCGAAAATCTGAATCCATCAAGAATTGGGCATGGGGTAAAAAGCATCGAGGATAGTAAACTAATAGACTATTTAATCGAAAAAAAGATTCACCTAGAGGTTTGCCCTTCAAGTAATTTAAAATCTAAAATCTACCCCAATTTAAAAGAACATCCTATAAACGAACTCTATAAAAGGGGCGTTTCTGTTGGAATAAATACCGATGGTAGAACCATGACGTATACAACGTTAAATAATGAATATCAAAATTTAATAAACGTATTTGGATGGGAGAAAGCAGATTTTCTGAAATGCAATATAAATTCAATCTCCGCTTCATTTTTAGATAACGATAAAAAAGAGAGATACATTAAACAGCTAATTAATTCCTATAGATAGATTAATACTTTACTTACAAAAACAATTTTCAAGATTTATTTGCCTCTTTAAACGTATGGCTTAATAAAATATTTGGTAGAGTTTCCCACCTAGCACAGATTTGTTCAAATTATATCAACATAAATTATAGGATAGGTTAAAGGAATGTTCTATAATTTATAATTCTACAGCGATACAATCTCTTATTAATCT
The DNA here is from genome assembly GCA_013376985.1 of Bacteroidales bacterium. Taxonomy (GTDB): domain Bacteria; phylum Bacteroidota; class Bacteroidia; order Bacteroidales; family Tenuifilaceae; genus UBA8529. The sequence continues at coordinate 80,370 of JACABB010000020.1, forward strand.
ATTAATATTACTATTTTTGAACACAAAGATATAAAATATCACGTTTATCAAATTTATATGAATAGATGTGATATAAATATATATGCAAAATATCAAATTACTTTTTTTGTTAATCATAAATTGTAAATTATAAAATGTAAATATAATAGGCAATATTTTAATATTTAAAATGAAAAAATTCTATTCTATTTTTTTGCTTTCGCTATTTGCCTCTTAAAAACAAGAGCCATTACAGAGGAATTGAATAGCATACTCTCGTAAAGGCTAATTGAAATAGCATCATGTTTTAGATATTGATAATTAACAATTTAATATTTGACTATATGAAATTATATGTACAAATTGGTTGCATTATACTAATTGGAACTTTGTCGCTTTCTCAAATTTCCACAGTAACCGCCCAAGAAAACAAGGCGTTTTATGAGCTGTCGCTTGAAGAGCTCATGAATATTCCAGTTAGCGTGGCATCAAAAACTGAGCTAACCCAAAGAGAGTCTCCAGGTATTATTTCGTTGATAACCGAAGAAGAAATACAGAATTCGGGAGCCCGAGATCTCATTGATGTTTTACAGCTTGTTCCAGGGATGTTCATAGGCTTAGACGTAAGAAGTATTACGGGACTTGGAAGTCGTGGAGTTTGGGGTCACGAAGGGAAAATACTCGTCCTCATGGACGGAATGCCATTAAATGAGCTATGTTATTCAAATAATGAATTTGGTAACCATTACGATGTTAGCCAGATAAAACAAATTGAAATTGTGAGAGGACCAGGCTCCGCTTTATATGGTGGCGCAGCTGAACTGAGCGTAATTAATATTATCACTAAAAAAGGAGCAGATTATCAAGGCTTTAATGTAAACGGTACGATTGGTCGTATGGCAGATGAGATTGGAAGAACCAACGTGTCTTTTGGTGCAGGAACAAGCAAAAACGATTTTTCGTTTGATATCAAAGGTTTTTATGGTAAAGCCATCCGCTCCGATGCTAGGTATAGCGATTTGTATGGCAATTCATACATTTCTAGCGATTCAACTGACTATAATCCCAAACAACTGAATTTAGGCATTCAGTACAAAGAGTTAAAAGCACAATACTTTTACGATAATTATACTACTCATTCAGCAGATGCTTTTACCTCAGCCTCCAATAAAATTGACAAATATTTTTATAGCCATATTGCTGACCTTCAATACAGATTTAAAGTAAATGACAAAATCCACATTGATCCTCGTATTACATATAAGAATCAGGAGCCTTGGGGTACTAATGCTGGTGACTATCACATTCTTTCTAACCAAATTGATGGTAATATTACAACAAACTACGATGTTTCAGAAAAATTAAACTTACTACTTGGAGTAGGAAGTTATCGAGATCATATAAATATGAAAACGGATGGCAAAGCATTTGATTTTAACGGACAATACGGTTTTGTAGAAACTAACATCAAAACCAAAGTGGTGAATATTTCAGCTGGTTTTAGAGTTGAACATCATAGTGAGTTCGGGAATGCATTTGCACCTCGTCTTGCCTTAACAAAAACTTTTGAAAAACTACATGCAAAAATACTTTTAAGCCGCGCATTCAAATCACCTACACCGGGTAATATGTTTGAATACACTCCAGCAGGCGTATTACAAATAAACAAAAATATAGATCTGGAATATACCAACGTTTTTGAGATAGAAATTGGATATAAGCTATCCGAAATCATGAACCTGCAAGCCAATGTTTATGATATCACCATTAACAAACCTATTGTTTACGAACCCGATATCAACGGAAATGATTTTTATAGGAATATGGATCAAACAGGATCAAGAGGCATTGAAGTGGAGTATAAAATCAGAGATAAATGGGGTTATGCAAGTATCAATTATTCTCATTATGACGAAAAAAACAAAGTTGACTTTTATGATGCAGGAAACCATAATAACGCTTTACTAGGCGCTCCACAGCATAAGATAACCTTGAATTCGAGCTTAAAGATCGGAAAAAATCTAACGATTAACCCCTCATTAATACATAAAAGCGGAACATGGGCAATCGGAAGTATTGATAATGCGGGTAATGGTGTACCAAAAGAATTTGATTCAAAGGTATTACTCAATATTTACTGTTTGTATCGAGACTTCCTGATTAAAGGGTTAAATGCAGGTGTTGGTGTATATGATATACTAAATCAAAGAGATGACTTCTATCAGCCATATAAAGGGAATCATGCCTTTATTCCGGGTCCAACCAGAGAAATTATTTTGAAGATATCCTACACATTTAAAAAGCAATAAATATAGATTCTATACCAAATCATATATAAAAAAGTCAAACACTGAGCCGGATTAATGATCCGGCTTTTTGCTACATTATCTTTGTGTTAATTCAATAGATCGTTAAAGTTTTATATTGATTTGTAACATATTGCTTTTGTGATATTTTGTGTTTTCGTGTTTTGGTGGCTAAAACCTTATAATAGCCACTAAATCACCAAGTCACCAAAATGCACCAAAAAGTTTACCGAACTATCAAATTAAACAAATCCTCAAACCAAAATCACACAATCATAAAAAGTTTACAAATTATCGCATTTTGCGATTATTTTATATAACACCCCACTGGTAAAACCCTTAGCATTAAGTCACACCTACTATAAGAATTGGCATTACACGGAAAGAATAAAATGTATAATTACTCACCCTCCCATTGTAACTAAAACTCCTAAAAACTGTATAATGTATTCTAAGTAAAATATTTTGATATGAAACGTTATTGGACTTTACTTCTAGCATTCATTATATTCTCATCGAATTTAAGTGCGCAGATAAAAACCTTCCAAAAAGACAATGGCGGATTTTTTGCCCAACCCTCTACCGATGGTAACTACTACTCTACGATGAAGAGGTATAAAGACGGTAACAGCTATGATATATACGTTGTAAAAAACAGAAAAGATGGCTCAATCAAATGGGCTAAAACATATACAGCAGGCGGATCCTACGATTCACCACATTCGCTAGTTGCCACACCCGATAGCGGTTGCATTGTAGTTGGAGGAACCTATAATGGAATCCAATTCTACCCATTTATTGCCAAATTCGATAGCCTAGGGAATGTTAACTATGCAAAAATAAATGGCGCAGGATACTATTACGATGTACAAAACACAACCAATAAGGGAATAATTGCATCAGGAACCATAAATGGCCTATCGCTACTATCAAAATTTAAAAAGAATGGAACTTTACAATGGAGCTTTACATACGATAGTGGAGGAATAAATTCAGTAATACCAACACTCGATAAAGGCTATATAGCAACCGGTTATAAAAAGATAGCAGGAGAAACCCAAGCCCTCTATTTTAAGGTTGATAGCCTTGGCAGCTTAAAATGGGCTAAAACCATCGGCTGTCAGTACGGTTCTTATGGACAGGGAATTACAACTGCCGTTGGTGGTGGTTATATAATAGTTGGTGCAGCAGGTTTTAAGCAGCTTGTTCATGGATCACAAGCTTTTATCTGTAAAATTGATGAGAATGGAAGTGTAATCTGGACAAAATACCTGGAGAATACTGCAAAGGTAGCTGTAACCGATAACGATTGGGGGAACTTTATCAAGCGAACGCTTGATAACAACTACGTGATAGTAATCATGGGGCAGCTAAATTTTCAGCTTACGAATAACATACTAAAGATTGATCCGCAAGGGAATCCGATATGGTCAAAAGTATACGGAATACAAACCATGAACGGGAATGTTAACCAATCGGCAACCGTCTACCCAACAAGCGATAATGGCTATATCATTTCGGAATGGAATCTTTACAAAACCGATGCGCAAGGCAATGCTGGTTGTACCCAGCTAAACTCTAGCTACAACACCATTAATGCCGTGTTTAGCGCAGGGGATGTAGCACTAACCCAAACAGCTCAAAATAACATTGTTGATATCGAATTAACCCCCGCAGCTGAAAGTACCACTGCATCGGACATAATGGTTACAGTGCCAAAGATTACCGTTGATCCATCGGGTTCAATAAAACTTTGCGCAGGCAGCTCTGTAACTTTAACTGCCGATGGAAATGGATTTGGCCCATATCAATGGAGCAATGGGGCTGTTGGCACTCAAATAACGGTCTCATCTACTAATAATTTTAATGTAACTGGAATTAGCTCATCAGGATGTACATCAATCTCAGATACCGTTAAAGTAGTTGTAAACCCAATGCCCGTTTCGGCTAAAATTACCGCTTTAGGTAATACCACATTCTGTAACGGTGATTCCGTATTACTTTCAGCACCCTCCGGCGATGAGCTAACCTATAAATGGCAGATTAGCGGTTTTCCAACCACTCGAACCACATATGCAAAATGGGGTACTACAATAGCTGTTGAGGTAACCAATAAATACGGCTGTACTAAAACTTCATCGGAGGATGAATTGGTAACCCTACATGTAAACTTTCCAACAACGCCAATTGTATCAAAAAGTGGTAGTACATCTATTTGCAAGGGCGATTCTGTTATGCTAACATCCAGCGTAGCCACATCGTACCTTTGGTCGAATGGCTCAACAACACAGTCTATTTACGCAAAAGAGGATAAAAATTACACAGTAACTATAACCGATATCAATGGTTGTAAAGCAACCAGCTTTCCAGAATTTATACATCTTAAATCACCTTACATTAATTTATACACCAATAAATCAAGTGCTTGTATAGGCGATTCAATTTACGCTTATACCTCTGGTGGCGATACTTACAAATGGTCCAATGGGAAAACGGGAGATACTCAATATATAAAAACAGGCGGCAGCTACTATGTTATTGGGCAAGATTCGGATGGTTGTAAGGATACATCAAACTTGGTAACGCTTAATTTTAACTCGCTGCCAATACCTGTTATCAAATCGGATGGAGGAAATGCAATTTGCCAAGGGAAAAGCATAACGCTATCCACCACCGTTCCGTTTATAGCCTACACATGGTCGAATGCTAACCCATTCCCATCAATCACAGTATCACAGGCGGGTAGCTACTCTGTTGAAGTAACAGATAATAACGGCTGTAAAGGTACCTCTGCCCTATTTACCGTAGTTACTTCCAGTAGCGCACCACCCCAGCCATCAATTATAAGGACTGATACCCTATGCATGGGTACATCAATTGTACTTAGCGCCGATAAAGTATACAGCTCATACAACTGGTCCGATGGCTCTACAAACTCAACAACCACCTCATCATTTGGAGGCAATTATACCCTTACAGTAACCGATGCGAATGGATGCTCAGGAACATCCAGCAGCGTTAATGTACTCCTACACCAAAAACCCTTTGTATTCTTAGTTTCGAGTGGAGCGTTTGCTTTTTGCGAAGGCTCAGCCGATACTCTAAAGGCGAATGATACCTTCTCGGCATACCAATGGTCCAATGGATCAACCTTACCAAAATTAATTGTTAACAACGCCGGCAGCTACTATCTAAAAGTTACAGATATAAACGGATGCCAGAATACAACAAACACCGTTAACATCGAATCACACCCAAATCCAGTAGTCTCAATCACCGCCGATGGAGGCACAGATTTTTGCAATGGAAAATCGGTTAATCTATCAACAGCGGGTAGCTACTACTCATACAGATGGTCCAATGGCAGCTTTAACCCAACATTAAACGTTACCCAAACCGGAAATTACTATCTGGTTGTAAGCAACCAGTATAGCTGTAAAGGAACATCCAATACTATTCCCGTTACCGTAAGCCCAGGCCCATCAGTCTCAATTTCGGCAAATGGTAATACATCGTTTTGCGAGGGAGGAAGCGTTGATTTAGTCTCAACAGGGAATTTCCCCAGCTACCTATGGTCATCGGGACAAAATACACCCAACATTACAGCAGCAACATCATCTAACTACTCAATAACAGTAACCGATGCACTTGGATGCAAAGGCACATCAAACACCATATCTGTTATCGTTCATCCAAAACCAACCCCTTCAATACAATCGAGTAACGGATTTACAATTTGTGAAGGGCGAAACACAGTCTTAAGCACCATGAATAGCTTTACATCCTACCTATGGACAGGCGGATCAATAACGCCCACAATAGCTATTGCTCAGCAGGGTAAATATGTTCTCAAAGTTATTGATAGCTATGGGTGCAGCGGAGCCGATTCAGTTAACATATCGGTAAATCCAACCCCAACAGCAAACTTCTCATTTGTTGTAAATAACCTTCAGGTAACATTCAACAACTCTTCGCTAAATGCCTATCAATATAAATGGAACTTTGGCGATAACTCTCAAGAATCTACCCTAAACTCACCTATACATAACTATCTAAGTGGTAACAATTATAATGTAATGCTAGTTGCCTTTAATAATAGCTGTACCGACACCCTTAAAAAAACGGTAAGTGTTCTAACCTCGGTTACAGCAATAGCTGACGAAGGGCTAATTAAAATATACCCAAGCCCCAATGATGGGAAGTTTACAATTGATTTTGTTGAAAAAGGTAGAACTCCTAAATGGGTTGAAATTTATAACCTAATTGGCAAAAAGATATATAGAGCTATTCCAAACGCCAGCACTTTGAAGGTTAATTTAGTAAATGCAAGTAAAGGCGTATACTTTATAAAAGTAGAAGGCTCCGCACAAACATTCAAATTTGTAATTCAATAGATATTAGTAAACGAGACAAATCAAATCCCTTAGAATTGAGTATTTGAAAACGTTTCGGATAGATTTGTAAAAATAAAAAGAGGGCATCCAAAAAGTGATGCCCTCTTTGCTCCCACTAAAATTTTAAACCCGCTTAAACCCAAATTAAAATCAACTTTAAATTATCGCATTTTGCGATTATTTTACATAACACCCCACCAGCACCATTTAAGCAAACAAGAACACGGAACTTCAATAATTTATTCCACAACACCATAACCCTTTCACTATTTATTAGTATAACTATCTTTGAATATAGTTATACAAACTACCAAACCTATACATCCCTATTATCAAATAAACATCAGCCTAATGAAATTATTCCTGTCCTACAATTCCAAAAACCGAACTATCGTTGAGGGTATTGCCGACTCCCTAAAGAAAAACGGATTTGAGATATTTTTTGATAAAGAAAGTATTGGTGCAGGAGATATTTGGGCGCAAAAGATTCAAACCGGGATAGAATCCAGTAACGCAACATTAGTATTTATTGGCGAAGAGGGCATTGGTGCATGGCAGAATAAGGAGATAATAGCAATAGTAAATGATTGCATAAAAAAAAGCAGCTACAAGGTTATCCCTGTTCTAATACCAACCAGCAACAAATTTATTGACTATCGCCTACCTTGGTTTTTGTCCGACTACCAATGGGTAGAATTTAATGACACTAATGATAATCACGCATTAAGTAAACTACTTGAAAGTTTAAGAGGAAAAGAGAAAGAAAACAACCTATTGATAGGGCAAAACCCCTACAAAGGGTTGGATAGCTTTGAGGTTGATGATGACTATTGTTTTTTTGGGCGAACCTTTGATTTAAACCAAGTATTTCACAGTAAGCTACGTTTTCATGTCTCCATTCCAAAGCACAACTTCCTAGCCATTGTAGCCGATTCCGGGGCGGGAAAATCCTCCTTTGTGAAAGCGGGAATCCTTTCATCCCTTAAAAAAGGGAAATTCCCGGGCAGCGAAAAATGGAAACAAATTATCTTTAAACCTGGTAGTAACCCTTTATCTGCCCTATCGTCCAGCCTAAAGCAGAAATCCTTAATACCCGATTCACGGCAATTCGAGGAGCAAGCCCAACAATACGATGACCAATTGCTAAGGGTTATCAGGGATCAGGTTGAAACCCTTGTTATATATATCGATCAGTTTGAGGAGGTTATAGCTCAGTGCAGGGATGAGAAGGAAAGGGTATCATTCCTCAACAATATTTCGTGCGCAGTAAAAAACGAAAAGGCTATTATTCTACTAACACTACGAAGCGACTTTTATGCAAAGTTCTCTCACTACCCCCTGTTTAAAACGCTAATCGAAAATAATAATTACACCCTCTCCGAAATAGCTGAAGTTGATGATGATGAAAATAGGATAGTAAACAGCATAAGGCAAATTATTGCTAAGCCTGCAAAAAATGCTGGAGTAGAAATCAAAGACAATCTGGTTGAAAAGCTTATCCTCGATACCCGATGCGCAAAGGGTGCCCTACCCGTTTTAGAGCTCACCCTCGACCTTCTATGGAAGAACAAAAGGAATAGTACAGAAATTACGCTCGAAGATTATGATGCAATCTCAAACCACCGAAACCTTGCCGGTATAATTCAAACTCATGCGGACAAGGTATTCAACGATATTACGAGCTACGGAGCGGATAAAGCAAAAGCCGAGCTATTTAAAAAAATATTTGTACCCTACCTGGTTGAAATAAGTAGAACGGGCGAGGATGTTCGAAGAACCGCTTTAAAGGAGGATCTTTTAGGTATTAAAGGCAACAGTAAGGATGAGATTGAGGATTTGCTCCAGTATCTTACCAGCGATAAATCCCGATTACTTAAAATTCGTCAAGAGAATAATCATCCTGCCACAGTTGATGTTGTGCATGAGGTGGTAATTAGGGAATGGCCCTTGCTAAAAAACTGGATTAATGAACGCAGGGAGGCTTTACTATACCTTGAAAGGCTAAGAATGGATGCGGCTGATTGGAATCTAAATAAAAGCAATATATATAAAGGGCGGAATTTGAAAAAAGCAAAGCAATGGCAAGAGAATAACCCAGATTTGGCAGACAACTCAATAGATACGTTTATAGAATCATCTGTTAAAAAAACTCATTCACATAGACGTTTATTAGTAGGTTTATCGCTTATCCTAATTACACTCTCCATTATATCTTATAAACCTATTCAAATTTGGAATTTTAAAAGGGATATCGAAGACTTTCCTTCAGTCAAAGAGCAGGTTGAATGGGCAGGAGGTGATATTGATTCCATCAAATTTTTATCCCTTAACAATGAAAATTATGGCAAAATTATTGGTGGTTTATTTCATTTTAAAAATTTAAAAATACTAGAATTAAAAGAAACTTCAATGGGTAGTCTATCTTCGATAAATGAGAATTCAACAATTGAAACATTAGCACTTAATCGAAATGTCAGTATGTCGAGTTTAAAAGGTATTGAGAGGTTTCGAATACTAAAATCCTTAACGATAGGAGACAGTCATAATCTAAAAAATTTAGATGGTATAGAAAAACTTAGTTCTTTAAAATCGTTAACTATTGATATTAATAACCTAACCAGCATAGCGGGAATTGAGAGAATTAATTCGCTTAAATCTCTGACAGTTTTAGGCAACAATAATCTTATCAATTTATCTGGAATTGAGAATATTCATTCGTTAGAAGAACTAACAATTGAGAATACTAATCATATCAATTTGACCAAAATACAAAAATTACGGCGGCTAAAATCATTAACCATTATTAACAATGATTCTCTTACAAATATAGCCGGAATAGAACAACTTCAACTTCTTGACTCTTTAAGAGTATCGGGAAACAATCTAATTAGCCCTAATGGAATAGAAAAACTTAAGTCTTTAAAATATTTAGATATTTCGGAGAATGAAAATCTGACTAGCATTGTGGAAATTAAAAATCTTCAATCGTTGAAAACCTTATCAATTTCTGGTTGCAATAATCTAGTTAATTTGGCAGGAATTGAAAATCTTCAATCTTTGAAAACTTTATCAATTTCTAGTTGTTATGATCTAACTAGTTTGGCAGGAATTGAAAATCTTCAATCTTTGGAAACTTTATCAATTTTTAGTTGTGATAATCTAGCTAGTTTGACAGGAGTTGAAAACCTTCAATCGTTGAAAACTTTATCAATTAATAGATGTAATAATCTCAATAATTTATCAGGAATTAAAAATCTTCAATCGTTGAAAACTTTAATAATTTATAATTGTAATAAACTAACTAACTTGGCAGGAATTGAAAAACTGAAATCTTTGACTTCTTTGGGCATAAGTCAAAATTATAGGCTTAAAAGTCTTGGAGATCTTAAAAAATTGAAATTATTAAAAAAATTGAATATAGTATACGATAATACTCCTTTATTTAATGTTGATTTTGTTTATGATTTAAGAAATTTACAAGAATTATATATTTCGAAAGTTTGTAAGGTAGATTATAATATTATTATTAAAAATAATCCAGGAATAAAAATAGTAAGAGAATACTAGTGATTTCCCCCGTTCGTCAAAGGCTGTAAGCAACTAAAACAAAAATGATTGGGTTCGGCACCGGTTAGCGGAGCGTACCTGTGTCGGTTTATTAATAGCAGGCTGTGCCTGCAAATGGTAGATAAATTATAAAATCTCCCAAGACAACAAAAGATCCTCGCTAAGAAGCTATCTCAAAAATCCTCTGTGGAACTCTGTGTTAATCTCTGTGGAACTCTGTGTAATTCTTCTTAATATTATTACACCGCAAAGAGTTGAAATATTGAATTACATTCCTTGTAATCTTTGCGAAAAACTTTGCGCTCTTTGCGTGAACCCCGAAGGGCTTAAACACAAAAGCCAATTGCGAGTAAAAGCCCGAAGGGCTTAAATATGAATAGCCACGAGTGAAACTCGTGGGATAAAAGCAATCGTTCACAACCCCCGAATGGGGTTGAATAACATCTATCTCCAGTACAACCATTACCCCATTCAAAATGCTGACTTTTCTATATACTACCTAAATAATCAGTTTACACAATCTTCTTTACACTCTCAAAATTACCTCTTGACACACTTTATTGAATAGACTCTATTGAATAGACTCTACCCGAGGATCAAACCCCTTCCGGCAAGGATCAAACTCCTTCCGACGAGGATCAAACCCCTTCCGGCAAGGATCAAACCCCTTCCGGCAAGGATCAAACCACTTCCGGCAAGGATCAAACTCTTTCCGGCAAGGATCAAACCCCTTCCGACGAGGATCAAACTACTTCCGACAAGGATTAAACCCCTTCAGGCAAGGATCAAACTCCCCCCGCTGGGCATTCTAAGACATATGCAAATAAAATAGAATAATTATGGATACAATAATTCGTGTTATGTTCAATTCTGAATCGGAAAGAGATAGATTTTTTACTTATATGGATCGTTATGATTATAAACTTGTATATAGTGGTCGCCCAGAAAAATCAGCAGGATGGATGGGAGATCATAGAGGAAACCGTAGACTCTACTTAGATCGAAGATGTGTCTTGAATTTCACAAAACTTAGTCAAGACATTCAAATGTTTGGCGGAAGAATAGAAATTTAAAATGACTGTGTCTCTTCCCTCCTCCCGTTAAGACGAGGTCGTAAGTAATTAAATCAAAAATCATTCGGTTGGGCGGTCGGCTGTGCCGCCGTCCATCTATTCCACACTTCGTCCGACAGAGGCTGCAAACAACTAAAACAAAAATGAATGGGTTAGGCGGTTGGCATAGCATCGGGACAAGTTATGCCGCCGTCCATCTACTCCTCGTTAAAGTTTGCTTTCAGCGAACTTGCAAAAAGTGTTCGGTTAGCGAAACGTAACTTTGTTGTAGCTAAATAGCAGTCCCTAGTCCGCACCAAATCAAAAAAAACAAGAAAGTTGCATTTGCAGAATTCCCAGCTAAGTTTTATTCTATATTCCTTACCCTGATTTCTGGTAATTCTTTTTATTTATAACTTACATTCTGATCATTCTGCTAATTTTGTACAAGAACGATGAATAAAATATTTTAGGTTGAGGGTAATTAAGAGTTTCCGTCCTGATTTCACAAACCAACGTTATAACTAAAATCTATCAATTTTGCAAAATAGTAATAAATACAAAAAATATGTCATAGTGATTTTCAATAAATTAATTACAAAACCACTTCCAAGGAATTTATTTTTGATGGTTTTTTTTGGAATATTATCGGCACTTTTTGGGATGTTGAAAATTCAAATTCCAGGGATTGTTGGAGTTGCAAGCGATTTAAGAGAACTGCCTTTAATTATCGGGATATTTAATTTCCAAAATCCTATTTATGCTATTGGGTTAAGTGCTATTACAATTCTTACTAAAACAGTTGAAGGATCATACTATTCATCTATAATATCACATTCAACAGCACTAATGATTTTTTGGGTGTTCTTCTACTTTTTAAAGAAACAAAAAACCAATCCCTACTCATTTGGCCTACTTGGAGGCTTTTTTGTTTGCATTTATTATATGGTTTTTTTAATTCCTTTATTAATTATCACTAATCATCTCTTTGGTCTAAATACTGACAAATATTTTATTGCTTTCTATTACAACCTCCTGCTGACAGTACGTTTCGAAATAATTGGTGTTGTTTTAATTACTATGTTCTATTTAGTTCAACATAAGCTACAATTAAACCTTAAAATATATAAGAAAAATCTGGAAGATGTTGTTGAAGAAAGAACAGCATATCTAAATTCTGTCATAGAAGAATTAAAATTAACTCAACAATATTTGGTTCAAAACGAAAAAATGATTTCCCTAGGCACTTTTAGTGCTGGTATAGTGCATGAAATTAACAATCCACTAAATTTCATTTCAGGGGGGATTCAATTAATCTCTGAATTAAAAAACGAGATTAGTAAAAATAAAACCGTTGATTTTAACGAAAGATTTGAAAATGCAATTAACTTTATAAATGAAGGACTATTCAAAACTACTAGCATTGTTAAAGCATTACAAAGTTTTACTTCCAGAACCACATCAAAACGAATTGATTCCGATATCCATAAAATAATTGAAAATTCTCTTCTTTTTTTAAATTTCAGTATACCTGAAAATGTTAGTATTATAAAGAACTACCATTTAAAAGCAAAAATTCCCGTTTTTGAAGATGAAATTCATCAAGTAATAATTGAAATATTGAGAAATGCACTTTTTGAGTTAAATAAAAAAACTCAAAAAGATAGTGCAATTGATATTACTACGAGTGAAAATGAAGAATTTGCGATATTGACTATATCGAATAATGGAGGAGAAATACCAGAACAGTATTTAAGTAGAGTTTTCGATCCATTTTTCACAACTAAAGAACCTGGTGAAGGGGTTGGTTTAGGTCTTTCAATAGTTTACACATTTATTACTGAACATAAAGGAAAAATACGAGTCGAAAATTCGAATACTTGGGTGAAATTTATAATTGAATTGCCTTTTAAAAATTAATTACTGCCAACAGCTGCTAAAAAACAGCTGAAGCTGATGTGCAGATAGGCAAGTTTTTAGTACTTTAGTTTCAGTTTTATTGAAAGATAAGATTGCTGTTTCGACCCGGTTCATTGTGAGTTCGGCGAAGTTTAGCGAAGCGTAACTTCTTCCTAACTAACCGAACGGAGTGAACTCATCGAAGATAAACAACGGTCTCGTATGTTTGCATTTATTATGGACCAGTTAGCTATTAATGTTGTATTTT
>JACABB010000021.1:0-3552 GCA_013376985.1 Bacteroidales bacterium
TGTCCATTAGGGAGCATGGTCCAAAAAAAACCATTAAAAATGTCCATTATACCAAGAATTTTTAGTTTCGCTTCACAGCAATATTTATAAACCTTTAAAAATGTTTAACCTAATCTAAAAAAGCAATGAGAAAAATAACACATTTTATTTTAATAACAATATTGACTATAGCATTTGGAGGCTACAGAATAAAAAGTTATGCTCAAAACCAGCAAATATCTAAGCTCTCCGATTTTTCAGAAAAAGTGGCTTTAGTACAAGCTTATGGCAAATGGGGATATATTAATTTAACAGGAAAAATTGCAATTAAACCACAATTTAATAATGCTAGATCATTTTCTCAGGCTTTGGCAGGTGTACAAATTGAAAAAAAATGGGGGTTTATTGATTTAGGAGGCTTCCTTAAAATAAGTGACCAATATGAAGCTGTTGGGGATTTTTCTAATGATTTGGCTCCCGTGAAAAAAAATGGCAAATGGGGTTTTATTGATAAAAATAACAATTTAGCAATTGATTTTCAATTCGAAGATGCTCAGAATTTTTCCGATAACCGTGCAGCAGTTATGTTTGGAGGTAAATGGGGTTTTATCGATAAAAAAGGTAAATATGTTTGTAATCCAACTTATTGCGAAGCAGGAACCTTTTCAAATGGATTAGCGCTTGTAAGAACTAATGCAAATGATAATGAATGGATTTATATAAATAAAAAAGGCAAAATAAAAATCAAAACCAAATTTGATAATGCTTGTTCCTTTAAAAATGGCCTTGCCTCTGTTCAGGTTGATGGCAAATGGGGATATATTTTACCAAACGGCAAATTTTGTATTAACCCTCAATTTTTGGCCGCTAAAAATTTTAATGATGGATTTGCTGCAGTAAAAAGCGCAGAATCGTGGTTTTTTATAGATAAAAAGGGTAAACAAACTATTGGAGAAAGATACAATTTAGCCAATGGCTTTAGCAATGGGTTAGCATTGGTTTCAAACCAATTTGAGCAATTTTATATTAATACTAAAGGGATTGATACAAAAATTGTAAATATTCCGGTTGTAAAAGAAAATGTAGTAGAAACGAATCTCTCAAAAGATATAAATTCAAATCAGCCACGAAAACTTTATTTTTATAATAACCTTAATATATATAATTTTTCTACAGTTGATATTAGAATAGCTGATGTAACAAGTAACAAACCCGAGTATGTAAAATGTATGGGTAAAATAATTGGTTTGGTTATAAAGGCTGGAGAAGCATATATTATCCCTTCAAATCTGCCAGAGCCGTATCAAAGAAATGCTATAAATATTGCAATTAGTTTTGATATAATAGGTTATAATAACTATAAATTCCAATTTTTAGTACATTGTGTTGATGTAGAGTATGGTGCTATGGCTCAAACGGCATTATTAAAAAATACTTTAGGTTTCGGTGATCCATTATGGAGTCCTCAACCCAAATATTCACCTAAAGGCTGTTATCAATTTCCTAATACGACTCCTTGCAAAGTCATTCTTTCTCAACCGGATAGATTTGACCCTAAGAGTCCATTAGCATTAATTCTTTTTTAAAATATAGTTCAATTAACAAATAAAACATTGAAGTATTATGAAAAATATAAATAAATTATTACTGATTGTAATATTAATAATTTTGAATCAAAACGGAATATGTCAAGTCATAGTAGGAGAAGGAGGAGGAGAAGTTCCTGTGATTTCACCTCAAAGCGGCACTACTTTTCCTGCACAAGGTACACCTGTCCCGATTGTAACAATTACAGGAAAAAATCTTACTTATCGCATTGGGGAAAATAATAAAAAATTTATCCCTTATACTTTACCGATAAAAGGACTTACGGGTTATAATGTTATAATAAAAGCTGAAGGGAATAATGGAGTAGCCTTTGGAGCAGCGCAAGCCTCCTATAATTGTACTCCCTTTGATCCTATTAATAATATGTATTCTGATTTTATGCACATTAATATTGAAAATCAGTATTTAGTTCCAATAATTATAACAAATTTTACAGATTATGATATAATATCTCCTTTTAATTATGTTATTCCAAATGTAATATCCAAGCATAGTTCTGCACGCACATTTTTTTTATGGGATGATTTTGAATCAAATTGGAGTGCCAACAAAAACAAAGAAATAAACTCGATTTATCAAATAGTTGATGAAGATAAAGGATATGTTCCGTTTACTATGCATATAACAAATAAAAATATTAGTTACCAATTTCAACAAAAAACTAATATGGCAGCTACCGTTAGCGATATTTTTGGTAAAGCAGCATCAATTTGTAAAATGATTGGACAACCCGAAATAAGTGTAATCTACAATATAATATCAAAAAGTTTAGCTGTAAAAGTTTGGTTTGACAAAAATACAAATAATTATGATGTATTTATGGCAACCTATGGAATGAGCACAAATCCAATATTTACACGATCAGGAACCAAATATTACAATCAGGACGGTAAAGCATCGAGTAATGCAGGGTATTTTAAGCAAATTTCAGAAACACAAAATGTTGACAACTATATTTTTGAAAATGTAATCTTAATACCGGTAAGACAAACGGATTTTAATGTTAGTACAGTTTATCATTATATTGTTAATATTTATCCTTACGATATATATCATAGTTGTCATGGAACTGCAGTTGCAACTGAATATAAAAATTCGATTTATTCTCAACTTTCTGATAAACAAAAAAAAATTATAGACTATTATCTTAATAACGATATTAATAAAATAAAATCTGTTTTTAATCAACTAGGAGTAGTCAAAACAACAGAAATTTCAAATTATTTAATAAATCTCAATAATAAAGAAAAAGTATCTATTAACACTAATGATGTTCAAATTGATTCGATATTGCAATATTTAGATATTAAATAAATTTTATTTAAACCCACAGTTCGCTGAAGTTTAGCAGGCGTAACTTTATCGTAACTCTGCTCACGCAGATCTCCTCGTCCGTGAGCGATTAGCATAGCAAAAGCAAATAGTAAACCTAGTTGTAACAAACTAGGTTTATTGTTTCATAAGAAATAAATTTGCCCTGAAATTATGGCACGGCTATAAGCCCTTCTTCGTAGATTGCTTTAAGCGAACCCGTAAAGTATCCTTGGTTTACGGGGCGTATCCATGTTGTAAATAAAACAGAGACCTCATGACCGCACCAATTCAAAGTAATAATAAGTTTTCCTTTTGCAGGATTCATTATTCTAATATTTATCTCAGATTTTACCCGTATTGCATGAGGGGCTATTCATCTTCAATCTTTTTAGGATTATATAACCGAATCCCCCGTTAGATTGGATGTGAAAAAACCAAACGTTGATCCCGAACTTTTATCTGGCCTGATGGTAATGTTAGTGTTTAGTGATGTTGCCTAAAACGGGAAGGTGCTGAAACGTACTATAACATAGTGATAAAAACATGGGTTTCAGCGCAATGAATAGAATACAGATTATTTCTATTTTATTTCAATATAATAGTTTATATCTTTTATAATATTTAAATAATTAATTATTAAATATATTTGAT
>JACABB010000021.1:3562-15184 GCA_013376985.1 Bacteroidales bacterium
GCATAATATATATGAAATATATTATATTTTTATTATTAATCATTAAATAACATATTTATAATTATATATAATGCATAAATAATTTAAAAAGGAGGTTGAATTAAAGGATATAAATCCAATTCTTATTAATAATTTATTTCTGAAAACCTCCACGGGTATTAAAGAATGCAGTGAAATTATTTTGTCTATTTACAAAACATTGTAGGGCTATTTTTATAGAAAATAACTTTTTAAGGAATCTAGTTTATCATTTAATAGTATTTTTTTAATTATTATAATAAATTTTAAATCAAACTTTAAATCAAATTGTTATGAAAACAAAAGGATTATTAACGTGCTTAATCGTAGTGATAGCACTATTTATGGCCGGTTGCCAAAAAAGTAATGTTGAGCCATCAGTTAATCAGAAAATATTTGCCGGTTTACCTTCAGCCGTGCAACAGCAACTCGATCTTTCTGTTGGGAATTTAAATAGTTATTTGGATGGTAAACTTCAAGTAGTTTCCATCAATAACCTTGGGAAATCATTAGCTACAAAGTCTGCTGTTTCAGAACAATCTAGTTTTATTGCAACTGGTAATATATTGGATCCAGCAACCGTTAAGATTGGTGAAATGCAGGAAATATATTCTGGTGAAATGCTAAAGTCGACTCAAACTGCCATTAACGATGTAATATCTAAAGAAGTTAAAGCAGATGATTACTCAATGGAAATAACATGGAAGTACAATAATAGTACCTTTAAGACAAAATGTTATTACAGGGAATCTGGAATTGTTTGGGATAATATTATTTCTGGATTAATTATTGTTAGTAAACCTCAGGAAACCTCAAGTTCTAAAACTTCAGATAATTCAAAATCATCTTACTCTAAATGGTATCAAGAGGTTTGGACTGCAAACTGGCTATGGGGAACTAAGCGAGGCGAAATGGGATACAAAATTACTATCTATGTCACAGGAACAACAGTTACAAGCACAGATAATTCGGATTGGGGATATATCACATTAGGTAATGCACAAAGCGAGAGTGAAGTTACTGTAAATTCTGGCACATACGGTAAAATTCGGTATGCTCTTGGGTTATGTACACCAACAGGCAGTGTAAATTTCAGTTATAGCACTTTTACAGTCAGTTTTAGTGGTTTAGGAAGTAATATCATAGCTAATGGCACCAAATCACTTTATCCTAACTAGAATCTTGATGTATAAGAAGGATTTAGCATAATATTTTGCATTGAAAAGAGGTTGTTCTGAAAGGTCAACCTCTTTTTTTTAGAACAGAAAGTAGGAATTACTTAATTTGTGAATCAGGGATAGGTGATAACTCTGCTATAATTCGCAATTAATGAATAATTCAGTACTATTTCTCCAAGTTGCGTTGTCGCACTGTCCAGCTATTCTTCTGGACGTTGTCTGCACAAATAATCGAACATCAAAAAACTTCTTTCGCAGAATACATTATTTCATACCACACCCTGAATTTATACTAGTCCATTCTCCTTCAATCCCTTCGGAATTATATAGTTGAAATCCCGTCAAATCTGATATGGAAAAGCCAAACGTTGATCCTCATCTGGCTTAACGCTAATATTAATGCTTAGTAGTGTTATTTCTCTTAATTTTGTGAACTTAAATATTCAACTATTGTTATTGTACAAACATCATTAAAAAGAATAGAGGAAAGAATGCAAGAATCAATGCTTAATATCCCGGATACTAATCGGGAGAGAGTTGTTATAATTGGATGCGGTTTTGCTGGACTAGAAATGGCCAAGAGGCTTAAGAAATCAAACTTTCAGGTAGTTTTGATTGATAAGAATAACTATCATCAATTTCAACCATTATTCTATCAGGTTGCAACGGCGGGTTTGGAACCTCGGGATATATCATTTCCTATACGTAAGATATTTCACGAGCAAAAAGATATTATAATCCGTATTTCTGAGGTAATAGGAATTAATGCTGAAAGTAAAACGGTTGAAACAACAATAGGTAATTTAAAATATGATCATCTGGTTTTAGCACAAGGGGCTACCACATCGTACTTTGGTTTAAATAATGTGGAGAAGTTCTCTCAACCTATGAAGAGTGTTATTGAGGCGTTGGAAGTACTTAATTCAATACTTCATAACCTCGAGGATGCATTGGTTAATACAGATCCTGAAAATGTTGATGAACTAACTAAAATAGTTATTGTAGGTGGCGGACCAACGGGTGTGGAACTTTCTGGTGCATTAGCAGAGATGAAACGATACGTTTTCCCAAAAGATTACCCCGAACTTGATTGTAGTAGGATTAGGATAATACTCGTTGAAGCATCTTCAAGACTTCTTGGAGGGTCGTCGGAGAAATCGTCGATTAAAGCCGAGAAATTTTTGAAAAAACTTGGAGTCGAAATAATGAAAGATACTCTGGTTGTTGATTATGATGGGAGTACAATAAAATTAAAGGATAAAGATTCAATCAAATCAAAAACCCTTATCTGGGCTGCTGGTATTAAAGGGAATGAGATTCAGGGCTTTCCCAAAGAGGTGAGTACCAAATCGAAACTGTTGATTGTTGATCAATTCCACCGGGTTAAAGGGTATAATAATATTTATGCAATTGGTGATGTTGCGGCAATGATCTCCGATAAATGGCCTGCTGGATATCCACAGGTTGCACAGGTTGCAATACAATCGGCACGAAACTTGGCTAGTAACTTAATCAATGAAAAGAAAGGTAGGAACTCAAAACCCTTCCATTATTTCGATTGGGGTACAATGGCTACCGTGGGAAGAAATAAGGCTGTGGTAGACCTAAAATACATTAAATTTCAAGGGGTAATTGCATGGTTCGCTTGGATGTTTATTCATCTACGCTCAATCTTCGGTGTAAAGAATAAGATTCTAATTCTTATAAACTGGATTTGGAGTTACATTACCTATGACCAATCGTTGAGGTTAACGTTTTTACCTAAGAATTTTCGATTTTCCAGAAAAGATTAGGATAACAAGGCACTTCTAATGGTTAAATAGATCAGGATTGCGAAATGCAATAATATTATTTATCAGTTCAATTGAAACTTTAGCCTCGCAATGGTTAGGATCAATATCAACAGTTTTATGGAAATTATTTAGTGCGGCAATAAGATCTCCCTTCATTCGATTCACTTTTCCCCTATAAAACCAAGCCTCAACGTTATTCTTATTTTCAGTAATAGCAAGGGATAGGAAATGTTCGGCTTTATCGATATTGCCTTCAGTAAAATGCTTTAATCCTATTTCGAAAAGACTCATTTTAAAATTTTTCAAGGACAACACACGGGCAAATTATTTTGTTTTGTATAGCCTCATTTTATTGATGTATTCAAGAACATCCTCGGGTATATACAT
Organism: Bacteroidales bacterium; assembly: GCA_013376985.1. Classification (GTDB taxonomy): domain Bacteria; phylum Bacteroidota; class Bacteroidia; order Bacteroidales; family Tenuifilaceae; genus UBA8529. The sequence continues at coordinate 6,939 of JACABB010000021.1, forward strand.
ACTTACATCTTCACCACTAATAAGTTTTTCCCTCACGGAAGTTGAAGAGAAATTGACAAGAGGAGCACTTATTTTCTTCACAGGGTATATACTCGTTAGTTCATTCATATTGCTCCCTTTACGAGGGTAGATGAATATTTTATAATCATTAATAAGAGCGTTGTACTCCTTCCATTTGGTTATTGATTCCAATGAATCGGAACCGAGTATAATAATAAACTCTTTATCGGGGTATTTCAACCTAAGAGTCCTTAGTGTATCAATAGTATAGGAGGGTTTAGGCATATTCATCTCTATATCGCAAACAAACATTCTATGTTCATTAAGGGGGATTGCCCTCTTTACCATTTCGAGACGGTGATAATCAGGAGCCAGAATGTCTTTTTCCTTAAGCGGATTTTGTGGGCTAACAACGAACCACAACTCGTTTACCTCAGTAAAGTCAACAATATGTTTGGCAATGGATAAATGACCATTGTGAATAGGATTGAACGAACCAAAGAAAAGCCCCGTTTTCACTAGAATAAAATTAGGTTAAATAGTTAGGAGTTGATAAAGGTTTTTACAACATCTTCGGCCTCTTTGGATGATATATCAAGGCAATCGTTAACTAGAATTTTATCGAATTGATTTGAATAGGTCATCTCTTCAGCAGCCTTTCCCACACGCTTATTTAAGGACTCTAAATCCTCTGTTCCTCGTGATTCTAATCTTTGCCTTAGAGCCTCAATTGAAGGAGGCTTAACAAATATTGAAAGGGCGTTGTCGCCAAACTGTTTTTTTAGGTTGATTCCCCCTTTTACATCAACATCAAAGACAACAACATTATTTTTTGCCCAAATTCTTTCAATTTCCGATTTAAGAGTTCCATAGAATGAACCTTCATAAACCTCTTGCCACTCAATAAATTCATTATTGGAAATTCTGCGCTTAAATTCATCAACGCTCAAAAAGTAATAATCTTTACCATCCACTTCGCCATTACGTTTTGGTCTACTACATGCCGAAATGGAGAATTCCAAGTTTGGTAAAACCTTGAGTAGATGTTTAACAATTGTTGTTTTTCCCGATCCTGATGGGGCCGATAGTATAAGGAGTTTCCCTTGCATGCCTATAAAAATTGACAGTTATTAGTATTAAGTTGTCAGTTTAAAATTGTTTGTTTTGATATGATTTATTGTAAGTTCGAATACGTTATCCCAACATATCTATTACTTATAGAATATTAAGTGATTGTTCCTTGATTTTCTCCAACTCATCTTTCATTAATACTACAAATTTTTGCATATCTGCTTGGTTTGCCTTAGAGCCAAGGGTGTTAATTTCACGCCCCATTTCTTGCAATATAAAACCAAGTTTTCGACCAACTGGGAGATCCTCATTCACGGTATTTATAAAATATTCGCAATGATTTCGTAAACGAACTTTCTCTTCTGTAACATCCATCTTTTCTAAATAGTAGATTAGCTCTTGTTCAAATCTATCATTATCAATTTTAATCTCTTTTCCTAAATTCTTAAGACTTTCCTGTAACTTGTTTTTTACTGTTTCAAGACGTTGCTTTTCGAAAGGTTCAATTTTATCGAGTAATTCCTCAATAAGTTTAACCCGCTCGGTGATATCTTTTTCGAGGGCCTTGCCTTCCTGCTGTCTGAATAAAAGCATTTTTTCTAATGCCGTATTGATACATTCGAAAACGGCATTCCATTCCTCATCAGTTACCTCAACCTTTTCAATCTTAAGAACATCGGGTAGTCTTAGGATGGTCTGAAAAACAGGTTCTTGTGTAATAGATATTTCACAATCTTTGGATATCTTCTGAATTTGTTCATAGTATGATTTAAAAACTCCAGCGTTGATTGGCAAAGCGGAATTCTCCTTTTTCTCATCAACATTGATATAAAAATCGACTTTCCCTCTTGTAAGTTTTGATGTTAGTAAATTACGTATATCGTACTCCCTATCGCGGTAAATCATAGGGGTTTTAACGTTTAAATCGAGTTGTTTGCTGTTCAGCGATTTCACTTCAATAGTAATGTTTTTACCATTAAATTGAATTTCCGCTTTTCCAAAACCAGTCATTGATGTTAGCATAGTACATATATTATTATACAAAAGTAATTTTTTTGAGGATTCACAGAGATAATCTTATGTTGATTTAAGGCAAATTCAGCAATTTACAATAATGCGATTAGTCGGTAGTATCTATAACCACAACTGCAGGTTGAACAACTCCTTTCTTTTGCCATTTCCCCATTTTGTAGTATATGTATGAACCAAGCGTTCCAAAGCACCATGTCATTGGTATCGACCACCAAATACCATTTACTCCAAGGCTAGTATGTTGACTCAATAAATAGGCTAGTGGAACTCGGACTATCCAAAGTGTAAAAAGGGAAATAAACATTGGAACTAGGGTTGCTCCAGCACCCCTTAATATTCCGTTATATGTTTGCATCGAGGAAAAGAACACATAGAAAAGGCTTACTATAACCAAGTACCTATGACCTGCTTTTGCAACCTCTGGGTTGTTTGTGAATAGCAGCATCAGATTATTACCCCATAAAACCATTACAATAGTTATAACAATGCAAAATGCTGCTGACATTAAAAATGTGGCACGTAGTCCTTTTTTAATCCTTGATACCTTATTAGCACCCATATTTTGACCAACAAAGCCTGAAAGGGCTGCGGAGAAATTCATAGCAGGAAGAGCGGCTAACATATCGAGTCTACTTGCTGCTGTATAGCCAGCAATAACAATAGTCCCGTATGTGTTAACAATTCTATTTATGGCCATTGCTCCTAGCCCAAGCAGTGTTTGTTGAACTCCTGTTGGAAGGCCAATTTTAACGCTTTGCCAGAATATTTTCTTATCAAAATGAATATTCTTAAGATCAATGCGAATGATATGATGGTTTCGATTTAGGTAAAATAGTATAGCCCCATAAGCAACCGCCTGTGATATTAATGTAGATAGTGCTGCTCCGGCAATTCCCCATTTGAAAACAAGGATGAAAAGTAAGTCGAGAAGGATATTAATAAAAATAGAGACGATTAAGAAGTAAAGCGGTGTTTTGGAATCGCCTATTCCACGAAGAATAGATACCGTTGCGTTAAAACAAAACATAATAACTAAACCCGATAGATATATGTTTAGGTACAATTTTGCATCGTGCATCAGTTCTGGGGGCAATTGTAATAGTCTAAATAACCATCCACTGCATAAAACACCAACGATAGTAAGTACTATTCCTGCAAAAAAGAGAAATATATTGATAGTATCAGATGACCGTCGAACTTTTTCATAATCTTTTGCACCAAAATATTGTGATACCACAACGGAGGTACCCATTCCAATTCCAATGGTAAGAGAGATAAGGGTGAAAATTATAGGTACCGATGCCCCAACAGTGGCTAATGCTTTTTCTCCAAGGTATTTTCCAACAATTACGCTGTTAACAACTTGATAAAGTTGCTGGAAAACATTGCCTAGTAACATTGGTAGGGCAAACTGAAATATTAGTTTGGCTTCGTTACCTTTTGTTAGATCTTTCATGAATTTAAAAGTGCAAAGGTGAATAAATTTCTGAAATATGAATAAAAAACCGCCCAAAATAAAGGGCGGTCATTAAACAATCTTAGAAAAATAAGGTTTTAAGCCCTTTCAAGTTCAACAGTGAAATGACGCATAATAGGTGCTTCCCATAATATTCTTACCCCTTTCGTAATTTGATGACGACGCTCAAAAAGGTTTCCGAGTGCAACAGCAATAACATCCATATGGCTATTTGTATAAACCCTTCGAGGTATTGCTAGCCTGAGAAATTCAAGGTCTGGATAACGATTCTCACGTGTTAAAGGGTTGCGATCAGCTAATATTGCCCCAATTTCTACACCTCGAATTCCCGCCTCGAGGTATAGCTCGATGGCAAGTGTTTGGGCTCTAAATTGTTCTTTAGGGATATCTGGAAGAACTTTGTTTGCATCTACAAAAATTGCGTGCCCCCCTGAAGGTGTTTGGAATGGAACTCCAAATTCTTTTAAGCGATTACCAAGATACTCTACCTGTTTTATTCTGGTTTCGAGATAGTTGAATTCAGTGCCTTCATCAAGGCCAACCGCAAGGGCATTCATATCGCGACCACTCATACCACCGTAGGTATTATACCCCTCAAACATGATATTAAATTTGGAGCACTGCCTCCAAAGTTCTGCATCGTTCATTGCAATGAATCCACCCATATTAACAATAGCATCTTTTTTACTACTCATGGTCATGGCATCTGCATATGAAAACATCTCGAGAACTATTTCTTTTATCGATTTATTCTCGTAGCCTTTTTCTCTAATTTTAATGAAGTATGCATTTTCAGCAAAACGGGCAGAGTCGAATACCAACATTTTTCCATATTTCTTTGCAACCCGACGGGTTTCTTTTAAACATGCCATCGATACAGGTTGTCCTCCCGCAGTATTATTGGTAAGAGTAACAATTACAAAGGGTACTTTACCTGCATTCTCCGAGAGAAATTTATTGAGTTTGACAGTATCTACATTCCCTTTAAAAGGGTGATATAGTTCAGTGTTAGAAGCCTCATCAATAGTGCAATCTATAGCGTGAGCTCCACGAAACTCGATATGACCTTTTGTTGTATCAAAGTGGGAATTTCCAGGTACGAAATCACCTTCTTTAACGAGGACTGAGAATAGAACATTTTCAGCGGCACGCCCCTGATGGGTGGGTAAAAAATGGTCAAATCCAATAATGCTTTTTATTGCTTGTTTAAGATTGTAATATGATGATGCGCCAGCATAGCTCTCGTCGCCTAACATTATGGCACTCCACTGACGGTCGCTCATTGCGCCTGTCCCAGAGTCTGTTAGCAAGTCAATAAAAACTTGACTGCTCTTAAGGTTGAATAGGTTGTACTTTGCATCCTTAATCCAACGTTCACGCTCTTCTCGAGTGCTACGATAGATAGGTTCAACCATCTTAATCTTATATGATTCGGCAAATGGTAGTTCCATAAGACGATTATTTTTTTAAGAAGTTAATACTATGAATGAAAAAGAAAAATAAAAAGGTTTTGCAAAAATAATTAGAAGGTATCCCTGTCCTTGATATTCCGGAATACAGATTTGAAAGTGAAAATATATTGGATTTGTAATATCATCAGTTTATTAATAATCGTATAATTTCTGAGCGCAAAAATAGTCTAAAAGAAGAGAAAATACAAACGTTTTTATTTGGTTTTAAACTATTGATAAAGAAATGCTTTATGCTTTAATGGATTATAGTATAAAGTTAAGGATGTTGAAAAATGCAAAGATTATACTTGCTATGCCATTTGTTGTGGCAAAAGCAATATTAATCCTTTTTGTGTTTTGAGGGCTAACAATTGAGTGTTGATATATAAGTAACGTGATAAAAATAGAGGCACCTATCCAGTACCATCTACTTGCATCCAATTTTAAGCCAACAAATAAAACAATTAGTGCGGTAATTAAATGAAATATAGCGGCAACCCACAAAGCTTTTTTTGTTCCAAGCGCTGCAGGAATCGACTTCAACGATTCGTTTTTGTCAAATACCTCGTCTTGCAATGAGTAGATAACATCAAAACCACCAACCCAGAATAAGACGATTAATGAATAAAGGATTGGAATTAGATCGAATTTGCCAGTTACTGACAGGTAGGCTCCAATAGGAGCTAGCGAAAGTCCTAATCCAAGTATTAAATGACAAAGGATGGTCCAACGTTTTGTGAAACTGTAAAGTAATATTACCGAAAGTGCAACTGGAGAAAGGAAAAAAACTAATCTGTTAATGAACCAAGTTGTTGCAATAAACAGTAAAGAGTTAAGAATGGTAAATACTCTTGCCGAATTAGCAGAAATTACACCTTGGGGTATTTCTCTTTCTGCAGTACGTGGATTCAGTTTGTCAATATATCTATCAACAACACGATTAAAACTCATGGCTGAATTGCGGGCAAAAATCATGCATAAGAGGACGAGAACCAAAAGTTTCCAGTTTAGGTTAGATGGATTTAAACTGTACGCCAGAAAAAAACCGATTAAGGCAAATGGCATTGCAAATATTGTATGGCTAAATTTAACAAGTGAGAGATAATTCTTTAATTTTTCCCCATTCGAATTGCTCATATAAGAATCTGTTTATTTGTCAAAAATAAATAAAAATGGATAAGTAATTGGTTCGGTGTTTTTAAATGTAAACTAATATTAAAAAGTTGATACAAGTTAATTAACAAATAATCTAGTTAATGGTTTAGTAATCAATAGATAAATTTGTGAGTACGAATTTGATTTCATTTACAATATTTACAAGAAATTTATTTTCTAATTAAATGACGTTATATTAGTAAGGATTTTGAAATAGATGAACTTACTTTTTCCACATAGGTTGGTATTGATTGTTGTAGCAATGCTACTGTCAATTTTTGTTGTAGGACAGAATTCCCTTGATAGCTTGGAGGCATCAGCTAATAGAGCTGTTGGCGAAGAGAAATTAGATTTACTATTGCAGTTAAGTGAGAATTATTTAAAGGTAAATCCAGATAGAGCATTGGATTTTGGATTACAGGTGTTAGTGCAGTCCAAAAAACTCGGAAAATCTCTTCAGGAGGCTCAGGCTCTTTGGATTATGGGGAAAGCCAATTTTAAGATTGCAAACCTTGAGAATGCCTTGAGATATTATAACCGTGCTTTAGGACAGTTTGAGAAGTTCAATATGCGTGAAGAGCAGGTGAATATTCTAATTGGCTTATCGGAGGTATACGAGAATGCCCCAAATCCTGAAATGGCTTTAGTTTTCCTTGATCGTGCTTATTCTCTGGCAGTTCAACTTAAAAATAATAACCTTCAAACTACGGTTTTAATGAGTCTTGGTCAGATTCATATTAAAAAAGGAAATTATAGAAATGCTATTGTTCAGTATACTAGAATCTTACAACTTGTTGGTGAGGCAAGTCTTACGGACGAAAAAAAATCTATTAAAACAAGTTGCTATGGCAAAATAGGATTATCATATAAGAACCTTGGGGAATTCCAGCAAAGTAGAGAGGCCTATGAAAAAGCATCGAGATTAGCGAAATCCTATGGGGATTCCTCTGAATATGAAAAGGCACAGCGAGAGATAGCGCTTTCTTTTTATCTCGTCCAAAAAATGGATAGTGCAATGATTTACTACACCAGAGCCCTAACGATTAGTAGTTCATTAAAGGATTCAGTAGAAATACTAAACGCTTTACAGGGGATTGGGGATGTTAATTTCGAGATAGGAAAGTACGATCAAGCAAAATATTATTTCAACAGACAGCTTATCATGGCTGAGCAGATTAAAAATGTGGAGGGAATTGTAACTTCATTAGTTAAAATATCAAGATGCTATTACGTTTCGGGGGATTATCCCACATCATCTACATATTTAAATAGGGCACTAGCTATTGCAAGGAGCAAAAATTTATCTTCCACGGCTGCTGATGTCTACAAATATTTATCGCTAATCAGTGAATCGGAAGGTCGATATAGAGATGCTCTGGCATTCTATAAGTCATGGGCTGATATTCGCGATTCAATATATAACGAGGAGAGCGGAGAGAAACTTGCTAAACTTCAGATTTTGTATGATATTAGCCAGAAAGAACGTGAAAATGAGATTCTAAGACAGGGAAGCGAAATCCAAAAGTTGCAGATATCCAAAAACCGATACCAAAGTATTATCCTAATTTCTGTGGCGGTTACGCTATTTGTGCTTATTATTTTTCTAGCCTTTCTATACCAATCAAAACACAAGGAGGTACGAAAGCAAAAGGAGGCTGAGCAAAGGATAGTTGAAATAAACAAGGAACTTGAGCGGCGAATGATTTTGGAAATCAAGAAGCAAGAAAAACAGCAACAGCTCCTCTCTCAAAAATCGAAGCTTGAATCGCTTGGTACGCTTGCTGCTGGTATTGCTCATGAAATAAATCAACCATTAGGTGGAATATCCATGGGGCTTGATAATATCCTGCTGAAAATCAATGATAAAAATTATACCGATTCATATCTAAAGGAGAAGATTTCTGGCTTGTTTAATAATGTTGATAGAATAAAAAGAATAATAGATCATATAAGAATATTTTCCCGGACTCAAAAACCGAATGCACTTGAGCGAGTTGATGTTAATGATGTAATATCTAGTGCTTTGCTTATGGTTAATGCGCAATATAAGACTCACAATG
>JACABB010000021.1:15194-93328 GCA_013376985.1 Bacteroidales bacterium
ATGTTATTGTCGACACGAAGCTCGCAATGGGCGAGTGTATTATCATTGGCGATAAATTTAAACTAGAGCAGGTTGTACTTAACCTTTTATCAAATGCAAAACATGCTGCTGATGAGAAGGAGAGGCAGTGTCGTAATGAAAATTATCAGAAGCGAATTGTAGTAAAATCATGGATAAACGAACAGAATGTTTGCTTTAGCGTTTGGGATAATGGAATTGGTATTCATCCTGATATTCTAGAGAAAATATACGATCCGTTTTTCACTACAAAAAATGAGGAAAAGGGTACAGGATTGGGCTTGTCCATTGCCTATGGGTTTATTAAAGATATCCTTGGCGAGATTAGAGTTGATAGTAATCTAGGAGAATTTACAAATTTTGAAATAATAATTCCAAAGCAATAATATTTATGGAGAACCTAAACATACTTGTCCTTGATGATGAAAGGGTATTTCGCGATGAGATTAAGGAGTTTCTTGAAACCGATAAATTTATTGTTCATTTAGCAGGAAAACCTTCGGAGGCATTTCAGATTTTAAAACAAGCCGAGATAGATATAATTATTTTAGATCTTAAACTACCTGAAATGGATGGCCTTACCTTTCTGCAAAAGGTTAAAGAGTTATACCCAGATGTAGAGGTAATAATGATTACAGGCCATGGCGATATGGATGCCGTAATTCAAGCAATGCGGTATGGTGCGGTTGAGTTTTTCCCGAAACCATTCCGTTTAATTGATATGAAGGCTGCTATTCAACGTACTAAACGGTACATAAGTCTAAGTAATAAGTATAAGGAGATTGAATATTCTTATGCACTTGTTTCCAAGGAACTTCGCGATAATGTTGGCTATGAAATTATGGGGAATAGTAAAGCCATAAAGCAGGTTGTTGATTTGATGACAAAGGTTGCTAAAGCCGATTCAACCTCGGTTTTAATAACTGGTGAAAGTGGAACTGGAAAGGAACTGGTTGCTCGTGGAATTCACTATCTGAGTTCTCGTAAAAATGCCTATTTCCATGCAATTAATTGCTCCGCAGTTCCTGAAGCTCTATTCGAAAGTGAATTTTTTGGACACAAAAAGGGCGCATTCACTGGGGCTAATGAGGAGAAAATAGGTTGGTTCGAAATTGCTAACGGGGGAACCCTTTTTCTTGATGAGATAGCAGAAATGGAGAGTTTTATGCAAAGCAAACTGCTTAGGGTTTTAGAAGATAAAAAAATTCGGAGGGTTGGAGCAAATAATGATATTTTTGTTGATGTTAGAATAATTGCAGCAACTAATCAGGATATTCAGAAATTATTTGATGAAAATAAGTTCAGATCAGATCTTTACTATCGATTAAATTCATTTGAGATACACATTCCCCCTTTACGCGAAAGGAGGGAGGATATTCCAATGCTTCTCGATTACTTCTTAAAACTGATTTCGCAAAAACTCAATAAAAAGGCTCCTTCTGTGGAGCCTTCTGTAGTGAAGGCTTTATCGGCTTATCATTTTCCTGGAAATGTAAGGGAACTTAGGAATATGGTTGAGCGCGCACTTATACTTTGCGATGGCAATAAACTAACGCTAAAATTCTTTGCAGGGCTGCCAATAATCGATGATGATATAAAGTTGGATAATGATGTAGAAGAACTCTTTGACCTTGACGAAGCGGAAAAGCGATTAATAGTCAAAGCACTCCAAAAAACTGACTATAAAAAATCGGAAACAGCACAACTTCTAAATATTACCAGACAATCACTCGATAGAAGGTTGGAAAAGTACGGAATTGATTTTTAGAAATTAGCCGTGAATACTTGTATTCGATATTATGATTATTCTTTCTCTAATTTTCATATTTCTCAACTATTGAGTTATGAAATTTGCTTTCTCTCTTCCGTCTTTTATCTTCGGACTTCTGTCTTCCATCTTCTCTCCTTATCCTTTCAACTTATCCCTATAAATTTCAAAATTCTCATCATCAAAACATACAAATATTACCTTTTTAGGAAGTTTGTTTTTATCAAGGTAGCCTTTAACAGCATTAACGGCAATTTCGGCGGCGGATTTTTTTGGAAAACCATAAACCCCAGTGCTAATATTCGGAAAAGCAATAGTTTCAACATTATTACTTGTTGCTAGCTTTAAACTATTAAGATATGAATTTCTTAAATAGTCAATCTCATCTTTATGACCACCTCGCCAGATTGGCCCAACGGTATGGATTACATACTTTGCTGGCAACTTATAACCTTTGGTTATTCTGGCCTCACCCGTGGGGCATCCTCCAATTTTCTTGCACTCCTCCAAAAGTTCACCTCCCGCTGCACGATGAATTGCGCCATCAACCCCGCCACCGCCAAGCAAACTCTCATTTGCTGCATTCACAATCGCGTCAACATTGAGTTTTGTTATATCACCCTGAACTAGTTCGATAGTGCCCATAGATTTCAGTTTTAAATTGCAATACAATGGTAAGAGGGTAAATCAAAATGTAAATTTAAACGCAATGGCACACAGTCGCAACGTAAGTGTTAATGTTAAATTAAACTTTGCGCCGTTGCGCCTTAGCGTTTAAACCCTTTATCGTATCTGCGCACCCAATTCCTTGGTGAACACCTCAATCAGGTTAGCCATTGTTTTATCAATCTGAACATCCGTTAATGTCTTATTCTCATCCAGAAGGATAAAACTAACGGCATAAGATTTTTTATTTTCACCTAGATTTTTCCCTTGGTAAACATCAAAAAGGTTAATGCGCTTAAGCAGTTTTTTCTCAGTGGCAAAAGCCAATTTCTGAATCTGACCGTAAGTTACATCTTTATCAAGAAGAAGTGCTAAATCCCTTCTAACTTCGGGAAATTTTGGCAATTCCTTGTAAATAATTTTTAGGCCAATAGACTGTTCAAATACCCTATTCCATTTGAACTCGGCAAAGAAAACCTCCGCTTTTATATCGAACGATTCAAGTATGTTTCCGTTTACCAACCCAAACGATATAAGAGGCTTATTCTGATATGAGTATGTTAGCCCATAATCGAAAATATCGCTAGCCGCATCATCGGTGGTAAGATTTTCGGTGTCAAACCCAAATCGGTTAAGAATAGCATGAACGTAACCCTTAAGGGTATAAAAACTTACGGGTTGTGGTTTCTGAATCCACGATTCGGCAGTTTTCTCACCTGTAAGCCAAATTCCGAGTCTAAAATCTTCGCTATAAGAATTTAAGAGATCTTTAGTCCTATCTGTATCTGGAATAAATTTATAGCAATTGCCAAACTCGTAAAGTTTAAGGTTTAAATTCCTATGATTTATATTACGTTCAACCGACTCAAGTCCTCCAAAGAGAAGAGTTTGGCGCATTACGCTTAGGTCGTTGCTTAAAGGATTTAAGATTTTTACTGCATTTGCAGCGGGGAACGAAGCAAGATCCTTATAGTATAACGATTTGGTTAGTGAATTACACATCGATTCGTTAAACCCATTGGAGGTCAGGTAATCGGAAATTAGGTTGATTATTTGATGTGTATCTGGCTTTTTGGAGTAGCTCAATGTGCTATTAACCTTTTCGGAGAATTCAACGTTATTGTAGCCATATACACGGAGTATGTCCTCCACCACATCCGCCTCTCGCTGAACATCCACACGGTAGGGAGGAACAGCCAGAAGAAGTTTTTCGCTATCCTCCTTAACAATTTTTATTTCCAGACCCTCAAGTATCTTCTTAATTGTATTTACGGGAATCTCCTTTCCAATAAATGTTGTGGTTCGCTTAAGGTCGTATTCAACCTTGAAGTCGTCAATGGGCGTTGGGTAAACATCAATAATTTCGGATGAAATTTCGCCGCCAGCAATCTCCTTAATTAGCATTGCTGCACGCTTTAATGCCCAAACGGTGATATTTGGATCGGTGCCACGCTCAAAGCGGAACGAGGCATCGGTGCTAAGTCCATATCTACGGGCAGTTTTACGAACCGATACAGAGTTAAAGCAAGCGCTCTCAAGGAAAATATTTGTAGTTGTATCGGAAATACCCGATTTTAGGCCACCAAAGACGCCTGCAATACACATCCCTTCCTGTGTATTACAAATCATAAGATCCTCGGACGAGAGTTTACGTTCAATCCCATCCAGGGTGACGAATGGTGTATTCTCTTTTAACGTTTTAACAATAACCTTACCACCTGTAATAGCATTGGCATCGAAGGCGTGCAGGGGTTGACCTATTTCGTGTAGAACAAAATTGGTGATATCAACCACGCTATTGATTGGGTTTAGCCCAATTGCTTTTAACCTTTTCTGTAACCATTCTGGCGATGGGCCAACTTTAATATTTGAAATAGTAATACCAGTATACCTTGTGCAGGCCTCTGGGTTAGCAACCTCTATAGCTATTTTGCGGCTATTATTGTCGATTTTAAAACCATCAACCGAAGGCTTAGTGGGCTTTGTAGGCTTTTCGAGGTTAAAGTATGCAGCCAAATCACGAGCCACGCCGTAATGCGATGCAGCATCGATTCTATTTGGGGTTAACCCAATTTCCAGTAGGTAATCGTCCTCAATCTTAAAGTAATCCTTAGCGGGAGTACCAACAACAGCGGACGGATCTAGCACCATAATACCAGCGTGGGATTTGCCAAGTCCAAGTTCATCCTCAGCGCAGATCATTCCCTCGGATAGTTCACCCCTTATCTTCGCTTTCTTTATTGTAATCTCCTGTTCATTAAAGTATAGCTTAGTGCCAACCGTTGCAACAACAACCTTTTGCCCTTTGGCAACATTTGGTGCACCGCAAACCACATGTAGGGGTTCGCCATTACCAACATTCACAGTAGTTTTACTTAGCTTGTCGGCATCGGGATGTTTTTCGCATGTAAGAACCTCCCCAATAACAACACCTTCAAGGCCGCCCCTTACAGTCTGAACCATCTCTAAACTCTCAACTTCAAGGCCAATTGAGGTAAGTATCTTAGCAACCTTTTCGGGTTCAATATCAATGTTGATGTACTCTTTAAGCCAGTTATACGAAATCTTCATGAGAATAATCTTTAAAATAGATCAATACTTTTTCTAATAAATCAAGCAAAAGTAAGAAAAAAAGAGGTTATACCAATGTGAAATATGAATTGCAATTTTTCTGAAACATCTTGCAACTAATTAAATTCTATTTTTTATTGACTTTCAATAAGATGTGCATTATATTTGTGTAAGGATGGATTTATTATACAAGAGCATGTGTAACATATAGTTTTATATATAGCTAAATTAACAAAAATCACAAAAACTTAATTCAATGATTAATTACATAATATCAAACATGCTAAGTCAAAACTCAGATACAACAATCTTTACTTTGCAACATAAGTTTGAAACATATTATCAGTTAGCTAAGAACATATCTGATATTTCAAACTCATTGAATGAAAACTTATTTAAAATATTAGCTGGTAGTATTGTATTATTATTTGGCTCTGATTTCTTGAGTCCAGTAAATATTAAATTCAGAATTTCATATTTATTGTTTATTCCTTCTTGGATTTCAATGGGTATTTCTTTCTACTATTCTAATGCTATTAACCGCATTAGTGCATCATTGCCAACACTTAACAAACTAGATTACGTAAAATCTATTATTTACGATAGTGAAGGGCTTAGCAGTAATTATGCAAGTCAGTCATTTTATTTTTCGCTTTCAATAGCTTTTATTTTTATATGGTTAATTTTTTATCTTTACTGGTGGGTCTTTCATGGAGATAAAGTATCTAAGTCCAAAAAATAATAATTTTAAATAATTTAAAAAATGAAACTAATATACGTTACAATTTGCGTAATCCTTACTCTTTCAGTAAGAGTGTTTTCACAAGATTGTAAACCTAGAAACTGCATTCTTCCTGTGAAAAAGGGATGTGAAAACTACTGTAAAGAAAGAGTTCTAAAATACTCTGATACATCTGAACTAAAAAGGTTTGGGTTTTCAAAGGATAGCATTGGTAAAATTTATGAGTTTCGAAAATCCAACAAAGATTATAATTTTAAAAAAATAGAAAAAAAATCTGATGGGATTGATAAAGATAGTATTAAGGTAAAGGGAAATAAAAAAAGTAATTCGAAAAAAATAAAAACACAAAAAGAGAAGTGATAGAAGGAATGGCGTTCACTAACAGTGTCCAATATAAATAGGCAGTTCAGAGGTTAAATGAAATTTTTTGCTTCGTATCAAGTTCAGTGTTGGCAGACAGTTTCGAACTTCGAATTAACCAACTTCTAATAGTTACCGAGCGTTTAGCAAGTCCACCATCAAGCCGGATTTCAAATCCGACTTATTTTATCCTTTTCATTATGGTTTTTAAATCCAGCAAAGTATTTCAACCAGAAGGAACCATTTAGATAAATTATAAATCCAAATTGACTGAGGTTATACCAATGTGAAATATAAATTGGAGATTCCCAGAATCACCTTATACTTAAATAAAATCAATCATTGTTGATTTTCAATTAGATATGTATTATATTTGTGTTAGGGATGCTATTAATCTGATTTATTAGCCCATTTTTATTTTGTATAGGCTTGAAAACGAGAGATGTAGGTAAATTCAACGAAATCAATAATAAAAATTTACTTAAGGAGAATGATTATGGAAAAGCTTAGGACTGCAAATTATTTTCAAAAAAGGATAATCCATTTTCTTTTTAATGAAAAATGGTATAATAAAATAAAATTGTATAAAATAATATGGTACTATAAATTTGGTATTCCATATGAAATGTCACCCTTGCTTAAAAAAATAATATCTGTTGATAGTACTGTGCTTGATATTGGTGCAAATATGGGGCAATATGCTTGCAGGCTAAATGACATCGTCAGAAAAGGTAACGGGCATATTTATAGCTTTGAACCTGTAACTTCGAATTTTATATCACTCAAAAGTATGAAAGATCGATTAAAACTTAAAAATTTAACAATAAACCAAATGGGAGTGAGTAATGTTGTTGAAGAAACTATTATAAATATACCTATTTTCGATAATGGCTTAGTGGTAGGAACTCGCGCCACAATACAAAATATTAGTGAAATAAAACATAAAACAGAAGCAATTAAAGTAACAACCATTGATAGTTATGTCTCTGAAAATAGGATTGAAAAGATTGATTTTATAAAATGTGATACCGAAGGGAATGAAATAAATGTATTAAATGGTGGGAGAAAAACCATTACAAAAGATCTTCCAATACTTTCGTTTGAAATGTCATATAAAGATGAGGGGCTTGATTGGCTTTTAGATTTGGGCTATGATTTGTTTTATTATGATTCTCAGATTAATAAACTCCGTAAAATAAATGGTTATCAAGATGGTAACTTAATATTTGTAAATAAAAGTCAGCAGAAAAACTTGGATAGAATAATTGAATACGCTTAACGAAGTGTGGTGAAAATAAAAATTTTATGATAATTTAGCTATTCCGTCATAGTTGATGCTTTTTTTTTGCATCATATCCAAGCGAAAGCCTCTACTACCATACAAAATATCATAAAAAAAACTCTGTTTATTTGTGGTTTTATGTAAATAAAAATCATTGTGTTTGGCGCAAGTTTTTTGAGGAATCCGTGTCTAATTATTTACAGTTAGTTGTACTAAAGCCAAGCATGGTGGCTGTTCTAATGTGAATTTTAAAACAGATTTTTTATGAAATAACTTGTATTAAATAAATCATATAACTCTTGTTTTACAATTAAATATAAGATATATTTGTATAAGTATGGTTATAATCAGATGATTACATTCAAATTGAATAAATTGTTTGAAACAAAATTGATAGTAGAAGTGTATAATTACCCATATTTCCGAGAGAAAATAAATTCTTACACCAACGAGAAAAGTGAGAGGAGAAATAAAAATTTTGAAGAATTTTTGAATTTTGGATATGATTGGAGATTGAATATCGACCATAAATCAAGTTTTTATGAAACTTTTTAAAGATATTGGCTTGAAGAATCCAATCGCAACCTATTTGAAAGAAGAGATCACAAAAGTGATTCTTGAACATTTCAAAACTGATAGTATCAAAAAATTGCCAAAAGAAATGCGTCAAGAAGTGAGGCTTATGATTAAACAACAATTATCTAAAGAACACCTGAAAGTGAAAAAAAACTGGAAGGAATTTAAAAATGCGATTGAGCCTTTAGAAAGGAAAGCGTTCAAAATAGCTTTGATTAATAGTAAAATTCAAGATTACTACATGGAGCAAAGTACTGATGTTATAGCTATACCTAAAGAAAGTATTAAATCTTTGATATCAATACCTTTGCAAGTACTCTTCGAAAAAAATGATACGTTTGTAAATATGGAGAATGCAACAATAGTTGCATTAACAAAATATGCAATATATATGCAATTCGATAAAATATTGAAGTCATTTAAAGACGAGAAAGAGTTGCTGTTTATTGAAGATTTTATTTATATTTTATCAGGTGAAATAAATGACGATCTTTACTATATTAATGACGGTAATAGTCCTGCTAGGAATAGTATGCTTTTCTTTACTAGTGTGGAGGAACTTTCACTAGATCTCGATAAGAAAGAGATTGAGGAAAAATGTCAAGAAGCAAGTGAAAAATGGGAAAGATTTAACAAGAAACGACCAGAAGATAGCCGATTTATATTTATGAAGGACAAAATATCATGGGATATACCTGAGAATTAATGTCATTTGGATTGATGATGCATTTTTCGTAATCCCTTTTTTACTAACTTTACTATTGAAGGTTAAGACAATAATTTCCATTAAGCATTTGCTGCGAGTTTAGCGAAGTTAGCCAGCCAAAGGAATCTTGATAAAATCAAATTAGCAAAAACAAAAAATAATCATAATATTGTCAAATATTTTATAACAACAAGGCAAATTATCAATAATAATTGAAAATATTATTTTATGGCATTTGGACTTTCCCCTAAATATGTTCAAGAAATTTCTCTTGATAATCTTTCACCCGAACATTTTCTAATTATTGCAATAGAAACAGCTAAAAAACTCGATTGGAATATTGGTTTCACAAGTGAGAATGGATTTATAGCTTATACAAAAATGTCGATGAGTTCATTTAGCCAAGAAGTGAAAATCAAAATACAAGATAAAACAGCTTTGCTGAAAAGTGAATGTACAGGGAGTCAAATGGTTGATTGGGGCAAAAATAAGGAGAATATTTCTAAATTTATTTCTTCTTTCAACGAAAATAAAAACGCTTCTTCACCAGAAGAATTAAACCAAAAGTTCGAAGAACTTAAACCAAACTTTGTTTCAAAGGAAGACGATATTTTAAACCAAGCACCACCAACAACAAAAGAAAAAATATCTGGATTTATATCAATTTTTAAACCTACGCAAGGCTATTTTATTACGCCGATATTAATAAACTTGAATATTGCAATTTTTATCCTCATGGCTATTCGGGGGGTAAATATTTTTCTTCCCGATAATGAAAGTCTGATAAGTTGGGGAGCAAATTTTCGACCCGTTACATTAGATGGTGAATGGTGGCGTTTAATCACAAACTGCTTTCTACACATAGGCATTTTTCATCTACTAATGAACATGTATGCCTTGCTATACATTGGTTTACTTTTAGAGCCGCATTTGGGTAAAACAAGGTTTATTACTGCATACTTACTTACAGGTTTAGCAGCCAGTGTAACAAGTTTATGGTGGCATGATTTAACAATAAGTGCTGGTGCATCAGGAGCAATCTTTGGTTTGTATGGGGTTTTTCTTGCCATGCTAACAACAAATCTAATTGAGAAATCCGCACGAAATGCCTTATTAACAAGTATTGCGATTTTTGTTGGATACAATTTGCTTAATGGATTGAAGGGAGGAATTGATAATGCCGCTCATTTAGGTGGGCTTATTTCTGGAATTGTGATTGGTTATTCCTTTATCCCAAGTTTAAAGAAAAACGAAGACCTAAAATTAAAATATACACTAGTTGCAACTCTTTCCATTATTATAATATTCTCATCAACTTTAGTCTATAAAAATATTACCTCTTATGATTTTGGTAAATATGATGCTAGAATGAAAGAATTTGTTGCCTATGAATCCATAGCTTTAGAAATGTTTAAGATGCCAAAGAATACTACAGATGAAAAACTACTAAATGAAATTAAAACAAGAAGTCTTTACTTTTGGAAAGAAAACATTAAACTTATTAATGAGGTAGAAAAATTAAATTTGCCCAGTCTAATTCATGACAAGAATAAAAGGTTATTACAATATTGCGATTTAAGGGTTAAAGCATGCGATTTGTATTGCAAAGCAATTGAAGAAAATACTGATAATTATGGAACTCAAATTGAGGATATAAATAAACAAATAGAAACAATTATTAAGGAATTGAAAGGGGGAAAATAGAAGGTGTTTGTTATATAATGAATGAAATTTATTAAACCTGCAATAACCTATAAGACTTTGACTTTAGCATATAGCAATTTAAATTAATTAAACGATTCCTTATTTATAGCAAACAAAACAGCGAATAGTATGCAAGACACTATTAATAAACTTAAACTCAAAGGTGCTGGAATTGTAATCAATGCCCCAACAAACCTTGAAAAGGAGTTTGTGAAACATGGTTTCAAAACTACTCTCGACATAAAATCTTTGAACAGCAATGCATTGGTGTTCATTAACAATAAAAAAGAGTTTCTTAACTTTTTAAGGGAGCAGCTAAAATTCATTGAACCCGATAGCGTTCTGTGGTTTGCCTACCCAAAAGGAATCTCAAAAATTAAAACCGATATCAACAGGGATAGTATTCGGGTAACAGCCGAAGAATTTTGCATTACAACCGTGGCTGCAATTTCTATTGACGATACTTGGAGCGCACTGCGCTTTAGGCCTATTAGTATGATTGGTAAAAAGTAAGTAGAACAAAATAAATAAGTTGATAAAAAAGAAAGGTGTTATCGCAATTTGCGATGTTTTGTAATTGCACCATTAGCCCAAATTTCGGCACTTTTGGTTAATTGATTATCTGAAAATAACTTGATGTCAGTATTCAATTCGGAATATCAAAATAATTAAAATGAAGAACATAATAAAACAGATAATCTCATTTGTACTTCCAATTACAGTGCTAATTATAGTGCCATTGTGGATTGAGAAAAATGCATCAGTACTTATATCAACCTTGGTAATTGGAATTTTTATAATGTGTATTGGATTATTTATAATGATATTAACAATATCAAGTTTTGTTAGGATAGGAAAAGGAACATTGGCACCATGGAATCCAACCAAAAAAATCGTTATAAGCGGATTGTACGCTTATGTTAGAAACCCTATGATTATTGCTGTATTAATAGTTTTAATTGGTGAATCAATTGCAGTATTATCATTAAATATATTTATTTGGACAGTAATTTTCTTTGTTATAAATAATATTTACTTTTTGGTTTATGAGGAACCTAATTTGGAACGAAGATTTAAAGATGAATATAGAGATTATAAAGGAAGTGTTCCACGTTGGGTGCCGAATTTAAAACCATTTAAATCAGATTTAGATAAGTGAGAATATGAAATTTATAAAATGGCTTTCAAACCATTTAAACTATGTATTTAATCTATTAATTTTATAAACTGCAAACAAAATAATTATAACAACAGAACCCCTGCAAACTCATAGAAAATATGATAAAACATATAAAACTTGTTGAAACAATACTTTACGTAAATAATCAAGAGGAAAGTTCCAAATTCTACCAAGGGATATTTCGTAAGGAACCTGATTTGAATGTTCCTGGAATGACCGAATTTATTCCATCCGAAAATTGTAAAATTGGGCTAATGCCCAACAAAGGCATCGCCAAAATACTGGGCGATAAAACCCCACACCCCGATACAGGCAACGGAATTCCACGTTGCGAACTTTACCTTTACGTTGATAGCATCCAGCAGGAATTTGATAATGCCATTAAATGCGGAGCAATGCTGGTGAGCCCCATTATCGACCGCGATTGGGGCGATAGGGTTTGCTACTTCTCCGATCCCGATGGGCATATTATAGCATTTGCTGAGAGGATTGGCTAATTGTGGATATCATAAATAACGTGAACTCGATATAAAAAATGTAATAATGCATTCATTTGCAGAGATATATAATTATTTAGTGAGATGATGGAAGGTTGGAATGATGGGCAGCAAGAGGTTAGATTCTTACTTAATTTCTTCCATTTTTCCAGTATTCCATTGGTTCAAATAAGACAAATTGATTGATATATAGGCTAATACATTATTTCTTACGTCGAACTGACGTTAATTAGTTTTAATTTTTAACCGCCAAGAGCACAAAGAAAAAAACGCAAAGTGCGCAAATAATTAATAAACAGCAAATTACTTCTTTGTGAACTTTGCGAAATCTTATAATGCTTTGTGGTTAATTGACTTTTTGGGGCAGCCCCATTTCTTTTATAAGCATTGTTCAAAAATGATATTATAAGGCAATCAATCTTTAAGCGATGAAAAAAATCATCATACTACATATTATCCTGTTTTGGTTTAATGGTGCTAAATCGCAGGAGCAGAATTCAGCTTTTAGTAATGCAGTTGAATCAATTACGAGCGATGATCTTAAACGGATTGTATTCACACTGGCCTCATCGGAAATGGGGGGTAGGGGCGTTGGCTCCGAGGGCATAATTAGGGCTTCCGATTTTATTGTAAAATCTTTTAAAAAGGATAAGATTGGGTTCATTCCCAATCTCAGGGGCTATTTCCAAAAAATAGACTATAAAATCTTTCAAGGCGAAAAGCCTATTTTGATAATTGGTGATAGGATTTGTGCTGATAATGAAGATTATATTGGAATCCCTACAGCAATATCGGGTGATGTGCCATTCGATATTATCTATTTACGAAACACCTCAAAGGAATATCTGCAAAATATTGATTTAAAGGATAAAACAATTTTGCTGCTTACCTCCAATATCTATTTTGATAAAAAAACGCTCTACGATTTACTCATAAAGAAGGGATGTCGTGCGGTTTTACTTTGCGATCCCAATAAAAATATCGAATTCAAAAAATTGGGTAGGATTTATGCCGCAACCAACGGAAAGCAAAAGGATAAGCGGAAACGTTTACTGTTCGGAAGAGTTACCCGAGCCGATAGCTTACTAGGAAATCTAAAATATAAAAACTACTTAATATCAACATTGGTGGTATCTCCAGAAATAGCATCGGGTATTACTGGTGTTAAAAATCTAGCTAATTATAATACTGATAGCGTGGCATCTAAATTAATGCCTGTTGCCTTATTGGCACAGCAAAAAGTGATATTTAATACTTTTGAATCGAACAATGTACTTGGTTTTATTGAGGGTAATGAGCTAAAGGATGAGGTTGTTGTAATATCGGCGCATTACGATCATCTAGGAATGAATGGAGTAAAAATAATGTATGGTGCTGATGATAATGCATCGGGTGTGGCGGCGGTAATGGAGATAGCCGAAGCCTATTCTACAGCAGTAAAGAATGGGTTTAGGCCAAAGCGTTCAATTGTATTCGCCGCTTTTACAGCGGAGGAGAGCGGTTTGATAGGTTCAAAGTTTTTTGTTAAAAGAGCCGATAGCTTAAAATTAAAAACCGCCGTTGATCTAAATGCCGATATGATTGGTAGAGGAGAGGACACCCATAAAGAAAAAAATAGTACGGTTAAAAAGTTATATGTTATCGCAACTAAAAAGGATTCGCTTCTGTTTAATAGATTAAATGCAATGCATATGGGAAAAGATAGCCTTAACCTTAACTATTCGCTTGTTGGCGATTTTAGGGCTCTTTCCTTTTCCGATCATGCAAGTTTTATTGCAAAGGGTATACCTGCGGTAATGTTTTTTAGGGGTGAACATTCCGAGTACCATACCGAGTACGACACACCCGAAAAACTCGATTATCAAACGATGGAAAAGGTTACCAAACTGATATTTAAACTCTCTTGGGAATACGTTATGGATGATTGATTTTCGTAAACTTAATTCTCAAGGGTGAGAACGTTACAATTTGAAAATGAAGGCCTTTTATACATTGATTTTTTTATCAATCACTATTTTCAGCCATGCGCAGGTTGATTCTGTGAAATCCCATAGAATCAATATTTGGAATAGTTCATCAATTCAAGTGATGTACCAGAATGGTTATGTTTTTGCTACCAATAACTTTCTTAGGGGAACGAATATCGAGGCTAAAAAGATTAACAATTTTCAGGCATCATCAATAAAATTCTCCACACAAACCAGAGGGAATAAGCTTTGGGAACAGCTTTATAAATATCCCAATTGGGGAGTTGGTATTTACTTTGCCGATTTTTACAACGCCAAGGAGGTTGGCTACCCTATTGCTATATACGGCTTTTTTAATGCGCCCTTTAAAAGGTGGAACAGATTATCATTTAACTACGAGTTAGGATTTGGTGCTACCTTCAACTGGCGATCATTTAACCCTGTCAGCAATAAGTTTAATTCATCTATGGGGGCTGGGGAATCATTCCTGATTGATGTTGGCTTGAATTTACAATACTACTTAACCCACAAAATTGAATTGGTTACAGGGTTTAGCCTCACCCATTTCTCCAATGGTACAATCAAAGAGCCAAATCAGGGTATTAACACCATAGCACCTAAAGTTAGCCTAAAATACAACTTCTACGATACACCATCCTTTCACACGCGGGATGTTTCAAAGTATACCCATTCCAATGAATGGTTGATTTCCCTATTTGCAGGTGTGAAAAATGTGGTGTACGATTCGGTAAATATTAATATTATTGAGAAATACGAGGGTGTCTATTTTCCTGTTTTTGGCTTATCAATGATGTATAACAAGCAGATAAGCTATTTGTCAAAATTTGGGATTGGAACCACAATTACATATAATGGCTCGGTGAATGCTCAGGTAGCAATTGATAATAACCAAATGGTGCTATTTGATAAGCCGTTAGGCGATAAAATTCAGCTCAGCATTTACCCCTCTTATGAGTTGGTAATAAACAAACTATCCTTAACCCTACAACCCGCATTCTACCTGTACCGTAAAAAAGTAAAAAACCAATCGCCCAACTTTCATCAACGAGTAGGCATTAAATACCACCTTACAGATAATGTGTTTATCGGCATTACCCTTCGTGATTACGCATTCCATGTTGCCGATTTTATTGAGTGGAATATAGGCTATAGGTTTGGGCGATAATTGTATTCTAATTCTGTTGATATACAGTTTGATGTTATTGAAACAAAAGTTATATTTGTGATAGGTGTGGGTTTATGGTACAATATATACCGAATATGGTTGTATTGATACCATTGGGTGGTCTATATAAACGAGTTATGCCTTATTAAATCGAAGAAAGGACGATTGACAACTATGCGCAAAATATTTCTTTTACCAACATTTGTTTTTGCTATACTTTTTTCGAAAGCACAACCAACTGAAAAGATAATCAATGATTACTTACTCAAATATCAATTATATCCCTTAAATCTCCCTGAAATCTTATCAGAACCTCCTATCTTAGGAGAAGTTGAAAACATTGAAATAACCACAAATGATACAATTACATATCAAATTAATCTCAAAGGAAAAAGACTAAAATTCTCTTCTCATTCTAATTCGCAAAGTAACTTTTTTTACAGATTTGGCAAACTGTCAAAAATAGAATACGTCAGAAATGACAGCATTATTGACAGGGTCAGAAAAATAGGAATATTTCCATTTGCTTGGATATTTAATCATGGACTAAAATATACGGTTTCATATGGATTTGGGAATATCAAAAAAATTAAATCGTTGACAGGCTTGACCACTTTCTCCAAGACGAAAATTAAGTATAAGAACGGACGTGTCAAAAAAACAAAGAATTACGGTTGGCAGACTGTTGCCCAGAAATGTAATTACTTTGGTTATAATACATACACTTATGAAAATGAAACGAAAGTTGTAGAAAAAGTATTTGACGCTAACGATAGTTTAGCTTTTAATAGAACATACTTATTTGACAATAAAGGCAATATTTTAAGCATAGAAACACTTATTAAGAAAAAAGCTAAAGGTTGGGGTATAGACGTAACATACTATGCGTATGATGGAAACACAATTGAAACCAGAAAATTTGACTATAAGTTCGATGATAGAGGCAATTGGCTTGAAAAAACTGAATATCTTGATGACAAAGTAAAGAATAGAACGATTAGAAAAATAAGATACAAAAATTAACAAGGCACAACAGCTGCTAAAACCCAACGGGGTTGATTCGCAGATAAGGTTTATTTAGTATATTGGCAATAGTTTTAACGTGGGACAACTACGCTGCTTCGAACTCCCCTTCGGTTTTTAGCAGCAGGCGTTATGCTCCATTTTACCTGTATCCTAATCGAACATTTTTGTAAAAACTAGACTATCTTTGTAGAAAGAAATTAAAAATGAAGATACCACATCCAATACCATATCAGGGAAGTAAGAGGAATCTTGCAAGTGAAATTTTACGTTTTTTCCCTGAAGATATTGATAGATTGATTGAACCATTTTCAGGTTCTGCAGCAATCTCAATAGCATCGGCTTATTACTTTAAAGTTGATAAATTTATTATAAATGACATTAATGAACCACTGATTAATTTGTGGAATGAGATAGTCAATAGCCCCCAAAAAATAATAAAAGATTACCATCATATTTGGACTGAACAATTGGAAAATGAGGAAGCATATTATTATGAAATACGTGAAAAATTTAATCAAACTAAAGAACCTAAATATTTATTGTTTTTATTAGCAAAATGTGTAAAAGCAGCTGTTAGATATAATAATGATGGACAATTTAATCAAAGTCCTGATAAAAGAAGAAAAGGGCGTTTGCCAGAAAATATGCGATACGATATACTGAATGTTTCATATTTATTAAAAGACAAGGTGAAATTTTATTCTCAAGATTATGAAAAGATTCTTGAAATGGCGACCGAAAGAGACTTGGTATACATGGACCCACCATATCAAGGTACAGCGAAAAATGGCGGCTTTAGGTATTTTGAGAACCTCGATCACGATAACTTTATTATCGCACTATATAAGTTAAATCAACGTAACGTTCCTTTTATATTGAGTTACGACGGGCGAACGGAAAACAAAATTTATGGAGAAGAACTTCCAAAGGAGTTAAATCTTCATAAAATAGAAATTGATGCTGGTCGTTCGTCTATTGCAACTTTGCATAGTAGAAATGAGCGAACATATGAAGCAGTTTATATTTCAAACAATTTAGCAACTATTTCACACGTTAATAAGCGGATTAAATCTTTTTCAGTTAAACAGCCTTCATTGTTCGATTGCTTATGAAAAAATACCCAAAAGAGTTTTTGAAACTTGCTGAATCTATAACAAACAAAAGAGCAAAGATTGTAATTGACCATATTCTTAAACACGGATTTATTACTACCGAAGATTTAGAAAAGACTTACGGTTATAACCACCCACCTCGCGCAGCAAGAGATGTTAGGGAAGCAGGGATACCTCTTGAGACTTTTAAAATAAAGTCCGCTAATGGAAAATCAATTGCTGCTTATAAATTTGGCGATTTGTCACAGATTCGCAATAATCGGGTTGATGGAAGACAAGTATTTTCTAAGGATTTTAGGAAATCTCTTTACACTGCTAATAATGGTCATTGCTACATTTGCAATGGGAAGTTTGAAGAAAGATATTTGCAAGTTGACCACAGAGTTCCTTATGAAATAAGTGGCGATGATAGAAACTTTCAACAAAACCTGAGTGATTATATGCTTTTGTGTGCTTCATGCAACAGAGCAAAATCATGGTCTTGTGAACATTGCGAAAATTGGTTAGACGCTAAAGATATTGAGATTTGTCTAAAATGCTATTGGGGGCATCCTGAAAACTATGACCACATTACTTTAGAAAAAATACGCCGACTCGAATTGACATGGCAAGGGATTGAAGTAACCTTTTTTGAAGCATTGAAAAAAGAAGCCGAGAAAGGTGAGATTACTTTACCTGACTATGTTAAATCCCTCCTCATAAAACATTTAGAAAAAAGGAAAAGATAAAAAACGAACCGATAACAGCGTATTTATTGTATTTGGGCTGATGACGCATTTGGAGTTCTTAACGCTTTTTGCTAGCTTTACTATCGTGGGATAGTAAAGCAGTTTCAATCCCCCAAACACAACAAATACTCAATACGTTAGCCACAAGCTATGATGAAACTGCTACCTTGAAATTAACGAGACTTGAACAAATTTGGCTAATTATACCCGTAAAGGACGAAATCGACTGCTTTTAGATTATTTATACCCGATCGGTTGTATTTTTAAATTTATTATTATATTTGTACCCGTAAAGGTATAATAGAATATGAATAATCTTTCAGCATTTGTCAGATTCCAAAGAAAAAAACTGGGCATTACCCAAGAAGAACTTGCAGCAAAAGCAGGGGTTGGTATTCGTTTTATTCGTGAGTTAGAGCAAGGTAAAGCAACATTGCAATTGGACAAAGTTGACCAAGTACTTCATTTGTTTGGATTTCAATTGACTCCAAACAAACTGCAGATTGATGCCTACGATATCTTTTGGAATTATTTCAATAAAGGAGTGAAAATAACTCTTGCCAATAAATTAATTAAATACGGAATAATCATAAATGAGATTATTGACAAAAAGGAGAATAAAATTTATGCATGGAAATTTGTACCAAACAATAATGCAATACAATATCAGCAAAAGCCCGATGATAAATTAACAGAAACAATAAATCATGCTGATATAGTAGCAATCGAAAACCAGTAAAATGCTTTTATGAATAAAGGATTAGTTTATAAAAAAGATAAGCTAGCCGGGCTGGTATGGGAAGATGAAAACGGGTATTCTTTCCAATACGATAAAGACTACCTGCTAAATCCAATTTATGGAGAAGTAAGCAGGACTTTACCCTTGCGCTCAGAGGTTTTTGCGGACAAAAATATGTTGCCATTTTTTGACGGTTTGATACCTGAAGGATGGCTGTTACAAATAGCAATTGATAGCTGGAAGATAAATCCAAGGGACAGAATGAGTTTATTGTTGACGCTTTGCGAAGATTGCATTGGTGATGTATCTATATTAAACAGCGAAAAGAAATGAACTGCTTACTTTGCTATAACCCTCTGATGTCAGAAGAACTTGACTATCACTCAAAGTGCATAAAGAAGGTTTTTGGATTGAAGCAGATGCCTGAGTTTGATATAGAAGAAAAAAAATTAAGTGATTATGCAAAGAGAATCGTTGGTGCAAATAATGCTATAACTGGTGTGCAGCCGAAATTGAGTTTGTGGTTAGAAAAAAACGGCAAGGATATACGCTTTACAATTGTTGATGATAAAAGTGATTACATCATTAAGCCACAAAGTGAAACATACCTAGCGTTGCCAGAAAACGAAGATTTGTGCATGCATCTTGCAGAAGCTGTAGGGCTTGAAGTAGCAACGCACGGTTTAGTAAGATTGGGGAGTGGTAACCTTGCATATATTACAAAGCGGTTTGACAGAGATGGAACGCTCAAAATTGCAAGCGAAGATTTATGCCAACTCACTGAAAATCTGACTGAACATAAATACAGAGGAAGTTATGAAAAAGCAGGCCAAGCCATAAGACAATTCTCAACTCAATCTGGTTTAGACCTGTTACATTATTATAAACTTATTTTATTCTGTTTCATTACCGGAAATGCCGATATGCACTTAAAAAATTTTTCAATGCTAGAAGGCAAGGATGGAGCATTTTGTTTAAGTCCTGCTTACGACTTAGTTAGCACATATCTTGTAATAAAGAATGAGCCCGAGCAAATGAGTTTGAATATAAATGGTAAGAAAAACAAACTTTCCAAAAAAGATTTTGATATTTTAGGTTCAAGTTTGCAACTGAATGAAAAGCAAATTAAGAACTGCTACAAATCTTTTGCTGACAATTTTAATAAAATGCTATGGTGGATTGATAGTTCGTTTTTACCCATTGAACATAAAGACTTACTAAAAAAAATAGTTTCAATAAGAATTAACTTACTAAATCCAAAATGATAATGCAAAAGCAAACCAGCGGCTAACACACAATATAGCCAATAAGGGTTTCAGTGATATGCGAAGGTTTGTAGTCCGCTTCAAATTTTTGTGTACCTTGACAGGAGATCGCCCGCACCCATATTGTCAACCGTTGACAATGCGCAGATAAATAAAAACCCTTGACTTTGAAGTATAATTTTTCTGCTTTTGTATGTAAATAAGTGCGATATGGAAACAAAATTAACGTTACGATTAAACAAATTCCAAATTATTATAAAACAAAATCAACATACATATCAATAATCGCAAATTGCGATAGTTTAACTGTGAATTGAAAGCTAGCTGGTGCGGAATTAGAACCGAGCAAAGGAAGTTCAGCGAGGCTAATCCTTGGCAGAGTAGTAAATAATATTTAATAGTAAATAAAGATGAACCTAATCATAACAAATCCAAGCCAATCCTCCGTGCGAGAGGGTTACCAACCATTATATTACCAAACATTTAACATAAAATGAAAAAATTATTATTCTTCCTTACAATTTCCTTAATAATAACATCGAAAATAAGTATTGGTCAGCAAAAGGGGTTAAATGATAGCCTTTATAAACAATTTCAATTAGAACAGGAGGCAATTAATCAATCCTTTGCTGCTTATTTCTTCCCAAATTATAATAAGTTATACTCCTTAAATGAACAAGGTTTTATTTCAAAGGTGGATTCTTTAAGAAATATCTTTACGGAACAAATAAGATTGTTTGAAATAAAAAATCCACAATTTGATAAATCTATAATCCTTAAAGAATCAAAGGATATTCATTACTCTTTCGATAAATTTCTGCTTGATTACCCATACTTTCATGAGAGTTATACTGGGGAAAAAACCTTACCGAATGGGCTGATTGATCAAAAAATTAATGAAAATATTAAAAAGTTTAATAATCCAGAGTTGCTGCAAATTGAAAGTTTTAAAGCTTACCTAAAGGCTTTTTTATATTTTCAATCTAGTATTGAACTTAAAAAATCTAGCTACAAAAAGCTCGATAACCAGCAACTACAGGCAACACTGAATCTGATTCCAAAGTATTTTTCGAATCAAACTGTAGCTGATTATTTAAGATTTAATTATCTATATAATCACATTGATAATTTCGGGATAAAAAACCTTGAAAATACTTATCAAACTTTTATTGCTACATGCAAGGACACATCTTACGTTAATAAAATTAGGGCATTATATACAGACGATGAGCGAGGAAGAGAAGATCATCTAATTAAAATATATAAAACGGTTGATGATTTCAATTTGGAAATACATCTGTTTTTGCCTAAAAACGATGATTTGAATAAAAAAAGACCTGTAATAGTCTATTTTTCTGGCGGTAGCTGGTCGGAGGGAAAGCCTGATTGGAATTTTTATGCCTGTCAGAGCTATGCGAAGAAAGGATGGGTTGGTGTTGCTGTTGAATTCAGATTGGCGTATAGACAAGGGACGCTCCCTTTTGAGTCGGTTATGGATGCAAAATCGGCTATTCGCTGGTTACGGCAACATGCCAATGAATATAATATCGATACAAACCGAATTGTAGCATCAGGAAATAGCGCTGGAGGTCATTTAGTTCTGGCAACAGCATTAGCCAATAAATGGAATGAAAAAACAGATGATTTACGGTATAGCCCTATTCCTAGTGTGTTGATGGTTATCTCGGGAGTATTCGATTTGAATGATGATAATACTAGTTGGATAAAAAAGGGGTTAAAGGAAAGAAATCTTGATGAAAATCTAGTTAAAGAAATATCGCCTAATTATTTAATAAAAAAAGGGTTACCCCCAACATTAATAATTCATGGAACACAGGATAGAAATGTTCCATTCTCTACTGCCGATCAGTTTGTAAAAAAGATGACAGAGGCAGGGAATAGCATTGAATTTCATCCATTAGACGGAGCGCATCACTTTATTTGGTATGGACAATACGGGGAACAGGTTTCAGAGATAAAAAGAAAGTTTTTAGAAAGGTTGGGGTATTAAAAATATGGTTGGTAACCCCGCTAAATTGGATTTTCAATTCACAACAATAAACACTCTTCACCATGGATAAAAGCATATTTACAGATAAAAACTCGACTCCAAGTAATGATGATTTGAAAGAATCATTAGGTGATACATACCAATTATGGCAGTTGATTAAAGATTATGTAATTTCAAAATATTCAAAAGGAATTGAGGAGTGGAATTGCTCAAATTATGGATGGAGTTTTAGAATAAAAGATAAGAAGCGAGCAATAATATATCTTTTACCAAGGGATGAATTCTTCAAAGTTGCATTTGTATTCGGACAAAAAGCAACGGATATAATAATGCAAAGCCAAATTTCACAGGCAATTAAAGCAGAACTCAGCGCAGCAAAAGTTTATGCCGAAGGGCGTGGAATTCGCATTGATATTAAAAATGATAATATAATAGCTGATATAAGGAAATTAATTGATGTTAAAATGGCTAATTGATAATGTATATCGATAAATTTAGCAAATTTGGCTGGACAAAACTTCTGAGATAATGAAAAGAATATCTTTTACTTTGATGTTTTCATTAATAATTGCTTGCTCCTTTTCTCAAGGAATTTTCAAACAATCGCAGAAAGGTTTTAATATAAGCTCTGAAATTGGAAATTATGGAATTTACTTGTTCCCGAATTTAACACTTGATATCAAAAAACATACTATTGCATGTGGCCCTACTTTTATTATTTATCCGGGTTATTACTTAGTTAACAAGCCCAATAAAGCAATTAATCCCAAGCAGAAAGGGTTTTATGGCTGTCATTTATTTTATCAATACAACTTTCGACCTGAGAGAGGGTTTGATTTTTTTGTCCAAACAAATTTAATTTATGAGAATATTGAATTAATGAACTACGGTATTACTTCAACAAATATTGTTCTCGAATGGAAATCAAGAGATGTAAATATCATTCAAACTTTTGGAATTGGCGGAAAAATCAATTTCTCGAAAAAAATGTATTTTAATACAAGCATCGATTTTGGATTTTATTACATGAATAAGCACGATGAAAATCCTTACTATTCAAGCCAATCTGAAGATCATCCTTTCAACATCGCAGGAATAATAAGAATTGGATGTGGATACAAATTTTGAACCAAGGCTTATTTACTATTAAATATTATTCCTTCTTAAATCAATGCTTAAATTTGCATAAAATAGCCAAAGTAATAATGAGAAAACTTATTTTGATTTTTACAATTCTGGCTCTGATTTTTACATCATCATGTGTTAGAAAAAACAGGTATGCTGTTATTGTCTCAGCCAACATGGAATGGAAAGCATTGAAGAAGTTTTACCCAAACGAGAATTGCCAAAAATCACCTTGGGGAGAATATTTCTACAAGAAAATCAATGATCAAAATGTACTGTTTTTTCACGAGGGTTGGGGCAAGGTTGCGGCGGCTGGGGCAACTCAATATGTTATTGATACATATAAACCCGAAATCATAATAAATCTAGGAACTTGTGGCGGATTTGAGGGAGAGGTTAAACAATTTGACATTATTTTAGCCGATAAGACCGTAATTTATGATATCAGCGAAGCAATGGGCGATTCCAAGGAGGCAATTGCCGATTATACAACTCAAATTGACTTAACATGGTTAGGTAGTAACTTCCCATCAAAAGTTATTAAAACCGTATTGATCTCTGCCGATAGAGATTTAAGAATCAATGAAATTGAGCAATTAGAGAAGGATTATAATGCTGTTGCAGGCGATTGGGAAACGGGGGCAATTGCTTACGTGGCAAATCGGAATAATAAAAAATTATTGATTTTAAGGGGTGTAACCGATTTGGTGAGCACTCAACAAGGCGAAGCCTATGGAAACTTTGATTTGTTTGTTCAAAGGGCTGATACTGTTATGCAAAAATTATTGACAGATCTACCCAAATGGATTAATTATATTGATAATCAAAAATAGTATGAAAGCATTAGATTTAATTGCAACAAGTTTAAACAGACGCGATGATGAAGCAAATCAGGCGTTAGCGGTTGAAATAATCAAATCGAAGCGTAACGATTGGGTTAAAGAACTTGTTGAAAACCTGAAACATAAGGATAAGAATATTCAGAGCGATTGTATTAAGGTTCTTTATGAAATTGGAGAACGCGGCTCAGCCGAGATGATAGCACCCTACTATAAAGAATTTGGTGAGATTTTAAACTCAAAAAACAATAGGTTAATTTGGGGCACAATGACCGCTTTGGATATGATTACGCTGATTAACCCAAAAGGGATTTATGATTTGCTGCCACAGATTATTTCTGCAATTGATAAAGGCTCAGTAATTACGATTGATCACGGGGTTGGAATCTTAGCAAAATTGGCGAGTATTGCGGATTATACCGATACCGCTTTCCCATTACTGGTTGAGCAATTAAAAAAATGTCCATTCAAACAGCTACCCATGTATGCCGAAAAATCTGTAATTGCTATTAATTCTAATAACCAAAAGCAATTTATCGATTTGATACAATCAAGAATTCCAGAAATGGACAAAGATTCTCAACGGATAAGGCTAAATAAGGTGTTGAAAAAACTATAATAGATTTTTTATAACTTAAACATTATCAAAATGAAAATTATAATCATAGTAATGTTGATGGCTGTATTGTCCATCACTAATACCCTTGCTCAAAAAATTAATGAAGAAAAAGTTCCTGCGGCAGTTATGAGAACTTTTAAAGCAAAATTTCCAACGGCTGAAAAGGTGAAATGGAGCATGGAAAACGCCAAAGAGTATGAAGCCGAGTTCAAGGTAGGTAAAGTAGAGCAATCTGCTAATTTTTCAGAGGATGGAAAATGGCTCGAAACGGAGGCTGAAATAAGCAAATCTCAGCTGCCACAGGCTGTAATTGATGCGATCATTAAAAAGTATCCAAATTGTAAAATTGAGGAGGTTGAGCAGGCATCAAGCCCAGAGAATAGCCTATTTTATGGCGTTACCATTAAGTTTAACGGTAAAAAATTTGATATCGACCTTAAAGCAACAGGAGAGATTATAATGGATGTTGAGATTAAGGGGGATGAGAAAGATTAAGCACCTGATTTTTTAACACAGAGACACAAAGGCACAGAGTAGTATCTGTTAAGAGTTATATTTCTGTGTCTCAGTGCCTCTGTGTTTAATCTTTTTGTTATACAACCTTGTTCCTAAATCTTTTATATTTACCTTCTCAAAGCCACAAGTTTTTTACTTTTCAATTGTCATAAATATTTGATACAAATATGATGAAGAAACCATTTCTAGTTTTATTCTGTATATTAATCACACTCACCATTGCAGCTCAGCAGCGAGATCTTTCATACTATCAAAGTGCAGCAAATACAAATAGTCCTGAGATAAAGGAAAATATCAACCTACAAAAGTTTTCACTCTTTCAGAGCGATTTAATTAAGGCTCAAAATCAAAAACCTCAAATCAATTTCACCGCCGATTACCTATTCGCCCCGTTCCTTTTCAATAACGGGAAGTTTATGTCTATCACCGGAAATCCTGACGGTAAGGCTTTCGGATATGATGCTGCTTTAACCGATGGCGGATTGTATGCAGCGCAGCTAAGCGTCACAAAATCACTTTTTAATAAAAAAACTATTAATGCTCTGCTCGATCAGAATCGGTATGAGAATGAATCGCTAAAAATCAATCAAACTCAGCTACAGCACGATTTAGCAAAGAGTGTAAGCGATGCTTACATTTCCGTTTATCAGGCTCAGCAGCAGAAGGATTATTTGAAAGGAGCAATTGCTGCGATAATGGATCGGTTAGGAATTCTAGAAACCTTGGTGAAAAAGGATTTGATGAAACAAAGCGATTACCTACAGCTCGAGATTGAATTAAACAGTAAGCACTTTGAGTTAAAACAACAGCAAAGCACTCTTCTGGCTGCTATTTCTCAGCTAAATAGTTTATGCGGGATAAACGATACCACTGTTTATCGCTTTTCTGCACCGTTGATTAATAGGAGCATTCTTGTAGAAAAATACTTTTTTGAAGGGAAATATGCGAATGATAGTTTGAGCATCCTTGCACAACAAGTTGTATCGAACTCAAAATACAAACCACAGCTGAATGTGTTTGGAAATACTGGGTTGAATTCTACTCAGGCATCTAATATTCCTCATAATCTGGGCGTAACAGCTGGGTTTCACCTCAATATTCCTATTTACGACGGACATCAAAAAAGGATTATCGAAAGTCAGAATAGAATTCTGCTCGAGAATTCGCGAATCTACCGGAATTCGTACGCTTGCAAAATTCAGAATGAGTTGGCTTTAATCGATAAGCAAATTGGGACAGAAAAGGAATCGCTTGCTTTGCTTGAAATGCAACTTAGTAAAATGCAAACCCTCATAAATATTTATGAGAGTAAACTTTCTATTGGTCAGATTTCGGTTATGGAGTACATCGTTGCTTTACAGGATTACTCACAGGCAGTGCAAAACAAGTTGCAGTTGGAAACGAACATGTGGCTACTAATCAATCAATATAACTATTTAAACTGGTAGATAATGAATATTTCACTTAAGCGAATACCCATTGCATTGCTGATTTTTTCTATGCTCTATGCATGTAATGGTACAAAGGATTCCGATGAAACAAAAGAGAATATCAGAGCAATAATCCCTGTAAGCAGCGCAAAGGTGAGCGAGGGAACTATTATTGTTTACCAAACGCTTAACGGGGTAACCCAGTTTCAGAGAAGAGATAACATCCGCTCAAATACCACTGGTTATATATCAAACCTAAGCTTTGTTGTTGGCAATGCAATTAAAAAAGGAGATCTTTTCTCTACCATAAAAACCAAAGAGCAGAGTGCGCTTAGCAATTCTCCTCAAAAGGATAGCTTGCTTTCGAGATTTTCAAAACCTATTCCAGTTTATAGCAACTCATCAGGTATTATCTCATCAATACCTGTTGTACAGGGCGATTATATTGCCGAAGGGGATGTTTTAGCCACTGTTCTTGAACCAAACTCGTTGGTGGTTGTGGTTTTTGTCCCTTTCGAATATCACACAACAATATCCATGGGTTTACCATGTGAGATAACCCTTCCCGATGGGAGGAAGTTAAGCCAGCCCATTTCGGGGATGATGCCAATTGTTGACTCTGCCTCACAATCGCAGCAATATTATATCAAGATTAAGGGTATCTCATTACCCGAGAGGCTAAACGTAACTGTTCGTTTTCCTATTGCTCAGGCTTCAAAAGCAATGTGTGTACCACTTAGTGCGGTTCAAACTGATGAACAGCAGAAGGAATTTTGGGTGATGAAAATAGCAAACGATACATTGGCAGTAAAAGTACCTGTTGAGTTAGGTTTGAGAGGCGATAGCATAGCTCAAATAACCTCATCGGGAATAAAACTTGATGATTTGGTGGTAACCAAAGGAAGCTATGAATTGGAAGACTCATCAACAGTTAAAATTTATAAGAGGTGAGCGAGATTAAGCATATCAAATATAAATATCCACTTCTGGCATTAGGTGTCCTTTTGCTTGCTGGTGGGTACTTCAGCTATACTCATCTAAAAACAGGATTATTCCCAGATATCACCTTCCCCAAGATTAAGGTGATTGCCGATGCTGGGCAGCAACCCGTTGATAAGATGATGGCGTTGGTGACCGTACCCCTCGAAAACATTATTCGTAGAGCCGAGGGAATAGATTACATCCGAAGTACAACATCAAGGGGTAGCTGCGAGATATCCGTTTTCCTAAAGTGGAAGGCTGATGTTGATAAATCGAAGCAGCAGATCGAGTCTTTGATGAACGAAATAAAAGACGAACTCCCTACAGGAACAAGTCTTTCGGTTGAGAAGATGAATCCCTCCATTCTGCCTGTTATGGGCTATTCATTGGAGGGTAACCGTTCTCCAGTAGAGTTAAGAAAAATTGCACAGTATCAGGTTAAACCATTTTTGGCCGCAGTGTCCGGTGTTTCTGATATAGCTGTGGTTGGTGGAAAAACCAAGGAGTATCAGATTATCCTCGACCCATACCGTATGACTACTTTGGGCATTAATCCCCAGATGATTGAGAATGCAGTAAAACAAGCTAACCTACTTGAATCGAATGGTTATATAAGCGATTTTAACAGGATGTACCTGACCCTTACCGATAATGCAATTGAAGGATTAAATGACTTAAAGGAACTGGTGCTAATCAACTCCTCAAATCGTCTTGTTAGGCTTAAGGATGTTGCCAATATTGAAATTAATGAGGTTAAGGAGTACATAAAAATCAATGCGAATGGCAAAGATGTTCCTCTTATAGCGGTTATAAAGCAACCCGATGCTAATCTGATTGACATAAACACTGGGATTGAGGAGAAAGTAGCACAGCTTAAAAACATTCTACCAAAGGATGTTAAACTTGTGCCATTCTATAAACAAGCCGATTTTGTTTACGACAGTATTAGAAGTATTAAGGATGTATTGTGGATAGGGATACTACTCTCACTGGTTGTTGTTATCGTCTTTCTAAGATCATTCTCAGCAAGCACGGTTGTCCTTGTAACAATACCGCTCGCCTTAAGCCTTACGCTTATTGTGATGTATGCGTTTGGTTATACCTTCAATATCATGACGCTTGGTGCAATTGCAGCATCAATTGGGTTGATGATAGATGATGCGGTGATTGTGGTTGAGCAGGTGCATAAGATAAAAGAGGATCACCCCAATGAAAAGTTACATATTGTTGTAAGCAAGGCTATTAGGTATTTACTGCCTGCCATGATTGGCTCATCGCTGAGTACAACCGTTATTTTTGTCCCATTTATACTGATGACAGGGGTTGCCGGAGCCTATTTCAAGGTATTAGCCTTTACAATGATAATTGCGCTGGGATGCTCATTTTTTGTTAGTTGGCTTGTTCTGCCGATATTATACCTAGTTCTGCCGAACGGGAAGATTAAACATACCCATTCACCAAAAACGGGTTGGATTCAGTATATAATCAAACGCCCTATTTTTGGTTTTGGGTTTATAGCCGTTTGTGTTGTAATCCTATTGATTGTCCCTTCTAAATTACCATCAGGTTTTTTGCCTGAGATGGATGAGGGTAGCATTGTTTTAGATTTTCTAAGCCCTTCTGGCTCTACGCTTGAAGAATCCGATAGAATTTTACAACAGGTTGATACCATTGTTCAGAATCAACCCGAAGTGGAGAGTTACTCTCGTAGATTAGGGACACAGCTTGGCTTCTTTATAACCGAACCCAATAATGGTGATTACCTTATTCAACTTAAAAAAGATAGAAAACTAAGCACAGAGGCTGTTTCCGAGGAGTTACGAGAGAAAATCGAAAGAACAGTCCCTAAACTCACCGTTGAATTTGGTCAGGTAATTGGTGATATGTTGGGCGATTTGATGAGCTCCGTTGAACCCATTGAAATCAAGGTTTTTGGCGATGATAGGGTTACCATTGAACGATTATCAAAAGAGATTGCCGCTTTACTCAACAAAGTTGACGGTACTGCCGATGTTTACGATGGCATTACTGTTGCAGGTCCAGATGTTATAATCAATCCCAATGTACCATTGCTAGCGCAATATGGGTTAACGCCTACAGACTTTCAGTTTCAGCTGAATACGCAAATAGAGGGATCGGTTATCAGCAAAATGCTCGATAAGGAGCAGCAGGTAAATATCAGGATGATATATCCTAATGCGCTTAAAACTACCGTTGGAAGCCTTGAGAATGCCAATATTATTCTGCCAAATGGTTCGTTGAAACCCCTAAAATCAGTTGCAACTTTCAGGATTGAAAAGGGTGTTGTTGAGATAAATCGTGAGAATCAGAAGATGATGGGGGTAATTACGGCACGTCTTAGCAACCGCGATTTAGGAAGTACATTGAAGGATATCCAAACGCAGATTGGTAAAAATATAAACCTACCATCGGGTTATCATATTGAGTATGCTGGTTCTTATGCCCAGCAACAACAGGCATTTAAGGAGTTGATGCTAATACTAATTTCTGCACTTTTACTTGTATTCATTGTAATTCTCTTTTTATTTAGAAATATTAAAGTTGCAATTAGTATCATAATACTTGCAATTCTTGGTGTTGCTGGTTGTGTTCTGGGATTGTTAGTTACAGGCACACCGCTAAATGTTGGCAGTTACACTGGTATTATTATGATTGTTGGGATTATTGGCGAAAACGCCATATTCACGTACCTTCAATATATCGAGGCTCGCAGGGATAAGGAGCACATTGATAGCATTGTCTATTCCATAGCAAGTCGCTTACGGCCTAAGCTGATGACTGCTTTTGGGACTATCATTGCAATATTGCCACTTGCTCTTGGAATTGGCACTGGCGCACAGCTTCATCAACCTTTAGCAATTGTAGTTATTAGCGGGTTAATATTCGCTTTACCTCTGCTGCTTGTGGTATTCCCAACAATGCTGAAATATATAAAGATTAAACAGGAGTAGGTTTTCAAAAAATTTTATGAACTTGTTTAAATTACTTTTAGAACCTTATTTTGATTGTTCAACCCCTTTTGGGTTGGATGTTTAATCTATTCATATCCCGTGAGTTACACCTACGGCCATTCATATTTATCCACCTATCGGCGGATACTATAGTTTTAAAGTCCGAAGGACTTGAATCTGAATAACTTCCAGTAAAACTGGGGGCAGCTAAAGAATAAATTTTAGAACCCTGAAAGGGTTCAATTTAGGTACAATTAAAATTGAAACAGTTTTTAAATAGAAACCATTAATTAAAATTTCACTGAAATGAAAAAACTATTGCTAATCACTATTCTCCTTGTTTGTGGTTTGGTGTCAATAAACGCACAAACAGAGAAATCGTTGTATTCTATCGTAAAAACCCTTCATCTGCCAGGAAATGGTGGATGGGACTATTTATCGATTGATGAATCAACAGGTAGATTATTTCTATCTCATGGAACTGTGGTTCAGGTTGTAGATACTAAAACAGGTGAATTGGTTGGAACTATTCCAAATACTCCCGGTGTACACGGTATTGCTTTTGCTCCTGAGTTGAACAAAGGATTTATTAGCGTTGGAAGAGATACCTCAGTAACAGTATTCAACCTAAAAACCCTTGAATTTATTGCTAGAGTGAAGGTTACAGGGAATAACCCCGATGCAATTATGTTCGACCCATATTCTCAAAAAGTATTTACTTTCAATGGGCGAGGTTCAAATTCAACCGTTATAGATGCTAAGACCAATCAAGTAGTTGGTACAATTGCTCTGGATGGAAAACCTGAATTTCCAGTATCTGACCTAAATGGTAAAATTTATGTAAATATTGAGGATAAAAGTTTAATATCAGTTCTCAATGTAAACACCCTAGAAGTTGAACGGAGTTGGCCAATCGCCCCAGGTGAAGAGCCTTCAGGACTTGCATTTGATAATGTTACCAATAGATTATTCAGCGTTTGCGGTAATAAAATGATTATGATAGTTGATTCTCAAACTGGGAAAATTATTACCTCACTTCCCATTGGTGATGGTTGCGATGGTGTTAAATTTGACCCTGAACTCAAACGAATCTATACCTCAAATGGAGAAGGCACAATGACAATTATTCAGGAGGAAGATGCGAATACCTTTAAAGTGCTTGAAAATCTACCAACACAGGGCGGTGCAAGGACTTTAGCCGTTGATTTAAAAACTCACCATATATTTTTACCAACGGCGGAATATTTACCTGCACCAGAAGCAACTAAGGAAAATCCACGCCCAAGAAGACCAATCAAACCTGAAACTTTTGTTGTTTTGGAAGTGGTTTCGATAAAGTAGAACTCAACCTTAGTAAATATTAGACTTTAAAGGCTATTTAATTTTCAGTAAAAAACCACCGTCAAAGACGGTGGTTTTTTTACTGAGAAATAAAAGTTAAGTTTGAATCAGATTTTTTGAGGAATACAAATCAATAACCTATTATTCTGCCAGTAAATATTATGAATTAACATCAAGTTTAGATTATATCAAAAGAAAATGTAGATGATGAATTGCAAGGTTACATTTTACAATAAGGAGTGCAAAAAGAAAACGGCTGTATATATTAAATCAATTTTTTTACAAAATTATCTGATTGGATATTGCTGTAAATTCAATAAGCAATATTTTTGCTAGTATTATGCTATTTGATAGACTTTTGCTGGTTTATGCTATATTCAAAAATTTTAAGCATAAAATTGTGGTAATTATAATTATTCAATATGGGTATTAAATATCGTTCAGATATTGATGGGCTAAGAGCTATTGCTATATTGTCTGTTATTGTATTCCATCTGAAATCTACTTGGCTTACAGGTGGATTTTTGGGCGTTGATATATTCTTTGTTATTTCGGGCTATTTGATAACCAGAATTATTGTTACTGACTTAGAAACAAATAATTTTTCTTTTGCAAAATTTTATCTACGTAGGATACGCCGTATTTTGCCAGTTTTTTTTGTGGTTTTAATTACAGTGTTAATTTTTGGTGCTTTAATATTGATTCCTGAAGATTTTTTT
Organism: Bacteroidales bacterium; assembly: GCA_013376985.1. Classification (GTDB taxonomy): domain Bacteria; phylum Bacteroidota; class Bacteroidia; order Bacteroidales; family Tenuifilaceae; genus UBA8529. The sequence goes on from JACABB010000021.1 coordinate 47,841, forward strand.
AATCTCACAAAAAGTGCTCAATATGCGTTAGTGTTTTTTGCTAATGTATTTTTTTCAAATGAAGGCGGTTATTTTGATTTAAGTGTTGAACAAAAACCATTACACCATATTTGGTCGTTATCGGTTGAGGAACAGTTCTACTTAATATGGCCCTTGTTGCTTTTTTTAATTTATATTCTTATTAAAAAACAAATACTTAAAAAATCAATTGTTTTCTTTTTAGTATTGGTGTTGTTAGCATTGTCAGAGTACTATTTGAAAATAAATGTACATAAAGCATATTATCTACTTCCAGCACGTGCTGTAGAATTAGTTATAGGAGCTTCTGTTAATTTAATTCCTAAATTGAAGGATGATACAAAATTAAGTATTTTAGTATTATGCCAATGTACACTCTTTGCTATACTATGTTTTTGTTTATATAGTTATGATTCAAGCACTCCATTTCCTGGTTTAATGGTAACACTGCCAACTATTAGTACAGCAGGGCTAATTTACTTGGGTGATAATGCTAAAAAATCTCTTTCATCAATATTTTCTTATACCCCACTGGTTTGGATAGGTAAATTATCATACTCTCTTTATCTATGGCATTGGCCAATTCTAGCATACATGAGGTATGTTTATGGCGATAAATTATTACCACATACTTGGTTGGCAGTAGCATTCCTATCAACATTCTTTTTCTCTACACTTTCTTACCATTTTATTGAAAGACCATTTAGAGTAAAACAATGGCGTTTTCATAAAGCATTTATTTTGATATATGTAATCCCTGTTTTGATCATATGTGCCTTTTGCTATTGTGTAAAAAATTCATTTTTAATAACTAAATATTATCGTAGTCCGGAACTAACATCTTATGGGGAAGATTGGTGTCATGGTAAATTTGTGGGAGATTGCATTAGAGGTGATAAAAGTAAAAAACCAAAAATATTAATGATAGGAGATTCTCATGCTGCTCACTATAATGCATTTATAGATTTTGTGGGCTGCTATGAAGGATGGTCTGCCGTTGTAGTAAGTGGCAGTTCATGTTCTCCGGTTTTTGATTATAATGAAAAAGCATTGCCAGAATGGGCGCAACAACCATGTGTGAACCTAAAAAACTATATTGATAACCATTGGAAAGATTTTGATATTATATTTATAGCTTCTTTATGGTACTATCAATTAGGGCTTGTTGAATTAGATAATACACATGATCCCTTGTATTTTGAAAAACTAACCCACACAGTTGAACGTTTTGTCCAAAATGGCAAAAAGGTTTATCTTTTTTCAGATATCCCACAACTTCAGAATAACCCTTCTCGGTTGGAGAAATTTAGAATACTCAGATTGAATAGATTTGTGAAACCCCAATCAGATAATTATTTAATTGCAAATAATAAAATAAAAAGTTTAACCCTTAAATTTCCCAATGTCTACTGGGTAAATACTTGTGATTGCATTATTTCATCAGTTTCATCTTCGGGTAAAAGTATTTATAAGGATAATCATCATTTAAATCTATATGGAAGTTATTGGCTTGGAGAACAATTTATTCAAAAGCAACATATAATTTCACCACAAGATAGAGAAAAATTCGGATTAAAATAGGCAAAAAGGATACATTTTGAAACAATTTTTATTTTTGCTTGCTAACAGTTTTTAATGCATATTTATATTTGGTAATAAAATATTCGATACATTTCTATGCCTTATTTGTAGCTTTTTGATAGGTTAGGCATCTAAATAAAACTAACACATATAATCGTGATTTTATTATTTTTATCTGTAATCTTATTAAATAATTGAAAATGAAAAGATCAGCAATTCTAATTTTATCCTTGTGTTTATTCTTTGCCCAAAGCATATATGCACAAAAGAAAGTTGAAAAAGGAGTGAAACAGATTACTCCTGAGTTGATGAAGCAATATGTTGATTTTCTGGCTTCCGATTCCATGAAAGGCAGAAACACTCCAAGCCCTGAACTTGATCGAGCGGCTGATTATATAGCAAAAGAATTTGCCTCATTAGGCATAAAAAAGGTTAATGGGACCTATTTTCAGAACATCCCTCTTTGTACAAAAAATCTTGATGTTAGTGGCTGTTATCTAAAAATATCTCAGGGAGATAACACTAGGGATTTCAGCATAAAGACCGAATATACACCATTTGAATCAACTTCAAATTCAAGTGCAACAGCACCACTAGTATTTGTTGGGTATGGAATTACTGCCCCTGAATATAATTATGATGATTATAAGGATATTGATGTTAAAGGCAAGGTGGTGCTATTAATGAAGCATGAACCGGGCGAGAAAGATGCTAAATCGCCTTTCAGTGGCGATCAGGAAACAAAATATTCATACGTAAATTATAAATTAGAAAATGCTAAAAAGCACGGAGCAGTTGCAGTTCTCTTAGTAACCGATCCTGCTAACCATATTATTCTTTCTCCACAGGGTTATCCATGGCCAAGTTTATCCAAATTTTTGCCACAAGGCAACTTGGCAATTGAAATGTGTGATAATGAAGCCCCAATTCCATTTGTTCAGATTGGTGAAAGCGTGGTGAAGTATATTTTTGGGAGTGTAGATTCGCTTAAAAATATTCAGATCAGAATGGATAAAAACTACACTCCTCATTCCTTTGTAATTTTAAAAACAAATTGCCAAATAGCAACCAAACTGGTAATTCACGACATGGTTGCTAAAAATGTTGTTGGAATGATTGAAGGGAAAGATTCAAAGCTTAAGGATGAGATTGTTGTAATTGGTGGACATTACGATCATATTGGCTTTTTAGCAAAACATAAACCGGGCGAAGATTATATCTTTAACGGAGCCGATGATAATGCATCAGGAACAGCAGGAGTTATGGCAGCAGCAAAAGCATTTAGCGCAGTGAAAGGCAAACCTAAACGTAGTGTGCTTTTTATACTTTTTGCTGGGGAGGAGAAAGGCTTATATGGCTCACAGTATTATTGTAGCAAACCCTTATTCCCCTTGAATAAAACAGTTGCTATGCTAAATATGGATATGATTGGACGAAACGGAAATGATTCAATACAAATAGAAGGCGAATCTATGAATAAAGATCTTGCTAAAATTATTAAAGCGGAGAATACAAAAATTGGATTATTGATAACACCACCAGAAGAGGATCTTTATGGAAGAAGCGATCAGTACAGCTTCTTTAAGAAAGATATTTCTGCAATGGGCTTTACATCGGGCTTACATAAAGATTATCATACTGTAAGAGATGAGCCACAAACAATCAATCCATTTAAAGCCTCTCAGATTTCTAGGCTAGTTTTCAGAACTGCTTGGGTAATTGCAAATGAGAAAAAGCATTATAGCATTATCAAAAAGGATAAATAAAATGAGGTAAATTGCCTCAAATAAAAGATTCTTTAATTTTATAAATAACTCAATAATCTAATAACCAATAACTATCACCTCAGAATAAACAAATAACTTAATCAACTTTATCATTTAAATCATGAAAAAAAATCTTTTAAAGCAAGCATTGGTACTATCTCTTATGTTAATATGTGGCTTAGCCTTTTCACAAGAATCAACTTTGTTAAAATACAATTTTGTTAAAGGCAAAACATATGTTATTACCAACCAGATAGAGAGTAATATGACCCAATCAATGGGCGGACAACAAATTAAAATGAAATCGGACATTAATTCTGCAACTGAATTTTTGGTTGAAGATGTTGATAAGGATGGCAATACAACTATTCTTAACTCTTTACTCGGTGTAACTGTGCACTCTTTAATGATGGGCAAAGATACTACAATGAAACTCGACCTAAAGGAGCAAAAAAGGGTTGTTATTTCAAGCACGGGAAAGCAAATTTCATCCACCCTTGTTGGCAATGCAAGTAAATTCCAGATGATGGGAGCAGAGTCTCAAATTGCTAGAATTCAAATACTACCTGGTAAAGAGGTGATAGTAGGTGATAAATGGCATGATACACATGCAGATTCATCAAGTATTACCGATAATAATCCAATTGCCACAAATTCAAACGTGGAGATGGATTATACTTTTGTTGGAAAAGAAACTAAGGATGGTGTTGAATACCTAAAATTAACCTACTCGGGTACATTAACCATAAGCGGTAAAGGAAATATGCGTGGTATGGATTTATTTATGGAAGGAAATGGTAAAATTGAAGGATTTTCATACTTTGATCCAAAAATATCGCTTATTGTCTACTCTGAAGGTACTACTGAAATGGATATGTCAATTGCCATGTCGGGTCAGCAAAATATGACTATGCCTATGACTCAAACTTTGAAAAACATTACAAAAATTGAAGAAAAGAAATAGTGTTATTTGATTAACTTACGGGTTGCTATCAGAATAAATGGTAGCAACCTTTTTTCTATTAAACCCAAATTGCTGGTTGCTCGATGCTAGTTGCTATATTGTTGATTATGAGAATTTATTGGATATTATAAATGAATTAAAAAATCTCACATATTTGTATATAACTTTATATATCATGCAATTACCAGCAACTAGAAACTAGCAACTTGAACTATATAACTAAATAAACCATGCGAAAATTCTTGTGTCTCATTCTGCTTCTTCCTATTGTTGGTTTTGCTCAAATAGCATCAACTGATGAATATTTATCAAGAAGAGAAAAAATTCTTTCAATGCTCGATACATCATCTGCAATTGTTCTTAAAGCCATAAATACAGCACAACTTGCAAATGAGTACATTCAGGAGCATAACTTCTATTATCTTACTGGCATTAACTCCCCTTCAAACACAATTTTAATGTCTCCCAAAGGCATTAAAATTGGAAATAAGAAAAAGAGTACAATAATTTTTTATGTTGATATTGAAGAAGTTAAAAATATCCAATTAGGAACAAATGATACTCTTTTAAAGAACAATCAGTTTAAAGCAATCTTCACTAAATTTTTGCCAACCATCAAAAAACTATATTACTCTGCTCCCGATCTTACTTTCAACAACGATTGGCTTAGCGATAAAAGCTATTTCATGGAAAGAGAAATGAAGGCTAGAATGAAAAATTTTTACCCAAACCTTGAAATAGAACCCGCCGAATTTTTCGTTGGTAAGTTAAGATCAGTAAAATCTGTGCAGGAAATATCCTATATCCGAAAAGCTTCAAATATCACATCCGATGGGCTTATTTCTGCAATGAAACTGGCTAAACCCGGAGTGTGGGAATATGAGCTGCAAGCAGCAATTGAATATGAATATACCCGACAGGGTGCTATGCTTAGGGGTTTTACAAGCATTATTGGATCTGGCTTAAACAACCTGATTCTTCATTATAGCGATAATACCCGCCAAACCCAAACTGGTGACCTCGTAGTTATGGATGTTGGAGCAAAATACAAAGGCTATAGTACTGATATTACTAGGACAATTCCCATTTCAGGAAAATTTACCGATGCACAAAAAGAGATTTACAACATGGTTCTTAAAGTACAAAAGGATGTTATTAGTGTTATTAAACCTGGAATATCCTCCCATGATTTAGATAAACTTGCCAAAGAAGGATTCAAAAAAATGGGATACGATAAATTTCTAATACATGGAATAACCCACTCTGTGGGACTTGATGTACATGATGTTCTTCCAGATCCTGTTTTAAAACCTGGAATGGTTATAACCGTTGAACCTGGACTCTACTTTAAACCAAACGATACTACTGCTCCCGAAAAGTATAGAGGATTTGGAGTTAGGATAGAGGATACCATTCTTATAACCGAAAATGGCTGCGAAATACTCTCAAAGAACGCCCCAAAGGAGATTGATGATATTGAAAAATTGATGAAAAAGAAAAAATAACCAAGATATTAGCTAAGTTCCGAGTTCAGTTTGGGATATGCTTGATGTTCCCAGTTAATTCGAATTTACAATCCGACCTAAAACTAATTCCAACACCAAAATAAATTCTTGAGCCCTAATAAGGGCTCAATTTATATATGTAATTTAAACATAAATAATTTCAAAAGTATTAAAACCAACTCCACAACCATATTTCTAAAGAAAAAATTTTACCCGCAAATCACCTTCAAACATGACTTTGTTTGCAGAAAAGAAAGTAATTACTAACTTAGCGTTACAGTTTTAAAAAAAAAACAAGGAGTGTGAAACATTTTCCCTCAACAAATGGGAAAACTTCGTTCCTAAATTATTAAAATCAAACTAATAACATATGACAGACTATATAATCTTAGGAATTCTGATAATAATTATTCTTTATATAACTTTTTTATATAATGACATAATCATAAAAAAGAATGAAACCAATAATGCATTTGGTTCAGTAGATACAATGCTTAAAAAGAGATATGATTTAATACCAAACTTAGTAGAAATAGTAAAGCAGTATATGACCCATGAGGCCAAAGTGCTTTCAGATGTTACAACGTTGAGAACTAGGTTTTCGGAAAATATCTCAAATGAAGATAAAATAGATTTGCACAATAACATATCGAAAAGAATAGATAATGTTTTGGTATTAGTTGAGAATTATCCAAATTTAAAAGCAAATGAGAATTTTTTAAAATTACAGGCCTCTTGGAATGAGGCAGAGGAACAAATTTCTGCTACTAGAAGGTACTATAACTCTGCAATTACCGATTATAATAATTCCATTCAAACATTTCCATCAAATCTTTTAGCAAGAATATTTAATTTTTCATCGAAAAAGGTTTTTGAGATAGATGAGGTCGAGCGGAAAAATATTAATGCGAAGGACCTTTTTATAAAATAGATTGATGAAGTCAGAAGAAGAATTGCTTGCATTTTTTAATTCTAATTTACAATCCAAACTTGAGCCATTGGAGCAATTTAGAATTGAGAAAGTTGAAATGCTAAAAAAATATATTTACAGGGCTTTTTTCTGCTCCATTTTAATTGCTTTAGTAGCCTTATCTAAGGTGGCAATTCTGATTTTAATATCTTTTTTTCCAATGTTTTTATTTTTAGGACTAGCATATAGAACATTCAACGAAATGTCTAGCCATTTAACAAAACAATTTAAGAACAAGATATTACCTGAATTGCTGCGCTTTCTGTTTGATGACCATGAATATATTGCAAATCAGAAAATAGCAAAATCTGTTTTGGTGAAAAGCATGTTATTCCCCAGCTATATTGCAAACGTAAACGGCGAGGACTTTATGCAATTTAAAATTGGGGAAACGCAAATAATGTTTTCTGAAATTGATGTAAAGGTGAATAATGAAGATGTATTTTTTCATGGAATTTTTCTTTCAGCTTCGTTTAATAAATATTTTACATCAAAAACCTTTGTTCTCTCTCAAAGAGCAACATCAGCTTCACAAAAAATAAAAAGGTTACTGTTTAATAATTTTAGCAAGATTAAATTAGAAGATAACGAATTTAATAAAGTTTTTTTTGTTTTGAGTTCGGATCAGGTTGAGGCTAGATATATTCTTACGCCCAGCCTAATGCAAAGAATACTAAATTATAGGCGGAAAATTAAAAGAAACATCTCAATTTCATTTGTGGAGAATAGATTATATTGCATGGTCCCAAGCAATATAAACCTTTTTGAACCAGCATTATTTGAACCGTTTGATTTTGAATTTGTAATGAGAAATTATAATCCACTTAAACTATTTACCGATATAGTAGATGATTTGAACTTAAATGTTAGAATTTGGTCAAAGCAATAAGATCCTAACTGAATTGGATTTACAATTCAATCAGAATAATTATTATGAAAGAGCTTGAACACATACACTTTAGCACCCGCGAATCTTTTCGGAATTGGTTAAAGGTTAATCATGATAAGAGCCTTGGTATTTGGATAATCTTCTATAAAAAACATGTAAATATTGAATGCATAGCCTATAACGAAGCCCTTGAAGAAGCCCTTTGCTTTGGTTGGATTGATAGCCTTATAAAAAGGATTGATAACGACCAATATGTTAGGAAATTTACTCCAAGAACGAACAAAACAAAATGGTCCGAGGTAAACAAGAAATTAGTAACAGCTCTAATAAAAGAGGGTAGGATGACCGAGGAAGGGCTTAAAAAGATTGATATTTACGTAAAAACAGGAAGCGTTGATTGGGAAAACAACGATTTAGAAAAAGAGAGACCCAAAAAGGAGTTTAACGTTCCTGATTTTATCCTAAAAGAATTTGCGAAAAACGAACCAGCATTAACAAACTTCAATAATCTTGCCCAAACTCATAAACAACATTATGTGCTTTGGATTACCAGCGCCAAAAGAGAAGAAACAATTCTTAGCAGATTGAATAGATCAATAGAATTATTAAAAGAAAATAGTAAATTAGGACTCAAATAAATTTGATAATAATGCACGTGGCAACATGCCTAAAACAATTAATTTATCAATAAAAAGAAATTCATATATTTGTTCACGAACAATATAAAAATAGCAATATGGCAAAAGAACAATCGCACAAGCAAAATCTTGATACCCTGAATACTGACGATATATATAGCATAATGAAGGAAGTCCTTCTGCACGAAGAAGAGGTAGACCCTAAGAAAGAGTATTTTTGGATGATAGGTCTTGATGAGGATAGCCGATTCCAATATTTTGAGTTGATTAGTACAGGTAATGTAAAAGCTGCCACCATTAAACCTATGGAAATTTTTCGCTGGGCAGTAATGAAAGGTTCTGCAAATGTAATATTGGTTCGTTACCATGATGGTGGTAGCTTAGAACCAACTGATTCCGATAAGGATGTAACTGATAGACTTTTACAGGTTGGACGAATTCTAAACATAAAGGTTATAGACTTCATGCTAATCTCCGAAAAAACATTCAAGAGTTTTGCCGTTACTGGATTATTGGCAGAAATAGAGAAAAGTACAAAATGGGTTCCAAAGTTTGAACTTGTTGAACGTACACGAATTGAAATTGCTAAGAAAATGAAATCTGAAAACGAGTCGATTGATAAGATTATTAAATATAGTGGTTTATCTAAGGAGGAGATTGAAAAACTATAAATTTAAGCCACTTTATAAGTGGCTTTTATCTTCTTAGAATTAGGTTAATTCATTAACTACACGCTGAATAATGTTTACTTAAGACTTTAATTCTACCTTTCAAGCATGAAAAAAAGTTACATTATTGGAATTCTAATTATCCTATCGCAAGGATTGATTGCTCAAGATACCATAAAAATCTATTTCGATAAAAATTGGAAAAAATTAGAATCTTTTAAGGATGCTGCCTATTATAGGAAATTATATAAAAAAGGGGACTTGTGGTATGCAAAGGATTATTACCTAACAGGACAACTTCAGATGGAAGGCTCCTATACAAATAAGAAATGTACCAAAAGAAGCGGTACGTTTACATATTATACTGAGGATGGCACTATTGATTCAAAAGGATCGTTTTTAAAGAATAAATATGAGGGCATTTGGAACTGGTATCACCCCAACGGACAAAAATCATCGCAAGAGCTATACAATAAAGGTAAAAGAGTAAAAGTTGAGTATTGGGACATAAACGGAATGAAGGTTGATAGTGCCGAAGGTGAATATCTTGCAAGATTTAATGGGAACGCACAGGAATTTCGTAAATACGTTAATGAACACTTAGAATATCCGCCTTCTGCCGCAAATCTTGGCACCGAGGGAAAAGTATTTGTGAGTTTTGTAGTTGAAAAGGATGGAAGTCTTTCGAATATTAAAGCTATTAAAAATGCTGATTATGAGTTAATCAAAGAAGCACTTAGAGTTGTTCGAAGTTCACCTAAGTGGGAGCCAGGTAAGCAGCATAACCGATTTGTAAGGGTAAGCTACATATTTCCAATAACTTTTGTTCTTAGATAGGCAAATTAGCCATTTCCAATCTAAAGAGTATGAACATGAAATGGATTTTTAGTACACTCTTATTATCAATACTTATGATAGATCTTTCGGACGCTCAGGATTGGGCGAACTTAAATCGCTATAAATCCGAAAATATAAAACTCGGATTACCCTCGCCCGATGAAAATCGAATTGTATTCATGGGCAACTCAATTACAGAGGGCTGGGGGACTATCTATCCCAGTTTTTTCTCTGGAAAATCATACATAAACCGTGGAATTAGCGGGCAAACAACACCCCAAATGCTAATCAGATTTAGACCCGATGTAATAAACCTTAAACCAAAAGTTGTAGTTATCCTAGCTGGTACAAATGATATTGCCGGTAATACAGGCCCATCCACTTTGGAAATGATAATGGATAACATAGCCTCCATGGCTGAATTAGCAATGGCAAACCATATAAAAGTAATACTTTGCTCAGTCCTACCCGTTTTTGACTACCCTTGGAAACCGGGACTTAACCCGGCAGAAAAAATAGTTGAGCTAAACAAAATGATAAAAAGTTATGCCGATAAAAACGGAATAATATATTTGGATTACTACACATCAATGGTTGATGAACGAAAAGGCCTTAAAAAACAGTACTCCGAGGATGGAGTTCATCCAAATTTAGATGGATATAAAATAATGTCACCACTTGCCGAAAAAGCAATAAAAAAAGCATTAACTCAGAAATAAACCTTATTAAAAAAAACTTTCACTAATCTCATCTTAACCCTTGAGTTTCGAACATTTCAAAAGTTCAGAACTTACACCACTTTGCACACCCCTACATCAACATCGTATTTTGCGATATATTATATAACATCACCACATAAAATAACGTCAACTCGATGTGATAAGCAATGTATTAATCTGCCTATCAGTTAAATTATTTCATTTGAAACAATGGAGTGCTGGAAACGAAGTTCGATGAAGCCAATAATGGAACCGAACTTACGAACCGAACTTAGTGAGCTCAGCGGAGCTAGTTCGACGAAGTCAAAAATGGAAGAAAGAAGCAAAAATCTAACCCCTTGTTATCCATCATTCCATCATTCCAACCATCCACATCACGCTAATCAATTATATATCCCTGTAAATAAAAACATTATTACATTTCTTATATCGAACTCATGCTGATTTAAACCCTTTAAATGTTGGGAACATCCCATTTTGAAGATCTATAATTTTGGTTAACTTTGAAATGTAACACACCCTTGGCTTATTTATAAACGAGTTGGCTAACATATTAAATAACGTTAGTTCGATGTAAGGTGTCATTGGCTCCGCCGAACTAGCTCCGCTGAGCTCACTAAGTTCGGTTCGCAAACTCGGTTCTGAGCGAAGCGAAGGATCTAATGATTTATAAAACAGATGGTTACTTTCAGCGAATCCTTCGGATTTCACTTCGTTCAGCATGACAAAGTAACAATCTAGCACCATGCCTATGATCAATGTGTTATATTTACATCGAATACTAAGATACTGACGTTATTTAGCTTGGTGATGGAAGATTGAAACCGAGTACTAAAGTTAAATTATATGTATAAATATAAAAAGCTTATTATCTACTATTTTTCTGGAACAGGGAATTCCAGAAAAGTTGCTATATGGCTCTCTATTATTGCCAAACAGAATGATATTGATGTTCAAATTATAAATATTGCAAGTATAGATAAAATAACATTAGAATCCCCACATTCAGAAGCATTGCTCGTTTTTATTTCTCCAATTCATGGATTTAATTACCCTCCAGTAATGCTTCATTTTATCAGAAAATTCCCAAAAGGCACAAACAAAATTGTACTAATGAACACCCGCGCCGGAATGCTCATAGGAAATTACATAACCCCAGGGTTAACTGGAATTGCCTTTTATCTCTCATCTCTAATATTTAAATTCAAAGGGTATTCTACAGTTGGGATGATACCTTTTGATATGCCCTCCAACTGGATATCCTTTCATCCCGGTTTGAATTATAGAACAATTAAATACCTTCATGAAAAAAATAAAGAAAAAGTTTTTACCGCTGCTGAAAGAATCCTCTCTGGGAGATTATACTTTAAAGCATTGCGTGAAATTATCCAGGATATAATTGTTTTGCCTATTTCGTTATTATATTATTTTATTGGCCGATTTGGACTTGCAAAAACATTCTACTCATCATCCGATTGTAATGATTGCGATATATGTATTAAAAATTGCCCGGTAAAAGCAATTATAAAAGTTGATAGTAGACCATTCTGGACATTTAAATGCGAAAGTTGTATGCGCTGCATGGGCAATTGCCCCAAAAAAGCAATTGAAACAGCGCATGGCTTCTTTATTGGATTTATACTAATGAATTCAGCCATTACAGCTTTATTTTTTAAATATTGTAATATCTACTTTGCCGAAATAGGAAACGGGATTATTAGATTTATAGCTGAATCGTTAATATTTCTATTATTACTAACAATCTTTCATAGGATAATTCACTATTGTATGAGATTTAAAATTATTGAGCGAATTATTGTATACACCTCATTAACAAAATATAAATTTTGGGGACGATGCTACAAAGCCTTAAAAGAAATATAAACTGATTAGTAAAATATAAACAAAAATAGTAACACCCTCACCTCAATATCGCATTTTGCGATATGTTTTACACCACCAACCAAAAAACATTACAACATCATTCTGTTGTAGCCCTTAATTTAAAGGGTTGGGGTTTATTTACCCAAAATAATGCTTTCGATACAGAAAGTTAAGAAACTCAACAAAGACACTATCTTAGTTGAACATATCCTCACAGGCTACAACACTACAGAATAGCCTAGGCTTGAGCACAAACTAGGTCGAACCTGAGCGTTAAACTTATTTCGAATATAAATTTTATGCTCTCTTAACATTATTGTATAAAAATATTTCTAGATTTATAAACAAATATTATTGCTAGTAAACAACACTTATGTAAATATTTTAGCTATTATATTGATTTGTTATTATATTAAAAAACAAGATATTAAAACCAAACGAGCATGTTCGTTAAATATAAAAACACGGATGAAAATTCACATGCGAGTTTTATCCGATCTTAAATTTAAATTTTATTATAATGAAAAAGTTAATCTTAAGTCTATTCGTAGTATTTGCTACAACATTTGCTGTTAATGCAGCTAATTTTGCAAAATGTAAAGCAGTTCCTGCGCCTGGTAGCGAATGGGAAGTTGTTGTAACCGGATTTGTAGAGCAGTATTCTCACAATCCAGTGAATTATGGGGGACAAATTTGTGCCATTAATATTGCAACAAACGAAGTTTTTTTACCAGAAGAAACTCAGGAAGGTATTTTCTTTTATCTCGAAGAAGGAACTTACGTTATTGATGGTAGCGATTACTACTTTTGTGGTATCTGCAGCAAGCTAATAACCGTTGACCATAACATGCAAATCGTAATGGAGTGTTGGTGCGAATAATTAAACCTCAACTTATAGCATTACCTTATTAGGTAAGGCTTTTTAAATAAGTTCGGCTATGGGTTCTACCTTAACCGAACTTATTATTTCAGGCCACAACCCATACCTCAATATCGCATTTTGCGATATATTAAAATGTAATAGGAGAGTCATCAAAACTCTTGGACTTTATAGCTAATTGAACAACTACTACATCTACCATTCCTATCGGAGTTGTCCCGTAGGGACAACATATCGGTAAAACCAAAAAGCATCCCAAATATCATTAAATCCCATCGGGATGAAATATAACTTAGGAGATATTAGAAGATGAAAAACATAAGAACCTTCAATACCATCCCTGGCGGGATTCTTAAAAACCCTCATATTACCTTTTACCGAGATATCGTCCCTAGCGGGACTTTCCAGAAGGAACAAACATATTAACAAAACCATATCGGAGCTGTCCCGTAGAAACAAAATATTGAAAGAATCATAATCGGAACTGTCCCGTAGGGACAATATATCGGTAAAACCAAAAAACATTCCCAATATCATTAAATCCCATCGGGATGAAATATAATTTGGAAGATTTTGGAAGATGAAAGACATAAGAACCTTCAATACCATCCCTGGCGGGATTCTTAAAAACCCTCGTATTACCTTTTGCCGAGATATCGTCCCTAGCGGGACTGTCCTGTAGGGACAATATCTAGTAGAACCCAGTATCGCATTTTGCGATTTTTTGTTGTAGAACCATTTCCCAAAACCTCTGGGTGAATTTTGGATTTAGGAAGGAGAGATGGGAGGGTGGGGGAGTAAGAAACCAATTTACAACCTACCCCCAAAAATCAAATTTCCTTTTGATGATTTATTATTTTGGTTAACTTTGAATATATAATATACTAAAAGGTATACATATCCATTAAAATTTAATGTATAAATATACTTTTGGTATATGTATAAATAAGTTAGCAAACATTTTATTGCACGAAACCGATAACGATGAATAGACAACTAAGAATTACTGGATTACTAATTGTTTTTATGATACTGGGAATAATGAATTCATATTCTCAGAAAAATAATTTCACTCCAGAATATAGTACAATAATATTATCTAATAAAGGGAAAGAATTGTTGAATCAGTGCTCTCGCGCTGTTCCAGAAAAAATTGAGAATTATTATGATTTGACAGCAAATGAAATACAGAAACTAGAAAATAATTTTAGAAATATTTTAGAAATTAAATCATCAGAGTGCTGTATGACAGGCTTGAAGATAGAGAAACTGAAAGGTTATATTTTTCAGTATACTGGAATAGTTCTTAATGGGAAAAAATATATTTATATAAATGCTTTTAAAGTTGAATCTAAAGACGACTTGAAAACATATTACAAAGACTGGAAAACTGAACCTGTTATCGTTTGTGACGGAGGAGAATCTTTTTGGGGTGCATTATTTGAATTAGAAACTGAATCTTTTTCTCAACTTTCGATAAATGGAATTGGTTGACACAAATAAAAAACGTTTGCTAACACGTGGTTAAGCCAATTGGGGCGGACGATGCAGATACGAAAGTTTTTACTATTTTAGTATGTTTTTACCGTGGGACGAGATAGTTGCAGTTAACTCCCCAACTGTCCCAACCACGCAACGTTGTGCGCCATGCTAGAACGATGTTGAAAGCGTTTTAAAATATTAAAATAATGATCTTAATAAGATTAATCTTTAATACGACTAATGGAAACAAAAAAATTTAATTACTATTATGATAGAGGGATGTCAGGTTCTATGGGACCCAAACTTCGTCGACTAGTTGAAACTCAACTTATCGATGATTTGAAGAATTACGGACTAAATAATCCAAACTTAAAATTTGATTGGTCTGAAAGTTGTGTGGAAGGACACGATGCGAGTATTTAGATGGAGAAGTTGAAGACTATTCATACTTAATGCTGTTTGACGAAAATGATAATCTCATCGTTGATGGCTGGATGGAGTTTATCCTTGAAGGAGATTTCTTTATTGCATTCTGGAAATTTCTAGAAATATATGAAAATGGGAAGTGTGTTTTCGATAAAAATGACGGATTAATCCCAGAACATGTTAAAATGAAATTACCAGATTCAATTAAACATTTGTATACAGACACTGTAAAAGGAAGGTTATAAATTTTTAGGAATAGATAAAAGCACGTCGCACAACAGCTGCTAAAATCCATTGGGGCAGACGGTTAGATAAGTTTATTTTTAGTATATTGGCAACATTATTAACGTGGGACGACGACGCTGCTTCGAACTCCCCAAACGGATTTTAGCAGCGGGCGTTATGTGCAAATAATATGAAAGAAAGAATAATCATTGTGATAGGAATTCTTTTTCTCTCATTGTTTATGATGAGTTGCAAAGAAAAGCCCAAAGAACCTATTTGTAAAGAACCGCTAATGCGCCCATCACGTTATGGGAAGGGGACAGATACCATAATCCCTAATATTAAAAATCTCAAGACAGGTTTTTTAATTGTCGTAGATTCCAACTATAAGGCAGATAACTATATTTCTAGTGGTGAGGAATATGCAATTTATAAGTCAAAGATACTTGACTCCGCTATTTATGATTATGATAAAGAATGGAGGAAGTTGACGAAAAAGCAGAAAATGAAAAAACTTATAGAAGAAAGAGATGATTGGAAAAAAACAGTTCCAATTCGTCATAAAGAATACAATGATGGAAAACAAATAGTATGGCTAATTAACAATACCAATGACACGATTGTACTGCAATCGACATTAGGTCAATTTTATTGCGTTCTTCAGGCTAAAAATATTTTTAATGAATGGAAATCAATTGAATTGGCACCAATGGCATTTGATAACTTTTGTCAAGGTTATACAGAAATACCTCCTCATCGAGCGAATTTTTTCAAAGCAGAAATTCCAGACACAGGGAACTATCGAACCACTTTAAGGTTTGCACTGTTAGGTTTAGACAGCATATACTATTCACATGAGATTAAAGGAAAGATAAACTATTGTCAGTTTAAATTTCATAGAGGTTATAGCGATTACTACCAATTAGACACTTTCAGAAGAATCGTATATTGGAAATATAAAAACAGATAAATTATCTGAACATAACAGCTGCTACAATCCATTGGGGTTAATGCGCAGACAAGCAAGTTTTTTGTACATTGGCATCAGTTTTACCGTGGGAGAGAGACGCTGCTTCGAACTCCCCAACGGATTTTAGCAGCAACCGTTACCTGCAATCATGAAGAAGGGACAGTGCAACGAATAATTACCTTATTTGATGCATAAAATGCAACGAATAATTTTTAATTGCGACGAATAATATGTATTTTCGTTGCAAAATATGCAACGAATGAAGACTTTTATACATCAAAAAAACGATTGGCCAAATTTTCATTGGAATAGCGAACAAATTGTTGGCTTATTGAGTGAGGCCAGAAATTTGCAAGGAAGACTCATTGGAAAAATGGAGTCTTTAGGATTCAACCTGAGAAATGAAGCCTTACTTGACACATTAACACTTGACGTATTAAAGTCTTCAGAAATTGAAGGGGAATTCTTGAATCCTAACCAAGTTCGCTCATCCATCGCAAGAAGATTAGGAATGAAAATTGCAGGTTCAGTTGAATCTGATAGAAATGTTGATGGTGTGGTTGAAATGATGCTTGATGCTACACAAAACTGCTTTAAGCCATTAACAACCGAAAGACTTTTTGATTGGCATGCAGCACTATTTCCAACTGGTCGGAGTGGAATGTATAAAATAACCGTAGCTGATTGGAGAAAGGATTCAACTGGATCAATGCAAGTTGTATCAGGTGCTATGGGAAAAGAAAAGGTGCATTTTCAAGCACCAGATTCTTCACTGGTCGAAAATGAGATGAATCTTTTTTTGGATTGGTTCAATAATCATGAAAAAACGGATTTAGTATTAAAGGCAGCTATAGCTCATCTATGGTTTGTTACAATACATCCCTTTGAAGATGGTAATGGGAGGATAACTAGGGCTTTGACTGATATGCTCCTAGCAAGATCAGATAAAAGTAATCAACGTTTTTATAGTATGTCGGCTCAAATACGATTAGAAAGAAAAGGATATTATGAAATACTCGAAAAAACACAAAAAGGAAATCTTGATATAACCGAATGGATTAAATGGTTTTTAAACTGTTTGATAAATTCTTTAAAATCATCAGACTCCGTATTAGTCAAAGTTTTATTTAAAGCTGACTTTTGGACAAAGCAGTCCAAAATAATAATAAACGAAAGACAAAAGAAACTGCTAAATAAGTTATTAGATGGAATTGATGGAAAGCTGACTTCATCTAAATGGGCAAAGATTGCAAAATGCTCAAAAGATACCGCGATACGAGACATTAACGATTTGATTGACAAAGATATTCTGCAAAAGGAATCTGCAGGAGGAAGAAGTACGAATTATGAGTTAAAGAAATGGAAAAATGCCAGCAGATAACAGCGTATTTATTGGCTCCGCCGAACTCGCACAAAACGCTCGGGTGTATGTGGACTGAATTCGCATTTGGAGTTCTTAACGCTTTTAGGTAGCTTTACTAATGTGGGATATGAAAACAGTTTTAAACTCCCAAACACAACAAATACGCAGAACGTGTGTGTTATTTAATGAAGCGATAAAAATGATTTTTACTTTTTAACAAACAATTTAAAAATTTGAAAATGGGGAATTCAAACAAACCAGTTCTTTACTCAAAGACATCATTAATGTTGTTTTCATTTTTTTCATGTTTTTTCTCAGGACTACTATATATTCAAAACTTGAGAGAATTTAAGAAAAGCAAATTTGTTTTACCAATGGTTTTATATTCTATATTTTTTCCAACTATTCTCAGTAAGATAGTAACTTCGTTTGGAATCCCTATGTACTATTCATATGTCCCTATTAATCTGCTTGGTGGATTAATTCTTATCAAACCTTTTTGGGAATACCAAATTGGGGTTACTGAATATAGAAATCGAAGTATTGTTGGTCCTCTTATTGGGGTCTTACTGCTTATTGGATTGTTTATTACTTTGATAATGCTAAGATTAAGATAATAAAAACTAAGAAAGTCTTAAAATGAAATGCTTTAATCATCCTACTATTGATGCCATTGGTATCTGCAAAAATTGCAACAAAGGCCTTTGCAAAGACTGTTTAACAGAAGTTGAAAATGGAATTGCTTGCACATCGACTTGTATAGAAGAAGTTAAACTAATTAACTCACTGATAAAGAGAAATAAGAAATCATATAAAACTGCCTCAGGAGCATATTATAGAAATGCCTTTATTTATGCTTTTTTTGGATTAGTTTTTATTGTCTTTGGAATAATTTCAGATGGATTAATGGCTTTCACAATAATTATCGGAGTTGTATTTTTTATTGGAGCAGCTTTGAGTGTAAATAGTGGAAGAAAATATAATAAGGAAGAATAAATAAACCCCACACAATAGTGTATTTATTGCATTTGGGCTGATGATGCATTTGTATGCAATTTATAGATCGATAAGTTAGTTTTCTTAATTGATATTTAATGAAAGAATTAAATATAAACAGAATATGAAGACACTAAAAACTGTTGTAATTCTACTTGTAATTCTCTTTTATGGTTGCGAGAGAAAAGAAGACAATAAAATGGTTTCTTATGTATTTGTTAAAGAATACTCAGCAACCATAATGGTTGGGGGATTTGTGGGAATTAAAGACAAGAAGTTTAACATTGGAGATCAATATTTAGGTAAAGTGATTAATGATAGTAAAGTTAGAATTCAAATTGCAATTCATTCTGATAGGAATGATGGCCCTCCAAGTAGTGATCAGTTCCAAGAATATTTGGATGTACCTTCAGAATATCTTGAAATACTGAAAGAATAAGATAAGTTAGAGATAAAACACTCTACAACACGTAGTAAAAATATTGGGGTTGATATTAAACCTTAGAGTTCCTAACTTTTTAAAAGTTCGGAACTCTTACCACATTCCAAACCCTTACATCAATATCGCATTTTGCGATATGTTTTATACCAACAATCAAAAAACATAACTATAACACCCCGTAGCTATAGTTCCTTTTCAAGGATTTGGGGCTATTTTTAGCGGAAATAGAGTAATTACTACATCTAACATCCCTAATCGGAGCTGTCCCGTAGGGACAACATATCGGTAAAGCAAAAAGCATCCCCCGCCACATTAAATCCCATCGGGATGAAATTATCTAACCCCTGTCAGGGATATATCTCATCCCTAGCGGGATTCTTTAAAACCCTCATATTACCTTTTGCCGAGATACCGTCCCTAGCGGGACTGTCAAGTTGAGATGAAACATTTGGTAGAACCCAGTATCGCATTTTGCGATATATTAAGGAGTTGGATTTTAATCATCAAATTCCTTCAAAATCATCTTTTTAGAGCATGTTAACACAAAACCCTCTTTCTTTAAGTACCTTTACATATTATTTAACCACTAAAATCAGAAACTATGTACCTAATAGTAATTGGGATTATTGTAATCGTTATAGGGTTTGCCCTTGCAAAGGCCGATCCTCAGATTCGGGTTTACAGCTCCGTTGTAAAAATTGTTGGAATTGCAGTACTAGTCATTGGCTTGCTTGTCGCCTCGCTTGTTCAAATTGAGCCGGGAGAAGTAGGAGTTCAAAAGCTATTCGGGAAGGTTAATAACACTACCCTCGAAAGCGGTTTGAATTTTATTAACCCTTTGGTTGAGGTTGTTCCATTCAACATCAAAACTCAGAACTACACCATGTCGGGTAAGCACGATGAGGGTGATGTAAGCGGCGATGATGCCATTCGTGTATTATCGGCAGATGGTCTTGAGGTAGTTGTAGATCTTACCGTTCTATATCGAGTTGTTTCAGCTCAGGCTCCTCGGATTCTAAAGGAAATTGGTACAGATTATAAAAACACCATCGTTCGCCCAATTTGTAGAACAAAAATAAGGGACAATGCTGTTTATTACGATGCGGTTGCTTTATATTCAACCAAGAGGGACGAGTTTCAAGGAAAGATATTTGCTACAATTGATAAGGATTTTAAGGATCGTGGATTATTTCTTGAGCAGCTCCTTGTCCGAAATATTACACTACCCGAATCGGTGAAAACAACCATTGAATCGAAGATAAACGCTGAGCAGGATGCTCAAAAAATGACTTTCGTTCTACAAAAGGAAAAACAGGAAGCCGAACGTAAACGTGTGGAAGCACAGGGTATTGCCGATTATCAGAAGATATTAAGTACAGGGCTTAGCGATAAGCAGCTTCAGTACGAGATGATAAAAGCAATTGCAACATCACCCAATGCTAAGCTAATTATAATGGATACTAAAAAGAGTATGCCAATTATTCTTAATCCAGATAAATAAAGACCTTTAAATTTGAGATAAAATTAGTAAACATCAGGGTTGTATTTATACAATTCTGATGTTTTTATATAAAGTTTATTTAAAGCATCTTTATCAATTGTTCGGTAAATTTTTAACCGATATTTTTGAATTACTGATTTGGTGCAATTTGGTGCTTTTGAGTTTTGGTGGCTAAAAATATTAAAAGTCACTAAATCACCAAGTCACCAAAATTCACCAAGTCACCAAAATTCACCAAAAAGATTACCTAACCATTGTTTATTAAACTTAAAAAAAGAATGAAATCATCAATAATTGAAGTTACTATCAATAAACCTTTTGATGAGGCGATTAATAACTTGAGATCGAAAATTACTGCCAACGGTTTCTTGGTACTGCATGAAATTAATACCACCGAAATTCTTTCAAAACATGGGATTATCATTGACGAACTTAGGCAAATACTCTTCTTCCATCCTAAATACATGAAAGATGTTCTTAGTATCGATCCTTTACTGGTAAACGAAGTTCCTTTAAAAATCGTAGTTCGATCGATTAGCGGAGACAAAATAAGTTTAAGCATTGCTAATCCAACCGAAAGCATGAGCGATTATAATAACTCTCAGATTTTATCAGCTGAATTGCTCGAAAAGATTAATCAGATATTAGCTTTCTAGCAACGCAAGCAAAAATTCTTATTTGATGAGTTACTTGCGAGGTTTTCGCTATGATCATAAATATCCAAATGAACACGAGTTTAGTCACACATTGAAGTTAATCAACCATTTTTATATTGCAGCATAAGTTGATTTAAATATCTTTGCTGGTCAATTCGTAAGGTAATGGGAAATAGTACAGACACAAGAAAACCGGTTATTCTGGTAACAAACGATGATGGATTTCGTGCAAAAGGAATAGAGGCATTAATCGAAATGGCTAAACCTTTTGGGCGAATCATAGCAGTTGCCCCCGATGAGGGCAATTCAGGGATGTCCCATGCCATTACAATTAAAACTCCGCTAAGATTAAAGAAACGTTCAAGGACTGATGATGTTGAACTATATTCGGTTAATGGAACACCCGTTGATTGCGTAAAGCTGGCAATGAATCAGCTATTCACAAACCCACCCGATTTAATTCTTTCGGGAATCAACCATGGTTCAAACTCATCGGTAAGCATTATCTACTCAGGAACAATGGCTGCAACAATTGAGGGTAGCCTTTACAATGTGCCATCAATAGGCTTCTCACTGCTCGATTACGGTAGCAATCCCGATTTCTCTGCCGCCGTGCATCATGGTAGACCAATAATTGAAGCTGTTCTTGAGAATGGATTATCCAACAGATCGTGCCTAAACGTTAACATTCCAGTATTGCCAATGGATAAGATCAAAGGGATAAAAATCTGCAGGCAGAATAACGGCATTTGGAGGGAAGAGTTTGAGAAACGAACCGATCCACGTGGTCAGGACTACTTCTGGCTAACAGGTTTTTTTCATAATAACGAACCTGATGCAACCGATACTGACGAATGGGCGTTAGCAAACGGCTACATATCTATTGTGCCAATAACCACCGATTTTACAAACTATAAGGAGATAGATAGGTTAAATCAATGGAATTTTAATAATCAGGATCAAAAATATGCTGCAAAAAATCGATAAACAATGGATTGGCTTTGTTTTGGGAATGATTGTACCCATAATAGCTTTCTTTGGAATCTACTTTTTTGGATTTAAATACAAAAGTTTGATTTCATTCTACGAGATGATTTTAGCAAGAGGATTTTTTTCGCAGATACTTAGCTTGGCGGTTATTCCCAATGTAGCAGTTTTTTTCATATTTATATGGCTAAATAAGCTTAGCGCAGCCAAGGGAGTACTTGCTGCAACAATTGTTATGGCTCTTTTAGTTTTTGGATTAAAGATATTTGCATAGTTTTGATATCACAATACTTCGGTAATTTTTAACCGATATTTTTGAATTACTGATTTGGTGCAATTTGGTGCTTTTGAGTTTTGGTGGCTAAGAAATATTAAAAGCCACTAAATCACCAAGTCACAAAAACCCACCAAAAAGATTACCGAACCATTGGTGTTATAAAATTTAAAATATTTTGATGAGAAGAAGTTGTTTCTTATGGATTAATTATTAACCGCGAAGTTCGCAAAGTAAAGAGCGCAGATGATTATTAAACAGTGTATTATTTCTTTGCGAACTTGGCGAAATCTTATAATACTTTGCGGTTAATTGATTTTTTGAGCAGCCTTTTAAACAGAATATGAATAGTAAAAAATTTTAGAATGAAATACTACCTTGTTGCTGGTGAAGCCTCTGGCGATTTACACGCATCAAATCTAATGAGCGGAATTAAAAAGCAGGATCCGAATGCTGAATTTCGTTTCTTTGGAGGCGATTTAATGAAGGCTCAGGGAGGAGATTTGGTAAAGCATTACCGCGAAATGGCATTTATGGGATTCGTTGAGGTGCTGATGAATCTCAAATCAATCTCTAAGAATCTTCGCCTTTGCAAGGAGGATATCATTGCATACAAACCCGATGTTGTAATTCTGGTTGATTACCCTGGTTTCAACCTTAGAATTGCAAAATTTGCCAAAGAATCAGGTCTTAAAGTATTTTACTATATCGCACCCAAGGTTTGGGCGTGGAAGGAATCAAGAGTAAAGATATTGAAGAACTACGTTGATCAACTTTTCATCATATTTCCTTTTGAAATAGAGTACTTTAGAAAGCATTCAATTGAACCAATTTTTGAGGGAAACCCCTCAATTGATGCCATTGCCTTTAAGTTGGATAAAACACAACAATTTGATGATTTTATTAAGCAGAATAATCTTCCAAATAAACCTATAATTGCTCTAGTTGCAGGTAGTAGAAAGCAGGAAATAAAGTATAACCTTCCAGCTATGCTGCAAATGGTAGAAAAGTTTCCTGAATATCAATTTGTAATTGCTGGAGCACCATCGCTTAGTAAGAGCGTATATGAACTTTACACTAATGGTAAAATGGTTTCTATTGTATTCGGGCAAACCTATCAGCTATTTAAACATAGTACTTTAGCACTTGTAACATCTGGGACAGCAACTCTTGAATCGGCTCTGCTTGATACGCCAGAGGTGGTTTGCTATAAAGGAGGATTCTTCTCCATGCTCATTGCATGGATTGTAATTAAAGTTAAATATATTTCACTGGTTAACCTGATTATGGATAGGGAAGTGGTAACGGAACTAAAACAATACGACCTTAATCCAACTCGACTCTACAAAGAAGCATCCATTCTTCTTCCCGGATGTAAACAGCGAGATGATATGCTGAGAGATTTTGCTAAGCTAAAAGAGATTTTAGGTGGCGAGGGCTCTTCGGAACGGGTTGGGGCACGAGTGGTTAATCTTTTAAAACAATAAATTCAACTTTTGGCAATGAATAGAACTTTATTGGTTACTTTAAGTCTTTTGCTCTGTACAAGCCTTTACTCACAGAAGGTAAGTATCAGCCTTTTCAACGATTCCAACCTTAACACCATACTAGTTACACCCACCGAGGGTAGCTATAAGTTGATATTAGGCAATAGCGAGATTCGACTGGGGGTTGATCAGATTGTATATTTGAGCAGGGTAGGGGATTCCATTCTTGTACGCGATGCAAACTCCAACCTTGGTACATGGTCGAGGGTATCTATTGTTGGGCAAACCGAGGAGGATGCCATTAGACTGAAACCAATACTACCATCGATTCCCGCCAGAGTGTATAGCGATAACATTAGCATTTATGTTGAATTTAACAGGTTGATGGCTATTAACATGATCGACCGAGAAAAATATATTGCATCTGTGGTTGAAGCGGAATCTGGGCCAAATAAAGATGAGGAGTTCTACAAAGCCCAATCGCTAATTGCTCGAACATTCGCATTGGCTCATCTCGAAAAGCATAAAGGCGAAGGATTTAATCTTTGCGATGGAACGCATTGCCAGGCGTATAAAGGAAAAATGAATTTTGATAAAGATATTTATAAAGCAACAGTAGCTACAAAAGATTTGGTAATTGTTGATACCACTAAGCAATTTATCACTGCCGCATTCCATTCAAATTGCGGTGGTTTTACGGCTAACTCACAGGATGTTTGGCTTACCCCAAAATCATATTTAGTATCAGTTGAGGATAGATATTGTACCGGCGCACGAAATGCCAGCTGGGAGGTGAAAATTCCACTCGGAAAATGGAAGAAATTCCTTCAATCAAAAGGTGTTGATACTACAGCAATAACCGACATTAAGCAGTACGATTTTAAACCCAAGGAGCGACCAGTTTACTATCCTATTGCAAACCAGAAAATACCTACAATTCAAATTCGAAGCAATTTTAAACTCCGTTCGGCGTTTTTTTCAGTAACTGCTGTTAAAAACATTATAAGAATTGATGGACGTGGCTATGGTCATGGTGTTGGCCTTTGTCAGGAGGGAGCAATGCAAATGGCATCAAGGGGTTGGAAGTACGATAAGATTATCAATTACTACTATAAGAAAGTAAAGATTGTAAATATCAGCGAGGTTGATCAAACTCGATCCATTGATATTATTATTGAGAAGAAAGATTCAACCGTTGTGCAAACGGAGAAGAAATAGTCAAGAGTTAGATTTTTAAAATATGCATATCTGCTATTATACCTAATGTAAAAAAGAAATTTGCTGTCATTGGCTCCGCCGAACTCGCAAGCTCGGTTCCGGGCGAAGTCCCGGAGTCTATTAAAAGAAATAGATTCTTGCATTATTCGCTTCGCTCATGAGCTAACGGTTCGCAGGAATGACAATTTGGGTTGTTTATTCTTTATTAGTTATTATTGCAGACAATAATAAAATTAAAAAGAAGGAAATGTTCGCAATTTTTAAAAAAGAGGTCAGTGGATTTTTCTCTTCATTAACAGGATACATAGCCGCAACATTCTTCTTAGTGGTGAATGGTCTTATAATGTGGGTATTTCCTGGCTCTTTAAACGTTCTCGATAGTGGGTACTCCACACTCGAAACTCTTTTTATCATAGCACCTTGGGTATTCCTTTTCCTTGTTCCCGCTATTACCATGAAAACCTTTGCCGAGGAGAAACGGAGTGGTACAATAGAGCTAATCCTAACCCGACCCATTAGCGATTTAAAACTTGTACTTGGAAAATACTTTGCCTCGGTTCTACTCGTTTTGCTTATACTCATACCTTCACTAATCTTTTTTATATCGATATTCTTCCTAGGAAGTCCAATTGGTAATATTGATACTGGTGGAACTTGGGGTTCGTTCATCGGGTTGTTTTTTCTGGCTTCGGCCTATGCCGCTATAGGAGTTTTTGCATCCAGCCTTACCGATAACCAAATAGTATCATTTATCCTTGCAATTATTATATCTCTCTTTATTTTTAGCGGGTTCGACTCATTAGCTTCGCTTGGACTTTTCACCGATTTCAAATATTTATTAGTTCAACTTGGCATTAACGAGCATTACAGCTCGATGAGTCGTGGGGTGATCGATACTAGAGATGTTATCTACTTTGGATGCTTATCATCCATATTCATTATCGCCACACGGGTTAGAATTCAAAGCAGAAAATGGTAATATTTAACAGATAGGGTTATGTCGAAATCCGTTAAGAATCGAAATATTGTTCAGCTCATAATTGCGGTTGCTTCAGTTATTATTATCAGCTATATATCTAGTTTTATTTACTGGAGAATCGACCTTACATCCGAAAAAAGATATACTCTTTCTGAGGTATCAAAGAATACCCTAAAGGATTTAAAAGATGTTGTTTACGTTAAGGTTTACCTCGATGGGGATATGCCCATTGGTTTTAAACGGATGCAAAAATCTTTAAAGGAAACGTTGGATGAGTTTAGAATATATAGCGGAGAGAATATTCAGTACGAGTTCATTAACCCATCTGAGAGCACAAACCAAAAGGTTCGCGATGCAATTTTTAAAGATTTAATTGACAAAGGACTCGAACCAACAAACATTCAGGTTCGCGATAAAGAGGGTGGAAATACACAGAGAATGCTTTACCCCGGTGCAATCATTTCATTTAAGGGGAAGGATATTCCTGTAAACCTTCTCCATAATAACCCTGCGCTCTCTGGCGATGAGAATATCAACCTATCCATTCAAAACTTTGAGTTCTATCTCATTGATGCCATCCTTAAGTTGAGTACCGAGAAACTTCCAAAACTTGCATTCATTCTGGGTCATGGCGAATTAGATCAGTATGAATCTGGCGATATCGATAAAAAACTATCGGAATACTATGATACCTACAGGGTTGAAATTAATGGCGATTTCAAGGCTCTCGATCCATATAACGTAGTGATTATTGCTGGCCCTCAGCAACCAATGCCCGAAGCTGATAAACTGGTTGTAGATCAGTACATCATGCGGGGAGGAAAAGTTCTCTGGTTTGTTGATCCTGTTGCTGTTAACATCGATAGCCTTTCGCAAGGTGCATCAACATTGGCATACATTAATCAACACAACCTTGACGATCAGTTATTCAGATATGGAGTTCGCCTTAATCCTTCATTAATTCAAGATGCACAATGTGCAATAATTCCTGTTAACACATCTTTACCTGGACAGAGTTCTCATTTTGTTGCATCACCTTGGGTATATTACCCATTAATGTCTGCATCAGGCAATAGCCCGATTACAAGGAATTTAAATATGATTAGGGCACAATTTATTAGCCCCATTGATACCGTTGGAGGAAACAGTAGCGTTAAAAAAGCCGTTCTACTTACAAGTTCAAGGTACTCTAGAACGCTTAATGTTCCATTACTAGTTAATTTGGCGGAGGTGAGCAGAAGACTCAATGAGAGGGAGTTTAATCGCTCAAACATACCTGTGGCTGTTCTCTTAGAGGGAAATTTTGAATCAGTTTTTCAGAATCGACCTTTATCAAAGTACAACCACGAGCATCCTTTTGAGTTTAAGCCTTCCAGTGTTTTTACTAAGATGATTGTTGTTTCGGATGCCGATATTATTCGAAATGAGGTCAGGCGTAGACCCGATGGGGCTTATGTTTCGCCTCTAGGTTACGACCGTTACACTAAGCAAACCTTTGGAAATAAGGATTTAGTGATAAACATGGTAAAATATCTTGATGATAATATTGGGCTTATGAATCTTAGAACCCGTGATTTCAAGCTTCGTATGCTCGATAAGCAAAAAATTTCCGAATCGAGATTTGCTTGGCAGCTGTTTAATCTTGTTGTTCCTTCTGCACTACTTATCTTTGGTGGCTTAATTTGGCTTTATTTTAGAAAGAGAAAATTTACACGGTAATAACTGAAATGATTAAAAAAAATTTAAAAAGATACGCTTGGCTATTCATCCTATGTTGTATTGCCCTTTATTTCTTTATTTTCCATTACAAATCGGGAACAATTAACCCTGCTAGCAAAAACTTTTCTATTGCCGATACATCTACAATCAATAAAATTGTACTCAGCAAAGATTCAATAACAGTCATATTAAACCGTACAGAAAAGGGATGGCTATTAAATAACACCACCTCCACGAGAACAGATGCCATAAAGGCTTTGATGAAGGTTTTAACGTTAATAGATACAGGATCCCCTCTTCCAAAATCTGTTTCCGATAGTTTATCGGAGCTGATTTCAACTACTGGCTTAAATGTTGAACTATTTAATGACGATGAGATTGTAAAATCATACTCTGTACTATCAACAAAGACATTGAACTTGGGGGCTATTGGAAAAATAAAGAAATATCGAACGGCATATACCCTCAAATTACCGGGTTTCAAGGGCGATTTATCATCACTATTTGTAATAGATCCTGATTATTGGAAAAGTAATCGCCTATTTATTGCTGATATTAAGCAGATATCGCATATTGATGTGGAAATACCGAATAGCCCCGAAAAATCATTTTCAGTTTCATTGGATGAAAAAGGCGTTCACCTAAAAGCCACCTATTTTGATGAGAATGTTAACAAGTTTGATACTTCTCGTGTTGTCAACTTTATTTTTGGTTTGAGTGATTTATCTTATGAAAGACTACTGAATAAATCTTCTGCAGAGGAAAAGGCTGCAATTGTTCTATCCCAACCCGAGCAAATATTTACAATTACCCTTACAAACAGAAACAAACTTGTTCTAAAAACGTATCCGATCCCGGTTGACGAGTATAGGGATGAATTTGGACGAACAGTTAAGTTCGATCTTAATCGATTGTATATTTCTTTTAACAATGATGCAATCATAGCCATTGCTAATTATGTGGCATTTGACCCTGTACTTAAGGACTTATCGTCATTTAGATTGAAAAACTAGGTATACCTTTGCCCTTGTGCTTAAAAATTTGTATTATTGATTCGTGAATTCTGAGAGGTGATTTCTTTGATTATCAAAGATAAAGAAATTTGAAATTGGATATTTTAACTCAGAGTTAGAGCAAGTGTTTTGAAATAGGATTGAATGAACTGTATCTTTGTTGTATAAAATTGGATATACAAACTCTCTAAACTGATTAAATAAATTTTAGTTTGGATTTAGATACATAAGGTGAGTTAATAGCCGATTGGAAACTCTGCCAAAATGGCGAGAAACCTTTTACTATTGAACCACTTAAATAAAATAGTAATGTATTTAGCTGTTAAAAAAGTAGAACCGATTAATAATTTTAAGCTTTTGCTTACTTTTGAAAATGGTGAAAAGCGAAAATTCGATATGAATCCATACTTAAATCAGGGTATATTCAAGGAACTTAGAAATGTAGATAAGTTTAATACTGTTCATTTAAGTTTTGATACTATTGAATGGGATAATGAAGCAGATTTTGACCCAGAAACTCTTTACGCTTTAAGTGAAAAGATATAATTTGGGGTAAAATAAATTTCAAATAACATTTAACTTTAAATAATCATTTAAAAATATATCAGATGAAATTTGTAGTTTCAAGTACCGAACTGTTAAGTCATCTTAGCATTGTTAGTAGGGTAATTAGCAATAAAAACACCCTGCCTATCCTCGATAATTTTCTTTTCAAGCTCGAGGGGAATGAGCTTGAGATAACCGCATCGGATCTGGAAACAACCCTATCCACCCGGTTACATCTCGAAAATGTTATGGAAGATGGCTCAATCGCAATTCCTTTCCGTATTCTTGTTGATACTCTTAAGGAATTCTCCGAGCAACCTCTAACTTTTGATATTAATCACACAAACCTTGCTGTTGTTGTTAACTCTGAGAATGGACAGTTTAATATTGTTGGACAACCTGCTGAAGACTTCCCAGTACGTGCTGAGCTTAAACCAGATCGTAAGGTTACAGTTAAAGTAGCAGCTGATCTTCTTTTAAGTGGAATATCAAAAACCATTTTTGCAACCGCCGATGATGAATTACGCCCTGTAATGAATGGTATTCTTATGGAATTAGCTACCGATAGCCTTTCTTTTGTAGCTTCCGATGCTCATAAGTTGGTTAGATACAGACGTAAAGATGTTCAATCCGAATCTGAGGCATCATTTATCCTTCCAAAAAAACCAGCAGCATTACTAAAGAATATTCTTGGAAAAGAATCAGGCGCAATTATCTTAGAATTTGATGATAAGAACGCTCTATTTACCATGTCGAACTACACATTAGTTTGCCGCTTGGTAGAAGGTTCGTATCCAAATTACAACTCAGTTATACCTGCTGATAACCCAAATAAACTTTCAATTGATAGGGTTGAGCTATACAACGGACTTCGTAGGGTTGCTGTTTATGCAAATCAGGCAAGTAACCTTATTAAGTTAAGCCTTGGTGGTAATCAGCTTACGGTTTCGGCACAGGATCTCGACTTCTCTATATCAGCTTATGAAAGGCTTAAATGTCAATACGAAGGTGATGAGATGGAGATTGGATTTAAATCTGTTTTCCTAATTGAGATTTTAGCGAATATATCAACTTCTGATGTAGTTCTTTCTCTATCAGATCCTTCAAGAGCTGGCTTAATTTTCCCATTGGTTAATGAGAATGCAGATGAGGACATCTTGATGCTCTTAATGCCGATGATGATTAGTGCATAATTTCTTTAACAAACATATTTTAAGGCTGTTTCAAAACTAAAATCGAATTGTCAATTTAAACGAAGTCATAAATTAACCTTTAAATGTTTCTTCGTTTTGCTGATAATCAATAATATTCAAGTTTTGAAACAGCCTTTTATCATTATAAATTGAAACAAATTTCACCCTATTTAGTAAACTGTCCATCAATGAAACTTAATATTAAAAATCCACTCGTTTTTGTTGACCTCGAAACCACTGGTATTGATGTAATAAAAGATAGAATTGTTGAAATTGCTGTGCTTAAAATTCATGTTGATGGGAGGGAGGAACTAAAAATTAAAAGGGTAAACCCTGGAGTGCCAATTCCACCTGAAACGACTGCCATTCACGGTATTACTGATGAGGATGTAAAGAATGAGCCTTTGTTTAAGGAGGTGGCGAAATCATTGGCGAATTTTATCGAAGGATGTGATTTTGCAGGATTTAACTCAAATAAATTTGATTTTCCATTACTTGCAGAAGAATTTCTTCGTGCTGGAGTTGATTTAGATCTTAGAAAACGTAAATTTATTGATGTTCAAACCATCTTTCATAAGATGGAAAAGAGGACTCTGGGTGCGGCGCTTAAATTTTACTGTGATAAGGAGATAGAAAATGCGCATAGCGCAGGTGCCGATTCCTATGCAACCTATGAGGTACTTATGGCTCAACTAGATAAGTATAGTGATATTAAAAATGATGTCGAATTCCTTGCCGAATTTAGCGCTCAAACAAAAAATGTTGATTTTTTAGGAAGAATAATACTTGATGAAAAGGGCGTTGAAGTTTTCAACTTTGGAAAGCACAAAGGCAAGTCGGTTGTTGAAATACTAGAAAAAGAACCTAGCTACTACGCATGGATGATGAATGGCGAGTTTCCCCTATATACAAAGAAGGTTCTTACCAATATTTATTTGAAGATGAAGCAGAAGTGATATTCCAAAGTATAATATTCAAAACTACAAAACATCATTACCTAACTAAATACATATAAACAATCCCATCTTTTAAGAGATTGGGATTGTTTAATTAACGCGAGTTCGATGTAAGTATAACATACTGATCCTAAGCATGGTGTTAGATTGTTACTTTGTCATGCTGAACGAAGTGAAGCATCTAGTCTTTAGGCGATTAGATCCTTCACTTCGCTCAGGATGACACCTTACATCGAACTCACGTTAATTAATTACAATTAGGTACTTTGAAACAAAGTTTTGCCACAAGTACATGAACCGCCTGTACAAGCACCACCAGTGCAAGCACCGCCTGTGCAATCACCACCCCAACACAAACCACCACTGCAATCACCACCTTTAATTTCACCCATTTCTTTAGCGTCCATTAACTGTGATAAGTTCAAGCTTTCACTTACAAAATCTTGAAGTTTTTTCATGATTAAAACATATTAAATTTATTTTTACAGTAACCATTACCCATTACTGCTTGGATTTTCCTGAATCGAGGCACAGGAGAGCCATAGAGTATGAAAATATTGATAGATATTAACTTCCTGAGAAAATATTAAATTATTGGATTAATAAATGCTGGTGCTTTTTTGCAGCGAGGATCAGGGTAATCCCAATTTTCGTCGCCATATACTTTTAGCACATCTGCCCAACATTTGTTTGGATATTTATTGTAGCATTCATCTAGTAGTTCACAATTTTTGCAGGGGCTTTCATCCCTAAAATCATCTTTGGTAAAATTAACCCATTTCAGGGCTGCTGGGGAATTCCATATCTCTTCAATTGAATTTTCGAGGATGTTTCCGATAATAAACTTGTTTTTCCAGTACATCTGTTCGCAGATTGTCACATTTCCATCCGGTAGAATGTAAATATGCGAGCGATTTGCAGAGCAGGATGCTCCTGGAAAAGATTTACTTCCTTGTTCTGCAGTAAAAAATCCTCTATTAATGTAGGATTTATCGATCCCAATTTTAAGTGTATTTAGTTTATTCAACTCATCGAGATATATGAAAGCATCATCCCTACTTTGTTTGTCGAGTTTTATTTTTTCAAATTCGTTCGAAGTGTACAGCGAGCGATATGCAATGCGAACCTGCCACTCTTTAATTCTTTTCAAAGTTGACAAATAGTTGTACATCTCGCTTAGTTCTTCTTTGCCAGAATTTAAATTTGTTAGTACGCTGATTACATGGTAGGGTAGTTCATATTTATCCATCAACTCCAAGGTGTGCTTCATTTTATCGATATAACTTTTTTGTACACCTAGTAGTTGGTTTATTTTTTCCTTTGTTATTAAGTCGAAGGATATTTGGAAAGTTAAATTTGGGAATTGCTTCAATTTTTTAATATCATTTTCATTGATTGGAATTTTTGTGGATATTAAATTTCTATCGTAACCAGAGTTACTTAATTCACATAACAACTCGTACCATCTATTGTATAGGAAAAATTCCCCTCCTCCAAGATTTATATTTTTAATTCTTAGTTTTTTAGATTCACTAATAATTTCTTTAATTCTACTAAAGGGAATTGAACATATAATGTTTTTTTCTCTATCTGCATAACAATATAAACAGTTTGTAACGCATTGATTAGTTAACATAACTGTAATTGAAGAAGGGCAGTGGAATAATCTTTGTGTTTCAAAATCAAGTTCTTGAAAAACGAAATCTTCTGGCTTGTATTCATAATTAATTTTTAATTTTTCGGAGTATTCTATTATTATTTTTTTCGGAAAACTAAAAACTACCCCATCATATTCAGTATGGATTATCTCCTCATTTTCAATATAAGGACTTATAATCTTTTCTGCTTCAAGTTTACTTAGATCAAGAAATTCACTCAAATTTTCTAAAGCCTGCTCTAGGGTTGTGGGAGTGGAGAAAAAAGAAAGGAGCATTGCTTGAATAGGGTGGATTATAGAAAACCACCCTTTACTTGATGTTTCACATTGATTTATACTATTATATGTAATTAACGTTCGTTTAATATCATTTTTATAATTATAATCTGGATTTAAAACATATTTTTTACCCATATAATTTCTGAAATTATTTTGTGAATAAGATCCTCGCATTAGAAAGTCTTTGAGTTATTTAAATTCCTAATCATTTAATAACTATTTTGAAATAAAACTATTCCATACATTGAATTGTTGTATGGAATAGCAATTTAGATGACAGTGAGATTGTTTGTTATTAAATAATTCCACCTTCACATAAACCACCTGCACATATACCACCTTCGCAATAAACTCTGATTGTATCTTTACAATCCACAACTATTTTACCACCTGTGATTTCATCTAACTCTTTTGATTCCATTAAACTTGAAACATCAAGTTTTAATTTTGATAAATCTTTTAATTTTTTCATAAATAAGTTTTATTTAATTTGTTTTCAGTAACCTTTCCCCATTACTGTTTGGGGTTTCCTGATTTGAGGCGCAGGAGAGCCTTAAAGTATATAAATATTGATAAATGTTCATTTTTTGACTAAATGCTAAATTATTGGATTAATAAATGCTGGTGCTTTTTTGCAGC
The DNA here is from genome assembly GCA_013376985.1 of Bacteroidales bacterium. Lineage (GTDB taxonomy): Bacteria > Bacteroidota > Bacteroidia > Bacteroidales > Tenuifilaceae > UBA8529. Next base: position 82,168 of record JACABB010000021.1, read on the forward strand.
GAGGATCAGGGTAATCCCAATTTTCGTCGCCATATACTTTTAGAACATCTGCCCAACATTTATTTGGATATTTATTGTAGCATTCATCAAGTAGTTCGCAGTTTTTACAAGCACTTTCATCTCTGAAATCTTCTTTTTTCATATTTACCCATTTTAATGAGGCTGCTGAGTTCCATACTTCCTCGATTGAATTCTCAAGTATGTTACCAATGATAAACCTTTTTTTCCAGTACATTTGTTCGCAAATTGTTACATTCCCTTCGGGGAGAATATACATATGCGAACGATTTGCTGAGCATGATGAACCTAAAAATGATTTACTGCCATTCTCCGCTGTAAAATATCCTTTTTCAATAACAGATTTATCAATTGAAACTTTCAAGGTTTTAAGATTATTTAATTCCTCTAAATGCGCAAATACGTCTTGCCTGTCCTGTTCTTGAAGTTTTATACTTTCAAATTCTGTAGAGCTATATAATGATCGATAGGCGATACGAGCCTGCCATTCTTTAATGTTTTTTAGCGTTGATAAATAGCTATGCATTTCGGTTAACTCTTCTTTGTTAGAGTTTAAGTTGGTGAGTACGCTTATTACATGATAAGAAAGACCATGCTTATCCATCAATTCCAAAGTGTGCTTCATCTTTTCAACATAACTCCCAGGTACATCCAATATCTTATTTATTTTTTGTTCTGAGAGAGAATCAAATGAGAATTGGTAGGTTAGATAAGGGAATTGTTTAAGTTTAATTATATCATTTTCGCTTATGGGTACTTTTGTTGAAATAAAATTTTTATAAAATCCATACTTATACAACTCTGATAATAATTCGTACCAATTTTTATATAAAAAGAATTCACCTCCACCAATCTGAATACTTTTAATTTTTAAATTTTTGGCTTCTTTAATTAATTCCTTTATTCGTTCGAACGGAATTGTGCATGTTACCTCTTGGCTTTTATCCGCATAGCAGTATATGCAATTTGTTACGCAGCGATTGGTTACCATAATGGTTATTACGGCGGGACTCTGGTTTAATCTTACCGAATCAAAATCCAACTCTTTATAAACAAATTCATCAGGTTTGTAAGTATATAAAATCTTTAAATTTTCGTGATATTTAATAATGATTTGTTTTGGAAACTTGAAGTTATGTCCATTATATTCGGTGAAAATAGCCTCTTTATTCTCTATAAAAGGTTTAATTATATTGAGAGTTTCCTCTTTACTTAAACTCAAAAATTCGCTCAAATCTTCAACCGCTTTGTCAATACTAATAGGGTTAGAGAAAAATGAGAGAATCATTGCTTGAACAGGGTGAATAACGGATACCCACTCTGTATTGGTTTGCTCACATTGAGCATCTGAATTTGCAATGATTATACTTCTTTTTATGTCATTTTTGAAGTTATAATCTGGATTTAAAACATAAAGATCCTCGCTTATCATAAGTAGATTTATTAAAATAAATGTTGAAATAAAGAAGTTGATTATAAAAGTTTTAAAACAATTTGAAAAAAATAATAAAACAATCCTATCCCTTGAAAGGAATAGGATTGTCTAATAACGATATCCAACAATGATTAGTTGGCCATCTCTTCTTCGGCAAAAGTATTCTTGCCAAGAGTGCATTCGCCGCATGTGCATGAACCACATGTGCATGAACCACCTGTGCATGCACCACCTGTACAATCACCCCCCCAGCACAAACCACCACTACAATCACCACCTTTAATTTCGCTCATTTCTTTAGCGTTCATTAACTGTGATAAGTTCAAGTCTTCGCTTACAAAATCTTGAAGTTTTTTCATGGTTAAAACAGATTAATTTTTTTTTACAGTAACCTTTCCCCATTACTGTTTGGAGTTTCCTGATTCGAGGCGCAGGAGAGCCTTAGATTATCCTGTAAAATATTATAGGGCTTTTGTTTTTTGCGCTAATAATTCTAATAATAGAATTTAGAGCATGCAGTCCATGAAAATTTTTAGAGTTAGTTCAAGTATTAAATGTAAATGTTTTATATTCTGTTGCATTTTACCCTTTGATCATATTATTAAGAGTAAAACTAGTTGTGATTATTCAATAAACATCAATCATTCAAGGAACAGACAATGCCGTGATTTTTTAAACAAGTGTTTTTACACAGCAAGGCACTTATATTCACAGGTATTAAAAATAAAAATATAAAAAAATATTTGATAAATAAAAAAATAGTACAACTTAAATGGTTACTAAAATGTAAACGATATATACATTATCGTGCATATGTCATTTACATTTTCTAAGTATAGGAAATTTCTATAATATTGATTTTTAAAAAATGTAGTTGTGATTTTTTATTTTCTTTAAAAGAGTTTATTTAGCGGGTGTTAATCATATAAATTAGTTTTTTAAAATCAATAAATCTCCATTTTAAATTTTTATATACAGTTTAGATATTCATTGTTTAATCTGATATTCAATGGATTTTTTATTCAAAAAAATATTTTAAGGACGATTAGCTACCCTGTCAATTTTGACAGGGTAGAAAAACTAACTCAAAAAATTTTATTTTGTATCCAAAGGAAAAATGAATTGAAGTCAAATAATGTTAAAGGACTTATTTCTTAAGAACTCCTATTTATGAATAAATAATTAAAACAAATATTAGAATTATTTAGATAAGGAATTTCCTTTGGGTATGAGGGATTATTACCAAACAAAACGACCAAGACCATCTGTACACATTCCACCAACACAGCCCCAGAAACCATTATGACAGTCATTAACATCTGTTGTTAATCCCTGATAGCATGAAAAAAATCCATTCTCACATCCACCTTGAATGTCTCTCATCTCCTTAGCATTCATTAATTGTGATAAGTCCAAATTTTCACTTGTAAAATCTTTAAGTTTTTTCATAAGTAAATCATATTAAATTTAGTTTTACAGTAACCTTTCCCCGTTACTGTTTGGGGTTTCCTGATTTAAGGTACAGGTGAACCTTAGAGGATGCCGTAAAATTTTATTGAACATTTACTTTATGTGTTAACTATTACAATTTATTATGCAAACATATGTAATAAGTTGCATGTCAATATGTAAAATATTGATTTAAATATATGTATATAAGCGTTTTGTGATTTTTTATAAATTTCGGTTTTAAAACAACTTCTAATCATAAATTAATACCATGTAAAATAATGATTATGTTTTTTTAGTGAAATGTAATTCGCAACTATTCTATAAACTGAGTTATTCAATGAACAAGTGAAAATGGAGGATTGATGAAGATTTTTTTCAATCAATAAGTATTTTATTATACAGTAAAGCGCTCATTTTGTTAAAAATAAATATAAAAGTATAAAATATTTATGATAAGTAAAATATGTAATGTGGCAAAAAGTAGCATAATTTATGTGATTTTCGAAATATGAATTATATATACGCAATAATATATGTGTAATTTGTATTTAATTGGCGTAGGCAATGTCTATAATATTGATTTTTAAAAGATGAGGTTATGAGACGATTTTAATATTTGGTATTTTAGCCTTGATTATTATCAATGATTAAAATAATTCATATACATTGATTTTATCGATTTTGAAACTATCCTTCGTTTATTAATCTTGGATATAACACTTCTTTTTAAACCAATCGTGTTATCCCATTTTCAAGAGTGTAAATACGATCAAATTGCGTTAATAAATTGGAGCGGTGTGTAATTATAACAATCGCCATATTTTGTTTTTGTTGTTCTAATAGCTGCATAACAAAACCTTCTGTATGACGATCCATTGCTGCTGTGGGCTCATCTAATAGTAAGAGTTGAGGTTGCTTGTAAAGGGCACGTGCCAATGCAACTAATTGTTTCTGTCCACCTGAAATATTTACTCCTTCCTCACCAAGCAGAGTGTAATAGAATTGCGGAAAAGCTTTGAAGTACTTATCAAAACCAAAGTCCTCACAGAATTTAATTATTTGTTTCGCTTCAGCTGCGGAGTCGGATAAGCAAATATTATCCAACAGAGTACCATTAAAAAGACTTATCTCCTGTGGAACAACGCTTGTCTTACTCCTTAATTCGAAATTGTTTATATTATCAATATTGATATCGTTTATGGATATTGTTCCATTTTCCTGATGATACAATTTTTGAAGAATCTGTATTAATGTACTTTTCCCACAACCACTTTCGCCTATAATGGCAATTGTTTCACCTTTTTTTACTTCAAAATTAACGTTGGTTAAAAGAGGTAAACTCCCTGGAAATCGAAAGGAAATTTGTGAAACTTTTAATTCATTGAAAGACAAATTAGCAGTATTGCTTTCTGTTTCGGGGTTATATTCGGGCGAGATGCTAACAAAATCATACATTCTATCAAAGGCAATTTTTGCTCCCTGCACTTGTATGTTTAATAGTGCCAAACGACCAACTCCGGGTAAAAGACTTCCTGTCATTGAGAGTACGGCTATCATTGCTCCAACAGTAAACGAACTGGTTATTACCAAATACGATGAGCTTGCTATAATTGCAGCAATTATAATTGTTGCGGCTGTATCGCCATACAAACTCAGATTGGTTTGGGTTTTACCTAATTGTTCTACCTTTTGTTGATAATGGCCGTAAATAGATTGATTTAATTTACTGAAAAAGGACTCTTTATTAAACGTTTTAATAGCGTATATCCCTTGAATTGTATTTATATAATTACTTTCGTTTTTTGCATAGGCAACCATCACCTCTCGTTGATCTTTAACAACTTTATGGTGAAAGCGATATACGATATAAAAAAAAATAGGAATACTAGTAAGTGATATGAATCCCAGAGTAATGGAATAGAGGAAGATAAATATAATTGATACCAGAACTACCATTCCATCGATTAATACATTCCCAACCAAATAGCTTATTGTGTTTTGTATGCGTGAGGTATCGTTCATTCGCGCAATAAGCTCCCCTGTTTTACGATTATCAAAAAAAGATTTTGGGAGAAATAGTAAACTACTATAGAAACTATTAATTATGCGAACGTTAAAGTTGCGACTCTGACCAACTAAAAATATTTGTCGTATCCATGTTATTCCTCCTCGGAGTAGAAGTAGGATTGTTAAAATGGCCATCCCCGGTATAAGGCGATTTATAGTGTGATGCGGCAGAATATCATCAACTAGTTTTTGTGAGAAAAGTGCTGTGGTAGTTCCAAGAATAGCAATTAGAATGCCTATTCCAAGGCAAATGCTAAGTAAATTTATATCTTCTTTAACAAGATTATATATCCATCTCTTTTTTGCATTTTTAATGGTTTCGGATTTTATAAACTCTTTATTTGGCGTGAGTTGTAATAATGTTTTTGATACCCATATTTTATTCAATTCTTCTTCATTTATGTACTTCATTCCTTCCGCTGGATCACCCACTAAAAAAAGGTTGTCGCAGAAATCGTAGCATACCATGTAGTGTTGCAGGCGGTTATCAATAAAAACATGTATAATAAAAGGTTTTTTCAGATCCTTAATATGTGCCAAATCCGCTTGGCTTCCTACTGCATCAAACCCATTCTTTTGTGCTGCTTGGTACAGCCCCAAAAGAGTTGTTCCCTGTTTGGATGTGCCGCTTGTCTCTCTCAGATTCTCAAGAGGAACATGACCCCCGTAGTATTTTATTATTGAAGCAAGACATGCCACTCCGCAATCACTCTGATCTTGCTGTCTTACAAATGTTTTTGCTAATTTCTTAGAGATCATTTTAAATGATTAAAAGTTTTGAATCGCATCAATTTTTACTTCTCCTTTAAAATGTTTTGTTAGAAGATGTTTTTCATTGTATGCGAAAACGGATGGGATTGTCAATGTGCCGAACGTATTGTAGAAATCATTATCATTTGTTTGGAGTACAGCTATGTTTGAGTAATTCTGAAGATTATTATTTTCTTTAAAAGCAATTATTTTATCAGTTGTTTCCGAAGAGGTTAGAATGATTTGATACGATGAAAATCGCTCTATGTTTTTGGTGATTTCCTTCACTTCGTATATGCAATGTTCACATTCGCTATTAAAATAGATTATGATTACTGGACTATTTTCGGCGATGTTTTTCTTTGAATAATCAACACCGTCCAAAGTTTTAAAATGGAAATTTGGTAACTTTTGAATGTTTGTAAGAGTCTGATTTTTTTTATCCAAACTTCTACAAATAAGGAAAATGAGAAGACCTATAACCAAAAGGCTTAAGCCCCCAAAGATTATTTTTATTTTACCCATTGCTTATAGTTAAAAACATGATGAGTAATAGCCATATAATTAACCCTACACCATAAGATGAGGCAACCATTTTAAGCATGGATGAGTAACCCTTATTTAAAACAGTTTTTAATCCCAATGCCAACGCTAACCAGTAAAAAAACTCAAAAACATTAAATTGTTGCAATGGGTAAATAAGCCAACTTGCCACCTCCTTTATATTAAATAGGTTGACAAGCGAAAGGGGATAGAAGTTGTTTATTTCCTGCAAAGTATGTGGGGGATACATTAAAAAGTATGCCATTTTAGATAAATCGGCAAGTAGAAATATTACTTCGGCAATTACTGTAATTTTGAATAATTTGGCGAAACTAATATTATGCCCGAATACTAAAGCCCCTATATTGAGTGAAAAACTGACAAGGACCAATTTCAAAGCCACTAGTAGTGGCAAAATCACATAGTTAATCCACGAAAATTTTTCCCGAATCTCAAATATTCGTGAAATGCGTTCTGCGCTAAGTTGTTCCCCTAGAGCGTTATAATACAGATTATCCGTTATAACAAATACATTTAGTATAAAACTCGAAACGATATATAATAAACATACTATAAGGAAAAACCATTTTGCATTTATCTTCTCAAAATGATTAGCAAGGGCTTGGGTTTTCATTCAATACTAAATAATTATAACGAATAAAATTATGATTTTGGAAAAATCACTTACGATTAGTTGATTTAAATAAATGCAGAGACGGAATTATTCCGCCTCTGTATTATATTGTATTAGCAAGCAGCAGCACCAACAGCAAAACCAATTAAAGCTGCAAATGGTCCCCAATGAGCACCTACAATAGTAGCAGCAGCTACACATGTCCAATAATCATCACCCTCAAGACCACCTTGAACTTTGCTCATTTCGTTAAAATCTAAAGTTTTCATGTTAGTTTATTTTAGTTTGTTTCCCTACTCTATTTATAAAGGCTTTTCGGAATCCGCCTATTGTTTTTGCGCGCAAACAATATTTTGATTTAGATTATCCAATTTGCTTATTAGCATACTTACAAACAACTATTAATCCTAATACTTGTTAATTAACGTGAACTCGATCTAAGCATAACATCTTGATTGCTAGTATAGCATTAGATTGTTGCTTTGTCATGCTGAACGAAGTGAAGCATCTCGTCTTTAGATAACTAGATCCTTCGCTTCGCTCAGGATGACACCTTACATTGAACTCACGTTAATTAAGAAATAGAATATCAAGTGTGAATTGTTAGCATGTTAAACATCAACAATATTAGGCCATTCAACTTTAATTGATTTTAACAGGTGTTCCATTTATTTGTACTATTATTCCATTGAATAGATATATTTGCATGTCAATTAACTACATAATCATTAAAATCTTTGAGAATATGAATCTGGTTAGGAAGAAACTACTAACAACTTTGTTATTAGCATTAATTGCTGTTGGCGCATTATCTCAGAATGCGATAGATTCACTTAAAAACGCTTTGGAAAAATCATCCAGCGATACTTCGAAAATTATTACAATGCTTAGTCTGGCTGAAAATTATTTCTATACAGATGAAAACAAGTCGCGAGAGTATTTTAATAACGCTAAAACATTGTTGGATAAGGTTCAATTTAAGAACGGAACTGCTTACTCTTATTATGTTAATGGTTATTTACTTAAAAATACACCTGCTGCGGCATTGGAGAGTTTTAACAAATCTCTAATAATTTATACCGAGCTAAAGAATAATCCAGGAATAGCCAAAGCTAACTTAGCAATTGGTAGTACATATATTAATCAATCTAAATTGGATAAGGGAATGCCTTACTATTCTACTGCCTTGCAGATTTATCAATCATTAAATGATAGAAAAGGCATTGGAGTATGTTACTCTGCTTTAGGCAATATTTATGCTCATCAGGGAAAATTTAAAATGGCTCTTGATTATAACAAAAAAGCGTTGAAGTACCTTACATACCAAAGTTATGCATATTTTAATGAGCATGTAAGTATTGCAAATAATTATTCAGCTTTGGGTGAGGCGAAAATGGCTTTACTTTACTATGATAGTCTATTGAATACTTTAAAGAATAAGAATTATTTTGATATCCTTTCGAATGTTTATGCCAATTTAGGAGCTATTTACTCAGCATCTCAGAACTACAATAAAGCAAAGCAGTGCTATAAATCATCCATAGAATATGGGACAAAAGGAAAAAACGATTATTACTCCATTGTTGCATGTTTAACAATGTCGGATTTATATATTAACCTAAACCAGCCAGACTCAGTAATTAATTTACTTAAAAAGAACTCGCCAACCATTATTCGGTATAAATCAAAAACTTTTTTGTCTTATTACTACCAATTTTTATCCTCAGCCTATGAAGTTAAAGGCGATATAAACTCTGCCCTTAAATATTATAAATCCTTTAAAAGCGCAGAAGATTCTTTGAATATCGAACAATCTAATCAACGTCTTTACGAGCTACAAACCTCATTGGATGTTGAGAAAAAGGATAAAGAGATTGACCTACTAAACAAGGAGAATCAATATAAATCACTTCAATTATCTAAACAGAGGATTATGATTTTACTTATTCTGCTGTCAACGGTATTATTCTTAGTTATGGCATTTGTTTTATACACTCGTTTCCGATTAAAGCACAAGCTGGTTGGTATGTTGGAAAATAAGAATAGAGAGATTGAGCAACAGCAGCAGGAAATTATGGCAATGAACGATATGCTTGGAAAGCAGAATGAAAGTTTGCTGGAATTGGACGATATGAAATCCCGATTCTTTACCAACATATCACATGAGTTCCGAACACCTTTATCGCTTATAATAGGACCTTTAACATCTATGTTGGAGGAATCCAACAACAAGGAAGCGCAAAATGAATTCCGACTCATGCTAAAACATGCAAATAGCCTATTAAATCTTATAAACCAATTGCTCGATTTATCTAAACTTCAAAAAGCAAGTCTTAATTTACAACTTTCGTATTACGATATAAATACATTTTTAAATATACTTATTGATTCATTTTCTGGGCGTGCAAAAGATCTATCCATTGCACTTACCTATAATTCAAATCCTTTGCCTTTGTTTGTTTGGTTTGATAGAGATAAGGTGGGGACAATTGTATTTAATATCATTTCGAATGCATTAAAGCATACCGATAAAGGAGGTTTTGTAGAGGTTTCTTTGGCCAGAATAGGAGAGGATGATAATTATGTTGAAATTATGATTAGCGATAATGGAATAGGTATAGAATCGCATGAGCTAAAGAATATTTTTGAACCCTTTTATCAATCCAACGCAACAATAAATCGAAAGATTGAAGGCAGTGGTATTGGATTAGCTTTAGCTAAGGAGTTGGTTGAGCTACATGGAGGTGAAATTTCGGTGAAGAGCGAGGCAGGAAAAGGGGCTCAGTTTACAATAGTTTTAGCCGTGAATAAGCATCTTTTACCATTCGCAGAGATAATGTCCGATGAAGATCAGAAAGTTGATGAAATCGATAGATTTCCAAAACTTCATGAATTCGATTTAGGTGGCGAAGTCGAACCTAAAATAATAAAGGGAGAGACAACAATTCTTGTTGTTGAGGATAATGATGATATGAGAGATTACATATCAAAATCGTTAGCGCAGGATTATCAAATTATAGTGGCAGTAAATGGTAGGGAAGGGTTTGATAAAGCAATGGAGGTATCGCCAGACCTTATAATTACGGATGTTATGATGCCCGAAATGAATGGGTATGAAATGACAAAGCTGATTAAAAACAATCAGCAAACAAGTCATATTCCTGTAATCATTCTTACTGCAAAAGCCTCCGAGGAGAGTAAGATTGAAGGACTTGAGGCCGCTGCTGATGATTATTTAGTTAAGCCCTTTAATAAAGCAGAGTTGCTGTTGAGGATTAGAAATACAATATCAAATCGACAAAAGCTAAGGGATAAGTTTCAGAAATCTATCACAGTAAACCCTTCGGAAGTAACAGCAACATCATTAGATGAACAGTTTTTAACAAAAGCACTTCAAATTATTGAAAATCATTTAGCAGATGCCGAGTTTTCCGTGAATGATTTTTGCGATGAAATTGGAATGAGTAAGACCAACGTGTATAGAAAACTCAAGGCCTTAACCAATCAATCCTTTACAGAATTTATGCGTTGCATAAGGTTAAAACGGGCAGCATCATTGCTAGTAATGAAATCAGGCAACTTAACTGAAATTGCTTACGAAACAGGATTTTCCAACCTATCCTACTTCTCCAGAAGCTTTAAGGAACAGTTTGGGGTAAGTCCATCGGAGTATACAACAAAAGTAAAGAATTGAATAATGAACAAGGAATACCGATTTTAGATTTTAGAAGATTTCTGAAAACAGACTGATTACACAAACATCAAAAATCATAAACCGAGCGTTTTTTGCGAGCTCAGCGAAGCTAATCGTTGATCCTTGTTCTTAAATCTAACGCAAGTTTGATGTAAGTATAATATATTGATCCTAAGTATAGCATTAGATTGTTGCTTGTCATGCTGAACGAAGTGAAGCATCTCGTCTTTAGATAACTAGATCCTTCGCTCCGCTCAGGATGACAATGGATTCATTATGGAATTCACCATTATTCAGGAAAGGGGTTGACGTTTCTAGAGCATACTGTTTCTTGTCATGCTGAACGGAGTGAAATCCGAAGGATTCGCTGAAAGCAACCATCTTGTCTTTAGAAGATCCTTCGCTTCGCTCAGGATGACAATGGATTCATTATGGAATTCACCATTATTCAGGAAAGGGGTTGACGTTTCTAGAGCATACTGTTTCTTGTCATGCTGAACGGAGTGAAATCCGAAGGATTCGCTGAAAGCAACCATCTTGTCTTTAGAAGATCCTTCGCTTCGCTCAG
>JACABB010000022.1 GCA_013376985.1 Bacteroidales bacterium
GAATCTTCTTGCACGAAGAAACCCCCTGCCCCCTTGAAAAAAGGGGGTAAAACAGATTTTCGTATAATCTTTAGCATTCCTTAAAAAGGCAAAACCAATTACAGTAATCAATTAGCCCTTCATTTCCCTATTAAGAAAAATAAAACAAACCACCAAAATCTGTTAAAGCCCCTTAGTTTAAAGGGTTTGGGGTTGATTGTAAGGTGGAGAATTTAAATAACCCTAAGCCAACTACAGCTTAAGCTAAGCGTTGCTCTGTTTACCCAAGCAAAGCCCGTAAGTATAGAAAATCCGAGGTGGGAGGCCTCGGATTAATGGGGTTATTCTTATATGGAATTTGGTGCGGTTAGAAACCGCTATTTAAAGACGACGTAGATACGCTTCGCTAATCTACGACGAGCGGGGGAATTTAGCATTCTAGAATAGAAAAATCCGAGGCGGGAGTCCTCGGATTAATGGAATCATTTTTTAGAGTTTCTTAAATATAAAACTAGTGAAATCAATACCCCAACCAATCCTAAAAGTAATAATGTGGATGAAAAATAATTGTGCTTTATAATTACTTTAGTTGCTGCTCCTAATATTACGATAAGAGCAGAGATATAAAATATTATTTTAGGTTTCATAGTTAGTAATTTCATTGAATTATGCAACAATTCCACACCCAATTCCGCCACCAATTACACAAAGTGGAGATAACACCCAACAAGTAAATGTACCAGCTGGATCATTGTCCCAATCATCAAAAAGTAATTTTACGGCATCTCGCATGCAACTACCCCAACTTTTTGAATCGATATCGCTCATTTTATAGTCTAATAATACATTACCAGAAGTGACAGAACTTATTTTCAATAACGACTCATTAGATGAAAGTTTAGCCTTTTTTGAAGATGGTTTATTAATAACTGCACTATATGCATCAACGAATTTATATGTTTTTGAATTAAAAATGTAAGCGAAAACATTTTTTCCTTCTTTATCGCAAACAAGTACTGCGGCAGTACCATTCTTATAGTAATAAATCCCGTATGTCGGTGTGATTCCTTCTAATTTGATGTTCGATTTTGAAAAATATTCGGAATGAATTGCTATAGCCAACAAAGGATGTTTATCATTTATTAGTTGTACGGAATCAACCTCAGATTGTGAGTTATTTGTAAATGTTTGAATAACAAAATCCTGATTATTAACTTTAGAGTCATTCTTCTCACAACTAACTGAAGTAATTAATATAATTGAAATAATAAAAATTAATTTTTTCATTGTTTTTAACAATTGTCAATTGTTTTTATTTCTTGCTTATTCTTTCGATTTTCAGCATTATCATTATCGGCTACTCTTTTATTTTATTTCGTTTTTCGCTTTCACATGCTCGACTTTTGGGTGGTTATCCCCTTTGTTTACCCAGAATATATCTTTAAGTAAAATTGTCTATAATTCATTTAAAACCCAATTTATGTTTGGTTTTGTATATCAAAGTTAAAACTATTTTTTATAAATTATCGAAATGTTATTTAATTCTTTGAAAAGACAAGTGAAAAGTTAAAAATTAAAAATGAAAAGTGGAAGAGGGTTTTGCTGCTTTTGCAGAATATCGCAAAATGCGATGGGATTTGGTGGCGGTTTGGCTTCCGGTTCTTACGAATCTTCTTGCACGAAGAAACCCCCTGCCCCCTTGAAAAAAGGGGGTAAAACAGGTTTTCGTATACCCTTTAGCTTTCCTTAAGAAGGCAAAACCAATTACAGTACTCAATTAGCCTTGCATTTCCCTATTAATAATAATCAAACAAACCACCAAAATCTGTTAAAGCCCCTTGTTTAAGGGGTTTGGGGTTGATTGTAAGGTGGAGGGTTTAATAATCCTAAGCCATAAACTAAGGGTTATTCTGTTTACCCAGGCAAAACCCGCAAGAATAGAAAATCCGAGGTAGGAGGCCTCGGATTAATGGGGTTATTCTTTTATGGAATTTGGTGCGGTCAGAGACCGCTATTTAAAGACGACGTAGATACGCTTCGCTAATCTACGACGAGCGGGGGACTAAAACTCTGATGCCCTTTCAGGGCTTCTTGTACAATGAGTCATTGTGGGCGATGGGCAATGCTCATCGCTACATTATTATGGCGATGGGTGTTACCCATCGTTATATTATTATGCCGATGGGCGTTGCCCATCGCTATATTATTGAGCCCTTTCAGGGCAAAGAACATTAGGTTATAGATATTCACCATTTCTTTATCGCCCTGAAGGGGCAAAAGAACATAGCATATGGCAACGCCCTATGCTAAAATGGCGATAGCAATGTGATTTTAAAACATTGAACCACCCGTGTTTACTATTTTTTTTTCTACCTTCGTTTTTTCAAAATTCAAACTATGCGAAAATACTCTCTTCTCATCCTTTTTATAGCCTTTCCGCTATTCCTACTATGCCAGAACATCTCCGTTAAATCCTTCCGTTTGCTCAATAATGATTTGGACGCACTGGTGAATTACCCCGTAATTGATCGCAGCAACGGTGAAAAGGCTGCACTAATTAAAGTTGTAACCACCGAAACTGGTTTTGAGTTTGGCGGTGGGCAGCTGGGTATTGTAAAAGTGGCGTACAAAACTGCCGAAATTTGGGTTTACGTTCCAGCCAAACTGAAAGCCATAACCATTGCCCATCCCAAGCTGGGGCAGCTACCCAATCGCTTTTATGACTTTGATATTCCCATAGAATCGGGTAAGGTTTATGAAATGGTTCTAATAACGGGTACCGTTGAAACAATTGTTAGACCTACTGAGATAGCAACGCAATGGCTTGCCATTAACTCTAAACCCGAAGGTGCTAGCGTGTTTATTGAGGAGCAGCTGGTGGGTACAACCCCCTTTACTCGTAAATACCCAGAAGGTGAATACACTTACCGCTTAGAGTTTCCTAAGTACAATTCACAAGCTGGTAAAGTAAATTTAGTTGGCGATAAGAAGGTACTGAATCTTATACTTAAACCTCATTTCGGGAGTATAGGAATAACCTCTACTCCTGAGAGCGGAATGCTGATTTATATAGATGCTGAGAATACAGGTAAAATTACCCCAGCAACCTTGGAGGGTGTTGCTAGCGGTGAGCATACCCTAAAGTTGGTGAGCCAGTGGTACCAACCCCAAGCCAAAAAGGTAACGGTTACCGATGAGGGAATGGCAACCGCCGACTTTACCATGACTCCCGCCTTTGCCGATATTACCATGACCACCAATCCCGCCGCTGATATTCTTATTGATGACAAAAAAGTAGGCAATGGCAGCTATTCCGCTAGGATGTTGGCAGGAATATACACGGTTAAGGCCGATAAGGAGAAGCACTACTCCGCCCAGCAGCAGGTAACCGTTGTTGCGGGGATCAGACAAGCCATTGCGCTCAATCTAAAACCCATGGTTGGCTCGCTTGATATTACCAGCACCCCCTTTGAAGCTGCTATTACGATTGATGGTAAGGAGTATGGCACTACTCCCAATACGGTTAAAAACCTACTGGTGGGCGATTACACCCTTACCATAAAGAAGGGAGGCTACGGTACGGTAACCAAAAATGTAACCATTACGGAGAATGCTACTACCGAAGTGAACGAGGTTTTACTCACAGGCTTGGAGATAGCCATTACTAGCACTCCTACAGGTGCAAGGCTCATGGTTGACGGCGTTTCAACAGGCTCAACCCCCTACACCGCCATGCTGAGCTTTGGCACTCATGCCATTAAACTTGTAAACGGAGAGAAGTTAGTAGAGGAAACCATTACAGTAGTGCAGGGTGGCAAAATCCATTTTGATTATTATATTCCAGAAGATATAACCGATGTGGATGGCAATACCTATAAAACTGTTGCAATAGGAACACAGGTGTGGATGGCAGAGAACCTGAAAACAACTAAGTATCGCAATGGTAATTCAATCCCAAAAAAAACCGACAATGCATCATGGGCTAATCAAACCAACGGTGCATACTGTTGGTATAATAACGATATTAGCAATAAAAGCACCTACGGTGCACTCTATAACTTCTACGCCGTGGTGGATAGCCGTAATCTTTGCCCATCAGGTTGGCATGTACCCACCGATACCGAGTGGACAACGCTAATCGATTACTTAGGTGGCGAAAGCGTTGCAGGGGACAAGTTAAAGTCCACTGCGTTGTGGGAAAAAACTAACAAGCAAGTTAGCAATAACATTGGTTTTTCTGCGCTTCCAGGCGGTTACCGTGACTGCTTTCATGGTAGTTGCTACTCCATTGGAGTTTGTGGAAACTGGTGGTCGAGTTCTGTATTTAGTAGGGATGTATGGTATTGTCCACTGTGTTACTATGATTCAAGAGCCCGTTTAAGTTACTTTGGCATGAGTAGTGGTTTTAGTGTTCGTTGCATTAAGGATTAATAGAATATTTGATTTGTGAAGATAAAACCCTTGCCCCTTGAAACAAGCGGGTATAATGGATTGTTGTAAAGTGAAACAGGGTGTTGGTATTCGGAATGTTTTGCTGTTGGTGTTAAAGATATCGCAAAATGCGATATTAGGGTTGGGTACTGTTTTTATGGTTTAAATTGTTGGATTGTTTTATATGTGGCAAGTAAAAAGCGAATAACGAATAACGATTAACAGTTCACGTCTCACGGTTAACGAATGAACAAACCCATGATATGTCGAATTTGATAGTATATAAGGCCTCCGCGGGATCGGGAAAGACTTTCCGGCTGGCGGCGGAGTATATTAAGCTGGTTATTCACGATCCGCAATCGTACAAGAGGATTCTGGCGGTTACCTTTACCAATAAGGCCACTGCCGAGATGAAGGGAAGGATTCTGGAGGAGCTAAAGGGTATTGCGGATGGCAAAAAAAGCCCAATGTTCGCCCTTATCTGCGAGGAGACCCGCATAAACCCCGATACCGTTACAGCCAGAGCATCAAAGGCGCTATCCAATATTCTGCACGATTATTCACGTTTCTCGGTAAGCACTATCGATAGCTTTGTGCAGCGGATTATTCAGGCTTTGCTATGGGAGATTGGGCAGCAGGGCGGTGGCGATATCCGTTTGGATTTTAAGCCTGTTCTGGAACGTGCGGCGGATATTATGCTTGATGAGTCGGTGGATAACCCCGGGCTATTCAAGTGGTTGCAGTCGATGGGCGAATCGCAGCTGGAGGCGGGGAAGAGCTGGGATATCCGTAGCGGTTTGGTTAACCTTGGGCGGGAGCTGTTCTCCGAGAGTTTCAGGCTATTGAGCCACGATGAGATTATTGCAATTACCGATAAAGAGAAGGTTAATGCGTTGAAAAAGGAGCTGAATGGGTTAATTGGTAATATTTCGGGTATTGTAATTGGGCTTGGAAAGGATACACTAAAAGTTATAGGTGAGTACGGATTTAGCGAGAAGGATTTTGCTTATGGAAGCAGTGGCGTTTACGGCTTTTTTGAGAAGTGCGCCGATATGGATTTTGGCGAGCTGCTCCCAAAACTGGATGGTACTCGTGTGCAGAAGGCGTTGGATAGCCCATCGGGTGAGGATTGGGTAACAGCTGCGGATAGAAAGAATGCTGTGAAGTTTGCTCAGATATCGGGATTAATCAGCGGGAAATTGCACCCAGCCCTAGCCAAACTTTATGATACTATTGGGGAGAATGAACCCCAGTACAATTCGGCAAGGCTGGTGCTAAAGAATCTGGATTCGCTGGCAATACTAAGCGATTTGTGGCAAACCATCAGGAAACTATCAACTGAGGAGGGTTTTATGCTTCTGGCGGATAGCGGCCCGCTGCTGAGGGAGTTTGTGAAGGAGACGGATGCTCCCTTCGTTTACGAAAAGGTTGGAACCCGTTTCGATAGCTTTATGATTGATGAGTTTCAGGATACATCGGTAATTCAATGGCAAAATTTTAAACCGCTTATAGAGAATAGCCTTGCTCAGGGTAGTTTTAGCATGGTTGTGGGCGATGTAAAGCAAGCCATCTACCGTTGGCGTAATGGCGATTGGAGGATTTTATCATCGGGACTTGAGGTTGATTTTGCATCGCTGGGAATTACCCATAAACCGCTGGATGTGAACCGAAGGAGTTTGCCTGCGGTTATCGATTTTAATAATCTTTTCTTTACAAGCGCATCGCTGGTTTTAAAGGCCTTAACCGAGGAGATGGTTACTGGCACTAACCTAGATTCCGATTTTGGGAAGGAGTTCTCGTTGGCTTACGATAATGTTGTTCAAAAGAAATCGAAGAAGGATGAAGGCGAGGGTTACGTTGAGGTTAACTTTTTACCAAACGAGGATAAATCGTTCAACGAGAATCTGAAGAACTACCTGCCCGATTTAATCTCGGACATACAGAAGAGAGGCTATAAAGCGGGTGATATCGCAATTCTGGTGCGCTCCAATAAGGATGGGCAGGATTTGGCAAATATTCTTCTATCGCATAAACAGACTAACCCCGAAACGTTTGGCTCGTTTGATGTTGTTAGCCAGGAGGGGTTGCTACTTGTATCGTCGCCAGCAATAAGGCTGTGCGTTGCGGCTATTCGGGCAACCTATCAGCCAAAGGATAGCATCACAAAGGCGTGTCTGGCAGCAGGATTGAGAACCATTGATGGTAATAGTAAGGTTTCGTGGCATCAGCTGTTTACCGGGGAGGCTTTGGGTATTGAGGTTGAATGGCTGAAAGGGTTCAGAACTCGACCTGTTCAGGAGGTTTTTGAGGCAATCATAAAACGATACGGGTTGTTAAACAGCAAGAAGGAGCTGGCCTATATCTCGGAGCTGCACGAGCAGATTCTCAATCTATCGCGTAAAGGGCCTAATGATGTTGGTCGTTTTCTGGAATGGTGGGATGAGGATGGCATTAAGCTTGCGCTAACCATGCCCGATTCCGAGAATGCGGTAACCATTACAACAATACATAAATCTAAGGGGTTGCAGTTCCCTGTTGTTATAATTCCGCACGGGGATTGGCCGTTTAACCCACCCGGCATGAGGCCATTGCTTTGGGTTGAATCGGCTCAAAAACCATTCGATATTCTTCCTAAATACCCAATAAATTCGGGTAAGGATTCAAAGAGCAGCTACTTTGCAAAGTCAGCCATTGAGGATGATATGCAGGTGCTGGTGGATAATATCAACCTGCTTTACGTTGCTTTTACCCGTGCCGAGAATGAGTTGTACGTTTTTTGCCCGCAGAAGAAGGAGGATAGCAAGATTTTAAGTACATCGCCATTGATGAAGAGTGTTCTGTCCGCTATTGATTCATCAGAATTTGTTGTTGATGCCGATAGGTATGGAGATTCAGCCATCAGCTATAGCAGGGGTAAGCGGGATATCTACAAAAATCAGAAAACGAAAGGTGGTAATCCAATCTGGATTCTTGAGAATTACCCGGCTGGAGAAACAAAGGCGAATGTGAAGCAAAGGCTTGAATCAACGGATTTCTTCTCGGAATCGTCGGCAAGTTATATCCAATCCATAAATTATGGTAAGCTGATGCATACGCTCTTCTCAAGAATTGCCTATTCATCGGATATCGACAATGCCCTAAATTCTATGCAATTGGAGGGGTTGATAAATATGGAACAGAAGGAACTACTGAAAGGAAAAATGGAACAGCTGCTTATTCAGGAGCCTTACTCAAGTTGGTTCTCGGATGAATGGCAGATAAAAAACGAGGCATCGGTAATTACCCCCGAAGGCTCTACCTATCGCCCCGATAGGGTTATGATAAAAGCGAATGAGGTGGTAATTGTAGATTATAAGTTTGGGGCGGAGTCGGAATCGTACCATAAGCAGATTCGAAGGTATTCAAGCCTTATTCAAAAAATGGGTTACGAACGGGTTGATGGGTACTTGTGGTATGTGGATTCGGGGAGGTTGGTGAGAGTGGGAAGTTAGAAGAGGGAAGACCGAAGTTGGAAGTGGCTTGATAATTTGAAGATTGGGGAATTTGAAAATAAGACAATGAGACAATTTGAAAATAAGACAATTTGAAAATTACACTATCCCTATGGAGAACTGGGTGCTAATGTTTTTTTTACTTTTCACTTTCCTCTTTTCACTTCTTACTTTTTCCCTATCTTGCGAAAAAAACTAAAACCCACTGAGATGAAAAAATATTTGATAATTCTTTTGCTACCATTGGCAATAGCATGTAAACAAGAGCCTAAGGAGGCTATTATTTCGGGTACTTTACAGAACTATAAGGATACCGTTGTGTATTTGAGTTCGAAGGGTATTACCGAAACTGTTAAATTGAATGCCGATAAAACATTTGAGTATAAAACTACTATTGATAAACCTGTTCTATATACCATAAAGACTGGTAGGAAGACTAATTTTGAGTTATATCTTAACCCAGGTGATAATACTCAGGTAACTATCGATTTTGAGAATTTAAAGGAGGGTCCAAAGTTTTCGGGTGTTCTGGAAAGCGTGAATAAAATCCTTCAGGAGAAAGAGGTTGTTGTAGATAAGTATATTACAGACTATCATGAAACTTTTATTTTAAAGAAAGATGAGTTTAACAAGAAGATGGATTCGTTGAAGAATGCTCTTGTTGAGAAAGTACAAACAATCTCCAATAGTAAAATTGCAGAGCTCGAAACCGAAAGAGCCGATTATCTGGTTAAATCATTAGAGGCAAATTACCCCGAATATCACGCTTATTACAGTAATATTGAGTTTAAACCCGATAGCGCTGATTACACCTTTCTTGAAGGATTTAACTTAAATAATGCTTACCATCTGATGTACAAGGAGTATTTAGATGTTTTGAATACCACCATAATTAACAAATTCAAAAAGGAGATTGGAAATAATAACTTAGAATCGATTCCTGCTCCTGAAAGACTAACAAAACTATTTGCTTTTATTGATAAAAGTATTA
The DNA here is from genome assembly GCA_013376985.1 of Bacteroidales bacterium. Classification (GTDB taxonomy): domain Bacteria; phylum Bacteroidota; class Bacteroidia; order Bacteroidales; family Tenuifilaceae; genus UBA8529. Next base: position 8,893 of record JACABB010000022.1, read on the forward strand.
CTAGCATTGAGGTTCGTGACTACCTAAAACAGGTTAATTTTATGGACGATCTTTCTTATGGTGAATTCTGGAAACTAACAGAATTGGTGGATAGGTACAAGGCTGAATGTCAAACGGTAGGTTACAAGAATATCATTGAAAAACTCTATAACCAAAAAATGAATTTAGCACCCGGGAAACCTGCTCCGCTATTTAAATATAAAGATATTAATGGTAAGGAATATGCACTCGAAAACCTTAAAGGAAAACTTGTATACATCGATTTTTGGGCAACATGGTGCGGTCCATGTCGTCATGAGTTACCATATCTCGAAGAGGTAGAAAAAGCCTATAAGGGAAAGAAAATTACATTCATTAGCATGTCATTGGATGATGATATGTTTGCTTGGGATAAAATGGTGAAAGATAAAAAGATGATGGGTCTCCAGCTACATGCCGATGGTGCATTTAACTCAACAGTAGCAAAAGATTATCAGATTAAGGGAATTCCAACATTTGTTTTAATCGATCAGAATGGTATTATTATCTCTCCAAGTGCATCAAGGCCTTCATCTGGGGCTGATTTGGTTAATCTTTTGGATGAGAGTCTGGCGAAGATAAAATAGAGAAATTAACAAATTATAGAACAAATCGGACTAGCCATTGGCTAGTCCGATTTGTTATGTATTAAACCTGCACGTTAAAATCATTATACCTTGGATTGAAATATAGATATATCATATTTGTCAATTTTTTTCTTTTTTCGCTTGACACCTAATACTAATATCACTTACTTTACATTACACAAACAAATTATAAAAAATGGTTTACCCTTGGGGCGATAAACGGCGTTTTAATAGCTATGCCGGATATTTTAAACGAACATTTGGTGGCAGAGTTCAAAAACTCACCATCAATGCTGGATTTACCTGTCCAAATCGCGATGGAACTGTCTCAACTGGAGGTTGTACATACTGCAAAAACGATGCTTTTAATCCGAGTTACTGTACACCTCAAAAATCAATTACCCAGCAATTAAATGAAGGAATTGAATTCCATGCACTTCGCTATAGGCGAGCCAAAAACTACCTTGCATACTTTCAGGCTTTTTCCAATACACACGCATCGGTTGAAAAGCTAAAAGAGCTCTATTCCGAAGCCCTCTCGCATCCTGGTGTTATTGGTTTGGTTATTGGCACTCGCCCCGATTGTATTGATTTTGAAAAGTTGGATTATCTCGAAGAGCTATCGAAGAACTACTATATATCCGTGGAATATGGTGTAGAATCGTGCTATAATCGTTCCCTCGAATCAATTAACAGAGGTCACACCTACGATCAATCCATTTGGGCTATTGAAGAAACTGCCCGAAGGGGTATTAATACTGGCGCTCATATCATATTTGGCCTACCCGGAGAATCCAGAGAGGAGATGCTATCGCAAGCTGCGATACTTTCAGATTTACCACTTACATCAATAAAATTTCATCAGCTTCAGATTTTCAGCGAAACAGAAATGGAGAAGCAGTATATGGAAACTCCTGGGAAATTTAGCCTTTTTGAGATGAATGATTACCTTAACTTTGTTGTTGACTTCCTTGAAAGGCTTAACCCTAATTTTGTGATTGAGAGATTTACTAGCGAGGCTCCTCCATGGCATTTGGTAGCACCCAAATGGGGTCTTCTCCGAACCGATCAACTTCTTACAAAAATTGAAAAAATACTAGAAGAACGTAATACTTGGCAGGGACGCTTTTTAGAAATGAATATTTGGTAACTAACTCAAGTTACTGTATGCTAGTTGCTGATATCTAACTATTTTATATTCGGATTGACACAATATTTCACCTCTTAAAGTTAAATGCAAAAAGAATCAATTGCATATCAATTTTAAATCTTCTTTACTAATTAACGGTTTAAATAGGTTATAAGGCTTAACTTAGCAGTTCTAAGTGAACTGCCTTGGTAATAAGTTTATCTAATTTAGTGTTATGTTAAGCATGCAATACCAAATCCGTCATTGCGAGCCTCGTTTTTTGAGGCGAAGCAATCGTGCTTGCAAGTTCAGTGAGATTAATTCAGGCGATTATAAGATTGCTTCGCAAAGAACGCTCGCAATGACGTCAAAAGATGACTGATTACTTAATGTTGATGAAATTTTTAGTTTTTCATTCTAATCCTTGTTCTGAAATCTAATTTTCAATAACAAACAACCCTCATGCCTCCTTTTCTAAAACTTGTTGCCGACGATTTATACAACGAATTTGGGAACGATATCTCCAAGTTAAACCTAGTATTCCCGAGTAAAAGAGCATCGCTTTTTTTCAATAAATACCTTTCGGAGAACCTGAAAACCCCAATTTGGCAACCCTCTACAATTACCATATCCGAATTAATGTATAAGATATCGGGGTTAAGACAAACCGATTCGTTATCGTTAATTGTCAAACTATACGATATTTACCAGAAGCAATTACATACCGAGGAGACATTCGATAATTTCTATTTCTGGGGAGAGGTTATGCTTGCTGATTTCGATCAGGTGGATAAATATCGAGTTGATGCCTTTAAATTATTCACGAATATCCTTGATATAAAAGAGATTGATGAGCGTTTTGGAGGCTTCACACCCGAGCAGATTGAGGTATTGAAAAGCTATTTAGGGGTGATGACCGATTCCAATAACTCCATTATCCGCGATAGATACCTATCGATATGGAAGGTTTTAGGCTCAATTTACAGAGAATTTCGCTCGGCAATAATATCGGAAGGGATTTGCTATGATGGTTTAGCATATAGCCTCGCAGCGGCTAAATTAGATGATAGCACCAATGCTCCCTTAGATGGAACTTACGCTTTTATTGGATTCAATGCCCTTAATGAGTGTGAAAGGGCGCTCTTTAAGCATCTGAAAAAGACAAATAACGCCCTATTTTACTGGGATTACGATGTATCATACATCCAGTCCGATGTTCACGAAGCCGCCCTCTTTTTACGCGATAACCTGAATGAGTTCAGGAATAAGTTGGGCCCTGAGCATTTCAATAATTTCAATAAGAATTCGAAGATTTACCTTATTGCAACTCCATCGGGCGTGACACAGGCAAAATTATTGCCCCAAATAATTAGCAATCTGAAGAGCGAATCGTCTGTGCTTGGCATCAACACAGCAATTGTGCTGCCCGAGGAACATCTTCTACTCCCAGTACTATCGGCTTTACCCGATGATATTGGCGAGCTGAATATCACAATGGGTTACCCGCTAAAGGAAACAGCAGCGTATAACCTGGCGGAGTTTCTTATCAAATTACATATCAACTCAAGAACAGATGACGAAGGGAGAGTGCGTTTCTACCATCGTGATGTTCTTTCGGTTTTAAACCACCCATACCTGCAAATAATTGATTCGGAGAAATGCAATTCAATTATCAATAGGATAAAAACGGAGAATATCATTTTTGTTGATTCCAGCGATTTAGCGAGTTTCCCTGTAGGGGAGGCTTTGTTTGTTGGACAAACATCGGGGAGCAAAATGGCTGCATACATGGTTGAGGTTTGCCGATTTATTGCAGGACATATCAACAAGAAAACCGAAACTGAGAATTTTAATGCCCGAATTGAACTTGAATACCTTTTCTCGCTCTTTACGAATCTCAATAGATTGGTTGATGTTATTAACCAGAATAGCATTGATATTAGCTTAAAGATTTTCCGCCAGCTATTCCGAAAAGCATTCGCTCAAACCAGAGTTTCCTTTAGCGGTGAGCCGCTTTCGGGCATTCAAATAATGGGCTTTCTCGAAACTCGCACATTGGATTTTGAGAATGTGATTATGCTTTCGGTAAATGATGATGTGCTGCCCGGAAATCATCATCGACCATCGTTTATAACTCCATCGCTTAGGTTTGCTTATGGATTGCCGGATTATAGCCATCAGAATGCTATTTATGGTTACTACTTCTACAGGCTTCTTCAACGTTCAAGGCAGGTTTACCTTGTATATCGTAATCGTGCAGAGGGACTGATGTCGGGTGAGTTAAGCCGATTTGCCCTTCAGCTCCTTATGGAGAGCGGAAAGAAGATTGAAAGGATAGATGTTAAGTTCGACCTTGGCATTACCACACAAAATGAAATTCTTATTGAGAAAACAGAATCGGTCATTAAAAAATTGGATAGATATTTAAGTGATGATGAGGGCAAAAAATACCTTTCGCCAAGCGCATTCACCTCATATCTCAGCTGTCCGCTTCGGTTCTATTACCGCTACATTGCTGATATCAGAGAATCCGATGAGGTAGCCGAAGAGGTTGATCTCCCCGGATTTGGAAAGATACTCCATGCTGCAATGGATTTAATCTACAGGAGCATCGGTAAGGAGACAATCGAAAAGTTTGATTTAGAATTGATAGTTAACAATCCACAAGGGCTTGATTTGCTTATTGAGAAAGCGTTTGCCAAGGAATACCTCAAAACCGATAAAGAGGATATTAAAACGCTTCTTACTGGTCGGAATCTTCTTATCCTTGAGCAGATTAAGTACTCAATCGTTAAGATGCTGAAAACAGATATTCTGCGAACCCCATTTAAGATTCTTAAGATGGAGGAGGAGGTAAGGGCAAATCTTCAATTTAAAGGCAATGGGAAAGAGTATCTGCTTAGGATTGGCGGCATTGTTGATAGGCTTGATACGGATGGAAATACCATAAAGGTTGTTGATTATAAAACTGGCAAATCCGATGGAAAAGGAGAATTTACTTCCGTAGATGATTTTTTTGATGCAAAGAAAAGTGATAAGAACAAGGAAGTATTCCAGATATTCACCTACTGCTATGCGCTAAAGCAACAGGAGGGCTATGCAGATATCAAGCCCGATCTTTGGTTTATAAGGAATGTATCGCCCAATTACGTGCCGGGTGTAATTTACAAAGAATCCGTTAAGTCGAAAATCGAAGTAAAATCGTTTAACCAGTTTGAATCCTTTTTTGTAGATAAGCTGAAAAACCTAGCTTCTGATATTTTCGATACCGCCAAACCATTTAGCCAGATTACAGACCTTGATGCTTGTAAGAAATGTCCTTATGGGGGGATTTGTGGAAGGAGTTAGAAGACAGAAGTTAGAAGATAGCAGTTGGAAGAGGCTTGATAACTTGAAAATTGAGGAATTTGAAGATTTGAAAATTAATGAATAACGAATAACCAATAACAAAATAACCAAGATTATTTAGGATACCTAAGTTGGAGGTCGGAAGATGGAAGTTTAACGACAGAGATAAGGAGTTAGACGTGGTGAAGGGTTGATTAATGAATTGAAATATGTTACAATTAAAAGAGATTGTTAAGGCAATAGTTCTATAAATTTTTTGGTGTATTTTGGTGTCTTAGTGATTTTGTGGCTATTATATAATTTTTGCCACCAATACACGAAAACACAAAATAAATTTGAGCAATTTCCCATTCACAAACCTACACCAAACCCCATCGCATTTTGCGATATTCTGCAAAAGCACCAAGAAACCAGTTTGCACAATCTTCTTTACACTCTCCAGCTTCCGACTCCCAACTCCCGACTTCGGACTTCCGTCTTCCATCTATATTGAATTTTCCCCAAAACCCTTTGCAAAACCAACACTTCACACTATATTTGAAAAAACCAACATCGAATGGCACACAGTTTCGATACTTTTAAGGTTGAGCTAATTGATCGAGTTTATTTACGAAACGATGGCTTTACAACCCCTAGAACGGCTAGGATTCAACTCTTTGATGCAAGAGGGAAGGTAATTGTAGAATACGCATTGGCTGCGCCCATTATCCCCGAAATATATGAATCAATTGGTCGTGGAGAAACGGTAAACCTTGATGAATGCTACCTCCATGGATTCTCATTAACAGCTTGTAGGCGATTCCTTATTTTGGATAAAAATACTGTTGTTAAAATAAACGGCTTTACGGCTCGTAATGCGGTTTTTGAAACAGCATTCAATATCGATCTGTCTTATGGTGAATTCGATACTGATACATTTACCGTTGATGGCTCAATATTCATCGGGAAAGAATTGACCTTCCACTCATCCACTTTCAATACAAACGGCATTAATTTCGCCAACTGCTTTATTAAGGTCGATAAGTTCGATATGGTAATGGCCCGGTTCAACGATGGCGAAATCAACTTTAAGAACACTATTTTCGATAAGGGTTCAATTGATTTTCAGGATGTTGATTTTGGAGCAGGAGATGTTAACTTTACCAATACCGAATTTGGTGAAGGTGATGTATCCTTTGTCAATACCCGTTTTAACGATGGAGATGTTAGCTTTAAAGTAGCACGCTTTGGTCATGGCAAGGTCGATTTCCACTATGCTAAGTTTGGAAAAGGCAATATTTCGTTCGAGCGAGCTGAATTTGGCACTGGTCGTATCGATTTCAGAACGGTTGAATTTGGCAAGGGCAAAACATCCTTTAATCGATGTGTGTTTGGCGATGGCGAAGTAAACTTTGAGGGAGCCGAGGCGCATCATGGCAAGGTATCGTTTAGGAAATCAATATTTGGGAATGGAGCCGTTTCATTTGAACTATATCATGGGAAAGGCTCTGAACTTGTATTTGAGAAAGTTGCCTTTCCTGCCGATATCAGCTTTGCTGGATTAGTTGCTGAATCGTTAATACTTGATGCCTGCCAGTTTAACTCAACCCTTAACCTTCACGTTGAGGAGTGCGAAACGCTTAATATGGCGGGAAGCGTTATTCGCGATATTGCCGATTACTACACGCATGGTCCCTTACCAAAGGTAAAAACGTTAAACCTTGCTGGGGTTCGTTTACTTGGTCAGTTTTACTGCGATTGGGAAACCAACTATATCGACAGGTTGATTTACGATCAGGAAGCAACAACCGTTGCCGAAAAAGCTGAGCAATTTAGAATTCTTAAAGAGAACTTTGGTAACCTAGGCAAGTACACCGATGAGGATAAAGCCTACGTTGAATTCAAACGTTGCGACCAAAAAGCAATCCTTGAAAGTGAACTTAAAGGATCATTTTTAAAGAGGATAAGCGCCTACATCAAATACTATTTTGAATTGATTATTTTCGATTGGGTTGGACTTTACGCAACTGCACCATCAAGGGTAATCTTAAGCATTTTAGTATTTTACATTATGTTTAGTTTTTTATACACTGGCATGGAATTAAGTGGATTAGGTGCTATAATTCCCAGCACAACTGATGGTGCAACATTAGGACTTGTTGTTAGAGGGTTTTACTTTAGCGTTGTCACCTTTTTTACAATAGGATATGGTGATTTTGCCCCATCCGGTCTGGCTCGGTTACTTGCAGGATTTGAAGGGTTTTGCGGTGTTTTTATGATGTCATATTTTACGGTTGCATTTGTAAGGAAAATATTGAGATAGATTATTAAATCATCTATTTTATAACTTGAATTCTTTATTTAATTAACTCAAGTTGCTAGATGCTAGTTGCTGATATTATGATTGGTATAATTTTTCGTGATTGTAGTTTATAATTGCGTTGTAATTTGCAATAGTGATTTTTTGTGGCTTTGGGGCATTCTTTTATTTAGCCACCAAGGCACTAAAACACTAAGAAAACACAAAGTTTAACTCGCTATTCTTAGCTACAGCCTTTTTAGCCTCTTAAAATTAAAGTTAAATGCAAAAAGAATTAAATACTGTAAATCAACAAACTAGCAATTTGCAACCAGTAACTAGCAACTTATGTAAATTATTAAAAATTACACTTTATGATTAAAAAACTTATTTCATTGGGAATAATACTTTTTATTCTTGCAACAATTCAACAAGTAAACGCTTGTTCCACATTTTGCTTAAAAGATAGTAAAAACTTAGTATTTGGTCGGAGTTACGATTGGAACATCGGCTATGGTTACATGATGACAAACCTCAGAAACGTTAAGAAAACAAGATTTCTCCCATATGATGAAAAGTTAACTACTTGGACTTCAAAATATGGAAGCGTTACAATTAACCAATATGGAAAAGAATACCCAATTGGCGGGATGAACGAAATGGGATTAGTTATTGATGTTATGACATTAAAAGATACCTATTATCCTAACCCTGATGAAAGATCGGCTATAGATGAGCTGGGCTGGGTTCAATATCAATTAGATAATTCGGCTTCTATTCAAGATGTAATTGAAAGCAACAAAACAATCAGAATTTCCAACAAAACATTCGTAAAACTCCATTTTCTTGTTAGCGATGCTTCAGGTAGAACATTGGCGGTTGAATTCCTGAATGGCGTTGCAACGTTCCACTACGATGAGAATCTACCCTATAAATGCTTAACAAATAGCACCTATGATAACTCATTAGTCTACCTTAAAAACCTTAACGGCTTTAGTGGTCAAACCCCTGTTGATTATGAGCATCATATATCAGGGAATTCACTTGAGAGGTTTGCTATTTGTGCCGATATGCTGAATAAGTATAAGGAGGACATAAATACTTCAATAATAGATTACTCTTTTGATATTCTAAATAAAGTGAAAGACGATGTTAGATCACAGTTCCAGATAGTTTATGATCTAAAAAACAAAGAAATCCATTTTCGTTCACTTCAATCAAGCAATATAAAAATGGTAAAACTTAGCAGTTTTAATTTCGATTGCACCTCCAAACCTATGATGATTGATGTTAACACCACATCTGACGGGAATATCTTCAATAAATTTAGCCAGTACGATTCCACAGCAAATAGAGAGCTTGTGATAAAATCCTATCGCGAAACAGGAATAAAACTACCCGAAAATATAATACTAAAAATTGCTAGATGGCCTGAAAACCTTAAATGTTCTCAATAGGATTTTAATAGTTTAATTACCTTACTTTTTAGAAGGAAAATAGATGATTATTATCTATTTTCCTTTCTGCATTCTATATGGTTCATTCCAATTTCAGGTGTATATATTTTTGTTAGTTTATTTATTGAAAACTGGGTGTAAAATCCTATTATCTTATGAGCAGATAAATGATGAAGCAACATTTATCTTAAATTTTCATCTATGATAAAAAGATAAGATATGAACTATAGAATTGTTTTAATTCAAATTCTTCTATTAGCAACTTTTATTTCTTGTAATAAAGACAAACAAGAACGAAAAGTGACTTGTACAACACTTCCCGATAATGCCTACTTAGATAAGTTCCCGATTGGCACACTCTGCACAACCGATATATGTAAAGAATATCAGGCTATCTGGAAGGAACTCTTCTTAGAAAAGAATAATTTAAGCGAAAGTTACTTTAATGAGCATATTATTATTTGCCACTCCGATACAAGTACATGGAATGATGGTATTTCATTTAATATTTGCTATAAAGTAAAAATAGATTGGGCTATTTCGTGGAATTGCGATCAATTCATTATCAAAATTAAGAATGGGAATAATTATTATCCTTCAATTAGTTTGCCGAGAGACGAATACCTATCAAAAGAAAATATTCGAACGGCAATAGATAACCATGCCTTTTCTTCAAACATGACAGCCATTTCTAATGATGAAGTATTGAAATTCAGCACCAGTAAAATTGCTTTAGACAAAATAATAAGAGAAGCAAATGTCAATACATTATGTACCCGTTGGGTTTTTATTAATGATTTGGGACACATCTGCATAGAAGCTAATGCGGAATATGTTAATGAACCTAACTTATGTATTGTTGCAACCATTGACTTAATAAATGGGAAGACTAACTTTTACGATACAATGTGTAGAATATATTAATCTCTTCTTCTCTAATTCTAAATTAATACAATTTGTTGGATGCTGACTAGCGATCCTAACTCCATCCACCTATTTAATTAGGTTAGCTCTAAAATTATTACCGAGTAAGGTAAAAAGGATTAACTTTATAAATTAGAAAAAAGTCTTAAAATATATTTTCGAATTAGAAAGTTGTCTAAACCGAATAGGTTTGATTTTTAGATTTCCAAATATTTCTTAGGTCGCATTCAATTGCTTCGAACTTGTTACTGAATTCATAAATAACGTGAGTTCGACCTAAGCGACCTTCATTAGTCTCTTATTATCAATTATATCTAGATTTAATGATGGTTTTTTTGGAAAAAACGAGTAAGCGATGAGCGCTGAAATCATATTGGCAATGAAGTTATCAAAACTCCTGTGGCGGGTATGTTCTATTTGGCAAATATTCTTCAGCTCATCGTTAACCGTCTCTATTAACGCCCTCTTTTTCAGCAATATCTTATCGTGAATGTGCATTAAGCAGTTCTTCATATTCTTGCGCAGCTTGGTGATCAGGTGAATCCCATCGATGAAAAGCTGCTCGAAGAGGGTTTTGCTGATATACCCTTTGTCCCCCACAAGTTTTCCGAATATACGATCGTGGAAGGTTTTGCTTTTCAGCGGATCTCTATCATCCACGTTGCCCTGGGTGAGCATGAAGTCAAGCACTTCACCCCGGTCGTTGATGATCAGGTGCAGCTTGAAGCCGATGAACCACCCAATGGAGCACTGCCCTTTAGCGGCCAACCCGCGGAATACCTTGTTTGATCGCTCTCGCTTGGGATGGCATATCTTCAACGGGGTGGAGTCAATAAACGAAATGCCTGTGCAATCGCCTAGGCAACAGGTTTTTAAGAATACCGCCATGGGGAGTACCGCCTTCCTTTGGAGCTCAACAAACCGATTATAGGATACGGCTTTAGGGAAATCTTTCTGCAAGTGCACAAGTACATAGTGGTTGTAGAAATGCTTAATATTCCGGAATTGCCCAGTGTGAAAGAGAATCAGGATGGTGATTACCTCGCTGTCCGACAGGCCGAACGCCCTGTTTCTGCGATTTTTACCGCTAGTTTCGGAAACAACGTGTCCCTCCTTGACCCGATCAAATTCTTTGCAAAATTCATCGACCGAATAGAAAATATCAGTAATTTTATCTAAACTTAACATAGGGAGAATATTTAGTCTATTTATTAGTAGTCAGATACTTAAATATACTAGTTCTCCCTATTATTTCAAAGAATAATTCATCTTTTCTTACATCGAACTCACGTTAAATAATTAAATTTGCAAAAAAGTAAACAGCCATGAGAAGCACGTTGAAATATATAGTAGACAATAGAGGCGTGAGAACTTCTGTTATAGTTCCGTATGATAAATGGGAGAAAATTAATGAGGATTATCATAAACTTCAAAATAAATTAAAGATATTCTTAGCCATTCAAGAAGGATTTGGAGAGATAAAAACCGCCAAAAAACAGGGTAGTAAACTACAAACTCTTTCAGATTTCTTAAATGAAAGTAATAGTTAGAGTTTCCAGAAGTTTCAAACGACAAGCGAAACCACTATTGAAGAAATTTTCTTCTTTAAGAGATGAATTAACTCAACTCGAAGAGGAATTGATTGAAAATCCGCGACTAGGAAAGCCTCTAGGGCATGATTCGTACAAAATAAGATTAGCAGTAAAAAGCAAAGGCAAAGGAAAAAGCGGAGGATTAAGGGTAATAAGTCATCTCGACACCGAAATAGTTAAAATGGTTGAGGTTGAAGGTAACATTACTATAGTGACCTTAATTTCAATATATGATAAAAGTGAAACAACTTCAATTTCTGACAAAGAACTTCGTGATTTGATATCGATACTTCAAAAAGAATAAGGTAGCATACATTAACTATTAACTACTAAACCCCATCTTTTTAGTAGGTTATGCCTACAATTATTGTTTGGTAAGGGAAAAAGGGTTACCTTCGTAAATTAGACAAAAGGTTGAAAAAAATATTCAATTTAGGCGCAGTCTATTCCGAACATGGGTAAGGAATAAGTTGATTATTATTATCAACTAAATAATATATGCAAAAGCATTAGTTAGAATTCTATAAAAGAATTAAAATGCAAATAACTGAGCTAGTCTGGAATCTTTTTTTACTCCTTTTACCTGGAGTAATTTCTACCTTGATGGTTAGATATATTACAACTCATAAGCAATATACCATCTTTGAGTTTGTTATTTATTCTGCGGTCCTTGGCATTGGGACATTTATTATTATGGAATTATTTTGTTCTCTTGGTTGCATTATTCTTGGAATATTTTGCAAGTCAGTTACTATAAAATTTGGATTGAATTTAAGTATTTGGGATAATCTTTTTAATGGTCAAAAGACTTTGAATAAGGGCGAAATATTTTTTTCTTACTTATTATCAATACCTATTGGATTTTTCTGGGGCTTTCTATTATCTAAGAAGATCATTATTCGAATATTTCAAAAGTGGAAGTTAACTAGTAGGTATGGAGATGATGATGTTTGGAGTTTCTTTCTAAATTCACCAAATACAGAATGGATATATTTGCATCACAAAAAAACAAATCTCACATACTTTGGAAAAATTAGATCCTATTCTGATTCTACCGAAAAAAGAGAGATTTTGATAGAAGATGTTATTGTTTATGAATCAGATACATGGACTGAGAAATATCAATCAAACGCAGTGTATTTAGAACTAAATAATTTTGAGTTTACAATAGAATTACCTAAATTTTTAGAAAATGAAACAGATGCAAACAGTTAAATGTGAAGGGAATAAAAACCCTGATAGAATTAATGAAGGTCAGGAGAAAAGTAATAACCGAAATGTGACGACACCCAGACCCTTAGTTCAACCAGCACCCCAGCCGTCAGTTCAACCTGCGCCGAAACCTTTAGAAAAAAAGTGAAACTAAATTACTGCAGGTAAAACTCTTCTTGGATGCCACATTCCTCTGTGATTTTGAATAAATAAAACCCAAAATCATAATATTCAATGCTGAATGGTGGAACGCACTCCTTTACAAACAACCTAAACTCACAACATAATATTTGACCTTGATGGTACGCTAACCGATCCCAAGGAAGGGATTGTTAATTCAATTCTGTATGCGCTCGAAAAACTTGGTATTAAAGAAAATAATATCAATGAGTTGGATACTTTTATTGGGAGTATTTTTCCGAAAAAGGACTCTACGAAAACTAAGTATACAAAGGATTGGAGTTATTCGAATTTATTGTCTTACTGTAATCAGTAATTTGAAAAACACAAAAACCGTCTCTCAAAAAAGATTTGTATATTTGGACAATTAGTCAAACTATGACCACAAAAGATTACATATTAAGTACCATTAAGACTCATAAAACTGAATTGAAAAAGTTTGGGATTCGGAATGTTGGGTTATTTGGTTCCTATGTTAGAGATGAACAATCAAAAAAAAGTGATATTGATATTTTGATTGATTTTGACCCAGACAAAGAGAGTTTTGATAATTATATGGCTGTTTATGATTATTTCGAGAAGCTTTTTAAAAATGAAAAGATCGAGATTGTTACAAAAAATGGTTTAAGCCCCTATATTGGCCCCAGTATCTTAAAGGAAGTGATGTATGTCTAAAGAACCCATAGAGTACCTACGACATATCCTTGATGAATGTAAGTTTATTTTATCTGTCACGGGTAATGATTTTTCCAAGGACGATTTATTGCACGATGAAACATTGAAAAGAGCACTTGTAAGGAGTTTGGAAATTATTGGGGAAGCAACTAAGAAAATACCAGCTGATTTTAAAATAAAATGGGATTCAATTAATTGGAAAAATATGGCTGGGATGAGGGATAGACTTATTCATGATTATATGGGGATTAACTATTCCATTGTTTGGGATGTTGTTAGAAATAAGATACCTGAATTATCCGAAAAGATAGATGAAGTGATAAAAGACGAGCAAAAAGTTACTGAAAATAATCTGTAAATCCCATTTCCTCAATTAACTATCGAAAATTTGTTTCGAAATGCCAAGCGGCACTTATAGCAACCATTTCAACCAACCAAAATGCACACCAAAATCCACAATATACTATTTGACCTTGATGGTACTTTAACAGATCCGAAGGAAGGGATTGTTAATTCAATTCTTTATGCGCTTGAAAAGCTTGGTATTCAAGAAAATCATATCAACGAGTTGGATACTTTTATTGGGCCACCGCTTCGGGGTTCATTTATAGCAAGATATAATCTCTCCGATAATCTTGCGGATAAAGCGGTAACCTTTTATCGCGAGTATTTTTCCGAAAAAGGACTCTACGAAAACCAAGTATACCCTGGGGTAGCGGAACTATTGGAGTTTCTTGTCTCTCGAAAATATCAATTGTTTGTGGCAACATCAAAGCCAACAGTATATTCCGATAAAATCCTTCGTCACTTTAATCTTCACAAATACTTCACAGGAATTGTTGGTAGTAATCTTGACAATACCCGAACCGATAAATCTGAAGTAATTGCACATGTAGTTTCTACATATAGTTTACAACCAGTTAATTCCATAATGGTTGGTGATAGAAAGCATGATATTATTGGTGCTAAGAATAACTCAATGAGGTCTATAGCTGTAACTTATGGCTATGGTTCGCTTGAGGAGATTTTATCGGAAAACCCCGATTTTATTGTAAATTGTTGTATTGAATTGAAATCGTTATTTTTGAATTAATTAACTATGCGATATTGTTTGGCGGTCAATTATTAAATTGCAAACCAATTCTAAATCAAAAAAAAATGAAAGAGGAAATAAAATGGACTCGCATAATTTACATAATGGGCGTTATTGCTCTAATAATTGGCGTTCTTGATCCATTAGAGGGCTCTGTTATTATTGTAGCAGGCAGCGCACTTGTTGCATTATCAACATACATAACCCATGATCGACACTGGAAAATATTTTTGCTAACAACGGTAATGATTGTAATTGGGGTGTTTTTTATGTTCTATTTTTCATCATTTGGAGGATTTGGAGGCAATTCAACATTATCGTGGTGGTGGAGCACACTTATACTTCCTTACCCCATTGGATGGCTAACGGTAATATCATTGTTGATTGTAAGGGATTTTAAAAAGAAAAGGTGAATAATTATATTTATCACGTTTGCCTATTGTAAGTAATGTTAGTTCGATAGAAGGAGTTGTTTAATTAATGTCAGTTCATTGGCTCTGTTTAAAATGTAAGCTCTGTTCTGAGCGAAGTGAAGGATCTAAATATCTGGAATAAGAAACCTTACTTCGTTCAGTATGACAAAGCAATGATCTAATATTGTGTTGAAAAGTAAGATGTTATGCTTAAAATGGATCAACATTAATTATTTTCGGGTCTTAGCTTGCGTACAGCCTCCCCAGTAACCCACATTTCCGATTCTCGAAGTTCCTTTAGTTCCTTGTCAAGTTTCACACGATAATCGGATTTGCTGTTCGAATCGATGGATCGTTGAGCCTCATTTCCGCATTCTACCTCATTGTATAGTTCTTCAAAAACAGGCTTTGCTGCATCACGGAATTTTTTCCACCAATCAAGTGCTCCACGTTGCGCAGTGGTTGAACAGTTAGCATACATCCAATCCATTCCGTTTTCGGCAACAAGTGGCATTAAACTTTGTGTTAACTCTTCAACGGTTTCATTAAATGCCTCGGAGGGTGAGTGTCCTTTGCTACGCAAAACATCATATTGAGCAGCAAAAATTCCTTGAATAGCCCCCATAAGAGTACCACGTTCACCTGTAAGATCTGAGTAAACCTCACGTTTAAAATCTGTTTCAAAAAGGTAACCTGAACCAACACCAATTCCTAGCGAAACTACTCTATCCCAAGCTTTCCCTGTTGCATCCTGAAAAATAGCATAGCTGGAATTGAGCCCTCTTCCTTGCAAGAACATTCTTCGTAAGCTGGTTCCTGATCCTTTTGGTGCAACAAGTATTACATCTACATCAGCTGGTGGAATAATTCCTGTACGCTCCTTGAAGGTTATCCCAAATCCATGGGAAAAGTAAAGGGCTTTACCAGCAGTAAGGTTTTTTTTGAGGGTAGGCCAAAGTTCAATCTGACCAGCATCGGATAGCAGAAACTGTATGATTGTTCCACGCTGACAAGCCTCTTCGATATCAAAAAGTGTTTTTCCTGGAATCCAGCCATCGCTAACAGCTTTATCCCATGATTTGGAATTATTTCGTTGTCCAATGATTACATTAAAACCATTATCACGCAGATTTAATGACTGCCCTGGGCCTTGAACGCCGTACCCTATGATTGCAATTGTTTCTTTTTTTAGTGTGTCCAATGCTTTTAACAAAGGATACTCTTCACGAGTTACTACATTTTCTAATGTTGATCCAAATTTAATTTTCGCCATTGTAGTGTTAGTTAATGTAAATGAATGATTTAGTTCTATTTTTTAGATTTTTTATTTAAATTTTGGCTAGGAGAGCATCCCTTTGAATTAGGAATTCTGATAGCTTTTCAATTGGAGATCGAGTTATAGCAACCCTTCCCGAGCGAATGAACTGTAGGACACCGTACTCGGTTAACCCATTAAATAGCTCTTGGGTTTCTTCCTTGTGTCCCGTTTTTTCAATGACTGTATATTCGGGGGTGATTTCCAAAATTCGAGCATTGTGTTGTCGAATCATTTTTTCCAATTGATCAGTTTCCATTAATGCTTTGGTTGGCACCTTATACAAAGCAATTTCCTGAAATATCATTTCGTCGTTTGTATGGTAGAATGCTTTAAGTATATCAACCTGTTTTTCAATTTGTTTGGTGATGTTAATGACCTTTTCCTTTTCGTCGTTTACAACAATTGTTAGTTTGAAAATCCCTTTAATTGCAGATTCAGAAGCAGTTATGCTTTCGATGTTAACTTTTCTACGGGTAAATACAATAGTCATTCTGTTAAGTAAACCGATATGGTTTTCGCTATATGCTGATATGATATACTCTTGTTTCATTTTTCTTTAAATTAGTTACTTGATTTAATATCATTTACGCATAGTAAAATATCTGAAACCGATGCACCTGCAGGAACCATTGGGAAGATATTATCTTCTTTTTCGACCATTACTTCTACTATGTAAGATCCTTTTGATTCAAGCATCGTTTGTAAAGCTTTATTAAGATCTTTGCGTTTGTTTACCAGTTGTCCCGGTATTCCGTATGCAGCTGCAACTTTAACAAAATCGGGACTGAAAATTTCAGTAAATGAATACCTTTTCTCAAAGAAGAGTTCTTGCCATTGCCTCACCATTCCTAAAAAACGGTTATTTAGAACAACAATCTTAACTGGCACTTTTTCTTGTGCAATGGTCCCGAACTCTTGAATTGTCATCTGTAACCCTCCATCTCCAACAAAAAGTACCACTTCACGATCTGGAATGCCTAATTTAGCACCCATCGCAGCGGGTAACCCAAATCCCATTGTCCCTAAACCTCCCGATGTGATATGACTACGTGAAGTGGCAAATTTTGAATACCGGGCTGCAGCCATTTGATTTTGACCTACATCACTTACAATAATGGCCGAACTATTTGTTAACTCTGAAACCTTATTTACAACCTCGGCCATTCCAATCCCCAATGTTTCAGGGTTAAGATCGGAACTTATTATTTTCTTCATTTCAATTTCATGGGCATCTTTAAATTCATTAACCCATGATAGATGTTTCTTTTTTTCAGCTAACAGATGTAATAGTTTTAGAATCCTTTTTGCATCCCCAAGCAGTGCAATATCTGATTTTACATTCTTGTTAATTTCAGCAGGATCAATTTCTATATGAATTACTTTAGCTTGTTTTGCATATGTTTTAAGATTTCCAGTAACACGATCATCAAAGCGCATACCGACTGCAATTAAAACATCGCATTCATTGGTTTTGATATTGGGACCGTAATTCCCATGCATTCCTAGCATCCCCATATTTAATGGATGATTTGTTTTAATAGCTGAGAGTCCAAGAAGAGTACCCGCAGCTGGTATCCCCGTTTTTTCAATAAATTGTTTCAGTTCCTTTTCGGCTCTCGATAGAAGAATACCTTGACCATAAAGCAGGTACGGTTTTTTAGCACTATTTATTAGATCCGCTGCTTGGTTTAATTTTTCTTTATTGACAGGAAATTCTGGTATATAACTTCTTATTTTATGGCATTTAGCGTATTTATATTTAAACTTACCTACCTGAGCATTTTTGGTAATATCAATGAGCACGGGTCCTGGTCGACCAGTTGCGGCGATATAAAAAGCTTTGGCAATTGTAGATGGAATTTCATCGGGCGAGGTAATTTGGTAATTCCATTTGGTAATAGGCATTGAAATGCCAATAATATCTGATTCTTGGAAGGCGTCTGAACCCAATAGGGGTGAGGCAACCTGACCGGTAATGCAAACCAAAGGTGTTGAATCAATCATTGCATCAGCAATACCAGTTATTAAATTTGTAGCCCCTGGCCCAGATGTAACTAAACAAACTCCAGTTTTTCCAGTTGCACGGGCATATCCTTGTGCAGCATGAACAGCACCCTGTTCATGCCTAGTTAGTATGTGACGTAGGACATTTCGGTAATCGTACAATGCGTCATAAATTGGCATGATCTGTCCACCTGGATATCCAAAAATAATTTCAGTTCCTTCCTCAATAAGCGATCTGATTACTGCTTCGCTTCCCGATATTTCAACATTTTGTTGTTTCGACCTTTTGGTTTCTTTTTCTTTAGCAGTCATAACTATTGTGATAATTTGCTTTTTATCATTCGTCAACCCTTCAATCTATTTCTCTTATTGCACCCTTATCGGCTGATGAAACATGCTTTGCATAAATTTTAAGGGAATTTGGGATCACTCTTATTCTAGCTTGAGGACTATAAGCCGCTTTAGCCCTATTGGTTTCAATATCTCTTCGAAGTTTCAATTCATTTTCGCTTACCAAAAGATCAATTGACCTATTAGTAATATCAATTACAATCTTATCATTGTCTCTAATCAGTGCAATTTCACCCCCAGCAGCAGCCTCTGGTGATACATGACCAATAGAAAGACCTGAAGTTCCACCAGAAAAACGCCCATCAGTTATTAGGGCACAGACCTTATCGAGTTTTAAACTTTTTAAATATGATGTTGGATAAAGCATCTCTTGCATACCTGGGCCACCTTTTGGACCCTCGTAGCGGATTACAACAACATCTCCCGGATTAACTTTTCCTCTTAAAATGCCATTTACAGCATCATCCTGCGATTCAAATACCCTTGCAATTCCTTCGAAATGGAAAAGGGATGAATCAACGCCTGCCGTTTTTACGATACAACCGTTGGTGGCAATATTCCCATACAACACAGCGAGTCCACCATCTTTTTGATAAGCATTCTCTGTATTACGAATACATCCCGATACACGGTTGTTGTCAAGTTCATTGTAATGTATATTTTGAGATCCCATAACTAGATTGAATCTATGAGCGGGTGAGCTACTATATAGTTCTATTGCTTCTGGGATAACTTTTGGACTTACAATATCATAATATTCAATGGCTTGTTTAAGACTTAATCCATCAACTCTGTGAATTGAAGTATCAATTAATTTTGCCCTGTCCAATTCACCTAAAATGGAAATTATTCCACCGGCTCGGTTTACATCCTCAATATGGTACTGTGAGCTTGGGGAAACTTTGCAAAGACATGGTGTTTTTCTGGATAGAATATCAATATCTTTCATGGAGAAGTCTACCCCTGCCTCATTTGCAATTGCGAGTAAGTGAAGAACAGTATTTGTTGATCCACCCATGGCAATATCCAGAGTCATAGCATTGAAAAAGGCTTTCTTAGAAGCAATCTGACGAGGCAATACCCTTTCATTTCCATTGTTATAGTATTCATTAGCCATTTCAACAATCCTATTCGCTGCTTTTTCGAAGAGTTTTAACCTATTGGAATGGGTTGCCACAATAGTGCCATTTCCGGGTAACGATAATCCCAATGCCTCGGTGAGGCAATTCATGCTATTAGCGGTAAACATGCCCGAGCAAGAACCACAGGTAGGACACGCAGATTGCTCAACTTTAGCAAGATCAGAGTTGCTCACCGTTGCATCAGCACCCATAACCATTGCATCTACTAGATCTAATTTTCGATCTCCTAAAATGCCTGCTTCCATTGGCCCACCTGAAACAAAGATTGTTGGAATGTTTAACCTCATGGTAGCCATTAGCATTCCGGGAGTAATCTTATCACAGTTACTTATACAAATTAGCGCATCCGCTTTATGGGCATTAGCCATGAACTCAACGCTATCGGCAATTAAATCTCTTGAGGGCAATGAGTATAACATTCCATCATGTCCCATAGCAATTCCATCGTCAATAGCAATAGTGTTAAATTCTGCTGCGAAGCAACCTTGTTCTTCAATAATTTTTTTTACAAGTTGACCAACTGAATGAAGATGGGCATGTCCAGGTACAAATTGGGTAAACGAATTGGCAATGGCTATCAACGGTTTACCAAATTGCTCCTCTTTCATTCCGTTTGCACGCCATAAGCTGCGAGCACCAGCCATTTTTCTGGTTTTTGTAAATGTCTCGCTGCGGAGTGGAATTTTCATTTAGCTAGATTTTATATTTTAATCTTTATTCAGATTTAAAAAGAATACATCTTCTTATTCTAAATGTGTTGTTAAGAATAGGAGATGTTGTTATTCATAAAAAATTTATATTTGTCGATCATCCTTTTGTGCAGCGAATGTATTTTTATATAAACCGCTTCCCAAACCATAAATTTTGGTTTTTACGTTTTGTAAGATCATGTTTATAAAATTGTTTTGTTTGTTAAAAAGTTGATATACAAATAAATATACTAATTAATTTTTTTAAGAGATTACAATGTCCAACGGAAATATCGACCCTTTATACTATCTGATTAAATCGCTAACTAAAGCGGAAAAGAGATCTTTTAAGATATTTGCTTGCCGTAATGGGAATCCCGAAGATCTAAAGTTTATAAAGCTTTTTGATCTAATTGATAAGCACAAAGAGTATGATGAGGATAAAATTTTAGAGAAAGAGCCACTGATTAAACCAGCACAACTATCGAACCTTAAAGCTCATCTATACAAGCAGATACTTCAAAGTTTACGGATCTCAAATCCCGAGAATAGCATATACCTTTCCATAAGGGAGATGGTTGATTACACGCAGCTTCTTTATAATAGGTGTTTGTATGACCAGAGTTTGAAGATGCTTGAGAAGGCTAAGGCTTTGGCTATAAAATATGATAAGAATTACCTACTATTTGAAATACTTGATTTAGAGAAGAAGTTGGTGGCAAGATTTCTGAAAACCAATATTGATGAACGGGTTACTGCACTGATTGGCGAAGTTGATGTTATAAAGGAAAAACTATCGAATATTACCGATTTTTCCAACCTCACCCTAAAGCTATACTCTTTCTATATCAAGATCGGTTTTATAAGGAATCAGAAGGAGTTTGAGATTGCGAACAATTTCCTATATAGTACAATTCCTGTCTTCAAGGAGGAGTTACTTTCTTTTAGTGAAAAGATGCACCTGTATAACTCTTTTACAGGGTATTTCTTTTTTACACAAGATTTTCAGAGGGGTTATGAGTATGCACAAAAGTTGGTAAACCATTTTGACTCAAATACGCAGTACATTATTCCTAAAATCGAAATGTATATCAGAGCCATTAATAACCTGTTAATGGCTCAATCAAAGCTATCGAAGTATGATGAGTTTCTTGTGACTGTCGATAAATTTGATTCTATAGCTAAACTTCCAGATTTAACAATTACCCCAAACCTTGACTTGTTGCTTTTCAAGTACGGTGCAACACATAAAATTAATCAGTACTTTCTGTTGGGTGAGTTTGCCAAAGGATCTAACATAATACCAGATATCGCAAAGGATCTTGAAAAATTTGCCGATAGGCTCGATAAACATTACATTCTGATTTTTTATTACAAATTTGCTTGTATGTATTTTGGTGATTCTCAGTGGCAAAAGTCTACCTATTGGCTTAATCAGATTATCAACGATAGGGAAACAGACCTCCGCTCCGATATTCATTGTTTTGCACGAATACTGAGCCTTATAAGTCACTACGAGTTGAATAACTTAGATTTGATTGATTACCATATTAAGTCAACCTACCGGTTCCTAGCAAAGAAGGATGATCTACACCATTTTCAGAAGATTGTACTTAAGTTCCTGAAGCGACTTGGAAAAATAACTGAAGCTCAACTTCCCGATGCGTTCAAAGATCTTCATATGCAGTTACATCCTCTTGAACAAACTGTTTACGAAAAGCGGGCCTTTATGTACTTTGATATGCTTTCGTGGCTCGAAAGCAAGATTTACAAACGGACTGTTGGTGAAATAATCCAAGAGAAAACGCAGAAAAGGATAAATCACTTTTATTAAACCATTTTGTAAATCAATATCAATCATTCTCTTTTAGTAAATCAGGCCTTAGCTTTCGAGTACGTTCATAGGATTGGTCCATCTGCCATTTCTCAATCTCCTTAAAATTGCCTGAAAGCAAAATATCAGGAACCTTCCACCCATTAAACTCAGCTGGGCGGGTATAAACAGGGGGTGCAAGCAAATTATCCTGAAATGAATCCGTAAGAGCCGATGTTTCATCGGAAAGTACGCCAGGTACAAGCCTCACAATACTATCAACAATAACAGCCGCAGCCAACTCTCCGCCAGAAAGCACATAATCCCCAATTGAAATCTCCCTTGTAACCAAATGCTCCCTAACTCTATGATCTACACCCTTATAATGGCCACATAAAATTAGAATATTCTTTTTAGTACTTAGCTGATTGGCTATCTTCTGATTAAAAGGCTCACCATCGGGTGATGTATAAATAATCTCATCGTAAACCCTTTCACCCTTCAACTTCTCAATAGCTTTATAAATTGGCTCCACCATCATCACCATCCCAGCATCAGGGCCAAAAGCATAATCATCAATAGTTCTGTGCTTATTGGTAGTAAAATCCCTTAAATGATTTAACACAATCTCAACCAGCCCTTTAGTTTGAGCACGCTTAATAATTGAATGCCCCAAAGGACTTTCAAGAAGCTCGGGCAAAACGCTAATAATATCAATCCTCATCATACCTTCAATTGTTCAGCAAAGTTAACAATAAACAAACATATACACCTTAGATGCCAATAATCGCATTTTGCGATTATTGTATTATAAACAGATTATTAAAATACGCCTAACAGGAACTCACATAGAACACCTTATTGTCGTTTGATTTTCTTCATGTTTCCAGAGTAAAAACTTATAGAATAGCAGTTTTTCCATTAAAATGTTTGAGTCTTACCACATAATGCTTATTTTCGTGTGCTATATAATTAAGCAACGTTCCTATTAAAATAATGCTTTACAGTTAGTTAATTTATTTATCGAAACTCATGAATAGTAATGATCTGAATGATCCTAACATGGATCAGAAGTTCGGCAATGCCGAAAATACTGCAGTTTCCTCCGAAAACAGCACAGAACAACCTTCTAGTGAAAATGAAAATGTAGGTACTGAACCTACTGGTAAAACTGTAAGTGAACCTGCAATGCAGGAAAATAAAACAACCCATCAATTACACGAAGAGGATGAGGAACTTGATGAAGGCCTTAGCCCAATTGTAATTGATGATGAGATTGTTCATCTTGATGATGATGAATCGGAAGAATTCTCAGACGATGATCATGATGGTACTCCTGTTCAGATTGGGGATTATAGCGCAATGTCGAAGGCGGAGCTGGTTGAAGCATTAAAAGTGCTTTTAACCGAAAAGCCCATTCAAATAATAAGAGCGGATGTAGAAATCATTAAAATTAACTTCTACAAAAAGCACAAAGCAGAAATTGAGAAAAAACGTAAAGAGTTTGTTGATAATGGTGGTACAATTGAGCAATTCATTGCACCTGAAGATTTGTATGAACCACAAATTAAGGAGTTGCTGAAAGAATATCGCGATTTACGTTCAAAATACAATAAAGATTTTGAGGTTAAAAAAACACATAACCTCGAAGAGAAACAGAAGATCATTGAAACGATTAAGGAACTGGTTAACAAGTCCGACTCTGTAAACCAAACATTCCAGGAATTTAGAGAATTACAACAACGTTGGAGAGAAATTGGTCCTGTACCTCAATCAAATTTGAACGATTTGTGGGAGACATACCACCATCATGTTCAGAATTTTTATGATTACGTAAAAATCAATAAGGATTTACGCGACTTAGATCTAAAGCGGAATCTTGAGGAAAAAATATTGCTATGCGAAAAAGCTGAAGAGCTACTTTTAGAATCTTCGGTTATAACCGCCTTCAAGAAACTCCAGAAATATCATAATCAGTGGAGAGAAATTGGCCCTGTTCCTAAGGAGCATAGAACCGAATTATGGGAGCGCTTAAAAGAGGCCACCGCAAAAATCAATAAAAAACATCAGGATTATTTTGAGGGGTTACGCGATGAGCAAAAGAGAAACCTTGATGCTAAGGTAGCCCTTTGCGAAAAGGCAGAAGAGCTTTCAACCCTTGCAATTACATCGAATAAGGAGTGGAATAAACGCTCCAAGGAGATGATTGATATACAAAAGGTTTGGAAAACAATTGGCTTTGCTCCTAAAAAGGATAATAATAAAATTTACGAGCGTTTTCGCTTGGCTTGCGATGCATTTTTCAATAGCAAGCGCGATTTCTATACCGATGCTCGCGAAGAGCAGCAGAATAACCTTCAGCTAAAAACGGAACTCTGCTTACAGGCTGAATCACTTAAGAATAGCAATGAGTGGAAAAAGGTTACCGAAGATTTAATTAGTCTTCAGAAACGTTGGAAGGAAATAGGCCCTATACCTAGAAAATTTAGCGATGAGCTATGGAAACGTTTCCGTGCCGCATGTGATTTTTTCTTTAACCAAAAATCTCAACATTTTGCTCAGGTCGATAATAAATATGAGGATAACCTAAAGGCAAAAGAACAGCTAATTGAGGAGATATCAGCTTATCAACTTGTTGAGGAGATTGAAGAAAACCTAAAGGTTCTTAAAGATTTTCAGAGACGTTGGGCGGAAATTGGATATGTTCCAATTCAGAATAAGGAATCAATTCAGAAGAGCTACCGGGATGCAATTAATAAGCATTTCGAGAGCCTTAAAATTGATGAATCAAAGCGTAATCTGCTTAGGTTTAAAACAAAACTCGATAATGTTCATGGCAACCCTCGTCAGGAGAATAAGGTTCGTCAGGAACGTGATAAACTCTTTAACAGGCTTAGACAGATTGAGGGTGATATCGTACTTTGGGAAAATAATATCGGTTTCTTTACCAAATCAAAGAATGCTGAGCAGATGATAAAGGATGTTGAGAATAAGATTCAGAAAGGTAAAGAGGAGATAAAAATGCTTGAGGAGAAAATTAAAATGATCGATAAACTCGACTTAGATTAAGAACTCCCAATAAAAACTAATTAATGCCACATAACACCAAATATGTTTTTGTAACTGGAGGTGTAACCTCTTCCTTAGGGAAGGGTATCATCTCCGCTTCCCTTGCCAAACTTCTTCAGAGCAGGGGATATTCGGTTACAATCCAAAAACTCGATCCGTATATCAACGTTGATCCAGGCACATTAAACCCTTATGAACATGGTGAATGCTATGTTACTGAGGATGGTGCCGAAACCGATCTCGATTTAGGACATTACGAGAGATTTATAAATCTTCCTACAACACAAGCTAATAATGTAACAACGGGTAGGATTTATCAATCGGTTATTAACAAGGAACGTAAGGGTGAGTATTTGGGTAAAACGGTACAAGTTATTCCACACATCACCGATGAGATAAAAGGAAGGATAAAACTTCTTGGTACAAAGCATAAGTACGATGTGGTGATTACCGAAATTGGTGGAACTGTAGGCGACATCGAATCATTACCGTATATTGAATCTGTGCGTCAGCTAAGATGGGAGTTAGGGCCAACAAATTCAGTTTTCATCCATTTAACACTTGTTCCTTATCTTGCAGCTTCGGGAGAACTTAAGACAAAGCCAACCCAGCACTCTGTTAAAGTTCTTTTAGAGAACGGTATTCAACCAGATGTTCTGGTTTTAAGAACTGAGAAGACACTTAACGAGGAGTTACGTAGGAAGGTAGCCCTTTTCTGTAACGTTGATTCTGAGTCTGTTGTTGAATCAATTGATGTTAAAACAATCTATGAGGTTCCTTTACTGATGCTTAAGGAGAAGTTAGATTTAACAGTGCTAAAGAAATTAAATCTTCCTGTTGGTAATGAACCTGATCTAGATTCTTGGAATCAATTTATAGCAAAGCTTAAAAATCCTAAAAAAACCATTAAGATAGGATTGGTTGGCAAGTACGTTGAACTGCCAGATGCCTACAAATCAATTGTAGAATCTATTATTCATGCAGGTGCTTCCAATGAATGTAAGGTTGATTTAATTACAATTCATTCCGAAACTATTTGCGATTCAACTTTAGAAGAAAAACTCGGTGATCTTAAAGGTATTATTGTTGCACCGGGTTTTGGACATAGAGGAGTTGAAGGTAAGATAAACGCTGTAAAATATGCTCGTGAGAAGGGTATACCCTTTTTGGGAATTTGCCTTGGAATGCAATGTGCTGTAATTGAATTTGCAAGAAACGTCCTTGGTTTATCCGATGCCAATTCCACCGAAATGGTTCGAAGCACACAAAACCCCGTTATTGATTTGATGGAGAGTCAAAAGGGAATTATAGATAAAGGTGGGACAATGAGGCTTGGAGCCTATCTATGTGTTGTTAAAAAGGGATCAAAGGCAGCGCAGGCTTACCATAAACCTGAAATTCAAGAACGACATCGCCATAGATACGAATTTAACAATGCATTCCTTGATCAATTTGAAAAAGCAGGAATGGTGGCTACAGGAACAAACCCCGAAACAGGTTTGGTTGAAATTATGGAAATTGCAAAGCATCCATGGTTTGTAGGGGTTCAGTTTCATCCAGAGTATAAAAGTTCTGTTGTTAATCCCCACCCTCTTTTTGTAAACTTTGTTAAAGCAGCATTAGATTTTAACAAATAGCTATTTGATAAATTATTACATTTGTGCCGCCCTTTTTTAGGGTGGCTTCTTTTTGTTTAGTAATTAACTATATACACATAATATACAATGGACAGGAATACGATTATTGGAATAGTTTTGATTTTTGGAATACTAATCTTGTTTGGCTATCTCAACACTCCTTCGAAGGAACAAGTTGCTGCACAACAGCGCAAAAACGATTCAATTGCAAGAGTTAATGCTGAGATGTTGCAACAACAAAAGGCTTCTGAGATAGAAAAGGGAAACACGAAAAGTGATTCAACTCATAGAAAAGAACAGGAAAAACAGTTGGGTTCTTTTGCTTCATCGTTGAGTGGCGAGAAAAGGATGATTACTCTGGAAAATGATTTGATGAAGGTTAAGGTATCTACTCTTGGTGGAAGAATTTATTCAGTTGAGCTAAAAAAATACAAGACCTATGACGGACAACCTTTAATTTTATTTAATGGTGATGAGAATTCATTTGGCTTACAGTTCTGGGGTAATAACAACGATATACAAACCCAAAATCTCTATTTTGCTCCCAATAGGGCTGATTCTGTGATTAAGGTTCAGGGTAGTGAACCACAGAAGTTAACTATGCGATTAAGTGCCGGTGCTAATTCCTACATTGATTATATCTACACATTAAAGGCCGATAGCTATTTGATGGATTTTGATATCCATTTTTCAGGTATGGCTAGCGTATTTAGTGGGAAAGTGAACTCAATAGATCTTAATTGGTTTTCTACAATGCCTCAGCTGGAAAAAGGAGCTCAAAACGAAACCCGATACACATCTATTTTTTATAACTACCCTAATGAAGAGTATGAAGAGATTGCTTCAAGTGGCAGTACTACTAAAAAAGATATCACCACCAAAATAAAATGGGTGGCATTTAAACACCAATTTTTTTCATCCATTTTAGTAGCAAAATCAGATTTTGCTAATGCAAATTTTGTTTCTGCTGCATCGAATGATCCTAAAAGTTTAAGAAATTTTTCTGCTCGCCTATCTCTACCTATTCAGGATGGGAATAACGAAACCGTTTCGTTAAACTTTTTCTTTGGACCAAATCACTTTAAAACCTTACAATCTTATAATCTTGGTTTTGAGAAGGTAGTTCCTTTAGGTAAATGGATTATTAAATGGATTAATAGGTACGTGATAATCCCCGTTTTTAATATACTTGGAAGTAGGATTGCTAGTTATGGTCTAATTATCTTTTTGCTTACACTTTTAATCAAACTAGTATTATTCCCATTAACCTATAAATCATATTTGAGTTCAGCTAAAATGCGTGTGCTCAAACCGCAGGTTGATGAAATTAATAAAAAGTATCCAAATAAAGCAGATGCAATTAAGAAGCAGCAAACGGTTATGGCTCTTTACCGTAAGGTTGGGGTTAATCCAATGGGTGGTTGTATTCCAATGCTAATCCAATTCCCATTCCTGATTGCAATGTTCCGTTTCTTCCCTGCTTCATTCGAACTTCGTCAACAGAGTTTTTTATGGGCAGAGGATCTATCATCCTATGACTCTATTCTAAATTTGCCATTTACAATCCCTCAGTTTGGAGCGCACATCAGTTTATTCACGCTTTTAATGGCTGTAGCTTTATTTATTACATCAAAAATGAATGCCGATCAGATGGGCGATACAAATGCTCAACTTCCCGGCATGAAATTTATGATGATTTACCTTATGCCTGTTATGATGATTGTTTGGTTTAATAACTATGCTTCTGGTTTGAGTTACTACTATTTTCTATCTAACATGTTTACACTAGGTCAAACATTATTGATTAGAAGATTTGTTGATGATGAAGCCATACTTGCTAAACTTCATGAGAATGCTAAAAAACCTGTTAAGAAGTCCAGATTCCAAGAAAAACTTGAACAGATAGCCAAACAGCAGGAAATACAGAAGGGTAAGCGAAAATAGAAAATTCAATATTTAGTACTTTAAAGGCGCAATCATATGGATTGCGCCTTTTTTATTTATACTAGTCCTAAAACAATATGTTGTATAGCCATGTTTTTAAGCCTATCGGGAATTTGTAGAATATATAAACAATTTGCTTATTTTGCCGTTAATAAAACAAGTAATTGCAGAAAAAAATTCTATTAAAATATCTCAATAATTTATGAATAAAACGCTTTTAATCCGTGATGTTACGCTTCGCGATGGTCAGCAATCACTTTTCGCAACCAGAATGACTCAAAAACAAGTTGATAGGGTTTTGCCTTTATTTAAGGAGGCAAAGTTTTATGCAATGGAGGTCTGGGGGGGTGCTGTTCCAGATTCTATAATGCGTTATCTTAATGAAGACCCATGGGAAAGACTAGAGAAGATTAAAAGTGTAATTGGAGATGTTTCAAAGTTAACAGCCCTTTCACGAGGGCGCAATTTATTTGGCTACAATCCATACCCCGAAGAGGTAATTGAAGGATTTAATCGAAATGCTGTTCAATCGGGTATTTCGATAATGCGAATTTTTGATGCGCTTAATGATACTGAAAATATACGTAGTACTATTAAATATGTTAAGGAGAATGGTGGAATAGCAGATGCTACTGTTTGCTACACAGTTGATCCAAAATTCACAACAAATGACAGGATAAGATCAATTCTGAAGGGGAAGTCGCTTCCTAAAAAGATATTCAGCATCGAATATTTTGTTAATAAAGCCAAAGAACTTGAGGCAATGGGTGCTGACATGATTTCTTTAAAGGATATGGCAGGTTTGGTTACCCCAGAAAGATCAAGTGAAATTATCTCAGCCCTTAAGAAGGCTCTTACTGTTCCCGTTGATTTTCATACACATTGCACTCCAGGTTATGGTTTAGCTGCCACTTTGATGGCAATTATTAAAGGTGTTGATATAGTAGATACTGCAATTTTTAACTTTGCTGGTGGACCCGCCGCTCCTTCATTTGAAATCATTCAAATTTTCTGTAATAAACTAGGTATTGATACCGGCGTAAATCTTGATGCTGTTGTTAAAATTAATAATGAGCTGAAAGAGATTCGTAAGGAGTTAATAGAATTTGATAGTTACCAGCTTTTTCCATTAGAGTTTGATATTACAAAGGATACATTGCCTGCAAATATTGACAAACACTTTGATAATGCAATTTTGTTTGCTAAAAATAGTAAGTACGATGAACTTTTAAATAGTTGCTTAGCTATTGAGAAATATTTTAACTTTCCGGAACCCGATGAAAATGTCAAATTTGCTGAAGTTCCAGGTGGTATGTATACCAACATGCTCGCTCAGCTTAAACAGCTTAAACTTGAGCAACTTCTACCTAGGGTATTGGAAATAATACCAACCGTGAGGTTAGCGTCAGGCTGCCCACCATTAGTTACACCTACAAGTCAAATAGTTGGTGTTCAGGCTGTGAATTGCGTTATTGATGAAAATAAAGGACTCCCTTTCTACTCTAATAAATCAATTCAATACGTTAATCTTGTAAAAGGTGTATATGGTAGAACGCCTATCCCTGTAGATCCTGAATTTCGTTTGCAAATAGCAGGTTTTAGAGATGAAAGACCTTATGATACTTCGAACTATCAAAAACAGCCAAATCCTATTTTCAAGGAATTTGGCGATGCAAAGTTAGCCGTAAATGAAAAGGAGGAACTTCTTCTCGAACTATTCCCAAATGTTGCAGAAAAATTTTTAAAGGATAGGATTGTAGCACGTTATATGGATGCTATTAGAAAAGAACAGGATAAAAAACGAAAAGCTATCGAGGCGGAAAAACGTAAATACGAAATGATGTCTAATGAAGAGA
Source organism: Bacteroidales bacterium (assembly GCA_013376985.1). GTDB lineage: Bacteria > Bacteroidota > Bacteroidia > Bacteroidales > Tenuifilaceae > UBA8529. Next base: position 39,622 of record JACABB010000022.1, read on the forward strand.
AACGTGAAAGATTACTTAATGGCTTGTTTAATGCATGGTAAGTAGAGGATGGAAGTCAGGAAGAATAAGTTAATTCTTAAAACAAAATAAAAAGCGACCTAATTATTTGGGTCGCTTTCATTTTGTATGTGTGACATTGTCTAATCCTCAAGTTCTTCCATCTCTTTTTGCAATGCGGCCATTTTAATAGCTGTAATTGCTGCTTCAACGCCTTTGTTACCATGCTTTCCACCTGAACGGGCAATCGCTTGTTCCATATTATTGGTTGTTAAAAGACCAAAAACGAAGGGGATATTATAGTTCATATTAAGTTCTGTAATTCCATGAGTTACACTTTGACAGATAAAATCAAAGTGACGGGTTTCGCCTTGAATTACACAACCTAAACAGATAATAGCATCTAAATCGGCATATTCTGCCATAAACTGAGCGCCCAAGGTTAGTTCGAAACTTCCAGGAACATGTTTTACCAGAATATTATCCTCTTTTGCTCCGTGTTCAATTAATGTTTTGTATGCTCCATCTAGTAATGCGTGGGTAATATCTGAATTCCAATCCGATACAACAATTCCGAAAATCATTTTCTTTGCTGAAGGGATTTGATCAGGATTATAAGCGGATAGATTTGAATTCTTAGTTGCCATGGCTTAATCAGTTAGTTTTGGGTAAAGGTAAAAAAAAACCAACCCATTCGGGTTGGTTATATGTGGATATCTTAATTTTAGTTTCCAAGTAAGGCTTTAACTCGTGTAATATCCTTTTCTATATCTCTTGCTTCTGAACTTTTTGGATATTTGTCTTTTATCTCTTCAAATGACTTAAGAGCTTTTTTATAATTCTTCATGGATTCGTATACAATACCTATTTTTTTCATAAAAAGAGGTGTTGTAAAATCATTCTCATTATAACCCGCTGCCTTTTCGTAGTAATTAACACCTTCATTAAGGTTGTTCAACTCCACGTAGCAATCTCCGATAGCACCCAGTGCAAGTGGCGAAATAAGAAGATCTCCCGCATCAAATTTCTTTAAATAGGTTATTGCTTCTTGGTATTTACCTAATCCACGATATGAAATACCTGCGTAGTAGTATGCAAGATTTGCAGTCTTGGTTGGGCCATACTTGTTAATGATATCAAGTACTCCTAGGTAGTTTCCATCTCCATTCAGTACAAGTTTAAACGAATCTTTTTCAAAATATTGTTCAGCCGCAAAAATTTGCGATTGAGCTTTCTCCTCCATAGGAGCAAGATATAATCTCTTATATCCAAGGTAGCCAACAACAATAACAACAATTGCAAGAACTATAATGGTTAAACTCTTCTGGTTGTTCTCGATGTATCGTTCAGTTCTGGTTAAAGCATTCTCAAGTGATTCAACACTATTCTCTGTTGTGTCTTTTTTATCTTTTGCCATAATGGTTAACGGTTTCTTTTTTTATTAAAGCAGACGCAAAAGTAATGGTTTTTAAGTTATATGGAAATTTTTTAGCAATAATTTAAGATTGGTTTCACAGCTTTTCTTGTGTACATTTGTGACCAATGGAATACAGAATATTTTTTATTTATGTTTTTGAAAAGCCTTACAGCGCTTAATTTTAAATCGTACAGTCAGGTTGAAGTGGAATTTCACCCAAAGTTGAACTGCTTTGTTGGTGATAATGGACAGGGAAAAACAAATCTACTCGACATAATTTACTACCTATCTATTTGTAAAAGCGCTTTTAATCCAGTCGATAGTCAGAATATTAAACATGCCGAGGATTTCTTTATTATTCAAGGGATTTATGATAGAGATGAAAAGGATGAGACTATATTTTGTGCTGTAAAGCAAAGCGAGGGGAAGGTCTTTAAAAGGAATGGGAAAGAATACCCGCGCCTTGCCGATCATGTTGGTTTACTACCCGTTGTAATTATCTCACCAGCCGATTTATCATTGATTGTTGATGGGAGTGAGGAGCGGAGGAAGTATATAAATAGTGTAATATCTCAATTCGACAGACAATATCTTGATGAATTGATAAGGTATAACAGAGTGCTTGCACAACGTAATAAGATGCTCAAGGATTTAGATGGTAGAAATAATTTTAGTGTAGATTTGGTCGAGGTTCTAGACGAGCAGCTTGCAAAGATTGGGGAGATAATCTTCAAGAAAAGAAACGATTTTGTTGATAAGCTAATTCCTATTTTTCAAAATTACTATACCACTATATCGGGTAGAGAGGAGAAGGTTGAATTGGTTTACCAATCGCAAGTTAAAGACGAAGATTTTAGAACTTTGCTCAGTAGTAGTTTTTCAAAAGATCGAATGATTCAGTTTACGTCCGTTGGAATTCATAAAGATGATCTAACTCTGATGCTGAATAATCACCCTATAAAAAAGGAGGGCTCTCAGGGACAGCAAAAGACATATCTGATTGCTCTTAAACTAGCACAGTTTGAATTTATGAGGAGTATTTCAGGTGTTAGACCAATTTTACTACTCGATGATATATTCGATAAATTGGATATTAATAGGGTCGAGAATTTTATTAAGTTAGTTTCTGATGATAGTTTTGGTCAGATTTTTATTACCGATACTAATAAAGGGAGATTAAACGAAATCCTTGATCAACTTCATTCAGGCTTTAAACTATTTAGAGTAGATTCTGGCTCTGTGGCTGAAGTTGCAGGCAAAGACTAATACTATTTTCAAACACCAATATTGAAACATGAGTAAGCATAATATGAAATCGTTAGGAGATGCTATTAATGAGTTTATTCATGAGCATAAACTTGAAGAAAAAATCTATGAGGTAAAAATAATCGATGAATGGAGTAAGATAATGGGGTACAATGTTTCAATTCTAACTCAGGGTATTGCCCTGAAAAATGGGAAACTAGTGGTAACCCTAAAATCATCTGTATTAAGGAATGAACTTCAAATGAGCAAGCAAAAGGTAATTACTATAATTAATAGTTACCTTGGTCAAAGTGTTGTTAGGGATATTATATTTAAATGAAATTCAGTTTATTCCCCTTTTGTAATTACCAAAGCATTTAGTTTACAAATGTTTTTAAACGCTTTGCTTTTTGTTGTTCAGTATTTCCCAACCTTCAATTTCTCCTTCAATTACTGCAAAAAGTGGATGTGTTTCGAAGATTTTAATTGATTGGAAATCATTGTATTTATTTATATCTCGATTATGTAGTTTGTTTAGTAGATGTTTTGCCTCATAATCAAGTTGTCCTTTGGTTACGGTTATCTTAGTGGGTGTGAAACTCCAATTTATTTTTTCTTTATCAAAGTTATACTTTCTGCGAGAAGCCTCTAGGTATACTTCCTTTAGGTATTGGTTTATAGCATCAACAGGTATTTTTGAATTCTTAAATCGTTCAAGTTGCGGATGATTCTTATATCCTTTGGTTTTTCCCTCCAATACATTTTTTGCTAAAAGGGTTTCGCGCCATAAAGCAATTAACCCCTTAGAGTCAAGGTACTTTGGGTGTAATGACCAGATTCTCATACTTTATAATAAAATCAATCGGTGCTTAATTTTCGTCTAAGTATTGTTTGGTCGTCTTAACTGTTGAGTAAAAATAGTTTAGTGCTGCTAAAAAACTTTTCTGAACCCCTTCCGCTTTTACCACCTGTCTGTCTATTTCTAGGTCTTTAGTTGCACAAGCATCTCCAATTAGTACGATATTAAACCCAAAATCTTTTGCGGCTCTTGTGGTTGCATCAACACACATGTGAGTCATCATGCCACATATAACTAGATCGGTTATGTTTTTACTATTGAGATAGTCGAGCAATTCAGTTTCTCTAAAGCTATTTGGATAATGTTTGATAATTACTTTTTCCTGCTCGAATGGTTTTACGTTACTATGGATTTCAGCACCTTGGGTATTTGGTAGAAAAAATGTTGCTGTTGGGCGTGTTGAAATATGTTGGATGTGAATTACTGGTAGATTATTAGCCCGAAATCTATCTAAAATCTGACGAGCATTTGAACTTGCCTTATTTGATCCCACAAGTGTCATGGTTCCATTTTCAAAATAGTCATTTTGAACGTCAATAATTAATAAAGCTGTTTTCACGTATTTGTTTTTTAAGATCTTATTGTTCTTGTATTATAGTTTTATAATATAGTTTCTGATGAAGACGATTAAAGCACACCTTTGGTGTAAGATTTTTTTTTGTTCTTTTTTCCAATAGGGCATACTGATACGCATATCCCACAAATTCTTATATCAACATTAAATCGCTGTTTTGCCAATTGCCCACACATTTCTCTACATTTGAAAGCATCGAAAAATTTATCGCGGTGTAGGTTAATGTTCCATAGCTCTCCAGTTGCTGCTTGCGCTGGACATTTCTCAACACAAACATTGCATTTTCCGCATCTGCTTTCATCAATGGGAATGGAATTTATACCAGGATTTTTATTTATCAAAATGCTTACTAATCTTAATCGGGGACCAAATTGTGTCGAAATAAATAAATCGGTTTTCCCAATCCAGCCAAGCCCAGCTCTTGTTGCCACCATCTTATGCGAAATGTCGACGGACAAATTATTCAAATAAGCCTTATACTCACTTGAATTTGTTGTAACTGTAGGATCAAGGACTATTGAATATACATTAATCTTATGTAACTCTTTTTTAATCTCCTCGGCCTTTGCTGCTAACTCATTATTAACTCGTTGGTAATAGTTATAATACTCTATTGTTGGTCCATTAGCAATTGAATCGATAATTGTATCATCCAATATTTTGCCAATAGAGATTCCGTATTTATAATCTCCGTATTTTCTGTCAATTAACCCGCTCAGATCTGCTGTGCCAACTAAAAACGTATCGTCCAGAAGTAGTTTATTTTGTAATAGACTTTTCAACATCTATTGTTATTGTTTTATAATAGTGAACACTTGCTTCTATAACCAAATAGCGAAATCTTATAGATGATTTTACTACTGGTCAATGGCTAAATAGCAAACATATTCTTGTTTGTAATCAAGGTATATTATGAATAAACCCAAACTACAATTTTTTTTGTTAACACAAGCGATAGAAAATCTTTGTAGACCTTTTAATGTATTTCCCTTCGGGAGAAGAAAAAGCCCCACTCCCGTTCGGCATGTTCAACGCTATCGGAACCATGAACTGCATTTTGTGATGTGGTAGTCCCGTACTTCTTCCTTATAGTACCCTCTTGAGCTTCTGCGGGATCTGTTTTTCCAATCAACTTTCGGAACTCATTAACGGCATCGGGTTTTTCAAGAATAAGAGCCATTACTGGACCCGAACTCATAAAGCATGTAAGACGTTCAAAAAACTCCTTTCCCCGATGTTCGCTATAAAACTGCTCTGCCTTTTCAAGCGTTAAAAGGGTAATTTTAATTGCCCTTAGCTTAAATCCAGCCTTAAGAATTTCAAAAAGAATTTCACTGGTATAATCATTCTTAAAAGCATCTGGCTTAATCATTGCAAAAGTTAATGATTTTTCCATAGTAGTTTTTTTTCCAAAATAACAAATATTTTTCTGTATCCGAATACGTTTTTTTTATTATATCTTTGAAGCCAAAATAGTTTATATAATGCTTTTAAAATCAGAGGTTGAAAGGGTTGAGGAATTTAAAAATCTTCTAGGATCATCAAAAAGTATAGTTATTACAACTCATCATAACCCCGATGGGGATGCGGTAGGTTCTGTATTAGGATTATATCATACGTTAAAATCCATGGGTTATCCTGTAATTGCTATAACCCCAAATGGATTTCCGGAATTTTTATCGTGGATGCCAGGTTCCGATCTGGTGATCAGGTACTCAGAGCAAAAGTATAATGCTGTAAACTATATTCTTAGTGCTGATATTATAATTTGCCTTGATTTTAATGGCTTTAAGCGTACCGAGGAGATGGGAGATGTATTGATGCAATCGAAAGCTAAGAAGATTTTAATCGATCATCACCCTCAACCTGAGAGTAAATTCGATTTGCAATTTTCTTTTGTAGAGGTTAGTTCTACCGCTGAGTTAGTTTATGAAGTGTTATTATCGTGTTTTGGTGCTAATGTAGTTACCCTTGATGCTGCAATATGCATGTTTGCTGGGATAATGACGGATACGGGTTCGTTTAGTTATGCATGTTCTAGAGGAAGAACTTTTCAAATTTCGGGAGATTTAATTGCCAAAGGAGTGGATGTTGAAAAAGTTCAGAGTCTTGTATATAATAACTTTACCGCTGATAGGATGAGACTCCTTGGATTTTCCCTAAATGATAGGATGAAAGTATATCCTGAATATAAATCTGCATATATTTCACTAACAAAAGATGATCTCAAAAAATTTAAACATAAAATTGGTGATACTGAGGGTTTTGTAAATCTCCCATTGTCAATAAAAGGTATAATCTTCTCTGCTTTATTCGTTGAACACGATTCATTTATTAAAGTTTCGTTACGTTCACGAGGCACTTTCCCTGTCAATACCGTTTCTCAGAAGCATTTTAATGGAGGAGGACATGTAAATGCCGCTGGGGGTAAGGCTTTTATGTCATTAAAAGATGCTGAACTTCTTTTTGAAAATGTTCTGAAAATACACTCAACCGAGTTAAATAGTTAGGTGATGCGTTATACTGCTATAGTGTTTTTAATAGTTCTATTAATTTGCTTTCAAGGTTGCCAGGACGATAATAAAAAATTGTCGAGGAAAGATTTTGCTCAAGCAAAAAATAAACTTGCAAAAATTAATAGTGTACTTGTCGATCAGGATCGTAGTTTAATTGAACATTACATTAAAAGGCATAACCTTGATGGTGTAAAGGAGAGCGGCACTGGCTTATTCTACTTGATATGGGGTGATTCCAAAGGTGATTTAATTAAAACGGGCAATGTTGTTGAGTATTCATATAAAATCACATTACTTGATGGAGCACTTTGTTATCAATCTGAAAAAGATACTCCTAAAAGATTTAAGGTTGGGCATGGTCTAGTTGAATCAGGTCTTGAGCAAGCCGTTCTTCTTATGAAACCCGGCCAAAAGGGAAAGTTTATACTACCTCCACATCTTGCATATGGCCTACTGGGGGATGAAAAAATGATACCTTCTCGCTCAATAATTGTATATGATATAGAAATGTTGAAAGTCTATCGTTAGTTTAAAATAAGTTTTAGCTAACTTTACATGGAAATTTTTAAACCATTTTTGATGAGGCGCTGCAGAACCTTACTTATAGTTTCCCTTTTTTTCCTGTTACTTGGTTGTTCGAAAAAATCTTCGAGATTTCCGGGCTACTCAATAACAGAAACGGGAATACACTATAAGTTAATCAGTTTAGGTGATGGCTCTGCAAAACCTGAGATATTAAACTATATCACCGTGAATGTCTCTTATAGAACTGTTAAGGATTCACTTTTCTTTCAGGGTTTAAGAAAATTTCAACTTACTGCTCCCCGTTATAAAGGATCAATAGAAGAGTGTTTTTTGATGCTTGTTATGGGCGACAGCGCTTCATTTTATTTCCCTGCCGACTCCTTTTTTGTTAAAACTCTTGAAACATCTCGCCCCAAATTTATTAATAAAGGCGATTTAATGCGAGCAGATATTAAGATGATGGACATTCAAACAGAAAAACAATATCAACTTGAAAAGGAGGCCTTTTTAAATTGGATAAATGATTTTGGGGATTATGAAAGAGTTATTCTAAAACAATACATGGATGGTGAAAAACTAAGTATTGCACCATCCTCATCAGGTTTATACTACATTCCTGTAGTCAAAAAGGAAGGAAAGAGCGTTGCTGTTGGCGATACTGTAACCGTTAACTTTGAGGGTAGATTCTTTAATAATAAAATATTTGATTCAACCAAAAAGCGAAATGAACCCTTTCAATTTGTTTATGGACAAAAATGGCAGGTTATTGAAGGCTTAGAGGAGGCGATAGGGATGATGAAAGAGGGTGAAAAATCGTTATTTATTATACCATCAAAATTGGCTTTTGGCGAAAAAGGTAGTTCTACAGGAATAATTCCCCCGTTCACCTCAGTAATTTTTGAAGTTGAGCTAATTGAAGTTAAAAAAGGTAAAGGATAATTTTTGTGATGAGATTCCGGCTAACTTTAAACCCTTGTTTATACAGTTTAATTTTTACAATAGGATTTGCCTCTTGTGAGAAATCAATTGAGGAGGAACGTACCTATTCAGAGAACACGAGTATTGAAAATTACATTAAAGGTAAAAGTTGGACATATTCAAAAACAGATGGAATTTACCATATAACAAAAAAAGCAACATTTGGTTATCAGGTAAATAACGGAGATACAGTAACTTTTTGGTATAAAGGTTACACTTTAGATGGAAAGGTTTTTGATACAAATATAAAGGCTGAAGCAAAAAAAGCAAAACTTGATACTATATTACATTCTTTTGAACCATTGGTAGTTATAGCAGGTAAGGGTAGATTAATAGATGGTTTGGATAATGGCTTGTTGTTGCTTCGTGAGAAAGAGATGGCTACGGTTATTTTCCCCTCTTCTCTTGGTTTTAAAGGAGATATTATAGGTCCTATCGTTCAATGGTCGCCTTTAGCATATGATATTGAAATTGTGAAAGTTAATGGGATGGGGATACAAAAAGAAAAGGTTTTTATGGATGGTTTAAATCTTTTTGGTAATGGTTTTACACAGGATTCAACGGGATTATTTTATAAATTCATAACTTTGGGCTCAAATCTTACCCCAACTCTAAATGATACAATTTATGGTTGGTATAAAGGAACATTACCTGATGGAACAGTTATAAGAGATTTAGGTAATGGAAGTCAACAGATTATTCTTTCAAGCAGCGATGTTCCAGAGGGAGTTAGATATGGTTTTATGTTAACAAAAATTGGCTCTTTAGCAGATTTGGTGATGCCCTCTTTTTTAGGATTTGGTAATAAAGGGCTGGGAGTTGTAGGTTCATATCAAACCACATTTTATCAGATACGTTTGGATAGTATTAAATTAAATAATTGAAATAAAGCATTATGAGAAGGAAAAACTTTCTTTTATTTTCGATTTCTTTTCTACTTTTTGCAGTTGCATGCGATAGAATTGTTGATGATCCTATTGGCGATGAAATGGCAAGATTGCAAGCATGGTTACAGGTTAATAAAATAACAACAACACCAACCGCAAGTGGTTTGTATTTTATCGATATTAAAGATGGAAATGGACTTGCACCAAAGGATAGTAACTATGTTGTATTGTCTTATGAGGTGAGAGATCTTGATGGTAATCTATATGAAACTACTAATAAAGATGTTGCAAAACTCTATGATATTTTTGCGGCAACAAAACATTATGTGCCAAGTTATACCCAGTATTTAAGTAAGGTTTCAGTTCTTAAAGGGTTGGTAGAAGCCTTAAGCATGATGAAGGAGGGAGGTAAGGCTCGGCTGATAATGCCTTCTAAGTTAGCTTATGGCGCCGGAGCATCAGGTATTCCTTCCTATAAAACGTTAATTTATGATGTGGAACTTAAAAAAATTGTAGCAGATCCTAAAGCATACGAAAAAGATTCAATATCTAGATATCTTTCTCATCATCCAGGATATACTTCGTTTAATGATAGTTTATACTATAAAAAAACAGTAGAAGGAACGCGGCAATGTATTGTTGCAAACGATTCTGTTGTTCAAGTATATTATGTTGGAAGATTTCTTGATGGATTTGTTTTCGATACCAACATTGATACTGTTGCTTTGAAAAATAATATATACTCCACCAGTAAAACATATGAAACATTAAACTTTACAGTTGGTTCAGATAGTTATGCTCCAGGTTTTAACTTGGCCGTAAAGAAAATGATTGAAGGGGAATGGGCAACATTTGTAATTCCTTCTTTCAATATGTATGGTGCTGAAGGTCAATCTAGCGGGACAACACCTATACCACCTTATGCCACATTAATTTTTGATATAAAACTTGTTAAGGTTGACCCCAAGTAATGGGTTAAGCCATTAAGCAAAATACACAGTTTTTCTTATTTAAATCTGGGAGTGTTGAATTATTCCACTCTCGGATTTTTTTTGTTGCAATAAATTCCGATGCTGTAGTAAGTTCTAAACCAATCGATAATTTTGTTTCGGGATTGCATAATTTCAATAAATCCTGAAAAAGTTGAACGTTTCGATACGGTGCTTCTATAAAAATTTGTGTCTGTTTTTCTTGCCGTGAGCGAGTTTCCAGTTGCTTAAGTCGATTCCTGCGTTCGTCTGGTTTTATTGGAAGATATCCAACAAAAGCAAAGTTTTGACCATTTAATCCACTAGCCATTAAAGTTAAAAGGATGGAGCTTGGGCCAGTAAGTGGGACTACTTTAATTCCCTTCCGATTTGCTATTGCAACAATCTGAGAACCAGGATCAGCAACGGCAGGCAATCCTGCTTCGGAAAGAAGACCAACGTCAAAACCGTTGAGCAATGGTATTATTAGCTCTTCAATTTCAACTTGCTTTGTATGCTCATTTAATACTTGGAAGTTAATTTGATCAATCGGAGTATTTACACCAATTTTGGATAAATATCTTCTCGTAGTCCTAATATCTTCAACAATAAAATTCTTTAAATCCCTTGTTTGGTTTATTACTAAAGGAGGTATAACACTTTCCCAGTTATCGGAACCAATAGTAGTTGGAATTAGATACAGAGTTCCTGCCATAATGATGAATAAATATTGGTGAATTTATGTAGATAAAAACAGGTATATTATCTTTATACAATTATTTGTAAAAATACGCTTAATGATTAATTTATTGAAAAGAATATTTTTAAATCGAAACTCAATTCTAGTTTTTGCTGTAATTATTGGCCTTATAGCGGGAAATAAGGCATCCATACTTAAGGATTATACTTTTGCTGCACTAGCTGTAACAATGACCTTTTCTATGACAGGTATTGGTTTAGAGTACTTGAAAAACCCTGGGAATTTTGTAAAACCAATGCTGATGGGTGTATTGCTAAACTATGTAGTTTTTAGTTTGATTCTTATCCCTTTAGCATGGTGGATTATGCCAAGTAGAGACCTATTTTATGGATTTATTGTAATTGCCGCAGCTCCTCCAGGAGTTGCAATTATACCATTTTCGTATATTCTGAAAGGAAAAATTGAGTACGCAATAATTGGAGTTACGGGTGCTTTTATCGCCTCAATTATTATAGCACCATTATTGATTAATATTTTTGCAATAAATCAGTGGATAAATCCCTTTGATTTATTTAAGATGATGCTTCAACTTGTAGTTTTACCAATGCTCGTTTCTAGATTATTACTTTATAAGCCTTTATTTAAGTATGTTGAGCCTATTAGAGGCAAAATTGTAGATTGGGGCTTTGCCGTTTTAATCTTTGTTGCTGTTGGAATTAATAGACAAGTATTCTTTACCGAACCAATGATTCTGTTACGAATCTCTTTAGTACTATTTATTGCTATTTTTGGACTTGGCTTAGGTTTTGAAATTATTGCAAAATTTTTTAAAGTTGAAAGTTCAATTCAAAAAACCCAGAGCATGTTAATTTCAATAAAGAGTTCTGGGTTCTCGGTTTTTACGGCATTGGCTTTATTCGGAAGAGAAGCAGCTATTCCATCGGCAGTAATGGCAGTGATGGTGTTATTATATCTAATATTTTTATCTTTAAGAATGAAAAAAGCGTTGTAAGGTGAAATTCACTTTTTTAGGAACAGGTACATCTCAGGGAGTTCCGGTAATTGCTTGCCAATGCCCGGTCTGTCAATCCAATGATTATAGGGATAAACGACTACGAACCTCTGCACTAATCGAGTATAATGGAGTTACTATAGCAATAGATGCTGGTCCTGATTTTAGGCAGCAGATGCTTAATGCAAAGGTTAAATCGCTTAATGCGATACTTTTAACCCATGAACATCGTGATCATATTGCAGGCCTTGATGATGTAAGAGCATTTAATTGGATTATGCAAAAACCAATGGATATATGGGCTGAACAAAGGGTTCAAGAATCAATTAGGAAGGAACTTTCATATGTGTTTGCCGATAGTAAATATCCTGGTATTCCAGAAATTGTGATGCATGATTTTAATGGACATCCATTTGAAATATCAAATATTAAGATAATTCCAATACGAGGCTATCACCATAAACTTCCGATTTATGGTTTTAGAATAGGTGATTTAACATACATTACTGATGCAAATTTCATCCCGGAGGAAGAGAAGGGTAAAATAGTGGGTACAAAATACCTTATAGTAAATGCCCTAAGGAGGCAGAAGCACATGTCCCATTTTTCACTTCAGGAAGCGTTGAAATTTATCTCCGATTTTAGCCCTCGAAGAGGATTTATTACTCATGTTAGTCATCAGATGGGGCTCTATGCAGATATTTCAAACGAATTGCCTGATAATGTTTGCTTTGCTTACGATGGATTATCCTTCGAAGTTGACACTAATCATTAAGATTTCCTGTTTTTCGAAAGAAGAAAAAACTAACCCCAGCCAGCATTATAAATACTAACCCCGCTATGGTTAGTGCATCTCTTAAACTAAGGCTATCAATTGCCCATCCATAGAATGGCGCTAATAGGGCAAATAGTATTCTGATAATAAAATTACGTACCGATAGTATTGTTGCCCTCATATTGGAGGGGGTGATTCTATTGATATTATCCTTAAGTATTGGTGTTGCAACACCCCTTGCTAGGTAAAAAAGTAGTATAAAAATCAATCCCCAAAGACTTGTAATCCAGCCACTAACAATAAATCCCATTGCAAGAATTATCGTAAACGATGCAGCCGTGGTAACCTTTCCAAATTTTAGTTCAATTTTGTAAGCGTAAAAAGCAGTAATGCCGACTGAAAGGTTAAGTATTGTCCAAGTAATCCCATATAGGCTAACAGGCAGATTAGCTCTGATGAACCATGGTTGTACAAACCAAGCCATTGCTAAAGTTGATGTTCCAACAACTGATGAGTAGATAATATTCCATCGTAAGCGTTGGTTCTTTATGAGAGAAAACTTTACGATATCCATAATATCTTTCCATCCTAAACCAAGTTTCACTTGACTCACTTTTGGTTCAATCAAAGTGAATGCTGCTGGAATTCCTATAAATGCAACAAGCGTTTGAGAATAGTAAGGATACCTAAGACTTAACCCTGCTAGCAATCCACCTAGAATACCTGCAAAAGCTTCTGCAAAATTCCCTATGGAAGTTATTCTACCCTCATGCTTTAAGTAATCCTTTTCCCTATTACTATCAATAAGTGAGTCGTACAGGATAGCCGAATCGGCTCCCGAAACCATACTCTGACCGAATCCTAAGATTATTTCAGCAAATACAAACCCTGTAAAACCAAATGATAATGAGTAAATTAGAAAACCTGCGAAACCCAGTATTGATCCAGCAATGAGAGAGTTCTTTCGACCAAGAACATCGGCAAAATATCCCGAAGGAATTTCAAGAGCAACTATTGAAATAGAATAGATTGCTTGAAGAATGAAGACTTGGCTCATGTTCAAACCGTTGTCCTTATAAAAAAGGACAACAATTGGCATGGTTAGCATGAACCAATGTGATACTTTTAGTATGTATAGCCGAGTGAGATTGTGCTGGTAGTCGTTTCTCATAGCCAACAAAAATATGTATTACAACGATTTTAGTGGAATATTCTATCTGAATAATTTGATTTTGTACATTGAATACACGTTATTTATGGAGAATAGGTTTATTTACAACTCTTTAACATTGTTAGTTTTCTGTCCCAAAGATGAACCAATAGTGTGGAGTGAAAAAATAGGTTTTTCATGTTTTTTCAATTGTAATCAAACGAATAGGATTAAAAATAAATATCTAATTATGAGATATGTAAAATTTAATAGGTGCATATTAGTGAATAAACTATTTATAAACTTTAATATATAATTTACTCATAGCGAATTTTATTTTTTTTATACCTTGAAAATTTCTATTTTAGTTTTTTTTAAAGTTAATTTAATGTAAACCAGTATGAAACGAAGTGGATTTATTTCGGTAGCATTTAAATTATATTTTTTAGTTTCAGTTATCCTTTTTAGTGTTTTAATAATTACTGGTTGGATAAGCTTCACTCGTATTTCTAAATTTGGTATTAAGTTTAATGGGGAACATACCCGAACGGTTGTGATTTTTGCATTAAATTCAATAAATGGTGATTCATTGCAAGTTGTAATTAATCAAAATAACTCTTCATCTCACTATGCTAATTACCTCAGGGCAGAACTAAAAAGAATTAGAGACTTAGCAAAGATGAAATACCTGTATACATTCTATTTTAAAGGTGATAAATCTATCTATGCAATTGAAGGTGGTGATCCTAATGCAAAGGATTATTCGGTCATGGGTTCATTGGCAAACTGGAAAAGTACGGATTTGATTAATATTAACGGCTGTATCAATAATAAAACAATTACATCATCAGAAGTTACCTATAACGACACATATGGCTGGATGGTATCAAGTTATGCGCCAATCTTGGATTCAAAAGGAAAAGTAGTAGCAGTATTGGGTTGTGATTTTGATGCGGATGTTCTTGCAAAAGAAATTAACGATTATCGTATTATGATTATTAGCAGTGGTGTTATATTACTTATTATCTCATTATTAGCCATTTATTTGATGTTGTCTAAATCTTTAAAAATTATTGAAAATATTACAAATATATCTGGGGAAGTTGCTGCTGGGAATCTTAGAGTAAAAGTTCGCTCCAATTCAAATGATGAATTTGGAATGATGTCCGATTCAGTAAACAAAATGATCGATCACCTTAAGACATTTGTGGTTAGTATTGATAAAGAATCATCAGTTTTTGTAGATGAAAGTAATGGTGTTCAGTTATTATCGAAAAAATTAGCAGATGATTCTAGCAATCAAGCAGCATTATCCGAAGAGGTTTCTTTATCAATTAGCGAAATAGTGTCCAAGATTGAGCAGAATACTTCCAATGCAAAAAAAACTGAGCTAATAAATCTGAATGTAAATAAAACTTTACAAGAAGTTGTAGATAGTTCTCATGAAAGCATTAATAGTATTAGACTAATTGCCGAAAAAATTAGTGTAATTGAGCAAATATCAAGACAAACAAATATTCTTGCCCTAAATGCAGCAATAGAAGCAGCTAGAGCGGGTGAGTACGGCAGAGGCTTTTCCGTAGTGGCTGCTGAGGTGAAAAAGCTTGCTGAAAAAAGCCATATTGCAGCAAATGAGATAAGTAATTATTCATTTCAGAGTGTTCAGATAACATCATTAGTTCAGCAAAAGATTCAAAAATTGGTGCCTGAGATTGAGGAAACATTAAATATGGTTAAGCAGATAGTGATTTTAGGTGTGGAACAACAGGAAGGGACACAACAGGTAAGTAATGCAATAAGCCAACTTAATAATATTACCCAGCAAAATGCCCAATCGTCGGAAGAACTGGCTGATGCTTCTACAAAACTAGCATATCAATCGGAACAGTTAAAGGAGATAACCGCACTGTTTAAAATATAGGGATAAGTTAGAACGTCAAAATTCAGAGACTGCATCGTAAAAATAAAATAGGAAGCCTTTTAATTATTTGGGAATAGTTTCTTCCTCAAAATCACTGCCTTGGATGATGTTTTAGATTACAATAAATAACGTGAGTTCGATATAAAAAATGTGATAATGTGTTTACTTACAGAGATATATAATTGCTTAGTATGATGTGGATGGTTGGAATGATGGAATAATGGATAACATGGGGTTAGATTTTTGCTTCTTTCTTCCATTTTTCCATTATTCTAGCACTCCATTGTTTCAAATGAAATAATTTGACTGATACACAGATTAATACATTGTTTATTACACCGAACTGACGTTAAATAGATATTTCCTGTTTTCCCAGAAGTCAATTTTATTAATTATTCGTTGTTGGAGTATAGTAAGCAAATGATAAAAACCTGATGGTGATATTCAATAAATAATTTCTAGGGTTAACTATTTAAGAACAAATGCTTTAAAAACGAAGAATATATTAACTCATTGCATTAATTGGAACATGTCTAATCAATACTCATCCTATTATTTCTAATACTAATCAATAGTTATAAAATAATTAATAAATTGATGATAACTAATGTAAAACTCGTATAAATTTGCACGTTATTTTTTACACATTTTTTATGGAAATAGGCGAGAATCAAAAGTTTTACAAAAAACTCTCTTTAGCGGGTATTATTATTACATTAGGTATTGTGTATGGGGATATTGGAACTTCCCCGTTATATGTAATGAAAGCAATTATTGGTGAGGGTATAAGAGATTCTTCTTTGGTTATTGGTGCAATTTCCTGTATTATTTGGACTCTAACCTTACAAACTACAGTAAAATATGTTTGGATTACTTTAAGAGCGGATAATAAGGGAGAGGGCGGAATTCTTGCATTATTTGCATTACTCAGGAAAAAAAGACGATTTGTATATATTGTTGCAATGATTGGAGCATCAACGCTTTTGGCTGATGGTGTTATAACCCCTTCCATAACAGTTGTTTCTGCTGTTGAGGGTTTAAATATTCTAAATCCAAATATATCGGTAATTCCAATTGTACTTATGATTCTTACCTTTATATTTCTATTACAGCAATTTGGAACTGAGTTTATAGGTAAATCATTTGGACCAATTATGGTTTTATGGTTTCTGACCTTGGCAATTTTGGGATTCAGCCAATTGATTTTCTTCCCCAAGATTTTAACCGCTTTTAACCCATACTATGCTATTAAACTTCTTGTTGAGCATCCAGGCGGAATTTTAATTTTAGGTGCTGTTTTCCTTTGTACAACTGGAGCTGAGGCAATGTATTCCGATTTGGGTCATTGTGGATTAATGAATATTAGAATAAGTTGGATTTTTGTTAAAGCATCTCTTATATTAAACTACCTAGGTCAAGGTGCGTGGGTAATAATGAATAGCGATAAGGCATCATTACCTAATCCATTCTTTGCTATAATGCCTCAGTGGTTTATACTTCCTGGGGTATTGCTTGCAACTGCTGCCGCAATAATTGCAAGTCAGGCATTAATATCTGGCTCATATACAATTGTTAGTGAGGCAATAACCTTAAACCTTTGGCCTAAAGTACGAATTAAGTATCCAAGTCGTTTAAAGGGTCAAATGTATGTTCCAAGCGTAAACTGGTTACTGTTTTTTTCTTGCACCTTTGTAGTTATTTTCTTCCAGAGCTCTTCAAACATGGAGGCTGCATATGGATTATCAATTACACTTACAATGCTTATGACCAGCATTCTCATGCTTGGTTACTTGCAAATTAAAAGGGTTTCAGTACCTATGATAATCCTTTTTGTTATTACCTATGCTTGCATTGAAGGTACTTTCTTATACGCCAACCTTCACAAATTCAATAAAGGAGGATGGTTTACATTGCTTCTAGCGGGTATTATCTTTTTTGTAATGTTTATTTGGAATCGTGGACGATTAACTAAAAAGCAATTTACTCAGTTTTATCCAATTTCGGACTTTACAGATCTTTTTAAAGATGTACAAAAGGATAATACCTTGCCAAGGTATGCTACAAATCTGGTTTATATAACTCGTGCAGAGCAATCAACAGATGTTGAGAGAAAGGTCATCTACTCAATATTTAATAAACAGCCCAAAAGAGCAGATAGATACTGGTTTTTACATATTAATATTACTGATGAGCCATATACAAAGGAATATAAAGTTAGACCATTGATTGCGGATGTATTATATCGAATAGATTTTAATATTGGCTTTAAGGTAAACCCGAGAATAAATAGATTTTTTAACCATGTTATTTCCGATTTGGTTAAAAACGGGGAGGTAGATATTACAAGTAAGTATTATTCTTTAGCCAAGCATAACGTACCAGGAGATTTTAGATTTATTATAATAGATCGCGTTCTTACAGTTGATACAGAGTTATCTACATATGATCGATTTATTATGAATGCCTATGATGTGGTAAAAAAATTCTCGATGAATAGCGTTAATGCTTATGGTCTTGATACTTCGAATGTAATGATTGAACAGGTTCCCCTTGGGATTGTTCCATTAACCGAGAATGGATTTAAGCGACTGTAAATGAATATTTTAAAATATTATTACAAAAGGGATAACCTAAACGTTATCCCTTTTGTCTAATTAAACATTTCTCTTATATTAGCATTGAGTTAATCGTATCCTTTTTTAAGATTCTTGCGATAAAAAACAGATAATTTGTAACTTAGAAGATAATTATATCGTCTTGTTGAGTATAAAACTATAAACTATGATTTTAAATATACTTAAACATAGCCTGCGTGCTTTGAATAGACAGAAAGGCTACGTTTTTATTAACATTGTGGGTTTATCAATTGGTATTGCTTGTAGTTTAATAATAACCCTTTTTATTGCTAACGAGCTTAGTTTCGACCAATTTAACGAGAAGAAAGATAGAATATATCAGCTTGTACTTAACGGAAAAATTGGAGGGCAAGAGATGAACGCATCGAGTACATGCGCGCCCATTGGCCCTACTATGCTTAAAGAACTCCCGGAAGTTGAGGATATTAATAGAATCAATACATGGGGAGAGACAATTGTAAAATACAATGATAAGAGTTTTACGGAAAATGCATTTATTGAATCGGATTCATCTTTTTTTAATATTTTCTCAATCCCTTTATTAAGTGGCGATAAGAAATCTGTCTTAAATGCTCCTCATAAATTAGTGCTTTCTAAATCAACTTCAAATAAAATTTTTGGCAAAGAAGATCCTATTGGTAAAGCATTAAAAATTGGGACGGATTCAATTTTATATACTGTTACTGGGGTAATGGTTGATTTCCCAAAAAATTCTCATCTTGATGCTAATATGATAGGTTCATTTGTTACAAATGGTAGAGCAAATGATAGCCAGTGGACTTCGAATAGTTTTGGAACCTATGTCCTTTTAAAACCACATTCGGATCCAAAACAGGTTGACACTAAACTTATTGGGTTAATTAAAAAATATGTTGGCGCAGAAATTCAGAAATATCTTGGGATTACACTTGAAGATTTTTTTTCAAAAGGCAATAAATACAGGATGTATTTGCAACCATTAACGGCTATTCACCTAAATCCTGCCATTCAACAAGAGTCAAAAGCGCCGAATGATCCAAAATATTTACTAATATTTGGAAGCATTGCATTTCTTATAATTTTAATTGCATCAATAAACTTTATGAACCTCTCAACTGCTCAATCATCACGAAGAGCCAAAGAGGTAGGAATAAAAAAGGTAAGTGGTTCATCCAGAGGGATGCTAATATGGCAATTTATCTCAGAATCAATTATTCTAACCTTTATTTCTTTAATATTTGCCATTTTAATAATTAAATTCTCCTTGCCTTTTTTCAATAACCTTTTGCAAACTAGTCTTGAACTGAATTTTTTTGATAGTTGGGTTGTTGTTCCCTCACTGATTCTTTTATCAGTCTTTGTAGGGTTATTAGCAGGTAGTTACCCGGCTTTTTATCTATCGTCGTTTAGTCCATATGTTGTCCTTAAAGGAGCCCTAAGAAACAGTATGAAGAATGGGAAACTTAGGAGTGTTTTAGTAATCCTTCAATTCACAATATCAATAATTCTTATTATTGGTTCAACAATTATGTTTCACCAAATAAATTATATGGTGAATAAAAATTTAGGATTTAATAAAGAACAATTAATAGTTATTAGCCGTGCTGAAGCAATTGGCAATCGTGTAAAAGCATTTAAGGAGTCAATAGGTAGGATACCTGGTGTGATGAAAATATCGGCATCAACTGCCGTTCCCGGTCACAATAATAACAATAATGGATATATGATGGAGGGTAGAGGTGGCGAAACATACCTGCTTCAAACTGCTTGGGTTGATTATGATTTTTTCGAAACTTATGATATAAAGTTGAGTTCAGGTAGAAATTTTGATGAATCTCATGCTACCGACAAAAATGCCTGTTTGGTTAATGAACGTGCAGTGAAAAAATTTGATATAAACACACCATTAGCTGCAAGAATTATAAATCCAAGCAATGATCCCAGTAAACCAGATTATTTGCCAATTATTGGCGTAGTTAGTGATTTCCATTTTGAGTCGCTTCGCAACGAAGTTGGACCATATCTTTTCAAGTTTAAAAAGGAAGATAATAATTGGGGGTACTTAAGTATTCGCTTATCAAGCAGTGCATCTAGTAATACGATTAAGGAGATAGAAAAAGTCTGGAAGGATTTCACTTTTAATGATCCGCTACAGTATTTCTTTATGGATAAAGATTTTGAACGTTTATATAGGGAAGAGAAGCAAAGTGCAACACTTTCAGTTCTCTTTACTTTTTTAACAATTCTAATTGCTTCACTTGGTCTGTTTGGTTTAACCTCATTTACTATTGAGCAACGTACAAAGGAAATGGGTGTTCGTAAAGCAATGGGCGCAACAGTATCAAGTTTATTTTTCTTAATTTCCAAGGAGATTATTGTTCTTGTAAGTATATCT
This sequence comes from Bacteroidales bacterium, assembly GCA_013376985.1. Taxonomy (GTDB): domain Bacteria; phylum Bacteroidota; class Bacteroidia; order Bacteroidales; family Tenuifilaceae; genus UBA8529. Next base: position 60,156 of record JACABB010000022.1, read on the forward strand.
ACACTAATTGCTTGGCCAATTATATATTTTATATCAAAGAATTGGTTGCAAAATTATTACTATAGGATTGATTTGCCGATATTTGACTTTATTTTAGGGTTTATTATTGCAATAACAATTGCATTAATCACCATTAGTTATCGTACAGTAAAATCTGCCATGGTAAATCCTTCAGAATCATTGAGATATGAGTAGCTATGAGTTTGTCGGATATTTATGTTATAATGAAATTTTAAAAATTAATGATAATTTATAGTTTTTAATGTGCTGGTATGTTCCTAATATAACAAGCCTTATAAATTTCGATCAATTTTTAATGTATTTTAAGTTAAGATATAGGTTATTTTTTGTAAACTTGTGCGAGTTTATTTGATAATCGTTCAAAAAACAGACAAAATGGAGCGTGGAAGATTTATTTATTACCGTGAGAAAGAAATCTATTTCATTGATTATTCAAATATAATGCAGGAGGTAGAATTTCTTGAGGCGATAAAAAGCACTAATGTTTTTAGAGAAAAAGTCAAAGCATCTGGGAAGATAGATTTGCTGATGCTGGTTGATGTAACTAATAGTTATGTATTTGGAGGAGTTTTTGCTGAGATAAAAAAATCTGCAAAATCAACCCAGAGCATTACAAAAAAAACAGCAGTTGTAGGTGTTAGCGGTGCAAAAAAAACATTTTTGGATATCGTAAATGTATTTACATCGTTAAATGTAAAACCATTCAATAATATAGAGGAGGCTAAGGATTGGCTTGTTAAATAGTTGATTTTTTTTGTTGTCCCTTAATCAGAAATTTTATTGGAATTAGCTTATAATCCTTATTTGGGGTTATCTTCTTAATTTGAATTTAATTTTGTATGTATTAACTTTTGATTTATAACACATTCGTATTTTATCAAAGGAAGAGGGTTTAGCACAAAGCAAACCCTCTTCTTTTGATGATATAAAAAAAGTAAGATGTTATTTTTTTACTTCTGGCACTAAAAGTTTATCACCAGTTTGATCTATAACAGATTTTTTCCAAGAATCGGGATAACCTGGTTGTGATGGTGATACTGGGAATCCCCATGTATTATAGATGAACTTGCCATCTTTTTCCTTTTTAACGTTTCCATCAATATATTTTACAAGTAACCAATCACTAAGTTCCTGCCAGCGTTTGACTGTATAGTTAGCCATGTTTACAGAGTAATCAGTAAGAAATTCGTTAGCAATCTGTGGGTTGGTTTCCCATAGTTTTTGAGCAGCAGCATCTATTGCTGGCGTATAAGCTGCAAACTTTGTTTCCAACTCGCTTTGTACCTTTTTTATATCCTGAATAATAAGATCGTACCTCATGTATGCAAAATTTGCGACCCTATTGAATACCCAAAATGCTGATGTTGGCGAATAGGTCAACATATTTCCATTACCTTCAGCGTAAGTTTCGGGAACATGATTAATTGAACAATAAATTGGAACGTAAACGGTAGATGCTGCATCATCAACGCCAAACCAAAAAATACCTCCAATTGGGTTGGGAAGCCAATTACGCATTTGGGCGATAAACGAAAATCCCGTTTGCTGAGTAGCCGTAGTGCGTTCATTTAGGTAGGTTTTACCATTATAACTCCATGTCATCGGCCTCCAGCGGTATGGTGCATGATTAGGTCCAGCTCCAATATCTTTACTCATATCAAGTTCTGTTCCTTCAAGATGATCGCGCTTAAACGCTTGAAGATCCTGTGGCGTTAACTTCCTATTGGGCTTAATATATAAAGGCATACGGTTTTTCAAATTTTTACCAGTGACATAATCCCAATAAACCTTCATATCATCATTAATATGGTTGAAGAATGCCCAAACACGCATCTCGCTGAAACGTGCTGCGTCAAAGGTCAATGGAGCATATGTATCACTGAAACTGAAATCTTCATCCTTACCATTATAGTAGCCTTTTGTTTTTGCATAGGTTATAACATCCTGAGCGTATACTATCTCAACTTCTGGATTGAAAATTTGAGATAGATTTTTGCTGCTAATTGAATTCTTACCATTTTCAAGAGGGAAAGTTGTTATTCTGGCTTGGTTTGCATGTGATGAGACATATCCATTTGGGATGCGAATTGCAACCCAAACTGCGCCTCTATCAATATTAATTGAATTCTGTGAATCCTTGTCAGTAGCCATATTGGTTCTTTTAGCAATCATCTCGAAAATCCATACCTCGTTGGGATCTCCAACGGAAAAAGATTCGCCAGTACTTGCATAGCCGTATTTTTCAACGAGTTCAGCCATTACTTTTATTGCTTCACGCGCAGTCTTTGAACGTTGAAGGGCTAAGAACATCAAGCTACCATAATCAACAATTGCGGTGGAATCGATTAACTCGTGGCGACCGGTAAAAGTTGTTTCACCAACTGCAACCTGATACTCGTTCATGAAACCAATAACCTGATATGTTTCAGTGGCTTGTGGAATTTGCCCTAAAGGTTTATTTGTACCTCTGTCATATAGAGTTATCATAGTTCCTACAGGCCAAGTGCCCCTAGGGCGAAAGTAGAGTTCACCATAACGGATATGAGAATCGGCAGCATAGCTAACCATGGTGGAACCATCAGTTGTTGCGCCTTTGGTTACTAGATAATTGGTACATGCTTTTGAATCCAATGAAATTACAATAAACAATAGAAATAGGAGAGAGGTTATCAGTCTATTCATAAGTTTTGATTTATGTGTTTGGGTAAAAATAACTATAATATTTAATTGATTAGAGGTTTATGAATAATCATCAATTTTTTGGTGTTAGTCAAAATCGATCACCAGTATTTCGGGTCTATTACCTAATCTTATAGGTGGCCCCCAAGTACCATAACCATTTGAGACAATAAAATGGGTATTTCCAATTTTTTTGTAACCACTACTTAGTTCATATATGGCATTGGTAATATAGTTGAATGGCCAAAGTTGACCATGATGCGTATGTCCTGATATCTGAAGATCAATTCCATTTTTGGCAGATTCGTTTAGTTTGAATGGTTGGTGATCCAGTAGTATAATAGGTTTGCTTTTATCTACATTTTCAATTAGTTCGCTAATGCTCTTCCGCTGTTTTCCAGTTGTATAGTTGGATTGGCGATCATCTCTACCTACTATATAAAACGAACTATCGATTAGCACAGTGCTATCCCTTAAAACGATTATACCATGTGAACGGAGATATGCTAGTTTTGGCTCAACGCCGCCAAAATATTCATGATTTCCGGGTATGGCAAACACTCCTAACCGAGATTTTATTTTTTCGAAATATCGGCCCAAACCATTATTTACAACAGGAGCTATATCTTCATCAAAAACATCTCCAGCAAAGAGTACTATGTCAGGGTTTTGTTTATTTATTAAGTTAACTAAATGCTCCAATCTATTAGTCGAAATCAATGTGCCAAGGTGGATATCTGAAACGGCAACAATTCGAGTTTTATTTGTTTTTTCGAATGTTTTTTCGAATTTCAATTTAAAGTTACTAACTCTAGGGAATCTAGCGTTTATATAACCCGAAAGCAAAATTAGCGATGCAACAGTATATACAGATATTATCACCCATTTTTTGTATAGTGGATTTAATTTAAAATCTAGGTAAGGTGTGAATTCAATGTAATGATTAAGAACCTTAAATATGGTTACTAAAAGGAAGAGCAAGATTAGGTATAGCATAGCACCCATCCAGAAGGAACCAATTTTCACCATAAAAATGGAGAATGACGAGTTGTAAACTCTTTCAAGAATTCTTCCTAATGGATAAGCAAGTACAACAAACCAGAATGCTAAGTTCAGAATTAGATTTTTTGGAAATACATCACCAAAAGCATAACGGGTCTTTAAGTATATATAAGTATTTGCTAATGAGTAGATGCTTAATACTATTACTAGAAAAATAATCATGGCTGATTGTTTCATTCGAAAGAAAATTAGTTTGTTATTTGTCAAATGGTTACGTTATTGAGCGAACGGATCGCTAGTATTTTAGTTATTGATATTCAAGATTTACATCACATGAACGTTTTATAAGTGCGTTATGTTTTTTTTAAACGAGATTAATACGTTTTTTATTCGATGTAAATGTACTTAAGTGTAAGACATCGTATATCTTGATAAGTAAAATTAATTTATGTAGAATGGACTATTAAATCAAAAGACTTAAATATCAGCAAGAATTCAAAAAACAGAAAAGCCTAAATTCATTAGGCTCATCATATGTTGAAAACATTAATGATTTATCGATAATCTTTATGGAGAAAAAACTATATATTCGATTCTCAAAAAATAACCATGACTAATTTGGAGCAGAATGCATCTATTAACCCTCAAATGGAGGAGAGCTGGAAAGAGGCTTTGAAAGATGAATTTAAACAGGATTACTTCGCAAATTTAAAAGCGTTTCTTGTTGAGGAAAAGAAGAAACATGTTGTTTACCCTCCTGGACCAATGATTTTCAATGCTTTTAATTATACGCCTTTTAATGACGTTAAAGTTGTTTTACTTGGTCAAGATCCTTATCATGGACCGGGTCAGGCTCATGGTCTGTGCTTTTCAGTTGCTAATGGAGTCCAGAAACCGCCTTCACTTATTAATATCTTCAAAGAGATTCAATCTGATTTAGGAATGCCAAGTCCATTGAATGGAAATTTGGAGAAGTGGGCAAAGCAGGGTGTTCTGCTTTTAAATGCAACGCTAACCGTAAGGGCTCATCAAGCAGGGTCACACCAAAAAAAGGGTTGGGAAACTTTTACCGATGCTGCTATTACCGCTATTTCTGGGAATAAGAAAGGAGTTGTATTTCTGCTATGGGGGGCATATGCACAGGCCAAGGTGTCAATTATAGATCAAACAAAGCATTTTGTTCTCACCGCACCGCATCCATCCCCGTTATCGGTTACACGTGGCTTCTTTGGATGTAAGCATTTCTCAAAAACTAATGAGATATTGCGTTCGCAAGGGAAAATGGAAATTGATTGGAGTATTGATAGATAAACTAGCCCTGTCATGGTCAGCGTACTTTGCGAAGCCATCCCAGCGTTTTTAAGGCAGGAGGATTGCTTCACCTCAAAGGACGAGGTTCGCAATGACGAAATTCTCAGAACGTGCCGTCATGGCGAGCGTATTTTGCGAAGCCATCCATATTTTGATTGGCATTTTTATAGCGAAGTGATTAATAAGAATTAACTTGTATAATCCTATAATTTAATTGCTATATGAAGTATGGTGGATATACTTACATCATGACGAATAAAAACAATACAGTTTTATATACTGGAGTTACTAGCAACTTGATTAAAAGGGTATATGAACATAAAGAGAGCATTTTTCCAGATTCATTTACTAGTAAATACAACTTAAATAAACTAGTTTACTTTGAAGGTTTTAATAGAATAGAAGATGCAATAGCAAGAGAAAAACAGATAAAGGGTGGTTCGAGAAGAAAAAAATAGAGTTAATAAATTCTCTTAATCCAGAATGGAATGATTTGATAGACTCTTTTAATGATTAAAACAGATGGATTGCTTCACTGCGTTCGCAATGATGTAATCTGGCATATAGAATAAATAAAAAACGGTTTCAAGCAAATGAAACCGTTCTAATTTTTAACAGATCTTTGAATCCTATTAATTTCGATTTGATGACCAATAAAAACTATTAGAAGTCTACCCTAAACAGCTTTATTAGTAACTTGATCTGTGTCCACCACCTCTTTTGTTACCGCTGCCACCGCCTCTGTTGAAGCCACCTTCACCACGGTCTCTGTTGTAGCCGCCACCGCCGCCACCTCTGTTGAAGCCGCCGCCACCGCCGCCTCTGTTAAATCCACCGCTGCCGCCTTCTCTTGGCTTTCTTTCTTCAGACTCGTTAACAACGATAGTACGACCTTCGAGTTCAGCACCATTTAAATGTTCAATGGCTTTTTTTGCGTCCTCATCGTTTGGCATATCAATAAAGCCAAAACCTTTGCTTCTTCCGGAAAATTTATCAGTAATAATTCTTACTGAAGTAACTTCACCATACTCTTCAAAGATTGCTTGTAAATCACCTTCTTCAATTTTAAAAGGTAGACTTCCTACAAAAATGTTCATGTTTAATTGAGTAATTTAGTCAATAAATGTAAAATTCAATTCTTACAAAAGTAGACATTATTTTTATGTAAATTCAAGTAAATCAATAAGATTTTAGGTTTGTGTTAAAATATTTTCACGATATCCATGTAAGATATTAATAATCAGTATAAATGTGAAATTATTCAGGTATTATAATTATTTTATCATTACCAAAAGACTACCAGTAATGTAAGCAATAATCCACCAAAAATATGCTATGGATGTGTAAATATGTAGAACCTTTGGAACTTCAAGGTTCAGCCTATAGTTTTTATAAAATCTCCAAATAAGGATTGTGTCAATAAGCATGAGTGCAAGTGCTGAGTAGCCTAATGAACCATGAAGGGTAAATGGTGATTTTGTTGAGCCCATAATCATGCATGCTGTTGCTGTTATGTCCAGTATAACACCGATGGTTAAAAAGGTCAGTATCTTTTTTGTGATATGTTTTTTTCTGCGTTCATTGAATACTGCAATTGAGTATGAAATTAATGCAAGGGTGACAATAAAAGCGCCGATCATTGAAATTGTTTTCATATAGGTTGAGTGTTTTGATTGTTTAAATTGGTTGATTATTCAATTTGATAAACTCGAACGATGGATATCCTTTAATACCATAGTGAGGATCGCCCTTTATACTGTTGTAGAAGCCAGTAAAACGTAACTTGTAGTAAACGTTATTCCTATCTTTTATAATATAGGAGTAGTGATCTACAATGGAGTATATGTCGTTTTTATAAATTTTCCAATCGTAACCAATAGCATCTTTTTTTGTGGAGAATGTGTAACTATTTATATTGTTAAAATTGATTGAAGCAAAAGAAGTAATAGTGTCTTTGGCAACGGATAAACCATTATTAATAAGCACTCCACGAACAATATAGGGTGTAGGTACTTTATTATCATCAAGTAGTATAGATGAGTATTTAGTAAAGCATAAGTCCCATAAATCCTTATCAGGTTGTTGCGTGTTTAAATTTCCTCCATTATCAAATGAGAATTGCACAAAGTTTACCGATGTGTTTTTAGGTATTTGGAAATAATGCTCGTCTGTGTTATCAATATTTGCAAAGTGAATGTAATAGGTATTGTTCTCGAGTTTTTCGAAAATAATCTTTTTATAACCAAAAGAAATTCCATCCTCATTCACGCCCCTATTTATGATATATACTTTATTAAAGAAAACAGGATTAGATGGATTGGTGAAATCAGCCCAATTTCCTATCGCTGTTGAATCGAGATTTCCATTTGAATTGTCGAATATCATTGTTGCAGCAGTATTGGAAATAACAGAATTAAAATCTGTTATACCAGTATTGCCAGCATACATGAATTTTGATGCATTCAAAATAATATGATACCCCGATGATGATGCTTCAAAACCTAAATCCCAATCGGCATAATTGTTATGTGATACCACAACAGAATCCATTAGATTATAGAAGGTTTGGTATTCGTACATTGAGAATGGAATTTTAACCTCAATATTAGTTGCTGGAGTAGGTATGGGTTTTATTACAAAACTATTTTCGTCAAAGCAGCTTGTTAAAGCAAATGCTGAAAAGATGATAATGAAAATCCTGATCATTAATTAAAGATATTATAAGTTATTGATGTAAAGAAAACCCGACCATAGCCAACGGGGCTACCATCGCCTCCTGTATGTGGGGTATCGCCAGTAACACCCTTGCTAAGTACTATCTTATTGTCAAGAAGGTTCTTTATTCCACAGGAAAAGGTTAGTTTGTTTGAAAGGAACTTTCGCATTAGTGAAATATCAATAGTATTATATGGATTGATTGATCCGAATACTATTTGATTATTGGAATCTAATGAAGGGTTGAATTTTATTCCGGAATACTTATAATTTAAGTAAACCTTTACATCCAATTTTGGAATTAGATAGGATGTGTTTATGCTTGCATCAGTTCCATATTTATACTTTCCTAATTCTTGATTTTTTTTATCTGTTGAGGCGTAAGTGCCTGTTTCGCCAAATCCTAATCCAAAATCGAACCGGGGGTAGAAGCTATATTTAAATGCAACCTGTCCACCAAAAGTGTTGAAGTGGCTAATATTTATGTATTTATAGAATGTGCTTGCGGGTGAGGTAGTAATTGGTGCAAGGTAAATGATATTATTAATTTGGTTGTAAAACATGCTTAACTCAACATTGGTGAAATGGATTTTATCGGCTTTATCGGTATTGAAGCTGAAGGAGAGATCAAAGTTGTTTCCTCTTTCTGCCTTTAATGTATCGTTTGGTCTGATATCGTGATTAACATCTTTAAAAAGTATGTAAAGCTCTTTAAGGGATGGTGCTCTATAACCTCTAGTATATGATGCTCTGATATTCATGAACGAAAGAGCATTCCATTTGACATTGATGGAAGGAACTGGGGGCGAATTAAATTTGGTATTGTAGGCATACCTAAATCCTGGTTGAATGCTTAGTTTTTTTCCTAAATTGAACATTAGGCTTGTAAAGATTGCATAATCACCCATGGATTGCTTTTCATCAAGAATTCTTTTTCCCGAAGCAGTTTCGTAATTTAGGTCAATGCCAGATACAAAGTTGAAGATTTTATCGGGATTTTGATTTCCAAAAATTAGTTTGTATGCAAATGCGTTGGAATTTGTTGTGTCGTTTGATGAGTTATCGTTAACCAATTGCGACGATGAATCTATAAAATCCTTAAGGTAGGTTAATTTTTTCCTTTCATAAAACGAATGAGAGCCCCAAACATTTAAGAAGTAATCGTTACCAATTTTAAGATTGTATTCTATACGATTTGAAAATCGCAATGATTTAAACCAGCTATCGGTTGCATATCTAAAGGATGGTGCTAGTTGGTCTCCTTTATCAAGCAAACGTTCATTCATAAATGAGGATTGAAACTTGATTTTGTAATTATCATGGTTGTAAACGTAGTAAAAATCTCCATTATATTGCTCTTTGGGTTTCCACGTTTGCGAGCGATTTTTATCAATGTTTTCTAAGTAAATCCCATTAAAAAAATTACGACCGCCCGAGAACGAAAAATTATTTTTACCACTTTTGAAAGCAACAATGCCATCGAAGTTATAGGTTCCCAAATTTTCTAAATAAGTATTTGCAGTAACTGTGTAATTTGAATGAAGATTTTCTTTGGTGATAATATTTATGGCTCCGGCAAGAGCATTACTTCCATAAACAACCGACATAGGTCCTTCAACAATTTCAACATGGTCTATATTATACAGGTTCAACTGGCTTAAATCGATATTTCCGCCCATTCGTCCAATTACTGGTACACCATCTACTAAGATCTTAACATTATTGCCCGATAATCCCTTTAGCTTAAGACTACTGCCAAGAGCAGGATCGTAAGAGACCTGAAAATTAACTTCATCCTTAAGTATATCCGAGAGGTTTGATGCTGCTTTTAATTCGATTTTCCGTGAATCGATAACTTTAATGTTATAGATTGATTTATCCGCTTTTTGAGGAGTAAAATTAGCAGTTACAATCACCTGATCTAAATCAAAGACTTGAGGTGTAAGTGCTATCTGGTAGCTTTTGTTTGGCTGTAATGTATCTACATATGTTTTATATCCAACGAAAGAAACTGAAACCAAAGCCTTGTTTTTACAGGGATTTTTAACAGCACCGTCCTTGTCGGATATATTATAAACCTTTAGATTTGATCCAAATTCTTCAAAGCAAACATTGGCAAAGGGAATAGTTTCCTTGTTCTTGGAGTCTATGATTACTACGTTTCCACTCTGACCATTAACCTTAACGGTAACAATAAAAAGTGAGATTAGTAGTATGAGGGTATTTTTCAAGTTTGAAATAGTAATCGCTGACATGCTTGGGAATATTCCATTTATTAGGTTTGATACTTTAATAAATTGCAGGAATCAATTAGTTGATTCCTGCAACTGTATTTGTCCAATGACTGTAATATTTATAACTCTTTAATGGTGAATGCTAGTACTCCAGTTGAAGAGCCTGCAAAACTGGTGAAGATTATTTTGTAAACCTTTCCAGCAACATTCTTAACAACAAAAACTCTATTTGTAGCAACATCGTAAGAGGTGCCGTTAAATGATTTCCAATCGTAACCAATAGTATTAATATCCAAGGAGAATTGATTATCGGTATAGGTAATGTTTGTAGGATCCGAAACTGTTAAATCAATTGCTTTTACACCAATGTTTTGCAATACACCAGTTACAATATATGGTTTGGAACTACTTATATCTTCCCATTTTGTAAATAGTAAATCCCAAGTTGTTGCATCGGGTTCGCGATTTGCTATAAGTTGATTGTTTTGTAATGAGTAATATCCGTAGTTTGCTTTTGAGCCAGCCAAACTCATGTTGGAAACTATTTGAGGGCTAGAACCATCAATATTGGCATAGCGGAAGGAATATTTCTGTAGTGATGAGAACTTTGTTTCAATCCAAATCTTTTTGAAAATTCCATTGCTAAGTTTTATAATGTATAAAACTCCGCCTTCAGCATTTTCAATATTGTGATTTACTGCATTATATATGCCCCAGCCATAGTTAGGATGACCTGTTGCATTAGCGTTAAATGCTCCAACTTCCCAATCAGTATTAGAATTAGCTAATCTAGGCCAAGTACTATAACCTGTTGTATCAATTGCACCTGCCCAAGTCCATGTTTTGGGGTATAATTTAAGAATAGTACCCGCACCGTTGGCTTCATTAATAATAATTGAAGAGCTACGGGTTGAAACGCTAAATGCGATATCCCAGTTAGTTCTTGGTACGGTTGCAACTACTCCATTTTTGAGGCTATAATAAACATCATTTGCATATCCTGCTCCAAGTGTTATGGTTTGATTTTTAACAACTGTTGAAAATGAAATGGATTGTCCATAACCTACCCCAACGCTATTTGTTGCAAAAGCACGAACATAGTAGGTAACGCCACCTTTTAAACCTTTAAGATTGATAACAAAATTATCTGAGGCTGATTTGTCAGTAGGAAGGCTATCGTTAATGGTAGGATTTTCCGATAATCCAATGCAAATACCTTTTAACTTGATAGTTGCTCCTCCAGTACTAGTAATCTTACCTCCGGTGGTAGCTGATGTGTCCGTAATATTTGTTATTTCAGTAGTTGTTATTACTGGTATGATTGGATTGTCCTCTTTTTTACAGCTAAAGATTGAAATTGTTATTGCAAAAATGATGAACGATGCAAATAGCAGTTTGATTTTCATTGGTTTATGGAATTTAGTTTTTAATTTAAAATAATTCTAAACAACGTTGTAAAAGTACTTTCTGAATAGATTTGAATGCCTGTAAAACAGTTGATGTATATCATTTGTTTAACTGATTAAAAGATTTTAACAAATGAGAATACAAATTAAGTTGCATGATATTAGATGATTAAACTTTAGGATTATAAATATTCAAGTTGCTTACAATACAAATTTTAACATTGCAGGATACTTGCAAAATAATCTACCTCTATTTTAAATAATCAGTTTATATTTGCGCCTCTAATTTTAGAGGATAGTAAAATTTATCTAAATCAAAACCCTTTGCTTAATAAAATGTTCTTAATCAATATACTCAAGACACTTTCAATGATTTTTAGTTTGAATTAATTCATAAGGATATATATGATTTCAGTAGACGGGTTAACATTAGAATTTGGCGGAACAACACTTTTTAAGGATATTGGTTTTTCGATAAATGAGAAGGATCGAATTGCGCTGATGGGTAAGAATGGTGCAGGAAAATCGACTCTTCTTAAGATTATTGCAGGCGAGCGAACAGCAACCCGCGGTCGAGTATCAGCACCTAAGGATGCTGTGATTGCCTATCTACCACAACATTTAATTACTGAGAATAAACGAACCGTTTTCGAAGAGGCATCTCAAGCTTTTGCAAAAATCTTTGAGATGAAGCAAGAGATTGAGAACCTTAATAACCAACTGGCTACACGAACTGATTATGAATCCGATAGCTACTATAAGCTGATTGAACAGGTATCAGCCCTTAGCGAAAAGTACTATTCTATTGAGGATATCAATTTTGATGCAGAGGTTGAAAAGATTCTTTTGGGATTAGGATTTCTTCGTGAAGATTTTACTCGCTCAACCAATGAGTTCAGCGGTGGATGGCGAATGCGAATTGAGCTAGCTAAGATACTGCTTCAGAAGCCCGATCTAATTCTTTTGGATGAGCCTACAAATCATATGGATATTGAGTCGGTACAATGGCTGGAGGATTTTTTGATAAGTAGTGCTAAAGCTGTTATCGTTATCTCTCACGACCGTGCTTTTGTCGATAATATTACCACACGTACCATTGAGCTGACAATGGGACGAATTTACGATTATAAGGTAAACTATTCCAGTTACCTTGAGCTAAGAAAGGAGCGGAGAGGGCAGCAGCAAAAACAGTTCGATGAGCAACAGAAGATGATTGCTGAAACGCAAGAGTTTATTGAACGATTCAAGGGAACATATTCCAAAACTCTTCAGGTTCAATCGAGGGTTAAAATGCTTGATAAACTCGAATTGGTTGAGGTTGATGAGGAGGATACATCAGCACTTAGGTTAAAATTTCCCCCATCGCCACGATCGGGAAGTTGGCCTATAATTGCAGAGGGTTTATCGAAGAGTTATGGAGATCATAATGTTTTCTCAAACGTAACAATTTCCATTGAGCGAGGGGAAAGGGTTGCTTTTGTTGGGAAGAATGGTGAGGGTAAGTCAACCCTTGTGAAAGCAATTATGGGGGAGATTGATTTTGAGGGTAAACTTGCACTTGGTCATAATGTTATGATTGGCTATTTTGCCCAGAATCAGGCTTCGCTTTTAGATGAAGAGCTAACCGTTTTCCAAACCATTGATGATGTTGCAAAGGGTGATATTCGTACCAAAATAAAGGATATTCTTGGTGCATTTATGTTTGGTGGCGATAATACTTCAAAAAAGGTAAAGGTGCTTTCTGGTGGTGAGAGAACCCGTTTGGCTATGATAAAGCTTTTGCTTGAGCCAGTAAACCTACTTATTCTAGATGAGCCTACAAATCACCTTGATATGAAAACCAAGGATATTCTAAAGAGCGCTCTGAAGGATTACGATGGAACGCTCATCCTTGTTTCTCACGACCGCGATTTTCTGGATGGATTAGTAAGTAAGGTTTATGAGTTTGGCAACAAAAGGGTGAAAGAGCATCTTTATGATATCAAAGGTTTCCTTGAGAAGAAGAAACTTGAGAATTTAAAGGAGTTGGAGAGGAAGAATCAGAAGTAGTTTCTTGGATAACTTGAATTATCATTTTAAAAGAAGATTTAAGAACAAGGAGTAACGAATATTGATTTAAGAAGTCTTAAATCGATATTCGTTATTCAATATCCTTATAGAATTGCTATAAATAGCATTTTAGGTAATATATTTAACGCTACTCTTTCTTTCTTAACGACAACGTCTGCCCATCCTCGTGCAGAACGGTTTCGTAATCGGGCTCAAGTGCTTCGCAGAATTTCCTGAAAGAGGAGTAACCGAAGTTTCTATGATCGAATGTTGGGTCAACCTTTCTTAGTGCTTCGGAGAATCTTGAAAGTAGGGCTTGTCCCGTATCTATATCAATTATCATTTGATATGCCGATTCAATTTGTTTCAGGTTGATATTTATAATGCCCGATTCCTTAAGTGAGCCTATAACATTTAGATCGATTGTACCAGATTTCTTTTGCTCAGGTAATTTAACAGGCTTTATTTCGCTCTCTATCTCCTTTTTCTTGGTTACCTTTTTTGGTATTCTTTTGGTTTCAATCGCTTCGGTTGGGTGCAATATTTCGGAGAATGTGAAGTTTTCGCAGGCTTTTACAAATGCTTCGGGTGTGTGTGATTTACCAATTCCCATTATGAACAGACCTTCTTCTCGAATTCTATGAGCAAGCCCTGTATAATCGCTATCGCTAGATACGATACAAAACCCATCCACCTGTTTGGAATGGAGTAAATCCATTGCATCAATTATCAAAGCGGTATCGGTAGAGTTTTTTGCAGTGGTGTAGGCGAATTTTTGGATGGGGCGAATGGCAAATTTATTAATTACCGCTTTCCAGCTATTCATCCGGTTATCCGTCCAATCGCAGTATATCCTTTTAACTGTTACCCTCCCAAAGCGCCCAGCCTCGGCAATGAACTGCTCAATTAGTTTGCTTTCGGCATTGTCTCCATCAATTAAGATAGCTATTTTTTTATTTGTTACCATGATATTTGCATTGTTTGCATTGTCGTTCCAATGTTTGTCATTGGAACGAAGGGGATACTTTTTCCCTGTTAATCCGAAACCAAGGTAGTGATTACTTTCCTATCGGCAAGTTGAGTATGGGGAAATTTAACTAACTCACCTTTGTCCACTTTATTTTTTGAGGAACAGGGAAAGATTGGTGGGTGAGAAAAAAACATTATGAAAGTACGTTTTTTGTTTTATGAATTAAATATGTAAAGTATACCTAAAATCAGACACAATTCATTGAATAGAAACCGTTTCCCAATATGACAAAGAGACCTTTGTACTCACTCAGTTTTCTATATATACTATTTTAAAAAATAATGTATAAAAGATGATTTAAGAATAGACAGGAATAAAGTATTGCCCGCTATTTACTATTTTTGTTTTTTTTAATTTTAATATGAACGAAAAAGTAAAAACCGCACGACTTTCCATATTTTCCAATATATTTCTTATTGCAATGAAACTTGCTATAGGGATTGTGGGAGGTTCAGTAAGTATTATTTCCGAAGCAATACACTCTGGAATTGATTTAATAGCTTCAGTTATTGCTTATTTTTCAGTGAGAATTTCGGATACACCACCAGATAAGGAACATCCTTATGGGCATGGAAAATATGAAAATGTATCGGGGGTTATTGAAGCAATTTTAATATTTTTTGCTGCTGGGATAATTATCTACGAGGCTATTGATAAACTCGAAGGGAAATCTCAAATAAATTCACTTGGTTTGGGTTCATTGGTAATGGTAATATCGGCAATAGTGAATACTTATGTTTCCAGAAAACTTTATAAGATTGCGAAAAAAACCGATAGTATTGCTCTTGAAGCTGATGCCCTTCATCTAAAAACCGATGTTTATACTTCTCTCGGAGTTGCAATTGGATTATTGCTTATATGGTTAACTAAATGGTATATACTCGACCCGATAATTGCTCTTTGTGTTGCCTTGCTTATTCTTAAAGAATCGTATTCATTGTTGAAAAATGCTTTTTATCCTTTGCTTGACATTTCATTATCGGATGATGAAATTAAAATTATTACAGAAGTTATTGTAGACCATAAATTGCAATTTCACAGTTTAAAAACGAGAAAATCTGGTCAATTTAAATTTGCAGAA
This sequence comes from Bacteroidales bacterium, assembly GCA_013376985.1. Classification (GTDB taxonomy): domain Bacteria; phylum Bacteroidota; class Bacteroidia; order Bacteroidales; family Tenuifilaceae; genus UBA8529. Next base: position 75,684 of record JACABB010000022.1, read on the forward strand.
ATGCATTTGGAGATGCCCGCTGATATCAAATTAAAAGAAGCACATGATACTTGTGATAATATTGAAAAGGAGATTCAACAGAGGATACAAAATATTGAGGTTAATATTCACGTTGAACCTGTTTAGGGCTAAAACTATGTGATGTTTCTTGCTCTAACGTGAGTTCAATGTAAGCATAACATACTGATCCTAATATAGTGTCAGATTGTTGCTTTGTCATGCTGAACGATGTGAAATCCGAAGGATTCGTTGAGAACAATCATTTGATATTTAGGTGAATAGATCTTTTACTTTGCTTAGAACGGAGTTTGCGAATTTGGCAAATCTAAAGGCGGAGGCAAAAACTTTTTTTCTGTTGCTGTACCCCTACGGATGAGCAAATAAATGTTTTTTTGGCATTCTGTGATTCTCAAAGGGTTTAGTAAATTAAAGTTAAATGGATTAAAAATCCTAATAGTAGTAAACGAATCCGATTTTAATCTGGCTCAGCGAATGTAGATTTTAGAGGATTTTGGAAACAAGATGATTATGTATACATCATAAATTATAGTTCCTTGTTCTTAAATCAAAATAATGCTTAGATCCTTCGCTCCGCACAGGATGACAAGGGAATCATATTACAATTCATCGTTATTTAAGGAAAGAGGGTGTGATTTCCAGAACATACTGTTTCTTGTCATGCTGAACGGAGTGAAGCATCTATTATGTTTCAATATATATAAGATCCTTCGCTTCGCTCAGGATGACAGCTTACATTGAGCTGACGTGATTTTAAATGTCAATACCCAATGCATTCCTTACCAAAAATCCAATGCCAAATGTTAATGCCGATACTCCTAGGCTTATCAGTGCCATTTCGGTGAAGCGGCGTTTAAAGTTAAGATCCTTAGCAACGGATATATAGTAGTTGAATCCAAATATTATTAGAATTGCAGTAAACAGCGTGAGTCCTAAGCAAAGTAGGTAGTGATGGAATATTAAATAGGGTAGTATTAAAAGCGTAACCGTAATAATGTATGCAATTCCTGTATAGGTTGCTGAACGTAATGGTTCTTTTTCTGTATTATCAGCTTTTTTTGAGAGATAATCCGATGCAGCCATAGAGAACGATGCAGCGATACCTGTAATAAGCCCAGCCATTGCAATAAGCTTAGTGTTTTGTAAGGCAAGTGATAATCCGGCAAGAGCACCTGTAAGCTCAACAAGGGCATCGTTAAGCCCAAGTACTATAGAGCCAGCGTACTGGAGGAGTTCCTCATCAATCATCCCAATCAGCTCTTTTTCGTGGATATGCTCCTCATCCATTATCCTTTTGGCCTCTGGGATATCGGCTAACATGCTGTTGTATGTTTTTTGAGCTTTGTTCTCGCCTCCTTCCATTAATTTAATACCGAATGTAAGCCCGAATACACGTGATATAAAACAGTACCAGCGTACCTTAAACATGTTAGGTTTTACCTCCTCGTTGGTGTAGCTCTTCCAAATCTCGTAATGGTTTTTTTCCTCATTGCCAATACGCTCTAGAATTTTGGCATTTTCGGGGTCTTTAATAACCTTCGATAGTTTTGTGTAGATGTGATATTCTGAGATTTCACTTTTCTGAAACCCTTTAATCATCTCAATTTGCTTTGGCGATAAGTTGTTTGTCATGGAATAGGCTGTTTTATGAAGCCCAAATTTAATGTTTTTAGGAGTACAATTAGATACTGTTTAAATTTCTTTAGTTTGATATTTATTCACATTAAATCAAGTCAAGACCGTCTATTAATAAAAAAGAGGCCTTACATATTTCAGCAAGGCCTCTTTTAAAGTGATATCGATTTACATTTTATTTAACCATCAGTTTTACAACTTTAACCTGATTCTTTGCAACAAGTTTACATAGATAAAGTCCAGGTTTTAAATCGCTAGTATTGTACTGTATTGATTGTTTACCAGTAAATAATTGGCCTTTAAATACATTAGCTACCAGTTGACCTGCAGAATTGTATGTGTTAATATCAACACTAAGTTCTTCGGGCATTGTTATATTTATATTTACATTGCCATTAGATGGGTTTGGTGATACAGCCATATCAATCTGATTGTTTTCATCTAAAGTTGGATTGTTGAATTTAGCAACTGGCGAAGGAACGTATGTAACATATTCGGTTTCTAATACATAAACTGAATATCCACGAGCAGGAGCCTCAACCCAAACACGTCCGTCGGCTTGAACTTGTACACGTGTGCCAGTAAAAGCATTCTTTAGCCATAAATTAGCCCAGTTTGTCCATCCTGATGTGTAATTGTCTACCCATAGCCCTTTTGTTTGTGTGTCGTTATTGTTTATAACAACAATTGCTCCGCTCTTTGTTCCATTACCAGCTCTGCGGGCAACATAAACATTGTATGCATCGGCAGCAGGGTAGGGATTACCATCAGCAGATAGTACTGTTAATCCGCCACCCAAATAGGTTTTGCGGGCAAACATTAACTTTTTGATATCATCCTTTAAAGCAGTAGGAGGAGTTACCTGATTGGTAGGATTGCTATTTTCCCAATCTTGTTCTGCAACAGCGTAGAAATGGTTATAGAATACGCATGGACGACCTTCGTGGGTTAAGATATATGCATATCCAATTTTCCAATCTTTTGTTACCCATTGCCCAGAGTTTTTAGCATTATCGTGGTTGTCTAGGAATGTACAAACTTTAGTTCCTGGTACGGCATAACCATCATCGGCTCTAACCATTCCTGCATGGTCTAGCCATCTCATATCAAAACTGCTACCGTTACCATTACACATATCATGGAGTTTGGCTCTTAGAGGGAAATCAAATACATTAACGGTAGCACCTGCGGAAGCATTACCATCAACCCATTGTTTTAGTCTCATCCTGTTTTCTGTCCAGTATTCACCAACAATCCATCTTTGGGTAGTTCCACCTATTTTAGGTAGGTTGTTAATCCAACTTGCAACGTATGGTATTTGGAATCCTCTAACAAAATCTAAACGATAACCATCAAAACCAATAGTATTTGTTAGCCATGTTCCCCAAGCATTCATTCTGCTTTGAACGGTAGTGCTGTATGTATTAAAGTCATTACCGAACCATCTTTGATTTGGGATAATATTATCGGTACCATCATCGCCACCTAACCAATCGGCAGCATCAACTGGATGATAATCGGCCCAACCCCATTGGAAGTTTGCTTCACCAGTACCAGTATGAGTTACATAGGTTGATTTAGTTGGTGTGCGTGCCTCTAAGGTGGTAAGCGCTAGGTTGGTACTATTATACCATACATTTACTGGGTAATAGCCTCTGGTTTGATCTGCCCATGCCCATGCCCAAGGATTGGATGCCTCTCTCATTGCTGTAAGTTTTATTACAATATTGGAGGTAGCCGTTAAGGTGATTTTGTACTCATCGATATCTCCACTATAGTCAGCATGAGCCCTTTTAGTTCTTCCGCTTACAGTAATAGTATTGAAACTACCATTGCCATTGTTGGGTTCGGATTCCCATTCACCTGGATCGGTTTCAGCAGAACCTAGCCAGTTTACATTTAAATTATAACCCCTTTCACCTACAACACCTGCCCAGTCGAGATTATAACCCTTAATTTGGATATAATAATCACCAGCGGCGGCATTAGGTATAACCCATTTAATATCGCTTGTTTGGTAGGGGAGAAGACGTTCTGCTCTTACATAAGCTTTGAGCCCAGCATTTGGTTCTTCGTTTTGAATACCACTGGCATCGGAAAAATTACCATAAGTGTGGTTAAGAACGATATCAGCATAAACATCTATTCTTGGTGAAGCATGCGCTGCGGAAAGAAAACTTAATAGTTCGGCCTTGCTTCCATAGCGGGTTTCGGTTGAACCCTTTTGGTTATATGCACCTAAATCATATTGATCATAAATGCCATATCCTACGTCAACGATACCCCAATTACCTTTTGCAGGAGGGGGAGACCATAAAGAGGTAAAGCCTGCATTCTTTAGCTCAGTCATTTTCCCAGTTAAATTTGTATACCAAGTTCCATTCTTATTGGCTTCATCAACTGGTACATTCCAATAAAAAGCCTGCATCATAACATCATTTTGGGCAATACTTACAATTGATGTTAACAGTACAATGACCCATGCAGAGAAAATCTTTTTAACAATGGTAGAATTGTTTTTTTTCATGTTAAATAGGTTTAGTTTATAATATCTATTAGGTATGTAATATTTACATTGCAATATTAAACCATAACTGTATTATAAAACGACTTAGTTTATAAAATAGGACTAACTTTCATCGGAAAATATGGATTATTTTAGAATTTAGGACGAACTAAAGGACGTTGATTTGCTACAAGATGATTATAAAAACGATTGAGGATGAAGTATGATCTAGTAAACTTAAGTTGTAAGTTGCTAGGTAAGAGATTTAAGAGCAAAGATTAGTTGTTTGAGGAGTAGTTTATCAATGCTATTTATCCTTTATTATGTTGAATTTTTGTTTCATGTAGTCGCGGGGAGAGAGTCCTGTATTTTTTTTGAAAACCAAATTAAATGTTGATTTTGAGTTAAATCCAACCTCATGGGCTAATGCAAGGAATGTGTAGTTTTTATATTCTTCGGAAATAGACATGGCTATGAACTCCTTTACACGGTATTCGTTAATGAAATCGCGGAAGTTTTTATTGTAGTGTTCGTTTATCATTTTTGATAGTATGTGCGGCTTAGTATTTAGTAAGTCCGATAGTTCTGCAATATTAAGTTCGGGATTTTTAAATGGTTTGGACACTTGCATTAGTTCAGTTAACTGGGTTATTAAATTGCTAGCATCGTTAATTGGATGTTGAACTAACCTATCTCGAAGTATTTCCGGGAATTTCCAGTAGTAAAAAAACTCAGCAAAAATGATAAACGATAGGATAATCAGAACTATTTCGAATTTAACCTGTACTACCCATGAAAGTTCTGCTGTGAGGAATAGAATGTTTAGGCATAAAAGAAGAAGAGCACTGATGCTAGTTATGAAGATGATATTGATTAATTGAACTTCTATTGGTCTTTTATCATCATTCGCTCTTTGACCTAATTGTAAATACTTTATTGTACGAATATGATAATAAATATTTACACCAATTCCTAAAAGTAGCACAATGGTACTACCTAAAGTTAGATGAAGGTTTATTTCTTTTGATAAAAACATTAAGGGTTTAAAGTTGATGTATCTTAATATTGCGAACAAAGCGATAAAGAGTGTTGGCGAATAATGAATAAAGATTTTTTTTGGAAGTTTATGTAAGCGTAATGTGCCAATATAGATGAATAATGTTGGACCCCAAGTAAAGAATAGTACATAACCTAACATTGCGATGTGCGATTGCCAAATTAGGCTTGTTATATTATACATTACACTGCCTAAGAGTGCAATTAGAAGAATAATGTTAGATATAAGAAAAGTAATGAATTTTGATCTATTGCATTTCTGTATTCGATATACCAGAAATAGTAATGCTAAGCCATAAAAAGCTGCCGCAAATAGAAATAGTATTAAATAGTTAAAATGCTTAACTCCGCCAAGATCCTGCCAGTTTGATATTTTTACATAAACAGTTTTGCCATTACCATAGGTAAATACACGATTGGGTAAGTATTCATTTCGCTCGCTAGTTTCAACCTTCATCCAATTTCCGCCTCTTAAAAATTTAAATTGGATAGTTCCTGTGTCGGCAGGAAGGGTGATGGAATAATTTCCATTTAGCTGGGGATGAAGTAAATAATGCTCGTCGTGGGTATTCCAATTGTTAAAAGAACCACAAATAAATATGCTATCCTCTTCGGGGGTTGTATTGGGGAGCGATTCGATAACAAAAGTGACCTGCCCTTGAACCGTATTAAATATCGAACTGATAATAATGAACAAAAAAATGCGTAATCTCTGACTCATAAAATTATAGTTAAGAAGCCTGCTTAAAAACTACCTTGGCAGCTGTTGTTTTAGCTTACACAAACATACAAAAATTGGTTATCCATAGAATCGTTTTTCGTTTAATAATACTTTATAGATTCTATAAATCAAGCACAAATCTTATTAATAAATCATTAAGATAGAAGATTTTTTTGTAGGATAAATATTATAGAGTATTACCCTTTTCTCCTTTGTGAGAAGAAATGTTGATATATTTTAATAATATGATAACGAGGTAAATAAAAAAATAAATGGGCCGTTAGTAGCCCATTTATTTACAATATTAATGGAAGTAAGGTCTTATCTTATATTAGTCTATTTCTCATCTTCTGCAAAAGTAAGTATGTAGCTATTATTATCAATAATTGAAAACTCGGTTGCGCCGTAGAATGTCTTTTCAAGCTCTTTTAAAACGGTGACTTTATCCTTAATCGTCTCAAAGAACGATCTAATGCCTTTTATCTGAATGTATAGTAACAGGGAACCACCGTCTTGCCTTTTGATTTGAGGTAAATCGTTGCCAAGACTGGCAAATGTTTGGAACATGAATGTAGTGCTGCCGCAGGTCATTAAAACAAATATTGGATTTTCCTCATCGGGTACGGCTGCATTTACATTGAATCCTAGAATCTTGTAAAATGCTATTGTCTCTTTAATGTCGTTTACAAAGATGTTTGGTGATACGCTTTCCATATTTATTTGTATTTGATTGTTCAACTTACTTTCCTGATCTTTTTCTACACCAAACCACACAACTGCATAGTTTTCGTAAATACCCACACCAATAGCATTCCATGTGCTACTGTTCCATATACCCTGATTAAGGATTACGGCATTATGGCCTGAACTATTCTTCCAACCATCTAAAGCACCTTCTGCGGTGGCATTATTACTAGACCAATGTGCAATTTCGAAACCATTTCCTTTGTATGATGTTAACTCTCTGGGTTTATCCCACATACATTGCGCTTGAGCATGATCGGGCGTGTAACAGCAAGGAGTCCAATTACCCTTGGCAGACCAGCTGTGCATGTTGCAGGGCTCATTGTCGGGGTGATTATTTTGTAAATCCTTAACGTGTTTTTGAGCAACAATGGTAAGTGATGTAGAAATTGGGATGCTGGGAAGCCCATTCGCTTTCCGATACTCCATAATTAGATTATATAATTTGGTCTCTTCATCGGTTAAAATTTGCGAATAGGAGGTGGACGTTATTACGAGGAAGAGTGCTAGTAAAAGATATTGCTTCATTTGGTGAGATTATAAATTGGTTGCTAAATTAGCAAAATCTTTAATGTTGATTTGCTAAAAAACTACTCATTTAATTTTGTGGAATTTTAATTCTAAAACGCTAATTTAGTTCAATAACTGGCTATAGCAGGATTCATATCCAATTAATTACTAGGCATTTTATTCTTATTTCTAGTAAGCGATAAAATCAAAAAAATAATTAACCATAGCCCTAAAACTAATGACACGTAAGTAAAGGAGCTGGAAACCTGTTCAAGCCCTTTTGAAATAGTTGCATTTTCCGATTTAAGTAGATAGTCGTATTCCCCATTGCAGTTCCTGAAAGATACAGCCATTGCACCTAATAATCCGGCAATAATAATGGTTGAAATAAAACCTCTATGCCAAAGGATGTCAAATTTTTCGGTTAATTTTTTAATGACAGATTTAAATTGTTGTAGATATAACACAACCAGAATGCTTGTAGTAAGCGCAATGAACAGCCCCGCAAAATAAACAATGGCGATATGAAATTCTGTCCAACTTTTCATTTTCTGATTAGTCTAGCAACTAGGTGAAGAATAAAAAATGTTATAGCTAAAACTATTAATGTAGTGAATAGGCGACCCAATGATTCCTGTATTTGTGCTGCAGAATCCCATATAAGTGTTAACCAGTTAGACTTTTCGCCTACATTGTAAGTGTTTTTTAAGGCAGCACCAACTCCTCCAAGGAGTATAATTATATTGGTTAATTTGACGAAAAATCTTGCGAGATCACTGTCATTGCTGAACACTTTAAAAAATCGTTTAAGCCCCTTGTTAACCAAATAGATTAGACCAATTGTTACTGCTACGCAGAACATGAATGTGAGTAGATAGGTCAGAAAAAATGTTGAATTTTCCATTGTTTTAATTTGTTAGTGGTTAATGTCTTGGGCTGATTTATTGTTCAAATCAAATTCACCTATTGATATTGAGCAAATTATACCCTCAACTTTAACTTGTAAGTTAGTAAAAACTCTGTGAAAATCAATTGTAAATACGAATTTTATGGATGAATCTATTTTGGTAAGCGCTCAGCAGCCCTAGTTAGGATTTACCATATACCATTTTATATTTTGCTTTTATCTCTCCTTTAGAGATCTTAATTAGTTTACTATTAAGTAATTTTCTTTTAAGTGGATTTACATAATCTATATACAATTTACCCTCAGTATGATCAAATTCATGTTGAATTATCCTTGCTGTAGTTCCTGAATAAGTTTTTGTCTGTTTCTGAAAATCCTTATTGAAATATTCAATTTCAATTGTCCATGATCTTGTTACTTCCTCGGATAATGTTGGAATACTCAAGCATCCTTCATCCTCAATCCATAAGTCGTCAGAATACTTAGTGATTTTAGCATTAATAAATGTTTCCTTAATACCCTTGTCTCCAACAAAAAATTCAACCCTTTCCTCTGCCTCCATCCTGTCAAATACCTCTTTACTATCAACTATAAATAGTTTTATCAGATGACCAACTTGTGATGCAGCAAGTCCGCTGCCATCGGCTGGGTATAACGTTTCCCACATATCCTCTATAAGTTTGTTCAGGTCAGGGTAGGTTTGGTCTATCTCTTCGCATTTTTGTCTAAGAACACTTTGTCCGTATGATACAATTGGTAGAATCATTTCAAAATAATTTAGATACTCTGTTTTTCACAAGTATTGCCCGATATACTGCTTAAAGCATTGGTTAGGAGAGAGGGTCAAACCTGTTAAATTGAAGCGAAAGTACTAAATACTTGCCTATTTGCGCATCTAGTTTAGTTAAAATTTAGTAGTTTATATGTTTTGACATGGTAATATAATCACGTTTTTTGGATATAAAGAGGTTCCAATGGTGGAAAATAGACATACTGTTGCCAACATACCTCTTGGAATATTGGCAACAGTAATTTATTCCCATTATCAATAGTTAGCTATGTTTTGTTGGAATCCGAAACTGTTGTTAAATCGAAAGAACTATTGCTATTTAGAAATACAATATAAACTTTTATATCCTCTTAATAGGAGTTCATTCCCCACAATTGCAGGCGATGCATCAAAATTATCATCAAGTTTATTTAGAGCTATAACTTTAAGCTCTGGTCCATCTTTAATTACTGAACATGATCCCTTCCTGTCGATGATATAAATATATCCATTTGCCCAAACAGGGGAGGCGTATACGCTTGTCATTTCTTCTAGTTTTAAAGCTTCATAATAGATTTCTCCATTTTTTGCATCAACACAGCTTAATTGTGCGCGGCTTCCTTTTAGATAATATAGTTTTTCATCCTTTAGTAGAGGAGAAGGAACATAGGATGAGTTTTTATCTTTAGTCCAGATAACAGCATTTGAATGTTCTAGATTGTCTTTTGCAATTTTTAAATTAATTGCCTGAATACCTAGTTCAGTCATTAAAAAGGTTCTTTCTCCATCAAATACAGGGCAAGGAATAATATCTTCTTTTAATCCATTGATTTCCCATATTACATTACCCGTTTCGAGATCATAGCCTATTGATTTATTATTACTAGGTACTATTATTTGCGCTTTACCTTCAATTTCAGCAACTACGGGAGTGGCCCATGTTGTTTTTTCATCCCGATTTTTTTGCCAAATTTCTTCACCTGTTTTTTTATTTAAAACATATATTTTTGATTGTCCCTCATGATCCCAAACAATGATTAATTTACCCTTGTAAAGGGCTGGTGATGCTCCTTCGCCAAAAGTGTTTCTGATTTGCATGTCGCCAAGATCTTTTTCCCAAATCAAGGTTCCATCCATATCAAAGCAGTAAATTCCATACGATCCTAGAAAAGCAATTACATGCTCCCCATCGGTTACACATGATGCTGATGCCCAACTACCATTGTTATTAATACCTTCATGAGGATATTGTTCACGCATTATTTTTTTCCAATTAATTTCACCAGTGCTTCGGTTAATTGAATAAACTACGAATTGTAAAAAATTCTCAGTTATTTCTGACATGCCTACTATCTTTAGCATAGTAGAACTGGTTTTTTTTAGTTTTTTTATCGCCTCATCCGTTGCTTTTTTATCAAGTTCAATGGCTGTGGTAATAAAAATTTGGTTTCCCCAAACTACAGGCGTTCCAATACCTTTGCCCGGAATTGGCGTTTTCCATTTGATGTTTTTTGTTTCACTCCATTCTATTGGTGGAACTCCATTTGGCGAAACACCATCAACATTTGGTCCACGCCAATTTGGCCAATTGTCAATACTATTTTGAGCAGTTAATTGCAGACCTAATAGTGTTAGTGAAAATAAAGCGACATGAAAAGCAGTTTTTAATTTCATTTTACCCTCCTATTCTAATATTATACATATCAAAAATTTAAAACCTTTTTTACTTTTTTAAAGATTAGCGGTTATCTGTTTGCTGTTTTTTGTATTCTATTTCTTGAATAAATACTACAAACTTGTAAACCATTGTTTTGCGTTACTCATTATGGTTGTTAATTCATTTATATGTATATAAAAAGTACTATTATACATTAAATTTTAATGCATAATAGTACTTTTTGCAATTTTCAACTCAAATTTAATCAAAATCATAAATCGTAAATAGCGGATTTATATGAATAATCTCGCTACCGCCTATACCCAAATAGCTTAAACACGTGCGTTAGCAGGCGTTGTTTTCTATTTTGTCAAATTAATTATTTCTTTTTTAAAGTTTTCCGCTCTTATTAGGTAATTGATCACCCAATAAAAATTCCAACAAAAAACAATTGGAAAAAATACCAGAAAACCAGGATCTTTAATTTGCAATATTTCTACAAATATCAATACACCAATAGAGAAAAGGATGAGACTGTAAATCATTGAACCTTTTATACTCATTTGGAATGGACCTGTTAAGATGTTAGATCTCTTTAAATTGTCGCTTAGTTTAATTTTTTCATTTACAGATAAATCGATGATTATTTGCAATGAAAAGTCAAGTTCTACAGTCAATTTTTCGTCTTGCTCACTATACTTATAATCAAATTTATTCAGATGGTTGGTAATGATGCTTTTTGTCATTTTCGTTTGTATTAAATTATTAAAAATTAAAGGATTATTTATTAATAAGTATTGTTTTATTTTATAAAATATTTATTAACGGTTATTTAATCAATCATTTCTGTATTTTATAATGTTATTTATAAAAATTTCTTAAATATTTGTTAAGGTATTATTATGTGTACTAAAATTACTTTTTTTACATTAATTTTTAATGTATGGTGGTAATTTTAATAATATTTAGTTCAAAGATAATCAAAATAGTAGATCGTGAAGTGAGATTTGATTTTTAGAGAACGTATTAAATAGACTCACTACCCAGTTATCTACCTATATCTTTAGTGTGGGTAGATGTGTGTTCGAAAACAAAGAGAGAGAGAATTTAAAATATGGGTTCATTCTATATTCTGCCATCTGTTGAGTCTATTCAATCTATTTAGTAGTCGTCTTTGCTAAACCAGAGTTATTTAATGAGGCAATGGACTTGAATTAGAATAGGAAGCCCTGTTAGAAGTCCATAGTTTAACATAGTTTTTATTTTAAGGATAAAATTATATAAGTTATACCGAGCTCCTTAACATCTGTAATAATCTTTTTAGCAATTTGGATGTTGGTTATGAGTTTTAAAAGAGGCAACAATTATTGAGTTGATTTCTGTAACTATTTTATTTTCACTCTATATATCAACGCACCAATATTACTCCGTTTGCTGGGAGGAATGGCAATAGTAATATTCTCGAAACAGATTTTTATCGTCTTTATATTTTTGGTTTTTAAATCGGTAAGGGCGTTCTTCATCTCATCGGTTAGCTTGTTGGAATTGCTTTTAAATTCTGTAAGGAATACGCCACCCATAAATACTAAACCAAAACTAACAATAGAATACTCTTTGGTATTAAGCGATAGTTCGCCAATTCTTAGCAAATCATCAATTTGAATGGTATCGGTTAGCTTGTACCCTTCAATACTGGCCTGAATATTTTGCTTACTCTGGCAAATTGCAGTTGAGGTAATTGCTAAAAGCGCTAGGGATATAATTAGTTTCTTCATGGGTGTTTAGATCAAGTTACTAGATACTGGTTGCTGATATCTTGTTATTTATTTGACATAAAATTTTATCATTAATAAAACTAAATGCAAAAGGAATCAAATATTGTAAGTCACAAAACTAGCAACTTGCAACTAGTCACTTGCAACTTGAAAAAATCTACTCGTTAACAGCCACCCTAGCCACTGTTTCAATGCAAATTGCGGCTAGCGCAGCCCCGTAATCCAAATCGATATTATCCATAGTGTCCTTAGTATCGTGGTAGCCGGTACGATGCAGATCGTAATTCTCCATAAAAAGGACTATGGGCAAACCTAAATCTGAGAATATTTGCCCATCGGTATTGTAGATGGAGCTGAACGGATCGAATTTGGTTCGCACTTCGCCGTTTAGCGGCAGATGCCGTGCAATTTCGGGTATCGTTTTGTCATCGGTGGAACGTTTACCCCTTGTAGTGTTTAACCTTTGAGGGTTACGATTCCAATCGTGGGTGCTAACATTCCAAATCATATTGGCGATATGCGCCTGTTGGGCAATTTTAAGCGATTGTAGGCTTTTTCCGGGTGATATCTGGAAGATATCTTTAGCGTTATCCCTATTATGCCCAATCATATCCATTACAAAAGCACCCACAATCTTAGTTCCCGAAAGATCAATTGAATTATCCTTATCGAGATGGAGTTTCAAATTCTTTTCAATTATCGCTTGGCAGAAGTTGCGTGCACCCATACAATCGGATGGGAACTCCTCGCCAGTGAGATGAATCAGCCAAATATCCCTTTCCAGTTTATTCTTCTTCGACATATTAAGGAATATTGATGCCGCCTGAAGTAGTGTGGAGGTAGCCGAATAGTTATCGTCTGCACCATTAGCTGAAATTCGTGCACCAGTACCACCTCGATCTGTATCGTAGATATCCTCCATGTAGGCAGTATCATAATGATCGCCCATAACAACGGCCTCCTTACGATTTCTCCCAGGGATAACCACAAGGATATTCCTTTCATACGTATGCCCTTCGTGGTTGCGCTTCCATCCTCCGAATACATCAAAAGCAAAATCGGTATTCCAACCGAATGGCAGCTCACCGCAGAATGCTTTACCTTCCATACCCGCATTGCTAATAGCTTCACGATGACGTGAAATCAAATAATCACCCAATTGCTCCAAGTCCCTATGATGGTGTGCTGTATGCTTTAGCGTAACCTCATCCTGAATGCAATCGGCATTATCCTTATTAATAAATTTCCCATGCGCAAGATAGTAGATATCGTTCCACCAAGCCTCCTCAAACTCCCGTTTAGCGGTTTGCTCGTAGGTTAGCGTGTATGGGAGTGGCCGTGCCTTAAGAGCAGGTTCAATCACCTTCTCAACGGCATTTTTAAGGAACTTCCCAGTTTCAGGATCTTTGGCGTGATTTGGGAGATCGGCTAACCATTGCTCCAACGATGCGTGTTTACCAAATCTTATAAGATGTCTTGCAAAATCGTAGGGTAGCGGCTTGCAATCAAGTTTTTCGTAATGATCGAGTAGGTTGATAATATTAAAAGCCGTTTGATGGTGGTAGTGATCGTGTTTACAGTTGATATCGTGAATTGCCATTAGGTGTGTTTTCCGCCTCAGCAACCTAGGCCATAGCTCAATGGGGTTAGCTATATCGGGCGAATTAGCATCGTAGGCAACCATGTAGCCTAGCAGTGATTCTGAGAGAATTTTGGTTTCGCCAGTTTCCTGCAGATGGTAAGCCACCACTGGACGATGCCAGTAAACCTCATGCTTTCCAACCCGCATTGCTGGAAACATAAATCGGTAACCGAATAGCCCCCCTTGCCCAAGCGTGGTTTCCACTTTGGCTATTGCGTGCGAATTTGCTCTAGGCCCATCGATAAGTAGCTTGAAATCACGAGTCCAAATCTGGCAATTCCGCACCATTGGCTTATCGTACAAACCCATTGAATCCAGCTCAGTGCTAAAAAGCACCTTGTTGAGATTTGCAACTCGAGGGTGGGATAGGAGCTCATCCTCATGCACATGAACACGCTGCCAGCGATGCGTACGATGGTAGGTGTTATTCACCAAATCGTGCTGAATATCGTTATGATTCCCCGGGCGATGCTCATGCAGCCACCCCGATTGGGGCACACGTAGCCCACCATGCCCGCTATGCCTCGATACCAGCTTAAGCAATGGAATTTGCATAGCCATTGGTAGCTCATATCGCAATTTGCGATATGTTGGCATCCCCCAGAATACTAAACTCCCTGGGAAGGGTAGAAGAGCTAATTTTCCAGAGAGATATAGCTGTTTAACGGTATCAGGTAGATTTGAGAATGGAAGGAATGTTAGCAGGTATCGAACTCCTTCATAAGATGATTGGTTGTTTACAATAAAATCTCCTGTCCATTTTGGTAGTGGGGTTGATGAATCGTTTGGAAGTATTCTAAAACCTGCGTTTTTTAGCATTGCCCAATCATCTACAACCTCACTATATGCATCCCTAAGAATGCTGGCAATAAATGATAACGATTCCTTTTCGGCTATTTCAGCCGTGGGAGAGGTGTAGAAGCTTTTCCAGAATGTATTCTCAGGCCCTTGCTCGCTACCCCCAAAAAGGGTCCAACGAACACGCCCCTTATCATCCTGTGTGCGTGAGAGCGCAAGGCTTAGAAATGCAACAAAGCGTTCGTGCTCCAGTTTGCCCGCATGTTCAGCCAGCTCTGGAGGCCAGTAAGGATTATCTGTAAGATTTTGTCTACTGTGTCCAGATATATGATATTCTGTTATCCCTTTGCCCAACTTCTCGACATAGTGCATTATCTGCTTTGAGATATGCTCTAGCCCGGGCTTTAGCTCAAGCTCCTCCTCCAGCTCAGGAATATACCAGCCATACTCATCTTTACTCCTAAAAGTTGATGAATCAACCTCCCCGTATGGACTATAGCCAACCCTTGGAGGTGGCATAAACTCTGAATATGCAGGTAATGGAAAATTACCCTCACCCTCAAACCACGGGAAACCCTCAAGCAGCTTCCTCCAACCAACAGAAAGTTTATTATCCATAGAGAAGTATTAAAATGGTTACAACTTCCCCAAAGTTAAAAAATTCGGCGGGATGATAGTAATTTGTGTGGGAGATAATTTGATAGGTTGAAAATAAGATGATTTGAAGATGATAGTCTTGTGCCTTGATTTTACTATAAACTCAAACAATAATATATAATAAAATATAAAAAGCATTTGCAAAATTGATTATTGTTATTACTTTTAAGTTTAGAAATGTATAACGGATAACTATTTATTATGAGT
>JACABB010000023.1 GCA_013376985.1 Bacteroidales bacterium
AGCAACAAACATTTCAGAAGATATTACCATTAAATTTGTCCATTAAGCCTCATTTGCTCAAGATGGAAGCATTGGAAACAATGAACTTACTCAAATTCGTAAAACATATAATAACAAGGATGCTTCTACAAAAGCTATTACAAATGCACTAACCAATAATGATATTAAAACCCTTGTAGTTAATCACGATAACATTGGTAAAATTGACCATTTTTTTAAGTATAGAATTAAGGTAAATGGTATAACGGATCAAAAAAATTCTGGTAGGTGTTGGATGTTTACTAGTTTAAATACTTTTCGTCAAAAAGTATCCAATAGGTTAGCTCTAAACACATTCGAATTTTCGGAAAGTTACCTCTATTTCTGGGATATCCTTGAAAAAGCAAATCTTTTCCTAGAAAACACTATTGCAACGGCTTCTAAACCTTGGGACGATCGTTACGTTGAATGGTATTTTAAAACGCCCGTAGATGATGGTGGGGTTTGGAGTTCATATATCAATTTAATAAAAAAATATGGATTAGTACCCAAAACTATTATGCCCGAAAGCCATGGTAGTTCAAACACATCACAGATGCTAAGAATGATCAATCGTAAACTTCGCGAGCAGGGTTACACTATCAGAGAAATGCTTACCAGCAAAAAGTCAAAACCAGAAGAACTCAAAAAAGAAAAGGTAAAAATGCTCGGCGATGTATACCGAATGCTTTGTCTTAGCCTAGGAGAACCTCCAACTGAATTTGAGTGGCGCTATCAGGATAAGGATGATAAAATCAGTGATACTAAGAAGTATACACCTTTATCATTCCTAAATGAAATGCTTCCAGAAGTCAACTACAATGATTATGTGATGATTATGAATAACCCTTCACGTCCATACTATCAGTACTTTGAAATTGAAAACTATAGAAACACCAAGGAGGGCGTAAATTGGAAGTATATCAACCTTCCCAACGATGTTATTAAGCAACTCTGCATGGCTTCAATAAAGGCAAATGAACCCTTATATGCTTCCTGCGATGTTGGTCAACAGTTGGATAGTAAAGAGGGCCTGTTATCGTTAGATAATTATGATTACGAATCACTTTACGGAGTAAAATTTCAGATGGATAAGAAAGCTCGAATTCTTACTCATGAGAGTGGCTCATCACATGGCATGGCCTTGATTGCTTTTGATGTAGATGAAAACGAAAAGCCAACCAAATGGCAATTTGAAAATAGTTGGGGCAATACCAGTGGTCAGGATGGATTCCTGACTTTTACCGATGATTGGTTTAACGAGTATATGTTTCGATTTGTGATCCAGAAAAGATTCCTCCCAACAGACGTTCTTAAAGTGCTTGAACAAACCCCAACGATGACACCACCCTGGGATCCAATGTTCTAATCTATAAAATAACCCCAAGTGGAATTCAAAAAAATCCTTGGGGTTTAATATTAAAACTCACCTAGCCTTTTTCGCAACTCTTTTCCCTTTGCCTCAAACCCAGGCTTACCAAGTAAAGCAAACATATTCTTTTTGTACTCCTCAACTCCGGGCTGATCGAATGGGTTAACATTAATTGTATACCCACTTAAGGCACAAGCCCTCTCGAAGAAATACATGGTGTATCCTAACCAGTATGGATTTAATTCAGGGATAGTAATTTTAATACTAGGAACTCCCCCATCAATATGAGCCAATATTGTCCCCAACTCAGCCATTCTATTTACTTCGGAGTAACGTTTACCCGAAAGGAAGTTGAGTTGATCGAGATTATCAGGATCATCAGGAATAAC
This sequence comes from Bacteroidales bacterium, assembly GCA_013376985.1. Lineage (GTDB taxonomy): Bacteria > Bacteroidota > Bacteroidia > Bacteroidales > Tenuifilaceae > UBA8529. The sequence goes on from JACABB010000023.1 coordinate 1,780, forward strand.
TAGGTTCTTAATAGGAGAACCTACACTTATTACCGTTTCAAAAAGAATTCTCTCTCCTTCTTGAATATACTGCCCCATTGAATGCAAATCGGATGTAAAATCAACGCCTGCTGGAAAAATTCCTTTATTCTCCTTGCCTTCACTTTCACCATAAAGTTGTTTCCACCATTCAGTTAGGAAATGAAGTTTAGGAGTATAGTTCACCATTACCTCAACATTCTTACCCTTACGATATAAAGCATTACGTGCAGCGGCATAAATACAGGCAGGGTTCTCATCGAATCGAACATCAGCACTTGTATGCTTTTCGGCATCTCTTGCACCAGCAATCATATCGCTAATGCTAAAACCAGCAATGGCAATTGGCAGCAAACCGACAGGTGTTAGAACGGAGTAACGTCCTCCTATATCATCCGAAATAATGAAAGTGCGATACCCTTCCTGATCTGCCAGTTTTCTTAGCGCTCCCTTGGATTTATCGGTAATAGCAACAATTCGTTGCGATGCCTCAGCCTTTCCTACCTTTTTCTCCAGATGTTGCTTAAGCAAACGGAATGCAATAGCAGGTTCTGTTGTTGTACCTGATTTTGAAATAACAACAATTGAATAGGAACGAGAATCCAGCAACTCAAGCAATTCTTTATGGTAATCCTCGCAGATATTTTGCCCTGCGAAAAGTACAATTGGGTTATTTTTATTATTGCACAGACTTGCGAAACTATTGTTTAACGCCTCAATAGCAGCTTTTGCGCCTAAGTAAGATCCGCCGATTCCAACAACTACAACAACTTCACTCTTCGAGATCAGATCTTTTGCTACATTATCTATTTTTCCTAACTCTTCCGAAGTTATTGATGAAGGCAAATTAAGCCATCCTAAAAACTCATTACCCTTACCTGTTTTTGTTTCAAGAAGTTCCTGATTACGTATCATCTCTTCTTTGTATGCAAATACCTGTTTATTGCTTACGAATTCGTAAATGTTGCTAATATCTACTGATAGTTTAGACATATAAAAAATGTTTGAAATTATTCTTTATTTAAGTTTATCTGTTAAAAGTTTCATCTCAATTGCAGGAGAAATATTTTCATATAAAATATTATATACAGCATCAGTTATAGGCATCTTAACTTTGTATTTCTCATTAATCTCCTTAATACATGCTGTTGCATTATACCCTTCAGCAACCATACTCATTTCAAGCATTGCCGATTTAACGGAGTATCCTTTACCAATCATAGTTCCAAACGTTCTATTTCGGCTAAACTGAGAGTAGCAGGTAACAAGGAGATCGCCAAGATATGCGGATGTACTTGTTTTTCTTTTACTTGGATATGTTATATCAAGAAATCTTTGAATTTCAAGTTGGGCATTACTGGTTAATACTGCCAAAAAATTATCTCCATAGCCAAGTCCATGAGCAATACCCGCAGCAATAGCAAAAATATTCTTCAAAACAGTACTATATTCAGTTCCATAGATATCTGTCCCCGTTACTGTTTTAATATAATGACGTTCAAAAAGAGCAGCCACCTCTTTTGCTTTATCCTTATCTTTAAACGAAAAGGTAAGATATGATAATCGTTCGAGAGAAACCTCCTCTGCATGGCTTGGTCCGCTAATTATTCCAAGTCTATCAAACGGTACAGAGTGATTTTTAAAAAAATACTCAGCAATTGTTGTATTATCGTGCGGAATAATCCCCTTAATGGCCGAAACAACATACTTATTGTCAAATGATTCAGTAAGTGGCTCAAGCCATGCCTTTAAAAAAGCCGATGGGACAACAAAAATTAGTATATCCGAATTACTAACAATTTCGTTGATATCATTGCTAATGCTCAACCTCGAAGTATCGAAAAGAACAGAACTAAGAAATTGAGGGTTATGATGATGTTTTTTTAAGTGTCCAATAATTTCTTTTTCACGAATGTACCAATTCACACGAGGTAAATTTTCATGAAGAATTTTAACAATAGCAGTTGCCCAGCTACCGCTCCCAATTACCGCCACTCTTTTTTTACTATCCATTTTATTATGAAATAAGAATTTTTATAAATCAACTTACTTTTTGATGAGTATTTAATATGTGTTCAGATGGATTAACTGTAAAACAACTCGAATATAAAGCATTCTTTTTTTTACACTTACATTTTGATGTATTTGTTTTAGGTTGCTCTCCGGGTTTCACCCCAATTTTTCGATGGCATCCAGTCCATATGAAAATCACTATAAAAAAACAGATAAATAAAGTGAAACGGTTAAGTACACAATTTTCCCGAACGCTTTTGCCAATCATTTTTATGATGTTTTTTTGAAGGGCTAAGGTAAATAATAGTTGTGTATTTACACTTATAGTCGTTTCTAAATATAACTTTCGGGAAAGATATTAGAAAAAAAGAATATCAACCGTTGTTAAACTGATATTCCAACTTGTTCATTGAGTTAATAATTAATTGGACTCTCAAGTATAGTACAACTATTACTGAGCCTAACTATTAATGCTCTGAGAAAAATAAAATCGACCCAGTAGCTATGGTGTAAAAGAAAGTTTTTTATCCTAATTAATTCCCTGAAAACATTGTTTAAGCCTAAACCGTTAGTTTAACTTTACTATTTAACCTAAATTACTAGTTGCTGGTTACAAGTCGCTAGTTTGAAGATTTACAGTATTTTGGCATTAATTGTAAAAGGTGAAAATTTGTATCAAACAAAATATCGAACAAATAACCAGAAATCAGCATCTAGTATCTAGCAACTTGAGTTATTTATAATAAATTTGCTTTTGAAATTTATCAACCCGATGAAACACCCATGTTGTAGACTAAAACAAAAGGCGATGAACAAAATATGGGTGTTCCATGATTGTAATTTATAAACGGTTACTATGACATATTCCTCTTGCTATAAATCAATCGTATAATATATATTTATTCTTATGAAACCCCCTCTCCTTGGGAAAACTCTTCCTGAAATAACAGAAATTGTTCAAACTCTCAGTGGACGAGCGGATCAAGCAATTGCGATTTCAAAATGGTTATACAAAAAAAATGAATTTAACTTCGATTTAATTGAGTCAATTTCCAATACGCTAAGGAAATCTCTTGACTCCTCTTATTCTATTGGGAAATACCCACCGTCTAAGGTAACAGAATCAAAAGATAAAACTCGAAAATATCTATTTAGCAATGATACAGAGCAGCAATTCGAATCTGTATTTATGCCAAGTGCTAAGAGAAATACACTCTGTATTTCATCGCAATCGGGCTGTAGAATGGGATGTAAGTTTTGCTTAACTGGCAAGATTGGATTTAAAGGAAATCTCTCAGTGCTAGATATTGTTAATCAATTCTATAGTATACCAGATTATAAAGATGTGAATAGATTGGTAATAATGGGAATGGGAGAGCCTTTTGATAATTTTTTTGAAGTTAAAAAAGCTGTTGAAATTTTCACATCACAGTGGGGATTGGCATTTGGAGCATCAAATATTACCATTTCAACGGTCGGATTACTCGATCCCCTAAAACAATTCTTGGAAAACCCTTTCTGCAACCTTGCAATCAGCCTAAACAATCCAATTAGCGCTGAACGAAAAGAACTGATGCCTATTGAAAACACAAATCCTATCTCTGAGGTCATAAATCTTATTAAACAAAGCCCACTAAAAAAACCGTTAAGATTATCATTCGAATATGTTGCTTTAGGAGGAGTAAATTTATACCAGCAACATGCCGTGGGCATTATAGATCAGCTAAAAGGGGTAAACTGCCACCTAAACATTATTTGCTGGAATAGCCATAACGGTTCGCCATACTATACTCCTAGTGAATTAGAACTAAACTCATTTATCAGCTGTTTAGATAAAAATGGCATATTAGCATCTGTTCGTCAATCTCGAGGGCAAGATATTGGAGCTGCCTGTGGGCAGATGGCCGGAAACCTATTAATAAATAACGTCTGTTCGATGTAAGAAATAATGTATTAAATTGTATATCAAACAATTTATTTTATTTGAATCAATGGAAAACTGGAACCGAGCTTGCGAGTTCGACGAAGTCAAAATTGGAAGATATAAGCAAGAATCTAATCTCTTGTTTTCCAATATTCCATTTTTCCACCATTCCATCCATAAATATTGTATTTACAAATAATTGTTTATTATATTGTTAATGTGGTTTCTTATATCGAGTTCAAGTTAAATAGCAACATAAAATAACTGATAAAACTATGGAATCCAACCCTGTGCTTAAAGCAATTTATACTCGTAAAAGCGTTAGGCTTTACGATGAAAGTGTAGAAGTAACAAAAGAGCAACTCGAGGAGTTGATGCGTGCAGGAATGGCTGCTCCTTCTTCGCGGAACTTGCAGCCATGGGCATTCATTGGGATTACCAATAGGAGTACCCTAAACCAGTTGGCTAATGGATTACCATACGCCAAAATGCTTTTCAAAGCTAAAGCAGCAATTGTTGTTTGTGGTATACCCGAACCCTCTGGGCAGGATAGCCCAGAGGGTTACTGGATACAGGATTGCTCGGCCGCTACCCAAAATATTCTACTAGCAGCCGAATCAATTGGTTTAGGTGCCGTTTGGACTGGCGTTTTTCCTCGTCCTGAAAGAGTCCAAATTGTTAAAGAAATTCTAGGTATTCCCGAAAAAGTTATCCCTCTTAATGTTATACCAATTGGTTGCCCTAACGGAGTTGACAAACCAAAAGATAAGTTTAGAAAGGATAATATTATGTGGGAGAGCTGGTAGGTAACTACTCAATATTATAAAGAACTCTCACGCTAAGTCGCAAGAAAATTAAAAACTTGTAACGAAACAATTAATTAGCGCAAAGGGAAAAACTTTTAGTTTTTTCTTCTTAGCGAACTTAGCGGCTTTGCGAGAAATATCAGCGCAAGAATTGGATATGTGATTGATATTCTATCGAATTTATAAATAATGTTAAATTCAAATTAAACCAAAAACAATACTAGGATCGAACTGTTGTTAAATACATCTATTTATTAATTTACTAAAAACAAATTAACATGAAACGTAAAATATTTATTACACTAACAATGGTTTTGGCCTTTGGAATGGGTTTAATGGCACAAAACCTGAAAACCGAAAAGGTAAAGGTTTATGGGAATTGTGGTTCGTGCGAAAAGCGCATCGATAAAGCAGCTAAATCAGTTGATGGGGTAACTAAAGCAAACTGGGATAAAGAAACCTCGATGCTAGAGGTTACCTACGATCCTGCCAAAACAAACTTGGAAAAGATTCAAACAGCTGTTACAAAGGTTGGACATGATACCGATGCAATGAAGGCTGATGACAAAACCTACTCATCGCTGCCAAAGTGCTGCCAATACGAAAGACCTAAAAAATAGTTAACTAGTGCTTATAAAGAAAAGACAATCGTTTGATTGTCTTTTCTTTTTTATAGCATTATACACCCCTGTTTTGTTCTAAAATAGGTCATATAAAAAGCAAACAAAATGAAAAAACAGACATTAAATCCAGCAAACAGTATTAAGGAGGTTTTCCCGCTATACGAAACCTGTGACCTCGTCGTTTATAAGCAACAATTCAATAATCATGCTAATTCAAAATACAAAAACATCATACTCGCATATAAACCAACAAGTCGTATCGATTGGTGGCTACGATAGTTGTAAAATTACCACTCTAAAGAGATTAACCTAATCATGGTACTAATGAGGTTTTAGTAGCCCTTTGATGATAAATGATAAATTTTTATATTTGAGAATGAATCAAAACATAGTTGTGCTTTTATATTTGTTTTTAGATATTCTGCCGTATCTTTAATTTGATTTATAACGAGTTAACAAGCATAAAAAGATTCTATAAAATGAAAATTATGATAAGAAAAACCTGCTTTATAATGTTAGCATTTATTTCTAAATCTTTATTTGGACAGCAAAATAGCGATTTACAAATTGATTATTTTGGACAAAATTCTCCGGGTGATTCAGCAATTATTTTTACTCCAATTGTAACTTCTATGCCTAATAGAAGTGATTTGAAAATAACTTTATCACCAGACGGTAAGGAGTGCTTAATTGGAACCAGAGTAAATGAAGTGCCTACAATCTTATATTCAAAGCAAGTTAATGGTCATTGGTCTGAATTTGAAACAGCAAGTTTTATTGTTGCTAATCAGCGTGAGAAAGAACCTTTTTTTTCTCCTGATGGAAAAAAAATTTTTTTTGTCAGATATGCTTCTATTTGGGTATCGAATCGGATAAATCAATCTTGGGCAGCCCCTGAAATACTTAACTCACCAATAAATGTGGATGCAGAACAGTATCATCCTACAGTCACTTTGGATGGAACACTTTATTTTTGCTCCAACCGTGGAGGTGAATACAATATATACCGTTCTAAATATGAAAATGGACGTTATTCTACAGTTGAAAAACTTGATGCAATAATAAACTCACACATTAACGGAGCAGATGGGGCTTACGATCAATATATTGCACCTGACGAAAGCTATATTATTTTTTCTTCGGTTCGTTCGGGCGGCTTTGGCAAAGAGGATCAATATATAAGTTATAATAAGGGCGGTCATTGGACTAATCCGATAAATCTAGGATCGAAGATTAATACAGATGGGACTGAATATGGATCTTATGTAAGTCCCGATAATAAGTATTACTTTTTTGCCAGATATAATAATCGAAATCTAAGCGATATTTATTGGGTAAATGCAAAGTTTATTGAAAAATTAAGAGAATAATGCAATAAAAAACGTTTGCTTGCTTATGCTAAACATATTGCAAGTTTTTAGAAATTTATCATGTGATAGGTTTTCGACATTGCCTCCCAATTCTTCTGGACGGAAACGTCTTTCTTTGCCATAACAGATATTCACATTGCTGATAAAAAATCACCTACCCCGTTTGTTTATTTTGGGTACAATAAATTCCCCCCTACGGGTGTCGCTATAATGCTTTATACAACTCAAGTTCTTGATGCAGCCGCTAAAACGGCAAATGCAATGGACTACTCTGGCCTCAAGCGGCAGGATAGTTTTTATTAAAAATTAAATAGATAATAGTCATGACTGCAAATCAGAATTTTTCAAGCAAAAAGATTAAATGGACGGAATTAATTATTTTTTTTATTGTTTCTATTTAGTTTTGACCCCATTCCAATTAGTAATTATAAGAATGGATGAAAATTTCCTGTTACCTTATGGTTTGAGTATGTTTTATCGTATTTTGCGTGGCATAGGTTCATCCATTGGCTTTTGGTGGTATATTATATTCTCAAAAGTAAAGTTGACAAAAAATTATCATTCTGGGGAGTTAACAAATTATATAGCATATTGGCAGCAGCATTAATTACTCTATGTCTTACGATTGCGGGGGTGACTAATTCCGAAGGGCATAACCAACATTATTTTGGATTTATTACTGGTATCTTGCTAATATTTTATGCACTGGGCAAAGAGTATGGCTGGAGAGGTTATTTGCAGCAGGCTTTAGAGCCATTGAAACTTTTTTATAGGGTTTTAATTATTGCTGTTTTATGGTAAGTGTGGCAATAGTAGTAAGAAAATTATTGTCCTCGTTTTTGCTGTAATTGTTTGGGCTATTCTAATAATATCGCTCAATAAAAAGAGAGTTCAAATGTTGGAAAGATCAACTCAACAACGCAGTATTTCCTTCTTTTCGTGTTTTAAATAACTTCACTTTAAAAACTACATTATCAATTTGAGCAATGATTAATATTTAAACCCATAATTCACATAATTAAAAAGTCATATTACTTGAATATATAAAAGATATTTCATACTTTTGTAAAAGTATTTTTATTAAATTATGTATATGGAAGATGTTATTGGAAAACTTGGCTTTTTAGCGGGAGGCTCCAGATTTCGTAGGATTTATGAGAAAATGCAAATTGATGGCGATAAGGCTTACAAGGAATCTGGGCTTGGTTTTAAATCCAGCTGGTTTCCAGTTTACTATGTTTTATCGAAATCGCAACAATCTCAAACGGTGATGGAGATTACCGATCAAATTGCATTCTCGCATATAACAGTAAAAAACATTATTAACGAGCTTAACAATGAGGGGTTAATTAAAATTTCTCCAAACCCAAACGACAAACGTTCAAAGCTGATTTCGTTATCCGAAAAAGGTCAGGCACTCTTATCACAACTAAGGCCAATCTGGTTCTCATTTTCAAGTTCGTTAAAAAACATTCTAACTTCAGGTCACCCCGATATTATAAATATTCTGAAAAGAATTGATTCGGAGTTGATCAAAGACCCTTTAAACGAGCGTGTCCGTCGTCAGACCGAAAAGCAGGTTGTAATTTTAGATTATAGACCCAGTCTAAAAGAACATTTCTACGAATTAGCCGGTCACTGGCTGTTAGGTTTATTAAAAGGTAAACTAGAGGAGGAGGATAAATTTACTCTCAACAACCCCGACATTGCTTACCTACAGCAAGGAGGTTTTCTGTTTTATGCACAGTATAAGGAAGAAATCATTGGATGTGTTGCGCTAAAAAGGTTAGATGAAGAGGCATTTGAATTTGCTAAACTTTTTGTTGAACCAAAATATAGGAATCTTGGCGCTGCATCAAAGCTTATTAATCGTTGTATAAGTAGATGTAAGGAAAACAATGCCAGAGAACTTTGGCTGCAAACAACAAGTAGTTTGCGTGAGGCTCACAATCTTTATTATAAACTCGGATTTGTGGATAAAGATGCGCCGCCTCAAATGACGGTATTAAAAAGAACTGAAAAAATAATGTGCATTGAGTTATGATACTCTTATTTGATGAGGAATAGTTGTCTTTATCCACCTTTACTATATTACCAAAATAAAACGGTTGTGTGCTACTGCTAATTCCAAACGATAAACTTCATCTACTTAAAAAAGAAACTAAAATACTCGACTATGAATAATCAAGATTATACAGTGCGTAATGCAAAACCTAGCGAATTTGAAGAAATAGGAAAACTAATGGTTTTAGTCTATTCACAATTAGATGGATTTCCAAAAATTTCGGAACAACCAGAATACTATAAAATGCTTGCCAATGTTGGAGCGTTAACGAAGAAACCTGAAGCGGAACTTTTGGTAGCGGTTTCTGATGAAGGAAAAATTGGAGGATGTGTTGTATACTTCGGCGATATGCAGTATTATGGCTCAGGAGGTACTGCAACTCAGGAGAAGAACGCTTCGGGCTTCAGGCTATTAGCAGTCGATCCTTCAATGAGAGGAAACGGTCTTGGTAAACTCCTGACCATTGAATGTATTAACAAAGCAAGAGATAAAAAGCAACCTCAAATGGTTATACATACAACTATGGCTATGCAAACGGCTTGGAAAATGTATGAAAAACTAGGCTTTAAGAGATCGGAAGATTTAGATTTTATGCAAGGAAAACTCCCTGTATTTGGCTTTAGATTAATGTTTTAGTGAAGCAAAACAGGAAATGGCATTCTTAGCCAAATTCAATAATTGATTAAAATAGAATATCAAAGAAGATAACTCTCTTTCTTTTTTGGTTCATCGAATTTGTCTGTTTGGTACATCTCGAACTTGATGTCTTTTACCCTAATTTGAAGAGTCGTTTCACCTCTAAAAATATTTTCAGTAATTGTGTAGCAAACGTCAAAGGGTTTTCCTTCGTGAATAGTTCTGTAATGCTCAGCAAGTTGGAATGCTATAGCGGGATAGGATTTTGTTTTATCGGTATGAACCAAGGATAGTTTGATATGTTCCTTATCAGGGCCAACTAGGCGACCCTCACCATTATCAGTAACATTTTCGGTAACGAATACTGGCGACATGTTACCAGGGCCAAAAGGTTGAAACTGCTTGAGAATTCTAAAGAATTTATCGTTAATATCATCAAGCGACAGCATGGCATCAATATCAATTTGAGGGATTAATAGTTCTGGGGTGATAGTTTTGCTAACAATATCCTCAAATCTATCCATGAATTGTTGTACTTTACTAACATTCATGGTTAAGCCTGCTGCGTACATGTGCCCTCCAAAACTATCAAGTAAATCAGAGCATGACTCAATAGCCTGATATAAGTCAAATCCAGTAACTGAGCGAGCAGAACCAGTGGCTACATCTCCCGATTGGGTAAGCACAACAGTTGGCCTATAATATGTTTCGATTAACCTTGATGCTACAATACCTACAACCCCTTTATGCCATGATGGGTTGAAAAGCACCGTTGTATTTCTATGTTGCGCTTTTGGATCGGATGCAATCATTCGAAGTGCTTCGTGGGTAATGGTACGGTCAACGTTTTTGCGATCGTTATTACAGGAATTTATTACCGATCCCATCTCAAATGCAACAAGATCATCGCCCGCACAAAGAAGATCAACTGCCGATTTTCCCGACTCCATTCTACCCGCAGCGTTTATCCTTGGGCCAATTCTAAATACGATATCATCAATCGCAATCTGCTGCTTTTCAATGCCCGCAATCTTTATAATTGATCTTAGCCCACGGCTAGGGTTTTCGTTCAATTTTAGTAAACCGAAAAACGATAGTACCCTATTCTCGTCAATAACAGGAACAATATCGGATGCAATGCTAACAGCAACCAAATCGAGGTATTGGTAAAGTTCCTCCATTGGTATATTATTCTTCTGGCAATAGGCCTGAAGTAACTTAAAGCCGACTCCGCATCCCGAAAGCTCTTTGAATGGGTATTTACAATCGAGACGCTTAGGATCTAAAACGGCAACAGCTTGGGGTATTAGCTCCCCTGGCAAATGGTGATCGCAGATAATAAAATCGATTTTACGTAGATTGGCATAAGCTATTTTTTCGTTGGCTTTAATGCCACAATCAAGCGCAATTATTAGGCTATATCCATTCTCGGCAGCGTAATCAATACCTTTTAGGGAAATACCATACCCTTCAGTGTACCTATCGGGTATGTAATATCCTATTTTTGAATATTTTTTCTGGAAGAACGAGTAGATAAGTGCAACAGCAGTTGTTCCATCTACATCATAATCACCATAAACCAAAATTCTCTCATTGCCACGTATTGCTCTTTCTATGCGTTCTACAGCAGCTTGCATATCCTTCATTAGGTATGGATCGTAGAGATCTTCAAGGGAAGGCCGAAAGAATTTTTTTGCCTCATCGTAGGTTGATATTCCACGCTGAACCAACAGCGTTGCAAGAACTCGTTCAACCCCAAGCACCTCTGCTAAATGATTGATAGTGTCAGGGTTTCCCTTATCCTTATATACCCACCTTTTTTCCATGTTCTAAAAATACGTTTTTTAAAGCTAAACTCAAACCGAAAGGATGAAGCAATTTCTATTTTTTATAATTAAAGTCAAATTCACTAGCAAACAACTTTTCAAGGTCATTCTTAACAACCAACATGTCAATTTGCCTCCCAGTCTCCTGTTGCAACGATGTTACCCCTTTATCCATAAAACCGCAAGGGTTTATATAACCAAAATAATCTATGTTTGTATTGATGTTGAAAGCCAATCCATGCATAGTAACAAAGCGACTTGCCCTAACACCAATAGCACAAATTTTACGCTCTTTGCCTTTAACTCCAACATCAAGCCAAACACCAGTTGCTCCTTGAAGTCTACTAGACTTTATAGAATAACTCTCAAGGAAACGAATTATTATTTCCTCAAGTTTATGAACATATTCTTTTAGGGAAATTCCAAATGCTTCCAGATTGAGAATTGGGTATATAACTATTTGCCCAGGGCCATGGTAGGTAATATCACCTCCTCTATTGATCTTGTAATATGTGGCATTGATTTGCCTGAGCATCTCTTCGCTGATGAGCAAATTGGATCTCTCGCCACTTTTGCCGAGTGTATACACATGTGGATGCTCGCAGAAAAGGAGGTAGTGCAAATCACCTGTTGCGGTCATTTTTTGTTGCATCACCTTCTCGAAAAGTTCCTCCTGATAATCCCAAGCCTTTTTATAATCGATTAATCCAATATCTTCAAAAATTACTTGTTGCATTTATATGATTGACTTTATTTATATACAAACAATGAAAACGGTTAAAGTGTTAACCGCTGTTTTGGTTTTTTAAATGAGCTTGCTCTGCGTGGTACGATGAACGAACCAATGGTCCAGATTCGGCAAATAAAAAACCTTTTTCTAATGCAGCCTTTTTGTAAAACTCAAACTCTTCAGGCTCAACATACCGATCAACCTTTAAGTTACCGTTACGTGGTTGAAGGTACTGACCAATTGTAATATACTTACAGCCTACTGCAATTAAATCATCCAAAACCTGTAAAACCTCTTCCTTGGTTTCACCCAACCCAAGCATGATACCCGATTTAGCAATATGTCCCGTTTTATTTATATGTTCTATAATGCTTAAACTTGTATGATATTTTGCCTTTGTACGAACCAGCGGGGTTAATCGTTCTACCGTTTCTAGGTTATGCCCAATTACATGAGGTTTCGACTCAAGGAAGATATCTAGTAACTCAAGTTTGCCACTAAAATCGGGGATTAAAACTTCAACCCTAGTATTTGGGTTATGTTTCTTAACTTCTACGATAGTTTCACGCCAATGAGCTGCACCCTGATCTACAAGATCATCACGGGTAACCGAGGTGATTACACAGTGCTTTAGTTCCATCAGTTTAACTGACATTGCAACGTTAAAAGGCTCAAGAGGATCGGGTGGAAGTGGCTTCCCTGTGGTTGTTGCACAGAATCCGCACGAACGGGTACAAGTATCACCCAAAATCATAAAGGTTGCAGTTCCATTCCCCCAGCATTCTCCTATATTAGGACACATTCCACTGCTGCAAATTGTATGTAACTTATGATTTTTTACAATATTACTTACCCTTGTATAACCCTCACCTCCTGGTAATTTTATTTTAAGCCATGAGGGTTTTCTTGGAGCATTCATTAACGGAAAGTTTATGCAAAAAAACGAAAAAAAAATGGTTTAATCTTGGTAATAGAGTAGAATCATTCTAAAAAAGATTTATTCCTACTTCTGCTTAGTGAGTTACTATAGCAACTATTTATTTAAGATGGCACATTCTATTTTGATTGTAATAAGAACAGGAATGAAAAAGCGATGACTAAATTTATATGTAATATTATATTGATAATTAAGCGACAAGTTAAAAAATAAATTAATAATTATAAAAATAGTTGTATGACTATAAAAATAGTTATACATTTGTTCCATGGAAAGTAAAGAGCTAACAAAAGCGGAAGAACAGGTAATGCAATATCTATGGAACATTAAAAAGGGTTTCTTAAAAGATATTGTGGATCAATTCCCCGAACCGAAACCTGCTTATACAACCGTTTCTACAGTTATTCGGGTTATGGTGAAAAAGGGGTTTATCGGGTTTAATTCATATGGAAAAATTCACGAATATTTCCCTTTGATTGCGAAAGGTGAATATTTTCAGAATCATGTAAAATCATTAATTAATAATTATTTTAATGGTTCTGCCCCTGAGTTTGCTTCATGTTTTGCAAACGAACAGTTGAATCTTTCAGAGTTGGAAGAGATAAAAAAGTTAATTGACGAGAAGATAAAGAGTATTAAATCAAATAAGTAATCATGATCATTTACTTTTGGTATCTGCTTAAGGTATCTATTTGCCTTATAGTATTATATGTATTCTATATTGCGGTATTAAAGCAGAGTACATTTTTTATCTTAAATAGAATTTACCTTATAACAGGTCTTCTTCTCTCTTTTTCTATTCCAATTCTAAAGCTATCAATATTTAAGGTTCAATCATCTTCTGTACTTTCAACAATATCAGGTATAGTATCGGATGAACCGGAGTATTTAATTTTTCAACCACAAAACCTATCGAATGGTATAAATACAATAAACTATTCATTGATACTAACAATAATCTATTTTTTGGGAGTATCAGTATTGCTTTTGAAACTTTTACTTTCCATTTCCAGGGTTATTTTGGCAAAGGGCAAAGCAGAAAATTATCGGTTAGGCATGTTCAGAATTGTAAAAACGGATTCAGTAATCCCTTTTTCGTTTTTTAACATGATTTTTTTACCGATAACTGAAAGCAACCCAATGATCATTGAACATGAGATGGCGCATGTTAGGCAAGCCCATTGGTTCGATTTAATTTTAACCGAAATAGCCTCAATATTACTTTGGTTTAACCCTTTTGTTCCTCTTTACAAAAGTTCGCTCAAACTTCAACACGAGTATCTTGCCGATTCGTATGTAATTAAAAATAATAATCGAATCGAAAATTATCTCGATTGCATGTTAAAACAGATACAGATTGTGAGTTTGGGTGTTCTTACCAGTCAATTTTATTATAAAACAATTAAAAAGCGAATTACTATGATCACTAAAAATAAAACATCTTTAAAATATTTGGGAGTTTACTTTTTGGCATTGCCACTTGTTTGCATGTTACTATTTGCATTTACAACCAACAAATACAAATCGCCATTGACTCAGAGTAACATTGCAAGTGTAGACTCCGATGAGTATCAACCATCCATTTACCCAATTAATAAAAAGAGTGTGAAGATGACCGCTAATTATGGCGAGTGGGTAAATCCTGTTTCTAAGAAAAAGGATTTTCACTACGGTATCGATTTAGCAGCAAAGGAAGGCGAGGAGATAATGAGTACGGCAAAAGGAACAGTTGTTGAGGCTACATTCGATTCTAAGAAGGGTAATTATATATTGATTAAGCATAACAATATGTTTTCTACTTTTTATGCTCATCTGAAAAGTATTTCGGTAAAGGTTGGCGAAACCCTGGAGAAAGGTCAAGTTATTGGCTATGTTGGAAGTTCAGGTATTTCAACAGGATCACACTTACATTACGAGGTAATTAAGAATGGTGAAAGGGTAAATCCTAACGATTATCTACCTAAATAGATTGGTAAATTGATAAGGTGCGCTTTTAAGTCACCTTATCATTATCAATAGTTCAGTAATCTTTTTAGTGGATTTTTGTGACTTGGTGATTTAGTGGCTTTTAATGTTTTTTAGCCACCAAAACTCAAAAGCACCAAATTATACCAAATCAATAATTTAAAAAGATTGATTAAGAATTTACTGAACTATTGCATTATAAAATCACCAAACAAAAGTCAACGATCAAATCTAAATATTCCCCCATAATCATTTTTCCGACTAACTTCCGATTAACTTCTGTTTTAATTCTGATAACATCCGACTAACTTCTTACATCTTCTTTTTCTCTATTCTCTTTCCTTTTGGTATATTTGCGGGCTAATTATTTTAAAAATGAATAGTTTAGAACTAAACGAGCAGGAGATAATCCGCCGTCAATCGCTTGACGAATTAAGGAAGTTGGGTATTGACCCTTACCCTGCAGCACAATTCCCAGTATCGCATCTTTCATCCGATATCATCGCAAATTTCGAAAAGATGTGTGAGGATAAAACCGAGGTTGTTGTTGCCGGTAGAATTATGGCACGCCGTATTATGGGTAGCGCATCCTTCTTCGAACTTCAAGATGAGAAAGGTAAGATTCAGATTTATGTGAAACGTGATGATATTTGCCCCGGTGAAGATAAAACCCTATACAATACTGTTTTTAAGAGACTTCTAGATATTGGAGATATAGTTGGCGTAAAGGGCTTTGTATTTCGTACCCAGATGGGCGAGGAATCGGTTCATGCACAGGAACTAAAACTACTATCGAAATCAATAAAACCCCTTCCAATTGTGAAGGAGAAAGATGGTCAGGTATTCGATGCGTTCTCCGATCCAGAGCAGCGTTATCGTCAGCGTTATGTAGATTTAATTGTTAATCCACAGGTTCGTGATGTATTCATCAAAAGAACCAAGTTAATGAATACCCTCAGAGATTTCTATAATTCGAAAGGGTATATAGAGGTTGAAACGCCGATTCTACAGCCTATTCCTGGCGGAGCAGCGGCACGACCATTCATCACACATCATAATGCTCTTGATATCCCATTATACCGGCGTATTGCCAATGAGCTTTACCTAAAACGTTTAATTGTCGGCGGGTTTGCAGGGGTATACGAGTTCTCTAAGGATTTCCGTAACGAGGGTATGGACAGAACTCATAACCCAGAATTTACCGTTATGGAGATTTACGTTGCTTACAAGGATTATTTCTGGATGATGGATTTTACCGAGGAGATGATTGAGCGTGTAGCCATGGCTCTTCACGGAAAAACCAAGGTAACTGTTGGCGAAAATGAGATTGATTTTAAACGCCCTTACCGCCGTATCACAATGATTGATGCTATTAAGGAGTACACAGGGATTGATATTAGCGGAATGGGAGAAGAGGCACTACATAAGGTTTGCAAGGATTTAGGCATTGATGTTGATAATACAATGGGTAAGGGCAAACTGATTGATACCATTTTTGGGGAGAAGTGCGAGCATAACTTTATCCAGCCAACATTTATAATGGATTACCCCATTGAGATGTCGCCGCTGTGTAAACGCCATAGGAGTAATCCAGAGCTAACCGAGCGATTCGAACTGATGGTTAATGGCAAGGAGCTTTGCAACGCATACAGCGAATTAAACGATCCAATCGATCAGCTAGAGCGATTCCAAGAGCAGCTTAAATTAAGTGAGAAAGGCGATAACGAGGCGATGTTCATTGATATGGATTTTGTTCGTGCGCTGGAGCATGGTATGCCAACCTGCTCAGGTATGGGTATTGGCATTGATAGGTTGACCATGTTTATGACCAACCAACCATCCATTCAGGATGTGCTATTTTTCCCACAGATGCGCCCAGAGAAGAAGGCTGTTAAGGATTCCGATGAGGCTTACACCGCAAAGGGTATTCCTGCGGAATGGGTTCCAGTACTTCAGAAGATGAGTTTTACAACAGTTGCCTCATTATCCAATGTTGCACCAGGAAAACTCTTTAATGATATTTGCGGTTTTAATAAGAAGAATAAACTTGGCCTACAGAATCCTTCCATGGAGGATGTTAAGAAGTGGGTTGAGTAACATTTAAAACGATAAAAAGAAGGGTGTTCTGAAAAGCGGCACCCTTTTTTATTTGTACATTTTTAGTTTTGAATTAGCGTGGTCACAAGACCGCTGTTTAAAAAGCCAAAGTCGTAGACTTTGGCTAGCGGGGCTTTAAATAATGCGACCAACTGAAATCGTCAGACGCCATCTGACCTTTTGAATAAACTAATATGAGTATCCGTTTAGATTACAATTTCAATAAACGAACTTAGTTGTCATTCCGGGCGAAGTCTCGGAATCTAGATATAAACAAAGGGATTCCTGCATTCGCAGGAATGACAGTACAATTGTTTGATTTTGTTATTTAAACGGATACTCATATAAACTAAATAAAAACTTCTCATCTGTTTCAAATTAGTTGATGAAAACCCTTTCCCAAATTCATCCGAAAGTCTTTTGGACAAATCATTAATCAAGTTCTGTCCATATTTCGCTTTTTCTTCACCTTTTTGCTCTTCCTCAACTATCAACCGCCCAATCTCAAAATAGGTTATAAACATAGTGGTATTAACTGATTGAAGAACTGTTTTATGGGCTGTTTTTAGTAATTCTAAAATCTTAGAGTAAAAAGTGTCAATATGCTTATTCAATCCAGTCATTTAATCATAATTTTCTCAAATATAATTTTAAAATCTGAAATGTTGATTTGGTAGGGAGAACGAAGGATGGCTTATTTTTTTGAATTTGAGCGGTTAAAAACCGCTATTTAAAAAAGACAAAGTCGCAGACTTTGCCTAGCGGGGAATAATTCTTGAACAATGTGATAAGGGTAACTACGTTGAATTAGCGCAGAAACAAGAACATTGGTGTCAACTACGATTTTTTGCATTTTTTCTAACCGCTTTAACTTCTTTAGTGATTTCATCCATTGTCATTCCTGAAAGTCCAAATTTTTCTGCAAGTTTCAAGCTCTCATTAAGTCTTTGTTTCGACAACTCTTTGCTTACAATATCCAAAAAGTCAGAAAATGAAAGGCTTGACTTTAAACCGAACTTATCGAATTCAAGGTCTGATACTGAAACATTTATTGTTTTCATGATTAAAGCAATTATTGTTTTCTTCTAATCCTAAGTATACAAAATTTTCAAGACCCTTAATTATTTCGAAAAACAAGCCTGTGAATTTACCTGCCATTTGCAGGCGTAGCCTGATACAATAGAACGACACAGGCACGCTCCGCTAACCTATGCCAAACTTAATAATTTTTGTTTTTTACTTGCAGCCTTTAGTGAACGGGGTGAATATTGTTCTTTATTTTACTAATATTTCTGATATTCTTTTCCATTCCATTCCACTCAATGAAGAGTTTGAAGGTTTTAGACCATCCCAATCTGAATTAGTCAAATTATTTACTCTTTTTCTCAAATCTCTATATGAATATTGATTTAAGTTTTTATACAAGATGTTTTGTAAAGAAAAAGACAACGCTCTTGGTACTCCAATCATTCTAAATGCCAATGCCTTTTCATTATCTACCCCAAAATAGACTAATGAAGGGATATGTGAATCTTTTATTTCTTCATTTCCCCTGACAATTCCTTCTAGTGCGCTTAATCCCCATGAGGCTTTAAAGCGAATATCATTCATTTTTTTAACGAATTCAGTCATTCTTTTTTCAGTCTCTTTTTCATCCTTACCTTGAGAATTAAATGCAGGATGCAAATCGGATATACTTCCGAGTTTTTTCCCTTTTACCCAATCAATAATTATTCTAGCATATAGCTCTGCATTAAACGGGGTATTAGTTGATTCCATTCCTAATTTTGTCTCTCGCAAAGCTGCAATCACTCTTATTTTTTCTGCAAGATTGTCTGGATTTCCAGAATTAAAAAGTTGTTCTTTTGACCAAGACTTTAAATCTTTAATATCCTTATCTTGAGAGGCCGCTGTCATAACTCTTAAAACAGAAGGAACAGAAAACCCGGTTTTATCTGCAAATTTCAATACTCCTTTGTCTTGATATTTTGATTGAATATGCAAATAGATTGATTTGCAGATGGAAATGAATTTTCTCTTTTTTTCTACGGTATCAAGTAAGTAATACTCTAAAGAGTCTTTAAAAAGGTCTTCTATTTCTGAAGCATAATATTCATTCTCGCCAACAGTAAGCAAGTGCACGAAATATTGTATTAGTGGAGATAATGAGTTTGAATAGTCCCTGAACAAATCAGACAATCCATTAACTTCTTTCAATTTCCGTTCTATGGTATCAGCATTTTCAAAAAGTTCTGCCAACACACTTGTTAACACATTTGCACTATCGTTAATTAAATCTCTTGCACTTCTAATATTTGTAGGACTGTTAAAAGGCAGAATAATTTTTCCGTAGTTATCAACTAATGTTCTTCCTGCTCTTCCTGCAATATTCCAAAAGTCGTTTGCATCAAGTTTATTGTCTCTCCCTTTTCTGTAATCATCAAAGAAAACCGTTGAAACAGGAAAATTTACCCCTTCGGCTATTGTTGTTGTTGCACAGACAAACTTTATTTGTTTTTCTCTAATCAAATGTTCAACTAATAATTTTGTCTCATCTGACATTCCTGAATGGTGTGTAACAATACCTTTTTCAATCACCTTTGACAAAGTTGTTTGTCTTCCGACTTCATCTTCAATAAACTTCTTGACAAGTTTAACATCATCATGAACGCAATATTTACTTACTTTATTATAAATAAATTCAGCTCTGGTATTGGCTGTTCCTTTTCCATAGCACAATACCAAAAATGTTTTTTCTTCCTCTGAAAAATGCTTAATTGAGAATTCGAGGATTTTATCTTTTGTCCCTGTACTTTCTATCCGATAGGGATTTATTATAATTGTTTTTTCAATCGGCTTTATTGATTCATAAGGTGAGGGAAGAACTTCAATATGTATCTCATCTTTTGTTCTGCTTATCATAGTATTTATTCCCAAAATCAACTTTTCAGAAGGTTTCCAATCAATAGCAATGGAATTTCCTCCTCCAAGCCATTCGGTAATTACATCATCTGCATTTTTTATAAAAGGCGACAATAACATATACTTTGCATTTGGTCTTTCCCTCCTTAAAATTGCTAATAACAATTCCAATTTAGCCCCTCGTTCTCCATTTTGAATAGTGTGGGCTTCATCAAGAATAAACATTGAAACATCCTCTACTGATGGGTGCTTTCTTCTTATTAACAAATCTAATTTTTCGGGAGTTGAGACAAGAATATCTATTTTTTCGCCTCCACTTAAGAATGAATCTTCTGTTGGGTCTATTTCAATTGCAGAAGATGTTTTTTCAATTACAAAATCAAGCGGTTCTAAATCTGATTTTAAATCAAAATATATTTGATTTACTAACGCTCTAGAGGGTACAATGTAAACAATCTTTGCATCCGATCTTAACGCCTTTGTAACAATAATATTGAATTCTGCCAAAAGTGTTTTCCCTGCACTTGTAGGCATTTGCAAAACTGTAACATTTGAAGCGACATCCAATAAATTTTTTGATAATGCTTCCCTTTGAGAGGGTAAGAGTTCTAAAATACCTAATTTAGCTTTCCTTTTACAAAGCAACTTAATTTTGTCATTGAATTTTGTTGAAGTCCAAATTGCATTTTTGTATATAGCATTTAATCCAAACTCAAAAATATTGAAAACACTAACCAATCTTGGATGTCCCTTTGCTGTTTTTTTTGCAATATCAATGTGCTGCCGAATAACTGCATCCAACCTCTCTTTGTAATCATAACCATTTTTCAGATATGTTGCGGTTTCGACAACAGCTTTTGACAAATGATATATAGAAAGCAATACATAGGCCTCGCTTACTTCATTTGCAGTAGAAAATTGTTTTAAATATATTTCTTCATATTCTAGCTGCTCCTTTTTTAAGGTTTCGATAATTGAAAGTGCTTTTTCGATATCTGAATACCCATCGTGCTTGCGAATTAACAGTATATAGGCTTCTAATGCTTTGTTGAGTAACCTATATTTCCAATTCGAATTTTTCTCAGCATTAGGATTATATTCTTTTAAATCTACTCGGATACTGATTTGTTTATCTGCTTTTAAAGCGATATTAGCCAAATAGAAATAATAAAGTGTTTCTGAATCGACACCTTCAATGCCAAATATTTCAAAAAACTGTTGGACATTTTCATCAGATTCTAAATGAAATGTTTTTAAAAGTTTGTAAGCAACTTCTTTTGTTAGAATTGAAATATCTTGTTCCGATGAAAAAATTGCGTTGGACAAAAAGAAGGAAAGACGCAGGAGCTCACCCCCATTTAATTCAGATTTATAAGGAAGTTTGAGTTGATCAAAAATGTAGTCTTTTTCACTTTCACTAAGAAGTGAAATGATAGTTTCTTCTTGCAATATGGTATTAATAATATTACTCATATTAGCCTGCTATCAGTTCTTGTACTTTTTGATAAAATAAATCAACCGTTTCATTTATACTTTTATCGCTAAAGGAAAGAATGGAAAAATGCACTTTCCCTGGTTCAAATTCCTTTGTGTGTTTTTTCATTTTTCCAAAATCGGAATCTTCATTCACACATGTATGATCTCTGATTAAAGTACAACCGTAGGTAATGCTGATGTTATCTACTAGCCTGTGTTCGATACTAATTATTGCAAAACCTAAAATCTCAGCATCATTTGAGTTTAATCTACGGGCATAATCCGATAACCTTTGCACAACTATTGGTGTTTCATTCTTGTGTTTTAACTGTGTATTAAAAATTGAATCCTCGGTGGCATCAACAACTGGTGGCGGTGATTTTTTATCAGCGGAAACTTTAGCCTCCCCTAAAAGTACTTCCACCTTGGCATCATCTACCTTTCTATATCCGATGGCATCAAGACCTCTACCGGGCAATTCTGCACGTTCTCTAAATGTGATATTTTTTAATGGAATAATGAATCGTTCTCCATCAAGCAATTTTTCTTCAAAATAATAGGTCATTAATAATTCGCCCAAATCACTTCTATATATATCATTCAACACATTTGGATGTAAACCTTGCTCTCTTTTATTATCAATAGGAGTAGCATTTTTTTTAATTATCTGTTTTAATGCGTCAGTACCAAATCCAAGATTTTTATATAACACTTGTTCATCGATCCCACTGTAATCAAATTGTGTTTGAGAACGCTGCTCCAAATACATTTCAGCGAACTTTTTGATAAAAGCATCAATTACGGGGATGTCAATTTTTTTGTGTTCGTGCATAAGTTAAAAATCAATTACAAATGTATATTAATTTCACTTAATCATTAGAAATTCTCTCTTCCTCGTTTCTGTTAGCATAGTATCATTATTGGCGTTTTTATGGTGAATCATAACTTTTTTGTCACCCACAAAAACTTTCTTTATATATATAACAACAGAAACCAAACCACGCTTTTTTGTAAAGTCTATTCTCAAATCTAATAAATTATTACTAATCATCCAAGAATAGTTTTTCTCCTATCTCCCTATAATAGATAAAACCCACCCCCTAAAACCTCACCCTTACCATCACCCTCAAATCATTCTTTTGGTTGCCGTTGATTAGGTCGAGGCCTTGGCCTATTTCTTTAACGTCGGAGTAGTAGGTTTGTGACCAGCGTAGCCAGCAATCGATGCGGCTTGTTGGGCTATAGGCTAGCATTATGTAGGTACGGATTCCCTTGGATGAGTAGGCGGGAACGGAAAAGGTGTAGAGCATATCGCTCTCGTAGCTGTAAATTCGGGTGTTCCACGAGGGGGTGTCGAATATTGCGAACCGAAACGATACGGTAATCGGGTATTTTGGGTGGGTGTAGCCAATATCCTGCGAAAGGGCATATCCACGCTCCCGCCCTGTGCTATCGTTGCTAAATTCTGTAAAATCGAAACGGCTTCGAAGCATTAACCCCTTATCGGGAGCGTAGGTGAGCTGAACCCTTGCGGATTGTGATTTTTGGGGAATAACAACCACCATCCTATCGCATTCTGAGATATAGTTCTGCTCCGAACTCTTTATTCTATAGCGTACCTGCCCTGTAAACGTTGCGCTAAAGCGATATTCGGATTGCACTAGGTACTCATGCCCTGTGGAGGGCGCATTTACCCTATACTTCAGCCATGGGAATGAGAAGATATCGATATACCCCGATAGGGTTAACCGCTTAATGGGAAACAGGGTAATGCCTGTAAATATGCCCTTCTCGTTGTACGCCCCGCTGCCCTCGGCAAATGCGGATGTGTAGATATTTGTATAACCTCTGGTGTAACTCCTGCCAAGCACCGAGAATTCTACTAATGGTGATAGTTTGAATAGCCCACCAATAAGCATGGCATGTTCAGAGGTTTTGGGTTCGAGGGTTACTTCGCCAAAGAGGAGGTGGTTCTTAATATATCGCTGGAGGTTAAAGCCAATATTTGTTCTACCTGTGGGTGAAGGACTGTAGAGTTTGTACAGCGAACTATCAACTCTAAAACCGCCATCAACCCTAACGTGCGAGATGGTTATTCCTCCAGTTATCTTTCGCCCTTTGTAGGATATGTTACCTCCGGCAATCAGTTCGCCCAGTGCGCCCTTGCTCGATATTTCGGTTGGAGTTCGGTGTAACCCCGATTGGGGCAATGAGGTAAAGTATTTTTGACCATCAATCAAAGTGTCATCAAGGCTTGCATCAATCTTTTTGTATGAGCCGAAGACTGTAAAATCAAATTTTTTTATTGGAATGGTCACCCCTGCGCCTCTCAGGAATATATTTTCATTCGCCGAGGAGTGCTTCACCAACCCACGAGGTCGTTTTCGTATGCCTAGTGGGTCGGATGACTTCCCGGCGGACAGATTGCTCCAAAATGTTAATCCCTGCCCAAATTCTGCATCAAAATCGCCAACAACGAGTTTCTTTATCACCCCAACTTTTGAAAGGGTGAAATAGCCCGATAGGTAATCGAATCCTTTCTGATTTGCACCCTTAAAGAATTGTTCGCCCGCATCCTTTTCTGCTAACAATCCAAACGCCATCCGATCCTTGGCCTGAAAACTATAGCGGGTATAAAGTGAATATTTACTCCCCAAGTATCTTGATGCTTCGGGCGTTGAAGGGTTTTTATAACCAGCCTGATTTTCGAGAATTGTGCTTGATTTTACGCTTACCTCATGCCTGCCATTTCTTAAAAGATATTTAAGCGGCTCTAAATCGTTAGGATTACCAATTTTAATAAACGGAACGATTCTTTGTATATCAGCCTTCTCAAAACCAAATACTAGCTGCAGTTCATAGATGCTTAGTACATTTCCGTTCGTTTGAATGTAATCCCAAAGGCTTTTTATCTGAAAATCGGACAGAAAGGCCAATTTGGATAGATCCTCAAGGCTGCACTGGTTAATGTTTAAAGGGTTTTCGAGTAGATACGTCAAATCCTCAACAATTGGGGTGTAATCTATCTCCTGATCTGTTTTTGATGACATATCCTCAATGATATCGGATATTAGCTGCTGGGGATCAACCACAACTCCCTGCGACCAAACCTTTTGCATAGCAAAAAGGAGAATCAGTATAAATACTATTTTGTATCTATTCAGGCACATAACTTAGTAGTAGTTCCTTTTGGAAGAAAATATGCTCACGCTAGTTTCGAGTTAATAGTTCACGCAAAGTCGCGAAGTTCGCGAAGAAGAGGATTTCTCTGAAGCTTTACGCTTTGCTCTGTGCAATATGTTATGACATTGTTACACTGAGATACACCGAGAAGCACAGTTGGAAACAACAATTTCTTTGTGGCTTTGCGACTTTGCGTACAAATCTTCTCTATTTTTAATCTGATTCTCATTTCTCAGGCTTATCCTGTTTGCTGGTTTTGCTATTGAATGTATAGGCAACCGATAGGTACGGCGTATATCCCAAAACTTCGTGGTATGAGAATGCCAAATCGAAATCTAATGATTTTACCTTCCACCCAAGACCAAATGCCAACGACATAGGATTCGAGGACATCCCTGCCCTAAAATATAAGTTTTTAGCGGGTGAATACTCAAGACCCGTTCTGAAAACTGGGCTAGATTGGGTGTTATCGTCACCCTGGAGGGTTATAAGAACATACCTGGAAGGTCTGTAAGCCAATCCAATACCGAAAAAAGTGTTGAGATTCTGATTACTCCCAAGCGACGAATGTGTTGGGTTAAAAGCATAAGCCCCAATCGCAACTTTTTCGAGAGGTTGATAAATGATTCCCCCTTCGGCGGTTAGGCAATTCGAGCTGCCGTATCCTCCCGCTAATTGCACAGTGTGGTAATTGAATCCAACCCCAGCAGCAATTGTCTTGGATAGCATCATTCCATAGGAAAGGCCAAATCTCGATTGGCTGTACTGGCTGTAGCCAAAATGGGTAATAGCAACCCCAAAAGTTCCTGGTTTCACTGGGATACAACCGCCCAAAGAGCTATAGTTGAGCTCCTTTACAAAATATCTATTCTCGTGGTAAACACCAGCCCAGTAATCGTGCTGCCATCCCAAACCAGCCTGATTATTGAACATCGACCAAGAGTCCGTTAGGGCAATTGCGCTATTCCCCATACCAGAAGCCCTAGCTCCAATAAGCTTATCGGGCTCTGATGAATATGAAAGTAGGGGGAAAAGAAGTGGGAGTAGAAAAAGTTTGCTTGTATTGATAAAATCAAAAGGCTTCAATCTGCAAAAAATCATGCTAATTCACTTTATACTCAAACTTAACTTTAGATAATTCTTGATTTGCAGATATTACCTTTTTGGCAAGACTTTGCTTGAACTCAATCATTTGTTTTTGAACCTCGGGTTCGCCAGTTCCAATAATCTGGATAGCAAGAATACCCGCATTGCGAGCGCCATCCAGAGCTACGGTTGCTACTGGAATTCCTGCAGGCATCTGAAGAATGGAGAGGATTGAATCCCAACCATCAATTGAATTTGACGATTTAACTGGCACTCCAATTACTGGAAGTGGAGTTAATGCAGCAATAACGCCTGGAAGATGAGCAGCTCCGCCAGCTCCGGCAATTATCACCTTAATTCCACGGGTATGAGCATTGCGGGCAAAATCCAAAACCTGATCGGGTGTACGATGCGCCGATAGGGCATTCATCTCGAATGGAATCATCATCTCGTTCAGTACCTTCGCAGCCTCTTCCATAATTGGTAGGTCCGATGCGCTGCCCATAATTATGCTTACTTTAGGATTCATCTGTCTATTTTTTGTTTTTAAAGGTTACAGATGGAACATCTATAGATAGTCATTCTCGTGTGTGTTAAGACTACTATCATGGATGTTTCATTTTATGTTTTTTTTAGGATTTTAAGATACAAATTTGTTAACAAACCACCAAACTTCAAAAAAATATAATATTTCTCTGCTAATTTTTATAAGATATAAAATATTTCCTAAAACGTTGTCACAAAACAAACACCTCGCTATTTAATTGGATTATAGCAAATTTCAAAGAGCAGATATGATGTTAATCAATCAGAATAATAATAGGATTCCTTGTCCAACTGATATGGAGTCGATTGCACAATCGCTTTATTTTATACCTTTGCTGGATGTTAGAAAAACGTAATTATGAAGAATGTGAGAATAAAAGATTTAGAATTTAAGCTATGCTATACCTCCGATGATATTCAATCGGACATTGATGTATTATCATCCAAACTCAACCACGATTTTAAAGACACTAAGACTCCAATACTATTTCTGTCGATTCTTAACGGAGCGTTTATGTTTACTGCTGATCTAATGAAGCGCATTCAATTCCCTTGTGAGATTTCATTTATTAGATTAGCTTCATACGAGGGAACGTCTTCAACAGGAACCATTAGAGAGATTATTGGGCTAACCGATAATATTGAAGGGCGTACTGTTATTATTCTTGAAGACATTGTTGATACTGGACTTACACTCCAAAAATTATACGAGGGACTAACAAAAAAAAATCCAACACAATTACTTATTGCCACTCTCCTCTTTAAACCAGATGCTTACAAGGGTAGCATTAAAGTAGATTATATAGGCAAATCCATTCCAAATGATTTTATTGTAGGTTACGGGCTTGATTATGATGGATTGGGAAGGAACTTACCTAATATTTACACCATAGTTGAATAAATCAATTTAAAAAGTATTAATTCCTAATAATTACCCTATGCTAAATATCGTTTTATTTGGCCCTCCCGGTGCGGGCAAAGGAACTCAATCCGAAAAATTGATAGAGAAATACAACCTACAGCACCTATCAACAGGAGATATTTTGCGCAAAGCAATTCAAAATCAAACACCACTTGGACTTGAGGCTAAACAGTTTATCGATAAAGGCGAACTAGTACCCGATGAAACTGTTATTGGTCTTATTGCAAAGGAACTTGATATTCATAAAAATGTAAAAGGGTTTATTTTCGACGGTTTTCCTAGAACTACAGTTCAAGCGCAAAAACTCGATGAAATGTTAAACAGCAAAGGCATTTCCATAACCCTTATGATGGCTCTTGAGGTTGATCATAAGGAATTGGTTAAAAGATTGCTTAACCGGGGACTTCTTTCTGCACGAACCGATGACCAGAATGAAACTGTAATTGAAAATAGAATTAAAGTTTATAACGAATACACCCAAATTGTTGCTGAGTACTACAAAGCACAGAATAAATTTAAGACAATTGATGGCATGGGTAGCATCGATGAAATATTCGAAAGGCTTTGCAAGACGATTAAAGAGTTTTAATTGATTTACTAGAGATTTGTAGGGAAGAAACCATGGCATCATCAAATTTTATTGATTACGTAAAAATTTACTGTCGTTCGGGTAAAGGGGGCGCAGGAAGTGTACACTTCCGCAGGGAGAAATTCATCCCCAAAGGAGGCCCCGATGGCGGTGATGGAGGCCGTGGGGGTCATATCTACCTTAAAGGTAGCGAACAGATGTGGACGCTACTCCACCTTAAGTATAAACGCCATATAATTGCCGAAAGTGGTCAATCGGGAAGCGGTGCTCGCTGCTCTGGCTCTGATGGGAAAGATATAATCATTGAGGTTCCACTCGGTACTGTAGCCAAAAATGCCGAAACTGATGAGGTAATATGCGAAATCACTCAGAAAGACGATTTGGTTATGCTTATGAAAGGGGGACGAGGCGGACAAGGGAACTGGAATTTTAAAACAGCAACCCTACAAACCCCAAGATTTGCGCAACCGGGAGAACCAGAAATTGAGGGACACATAATTCTTGAACTTAAAATTCTTGCCGATATTGGGCTGGTTGGATTCCCAAATGCAGGTAAATCGACCCTACTATCGGTAGTTTCGGCAGCAAAGCCCAAGATTGCCGATTATCCATTTACAACTCTAGTTCCTAACATTGGAATCGTCTCCTATCGCGATAACAGATCGTTTGTAATGGCTGATATACCGGGGATAATTGAGGGTGCTCATGAAGGAAAGGGTCTTGGGCTTCGTTTCCTTAGACATATTGAGCGAAACTCAATGCTTTTATTCATGATACCTGCCGATAGCGATAGCATTCGTGAACAGTACGACATACTTGTTAACGAGCTAAAAATGTATAACCCCGAGCTGCTGGATAAGAAAAGGGTACTCGCTATCTCCAAATGCGACCTGATTGATGCTGAACTTAAGAAAGGCATTAAAAAAGATTTACCTAAATTACCAACTGTTTTTATTTCAGCACTAACGGACATTGGAATAACCGAATTAAAGGATTTGCTCTGGGAGCAACTCAATAGCTAAAAGCATGGTTGATACGCTACAACATCTGGATACTCAACTATTCCTATTCCTAAATGGACTTAATTCCCCATTCTGGGATCCCATTATGCTTTTTGTATCGGGGAAAATTCAATGGGTACCATTTTATCTATTACTAATCTATTTTATTGCCCGTAAATATGGGTGGAAAACGCTATGGTGGCTGCTTGCCATAACTATTGTTGTTGTAGCAACAGATAGGGTTTCATCTGGTTTGTTTAAAAACGTTTTCCAACGATTAAGACCCTGCCATAATCCCGATTTGCAAGGGATAATGCATTTAGTTGGAAAATGTGGAGGTCAATACGGGTTTATATCATCACATGCAGCAAATACATTTGGCGTTGCTGTATTCCTGTCGTTTCTTTTCAAAAATAGGTGGGCTACCATTGGTCTCCTTTTCTGGGCTGCATTCGTATCCTATAGCAGAATTTACCTAGGGGTTCATTACCCCGGCGATGTGCTATGCGGAGCAATTGTTGGTGCTGGAATTGGAATAAGCATTTGGTTACCTGCAAACCATTTCATCAACCGAAAAAGAAGTGCCTAAAATGCCTAGAGTTTGGAGTGACTAAAGTATTACTATGGGAACTGCAAACTCTAGGCACTCTAGGCACTCAAAACTCTTGGCACTAACCTATGCTTCTTATTCAACAAACATCAACTAATCCCTACTTCAATATTGCATCAGAAGAATTTCTGTTGAGATATTTCCTAGATGATATCTTTATTCTTTACCGTAATGAACCATCCATTATTGTAGGAAAACATCAAAACACATTATCCGAAATAAATCTTGAATACGCCACAAAGAATGCACTTAAAGTAATTCGAAGATTATCGGGTGGCGGAACTGTTTACCATGATTTGGGTAACCTTAACTACACCTTCATTGCTAATGGAAAAGAAGGAACTTTGGTCGATTTCAAAAAATTCACACAGCCAATCATCAACGTACTTCAAAATTTGGGTGTTGATGCTAAACTGGGAGGTAAAAACGATATCCGAGTAGGAGATAAAAAGATATCGGGAAATGCGGAGCATGTGTATAAGAACAGAGTACTCCACCATGGCACTTTGCTATTCTCATCGAATCTGGATGAGCTGAATGAATCTATTAAAATCAACCCGAATACCTATTCCGATAAGGCGGTAAAATCTATCCGAAGTGAAGTTGCGAACATCTCCGAGTTTTTAAAAGAAACAATTACCATTACTGAATTTGCCGACTTAATTGCAAACCACATAAAACAAGCATTCCCAAGCAGCAAAAGCTATCAACTTAACATCAATGACATAAAAAAAATTAACGATCTAGTTGATACTAAATATTCAACGTGGGATTGGAACTACGGCTACTCCCCTACTTATACATTGAAAAAAGAGATTCTTATTGGGGAAAATATTTTAGGAATTATGATTAGCGTTGATAAGGGTATAATTCGTGAAGTTAAGCTGAAAGGGGATTTTTTGAAGAATGAAGATCTTTTAAAAATTGAGCAATCGATCACCGATTGCCCTCATGATATTAAAGCTATTACAGAAAAAATATCAACAATTGGGTTAGAAAATATCAACCCGAACCTAACTGTTGATGGGATTTTGAGGGGATTGTTTTGAACTCTAAGTATAACCACAATGAATCCAAAGAATATTAGCCACTATCGCAAAATGCGATATAATAGGTTGCTGCTTTGAGTTATAAACCCCAACCCCTTGAAAAGGGGCTGTAACAGAGTGATGCAAGGGATTCTGTTCCATTTATCGTAGTGAATTGCTTTGTGTTTTTTGTGCCTTCTTTGTGCCTTTTGTGGAATAGCCATGTTAGCCATTATCGCAAATTGCGATATTATTACCCGTGGGGTTTATGGGAAGGGAAAAACCTCTGTTGATATATTCACAATGGTTATTCTGCCAATTACTGGTTGCTAGTTGCTATTAACCAGTAACTTGAATTAGCCATAACAATCCGAGTTGGCAAACATTCGTCGCCACAAAAATGTTTGTATTTTTGTATCAAAATTAGATCTATTAAAAACTTAAGGAGGAATTAAAATGAGTATAAAAACTATTTTCCGAGATGCATTTCTATCTGCTATAGCTATAGTACTATTCACATCAATATCAACTGGACAAATTAAGCGTATGGATCACGATTTAGTGGTTGGCGATTTTAAAGTTCGCACACTTCAGGATGCTCAAATGTACCTTAAGCTAAACCTCCTTTCGGGGATTGAACATCAAGATGCCGTAAATTTAACAGGGGGCGCCGATTCTGCATGGACTCCAGTGAATGCTTATCTTGTGCAAACTCCAAATCATATAGTTTTAGTTGATGCTGGGGTTGGGAAATATCCTGGCGAGGATTCGGGGTATCTTTTGGAACAGCTCAAAAATGCAGGTGTTGATCCTTCTAAAATCGATCTTATACTCATCACCCATTTCCATTTTGATCATATCGGCGGATTGGTTTCGCCCGATGGGAAGCGTTTATTCCCAAATGCTGTTGTTCGTGCATCGCAAACGGAGAGTGATTTTTGGATGCGCGACTCTTCGTTGATACCCAAAAATCTGCGGGTTAGAGCAGGTAAAATTAAGGCCACTCTTGCTTCGTACATTTCAGCAAACTCATACCGAACATTTCTCCCCAACGAGGATCTTGGCGATGGTATTAAGGCCTTATCTGCGTTCGGACATACTCCTGGGCATACCGTATTCTCCTTTTCATCGAAAGGGAATGAGCTTTGGTGTATTGGCGATTTAATCCATTTTGGTGCTATTCAGTTCAAGCACCCTTTGGCTGGTGTTGTATTCGATAGCGATGGACAAATGGCCATTAACTCCCGTATTGACTTTTTTAGCCGTGCGGCTATGGCTCATATTATTCTTGCCGCTGCACATTTACCAGAGATGGTTCGTATTGAAAAGAATGGGGATACATTCGTTGCGATACCTGTTGAGAAGTAATTCAATTTTTTGATAAAGATTTTTTTTGATAAAAAAGATTAGCTATTAACCGCAGAGTCCACAAAGAAAAAAACGCAAAGAGCGCAAGTATTTATTAACATCATTGCGAACTTTGCGAAATCTTATAATACTTTGCGGTTAATTGACTTTAAGCCTTTACGAGAAATATTTTGATAACTTAAAGAGTTGATAGTATGATGAAAAAGCCACTCTATTTCTTCGGTTGCTCCTTGGGTGGATTCAAACCATATGCAACACCCTCAACAAGATGTGTGGGAACTTCACCATAGCCGCCCTTTGATTCTCTCTTTTTAATTAGCACAATATATGCTCCCATGTTGGCGGCCTTTTTTTGGAGTCGAATGTTTGCACTTTGCTGTGCCGATTTGGCATCTCTGGCATTCTTAGATGATTGGGCATTAACCTTGCCCAGCTCATATAAACCGTTCACCTCTTCTGGGTTATCCGTTAAAACAATGGTTTTAAAATCACCTTGATCAACCATCTCAAAAGCGGGTTTATTAAACATCTCAACCCTACCCGTACTATAAAGAATCTTATTGATTTGCTTCCTGGCCAACTCCTCCATCTTCGATTTATTTAGAGGAAAGTATGATATTTTTGAGGAAGATACTCCATGAATTTTTCCCAAAAGTTTTTTTCCACTAACAAGAATAATGGTATCCACTTTTTCTGTGCCATCCTGATTGGCATTCTGGGTCCATCCGGGGAATGTCAAAAGCATAATAAAGAGAAAAAATAAAATCTGCTTTAACCCCCTAACCCTTTTGAATAGTTGAAACATAATAATATGATTTTGTTATAAATATACAAAGTCAATGCCAAGCACCCATTAATCAAAATGTAAATTTAACATTATAGGCATAACGAATCAAACAGGAAAATAGTTTCAATTATTTATTTCCCTGACATAAGAAGAAAAATCCCATAGAAATTGGGAAAAGATACATTACAAGACCTATATCAATTCGTCCATTAAACGATATTACGAGCTGGTAAACCGAGAGCAAGAATATTATTAGGCCTGATATTACCGTTAATCCGGGTTTTGATAGAAAACCTCCGACAAGCAGAAGAACTGCAAAAATTACGAATGCTAACGATACATAAAACCGAATGCTTTCAAAATTAATTGGACTTATTCTGTTAATATAACTAAGAAACAAGTATAGTGCTAGGGTTATTCGGAGTAACCACATGGCAATAACTTGTCCGTATTTGAATGGCTGCATACTTGTTTAGTTTTTTTTGTTAACCTATTTTTGTTGTATCTAATTTTCAAAAATAGTTAAATCATCGATATGAGAACAAATACGTTCCTCAAAATAGTTCAGATAATCTACTCCATAATAGTTTGGCTATTCCTAGTTGTCTCATGTATTCCTCTTTTTATAGTTGATTTTATTATCTGGCTTTTAACTTTTTGGTGGGATAAAAGAACATGGATTTTACACAGGTATTCTATTTTCTGGGCATTAATATATATTTGGCTAAATCCGCTGTGGAAAATAGATGTCAAAGGACGTAAGAATATCAAGAAAAAGAAAACGTATGTGATTATTTCCAATCATCAAAGCGCACTGGACATAGTGGTTCTCTATGGTTTACAAACCCATTTTAAATGGATAGCAAAGCGTGAACTTTTTAAAGTTCCAATCGTTGGCTGGAATTTAAGACTTAACCATCATGTTCCGATTAATCGTAATAACCCTAAAAGTGCTCTTGAGATGATGCAAAAAGCCGTTAACCATTTGAATCAGGGGAGTTCAATACTCGTTTTCCCAGAGGGAACACGCTCGGAGGATGGAACTATTAAGCGATTTAAGGATGGTGCCTTTATAATAGCAAAAAAAGCAGAAGTAGCTATTTTGCCTGTAGTTATTAACGGCACACTAGAAACACTTCCCAAAAGTGGTATGGTTGGAGGTCGTCAAACTTTTGTAATACGGGTATTACCAGAAATCCCTTACGATTCATTTAAGGATAAAAGTCTTACTGATATCTCGAAAGAGATGCATCAGCTGCTTACAGAGGAGCATAAGAAGATAGCCCCGAAGTATTATAGCTAACCGTAGTTGCTAGTCACTGGTTGCAAGTTTCTAATTTTGTGGTTTACAGTACTTCATTCTTTTTGCATTTAATTTTAGTTATAACGATGAAATTTTGCATCAATAATAATATCAAACAAATAACAAGATATCAGTAACTAGTAACTTGAGCTAACTAGATAAACCTATCACTCTAATCTTTTTTATTATTCCCTATCACAAAGTTTTTACAACCTTTTTTGCCTTCTGTTGTTAAAAGTATCGGCACGAAAAAAATTGCTTTTAACTACAAACCTTTTAAATTGATAGGAATGTTTAACAAGATGATTGCAGCAATGCTGCCCTATTTCCCTAAAAAACTAATCTGGATTTTTTCGAAGCGATATATCGCTGGTGAGAGTGTTGAAGATGCAATTAGAGCATCTAAGGAGCTGAATGCTCAAGGAATTAAAGTTACCATTGATATCCTTGGCGAATTCATAAAAACCCTTGATGAGGCTCAAAGGAATAAGGTTGAGTATATTGAGCTAATAGATAAAATTCAGAAGGAGAATATTGATGGAAATTACTCATTAAAGCCAACCATGTTCGGATTGCTCTTGGACAAAGAGGTTTGCTACAATCATATCCGCGAGATTGTTGCAAAAGCCGCATCGTATGGCAATTTTATTAGGGTCGATATGGAGGACTCTCCTTGCACCGATATGGAGATAGAACTTTATCGTAGGCTGAAAGCCGAATTTCCGAGAAATGTTGGGTTGGTTGTACAGGCATATCTCAAACGCACTTTGCCCGATCTGCAGAACTTAATGGACATTCATACTAAAGAAATTCCCCTCAACTACCGATTATGCAAAGGCATATACGTTGAACCTGCTGCAATAGCATATAAGAAGTATGAGGAGGTGAATGAGCATTACCTCGAGGATCTTGAGTTTATGTTTAAGAATGGCGTTTACCCAGGAATTGCAACGCATGATAAACCGTTGATAGATGGTGCATATAAACTCATCGAAAAGTATAATGTTCCAAAAAACATGTATGAATTCCAGATGCTCTATGGTGTAACCCCAGAATTACGAAAATCAATAGTAAGCAAAGGGCATACAATGCGAGTATACGTTCCATTCGGCAAACAATGGTTTGGCTACTCAACACGTCGCTTAAAGGAGAATCCAAAAATGGCAAGCCTCATAATAAAAGCATTGTTTTTTAGAGGATAAAATAAGAAAGAGACTTTGACGGAAGTCTCTTTTTTATTTTGGAATGATATTGTTTTTATATGATTGTCCGTAATAATACCTAATGAAGAATAAATGATCCGAATTGTCATTCCTGCAAATGCAGGAATCCAGTTCTTTATAATAGAGATTCCGGGACTTCGCCCGGAACCGAGTTTACGAACCGAACGTAGTGTGTTCAACGGAGTTAGTTCGGCGGAGCCAATGACAATGGGTTGTGTTTTGCTTATAGGTATTATAACGGATATGAATATATTTTTATATTGATGGTGATATCGTATTGTAAATTGAATTATTAAGTTGAATTAACTTTTCTGCTTTTTCGGTATTTCTAAATTTACAAATAACCCATTTAATATCTTCAAAAGACTTTAAAGCATATTTACGCCAATGATAAGCAATAATTGCTCCCAAAATCAAACTCAATAAGTAGTAAAGTGAATAAATCCCATTACCAGAAATAGCCCAAAATACCAGAGTTTGAATTATAAACATTATTGGGAAAATAAACATTCCCACCACAAGCCGAATAGAGCTGATAAACTGAACATCTTTAATTTTATTACTGGCTTTTTTAGTAACAGCAATTGGGATTATATTATTTACAAACCCATAAACAAATAGAGGAAGAGTGATTAAGAGTACTGGAAGTTTTATCAGCAAACCCCAAAGTTTAAGACCCTTTGCCTGAATCGAATTCGATGACAAACCTGTTTCAGAAATCAGCTTTGAGCAGGATCTAACTTCGTCCATTAGACTTTGAA
Organism: Bacteroidales bacterium; assembly: GCA_013376985.1. Taxonomy (GTDB): domain Bacteria; phylum Bacteroidota; class Bacteroidia; order Bacteroidales; family Tenuifilaceae; genus UBA8529. The sequence goes on from JACABB010000023.1 coordinate 37,595, forward strand.
ATTGCCCCGGACTATTTGTTTTGATTTTATCAACGGCAGCAATCATTTTTTTGTCTACCTCAAACCGAGAGTTTTGGTGTTTAGGCAGCTTTTTCGCTTTGATGTATGCTGGAGTAAATATTTCTCTGAGCATCTCATACTCGTCATAGTATGCTTCGTCATCAATCTGAATCATCTCAGCCTTCATGCCAACTTCAAGTTCCTCAATAAGGGCATTATAGGCTAAAGCAGTGTTTTGGCGATATAAATCAAGATATTTGCTAATATCAATGGGTTTACCAAAACGAATAAGCATTTTACTCCTAAAATTAACGTAGTTGCTATAATTAAGGCCAACAGGAATTATATGAATATTCAATTTACCCTCACAAGCATCCTCTGCCTGAAATGCAATCCGGGCAATCCCCTTCTTTAGCGGACGAAGTCTACGTTGTCCAAAGTGGTTGCCTTCGGGAAGAATGCCTATACCTCTGTGGATTCTTAGAACGTCCAATGTTTTTCTAAAGACATCATCGTTTAGCTGGAGGTTCTGATATCCATCACGAATTCGATAAACCGGCAATATTTTCAGGAAAGTCAGAATTTTCCTTAAAGTTGATGTTTTAAACACATCGGCCCTTGCCAAATAAACGAGTTGCCATCTCCGGGCGCTAAGCACTGCTAACGCATCAATTAACGAATTTTGATGATTAGCGGCAAATATCAAACTTTTATCAAATGGAATATCCTTAATACCTACAACAGTTGTATTAAAGTAGATTTTGAAAAAAAAATCGTGATACGATTTCAACAGGTGATAACCAAGTGACCATTGCTCAATTCTCTCTCTATCTGTAGGCATAGTAAAATAAAATCAATGAATACATTATTAAATCAGCGATTGTAAAAATGATTATTTCTTTTCAATTTGCCAAACCATCATCCAGAATCAACTTTCCCTAATTTATTTCTAATCTTACTAATCTTTTTAATCATTCATTTGTTGTTTAAACGGTAATATTAGCGTAATCCTTTAGCCCATGGTATTTATAAAAACCTTATTTTTGATAGTATGAAATGTTCATGTTGACAAAGAACACCAAGCACAATGATCAAAACATGAACATTCTATCTGAGCCTTGGTGATTAATATTATTCGAAGAAAAATGACAACTAATTATATATTAATTATTTATGAAATTTCATTCAGATAAATAATGGAAAGATGCCGAACAATCCGATTAAATCTATAATTCAATTTTATTATGATGGTTTTAAAAGCATGACCATTGGTAAGACCCTTTGGACAATCATAATCATAAAACTCTTCATAATGTTTTTTATCCTCAAACTTTTCTTTTTTCCTGATTTGCTAAAAAAGAATTTTAAAAACGATTCCGAAAGAAGTCGACATGTGCTCGAACAATTAACGAATAAAAAATAGAAGCCATATATGATTGATAGTTTGGATATTTCGGTAGTCAGCTGGTCAAAAGCCCAGTTTGCGCTCACAGCCATGTATCATTGGATATTCGTACCACTAACTCTTGGACTGGCATTTATAATTGCCTTCATGGAGACCCTATACGTCAAAACTGGAGACGAGGAGTGGAAAAAGATTACAAAATACTGGATGACACTCTTTGGGATAAACTTTGCTATTGGGATTGCAACGGGTATAATCCTTGAGTTTGAGTTTGGAACTAACTGGAGCAACTACTCGTGGTTTGTAGGTGATATTTTTGGTGCCCCCCTTGCCATTGAGGGTATCATGGCATTTTTCATGGAAACTACTTTTATAGCAGTGATGTTCTTTGGTTGGAATAAGGTTAGTAAGAGGTTTCACTTGATTTCGACATGGCTTGTTGCGATTGGTGCAAACCTTTCCGCCCTCTGGATTTTGGTTGCCAATGCATGGATGCAATACCCTGCAGGTATGCACTTTAATCCCGACACGGTGAGAAATGAGATGGTTAATTTCTGGGAGGTTTTATTCTCACCAGTGGCAGTGAATAAGTTTCTACACACCATTACATCAAGCTTTTTACTTGCATCGGTTTTTGTAATTGGAATAAGCGCATGGTATATGCTAAAAGGGCGACACATTCTTTTAGCAAAACGAAGTATTATAATTGCATCGGTTTTTGGACTTATTTCATCAGTATTTGTAGGATTTACTGGCGATGGTTCGGCCATAGAGGTTGCCCACAAGCAACCCATGAAACTTGCAGCAATGGAGGGGCTTTACAAAGGAAGCGAAGGGGTGGGATTGATTGCAATTGGGATGCCCACACCGGGTAAGGTTTATAACGATAATAAAGATCCTTATATTTTTAAAATTCAAATCCCAAAGATGCTTTCAATTCTCGGATACCACGATAAGGATGCCTTTGTACCCGGTATTACAGATATAATTGATGGTGGCTATACTTATAAAAACAAGAATGGCGAAGAGGTTGTTGCGCCTTCCACCGCTCAAAAAATTGAGAAAGGAAAGTTAGCCATTCAAGCTCTTGCCGACTATACAACTTCATCGGCAGAGGGAAACAAGGAGATGATGGCTTACCACAAGAATATTCTTAACGAAAATTTTGAGTATTTTGGATATGGCTACCTTAAAGACCCTGCTAGTACTATTCCAAATGTCCCTCTGGTTTTTTACAGCTTTAGAGTGATGGTTGGATTAGGATTACTATTTATCGTCTTTTTCGGGTTGATTTTATTTTTGGTTCTCGAAAAGAATCTTGAGCAAAAACGATGGTTACTAAAAACTTCAATCTTTATGATACCCCTAGCCTACCTTGCCAGTCAAGCAGGCTGGATTGTTGCTGAGGTTGGTCGTCAACCCTGGGTTATACAGGATATTCTTCCAACCTCTGCCGCAGTGTCGAATATTGGAGTTGGAGCGGTACAGGTAACATTCTTCCTTTTCTTTATAATTTTTACAATTCTACTTATAGCGGAGCTGAAAATTATGTTTAAACAAATTAAACTTGGACCAAAAGAGGGAGGAAATTAGTCATGATAGATAGCACATACATCATATTACAGCATTATTGGTGGTTTATAGTTTCTCTACTTGGGGCATTGCTCGTATTTCTACTTTTTGTTCAGGGAGGACAAACGTTGATTTACATTCTTGGTAAAAACGAATCGGAACGAACAATTCTGGTAAATGCACTTGGACGTAAATGGGAATTTACTTTTACAACGCTTGTAACCTTTGGTGGTGCGTTTTTTGCATCGTTCCCGCTATTCTATTCCACGAGTTTTGGTGGTGCCTACTGGGTTTGGATTGCAATACTTTTCTGTTTTATAATTCAGGCTGTCTCGTATGAGTATCGTTCAAAACCTAATAATTTCTTAGGACAACGCACTTTTGAAGTATTCCTTTTCGTCAACGGCTTGCTTGGAACTATTTTGTTAGGAACCGCTGTGGCAACATTCTTTACGGGTTCTTTATTCTCTGTCACAAAGATGAATTTAACAAATATTGGTAATCCCGTAATCTCATCGTGGCAAACTCCATGGCATGGTTTAGAGGCAGCACTAAATGTTCATAACCTATCGCTTGGATTGGCTGTTTTCTTTCTTGCGAGAGTTTTAGCAATTCTATATTTTATGAATAGTGTTAGTAATGAGAATATTTTTTCAAGAGCAAAAAAGCAATTACTAATCAACTCAATTCCTTTCCTAGTATTCTTTTTAACCTTTGTTATTTGGTTAGTTCTTCGCGATGGGTTTGCTGTTAATCCAACAACCGGGAATGTTTCTATGGAATCATTCAAATATCTTCACAATTTATTAGCAATGCCAATAGTTTTGGCACTTTTCCTTGCTGGGGTTTTACTTGTACTTTGGGGAATTTTCAAATCATTGATAACCGATTACACTAAAGGTGTTTGGTTCTCGGGCATTGGAACGGTTCTTACTGTTTTAGGGTTATTTCTTGTAGCAGGTTATAATAATACGGCTTACTACCCATCAACATTCAATTTGCAGAGTTCACTTACTATTTACAACAGCTCCTCAAGTAAGTTTACCCTAACGGTAATGAGTTTTGTTTCGTTGCTTGTTCCGTTTGTAGTGGCCTACATATGGCATACATGGAGGTTAATCAATGGTAAAAAGATTGATGCTGATGAGATGAAAAACGAAGGACATGTTTATTAATGAAATGTGAACTCGATATAAGAAATGCAATAATATATTCATTTGCAGAGACATATAATTATTTAGTGCGATGATGGAAGGTTGGAATGATGGAATAATGGAGAACAAGAGGTTAGATTTTTGCTTGTATCTTCCATTTTTTCACTATTCCATTGATTCAAATAAAGCAAATTAATTGATATATAGGTTAATGCATTTTTTCTTACGTCGAACTGACGTTAATGAAAATTTATAATCTGATTTCAAATTATTAATCTTTTAACGTATGACATACTTACCACAAATACTCTGGTTGTTAACGTGGCCAATGTTAATTTATATCAGCTACAGGTTATCTATTTTAGCCCTTAGATATTATGAAGCAAAAGAAAAAATCAGTTCATCAAGCAAGTAAAAACTGCTATAATATATGATTGTGAGATATGATTTGAGTCATAAAAAATTATAATTACGCCTATTTCAAATAAATCATCTTAGGTAAATTTACATTTGGATTTTCTTTCAAGGCTTGTGAGTGAACCCTATCTATAAAACTTTTAGCATGTTCAATATCGTTAATCCGAAAAAGGAATAGAATCTCATTTTCGTCATCTACATTTTGCCATAAATGCTCAAGAAATAACCCTTCTTGGGCATGAACCAGGGCATCATTTTCAAGAACTTGATTAATTACTTCATATTTAACATTCCTGAGTTTTGCAAGTAGGTGTGCCATCTTATTTCCTCCTAATATAATTTCATTCAAAAATTATTTTTTGTAATAGCAGAGTCCTTTACATCACCAGTTAATGCTTTGACATTAATCAATATTACTACTCAGAATCAAATCAAATTTACCATTTGTTAAATTAGCACTATCCATTAGAGTTGGGTTGGAACTTTTATAGTAATAGAGTTTTCCATTAAATTCTCCAGATATCTTATTCCCTTCTAAATAATTAATTGTCAGAAAAAAATTATTATTAGAACCCGAACGGAAAGCAAAATTAGGCCAATTCGATACTCTATAGAACTTATTTATACCATTATCAATATTTACAAAAAATGTGTCGTTGGGCATTGCATAAGAGTCTTTTTGGTAATCCTTAAATTTAATTGTAATGTTATTACTTCCACCCTCCCCGTAAAGAACCAAAAAATCAAACTCATCGGTTATTTGTTTTGCAAATCCTGAAGTATAATTATATTGTTTGCCATCTAAATTAAAAGAGATAACAGTGTTTCCATCATCTTTCTTACAACAACTTAAAATAATTTGAAGTAGAAACAGGTAAATTATTATTTTTTGCTTGGGCATTGCTTAGTTGCAGTTAAACTTACTATTACTCTTGTGTGTAAAATTTACGCATCAATCGATTTTTCGTATTTAATACGAAGTTAAGAACATTTTAAGATTTACCAAAAAAGCGAATTTTGAAACATTTTCACTTGATGACACTTTACTATGTAAATTCTACAGACAAAATATTATCAGTTTCTAATTTTAACAATGGTACGGTAATCTTTTTGGTGGATTTTTGTGACTTGGTGATTTAGTGGTTTTTAATATTTTTTAGCCAACAAAACCCAAAAGCACCAAAATTACATAAAATCAGCATCTTAAAAATATCGATTTAAAATTTACTGAACTATTGATTTTAAAAATCTCTGCTTAAATTATTGTTTACCTGTATAATAACGAACCATTGGCCTGTTCTTAGATTTCCTATCTACAACCTCAAAACCTGCACGTTCAAAAGATTTATATAATCCTATCCAAGCAAATGAATCCGGGAGATTTTCCTTAGTTGGAATTGTTGGATATGCCTCTATAATTTTGATGCCATTCGCTTTGGCATATTTTATAACACCTTTCAAAAGTTCAACGGAAACACCGTTGCGTCTAAAGTTTTTATCAATAAAGAAACAGGGTATTGACCAAACAGAATTATTGTCGATACGCTTATGAACTCTCGAGTTTTCGAGTTTTAAATAGTGTTCTCTGGGAGCAAATGCACACCATGCAATTGGTTGTCCATCATAAAATCCAAGGATTCCTGTGGGCTTATTTTCCATCACAAGTTTTTTCATCGCCTCTTTGTTTCCCTCGTCTGCCTTTCCTTCAACAAAATCGACCTTTTTAAGACGATAATACATGCACCAGCAATTTCCACAAGCCCCTTTAGTTCCAAAAAGTTGAACAAACTTCATCCAATTATTGGGGTTTAAAGGCTCGAATGTTAATTGACTCAAAAAGTCTTTATCAATAACTGATTTTGCCATATCTAAATGATTTTATATCAAATCTATTGAAAATAGGCCTATCACCAAAAAATTGGTAAAATTATTTAGTGATTGAGAAAAGTAAAACTTTTACGCTACAGCTTTGGAGTTTGGATCGAACTCCCCTTCCCAACGTGCTATTACCGCAGTGGCTAGACAATTACCAATTACATTAACGGAGGTTCTGGCCATATCCATCAGTACATCAATTCCGAGAATAATAAAAATAGGCTCTACAGGAAGTCCAAATTGGGCTACAGTGCCTAAAAGAATTACCAATGATGCTCTGGATACACCAGCAACCCCTTTGCTTGTAAGCATCAGCGTTAGGCATAAAAGTATTTGCTGGGACAGCGAAAGGTTAATACCGGCTACCTGAGCAACAAAAATTGAGGCTAAGGAGAGATAAAGTGTTGTACCATCGAGGTTAAAGCTATATCCTGTCGGAATAACAAAAGCAACTATTTTTCGAGGTATTCCGAATTTTTCCATCGACTCCATTGCTGAGGGGAGAGCCGATTCTGAATTCGATGTGGCGAATGCGATTGTTGCCGGTTTAGAAATAGCCTGTGCAAATCGGATAATTGGAATTTTAAATGAGAGGGCGATAGGAACAAGAACTAATAAAATGAACGCGAATAATGCAACATAAAGCGTTGCAAGCAATTTGATTAGACTATAAAGGATATCAATTCCCATATGCCCCACCGTATAAGCTATTGCTCCAAAAACGGCAATTGGAGCATAGTACATTACAATGTTTGTAAATTTGAACATCGTTTCCGATAAACTCTCAGCAAATCGGAGCATTGGGGTACGATGCTTTTCTTTTATCAGAGCTACAGCTATAGCAAAAATGATACTGAAAACGACAATCTGTAGAACTTGACCATCATATATCGATTTCGCAAGATTTTCTGGGAAAATGTGAAGAAAAAAATCTGATGTTGTTTGTGCCTTGACTTGGGCAATGGGCAACGCTCCCTCAACTTTAGGTAAAACAATTCCAACTCCTGCTTTACTTATATTGATTGCTATTAAACCAATAATCAATGCAAGTGTTGATACAACCTCAAAGTACAAAAGCGATTTCCAGCCCATTCGTCCAATTTGTTTCAAGTTGGCATGACCCGCTATTCCAACAACAAGTGTTGAAAATAGCAGAGGAGCTATAATAGTTTTGATCATTCTAAGAAATATATCGCTTAATACCTGAAGGTTCTGTGAAATGCTAGGTAAATCGTGCCCAAACTCAACACCTACAACCATACTTATCAGAATCCAAGTGGTAAGCGATTTGCGGAACACTGCATAGCCAACAATGACAGCAACAGCAATCCACCTGAAAATCATAAGAACAATACTGTCTACACTAATAATATCATAGTGATTAACTAAAGTAAGAACAGAAACTACAAATAAAGTTGATAGTAGAATAATTAAATAGTAGGCTGGTACTTTAGTATTATCCGATTTTTTCTTATCGGGATCAAGGGAAATATTATTGTTTGTCAATTTATTTGATTTTTAGTTTAACCACAATTGCAAACATACTTAATAATGTGATTTGAGCAATATCAAAGGGTTTAAATCAACTACTCCGCATAATGAAAAATTACAGGTGTTCGGAAAAGGATGTTTGAATCCCTACGGAATCTCTTTTCAACGGATAAGATCAAATATTTTTAAATAGAGAGAAAAATACCCGCAAAAAATATTTTTCTGCGGGTATTTAATAAAGTCTTCAAATCAATAATAATTGTTATTGAGTCTGCAACTCAGCATGTTTTAATTTAACTATTTGAATATTTCCACAATTTGAACATTTTTTAGTTGCGATTTCCGTTACCCCAAGAGTAACATTAACACTGGATTCCTTATCGTCAACTATACCACATTTTTCACATTTGAATTTATAAGTAACTGAAGTATCAATTTGCTTTGATATTACTCCTCCACTAATTGTTATCATAATTAATAGTTTTACACGTCATGCAAATATTCAATCGTAGGTCTTCCCTTAGTAAATTTTAATTTAGAAAGATAACACTTTTATTTCAGTTCTACGATTTTGCTGATGCTCTGCCTCAGAGCAAATAACTCCATCGGCACAACGATTCTTAAGTTTCGATTCGCCATAACCCTTTGCCGAGATTCGTGAACCGTCGATTCCGTGACTAACAATGTACTCAACCGCCGATTGAGCTCGCTGTTGTGATAGTATCTGATTTGATTGTGTACTACCCCTTGAATCAGTATGCGAACCAAGCTCTACAGTGATGTATGGGTTGTCCTTCAAAAACTGTACAACCTTATCTAGCTCAACAGCAGCATCGGGTCTTATATTCCACTTTCCTAAATCATATAGAATGTTTGGAATATCAATAATCTTATTGAGTACCAGTTTTTCCACCTTAATTTCAATAAACTCGTTAACGTCCACATATCCTGGTTCACGCCCTTCAGTTGTATATTCGGCACGTTTGGTAAGAAATCCTCTCTTTTCAAATACTAAGTCGTACTTGGTATTTGGTTCGAGTCTAACCCGGAAGCCATCCATTGTGGTAATATAAGTTGTTACATTTGCGGCATCTCCCGCTTTATTGATATGTAGGTTAACCTGCGGAACAATCTCATTTGTTCCAAGAACAAAAACATTGCCATAAATACCCCACTCCGCTTCACGTTTAAGCGGAACAATAACTTTAATCAAATCCTCCCCTTCTGCTCTTTTCGATGGATCTACATCGATAGTTGAGGGAAGATAACCCTTACGTGTAACTTTAACTTTGTACTTTAAATCGGGTTTTATTTGAAAACCGAACTGATTAAGATTTCCTGTATTTACAATTTGAACAGGAGTTCCATCCTCAAGAATTAACTCAACCTTAGCGCTATCGAGTTTATTCCCATTCAATGCATCAATAACAGTTCCTTCCAAATCTAACACAGTAATGTTTTTATCGGTATTGGTAAACTTGTATATATCATCATCACCTTTACCACCGGGGCGATTCGATGCCATGTACCCGCTAATACCATCAGGTAAAAGGTAAAAACTAAAATCATCAAAAGATGAGTTAAGCGGACAACCCATGTTGATTACTTTATATGATCCATCAGGGTTTTTAATAGCCTCGAAGATGTCAAGACCACCCATTCCTTGATGTCCTGTTGAAGAAAAGTACAGGTGTCCATTTTTATGGATAAATGGAGTCATCTCATCACCTTCGGTGTTTATATCTGAGCCTATATTTTTAGGTTCAGACCACCCGTTTTCTGTTCTTGTAACATAGTAAATATCTGTTCCTCCTTTTCCTCCCGGCATATTGGAAGCAAAATAGAGTGTTTTTCCATCGGGTGAGAGGCTTGGATGACCGCATGAATAATCGTTACTGTTGAAAGGCAGTTCTTTTAAAGAACTCCATGTACCAATCATATTTTTTTTGGCTGTAAGAATTTTCAGGTTATTAATCCCCTCCTTACCCTTACGTGGAATTCTATGCTTGTAGTTATTTCTTGTTACAAACACCTCATTCTCGGTAGTGTCAAAACAGGCTGGTCCATCATGGTAAATGGTATTAAATTTTTTACCAAACGAGGTTATCCTAACTGCTGATGATTGATCGCTTTTAATGGAATACAATGCGTAAAAAGGGGTTTCCTTCCAAGAGTCCTGAAAGCGAATGATTGACTGATCGTTTCGTGCCGATGTAAATTGCAAATGTCCCTGATATGGGGTTGCACCAAAATCGGAATACACGGAGTTGAAAGGAACTTCTTCAATTTTGTAATGCTCTTTCTCCTTAAGTTTATTAATAAATGCCACAGTCCCTTTCTGCTCAGTTGCTTTTTTATCGTTAGGATTCATGGACAGATATTTGTTTAGCCAAATATCCGCCTCTTCATACTTCCCGTTAAATTTTAGGGTTTGAATATAGAAGTAAAGTTCTTCGGGAGAGTATTTGTTCCTATCGATTATCCTTCTAAGATAAAATTCGGCATTCTGTCCATCGGATATCTTATAACAAGCAACTGCAAGATTTCTTTCCAAGGAGTCGTTCTGATAACCTTTATTAACCAAATCCTTATAGATATGAATGGCTCTAATATAGGCTGTTAGTTCAAAGTAACGATTAGCCTTATTCTCTTGCATTCGATAAATCACAGAGTCAATTTTAGAGATTTTTTGAGCAAAAATCCGTTGGTTAAAAGAAATAAGGATTATTAGCAGAACTATCAATCTATTAAGATTTAGCTCTTTTATATCTGAATAAATATTTTTCATAGTCTCGAAGATATTTTAACTCTGAACTCTAAAAATAACGTGGTGATTTAATTTTTTTAGGAGAGAATTTATCGAAATCGATACTCAGTAAAATCTCATGACTCCCTTTACTAAATCCCGATAGTTTTGAAAGGGTTATATCGTAGGAGTATCCAAGCATTAGCTGATCATTCATCCTCATCTCGAAAAGGAAAGCAATTGCATCACCAAAGCGATAGGATGTGCCAAACCAAAACCGCTCCTTATAGAAAAACTGTGCCGTGATATCTGTTGATAATGGTGCTCCTTCTACAACCTTCTCAACAAACGAGGGCTTAAAAACTAAATCCGGGTTGAGATGAAAAACATACCCTGCAATTAAGAAATAGTGGCGTTTCAATTCGCTAATGGAATTTGTGGATGGAGTTTGCTTTCCCAACTCGGATTGAATCAACTTTGGTATTGCTAGCCCAACATACCATTTTTCTGAATAGTAGTATGCGCCAAATCCAAGATTGGGTTGGAATTTTTTAGACTGATTTTGCTGAAAAGAAGGATCGTTACCTTGTGTTAAATTAAGACTACTAAGTCCAACAGTGTTATTGTAGAAACCTGCTTTTAAACCCAATGATAGCGTTGTGTTTTCAGATAATTTGAAACGATATGCATAACTTCCGCTTAAATAGAAATTTCGAACAGGTCCTACTTCATCGTTGACAATGGACAATCCCACCCCTGCTTTTTTTGCATTTAGAGGTGTATGCATTGAAAATGTATAAGTTCTTGGTGCTCCATTAATCCCTACCCATTGAATCCGCGATAAGGCTAACATATTAAGAGCATTGGTAGTACCAGTATAAGCAGGATTTACGGATAATGTGTTGAACATATACTGCGTATAAAGTGGTTCCTGCTGTGCCATAACTGTATTAGCAAATCCTATGCTAACAGTCAGAATCAGGCCTATAGATATTTTTTTTCTGATATTCATACTCTATAATTTCTATTTGTTCAGATAAACGTAGCCAGTGAATTTTTTACCATTATCGATGATCTTGGCAATATAGAAGTAGGTTCCAACTGGTAGTTGGTTGCCAATAGATATTCCCGTATTGGATTTACCATCCCAATCGTTTTTATAATCATTGGATTTGTAGACGACATTTCCCCAGCGATTAAATATCTCAAGACTAACCTTATTATATTTGGCTATATCAGGGATTACAAAATTATCGTTGATTCCATCACCGTTGGGTGAGAATCCATCCGGAATTACTAGTTCGGATTCAATAGTGATATACACATTTGCACTTGAGCAATCTCCATCAGCATCACAAACCTTATAGGTAAAAACATCTTCACCTTTATAGCCTAGGGCTGGCTTATATGTTACGGTATTATCGTTATTTACAACAACAGTACCATGAGAAGGCTGAGTGGTAATTGTGATGGTTAATGGGGCATCTTCAAGACCTGAGTCGTTGGTTAGTATACTAATAATAACCTCTTCATCGATTTTGGTTTTAGCATTGTCATCAACAGCAAGAGGAGTGTGATCTACAATTGTAGGTGTTGCCGAAGAGGTATTATTTCCCAGAATAGGATCGTCTTGATCTCCAGAAACAGTTGCTGTATTAATTCGTTCACCTACATCATTCACTTGAGCAGTGATATTGAGCGAAACGGTTGAACCGTTAGCTAGATTACCAATTGTCCATTGTCCGTTCGAATGAGAGTAGTCACCGCTTCCGTTGTCCGAAACATAAGTATAACCAGAAGGTAAAACATCTGTGACTTTAACTCCAGTCGCACTGCTTGGCCCGTGATTGGTTACCACAAGGGTAAAAGTAACATTATCGCCATAGTTAAATGTACCACTGCTCACTGTTTTAACAATCTCAAGATTACATTGCGGCACAGGAATAGGTGTATTTGTTGATGTATTATTGCTGGTAACAGGATCATTCTGATCTCCAGCCACCGAAGCAGTGTTAGCGTAAGATCCTGTAGCATTAACCGTTGCTGTAATCCTAAGTGATTTTGAAGAACCGTTTGACAGATTGCCAATAGTCCACAATCCCGAGGATTGAACATAGGCGCCACTCCCATTATCAGAAACATAGGTATAACCCGAAGGTAGTATATCAGTAACTTTTACACCCGTAGCATCACTTGGACCATTGTTATTAATAGTAAGGGTGAAAATCACGTTATCACCAACTATAGGAGTAGAATTATCTACTGTTTTAACAATTATTAAGTTAGCTCGCGGGATTGGCACAGGCGTGACAGTTGATGAATTATTTGTTAATACAGGATCGTTCTGATCACCAGTAATGGTTGCTGTATTTACATAGCCTCCAGAGGCTTTAACCAATGCTGTGATTTTTAATGTTGATGTTGCACCATTTGCAAGACTACCAACATCCCAAAGTCCTGTGTTTGAATTGTATGAACCACTCCCGTTATCCGAAACGTATGTATAACCTGATGCAAGCGCATCAGTAATCTTAACACCCGTAGCATCACTAGGGCCATTATTTGTAGCGGTTAAAGTAAATACAACATTATCTCCAACATTAGGATTATTGTTATCAACGGTTTTAACTATTGATAGGTTGCTTACAGTTAATGGTATGGGTGTATTTGTTGAAGTATTATTGCCAGGAACAGGATCACCTTGATCTCCTATAACTGATGCTGTATTTGCATAGCTACCTGTGGCATTAACCGTAACGGTTATTTTTAAAGTTGTTGATGAGCCATTTGCAAGATTACCAACAGTCCAAAGTCCAGTTGTGGAATTATAGTTTCCACCAGCATCATCCGACACATAAGAATATCCAGATGGAGTGACATCTGTCACTTTAACGCCAGTTGCATCAGCAGGACCATTATTTGTAACAGAGATAGTAAATACGATATTGTCCCCAACGTCTGGGCTAGAATTATCAACAGTTTTACTAATAGATAGATCTGAACATATTGGGGCATTCAGAGTAACATTTGTGGTTGCTGCGGATATGCAACCAAATGAATTCTTCGAGGTAACCACATAGTTCCCTGCTGAAACACCTGTAAATACCCCTGTTGAATTGGTATAATCAGTCCCGTCTATACTAAAATTCAACCCAACTATGCTTGAACTAACTTCAATTGTTCCTGATGGAACTAAGCAGGTTGGTTGCAATGTTGCGCTTGCAGTGGGTGCAATTGGCGTTGGTGGCTGTGAACTAATCACAACATTTGCCGAGGCAATAGATGTACAACCATCGGCATTCGTAGCTGTAAATGTATAAGTTGTTGCAGCTGTTAAACCACTAAATGTATAGGCTGCTCCACTTCCAGTAGCAGCAGTTCCTAAAGAAGGTGTGATTGTCCAAGTTCCAACAGCAGGTAATCCGCTGAGATCAACTTGACCAGTTGCAACAGAGCATGTTGGTTGAACAATTGTTCCAACAATCGGAGCGGTTGGTATTTCTTTAAAAAATATCGTGACTAAAGACTCCGAAGAAGTACAGGGGGAATTGCTAATAGTCCATTTTAAAGAATAGGTTGTACTTGCTGTTCCTGTGAAAGTAGTTGTTGGATTAGTTGCATCCAAGAACGATCCGCCAGTACCGCTAACGATTGTCCATAACCCAGAGCCAACTGTTGGGGGATTTCCTGTCAGAGTTGTTGAGGTTAAACCACACATTGATGACCCTGTTTGATCCAACCCTGCATTTGAAATAGTAGGATTTTGGGGAAAAGTTATTGTAACATCATCAGTTGACACACATGCAGCACTAGTGATAGTCCAGCGAAGAACATATGTATCTCCAGGATTACCAGTAAAAGATGATGTTCTGCTTGCAGTGTTTCCAAAAGAACCACCAGTTCCTGAAACAATACTCCAAACTCCTGTTCCAACGGTTGGGTTGTTTGCAGCAAGAGTTGTTGATGTAAGTCCACATAGTGCCAAACCTGTTTGATCAATCCCTGCATTTGCAGTAGTCACATTGGATGTGCTGACCTGTAGTTGAACATCGTCTGAACTGGAAGTGCAAGGGCTATTAGCAATTGTCCACCGGAACACATAAGTTCCATTAATAAGACCTGTAATAGTTGATGTTCCTGAATTTGGTGATGTTATTGTTGGTGTGTTAGGACCACTAATTCTTGTCCACGTGCCAACTCCAACAGTTGGTGTATTTCCTCCCATTGTAGCAACATTAGTTCCGCAGATTATCTGATCAGAACCAGCGTTAGCTATTGTTGAAAGATCCGCTATTGTTACTTGAACCTGATCGGATGATGTACAAGGACCATTAGCAACCGTCCAATCAAACACATATACCCCAGGTATTAGCCCATTAACAGCAGTATTAGCAAGATTAGCGTTCACAAAAACAGGGATATTAGGTCCGCTCACCTTTGTCCAAGTTCCGACACCTTTAGTTGCTGCTGTTCCTGCTAAATTAGTGGTAACTACATTGCAGAGGTTCTGATCGGTACCTGCAATGGCAATTGAGGGTAAGTCGTTTATTGTAATATCAACATCAGCAGTACTAGCAGGACAACTACCATTGGAAACAGTCCACCTGAATGTATATGTTCCAACCATTGTACCTAAAAGGGTGGAGTTTGGCAATGCGGTATTGGTTATTGTCACAGTATTTGGTCCTGCTATTTGAGACCATTTTCCAACTCCGATGGCAGGATTAACTCCATTTAGCGTAGGTGTTGTGTAGTTGCAAATCGACTGATTAGCCCCTGTTGATGCAGTTGACGGTGTTGCGTAAACATTGATGGTCACATCATCAATAGCACTGCACGTTAGATATGTAGAAGTCCATCTAAACACATAAGTACCAGCAATAAGATTTGTAATTGTAGAAAGAGGATCGCTAGAATCTGTTATAGTTGCAGTATTAGGTCCAGATATTTGAGACCAACTGCCAGTTCCTGTGACAATTGTATTACCTGCAAGAGTAGCAGATGTTAGGTTACACAGATTCTGATCTGATCCCGCATTAGGAACTGTTGGTGGTACGTTGATATTTAAAGTAACATCGTCTGTGGAAGATGTACAAGTACCGTTTGATATTGTCCATCGGAAAACATAGGTTCCACTTGCAGAACATGTAACGCTGCTTGTTGGTGTTATTATCGATCCAATATCGGATGTTCCTGGCCCGCTAATTTGAGACCAATTCCCCATTCCGATAGCAGGTGCATTACCTGCAAAGTTAGTCGTGTAACCACAAATATTTTGATCTCCACCAGCATTAGAAGCTGTTGGATTTGCATAAACTTCAACCTTCACCTGATCAACAGATGTACAAGCTCCATTTGTAATAGTATAATCAAACAGATATATACCAGTTGTTGCTCCAGTGAAGGTTGCATTTGTACCATTAGGGCTAAATGTTGATCCACCCGGACCTGATGCTTTTGACCAAAGACCTGAGCCAATTACAGGAACATTTCCCGTTAGGGCAATTGTAGTTCCTCCACATTGTCCTAAATCCAATCCTGCATCAGCAAGAGATGAAATACCATCAATTTTCACAACCATATCATCCTGAGAATTACACCCTGGGGCACTGATGGTATAGCGAAATGTATAACTCCCCTCAATTAACCCAGTTGCATTCGCAGTATTACCTCCAGTGGTGGTAATAGTAGGTGTGTTGGGTCCACCAACTAACGACCAAACTCCTGAACTTGGAGAGTTACCTGTAAGTTGAACTTCTGATTGATTACAAAAATTTTTATCAGCACCAGCATTTGCTGTTGGAGTAACTATAATATCTACATTATCAGTGCTTATTGGGCAATTAGCACCATTCTGTGATACCCATTGTAAGGTATATGTCCCCATAACAAGGCCAGAGACAGTAGCCGTAGGGGAGCTATTATTTGAAAAAGTAGGTGTGTTTGGTGATGAGACAACATTCCAATAACCAGTTCCTGTTGTGATAGAATTAGCCGTCATTGCTATAGAGGTTCCTCCACAAACAGTTTTATCAATACCCGCATCTGCAATCGTTGGAGGTGTAGTAACTTTTATTACTACATCATCAAAGTTACTCGAACAGGCATTGTTACTAATAGTCCATCGGAAGGAGTAGTAACCATCAGTTAAATTGGTTACTGTCGAATTAGGTAAAGTCGGATCTGTAATAATCGCCCCAGCATTTCCTAACAATTGTGTCCAATGACCAGTTCCAACTGCTGGTGAATTTGCTGCAAGTGTTGTTGAGTTCCCACAAACTGTTTGATCTGTTCCTGCATTTGCAACAGTTGCAGGAGCAGAAATTGTTACAACAACTGTATCGCGACTAATGCTACATGAATTATGGGTTATTGCCCATTCAAGCACATAGGTTCCATTTGTAGCACCCGTTATTGTTGAGTTTTGGAGATTGATATTTGTAATTGAACAGGCAGGACCTGAAAGTTCAGTCCATGTTCCAGTACCAGGTGATGGATTATTCCCAGCAAGAACTATTGAAGTTGTCCCGGAAGGTAGGCATTGATCTGACCCAGCAACAGATTGGACAGGCCCTTGAGTAGATCCAGTAGTGATAACAACCTGATCGTTTGATGAGCCACAAGTATTGGTAATTGTCCATGTAAATGTATAGGTTTGCGAAGCACTTAACCCTGTAACAACCGCTTTGGGACTATGTGTATCAGAAAAACTCACACCCGTACTTGGAGTTACTGTCCAAGTACCTACTTCATTCAAAGCGGGTGTATTTCCTGCTAGAATTAGTGGTGTTGAGTGACATATTGAGCGATCTACCCCAGCATTTGCAATAGTAGGTGTTACAGAAGCAACAACTACAGTCACTTCATCTTGAGTAGGGACTGAATTTGACCCAGCCTGAATTGTCCATCTGAAGATATATCTCCCACTGATTAAATCTGAAATTGCCGTATTATAAAGCGATGGATCTGCTATTGTTGCTGTATTAGGGCCGCTAACTTGCGACCAATTCCCAGTTCCAATCGTTGGAACATTACCTGCTAGTGAAGTATTTGTAATATTACACGCAAGTAGTTGATCTGTACCAGCATTAGATCCTGTGGGCGATTTCGAAACGTATATTGTAACATCATCATAAGACTCATAACAACTACCAACACCGCTAATTGAAAACCGCTTAAACCTAGCAATGTAAGTTCCTATATAATTCAGCCCTAATATACTTTGTGGTGATGTAGCATTTGTCCATGCGGGAGGAGTATAACCAACAGGGTAGCTAATTACCGTATATTGTGTCTGATTGCCTCCTGATGTAACATAAGGAACACTTGCTGATGTAGCGTTAGGCGCAAGTATCATATCATTCCCGCTATTTACAGTAATACTAGGTGCGGTCGTAAATGAGATCGAACGTGCCGCAGCAGATGAACTACAACCAGTTATGGAATTGGTTATTGTATAGTTATATACCGTTGAACCACTCAAACCCGTAACTGTTGTTGTAGGGTTTGTGGGGTTTGTTATTGTACCAACACCTGTACCCGACCTAATCCATTGAACCGTTTCATTAACTCGAGAAGGAAATGTACCTTCTAAAATAGTCTGTGTTCTTCCATCACAAAAAACCTGATTGCCTGACAAAATATTTGCATTTGTAACAGCTCCAACACTTGGTGCAACTGTAATCTTCATCTCATCCACTCCTGATGCACATGCACCACTAACAGTCCATCTAAGCGTATATACACCTTGCTTTAGGTTAGTAATCTTTGTATTATATACTGTAGCATCATCAAAACTAGGCACAGTTGGTCCTAATACGCACGTCCAAAGGCCTCCTTGTCCACCAGTGCCATTGCCAGCAAATGAACTACCAAGTAAAGCAGAAGTAGTAGTAGCATAACAGCCACTAACATTTTGGTCTAAGCCCGCAGTAACTATAGCTATGCCTCCTCGATTAGAGATTATAACATCATCGTATGCCGAGCAACCTGTAGCAACATTAGATAAAGTCCATCGCAAAGTAGTTGCTCCTGCGCTATTGTTATCCAAAATAATATCGCTTGTGGGAGAATTTGGAGTTGAGATGGTTACACCATAATTGGTGCCAACTATCGTCCACGCTCCAGTTTCTCCAGAGCCTGGAGCATTGGCCGCTAATGTGTAAGTCCCTGGGCAGTAAATGGCATCTGGTCCTGCATCTGGTGTAGTTAGGGGATTAGTATTAATTGTAACAACATCGGTTACTAATGTTCCATCCTGGCAAGTGGCCTGTATTACAAATTTGTAGGTGGTGTTGGGTGCAATACCAGAGATACCACTTGTTAGCGCATTTGGGGAATTTATGGTTACCGATGGACCACCCACTTGACTCCACGTCGTTACACCAGCACCTTGGAATAAACCAGACTTTGTTCCAGTTAGGTTTATTGGAACATTAGGACACGAGGTAAAATCTATTCCCGAGTTTACAGAGCAGTTTTGCCCCATAATGCTAACATGCAATAAAATAAGCAGTGTTGTAAAGAGCCATCCACTATGTTTCTTTAATCTACACAGAATAGGACTAGATAAAAATTCGTTAGGCATATTATCAATTTTATGTATTATGCAAAAATGGATATATTTGGGGGTATTTTTTATTTATTTTTAATGAATAATCATTCTTTGTTACTAAAATAACACATGCAAGTATACTAGAATAGCACTAGGCAATTATCCAAAAAGGTTAGCAAAATGTTAGCATGGTTTTTTAAAATGATAAACTGGTCTGTAGCAAAGACAAAAGGTGATTTTGATATGACAAACATTAAAAGGCGGAAAGAAAGACTTCAAGATTTTGATCTTGATCAAGGTTTAATTTTTTTCTTAATCGGGATCTTGAAACTTTTATACTATCCATACTCTGATACAAAACAGCCGCTACATCCTTGATACTCATACCAATTCTAATTAATATGCAAAGTTTAAGTTCTGCTGGTGAAAGATTAGGATATTTCTTAAGTAATTTGTTGTTGAAGTTAGGGTGGATGTTATAAAATGCAATGTTAAATCGATCCCAACTGTCTGTTCTAATTTTATTACTCAAATCCTCAATTATTAGATCTAACTCACTTGATACCGTTGGAATTAGTTCTAGGTTTCTGGAAAAACCTTTGAGCTTTTCTTTTAGTTCAATCATGAACTCGTTATTTTTTACAAGATTGAGTGTATATTCTGCTAATTCGTGATTTTTTCCTTCAATAATTTCCTTATGCAATTTAGAAATCATAATAGCAGAATTAATTCTTGCTTGTAATTCTATAGAATCAATAGGTTTGCGCAAAAAGTCAACAGCTCCTGCTTCAAGTGCTATCTTCAAATTCTCTGAGGTAACCATAACTCCCGATGCAACAACGAAAGGAATTGTCTTTGTTGATTCATTATTTTTAAGATTTCGAATAAATTCAATACCATTTATCTCTGGCATATCCCAATCGGTTATAATTAAGTCGGGTAATATTTTTTGCGCAATGGAAATGGCTTTAACACTCGAATTCGACTGAAATAATTTAAATTCTGGGTTTGAACGTTGTAACTGTAAAACAATTACTTTAAGTGACTCTATGTCATCGTCAACAACAAGTATTTTTATACTATTCATCCAAAAACGAATTTATCAGTTTTGAATATTTACTTTGATTGCATTGCATTACTGATTCAGCAACAAGATTAATCCATCGCTGAAACTTAACGTTAATCGACTTTATCTTTTCTAAGGCATTAAAGATATCAGAAACTTGATAAACCTCGTACCGCTTCAAATCTTCTATATATGGCAATATTTCTTCTATATCTTCGGTTGAAATACTTTTTTTGATATTTAAATCCCCTTCACCATTCTCACTTATCGAATGTTTACTATCGTTATTACTAATATTTTTAATAGGGAATGTAATAGTAAAAGTAGTACCGTCATTCGAATTAGACTCCAAACTGATATTACCACCGTGCGATTCTATGGCTATTTTACAGAAATGCAATCCTAATCCGGTTGAAAGCATTACACTATCTTTTATAGTTTCCGAATGATATCTATCAAATATTATTTTCTGCCTTTCAGGGTTAATTATTGGGCCATTATTCCAAATCGAAATATTAATCAACTCGTGGTTATCTATACTTGTAAATATCTTTACTTTTCCTGAAAGCGGTGAAAATTTAATAGCATTGGTAAAAAGGTTAACCAATGTTCTGTGCATTATAGTATAATCAACAAAAATTGCTATATCATTATTCTTTTGACAATTGATTTCTGTGTCTCTTATTTTCCCAAGAAACAAAACATCTTTTAAAGCACTATCAATTAAATCATTGAGTTTAATTGGTTCGATACTCAGATTCATTGATGTTTTTTCGTACTTATACACATCAAGAATATTCGAAACAAGGTTCAACATTCCTTTTCCTGCCTCGTAAATTATTTTATTTTTATCATCAAAATCCTCTAACATAGAAAGGTTTATGATAGTATTTAGAGGGTTTTTAAGATCATGAACTATCATCTGTGTCATGTTCTCCTTGAACTCATCCTGCTCTGTTAATTTCTTATTGGTTTCTTTTAGAATTATTGCCTGTTTTTCAATCTCCTGTTTTTGTTCAAGAACCACTTTAGTCCTCTCTTCAACCTTATTCTCGAGTTCCAAGTTATTTTTTCCAAGTTCCGTGGTTAATGCTTCAATCGTTAGGAAAGAGTTGGAAAATCGGCGTGAAAGAGTGAAACCATTAACAAGAACAATTGAAAACAAGCCGAATGGTAGTAAGAATGCAGAGTGTAAAAGATTATTATAATACAAAATGTCATTTATAACCGCAATGAAAAAAATGAGATAACCCGATAGCATTAAATACGAGTTTTCTCTTTTATTTAATACCGATTTAATTAGGCCAATAAGAGTAATAACAGCGGTTAATCCTACTACATTTTGATAGAAAAGCGGAGTGTAGGAGAAAATTTTCACGGGCAAAAAAACAACAATTAAAACAACTACAACACATAAAAATGAAATAATTCTTTCATATAGTTTATAAAATTCATCAGGAAATAGGCACCTCATGAATGCATACATCAGAGGCGGTATGACTGTGTATGAAATATATTCAACTCGAATTAAAAATCCCCAACTAATTGATGGGTAGATGTTATAAATTATTTTCTCTCCTGTTGATATTAGTCTGATTATTATGAAGAAACAAACCAGGCTGAATATTAGATTAGAAATCTCTTTCTCCCTGACAATGTAAAGTCCATAGTGGTATATGAACATAATAACTAGAATCCCCAATAGGAAATATGAAAAAGCAATTTGCTTATGCTTATAGGAAAGAATAGAATTCGATTTGCCAAAAAGCATTAAATCTTCGGGCCCTCCTTTTCTGTGAACAAAATTAGAAACCTGAAAAACAAGTTCTACAACTCTATCTTTTGAGAAAAAAATTATTTCGTTCCTTTTCCAATTTGGGTTTTCCCCTAATTCATCGGTACCAACAATACCTCTTTCTAAATATACTCCATTAACCCACATTTTATAGGCGCAGTCAAACTCTTTAACCTTTATGGCGTAATAATCTTCATCGGGAACTTGAATTATAAGCCTAAATGTTGCATAACCATCACCTTTGAGTTTTTCACCATCTAACACAAACCCATTCCACAGTCCCGGAAGTTCAAGATAACCTGTTAACTGCTTTTTTGTAGAATCCAAGAAATTAGTGGGTGTCAGTAGCTGTTTCCAGTAGAACTCATATTCACCTGTAAGGCCAACGAGTTTGTTTTTGTTGAAATCAACATTTGTAAGATTTGCTACACCCTTTAATGAATTGGCATGAAATGACGTGTTATCTTCTAGTTCAATTACCAGTAGATAAAGCGTGAAAATGGACGCTATTAAAATAAATAGCCCAAAAAATATTATTGGAGATTTGCTTCTAAACAATTCTTGAACAATTAACGTCAAAAAAGAAAGTAAATATAGCCATTAAAACTTAACGCTAATGGCTAATTTCTCCAAAATAGGGCTATAAATTTGTTTGATTTTATCTGTGCAAGTATTGAACTTATTTGTTGCAAAAAGGACAAGCCGTTTTTGCAACAAATAATAAGCATCTCTAAAATATTGACTTTAAAAAGAATTCCATATTCTAGTAATAATTGGCATTAGCAATAGCATGACCGATAGGCCAACTAAAATGCCAATAGTAGACCAGCCAATGATATTATTAATGGGTTTATTTACATACTCCCCCATTATTTCCTTTTTATTTACCAATAGTATCATGCAAACTAGAACTACCGGTAACAACAAACCATTTAGCACCTGCGACCATAGAGATATTTGAATTAATGGTGCATTTGGAAGAAGGATAATTCCAGTAGCAATAACTAGAATGCTTGTATACAAAGTATAAAACTCAGGGGCTTCCTTCCATTTTTTATCGATTCCAGCCTCAAACCCAAAAGCCTCAGAAATGTAAAATGCTGTTGCCAAAGGAAGAATTGTTGCTGAGAATATTGATGCAATAAAAAGCCCAAATGCAAATACGTGAGATGCAATTTTACCGGCTAACGGTTTTAGTGCTAGCGCAGCGTCCTTAGCTTCGTTAATTTGAATACCACTTTTATGAAGAGTAGAGGCGCAAGCAACTATAATGAAGAACGCAACAACTACAGTAGCGGTACATCCAACAATTATATCGATTACAGAATATTTATAGTTCTTCATCTTTAGACCCTTCTCAATCACGGATGATTGCATGTAGAATAGCATCCAAGGAGCAATTGTTGTTCCCACTAATCCAATAATCATAGCAATACTTTGCCCGTTAACGGCAAATTGTGGGCGAACAATCGCACTCCCAATCTCACTCCACTCTGGTTTACCCATTAATGCGGAAACCACATACATAAGGAGTGAAATGCTAAAAAGCAAGAAGATACGTTCGGCTATTTTGTAGGTTCCTTTTACAACCAATAGCCAAACAAGGATTGCAACTATTGGTACCGAAATGTATTTAGTAACCCCCAAAACGTCCATACTACCTGCAACTCCTGCAAATTCGGTAGTTGTATTGCCTATATCACCTATAAATAATCCTAAAAAAATGAAAAAGGTTGCTTTTACCCCTGCATTTTCTCTAATTAAATCGGCAAGACCCTTCCCTGTTACAATACCCATACGGGCATTCATCTCCTGAATAACAATTAGGACAATAAACGAAGGGATAAGAGTCCATATTAGGTTATACCCATAAATTGCCCCAGCAACCGAGTATGTAGTGATTCCACCAGCATCATTATCGACACTACCTGTGATTATTCCTGGTCCTAAGATTGCAAGAAAGACGGCTAGTCTCTTGAAAAATCTCTTATTTCTTAATTCTAATGTCATCCCCTTTTACCTTTTGAAAGTTCTACGCTTATTCACCAAATCCTCAACAACGTCATCAATAACAACCATTCCCTGTAGGATGTTATTTTTATCAATAACAGGGATTGCAAGGAGGTTGTACTTTGAGATAATTTCAGCAATATCATCAATACCTTGATCATCATAAAGGTAGATGGGTTCCTCTTTCATAATCTGGTTGATTGTTGTCTCTGGTTCGGAGACAATCAAATCGCGAAGGGTAAAGAAACCGATTAGCTCATCATTAGCATCGGTAACAAAAAGATTATATAACTCAACAGCCTCAGGTTTTCTGTGACGAATCTCCTTTATAACATCATCTACAGTTTTTGCTGGGTTGTATGCAAGAATTTCGGTAGTCATAATACTGCCCACGGAGTCATCTTCATACTCAAGTAGTTCGCGCACCTCTTGTGACGATTCTGCCTCCATCTCCTTTAGCAAACTTTCGGCCTTATCATCCTCTAGTTCATCAAGGATATCTGCAACCTCATCGGCGGGCATCTTCTCAAGCACATCGGCAACTTTGCCAACAGGTAAACTTTCAACCAGATGAATCTGTGCTTCGGTTTCAAGTTCTTCGAGTACATCGGCAGCCTGTTCCTCATCAAGTGCATTGAAAAGGGTTTCGCGTGATGGTCTGCCTAGCTCCTCCATAATATCCGCTAAATCCGATGGGTGGAGGGTATTAAGTTTTGAGTAAACCTTGGATAGTTTAATGCTATGACTAGAGAAATCGATGGCTTGTACATCATCCCATAGTATGAATTTTGCTGGTATGCTGATGCCTAAAAGTGATAGGATAAACTTTATGGGTTTTTCAATGTCGATTCTACGAAGTAATCCCTCAATCCCTATATCTACAGCAATAGCAAATGTACCAGCAGGTAGATCGACTAGTCTGATATCATTAACCCGAACAAGCTTTCGCCCATTGAGGTCAACAATCTGTTTATCGAGCATTAATTGAGCTAAGGAGAAACCATTGTGTATTACTTCTTCAGTTAGTTCAACCAGATTATTGCACTTAACGGTAAGTCTCCCCTCTATTCTAAACACATCGAAAAATTCGAATGAAAAGAATTTTACCCCCTTTTTTGTTTTGACTTTAACGCCAATAACTTTGGGTTTATCGGGAATATCGTTAGGGTTGGCTGTAAGAGTATCAACCATTAAATCTTTTACAACACCAGTTTTTTTACCTTCGGCATTGTAAACCCTTTTTCCAATAATACGGCTTAAATAAAAAGTTGAAAGATTTGCCATATTCACCTCCTAATTTTTTACACACAGAAGGTGGATTGGCTTAAAGCAAACTACCTGTCTGTATGCGGGTTAATAATTTGTATCGCAGGGTCGTCGTCCATATAAATTTGAATACTGATTAGCGATGCAAAAGTAGGTCTCTCTTTTTATTATCCAAAAAAAAAGCGCAAAATTTTGTTAAGAAAAATGAACAGGAAAAATGGAAAGTATACGTTTTTAATTTGTTTGCTGATTAAACTAACAGTAGATCAATTTTATCGAATAATTACAACTCTTTCTAACTGTTCCTATAAAACAAGATTTATAAGATATCACAACCACTAACAACCTTCGTTTAAACAATAAACTTCCGAATAGGTTCTGATTTATTCTTACTAATCCACTCGAACTTTGGGCTGTATTAAATCCCATTTATTTCCATATAGATCCTTGAAAACAGCAACTCTTCCATAGGATTCATCTGATGGTTCTCGCTCAATAGCTATTTTCTGATCAATTAAATTCTTATAATCCCTATCGAAATTATCGGTGAATAGGAACAAGAAAACTCGTCCGCCTGTTTGATTACCAACTCTTTCTTCTTGCTCTGTGTCCGATGCTTTTGCAAGAAGCAAGCAACAATCACTATTCCCTTTTGGTTTTATTCTAACCCATCGTTTTGTTTCGCTCAACTTAGTATCCTCAACTAATTCGAAGTTTAGCTTTTTAGTATAGAACTCAATTGCCTCATCGTAATCTGCTACTAAAATTGAAATGTATGCTATTCTCTGGTTCATTGTTTTTTAGATTAAGTATTGTGTTTATCATCGTTTGAATAGAAGTTCAAATAATGATTGATTAATATAATAATTCCCTGTCCCTAATTTTTCTTTTCGTAACAGGCCATCCTCTGATAGTTTATTTAAATAATTCGCAGCTGTTATTCTTGAAACATTTAAGTCCTTAACAACAATCTCAATTTTGGTGTAGGGATGTTTAAAAAGGTTATTCAGTAAATGACTGTAAAACTTGTAGTTTTCTCTCAAAGTATACTTGTATTTCATCATCAGGTCGGGGATTTGAATGATTAATGACATGGTCTCTCTTGATGTTTTCAACTCCGTCATTTGTAAAGAAAATCAAATATTCTTATCATAACATCCTTGTAATGTATAAATTTTAGATTTTTTTACACAGCGTGTTTTAAAGCAATAGTTTGGTAAACTTTTTGGTGTATTTTGGTGACTTAGTGATTTTGTGACTATTATAAAATTTTTGCCACCAAAACACGAAAACACAAAATATCACAAAAACAGGATGTTACAAATCAATAATAATATTTTAACGAACTATTGTTAAAGACAAATTTATTAGAAGTAAGAATCCCCGGCTAAGCGTGAGTAGGTATTATTTTCTCTAATGGAAAGTAATTTTAAATTCCGCTTATAAGAATTTAACTTCGATGAACTTGCAGAATACGCTCGGCTGTAATCAACTAAAGGCAAAGATAAATCTGAACTAATGGGGTGCAGAGCAACAGATAAGGCGATTTGAAAAATAAATTTTCGTTCAAATTTCTAAATGTATCAACCAAATAAAATTGTTCTTTGTTTTTTATAATTATCAAAAGTGATTATCCGTGCGAATTTTCCGCCAAATTCATTTTTCTCAATTTCATCAACTATAGCAAAATTATAACTCACAACATTATCTAATTTTTTGGAAAGAAATAAATTTCTAAATCTATCATCCAATAAATAAATAATTTCATCAGTTTGCATTTTATTTAGCAATACCAATTGAATTTCTAGAAAATTCGGTTCTTTCTGAATTATTCTATAAGCTTTGATATTGGGTTCATCGAAAAAATTAATAAACGAATAATATAAGGATTCCTCGCTTCCATCAGACCTTGTGAAGGTTAATATTTCTTCTTTTCTGCCATCAAAGATTTTAATTACTGGATACACAGCATCGCAATTGGGACACGAATTATAATGTAAAGAAATCATATCATTCATTTTATATCTTATCAGAGGAAAAGAATAGTTATAAAGGTTTGTTAAAACAGCATTCCCACTATTCCCATTTGTGATTTTTGTGCCAAATTCATCAACAACTTCTAATAAATTCCAATCATAAGCAATGTGAAGATTCTGGCAGTTCGGAGAACTTGTTGCAATGCAAATAGATTCTGATGCTGCATACATATTTATTAGCCTACAATTAAATGTTGTAGCAATTGTATTCCTTGCTTCATCTGTTAATAATTCGCCCGAAGTAGTTATTTCTTTTGGGTTTATGTTTAATCTGCCCTCCATTTGTTCAAATGCACACATACAAACCCCATGAACATAGCCGGACATAAGGTCGGGCTGAAATTTATTAAGCTTTTCATTAATAAATTTTTGCGATTCATAAATATCAATTACTAAAATATCAAAAAACAATTTTGGAATATCAGACATGAGCGAAGCTCCTGCATGTAATCCCCTTGTATCAACCAATGAGGCGAGTTTTACTTTTTTAAAAGGGTTTACATTAAAATTAGATGCCATATTCACTGTGATAACTCTTAGAATATCCCATTCTCGCTTACTGTATATAAAAACACCATAATTATTGGTACTGCCCGACGTTTTTATAATTTTATACTTGTCTTTGTACCATCCCATGTAGTCTGCTGTGCTTTTTACATAACTATCAATATCTTTTCGGTTTATAAGCGGATCGCAACTTACTGCATCAAAATTCTTCATAAGAATTTCTTTTGATGTAAATGGCAAATCATCAATTTTGATATTATAAATATCTTTTATAGTAATGCCGTGCTTTGAATATAAATCGCGATAAAAAACTGAATTTGTGAATACATATTTAAGCAAAAGTCTAAATCTTTTATCTGCTCTTTTTGTTAAATCATCAAATGATGATATTCTTTTGCTTTTTTCAGCAATTAGTTGTTTGATAAGAAATAGCATAATCAAAAAATATTATTATTAATTTTTTATATTTATAAAACGCAATATTAATATACTTGTGTTATTATTTTTCCTTAAATCATTTAGTTAGATTGCCACCAGAGAAATAACATAGGTCATTCCTTAGAAACCGTTTTCTTCCACCAAAACCGTAAAGTAAGTAAAAAGCGTTGAGCTTGTCAAATGTGTAACCAATCCGAAGGGCTATAATTTGCCGTTGTACGAAGTTTTTCTTTTTTGTGTAAAATTAATTATGGAGTAAATTGTTTGTATTATAATAACATTATATGCTTTATAAATGTTATCATTTAAGAATTTAATAGGTAGCAAATTCGAATTAGCAGGTGCTGTAATGTATTTTCTATTGGTTGAAATCATTTTCAGTTGTACGATAATTTCGTACAACTGAGAAAACTCCTCTGAATTAAGTTTTCTTTTAAGGTCGCTCCAATACCTTAGAGGGTTGCTACTCTCGGTAAGAACTTCAACAACATCAATTATTGCAAAATACCATTTTTGATTTGTTTCGCTCCATTCGGTTCTTATTTGCTTACTTTCAAATAGTTTTATATTGCTCATAAATTATTAGCCTTTTCACAAAAATAGTTTTAAAAATTTTCTGCTAAAAATTTTCAAATTATAATAAATAGACTTTTCCTAAAGAACTTGAATGAGTGAATTCTACTCCAGCACAGATTGCAAATCTGCGCTAGCGAGGGACTCGGTTTGCCTGAACTAGCGGATGGGCAAATCTCTTAATTTTACACGCCAAAAAGAAAAATTAATGTTAACACAGTTACTATTATAATAATTAAATCCATATATATTAAGCGACAAAATAAACTTATTCTATCTCCAAGTAATTTAATCTTCTCATCTTTTTCTTTATTTCTAAATCTTTGAAATGTTGGAAAAATAATTAATTGAGCGTATTGATTATTAAATTTATTTTTATATGTTTCAAAGATATTTTCATATTCATTTAGATTATCTGGATATAATCTTTTTAAATATTCAAAATGATAATATCCTTTCGCCATCATTAGAATAAATAATCCTAATAGTAAAGTACAAAAACCAATTATAATCAACATTCCTAAAACGCTCATAACTTTCTATAAATTATGGTCTTCAAACAATTGAACACAAATGATTGCAAATCATAACTAATCAAGGTGTTGATCACCTTCAACAAACTTGTTTATTTTAGGTTGAACTATCCAAACGCCAATAGGAAAAAACCAAAAAAGAAAGAATTCTCCGCCAAAATCTGAAAAAGTTACTTCCTTCTGCAATTCAACTGTTTTAAATGTTTTTGCTACAAAATAAAGGCAATAGAAAATACAAAACATAGAAAATAGATGTAAAGGCACAATTACTCCCATTATTAAACCTATTCTACCAGGACCAGGATTGCTCCCACCCTCAATCCAACTTCCTATAAATCCAAAAAATATTGAAATTAAAAATATGTAAACCAAAGGTATAAAAAAGAATATTTTAAATTTCTCAACCTTCATCTTAACACTTACGGGAATTTTAGTTTGAAGTCCAATTGCAATTGACCAGAACCATCCAAAAAATCCAGCCATAAAAACAACCATTATAACAGGCATAAGTTTAAATAATAACATTGGATTACCCGTGAAAATTGAAACAGGCATTATAATAATTTGTAATATAAAAGGCAATCCTATTGTTACTAAAAATATCTGCCAGTGTTTTGCTTTAAGTAATCGTTCCATTTTATTAGTTTGTTTTTGTTTAAGGCTCTCAATGCATTAAACGCAACTCTTTTATTTGTCTAATGTTTCAGTTCAATTATATGATCCGAACTAGCGTAAAAATCTTCATTTTTCATTATTAAAAAGACGATTAACTTCCATTATTTCATCGATGTCCGAATTGTTAGTTAATACATTTTCTAATTCAATATTTTTCTGTTTTGCAAATTCTTGATTTTCCTGTAATTGACTTTCAAAATCGAATTGATACTTCTTTAATGTAATAAAATTTCTTACTTTAAAAATTTTCGTATTTAATTCGATTTCTTTTAGTTTACTTTTAACATATACTTTCAATTCAGTTTCATCAACTATTTCTGTAATATCGGATGAAATAGATATATGTTTCTCAATGTTTTGCTCCCAAGATTTAATTAAATTATTTCTATATTCACGAAACAAATGCAACTTATTTTTTTGCATATTATCAATTATGTCTTGGTAAAGTTTTAAAATCTCAGGTAGTTTATAATATAAGATGTAATAGGACGAATTCTCAGTAAGTTTAACTATAAGGTATTCTATTTCAATTGGTATTAGTTCAATCAGTTTATTGTTTGCAAAATACTCTAAAATTTCAATTAAATTGTCTTTATCACTATATTCCAAATGCTTAAAGTCGCATTCACTAAATGTTTTAATGACAACATCTTTAACATCATTCCAAGAAAACAAACGTAGTAAACATACGATTATATCAAATTCTTTTACATTTGAATAGGATTCTAATTCCGGAATTTTATCAATAAACAAATCAAATAACTTTTTATAGTTATTATCGATAAATAACACTTTTTTAGGATCACTTTTTTTTGTAGAAATTCTGTTTCTAAACTGTTCAATGTATGTAGATGATTTTAATACTTCGAAATATGCATCTAAATTAATTTCACTGAAATAATAAATTAAAAAATCTTCTAATGATGGATTAAAGAATGAAAAACTCTGATGTTTTGTAATTATGGTCATAAATTCTTAACGTATGTTTAATAAAGGCATTTTGAAGTTCTTTTATTG
The DNA here is from genome assembly GCA_013376985.1 of Bacteroidales bacterium. Classification (GTDB taxonomy): domain Bacteria; phylum Bacteroidota; class Bacteroidia; order Bacteroidales; family Tenuifilaceae; genus UBA8529. The sequence continues at coordinate 68,725 of JACABB010000023.1, forward strand.
TTGAATTAAACAAATTGTTTGCTTTAGTAAAATTGTTATTACGAATTTCATAATTAATTCTATTGTCAAATACCTCTTTTAATCTTTCTTCGCTTATTATATAACGACCACTTAAAGAAAACATTGTAGAGAGAAATATTCTTGATGCTTCTGATATTTGTCGTTCAAAAGAATGTTTCCATATCTTTTCAGGATAGTCTAAAAAATTAATAATTAATTTTTCATAAGATATTTCATGTTCAATTCTGTCAGTATCAGTAAAAAATTCAATAATCCGTGGATTGTAATTCCTGTGCTTAATAACTTTCCAATAGAATTCATTTTTAAAGAAAGTCTTTTTTAAATCATCTGTAAGATTTGAAAAATAGATATGATTGTATAATATTTTTGCCTTTTCTAGTTTACTATAGTCTTCAATTTTTACTTCGTATTTAGCAATATCTATTTTAGAGTTATCTAATTTTTCCGAATTCTCTTTTGCTTGATTAAGAAGAGTAGTTCTACAAGTTAAAATTAATCTTTTTTGCTTATCTTTTTTTACTCTTTCAATGAAATTTACTATTAATGTATCAACATTCCTTGAACTCTTTAAATCTAATGTTGTTGAGCCTAAAAAATCGTCAAAATAAAATAATTGTTTTTTTTCTTGTCCGTATGCATCATCAGCTTCCTTAATATCTGTAACATAAACTAATTCAAAATCTTTTGCTAACAATTGATATGTTAACATATTTGCAAGTATGGTTTTACCAATTCCCGGTGCTCCTGTTATTAATATGAAATGTTTTAAATTTAAAATATTTACTGCTTTATCATACTCTTTGTTTGCAACAAAAATTCTAATTTTCTCAACAATTTCTGATTCTGCAAACTCTGAACGTCCCTTTATCCCATTCTTTAATACTCTATTAAGGACAATTGTACTTGAAAGCCAAAGTTTATAATACTTTTCTTCTATTTCTGGAAATTCACTAATAAGACTATTAATGTTTTCTTTACCATAAATATCACTAGTTGATACTATATAAGGGGATAAAATATCTTTAATCTTTTCCTTTTCTATTGGATTTAATGGCAGTGAAGTAACAATAATATATCTTTCAGGGTTGAGCTTCGATATTTTCTCTAACTCTTCGTTCTTTAAGACTGATATTAAATTTGAAAATTTTGAACCTCTATAATGTTTTACTTGAACAATTATTTTGTTTTCATTTTCCGTTGTTGAATATCTTAAATCAATGCCTTTGTCTTTTCCAATCTTAAATGATTGAAAATACATTTGAAGTTTCTTGGAAAGTAAATCTCTCGCTAATTCTTCAAAGTCCTTGTCATTCAATGTTGAAAAATCGTAATTCATCTATTAATTTGGTTATTGTTTTTTGAATTGCTTACAACTCATTTATCTAGTTTTTTCAAACCCATAAACCCAAAATGGATACCTAGCTCTAATCCCCCCAATCCCCTTTACGAAATTATAAATAATTGTCAAACAACCAAATAAAAAAGGGTTGGAAAACTCCAACCCTTTTTCGTTATAGAGGTTTGTGATACTATAAATCCATAAGGAATTCGTACATCTCCGAGGCGTTTTTGTTTTCGGGGTCGAGTTCCATGGCTCTTTTGAAATGAACTTTGGCCTTTTCGTAGTTGAAGTTTTTCATGTAGGTGCGGCCTAAGTGGTACAGCGCAGAGATGTGCTGATCGCAGGTGGAGCAGCTGCTCAAAAGCTTCTCGAAATGATCAATAGCCTCATCGTACTTTCCCGCCGATTTTAGAGCCACGCCCATATAGTAGTTGGCCATTTGCGTTTCGGGGCAGTATTCAAGTAGTTTCCTATACGATTCAATGCTCTGCTCCTCCTTGCCTAGGTGGTAGTAGCTTAATCCTAACCACAAGTAAGTCATTGGCAGGTATTTACCTGATTGAATAATTTTGTTCAATACCTCCGTTGCTTCGGTAAAAAGGGTGGAACGGTATAGGGCAACGCCCAACCTATACAAAACATAAGGGCTGTTGGGCTTAATATCGAGAACCCTTTTATAGCAACTTATTGATTTACCCATCTCGCCAAGTATGTAGTAAATATTGGCCAATTCCATCAAAAGATGAATGTTGTTGGAGTCCTCTTTTAGGTTATTCTCAAACTGATCCGCTGATTCTTTTAAATTACCTTCGAGTAATAAATCGTATGCTTTCTCGAGTCGTTTATCTAAATATTGGTTCATAGTTTTTGTATGTTAGATTAGGTTAGTTCATGACGATTAGCAATTGGAATATACTCCTGTTTCCCGAAAACGCTCTTGAATGCAGGGCGTATAATTCGTTTTCCAGAGAATGTTAACTCCTCGATACGATGGGTACACCACCCAGCAATCCTTGCCATTGCAAAAAGAGGTGTGAATAGCTCTTTGGGTATATCGATACAGGAATATACAAAGCCTGAGTAAAAATCAACATTAATACACACAACCTTAGTTGATTGTTCGCCCTTGAATATTCTAAACACCTCCGGGGTAATACTATCGACCAGTTCGTAGAGTTGGAATTCGTCTAACCTGTTTTTCTCAATTGCCAACTCCCTTGCTTTCTCCCTTAGAAGTGCTGCACGAGGATCGGAGATTGTGTAAACAGCATGGCCTATGCCATATATCTTGCCTGTTTTATCGAATGCCTGCTTGTTCAATATCTTCAAAAGGTACTGCTCAACCTCTTTAGTGTCTTTCCAATTAGTTACATTCAATTTTATATTATCCATCATGTCCAAAACCTTAAGGTTGGCACCACCGTGTAAAGGCCCTTTTAATGAACCAATTGCCGATGTAACAGCTGAGTAGATATCCGTTTCGCTGGAGCTGGTTACTCTCATTGTAAAGGTTGAGTTATTCCCCCCACCGTGCTCGGCATGAAGAACAAGTGCTAGGTCGAGCAAATCCGCTTCAAGCTTGGTATACCGTGAGCATTCCCCTTTTACCATGTAAAGGAAGTTCTCGGCAACGGTAAGGTCTTCGCGGGGATATCGGATAGATAGCGTTTTCCCTTGGTAAGCATGGCTAAACGCCTGATATGAATATGCAATAATCGATGGAAATTTTGCAATGATATTCAGGGTTTGAGTAATCATGTTGGGGAGTGAGATATTATCGGCCTCGTCATCGAGAATGTAAAGCCCAAGAACAGAACGAGCTAGCATGTTGAGTACATCTTTCCCTTTCATCGAAAGAATCATATCCTTAATAAACGAGTCGGGGAGCGATCGGAGATGAGCCATGTGAGCGGAAAACTTCTTTAGCTCCTCCTTGTTCGGGAGTTTTCCCGTAAGTAGAAGGAATACAGTCTCATCGAATCCATGGCGATCGTCTTTCTGAAATCCTTGAGTTATTTCCTCAATATCAATCCCTCTATAAAGTAACCTTCCAGGGATAGCCACAACCTTATCATTCTCCTTCTTATACCCTACAACATCTCCAATATTGGTTAATCCGGCTAATACACCTGTACCATCTTTATTCCTAAGACCTCTTTTGACATCGTACTTGTCGAAAAGCTCTGAATCAATTTTACATGATTGTTTAATTGAATCGCTTAATTGAGATAAAAACTTTGTGTCGTCCATAGTACAAGAATTTGAATGTTATGATTTGATATAAAATATAATAGCGTCTGCAAATTCAGAGGTTTTAAGCAGGGTAGCATTATCCATTAATCTATGAAAATCGTAGGTAACTTTTTTGCTTAGGATTGCTTGTTCGAGTCCGCTATAAATTTTCTGAGCAACCTCATCCCATCCAAGGTATTCGAACATCAGCGCACCTGAAAGGACTACTGATCCTGGGTTTACTTTATCCTGATCGGCATATTTTGGGGCAGTTCCGTGGGTTGCCTCAAATATTGCATGACCCGTTTCGAAGTTGATGTTTGCACCCGGTGCAATTCCAATACCACCAACTATTGCGGCAAGGGCATCGGAGATGTAATCGCCATTGAGATTTAGCGTGGCAATAACAGAATATTCTGCAGGTCGGGTAAGGATTTGCTGTAGGAAGGCATCGGCAATAACATCTTTTACTATCACTTTGCCAGCGGTTTCGGCTTGTTTTAGCGCATCATTAGCGGCTGTTTCGCCTTTTACTTCGGCAATTTTTTTATGTTGATTCCATGTAAATACCTTATCGGCAAATTCTCTTTCGGCAAGCGCATAACCCCATTTCATGAAAGCCCCTTCGGTGTATTTCATGATATTTCCCTTGTGAACAAGGGTTACAGAAGGTAGTTTTTTGTTGATGGCGAATTTTATTGCCTGCCGAACTAATCTCTCAGTTCCCTCAAGCGATACTGGCTTTATCCCAATTGATGCGGTTAAGGGAAATCGGATCGATTTTACCTTCATCTCATCAAGCAGAAATTTCTTTATCTTTTCGGTCTCGGGAGTGCCATGCATGTACTCAATTCCAGCATAAATATCTTCCGTATTCTCTCTGAAAATATGCATGTTTACAAATTCAGGATGTTTTACAGGGCTAGGAACTCCTGCAAAATACCGAACTGGCCTGTAGCAGGTGTACAAATCCAATTCCTGACGCAGGGCAACATTCAACGAGCGCATTCCACCACCAATAGGCGTTGTTAATGGCCCTTTGATACCAACCAAATACTCCTTAAAATCGGATAAAGTCTCTTCTGGTAACCAGCTTCCAGTTTTATTGAAAGCCTTTTCGCCAGCAAGAACCTCTCTCCACATTATCTTCTTTTTCCCTTTGTACACCTTTTCAACAGCAGCATCGAATATTCGCACGGATGCTTTCCAAATATCTGGCCCTGTTCCATCCCCCTCAATAAAAGGGATTATTGGGAAATCGGGAACAATCAGTTTACCATTCTCTATTCTTATTTTTTCTGCTTGCATGGGGTATGGATATTTAATTTTTCAACTTTAGTTGCTAGCAATTTTTATTATAAAGATTTAAGAAGTTTTATAATATTAATTGTCATCGTTTTAAACATCAATTTTAATACGTTTTTATTTCAAAAATCCTAATTCAAAGTCGTTTACCTAAGCCCGAAGGGCTTGAATATGAATAGCCTCCGGTAACACCGGAGGTGGCAAATCTATTGGTTACCAACCCTGAAAGGGTTGAATATTTAACTTTAGTGCAACATTCAACCCTTTCAGGGTTGGATTATTATCCTTTATCAACTCCCCCAATTTCATTGGGGGCTATTCAAATTCAAGTCCTATCAGACTTGTAGTTTATCTAAATGATATTGAATCCTAATTCGATATTCGTTATTCATCTCTTTTCACTTGCCTCCCTTATCAAATTCAAAGCACTACCAGCCTTAAACCATTCAATTTGCGATTCGTTGTAGGTGTGGTTAACAAGGATATTATCCTGCTTTCCATCCGAGTGGTTTAAGACAATTTTGAGCTGATTTCCTTCCGAGAAGTTGGCTAAGCCAGTAATATCGAGCCTATCACCTTCCTGAATTTTATTGTAATCATCCTTGTTGGAGAATGTGAGGGCAAGAACACCCTGTTTTTTCAGGTTTGTTTCGTGGATTCGGGCAAACGATTTCACTAGCACCGCTTTAACATTTAAAAATCGGGGCTCCATTGCAGCGTGCTCTCTCGACGATCCTTCTCCAAAATTCTCCTCGCCCACTACAACGGAACCTAGACCCGATTCTTTATAATATCTAGCAACATGAGGCACTGCCTCATATTTCCCTGAAATCTGATTTAGAATGCTATTCGTTTGATCATTAAATGAATTTACTGCGCCAATCATGTAGTTATTCGAAATATTATCGAGATGTCCCCTGTATTTTAGCCAAACTCCTGCCATTGATATATGATCGGTAGTGCATTTCCCTTTGGCCTTGATTAGCAATGGCATACCTGTATAGTCCTTCCCATCCCATTTCCGGAATGGTTCGAGAGCCTGTAAACGCTCAGAATTTGGATCGATTTTTATTGATATATTACTCTTATCCTTTGCAGGATTTTGAAATCCACTGTTGATATTTCCGAATCCTTGAGGGGGAAGTTCAAACCCTTTGGGTTCGTTTAATTTAACCTCTTCACCCTCGGAATTAGTTAGGGTGTCGGTTAGCGGATTGAATGTTAAATCCCCTGCAATTGCAAGCGCAGTCACTATTTCGGGCGATGCAACAAACGCATGGGTGTTGGGATTTCCATCGGTACGTTTTGCGAAGTTCCTGTTGAAAGAGTGTATTACGGTGTTTACCTGTTTTTTATCAGCACCTTCCCTATCCCATTGTCCAATACAAGGACCACAGGCGTTTGCGAAGAGTTTACCGCCTATTCTTTCGAATGTGTTAATAAAACCATCGCGAACTGCGATAGATCGAATTTGTTCTGAACCTGGGGTGATTGTAAATCCTGATTTTGCCATCAACTTTTTTGTTATAGCATCCCGTGCTATTGATGCAGCGCGAGAAAGATCTTCGTATGATGAGTTAGTACACGATCCTATAAGCCCATACTCAATTTTTGTAGGCCAGCCATTCTTTTCAGCAACCTCTTTCATCTTGGATATTGGGGTTGCCAAATCGGGTGTGAAGGGACCATTTATGTAAGGCTCTAACTTAGAAAGGTTTATTTCGATAAGCTGGTTAAAGTATTTTTCGGGATTGGCGTAAACCTCTGGATCTGCTGTTAGATGCTGTTTGATATTCCCTGCCATATCCGCAACCTCTTTACGACCTGTTGATACTAGGCATTTGGACATTGCCTCATCGTACCCAAATATTGAGCAAGTTGCACCAACCTCGGCACCCATATTGCATATTGTGGCTTTGCCTGTGCATGAAAGCGATTCAGCACCCTCGCCGAAGTATTCAATAATACATCCTGTTCCGCCTTTAACTGTGAGGATTCCAGCAACTTTTAGTATAATATCTTTAGCGGCAGCCCACCCATTCAATCGCCCGGTTAGCTTAACTCCTATAAGGTTTGGGAATTTGAGTTCCCATCCCATACCCGACATTACATCAACGGCATCGGCTCCGCCAACACCAATTGCAATCATTCCCAATCCGCCTGCATTAACGGTATGCGAATCGGTGCCAATCATCATTCCGCCAGGGAATGCGTAGTTTTCTAAAACAATTTGGTGAATTATGCCTGCACCGGGTTTCCAAAAGCCAATGTCGTACTTATCGCAAATTGTGCTAAGAAAATCGTAAACTTCTTTATTGGTAACATTTGCGGTGTTTAAATCGGCAGCAGAACCATCTTTTGCCATAATTAAATGGTCGCAATGAACGGATGTTGGCACTGCGCTTTGATTTTTTCCTGCCATTATAAATTGGAGCAGTGCCATTTGTGCCGTAGCATCCTGCATGGCAACTCTATCGGGAGCAAATTCTACATAATCAATTCCTCTCTTTAAAGGATGATAGTTGCCCTTTGCATATAAATGGCTATAGAGGATCTTCTCGCTCAAAGTTAAAGGTCTACCAAGATCTTTCTTGATTTTTGAGATTATGAGGGGTAGTCCGTCATAAAATGATTTTATCATCTGTAGGTCGAAAATCATAGTATGTTTTTTATTGATGAAAAATGTTTTACCAAGGCATCACTGAAAGACCTTGTATGTGTTATAAAACATCAAGAAAGGCGTTTTGTTTACTATTCAACAAGAAAAAGCTGCTCGTTTTTAGCTAAAAATATATCCGTTCGATGTAATATGTCATCCTGAGCGGAGCGAAGGATCTAATTACCTATAAAACAGATGCTTCACTTCGCTCAGCATGACAAAGCAACAATCTATTGTTATGCTTAAAATCAAGATGTTATACTTAGATCTAATTCGCGTTAAAAATCCTTTTTGGGAAAATATCATTCCAAGAGGTGTATTTTGATCACCTCGGGGAATGATATACTATTCTTAATTTAACCTACAATACAAGATCTTTCTCGAATTGATCCTTGTCAAACTTGTATTTATTTCCAAGAAAATCCATCAATTTTAACGTGTCCTCAAATGCATTCCCTAAACAGGTTGATGCACCGGGCGAAGGGGTAATATTGAAGATGATATTTTCGCCAACTATCTTGGCCTCGCCCATTTCGAGTTTTTTGGTGGTATTATTAATTATCTGAGGTCTTGTTCCACCAATACCTTTAGCAAAATTTATTTCTTCTAATTTGATATTGGGAACAATCTTCTTAATCTCTTTTAGGAATGCGCGTTTACCAATGGATGGGAGATCGTAAATAACATTTTTTAAAAGATAGTTGAAAATCACCCTATCGAAGGTAATGTTCAGAATGCTAATTATCGGTTTAATGCCAACGCCAAATGTTTTCCAGTATTCAAAAAAGGTTGAGTTATTATATCTCTCAAGAAGTAGAATTGGTTTTGCGGTTGGGCCAAACCTTGTAACATTCTCATCGTGTACCTCGGGATCGCCGTGAATAGCGGCAAAAGGCAACTTTGCAACCTGCATGGTATAAACCTTTCCGTTGAGCACTTTGGGTCCAGTGTAAAAACTTCCAGACATGGAGAGTATTGAAAAATTCTTACCATAACCAAGCGATTTTGCAATCTTCAAGCTATGACTTCCGGCTGCAATTACAACGGCATTTGCCTCAAACTCGCCTTTATTGGTAAACAACTTGAAAGAATCGCCCTGCTTAACAATTTTTAAAACTTTTGTATTAAGATGAAATGATATATCTGGATTTAGCTCCTTAGCATGGTCAACAAAACAATGGCTTAACCTTCCAAAATCAACAGTATATCCATCCTCTGTGACTAGGGCTAACAGTTCCTGATTTGGATCACGTCCCTCTAAAACCCTTGGTTCAATTTTACCAATCTCCTCCTTGCCAATCATCCTAAGATTAGGAAAAAGCTGGCTAAATGTTTTATATCGTTCGCGCAAAGTATCAACCTGTTCCTTACCAACTGCTAAAACCATCTTGGGAACCTTGATAAAGTAATTACACTTACAATCACGAAATTTTTCAGTTTCCAAGTACTTCATCACCATATCGGCCATACGCTTAACCTTTTTGGCTTTCTCAAAGGTGTAGTTGGTTTCAATATCACCAAAATGAAGGGTTTGGCTATTCATTGTTGAAGCAGAATTTACCAAACCGAAATCTGAATACTTTTCAATTAACCCAATGTTTTTCACATCAGTATATTTACTTAATGTGTAAAGAAGAGCCGTTCCACTTACTCCGCCCCCTACGATTAAAACATCATGTTTCATAAGCTTTAAGGATAATTCAAGGTTAGTATTCTTGTTTAGAATTAAAATATCCGCTAAGTGGATTTAAAGTAAAACATACAATAATCAAACAAAGACCTTTTGGTTTTGTTTAAGAAACTGATTAAATTTTTATAGTTTGATATACAGACATTGTTAATTTTCAATTCGCTTTGCCAAACGTTTCAAAAATGCGACACATTATAATTGTTTAAATTTTTATATTACAAATTAAACAGACTTCGATTGTTTAGAATTTATTTTTCCTCCCGTCAATTTTATTAGGAAAATCCTATGAAGATTGAACAATTTCAAATATTATTGTAACATATTTGAAATTTAAACAAAACACTATGAATTTAGAATTCACTGAAGAGCAGATAATGATCCAGCAATCAGCTAGAGATTATGCTCAAAGAGAACTCAAAAAGGATGTTATTGAGAGGGATGAACACTCGATATTTCCCGCTGAACACATAAAGAAACTTGCTGAACTGGGGTTCTTAGGTATGCTTGTAAACACAAAATACGGGGGCAGTGGAATGGACACTATCTCGTATGTACTTGCAATTGAAGAGATTTCTAAGGTTGATGCTTCGGTTGGAGTTATCATTTCCGTTAACAATTCATTAGTTGCTTATGAATTAGAAGAATTTGGTACAGAGGAGCAAAAACAAAAATATTTAGTACCATTAGCCAAAGGAGAAAAATTGGGAGCTTTTCTCTTATCGGAACCAGAGGCTGGTTCTGATGCAACCTCTCAACACACTCAGGCTATCGATATGGGAGATCATTACCTCATGAACGGTACTAAAAACTGGATTACAAACGGAGGATCAGCCCAAACCTACATTGTTATTGCACAAACCGATGCTTCAAAAGGGCATAAGGGAATTAATGCATTTATTGTTGATAGGGATTCAAAGGGGATAACCATTGGCCCGCACGAGAATAAAATGGGTATGCGTAGCTCCGATACCCATTCAGTTATGTTTAACGATGTTATTGTTCCAAAGGAAAATAGGCTTGGTGAAGATGGTTGGGGTTTTAAAATAGCTATGAAAACCTTAGAGGGAGGTAGAATTGGAATAGCAGCACAAGCACTTGGACTGGCTTCTGGAGCTTTAGAACTAGCCATTAATTACGCAAAAGTGCGAAAAGCATTTGGAACTGAAATTATCAACCACCAAGGTATTGCCTTTAAACTAGCCGATATGGCTACGGAAATTGAAGCGGCTAGATTTTTATGCTTAAAAGCTGCATGGCTCAAGGATAATAATAAACCCTATGGTACTGAAAGCGCAATGGCTAAACTATTTGCGGCTGAAATGGCAATGAAAGCAACTACAGAGGCTGTTCAGATTCATGGTGGGTATGGGTATGTAAAAGAATACCATGTTGAAAGGCTAATGAGGGATGCCAAATTGACCCAGATATATGAAGGTACTTCTGAGATTCAGAAAATTATTATTGCACGGGCTTTATCTGCAAAATAAAATTAAAATCATTCAGCGAAAAAAATTAAAATTGAAGCATTTATGTATACGTAGGAATGACGATAAAAATCATTTTTACTGCTATTATTAACATCGATATTAATTAACAACCTTTATGATTAACGCCGATCCATACAAGCCAAAAAATCAAATTCGGATTATTACAGCAACCTCCCTCTTCGATGGGCACGATGCTACAATCAATATCATCCGAAGAATTATACAGTCAACAGGTGGCGAGGTAATTCATCTCGGACATAACCAATCTGTTGATGATATTGTTAATTGTGCAATTCAGGAGGATGCTCAGGCAATAGCAATAACATCATATCAGGGGGGGCATATAGAATTCTTTAAATACATGTATGATCTCCTTCAGCAGAATGGCTGCGGACATATTAAGATTTTTGGTGGTGGCGGTGGAGTAATCCTTTCCGATGAAAAAGAAGAATTACTAAAATACGGGATTGCTGGTTTATACTCGCCTGATGATGGGCGGATAATGGGCTTACAGGGAATGATAAACGACCTTTTACAGAAATCTGATTTTCCTTTAGGTGATAAAAAGATCGATCTGAAAAAGGTTAGCGAAAAGAATCATTACGAAATTGCTTCGTTGATATCAAAAGTTGAGAATTTTCCTGAACTTGCAGAAGAATTTAAACCTATACTGGACGAACATTCCAAAAAATCAAAAACTCCTATCATCGGTATTACAGGCACGGGTGGTGCGGGCAAATCCTCATTGGTTGATGAGCTGGTACGACGATTCTATGATTTATACCCCAATATAGCCATTGGAATTGTATCTGTAGATCCATCGAAACGGAAAAGCGGTGGTGCACTTCTCGGCGATAGAATTAGGATGAACGCCATTAACCATCCAAATATCTATATGCGATCCCTTGCCACCCGGCAGGCTAATTTAGCGCTATCAACACATGTTCATGACACAGTAAATATTCTGAAATATGCTGGCTATGATTTGATAATTCTCGAATCATCTGGCATTGGACAATCAGATACCGAAATTGTTGATCACAGTGATGTTTACTGCTACGTGATGACACCTGAATATGGTGCTCCTTCTCAGCTGGAGAAAATTGCCATGCTCGATTATGCCGATATTATTGCTCTAAATAAATTCGATAAACAAGGTGCTTTAGATGCTATACGCGACATTAAGAAGCAGTATCAGCGAAATTGTAAACTATTCGATAAAGATTTTGAGGAAATGCCTGTTTACGGCACTATTGCATCCCAGTACAATAACGAAGGCTTGAATATCTTTTTTGAAAAACTAAAAGATATTATCACCCAAAAAACTGGTTTTACTTTTCCAAAAACCGATTATACACTTAGGCTAAATAATCATACCGAACACATAATACCAAGCAGTAGGGTCAGATACCTAGCAGAGATTGCTCAAACAGCCCGTGATTACAACCAAAAGGTTGAGGAGCAGGCAGAATTGGCTAATAGATTGCAAGCCCTGACCCAGTCTCTGAAGGAATTCAAAGATCATCCAAATGCACAAAACCTTATCAGCCAAATAAACGAAAAGATATCCTCAATTAAGGATGACATTAGCAAAGAGAATATTTCAACTATTGAGAACTGGGAGCAAAAGAAGAAACGGTACAAGGATGAATACTATGAGTACGAGGTAAGAGGTAAAAAAATAAGGGTTGAAACCCACGTCAAAACCCTTTCAAACTCTATAATTCCTAAGATTGCAATGCCCTCATATACATCTTGGGGCGATATTCTTAAATGGACTTTAAGAGAAAATGTTCCCGGAGAATACCCTTACGCAGCAGGTGTATTCCCATTTAAGAGGGAAAACGAGGATCCAACCCGAATGTTTGCCGGAGAGGGTGGCCCTGAGAGAACTAATAAGCGATTCCACTACCTCTCTGCTGGGCAAAAAGCAAAGCGCCTATCAACCGCCTTTGACTCAGTTACCCTATACGGTGCCGATCCAGATATTCGTCCCGATATCTTTGGAAAAGTTGGTAACTCAGGGGTTTCTGTTGCATGTTTAGATGATGCAAAAAAACTCTATTCCGGTTTTGATTTGCTAGATGTTTCCACATCTGTATCAATGACCATCAATGGTCCTGCGCCAATTATGGTTGGATATTTTTTGAATGCTGCTATCGATCAGCGGTGCGAGAAATACATTAAAGAGAATGGTCTTGAGAGTGAGGTAAATGCTAAAATCGACAAGATTTTCAAACAAAGAGGAATAAAGAAACCTGAATATCAGGGTCAATTACCCGAATCAAATAATGGTCTAGGCCTAATGTTACTGGGCGTTACAGGCGATCAAGTTCTACCAAAAGATATATATGACAAACTGAAAACAGAAACTCTTCAAACTGTAAGAGGAACAATACAAGCGGATATTTTAAAAGAGGATCAGGCGCAGAACACCTGCATCTTCTCAACTGATTTTGCCCTAAAAATGATGGGTGATATTCAGGAGTATTTTATCAAACATTGTGTTAAGAACTACTATTCTGTTTCAATATCTGGTTATCATATTGCCGAAGCAGGTGCAAATCCAATCTCCCAACTTGCGTTTACGCTTGCAAATGGGTTTACCTACGTTGAATACTACCTATCAAGGGGAATGCATATCGATGATTTTGCACCAAACCTATCATTCTTTTTCTCGAACGGAATTGATCCCGAATACTCCGTAATTGGTCGCGTTGCTAGGATTATCTGGGCAAAAGCCATGAAACATAGGTATAAAGCAAATTCCAATTCTCAGAAACTTAAATATCATATTCAAACATCCGGAAGATCATTACACTCGCAGGAAATTGAGTTTAATGATATCCGCACAACCCTTCAAGCCCTATCAGCAATTTACGACAACTGTAATTCGCTGCATACAAATGCCTACGACGAGGCTATTACAACCCCAACCGAAGAATCGGTTCGTAGAGCGGTGGCAATACAGATGATTATTAACCACGAGTATGGTTTGGCAAAAAATCAGAATTCGCTCCAGGGATCATTTATAATCGAGGAGTTAACCAATCTTGTTGAGGAGGCGGTACTTCAAGAATTTGAAAGGATTACAGAAAGAGGAGGTGTTCTTGGGGCAATGGAAACCATGTATCAACGTGGTAAAATTCAAAGCGAATCCTTGTACTATGAGACAATGAAACATAGCGGGGAGTTGCCAATTATGGGTGTAAATACATTTTTATCGTCAACGGGCTCCCCAACTATTGTTCCCAAAGAGGTGATTAGGGCCACCCAACAGGAGAAAGATTATCAGGTAAACATGGTTAAATCAATCCATAAAGCCAATGGTGAGATTTCAAGAAAATTACTTTCCGACCTAAAAAATGCGGTACTAGAAAACAAAAACACATTTGAATATCTGTTTGAAGCAGCTAAATACTGCACTATTGGACAGATAACCCAAACACTTTACGAGGTGGGTGGACAGTATAGAAGGAATATGTAAGGGTGTAAACATTATATTAGTTAATTTAAGTTGCTAGTTACTGGTTACAAGTTGCTAGTTTGGTAATTTATAATATTTTGTTCTTTTGTATTTAACTTTAATTAAAAGGTAAAAATCGTATCAATCAAAATATCAGACAAATAACCAGAAATCAGCAACTAGTATCTAGCAACTTGAGTTAACTAGAATGACTCAACCTGCAATTATTTTATTTACCGAATGATCAAAATTGTTTACTTTTAATAAAAAATAGCAGCTATGAACTACAAAGTAAGTTACTCACAATCGAACCTCATTCTTGCGATTAACCCGAGATACCCATTCACCAAAATTGGCGTTTATAACAATAGTAAACTAATCTTTCTCAAAAAGGTAAATCATGCTGAAGATAATTTAAGAATCTTTAAAGATTGTAGAGAACTAGCTATTATCAGGAAAAATGCCGTTTTAAAAGAGTTGGTTGATAACAATATTCCGCTAAATGACATAAGAGCTATTATTACCCGTGGAGGCCTTACAAAACCGGTTAAATCGGGAGTATATTTTATTAACGAAAATGTTGTAAAGGATCTTGGCGACTGCAAAATGGGTAAGGATATTGTAAACATGGGAGGATTAATTGCATCAGCATTATCAAAAGAACTCCTTAATGCCCATGCCTTTATTGCCGACTCTGTTGTTGTTGACGAATTTGATGATCTTGCCCGTGTAACTGGTTTACCAGAACTACAACGACGATCGATTTTTCATGCTTTAAACCAAAAAGCGGTTGCGCGCAAATATGCTAAGTCCATAGGAAAAAAATATGAGGAACTTAACCTTATTGTAGCACATCTTGGAACAGGTATTACCGTTAGCGCTCACAAGAAAGGTTTAGTAGTTGATTCCAATACAGGATTCGATGGCGATGGTCCCTTTTCACCAATTAGAGCTGGTAGTTTACCTACGGGAGATTTAATAAACCTCTGTTTTAGCGGGAAATACACTCAGGATGAGTTGCTAACCAAAGTGAGTATTGAGGGAGGCATGTATGCACATCTCGGAACATTTAGCGGAGAGGAAGTGGATTCTAGGGTTCAAGATGGTGATCCAAAATCCGCTTTTATTTTTGAGGCAATGGCATATCAGGTTTCAAAAGCAATAGGCTCAATGTACCCTGTACTTAACGGGGAAGTAGATGCAATTCTAATTACTGGAGGTATTGCCCATAGCCAATGGTTTGTCCGTAAAATTACTGAAAGGGTTAACAAACTTGCACAGATAATTATTTACCCTGGAGCTGACGATATTGAAACCCTAGCAATGAGAGGTCTTTCGGTTATAAACGGAGATGAAGAAGTACATGAGTATGAATAAAGATGGAAGAATAGAATAGTGGAATGATGAATGTTTTAAATATTATTCCATTCTTCACTCCACTTAAGGTTGAAAATGTAGCTCTTTATTTTTGAGCCACACTCTTTATTGTATCCTCAATATACTTATCGGGTACTTGAATGGCAACCACTTCACCTTTAACAGTAACCACACCATCTGCAATAACATCAACATCAATGGTTACCTTTTTCCCATCAATCTTTGTTATTCTACCGCGAATCTGAAGGGTGCAGTCTATTGGAGTAGGTTTAATATACTTAACATTCAGCGAACCAGTTAAAAATCGAAACGGTGGTTCAGTATCCATTTCTCGGTTCTCCTTCCTATACATTGCTCCCGCCGCCGAGCCTGTTGCATGGCAATCAATAAGCGAAGCCAATAAACCCCCATAAACGAAACCGGGGATTGCTGTATGGTAATGCTTTGGAGTAAATGTTGTTAGCGTCTCATCCCCATCCCATACGGTTTTAATTTGGTAACCATGCTCGTTTAGCTTTCCACAACCATAGCAGTGGCTTAAATGATCGGGGTAATAATCCTGAAATGCTTTGACTGCCATCATTAAATAGGTTTAGTGAATGTATAATTTTGTCTTTTATATTAACTTAATTTGCTAGTGACTTGTTGCAAGTTACTAGTTTGGTGATTTACAGCATTTAATTCTTATTGCGCTTAACTTTAATTTTAAGAGACAAAATCCTGTATTAACCAGAACATAAAACGTAAAGCAAAATATCAGCAACTAGTACCTAGCAGCTTGAATTATTAGAATGCTGGAAAAGTGAACTTATTGTCCCACATCCCATTTTCCTCATCCATCTCTATTTGATGAGCGAATAACGCATTAAATCGGCTCTAAGATAATACACTTGAACAATTCCTCCCAAAATATTGTTTGAAAAGTTAAAGCGGTTAATTTTAAGCACTATCTAACACCCATTTCAGTCAGATAGTAGCGAAATAGCTTTACTCAAAAAGGCATATTAACCAACTTACAACAAAAACAGCTATATTGAAACCGTTTTTTTTGGAAAAAACCTAATTCTATTTCTATGAGAGTGCACTACTTACTACTCATTTTGCTAACCACCATGCTATTTGCTGGAACATCTACTAAACTTGTCGCTTTGCCCGATAGGCAAGCGAGGTATGATTCAGCACTTGTTCGCGTTGAGCAAGCCAACCAAAAGATAGAGCAAATAGAGCTGATGATTAGAGATGGTAAACAAATGGCCAAGGAGGGCGGTAAGGAAAAAAAACGACTAACCAAAGAGATAAACTCTCTCACAAAAACTTACAACAGAAACGTTAAGGAATACGCCACCCAGCTAAGATCTAAGGATAAGGATGAGCGTGAAGAAGCCAAAAATGCCGTGAATGAACTAAAAACAACATATAGAGGAGAACTCAAAGAGCTAAAAAACTCTCTACGAGAGTTTAACACTGAGCTAAACAAAGGGAATCAGCTAATCCTCAGAGGGAAAACGAAACTTAAAAGTGCCAAAGAATTCAAAAAAAGAGCCGAACAAAAGCTAAAAAGCGCAAAGCAAAATTTGAAAGATAAATGATTAATTTGGAAGCAAATACGCTTGCTAACGATTGACAACTCTCATTTTCAAATAATTCTCAGGAGTCATAACACCCAATGAACTATTTTTAAAGTCTTTCAAATTACGAGTTAAAATCAAATCGATATTCCCATTGCACTCTGCCGAAAAATGCTGTAATGCATCCTCAAAATCTTTAAAATTAGAGTTTAACGCCTGAATAATTGAAACTCTATCAATTAGCAGCACTTCAGTTATTGAGATTAATTGCGACAACTTCTCTATAACCCTTTCGTGTGTAGATGATTGCCTAAGCAAATAGTACAGATTGCTCAATATTACAGGAGTAATAAAACCTTTTACTTCATTTGATTCACACAATGATAATACCTTGGCAGAATGCTCTGAGTGAGGTTTTCTATCATAAAAAAAATCCAGAATGATATCAGTATCAAGCAGTAAATTAGTCATGACCTAGAGATATTTTTCCGATAACCGTTTGGAAAGTTCTTTCTTATAATTAAGGTTCTTTGGTGCTTTAAAAGAACCTTTTAGGGATTTAACAATTGGTGTTAACTCAATATCACTAACAACCTCTTCTTTGGTAATTACCTTCAAATAGTTCTCAATAATACTGGATAGACTACGCCCCTTACCGTTGGCATATTTTTTTGCTTTCTCAATAATACTTTGGTCAATTGTTAATGTTAGCTTGGTATTCATAGTAGTAAGTTTTATAAAAAACACTCTTTGCAAATATACAAAGACTCTTTTACACGTGCAAATATTTGTTTATATACACGTATTAATTGATTGGTTTTATTTCTGAATTAAAAAATGATTGTCAGTAACAACACATAATGAAGAATAAGTAATCCAAATTGTCATTGCTTTGCGGCGAACTAGCTCCGCTGAGCTCACTACGTTCGGTTCGCAAGTTCGGTTCTGAGCGAAGAAATGAATTTTATTACGAAAACTCCACGTAAACTGTCATCCTGAGTGGAGCGAAGGATCTAATTACTTATATAGCTGACACTTCACTTCGCTCAACATAACAGAACAGCAATCAAATATTATGCTTACAACGAACTCATGTTAAATTAAGCCGTTTTGAATTTGGCAACAGCTCCTAATTTTTTAAAAAGTTTGAAAATCTAGGGTTTAGCATCAAAAAAAAATGAAATAACAGTATCATTTAGAACCAATTTGTTACATGATTTATAACATAAAATTAAACAATGGAAGGAGTGAAACAAAGTAGAATAATTGAGGTATAAGAAATACAGAAAAAAGTAGATATTTTATTCATAAAAATTAAGGCGTTGTATTCAAAGCAGTTATGAATTTATAATAGCTGCGGTTTGTTTAATACAAATTATTATATAATTAACGGTATAATGGACATTTTTAATGGTTTTTTTTGGACCATGCTCCCTAATGGACAT
>JACABB010000024.1:0-77959 GCA_013376985.1 Bacteroidales bacterium
CATTAGGGAGCATGGTCCAAAAAAAACCATTAAAAATGTCCATTATACCAAAATTTCTCAAAAAGGAAACTAACAAGAAGAGGATGTCTCAAAAATCCGAGACACCCTCTTTTTATATTGTAAACACACGCTGTATATTAATTTAGGGCTTTTATGTACAATTCTCAAAATTGTTTTTCACAATGCAACAAAAAACAACTATACTGCTAACTATTAATTAAAAAATAAATAACTTATTGATTTTCAATAGATTTAATATAGCAAATTAGTTATCTATTTTTAATTCCCAAGCACCAGGTTGTGTTATTTCAAATTCAAGTTTACGATCGAAAAGAATCGACTTCAATTGATTCCAACTTTTAAAAGTTATTTTGCACGTAAAAGGAAACCCAATGCCTCTATACCCATATGATGAACCATTTGAAAACTCTGTACCTGAACTTGCAGATATACTGAAATCTTCTACCGTCTGCGACACTCCATTCATTGTTATTTTAATAATTATTGAATTTCCATCACCCGTTCTAACAAAACTTGTAGAATTTATATTTGTTTTTTGAATTACCTTTGGCAAAATAGGCTTGGGTCCAACATATTTATCATCCTTCCAAATCCCATCTTGAATTATCTCCTTTCCATTTTCAGTGAATGTATATTTCCCTTCACCATTCTTAACGCCCATCTCCCAGCCACCATTGTAAATGGCACCTGATGACCAAATATATTTCCCATACCCATTCGGATAACCCTTCTTAAAGGAACCCTCATAACTATCAACTCCTTTTGCAGTTCCCTTACCATGTGCAAGCCCCTTTTTACAACCTCCGCTATAAACACCTTGTAGATTTTTAACCAACACCTTACAAGAATCTTGTGCTTGGAGCAAATTAATAGAAGTAATTAGGATAATCACAAGCATTAAATTAATTGTTTTCATATGCTTTTAAATTTAATGTTAAAGAATATTCAAAAATAAAAAAATATAAACTGATTATTAGGTTATTATACATATATTTGACTATAGCAAAAGATTGTAAATAAATTAATACTTTAAATAAAAACCACCATTAAGCCGAAAAACTACAAAAAATCGCTAATACAGGTTTCTAATTTTGAATTTAAAAAACTTATTATGGGAAAACTTCCTGTTACAGTTTTGTTAACACTGCTACCAATACTTCTTTTCTCTCAAAATAATAATCATAAATTTATCTCACAAGATGAGAAAGAATTAAATAGCACTCAAATTTTAAACAAAACGAGAGAGAAGAACAATTATTCTAATATTTCAAACCAAAGGACAAACAAACCATCAAATAATGAATATGATACAATAATCGATATCGATAAAAACAAGTATAAAACAGTTCAAATTGGCAATCAATTATGGATGGCTGAAAACCTTAAAGTTATACATTATCAGGACGGTAGTGAAATAAATTTAGTTACTGACAATAAAATTTGGGCTAATTTAAAAGCGGGTGCATATTGCTGGTATAATAACGATAGCATTCATAAAAATTTGTATGGAGCCATTTATAATTTTTACGCTATATGTAATTTGCATAATCTTTGCCCAATGGGTTGGCATGTACCTACAGATACAGAATGGGAGATTGCAGTTAATTTTTTAGGAGGAAAGAATATTGCTGGAGGGAAACTTAAAGAAATAGGTTTGCTCCACTGGAAAAATCCAAATATTTGCGCAAATAACAGTACAGGATTCACTGCTCTTCCAGGAGGTTATAGAATTGGGAATAGTGGTAGTTTTTATGATTTCGGCAGCGTGGGTTTCTGGTGGAGTTCAACAGAATACAACTCAGAATACGCCTATCTTAGATATATTAACAACAATAACTCAAGTCTAAAGAAGAACTTTTATGTAAAAAGATTTGGATTTTCAGTCCGATGCATAAAAGATAATTGATCATCAAGCAATAATTTTATCCAAACTATTAAACATACTCCCTTCTTCTAAACTCAGAACAAACTATTGAAGTAGCCATAGCTACATTTAACGATTCAACCGTACTACGATTAGCTGCAAAACTAGGAATATGAATTCTATTGGTAATTAATTTTTCAACTTCAGGACTTATGCCATTACCTTCATTTCCCATTACAATAATTCCTTTTGAACTTAGAATATCTGAATAAATATTATTCCCTACCATAAATGTTCCGAATATCGGCAAATTATTATTCCTCTTTAAATCTACTAGGACCTCGATTAGGTTACAATAGATAACTTTCACCCTTGAGATGGCTCCCATGCACGATTGAACTACTTTAGGTGAATATACATCTACAGTTTCATTTGAACAAAGAATAGAATCTATTCCAAACCAATCAGCTAAACGAATTATAGTACCCATATTACCCGGATCTTGTATACCATCAAGTGCAAGCGACAGTGTATTTGAAAAATCTATTTCAACAGCATTGTAATCAGGTATACTAACTAATGCAAGCACTTTCGATGGAGACGATAATCCGCTAATCTTTTTCATCTCATCAGCAGTCACATCAAACTTATTTGGAATCATTTTTTTTAATTTTGACTCCCAATCAAAAGTGTGGTAAATTGATTCTACTTTTAATACAGAGTTTAGAATATCTTCAACCAATCTTTCTCCTTCAGCAATAAATAACCCTTTTTCATTACGATATTTTTTGACTCGCAACGAATTAACTAACTTGATTGTGCTTTTACTTAACATATAAAGGATTTAAATAATATCGCTAAATTAAATTTTCCAAAGGATTATATAGCATGCTTTTACACCCAAATGGATATTTATATATATTTTGTTTACAAATCATCATCTAATTTACTTAAAACAACATATAAGATTGAAAACCTTTTTCTATCTTTCACATGCTTTTATTTTGAATTTTTTGGCTTTAAAAATGAAACTTTGCTCTATAAAATTTAATCGAAATTTTTTTTTCAAAAGACCTCTTCCCGCATTAGCCCTATTCGTTATTCTTTTCTCCTCCTGCAACATCACACGCAATGTACCTGAAGGTAAATATCTTTTAAATAAAACAACAATAAAATCGGAATCCAAGGACATCCCCGCAGGGGATTTAGAGGTTTACTTACGCCAAAAACCAAATAAAAGAATAGTTGGTTTTCGCTTTCACCTCCGAGTTTATAACACAGCAAGTCCACATAAATATAAAGGATTAAGCAAATGGCTTAAAACTATAGGAGAAGAACCAATTATTCTTGACACATTCCTTACAACCCAAGGGCGAAAAAACATCAAATTATATTTGCAAAGCAAAGGTTACTACCAATCTATTGTGAAAGATACAATTATCTTCAAAGGGAAAAAAGCCGATGTGACTTACTCAATTGATACAAAAGCCCCTTATATAATTGGAAAAATAAAATATGTAATTGAAGATACATCCATTTATCGTTTAGTACTTAAAGATTCGCTTAATTCATTGGTTGGCAAAGGAAAAAGGCTTGACATGGATTTATTACAAGAAGAGAGAACTAGAATTCAGAATTATCTACAAAACTCTGGTTATTACTTTTTTACCAAAGAATACATTACTTTTACTGCCGACACATCTGTGGGAAATCATCAGGTACATCTACTCCTAAATGTAAAAAACGGATTTAAATTCTCTGAAACAGGTGATAAAAAACCTTTGAAATTTCTAAAATACAAAATCAACAAGGTGTTTTTATATCCCAATTACGATGTTCGCAAACTAATCTCCTTACAAAACACAAATTTGATTGACACTGTGATTTACAACAGTATTAACTTCGTTTTCCTCTCTAATCCTGGAATTGACTTCAAAGTAGTTGATCAACTTAATTTGATTCGTCCTAATGACTATTATTCGGACGAAATTGTAAAAAAAACACAAAACAACCTAAACTCGTTGAGGCTCTTTAGGATGGTTAATATCTTTTTTAACGAGGTAATTGCTGACACCACAAAGAAAAACAAGGTAGATGATTTTTTATTTTTCAACGATAATGTTACCAAAGATTCAATATCCTATGGTTTATTGAATTGCTACATCCAATTAACAACTCACACTCTTCAAAGTTATCAAGTTGAATTTGTTGGGACTAATACTTCTGGAGCCTTAGGTGCTGAGGGAAATTTAAACTATCAGCATAAAAACCTTTTTAAAGGTGCAGAGATTTTTGATGTAAAATTAAGAGGATTAGTTGAGACAGTCCAAAAAACAAATAATTTAACAAATTTTGATTTTAAATATTCTATCGAACTTGGAGGATCTATAGGCTTGAGTACTCCAAAATTCCTAAGTCCTTTTGCAAATAAAGAATTCATTCAAAAACATAGCCCACGAACTCAAATAACTACATCGTACAATTTTCAAAGAAGACCCGATTATACTAGAACAATTGCGAGTTTACTCTTTGGCTATAACTGGAGAAATTCGAAATATCTAACACACACAATTAACCCTGTTGAATTGAGCGTAATCAATATAACCAACTTAAGTGATACATTAAAAAAGCAAATTGCTGGAAAATTTCTTGAAAACAGCTATAAAAATCAAATTATCACCCTTTCAAGTTATAGTTTTACATATAATAACCAAAATCTTCAAAAGAGTTCTAGTTACACTTATCTTCGACTTAACGTGGAATCATCTGGGAATATCCTTTCTGCCATTTACTCAAAATACGGGACTAAGTCCAATGATAGCACATATCACATATTAAGCACAAGTTTCTCTCAGTATTTACGTTCCGACATAAATATTACTTATCATCAAGTCATTGATAATAATAACACCTTTGTTTATAGACTATTTGCAGGTGTTGGATATCCTTACGGAAACTCAAAAGCACTTCCCTTTGATAAAAAATATTTTGCAGGTGGTGCAAATAGCATTCGAGCTTGGAGTGCCAGAAGTCTTGGTCCTGGTTCCGTTAAAGCTGGAAGCTCCAACTATTTTAACCAAACAGGGGATATAAAAATTGAAGCCAATATTGAATATCGCTATAAAATATTTTGGCAATTGGAAGGTGCATTATTTCTTGATGCCGGTAATATCTGGGCATTTAAAGATGAAAATGACAAAGCAATTTTCAAACCAAAAGAATTCTATAATCAAATAGCCCTTGGAACTGGCACCGGTTTTAGGGCAAATCTTGGTTTCCTTACCATAAGATTCGATTTCGGTTTACGGCTATACGATCCTGCTATTCCAAATAATAATCCAAATATTCAAAAGTGGGTTTTTATGCGTAAGAACCGATTTACTAATCAAGATTGGGCATTCAATTTTGGTATAGGTTACCCATTCTAGATTCATTTTTTTAGAATTTTTGGTTTTTCATTAAAATAATTTTGTAGGTTTGTTTTAAGGATAAATTTTAAATTAAACATATGACTTACGATAAGATTGTTGAATTACTCGGGAACAAATCAAAGTATTTGCTCGAACACAAATGCAATTCAATTGACAAAGAACATCTCCATCTTCCAGGACCTAATTTTTTAGATAATGTAGTATCAAATTCAAATCGTTCAATTAAAACTATTTGTAGTCTTCAATCTATGTTTAATCATGGAAGGCTAGCTGGCAGCGGTTATTTATCAATACTTCCAGTCGATCAAGGAATTGAACACTCCGCAGGTGCATCATTTGCTCCAAATCCAATATATTTTGATCCTGAGAACATAGTTAAACTGGCAATAGAAGGGGGCGCTAATGCTGTTGCATCAACCTTTGGCGTTCTTGCATCTGTATCCCGCAAATACGCCCATAAGATACCCTTCATTGTCAAAATCAACCACAATGAGCTTCTTTCCTTTCCGACCAAATATGATCAAATAATGTTTGGATCGGTTGAAGAGGCTTGGAATCTTGGTGCCATTGCAGTTGGGGCAACTATTTATTTTGGCTCAGAAGAATCTACACGCCAAATTATTGAAGTTGCTCAAGCATTTGAGCATGCACATAAACTTGGTATGGCAACTGTTTTATGGTGTTACCTTCGCAACAATGGCTTTAAAAAGGATGGTATTGATTACCATACAGCATCCGATTTAACTGGGCAGGCAAACCATTTGGGTGTTACAATTCAGGCTGATATTATTAAGCAAAAATTACCAGAGAACAATGGAGGCTATAAAGCCATCAATTTTGGAAAAACGCATGAAAAGGTATACACCCAATTAACTACAGAACACCCAATAGATTTAACCAGATACCAAGTGATTAACTGCTACAATGGTCGTTCGGGATTAATTAATTCAGGTGGTGCCTCTAGCGGGGCAAGTGATTTAGCCGAAGCGGTTTCAACAGCAGTTATTAATAAGAGAGCTGGTGGTACGGGATTAATAAGTGGTCGTAAAGCCTTTCAACGACCTATGAATGATGGTATTAAAATATTAAATGCGATTCAGGATGTTTACCTTTGCAAAGAGATAGAGATCGCATAGAAAATTTTTAAAATATAGACCGGGGTTACCCGGTCTTATTGGTCTTATTTCGATCATTTTCTCTGCATCTTAAAGTTATAATTGATCCAATTAAAAATCACACTAACTCAAATCAAAAATTTTATAGAAAATTCATTAAGAAATGCCCCCTAAATTGTCAGGAACAAAAGATTTCTTAACATTTTCAAAAGGAGAGAGAAATGGAATAATTATTCTAATAATTCTTATTCTGATACTACTATTCTCTCCCATGTTTTATAAATCTTTCGTAAATCCAATTCCCAGCAAAAATCAGAAATTTTACACTCAGGCTGACAGCTTCTTTTTAACGTTAAAAGCAAAACCAGAAGATGTAACAAAAAAGGTTAATCCCATCGAAAACGAAGAAATTAAAACTAATGCATCGCATAGTTACTTCTTTTTTGACCCCAACAAGGTAACCGTTGATGAAATGGTTCAATTAGGCTTGTCAATAAAGCAAGCGAATGTAATTGATAAATATAGGTGTAAGGGAGGGCTGTTTCACACTCCAAAAGATTTCTCAAAAATATATGTAATAGATTCATCAATCTACAAGAAACTAAAACCTTGGATAAAAATTAATGAGTTTTCCCTTGAATTAAAATCAAAAATAAAGAATGATTCCTTGCATAAGAGCGAAGAGACACCCATAATCGTAGAATTAAACGCCGCAGACACCCTTGAATTAGCCAAAATAAAGGGCATTGGAAAAGTTTTTGCAAGAAGAATTATTGCTTATCGTAACTTACTAGGTGGGTATGTAAACATAAATCAACTCAACGAAGTTTATGGAATTAAATCCGAATTAGTTAACTCAATATCCTCACAAATCACCATCGATTCAACAAAAATCAAACTGATTAACCTCAATCTTATTTCGTTCGAAGACATCAAAAAACATCCGTACATATCAGAATACCAAGCAAAAGCAATTATTTACTATAGAAGCAAGGTGGGTAACATTAAAAAAATCCATGAGTTGTTAGAAAATAAAATTCTACCCGCTGATAAGTATAGAAATGCCAGAAGTTACTTAACAACCTATTAAAAGAACTTTAATGTCCTTTTTATTTTCCTATTAAAAACTCAACAAAAACAACTAATAAAACTGAAAGCAAAAAAAAATGCAAATTACTTTTGATTTATATTTGATAAAGTGTAATTTTGCGGCTCATAAATTCAAACAATATGATCGTAGTACCTATAAAAGAAGGCGAAAACATTGAAAGAGCGCTAAAGAAGTTTAAGAGAAAATTCGAGAAAACTGGAATTATGAAAGAACTTCGTTCACGTCAAGCATTTACAAAACCCTCAATTAATAAGAGGGAAGCTGTAAAGAAAGCCATTTACATTCAGAAAATCCAGCAGAAAGAAGAATAATATTCATCTTTTTTGGATGCAACTTTCAGGCATTTTTGCCTGATTTTTTTTGGGCTTTTAAAAGCTAAATCACTATATTGCATTCAAAGATTATGCTGGCTTCTTTCCTAAAATATCTAAAAGTCGAAAAAGGTTATTCTGCTCATACCGTTAGGTCTTATGGCGATGATGTGAGACAGTTTTTATTTTATTGTGGTTTAGATCCTGAAATGGACCACCCATGGAAACTTACCCATAGGCAAGTTAGGTATTGGCTATCATCAATTATTTCACAAGGACTTACCCCCCGTTCAGCAAATCGGAAACTATCATCACTAAGAGCATTCTATCGTTATATGCTTCGCGAGGGCATTGTGAAAACCAACCCACTCATACGTATAACGCCTCCTAAATCGGGCAAACGCTTACCAACATTCGTGGGTCAAAGTGAAATGAATTCACTTTTAGAGCCAGAACATTTCAAAGATGATTATATTGGGGCTAGAAACAGATTAATACTTGGTTTGCTCTATTATACTGGCATACGTTTGTCAGAGGTTGTTGGCATGACAGTCGACAAAATCGATTTTTCGTCTCATTCATTAAAAGTAATAGGCAAGGGTAATAAAGAACGAATATTACCCATACATCCCGAACTAGAAAAATTAATTTCCCTATATTTATCCATGAGAGATGAGATTAATTTAAACAAGGTTGAGAAATCTTTGTTTTTAACAGAAAAGGGTAAACCAATTTATCCAAAACTAGTATACAGAATTGTAAAAAGCAATCTATCAAAAGTTACAACACTCGAAAAAAAAAGCCCACACGTTCTTCGACATACTTTTGCAACTCATCTATTAAATAATGGAGCTGAATTGAATGCGATAAAAGAACTTCTAGGACATGCTAACTTAAGCGCAACACAAGTCTACACTCACAGTTCTTTTGAAAAATTAAAGAAGGTATATAAACAAGCTCATCCAAGAGCTTAAATTGATAAAGGAGGATTAAATATGAATGTAAAAATCCAATCGATCAAGTTCAATGCTGACAAGAAGCTGATCGACTTCATTAACCAAAAAGTTAATAAGCTTGAACGGTATTTTGATAACATTATTGACGCCGATGTATATCTAAGAGCTGAAAATCCACAAGAAATTACAAATAAGATTGTGGAAATTAGGTTAAATGTCCCTGGAGCAGATCTGTTTGCTCATAAACAAAGTACAACTTTTGAAGAAGCCATAGACGAATGCGTTGGGGCGTTAAAAATTCAAATTAAGAAGCATAAAGAGAAATTAAAGAAGTAATTATTTTCATTAACTACTATATTATAAGTAGTTTATCAAGCCTTTTTTCCTAGCGTAATTTTAAAAAAGACAGATAATAAAGACTAGGAAAAAGGGCTTTATATTTTTATAGGAAAAAAATATTGAATTTATTTTGCGTATAAATAAAATATATATACATTTGCCCTCCGATTTTGAGGGGTATATATAACCTGAGAAGTTGACGTTCTATGC
This sequence comes from Bacteroidales bacterium, assembly GCA_013376985.1. Classification (GTDB taxonomy): domain Bacteria; phylum Bacteroidota; class Bacteroidia; order Bacteroidales; family Tenuifilaceae; genus UBA8529. The sequence continues at coordinate 9,359 of JACABB010000024.1, forward strand.
AAATTGCCGATGTAGCTCAGTTGGCCAGAGCAGCTGATTTGTAATCAGCTGGTCGGGGGTTCGAATCCCTCCATCGGCTCTTAAAGTTTTAAAATATTCTTGTTGGGGAGATACCTAAGTGGCCAACAGGGGCAGACTGTAAATCTGCTGGCGTACGCCTTCGTAGGTTCGAATCCTGCTCTCCCCACAATTGGTTGTGTTCAGTTCGTTGAAAAGTTGAAAGTAGAAATTTTAGCACATGTCCTCATGTTTCTATTGAGCTACTAACAACCAAAACACTTAACTATCAACCGTTAAAGCGGGAGTAGCTCAGTCGGTAGAGCATCAGCCTTCCAAGCTGAGGGTCGCGGGTTCGAGTCTCGTCTCCCGCTCTAACTATAAGCCGATGTAGCTCAGTGGTAGAGCACTTCCTTGGTAAGGAAGGGGTCATGAGTTCAAATCTCATCATTGGCTCAAATAATAAATGACGAATATCAAATTTTAAAAATTCAAATTGTAAATTAATATCTGGAGTTATGGCAAAAGAAAAATTTGATAGGTCGAAACCACACGTTAACGTCGGAACCATTGGTCACGTAGATCATGGTAAGACCACTCTTACTGCAGCTATTACTAAAATTCTTGCAGAGAAAGGACTTTCCGAGTATCGTTCATTCGATTCTATCGACAATGCTCCTGAAGAGAAGGAGAGAGGTATTACCATTAATACCGCCCACGTTGAATATTCAACCGCAAATCGTCACTATGCTCACGTTGACTGCCCTGGTCACGCTGACTATGTAAAGAATATGGTTACTGGTGCTGCTCAGATGGACGGCGCAATTATCGTTGTTGCTGCTACTGATGGTCCTATGCCACAAACTCGTGAACACATCCTTCTTGCACGTCAGGTGAACGTTCCACGTATCGTTGTTTTTCTTAACAAATGCGATATGGTTGACGATCCTGAAATGCTTGAACTCGTTGAAATGGAAGTTCGCGAACTTTTAACTTTTTATAAATTCGATGGAGATAACGCTCCTGTTATTCGTGGTTCTGCACTTGGTGCTCTTAACGGAGAGCAAGTATGGGTTGACAAGGTAATGGAGTTGATGGATGCTGTTGATACTTGGATTCCAATTCCTCCTCGTGAAAATGAAAAACCTTTCCTTATGCCAGTTGAGGATGTATTTTCAATTACTGGTCGTGGTACCGTTGCAACAGGCAGAATTGAAACTGGAGTTATCTTAACAAGTGAGGAAATTGAAATCGTAGGTTTAGGTGCTGAAAAGAAAAAATCAGTTGTAACCGGTGTTGAAATGTTCCGTAAGATTCTTGATAGAGGTGAAGCTGGTGATAACGTTGGTCTTCTACTTCGAGGTGTTGATAAAAACGAGATTAAACGTGGACAAGTTCTTGCTAAACCAGGTTCAATCACGCCACATACTAAATTTAAAGCAGAGGTTTATGTATTGAAGAAAGAAGAAGGTGGACGTCACACTCCTTTCCACAATAACTATCGTCCTCAGTTCTACTTGCGTACTCTTGATGTTACTGGTGAAATTCAACTTCCAGAGGGTGTTGAAATGGTTATGCCAGGTGATAACGTAACAATTATTGTAAACCTAATTTACCCAGTAGCAATCAACCAAGGTCTACGTTTCGCTATACGTGAAGGTGGTCGTACAGTTGGTGCTGGTCAGGTTATTCAAATTGTTGAGTAATTACTCAATTAAATAAAGAAGATTGATCCTTTTGGGATCAATCTTTGCACACGGGTGTAGCTCAATTTGGCAGAGTAGCGGTCTCCAAAACCGCGGGCTGGGAGTTCGAGTCTCTCCACCCGTGCAAATAATATCCACATATGAAAATAATGGAATATTTAAGCGAAACATATACTGAACTTGTTCATAAAGTTTCGTGGCCAACGTGGAAAGATCTTCAATCGAGCGCATTAATAGCAATGATTGCTTCCCTATTAATCGCAGTGGTTGTTTTCTCAATGGACATTACTTTTGAGAATTTGATGCAATTCATTTACAGATTGCTTTACTAAATCCTTTAGTAATAAACTACAATGGAAGAGAATGTAAAGAAATGGTATGTTCTTCGGGCCATTGGTGGGAAAGAAAAGAAGGTAAAGGAGTATGTTGAGAACGAAATTAACCGTTTAAAACTAACCGACTTTATTTCACAAGTTCTAATTCCTACTGAAAAGGTTTACCAAATTCGTAACGGTAAAAAGATCAGCAAGGAAAGAATATTTTATCCCGGTTATGTTCTGATTGAAGCAAATCTTGTAGGTGAAATACCTCATATTCTTAAAGACATTCCTCATGTTATTGGCTTTTTAGGCGATCCTAAAACGAACGATCCTATCCCATTACGTACCTCGGAGGTTAATCGTATCCTTGGTAAAGTTGATGAATTAGCTGGTAGTGAGGAAGAACTTAATGTTCCATTCTATGTCGGTGAAACGGTAAAGGTTATTGATGGTCCTTTTAACTCATTTTCCGGAGTAATCGAAGAAGTGAACGAGGAAAAGAAGAAGCTGAAGGTTATGGTGAAAATCTTCGGAAGAAAGACTCCTTTGGAGTTAAGTTTTATGCAAGTAGAAAAGGAATAAAAACTTAAGAGCTAAAGCATTATGGCTAAGGAAGTTACTGGATTTATAAAACTCCAGATCAAGGGTGGTGCAGCTAATCCATCGCCACCCGTAGGTCCCGCTCTCGGCTCGAAAGGGGTGAACATCATGGAGTTCTGCAAGCAATTCAATGCAAGAACTCAAACATCAGCTGGAAAAGTATTGCCAGTTGTTATAACTGTGTATGGCGATAAATCATTTGATTTTATCGTAAAAACCCCACCAGTAGCCGTTCAACTGTTAGAAGTATCGAAGCAGAAGTCCGGTTCTGCAGAGCCAAATCGTATAAAAATTGCCACTGTTACCTGGGATCAGGTACAGGAAATCGCAAAGGATAAAATGCCCGATCTGAACTGCTTCACATTGGAGTCAGCGATGAAAATGGTGGCAGGAACTGCCCGCAGTATGGGTATAACTGTAACCGGTAATTATCCGGGTAATTAACCTCTAACCTCTATTGCGCAATGACTAAACTGACTAAGAACAGGAAGCTTGCTCTGTCAAAATTAGAAGCCGATAAGCAATACCGGCTTGCTGAAGCAGCTGCCCTTTTGAAGGATATTACTACTACAAAGTTTGATTCTTCGGTTGACTTAGACATACGTCTTGGTGTTGACCCTCGAAAAGCAAACCAAATGGTACGTGGTGTTGTTACCCTACCTCATGGTACAGGTAAAGTAACTCGCGTATTAGTGTTATGTACTCCTGATAAAGAAGAAGCTGCCCGTCAAGCAGGTGCAGATTATGTTGGACTAGATGACTTTATCGAGAAGATAAAAGGTGGTTGGACAGATGTTGATGTTATCATCACTATGCCAACCGTAATGGCTAAAGTGGGTGCACTTGGCCGTGTTCTAGGACCACGTGGTCTGATGCCAAACCCCAAAAGTGGTACAGTTACCATGGATGTGGACAAGGCTGTAAAAGAGGTAAAACAGGGTAAGATTGACTTCAAGGTTGATAAGTTTGGAATTATCCACTCATCAATCGGGAAGGTTTCATTCGCACCGGAACAATTAGTCGATAACGCACAGGAGTTTATTAATACAATTATTAAACTCAAACCATCGTCAGCGAAAGGAACTTACGTTAAAAGCGTATACATTTCAAGTACGATGAGCCCTGGACTACAAATCGATCCTAAATCAGTATCCGAGACGAACTAATAACCTTATTACAGACCCAATAGCACTATGAGAAGGGAAGATAAAAATTTATTAATCGATAAGTTAACCGAACAGATAAATCAATACCCCCATTTTTATCTTACAGACATATCCGAATTAAATGCTGAGGTAACTAGCAAACTTCGTAGGAAATGTTTCGAAAAGCAAATAGAATTGGTTGTGGTTAAGAATACCCTCTTTATTAAGGCGTTGGAGCGTAGTGGTAAATCAGATTTCACACAGCTCTACGACTCAATTAAAGGGTCTACATCTGTAATGTTTACTGAAACGGGTAACGTTCCAGCAAAACTTATCAAGGAATTCCGTAAGAAGAATCCTAAACCCTTACTGAAGGCCGCTTTTGTAGAAGAATCAATATATGTAGGTGAAAATCAACTGGAAACACTCGTTAGCCTTAAGAGCAAGAATGAACTTGTTGCTGACGTTATCGCTCTGTTGCAATCACCCGCTAAGAATGTTGTATCTTCACTACAATCCGGTCGTAACATTCTTGCAGGTGTTGTTAAAACACTATCAGAAAGAGAACAATAGTTATAGTTTGGAATTAATTTAAACTCAAAGTAAAAATGGCAGATCTTAAGAAATTTGCAGAAGATTTAGTTAACCTATCCGTGAAGGAAGTTAATGAGCTTGCTAAGATTCTGAAAGACGAATATGGCATTGAGCCTGCAGCTGCGGCTGTTGCTGTTGCTGCACCTGCTGCTAGCGAAGCAGCTGTAGTTGAAAAAAACACATTTGATGTGATTTTAAAATCAGCTGGTGGCACTAAATTACAAGTTGTAAAACTTGTTAAAGAGCTAACTGGTCTTGGTTTAAAAGAAGCTAAAGACTTAGTTGACGCTGCTCCAAAAGCTGTAAAAGAAGGCGTTTCTAAAGAAGAAGCACAATCTCTCAAAGCACAACTCGAAGAGGCAGGAGCAGAAGTTGAACTTAAATAGCGAAAGCCTGATATTAGGTATTTAGAGGTTTAGAATCTATTTTAATAGATTCTAGGCCTTTTTATTGTTATATTTATCGGTTCAACTAATTCGATCACAATGTTTCCAGACAATAAAAGAATTTGCTTCGCTAAAACCGAAACGCCAATTAGGTATCCCGACTTTCTTGAGATACAGTTAAAATCCTTTGAGGAATTTTTCCAACTTGGAACGTCCCCTGAAGATCGTAAGCGAGAAGGTTTGTTCAAGGTTTTTGGCGAAAATTTCCCTATTACAGATACCCGTAACAACTTTGTACTCGAGTTTCTCGATTACTACATTGACCCGCCTCGATATGCTATTGAGGAGTGTCTTGAGCGCGGCCTAACTTTTAGTGTTCCACTAAAGGCTAAGCTGAAACTCTATTGTACCGACCCCGAACACGAAGATTTCGATACCGTAGTTCAGGATGTTTATTTGGGGACTATTCCTTACATGACCCCAAGGGGAACATTTGTTATTAACGGTGCTGAGCGAGTTGTTGTTTCTCAGCTTCACCGGTCACCAGGTGTTTTCTTCGGTCAAAGCGTACACGCTAATGGTACAAAACTCTATTCCGCACGTATTATCCCATTTAAGGGTTCGTGGATTGAGTTTGCCACCGATATAAACAACGTGATGTATGCTTACATCGATCGTAAAAAGAAACTACCTGTAACCACTCTTCTTAGAGCAATTGGTTACGAAAGTGATAAGAACATTCTTGAAATATTTAATCTAGCTGACGAGATCAAGGTTTCGAAAGCTAACCTTAAAAAGGTTGTAGGTCAAAGACTTGCTGCAAGAGTTCTTAAAACTTGGGTTGAGGATTTTGTTGATGAGGATACTGGAGAAGTTGTATCCATTGAGCGTAATGAAATTATCCTTGACCGTGAGACTATTCTAGAAAATGATCATATTGATGATATCGTTGATTCTGGAACTAAGTCTATTCTATTACACAAAGAAAATCAGAGCATTTCGGATTACGCCATTATCTATAATACGCTTCAAAAAGACCCATGTAACTCTGAAAAAGAAGCGGTTATTCATATTTATCGCCAGTTACGCAACTCGGAACCACCCGATGAGGCTACCGCTCGCGATGTAATTGACAAATTATTTTTCTCCGATAAACGTTACGACTTAGGTGAAGTTGGACGTTATCGTATCAATAAAAAGCTTAACCTTTCCACAGGAAAAGAAGTTAAAGTTCTTACCAGAGAGGATATTATTGAAATTATTAAGTATTTGATCGAGCTTATTAATTCAAAAGCTGATGTTGACGATATTGACCACTTAAGTAACCGCCGTGTTCGTACGGTTGGAGAGCAACTTGCTGGTCAGTTTAGCGTTGGTTTAGCACGTATGGCAAGAACAATCCGTGAAAGGATGAACGTTCGCGACAATGAGGTATTTACACCAATCGACCTTATCAACTCGAAAACCCTTTCATCGGTAATTAACTCTTTCTTTGGCACCAACCAACTTTCACAGTTCATGGATCAAACCAATCCTTTGGCTGAAATGACTCACAAACGTCGTTTATCAGCATTAGGACCTGGTGGTCTATCTCGTGAACGTGCGGGTTTTGAAGTTCGTGACGTACACTATACGCACTATGGACGTTTATGTCCAATAGAAACACCTGAAGGACCTAATATTGGTCTAATCTCTTCACTTTGTATTTATGCTAAAATTAATCAGTTAGGTTTTATTGAAACCCCATACCGTCAGGTTGAAAATGGCAAGGTTGGCTTAACAAAAGATGATGTAATATATTTAAGCGCAGAGGAAGAAGAAGCAAAAATTATTGCTCAGGCAAATGCAACTCTTGATGAGCAAGGCAATTTCACAAATCCAAGAATCAAATCTCGTTACGAAGGTGACTTCCCTCTTGCAGAGAAAGAGAATATTGACCTGATGGATATTGCTCCGAACCAAATTGCCTCAATTGCAGCATCACTTATTCCATTCCTTGAGCACGATGATGCAAACCGTGCACTTATGGGATCGAACATGATGCGTCAAGCAGTACCATTGTTACAACCTGAAGATCCAATTGTTGGAACAGGACTTGAAGGTCCAGTTATTAGCGATAGCCGTGTTCAAGTTGTAGCTGAAGAGGATGGTATTGTTGAGTATGTTGATGCAGAGGAAATTGTAGTTCGATATAACAGAACAGAGGAAGAACGCTTTGTAAGTTTCAACCCTGAGATTAAACGCTATAAACTTCCTAAATTCAAGAAAACTAACCAAAGTACCTGTATCAACCTTAAACCTATGGTTGAAAAAGGGCAAGAGGTTAAAAAGGGACAAATTCTTACCGAAGGGTATGCAACGAAAAAGGGCGAACTTGCTCTTGGACGTAACCTAAAGGTGGCGTTCATGCCTTGGAAAGGATACAACTTTGAGGATGCTATCGTAGTTAGCGAGCGTCTAGTTCGTGATGATATATTTACATCAATTCATATCGATGAGTATATTCTTGAAGTAAGAGATACCAAAAGAGGTTTAGAGGAGTTAACTGCTGATATACCTAACGTTTCGGAAGAGGCAACAAAAGACCTTGACGAAAATGGTATGATTCGTATCGGTGCAAATGTTACCCCAGGTGATATCCTTATTGGTAAGATTACTCCGAAAGGCGAATCAGATCCAACTCCAGAGGAAAAACTTCTGAGAGCTATCTTTGGAGATAAGGCTGGAGATGTAAAAGATGCATCGCTTAAAGCATCACCATCATTATTTGGTGTTGTTATCGACAAGATGCTTTTTTCACGCTCAATTAAAGATCCTAAAAAAGGTAAAGCCACTGAAAAAACCCTTCTCACTAAAATTGATGAAGAGTTCGAAAATATCGCAAAAGATTTATTTGAGAGGTTAGTTGATAAACTATTCTTTATTGTGAATGGCAAGACATCTCAAGGAGTTTACGATAATTTCGATGCGGAGATTATTCCTCGTGGAGTTAAGTTTACCCATAAGATGTTGGTTGACATTGACTATATGAATGTTAATCCCAACAAGTGGACTACAGATAAGAAGAAAAACGATACAATTAGAGCGGTCATCCATAATTACATACTCAAATGGAAAGAGTATGATGCTGAATATAAACGTAAGAAGTTCAATATCACCATTGGTGATGAGTTACCTGCAGGTATTGTTCAGCTTGCCAAAGTCTATATCGCTAAAAAGAGAAAAGTTAAAGTAGGTGATAAAATGGCTGGTCGTCACGGTAACAAAGGTATTGTTGCTAAGATAGTTCGCGATGAAGATATGCCATACTTAGCTGATGGTACAACTGTAGATATCGTACTCAACCCACTTGGTGTGCCTTCACGTATGAACCTTGGACAGATCTACGAAACAGTTCTAGGATGGGCTGGTAAAGAGTTAGGTGTTAAATTTAGCACTCATATCTTTGACGGAGCATCTCTTGATGATATTTGCGAGTATACTGATAAAGCAGGTATCCCAAGATTTGGGAAAACCTATCTATATGATGGTGGAACTGGAGAACGATTTGATCAACCTGCAACCGTTGGCATGATTTACATGCTAAAACTGGGTCATATGGTTGACGATAAGATGCATGCTCGTTCAATTGGTCCTTATTCACTAATTACCCAACAGCCACTTGGCGGTAAGGCTCAATTTGGTGGTCAACGTTTTGGTGAAATGGAGGTATGGGCACTAGAAGCATTTGGTGCATCACATATCCTACAAGAAATCCTAACAATTAAGTCCGATGACGTAGTTGGCCGTGCTAAAGCTTATGAATCTATAGTTAAGGGAGAAGCTATGCCTCAACCCGGTATACCCGAGTCGTTGAATGTGCTCCTACACGAACTACGTGGACTTGGATTAAGCGTTAACCTTGAATAGTAGCATGTTTTGCTGAACATTTTGCCATTGATTAAATGGCTTTAACTGCAAAACTTAACTTATTAACATACAGAGATTATGTCGTTCAGAAGGGAAAATAAGGTTAAAAGCAACTTTACAAAAATTACAATCAGTCTCTCTTCTCCTGAGGAGGTGCTTGAACGTTCTAGTGGTGAGGTGCTAAAACCTGAAACCATCAATTATAGAACTTATAAACCTGAACGTGACGGACTATTCTGCGAAAGAATATTCGGACCTGTGAAGGACTATGAATGCCATTGTGGTAAATACAAACGTATCCGTTACAAGGGTATTGTTTGTGACCGTTGCGGTGTTGAAGTAACAGAGAAAAAAGTACGTCGCGAAAGGATGGGTCACATCAATTTAGTTGTTCCTGTGGCTCATATCTGGTATTTCCGCTCTTTGCCTAATAAAATTGGATACCTTCTTGGATTGCCAACTAAAAAACTTGATGTAGTTATTTACTACGAACGTTTTGTTGTTATTAATCCAGGTATCAAAGCGGCAGATGGTGTAAAATACCTAGACTTCCTTACAGAAGAGGAATATTTAGACATTTTGGATACACTACCAAAAGAGAATCAACATCTTGATGATAGTGATCCTAATAAATTTATTGCAGGAATGGGCGCAGAGGCTTTATTTACGCTTCTTTCACGCCTTCAACTCGATGATCTATCATATGATCTTCGTAATAGAGCAAATACTGAAACTTCTCAACAAAGAAAAAATGAAGCTCTTAAGAGGCTTAATGTTGTTGAAGCTTTCCGTGAATCAACACAGGTAAATAGACCTGAATGGATGATTCTTAAGGTAATTCCTGTAATTCCACCAGAACTTCGTCCATTAGTTCCATTGGATGGAGGTCGTTTTGCAACATCTGATCTTAATGACCTATATCGTAGGGTTATTATTCGTAACAATCGTCTTAAAAGACTTATCGAGATTAAAGCTCCCGAGGTTATTCTCCGAAATGAGAAACGTATGCTTCAGGAAGCTGTTGATTCATTATTCGATAACTCACGTAAGGCAAACGCTGTTAAAACGGATGCTAACCGTCCTTTAAAATCGTTAAGTGATAGTTTAAAGGGTAAACAAGGTCGTTTCCGTCAGAACCTACTCGGCAAACGTGTTGACTATTCAGCACGTTCGGTAATTGTTGTAGGCCCTGAGTTAAAGATGCACGAGTGCGGTTTACCAAAGGATATGGCTGCTGAACTTTACAAGCCATTTGTTATCCGTAAGCTTATTGAGCGTGGTATTGTTAAAACTGTAAAATCGGCCAAGAAAATAGTAGATCGCAAGGATCCTGTAGTTTGGGATATTCTTGAGAATGTCCTTAAAGGACATCCTGTTCTGCTAAACCGTGCCCCTACTCTTCACCGTTTAGGTATTCAAGCATTCCAACCTAAATTGATTGAAGGTAAAGCTATTCAACTACATCCACTATCATGTACTGCGTTTAACGCAGACTTTGACGGTGACCAAATGGCTGTTCACCTTCCATTAGGAAACGAGGCAATACTTGAAGCTCAGTTACTAATGCTTGGTTCACACAATATTCTTAACCCAGCAAATGGTGCTCCTATCACTGTTCCTTCACAGGATATGGTACTAGGTTTGTATTATATTACAAAAGCACGAAAGGATGCTAAGGGTCAAGGTTTAATTTTCTACTCTCCTGAAGAAGCTATTATTGCTTACAATGAGAAAGCGGCAGATCTTCATGCTATAGTTAGGGTTCGCATTGGCAAGGAGGATGAAAATGGTGTGATGGTTTATAAAATTATGGATACCACAATTGGTAGGATAATTTTTAACCAAATGGTACCTAAAGAGATTGGCTATATCAACGATGTATTAACAAAGAAATCTCTTCGTGATATTATCGGAAAGGTATTGAAGAAGACAGGAACAGCCAAAACTGCTCAATTCCTAGATGACATTAAAGATCTAGGTTACTTTATGGCATTCAAGGGTGGTCTATCATTCAACATCGATGATGTAATTATCCCTACTGATAAAGCAGAACTTGTTGATGAAGGTTACTCGCAAGTTGATGAGGTTATGGCCAACTACAACATGGGTCTTATCACCAACAACGAACGTTACAACCAAATTATTGATATCTGGACACATACAAACGCTAAGTTAACACTGATTCTACTTAAGAAACTTTCAGAAGATAACCAAGGTTTCAACTCGGTTTACATGATGCTTGACTCAGGTGCCCGTGGATCGAAGGAGCAGATTCGTCAGCTTTGCGGTATGCGTGGTCTAATGGCTAAACCACAGAAATCAGGATCAACAGGAAGTGAAATTATCGAAAACCCAATTCTTTCGAACTTTAAAGAGGGCCTATCGGTACTTGAGTATTTTATCTCAACCCACGGTGCTCGTAAAGGTCTTGCCGATACAGCGTTGAAAACTGCTGATGCTGGTTACTTAACTCGTCGTTTGGTTGACGTTTCTCAGGATGTTATTATTACTGAGAATGACTGTGGTACACTTCGAGGATTGGTTGCAACTGCAATTAAGAAAAACGAAGAGGTTGTAGAATCACTATACGAGCGCATACTTGGACGTACAACCGTTCACAATGTGTATCATCCACTTACAGGTGAACTAATTATTGCCTCTGGGGAAGAACTAACGGAAGAAATTTCAAAAGAAATTGATAGTTCTCCAATAGAACAGGTAGAAATTCGTTCGGTGCTAACCTGCGAATCGAAAAAGGGTGTTTGCGCCAAGTGTTACGGACGTAACCTTGCTAACGGTCGTATGGTTCAGATTGGTGAAGCAACAGGTGTTATCGCCGCACAAAGTATTGGTGAGCCTGGTACACAGCTTACACTACGTACATTCCACGTTGGGGGTACTGCATCAAACATTATTTCCGATTCAAAAATTGTTGCACGTTTCGATGGAAAGGCAGAGATTGAAGAGTTAAAGACTGTTGAACGTACAGATGATTCTGGAAATAAATTCTTTATTGTAATTGGACGTTTAGCAGAGATGCGTATTATTGATAAGAATACAGGCATTACGCTTTCTACTCATACAATTCCATACGGTTCTAAGTTATATATTGATAATAATGATAGCGTTACAAAAGGTCAGCTCATTTGCGAATGGGATCCATGGAATGCTGTTATTATCTCCGAATCAGAGGGTACTGTTGAATTTGATGCTGTTATCAAAGATGTAACATTTAAAGAAGAATCGGACGAACAAACAGGCTATCGCGAAAAGGTTATTATTGACTCACGCGATAAGACCAAGAACCCAATGATTAAAATTCTAGATAGTAAAGGAAATGTTTTCCGCTCATATAGTCTTCCAGTTTCATCACACATTGTTGTTGATGATGCTAAAAAGGTTAATGCTGGGGATATCATTTCTAAGATTCCTAGAGCAATGGGTAAATCAGGCGATATCACTGGTGGTCTTCCACGTGTAACCGAACTGTTTGAGGCTCGTAATCCTTCGAACCCTGCTGTTGTTTCCGAAATTGATGGTGAAGTATCATTTGGAAAAATTAAGCGTGGAAATAGAGAGGTTATTGTTACTTCAAAAACGGGAGAAGTTAAAAAATATCTTGTTCAGCTATCAAAGCAAATTTTGGTTCAGGAAAACGACTACGTTAAGGCAGGTACTCCACTTTCAGACGGTGCAATTACACCTTCAGATATCCTAGCAATTAAAGGACCTACAAAGGTTCAGGAGTATATTGTAAACGAAGTTCAAGAAGTTTATCGTATGCAGGGTGTTAAGATTAACGATAAGCATTTTGAAATTATCGTTCGTCAAATGATGCGTAAGGTAGAGATTGAGGATCCGGGTGATACACGTTTCCTTGAACGTCAGATAGTTGATAAATGGGATTTCATGGATGAGAATGATTGGATCTATGATAAAAAAATTGTTATTGATTCAGGAGATTCAACCGTAGTTCGCCCTGGTATGGTTATTACTTCGCGTAAACTTCGTGATGAGAATTCAGTTCTGAAACGTAAAGACTTGAAACTAATCACAGCCCGGGATGCCGTTCCCGCAACATCAAGTCAGGTATTGCAGGGTATTACAAGAGCAGCCTTACAAACAAACAGCTTTATGTCTGCTGCATCGTTCCAAGAAACAACTAAGGTTCTAAACGAAGCTGCAATCTTAGGTAAGGTTGATAATCTTGAAGGTCTGAAGGAGAATGTAATCTGCGGTCACTTAATTCCTGCAGGTACGGGTCTTCGTGAGTTCGATAATCTTGTTGTTTTCTCAAAAGATGATTACGAACCAACTTCTTCTGCTAGTCATGTTGCAGTTGGTGTTGATGAAGAAGATGATTAAACTAATATTTATCAGAAAGAGAGGCTGCTTTGAGCGGCCTCTCTTTTTTTTATGTAATGTATTGTTTAAATAACAATCAAGTTTCATACCTTTACTTAAATTAATTCACTAAGCCATGACAGATAAAAACAACCCAATCAATATTGAGATTAACGACGAAGTTGCTCAAGGAACTTATTCAAATCTAGCAGTGATAACGCACTCAGCATCTGAGTTTATTGTAGATTTTGTTCGAATTATGCCTGGAATGCCAAAGGCTCAGGTAAAGTCAAGAATTATTCTTACACCTGACCATGCTAAGCGCTTATTTTTAGCTTTGCAAGACAATATTTCTAAGTTCGAATCAACACATGGACCAATTAAATTAGTTGAAGGTGGCGGTGCTCCAGCATTTCCAATTAATTTTGGTGGAGTTGGTGAAGCATAATATTTCTAAATACTGTAATAAACGTAATGCCGAAGTAAATTCGGCATTTTTGTTTTATGGTGGGTTGAATAAAGCAAACTATCTCTGGAGATATTTTAGAAAAAGAATTAATGGTCCAGGTTCAAACTCAAGAGTAAATTTTTCACCTAAACTTTCATTTAAGGTACCCATCCAATATTCATTCAAAACTCCATTATCTATCGGATATTTTAGATTTGTTGAAGTTATTTTTGTGAGGTTATTAGGCGAAAAGATAGAAACCTGTTGCCCAGCGAAACTGTCAATTGGTTGTGATTCTAAAAGAGGGATAATGAATCCGTTATCGGTAAACATTCGAACCCTCGCTCCCATTCGAGCATATAGTGGTAAAAGACCGATATTTCCTAATGTATGATCCTCGCGAAGTCCTGTTGCGCCTATAATATCCATGGTTGTATGATTCCTACTTAAACACCACTTAATCGCTTTAGTTAAATCATTTGTGTTTTGATCAGGATCATGGTGGAGCTTATCAGCATATTTAGATTTTAAAAACGAAGTCAATGAATCTAAATCACCAACAATTGCCGTTGGAATTATCCCATGCTTATCAACATTAGCCGTAGCACCATCGCAGCAAACAACAACATCGGCATTGGCAATAACATTCAATGGGATTTCATGATCTGGAAACTTGCCATTAGCCACTACAACTGTTGACGGTTGACAATTGGCGGTTGATAGTTGATGGTTAGGATTCTTTTTCACTTTTCACTTTTCACTTTTCACTTTTCACTTTTCACAATTTCTTTCTCCATCTCTTTTTTCCACTGATAATAGCCAACCACAGCCATTGTAAAGTAGAAAAAGAACAGAATTGATGTTGGGTATAGCTCCTTCCAAATAAACAGTCCTAAAGATACAATATTTACTACAACCCAAATCCACCATTGTTCTATCAGTTTTCGGGCAAGCATCCATGTGGCTGTAATACTTAATGCGGTAACAAAAGCATCGCCGTATGGAACAGGAGAGTCGGTAAAATTAACAAGAACAACAGCCATCACTCCAAATAAAGCGATTGAAACTAAAGATAAATTCACCCAAATTTTTAGAGATGTTCGAGTAATTGGCAATTCTTCCTTACCTAAAGGATCTCCACCATACAACCAATGCCACCACCCATAAATGCTGATAATAAGATAATATACTTGTAAACCCATATCAGCATAAAACTTAGAAGTAAAAAAAACATAGATATAGAATGCTGATGTAATAATACCTAAAGGCCAAAGCCAGATATTCTGCTTGATTTCAAGGTAAAGGTAGATGAGGCCAGTTACAGCCCCAAGTACCTCAATATAATTATTCAGTAACCAACTCATTTAGTTCATAGTTGCTAGTTGACAGTTTATTAAATCCTTTTTGCTTGAAGGCTAGCTGCCTGATCTTTTTTAGAACTCGACTTCGATCTTTGCCATAAAATTAATTCCCGCTTGCGGAAAAAATCCATCCTCGCGATATTCAGAGCCGTTATTTACAAACTGTGCTCGATAAACCCAAGCATTTGCTTGGTATTTCAGGTTAAAGAGATTATTGACAGAAAATTGCAGGTTGACCGTTTTAATACTTTTCATTTTTAATGAATAATCAATCTTTAAATTATTCACTAAATAATCATCTAATCTTCTGGCAGCACTTCCTGTATTATCGTAGTATTGTTCACCAACATATTTAGTGATCAAAGAAAGAATTAGATTCTTTACAGGTGTTAAACATATTTGGCTTGATCCAATAATAGATGGGGAAAATGAAATCGGAGTATTCCCTAAATGATTTTCCTGCTGACCAACAAAATTAAAATCGGTTGAATTATCGTATAAATCAACATATTCAATAAAGTTCTTAATCCTATTAGAACTAAATGTCCCATTCAAATTCCATTGTAGCCATGTAGTTGGCTTAAATCCAGTAGTAATCTCCACTCCAGTTCTGTAACTTTTATCAACATTTGTCATCAATGGATATCCAACATCACTTAGCTTTCCTGTTAAAACAAGCTGGTCTTTATAATCCATATAGTACAGATTTAAGCTCAATGCAAAAACTGGTGCTTTAAAAGTATAACCCAATTCATAATCAGATAGTCGCTCAGATCGAGGAGTATTGTTTGACCCATATTTCATCGCATCTTTTATATCAGACCTCGTAGGTTCACGATGACCAATTCCAAAAGAGAAATATAGTTCCTGATTAGAAGATATCTTGAAGAATGACCCAAACTTTGGGTTAAAGAAATTCCACCGATGCGTTTGATCCAAACTTGCCAAATCATCATCCAACCCGACTAAATCATAACTTATTGATCTATACTGCAAATCACCATAAAGGCTAATTTGGTTCGTTAGCTGCCAAGTTGTTTTTCCATAAATATTATAATCGGTCTTTTCGCTAGTATTCCTATACCATTCTTTGCCTTTGGGAATTCCAGCGTTCACACCCGACCATAGAATTCTTCCAAAGTGGTTACCATCATAACGATTCCATCCTCCTCCAAATGAAGCATCGATTGATCCTTTCCGATAGTTTAACGAAATGGTTGTGCCATAGAAATTATTATCCATCCATTTTTGGGTAATAAAATCGGATCTTTTTATGGTATCGTTACCAAAGATTGGAGTTCCAACGCCGTAACTGCTGAACTTCTTATCAACTTTATATTCCTCATAGTAACCCGCGCCTTTTGTTAAAAAAAACGCTGAAGACAAACTGAGGGAATTTGATAGCTGATAGCTATATAATAGATGATAATGTGTTTGAATATAGTTATCCTTCTCATCCTTATAGTATTGAGTACTACCATTGGCATCGGTGTACTCACCAGCAGGATTATAGGTTCTTATCGAATCGAGCATATAGCCAGGGTTACCCTCCCATGTAATACCAGTGTGTTCCTCGCCATGAATAATGTTAAAGCGTAGCAAACTCTTCGAGGTATGCCAAGCACCAGTTAGAAACATCGACTTATCATCAGAAGATCCCCTATCGATATATCCATCCGATTTTAACTGCGAGAATCTCCCTTCGAAGCTAAATTTATTCCTTATCAGACCTGTACCAACCTTCGCTGTAGTTCTCCAAGTTCCAAATGAACCTGTCATAAGTTCGATATTTGTAAAAGGATCAGGGTTTAATGTCGATGTCTGAAGATTTATTGATGCCCCAAAAGCGGCTGCACCATTGGTGGAAGTCCCCACTCCTCTTTGCACCTGAATATTATCAACTGAACTTGTAAAATCGGGTAAATCGACCCAGTAAACACCCTGCGATTCGGCATCATTCAGAGGGATACCATTAACGGTAACGTTAATCCGGCTCATATCGCTCCCCCTAATTCTAAAAGCGGTATTACCAACTCCTGTCCCACCCTCCGATGTAGCAACCACCGATGGGATTGACTCTAAAAGATATGGAATGTCAAAACCAACACTGGTTGTTTTAATATCATCTTTTTTCAACGTTGATTGAGCTATCGGCATTCGGCTTGTCGCTCTGGTAGAACTAACAACAATCTCCTCTCCCATTATTGACGAGGGTGTAAGGGTTATATTAACCTCCATGTCCCTATCAAGGTTAATCTTCTCCGATTTCTTCTCGTAACCAATAAATGATACGATAACATTGTACCGACCGGGTTTTAGTTTATTTAATCTGAACATTCCATTTAAGCCAGTTGTAGTACCCTGCAAAAAATTCTCAATGGCAATGGTAGCACCAACAAGAGGATTTCCCTTCTCGTCTGTTATCCTGCCATAAATTTTCAGTGAACCACCAAAATCATTTGAATTTGCGAAAATCCACAAACCCATAAACTGCAAAAGCAGCATCAAAGCGATTTTTTTCATTTTTAGTAAACTCCTTTTTTTGGTTAATAGCTAAAATAATTTCGCTGATGACATGATGCTATAAACGGTGTGCACTATCCGTTTTGCTTATATCCTCAGCAACCAAGAAAAGGGGGAATAATAAGGTCATTTAAAAACTCTTGTCCCTTCGCCGGTACTAACCGGATCAGGTTCAAAGGGTATGATCTCAGCCCGTTATATTAAGGCACCCCCAAAAGACGGGTACAAAGATATATCTAAAAATCTATTAGGCAAACAAACTTGCTGTACTTAAAGTTTGAAGTACTTCGAGTACTTAAAAAACTTTAGGCACTTTAAGTACTTAAAATTTGACAACTTGTCTATTGCCTATTTTATTCGCAACTTTATACCTTTAAATTTTGTCACGATGATTACGCTAAATCAAGCTATTGATATTATCCTTTCAGAAATACAACTTTCCACAAAAACTGAAAAGATTCCCCTTTGGAACTCATTAGGGCGGGTTCTTGCGGAGGATATCATTTCTGATATGAATATGCCTCCTTTCGATAAAACAGCTGTGGATGGATATGCTTGTAGAATGATTGATGCAAGCAAAGCACTTGAAGTAATTGAAATTATATCCGCTGGAAGTGTTCCGAAAAAAGCGATTGGTATGGGACAATGCTCCAAGATTATGACTGGAGCAATGATACCCAAAGGTGCTGATTGTGTTCTTATGGTTGAAGATACTGTTGAGGTTGCAAAAGATAGAATTAGATTCAATGGCGATAAGCCAAAATCAAATATCTGTATTCTTGGTGAAGATATTAAAACTGGAGACCAAGCAATTCCTAAAGGTACAACAATTTCAAATCAGCATATTGCTATTATGGCAGCGTTGGGTTGCTCGCAACCTGTAGTTACAAAAAAACCTTCGGTAGCAGTACTTGTAACTGGTGATGAACTCGTTGAACCCGAAGTAATGCCCCAAGGTGGACAAATACGAAATAGCAATGGTCATCAACTCGTAACACAGGTGATAAATGCGAATGCAGAACCCAACTATTTTGGGATTATTAAGGATACTGAAGAAGATACCTATAAGGCATTATCTGAAGCATTATCGAAAAATGATATAGTAATCCTTACTGGTGGCGTATCAATGGGCGATTATGACTATGTACCAACGGTTATGCAAAAGTTGGGTATTCAAATACTATTCGATAGCATTGCCATTCAACCCGGAAAGCCCACTAAATTTGGAGTCAAGAATGGAAAATTAGTTTTCGGATTGCCTGGAAATCCTGTTTCATCATATATGCAGTTTGAGATATTGGTGAAACCGGCAATACAAAAAATAATGGGCGCAAAATCCAGCACTGAATTTATTGCCCGATTACCAATGTCTACTAATTTCTCACGAAAAAAGGTTGAACGGCAAGGCTTAATTCCAGTGGCAATTACAAACGATAAGAAGGTTATACCTGTTGAATTTCATGGCTCGGCTCACATATTCGCTCTTGCCAAAGCCGATGGTTATATTATGATTCCATTAGGTGTTGCAGAAATAAAAGAAGGAGAATTAGTTGATGTTAGACCACTATAATCGCAATATAAATTACTTAAGGGTTTCAATCACCGATAGATGCAACCTTCGATGCACCTACTGTATGCCCGAAGGAGGTGTTGTCCTACTCTCGCACAATGAAATTTTATCCTTTGATGAGATTGTTGCATTCATTAAAGAGGCTGTTTCACTGGGGATAACCAAAGTTAGAATTACTGGTGGAGAACCCTTGGTTCGAAAAGGTGTTGTTGAACTTGTAAGAATGATTGCCGAAATCCCCGGGATTGAAGATTTAAGCATGACAACCAATGCCATTCTGATGTCCCAATTTGCAGAACCTCTTTGGAGTGCTGGATTACGAAGAATCAACGTAAGCCTTGACACTGTCGATCCCAATAAATTCAAACAAGTTACACGTGGCGGAGATATAACCAATGTTATTAATGGTCTTGGCATGGCTAAGAAAATAGGATTTAATCCAATAAAAATAAACTGTGTTATAGATAAATTCTCAAACGAACCAGATGCATTAGCGGTTAAAGAGTTTGCTATAAGCAATGGATTTGATGTTCGGTTTATCCCAAAAATGAATCTTGAAAAGGGGATTTTTGGTCAGGTTGAGGGAGGCGAAGGTGGCAATTGCGCCAGCTGTAACCGATTAAGATTAACTGCTAACGGTTTGGTTAAGCCTTGCCTTTTCAGCGATATTGGTTATAGCGTTCGTGAACTTGGTTCTAGGGAAGCCATTATTAAGGCAATTGGCATAAAACCCGAAAGTGGTACTATTAACCAAAAAGGAAAGTTTTATAATATTGGAGGTTGAGATTTTGTGATGCTGTATTGCTGTTATACTGTGTTGCCGTATTACTGTGTTGCTGTGTTGTTTTTTAACTTTTAACTTTTCACTCTTAACTTTTAACTTGTTTAACATGGAATTCTCACATATCGATGATAAGGGTAAAGCCAACATGGTAGACGTTGGTAATAAGCCCAATCAACAGCGCCAGGCAAAGGCGGCTGGTTTTATTAGGCTTAACAAGGAAGTTGTAAGACTTATTCAGGAGAATCAGATAAAAAAGGGAGATGTTCTTACATTAAGCGAGATTGCAGGAATCCAAGCGGCAAAACAAACCCAACATCTAATTCCACTTTGTCACACCCTAATGCTTACAAAGGTTGATGTAAAAGCAACTCTCACCGATAATGGGGTAAAAGTTGAAAGCCTTGTTAAATGTGTAGGTCAAACTGGGGTTGAAATGGAGGCGTTAACAGCTGTTTCGGTTGCTCTCCTGACAGTTTATGATATGTGCAAAGCTGTTGATAAAGAGATGGAGATAAGTAGTATTAAACTTATTGAAAAAACTAAAAAGGATATTTAAAAATCATCAATATTCATAATTGCCGTTGGCTTCAGCCAACGGATACAAAAGATAAAAATCAATTTAGGGCTCATAGCCCAGTTTAAAACATAAAAACATGAGTTGGGTTAGAATATGGATACACCTAGTTTTTTCCACAAAAAATAGAGAACCCTACCTAAATTCTTTATTAATCAGAGATCAACTCTTTCAACACATCAAAAATAATGCTGAAAAGAAAGGAATATGGTTGGATTGTGTTAATGGCTATCAAGAACATGTCCATTGCCTAATTTCATTAGGGAAAGATCAAACAATAAGTAATGTTGCTCAACTGATTAAGGGTGAATCATCGTACTGGATAAATCAGCAAAAACTAATACCTTATAAGTTTGCTTGGCAAGATGATTACTGGGCAGTTGGAGTCAGCGAAAGCCATTTAGATTCAGTCAGAAATTATATCAATACCCAGTATGAGCATCACCGAATGAAACCATTTGCCGAGGAAATAGATGAGTTTATGAGAAAATATGGTTGGGAACTAGTAAAAGCATCTAAGAAATGAGGCTAAAGCCATATAGTAGTTTTTTACACCCGTTGGCTAAAGCCAACGGGAATTAAAGTTAGGGTTCCATAGCCCAGTTTGGTGTTTTCAATTTCCGTTGGCTAAAGCCAACGGAAAAAGATGAGAATGAATTTAGGGCTTTAGCCCCCATTTGCTTCACAAAATGCGGCTAAAGCCAACGGGAATTGAATAAGAGTAAAGAATGTCGTCAAATTTAACTAACAGAGTTATTAGATTGAGATTTTTTTAGTGATAAAATTATTACCGTCAACTTTAGATGACGGTTAAAAAAACAAACCATAATCATTATCAAGGGCTTTAGCCCAATTGTATCAATTAAGATAAAACGAAATCATGTTAGAAGAACAAAAGGTCAAAATACTATCAGTAAACATCTCTGAGAAAAAGGGTACAGTAAAAGTACCCGTTAAAAATATCAAAATAAATGAGCTTGGCGTTTTAGGCGATGCTCACGCTGGTGAATGGCATCGTCAGGTTAGCTTATTAGGATTGGAGAGCATTGATCGGTTTAGATCAACAACTAAACGTGAGATTAACTTTGGCGACTTTGCCGAGAATATTACCACTCAGGGTATAGAACTGGTTAACACAAAACCGGGCGACCTATTTATTGGAAACGGTGTTGAACTTGAGGTTACCCAAATAGGTAAATCGTGCCATGGCGATGGTTGTGCAATATACCGCGAAGTCGGCAATTGTGTTATGCCCAAGGAGGGCATATTTTGTAGAGTTTTAAAAAATGGAAATCTGAAAGCGGGCGATGAGCTAACCTTTTACCCAAAAATCTACAAAGTACAGGTTTTAACCCTTAGCGACAGGGTAAGTCATGGTGTGTATGAGGATAAAAGTGGCCCAGAAGTAATTAGCATGATCAAAGAATTTTTCGACAGCATTAATTGGCAGTGCACCATTGATTATGGGGTAATCCCAGATGATGAAAATATGCTAAGAGTCCATCTCGAAAAAGCAAAAGATTTAAACTACGATTTGCTTATTACAACAGGTGGAACAGGAATTGGTCCAAGGGATATCACCCCAGATATAGTAAAACAGGTAATGGATAAAGAAATTCCCGGTATCATGGAGATAATAAGAATGAAATATGGTGCCGAAAAACCAAATGCTCTGCTAAGCCGGGGTGTTGCCGGGTTAATGGGAAACACATTTGTTTACACCCTCCCCGGCAGCGTTAAAGCTGTAAAAGAGTACATGAGCGAGATTGTTAAAACTCAGAAGCACCTCTTTTTAATGAGAATGGGAATTGATAGCCATTAAGAAGTTTGGAGTATTTCGAGTTTCGAGTACTTAAAGTTAACAACTCTAACTCTAGACACTCTAGACACTCGAAGTACTCTAGGCACTCGAAGTACTTTAGGCACTCTAGGCACTCGAAGCACTCTAGGCACTCTAGGCACTCTAGGCACTCTAAACTCTAAATACTTTAGCCACTTTTAACTTTTCACCCAATGAATCGTTTCGATAGAGTTTCGGCAATACTTATTCTGCTTCAAACAAAGAGGTGGGTTACTGCCAATGAAATATCGGAGCGATTTGATGTTAGCAAAAGAACCATTTACAGGGATCTTCAAACACTCCAGGAAGCAGGCATTCCAATTGGTGCCGAGGCAGGGAAAGGATATTTTATAGTTGAAGGTTTTCATCTACCCCCTGTAATGTTTACCCCCGATGAGGCTAGTTCCCTCATACTCGCAGGTAAACTAATCGAAAAGATGGCCGATCAATCAATCGGTAAAGGGTACAATTCTGCCCTTGAAAAAATTCGTGCTATACTTCCTGAAAAAGAGAAGACTTACTTAGAAAAACTTGATAAGGGAATAGAGGTTTTTTATAGTTCCTCCTTAATTTCACCCGATTTAGCGGGTAACATTCTTTCCGAAATTCAGCGTGCTCTCGCAAATAAACTAGTTGTTTCTATCGATTACCATTCGCTACATAAAGACGAAACCATTACAAATCGTAATATTGAGCCTATAGTCCTGTGTTTTTACAGCATGCACTGGCATTTGATAGCCTATTGTAGGCTACGTGGTGAATTTCGTGATTTTAGAGTCGATAGAATTAAAAAGATAGCCTTAACAAACGAAATCGCTCCAAAAAGGGAGATCCAAAACGCCCAACAATTCTTCAGCACCCTCGATGAAAAGGCCGATTTAAAAGAAATCATTCTAAAAATTGATAAGAAAACCTCCGCACACCTTTCAAACTCCAAATACTACTACGGCTTTATATCCGAAACTGAATTTGAGGATTACAACGAGTTATACCTTATCTCCTCCGATCTGGATTATACAGCCCGCTGGCTTCTATCCCTACCCGAAGGATTAGAAATTATCTCGCCCGATGAGTTAAAAACAAAATTCATCGCTCTAATAAAATCTCTCAAAAATCGATTTCTTTAAAACCTACTGACATAGGGTTGTCACTTCCATTTATTAAATTTGCCCAAAGAAATTCAAATTAGAATAAAAATTAACAGTTTATATCCAATGCCATCTTCTATCTTCGGACTTCCGTCTTCCGTCTTCGGTCTTCTGACTTCGGACTTCCGACTTCTTACCCTCAAACACCCATAAAAAACCAAACATATGAAAGAAATTGTAGCCGACACAAAACAAATTGCTTACTGCGGTCTATACTGTGGTTCTTGTAATAAATACCTTAAAGGCTCATGCCCCGGATGCGCTGGTAACGACAAAGCAACATGGTGCAAAATTCGTTCCTGCAATATGGAACATGGCTATGCCAGCTGCGCCGATTGCAAAGAATTCGCCAACCCAATGGACTGCAAAAAATTCAACAATTTTGTATCCAAAATCTTTGCATTTATCTTTAAATCCGACAGAGCCGCCTGTATTAACATGATTAAAACCAATGGGTACGAAAGTTTTGCAAACTATATGGCCGAAAACAAACTTCAAAGTGTTAAGAGGAAATAGGTTGCTTCTATCTAACCTAAACTTGCAATAATTTATATTCAATCTCTTTCCATTATAAAAGAGGATGCTTCAAAAATTACAGGCATCCTCTTTTCTTTTACAATTATCTCCAAATTTTTAAATTGAATGCTGCTTATTGGAAATTTACAACAGATCTATAACCACCATATTAGGAAATCAGTCTGAAAATAATTAAAGTAAAAATCACCTAAGAATTAATTCATTAAACACATATCCAAACCAAAAAGTCCTATAATATAACAAAAGATACTCACACTTACAAAATGTTTAAAAACACTGAATATTCATGCAATAGATTAACAATTTTATATAATTTTAATATTGGCTTTATTTTTGATGTAAAAAATTTAATAGACACATACTAAAGCAATCGTTTTACCGTTTCGGATAAGGAAAAACATCAAACTAAAAAAGGCCATTAAATTCCGATTTAAAGACACATAAACCTAAAA
The DNA here is from genome assembly GCA_013376985.1 of Bacteroidales bacterium. Lineage (GTDB taxonomy): Bacteria > Bacteroidota > Bacteroidia > Bacteroidales > Tenuifilaceae > UBA8529. The sequence continues at coordinate 33,597 of JACABB010000024.1, forward strand.
TGAGCAATATTCTTAAAACTGACATTATGAGCGGATTTAAACTATCTTTAATGACTTTTTCAATATCTCTGGCATTATGTACTAACCTTCACGCACAAGAGAAGAATTTTATCCCCAATTTTATCCCGCCCTCTCCTACCGCCTACGAGCTAGGCCGGTATGGGCAAATACCAGTAGGTATGTTTACAGGAACACCAAACATTAATATTCCTCTGTACGAATATAAGACCAAAAATCTATCCGTTCCCATTTCGCTGAACTACAATTCTAATGGAATTAAGGTAGATCAAATAGAAACCAATGTTGGTTTGGGATGGAGCCTAAATGCTGGTGGAGTGATTTCAAGAATCATCAGAGATAAACCTGATGAAAAATATTTAGCCTACTACCCTGAAAGTCAGATATCCAACATGCAAGACCCCGTAACTACTAATTATTTCTGGGAGGTTGGACAGGGCTTAACTGATATAGAGCCGGATCTGTTCATGTTCAACTTCATGGGTCATTCCGGTAAATTCGTATTTGATAAGGATAAAAATATAGTATTGATGCCCTATCAGGATCTTCTAATTAAACCATACGTGGACGATAACCATAAAGGTTACTTGATCACAACCTCCGATGGTGTAAAGTACTACTTCTGGGATATTGAAAGAACTACGAGTTATGTGGAGGGGGGTGGTCATTCTGAGAACAGAAACGAGGAGTCTGCTTGGTATCTTTCCAAAATTGTGCATCCGTTGGGTGACGAGGTCTACTTCACCTATGGAGGGCAGGGTTATACTTACACCACAGGACTCTCCCAAACATATAAGGTTTATCCATCATTAGGTGATGCTTGTACCAAAAACCATCCCATGCCGCTCCTCACTACCTTTACCAATAATACCACAATAACGGGACGAAAACTTGATGGTATTTCTAGTAACAACCCTTTCAACGGGGAAGTTATTATTACATCAGGAGAGACAAATCCGGGTATACCCGGCTATAATCTAATCAGTAATATCTCAGTGAAAAACAAAGATTATGTTGAAATTGAAAAGTTTGACTTTCAATATCTTACCACAACTAATAAAAGAAAATTTCTTCAAAAAATCACTTACAAGGATCAAGATAAGACCTACCAATTCCAGTACGATAACCCAGAGGATCTACCCGAAAGACTTGCTTACAGTCAAGACCACTGGGGCTATTTCAATGGGAAACAGAACACTATGTTTGTCCCAAAGCTTAGCGATGATGCAACCTTCATGTACCTTGATGGGGCTAATAAGGAACCCGATGGGGCATATTCTGTGAAGGGACTTCTAACACAGGTCACTTACCCCACCAAAGGGTACACACAACTTACCTACGAACCCAATAGCTACTATGGTGGTAAGGTGATCAATGGGCAACCCATATCGGTAACCCTTAATGCCAGCCAAGGCTTACATGGTTACAACAATGTTACCCAAACTTTCACCTCAACTCATAATCAGAGAGTTTACATATCGACAGGGGTTAGCTTTAACCAAGGGTGTAACGATACTACGCATACTCCTACCATTGATATTTCAATAAGAGAGAACTCCTCTAACACAATTGTACCACTAAAAATTATTTCTGCAAGTTTACAGGAAATGGACTGGTCAGGACAATACACCCCCTCCGACAATGGTATGATCTGCTTTGCCGATTTGGGCATAGGCGATTACACCTTCAACCTCACGGCCTACTCCTGCTCCGTGGGTAGTTCAACACTTATCTATCGTGACCAAGTACCCCAATCGGTTATGGGTATTACTGAAACAGGAGGACAGCGAGTAAAGCGGGTGGTCGCACACGATCCTGTTAATAACCAAGATAATACGACACGGTACTACTATGGCTCAATGGATAACCTAAATCAACCAATTGCGGATGACGGTGCTAAGGCATTCTACTTGTCTAGTAACTATGAGACTGAAGCATGCGATCAGAGTAGTACTCTCACTTTCATCAGACCAATTCTGGTTCTGAGTTCCAGTAGCCTTACCTCTTTGTTCAACACTGGGAATAATAACATATACTATCAATATGTCACGCTAAGCCAGGGCGGTGATAATTTTGAAAACGGGGGTGAGCAACACGAGTTCATCCTACATCGCGATTCGCCTGGTTACCAGAAATGGGGGAAAGATATTAGTGGTGCCCCATGGACTAATTTTGGTTGGGATAACGGGTTGGAGAAGCAGGTCAAAGTGTTCCGCAAGGATGGTTCTGACTTTAAAGTAATTCAGGAGACCACAAACCATTTTATACCAGATATGAGGAAATACCGTGAGGTAATAGGGTATTCGGTCAGAAAAAACTTCGAACCCATGTTGAACTGTATTTATCCTAGTTATACCTGCACCTCTGAGGATGTTATTAAGCCTAACCTAGGTACATACCCAGGTTGTGACGCTCTTCATGAACATAATTTTTTTGAAGGTAAGTGTATAGCTCCAGGTAATATTTACGCAACCAGATACATTCCTAACCCCTGCTATGGACTAGCCAGCAATACACACATTGTGCTACAAATCCAATGTATCGACAACCTAGACATCATGGAGTACAAAAACCTCTCCTATTGGAGTTACTTGGATAGCACTGTTAACAAGCAGTTCGATGCAAACGGTGCAAACCCTGTAACCAATATCACTCGTTACTACTACGATAACCCATCACATATCCAACTTACACGTACAGAGACTACTGGTAGCGATGGTAAAACAATTGTAACTAAAACTCATTACCCCGATGATGACCTAACCAGCCTAGGATTTACCACAACACAAAATCAGCTGATTAAACGGTTGGGTGGTGGAAAAAACGGCCTACACCGCATTGCAGAGCCTGTTCAAACCGAGCAGTTGATTGATGGTAATATAACATCCACTCAACGAACCCTTTATAAGGATTGGATTCAAAACGGCGATACCCTAATCCTCCCTGAAATAATTCAGACCTCAACACGTGGAAGCAGCTTAGAAAACCGTGCCAGATATGGTCGATACGATGAACATGGAAATCCACTTGAGGTATTAAAGGAAAACGATGTTGTTAGCTCATACTACTGGGGCTATGGAAACCGTTACCCCGTGGCTAAGGTCGATAATATCTCCTATAATATTCTTGCAACAGCCATACAAAACTCGCTGCCAGCAGGCTTCACCTCCTTGGACGGACTTCTCAGTGCGATTATCACAACAGGAGCATCGGATTCACGATGGGCTCTATTCAACAAAAACTTAAGAGCCAACTCCACTCTCAGCGGCAGGATGATAACCACCTACACCTATAGCCCAATGATAGGTATCACCTCACAAACCGATCCAAACGGAATAATCACTTACTATGAGTACGATAGCAACGGAAGGCTCTACCAGATTAAGGATCACGAGGGTAACATCCTAAAAAGATACGATTACAACTACTCTCATCAATAAAATGGTAGGCATAAAATCAAAATAGATGTAAATAAAATCGTATAACACAGTAAAATATGAAACACCCATGTAATGCAGATTGCACAGATACCAATGAACAAAATATGGGTGTTCCATCCGCACAGCGGGGAATGTTAAAATCGATTTTGTAACATACTAATAATTAACTAATTAAATATTTTATACGGATGAAACTAAAATATATATCACTCGCAATACTTCTAATAGCAATCCTAGTAATTCCGCTATCGCTCAAAACCCACTCACACCCGCTAGCAAAAAAATCGCATTTTGCGATATCTTCAATTAACAAAACAACGGGTAAGAATGATGCCTATTCCCTCCCCTGCTATGTTACTGGCATATCAGCCTCCGAGATAAGCTTTGGCGCACAGAATCCCTCCTCCCAATCGGTGGACGTTTATACAGAGAACGGCTGTATTAACTGGCAGTATACTGTGAACGACTCTTGGATTCATGCTACCAAAAGCGGATCAACGCTTACCATTACCGTTGATTCAAATACGGGTACGCAAAGACCTGGCTCCATAACATTCATTGGAGACGGAAGTAACACCATACTAACCGTGAACCAGCAAAACGGATGCTCAATACCCTACGTTGGTTCTATTAGCGGTAGTACAACTGTTTGCAAAGGGAGCAACGGGATTAGCTACTCCGTTGTCCCAGTAGCTGGGGCAAATGGCTATATTTGGACTCTACCCACAGGTGCTACCATCGCCTCGGGATCGGGAACAAGTAGTATCACCGTTAACTATTCATCTTCAGCAGAATCGGGGAGTATTCATGTATACGCGTATAGCAATTGCGGGAATGGCCCTCAATCTAACCTTCTTATTGCGGTAAACGATGTTCCCTCAACCCCAGAAGCTATAAGCGGAACATCCCCCGTGTGCAATGGTACAAGCGGAAACTACAGCATCGCTAATGTAACTGGGGCAACCAGCTACAATTGGAGTGTAACAGGGGGCTCAGTTACCTCCTCGCAGGGTACAAGCGCAACAATTGCCTTTACCTCTGCTGGAACTTCCACCATATCAGTAACAGCGGGGAATAGTTGTGGTAATAGTTCAGCCAGCACTCGCTCCATAACCGTAAATGCGCTACCAACCCCTACCATCAGCGGATCTGCTAGCGTATGCACTGGAAGTGCTGGTAATACATATACAACCCAAACAGGGATGACAGCCTACAATTGGACAGTGACAGGCGGAACTGTAACCGCTGGGGGTACTGCCACTAGCAATTCAGTTACTATTTCCTGGGGAGCTGCCGGAACAGGTCATGTTAAGGTAAACTATACCAACACAAATGGTTGCACAGCCGCAGCTCAAACGGATATGAGTGTTACCATCAACCCGCTACCAGCTCCTACCATCAGCGGCCCAGCTAACGTTTGCTCAGGTAGTACGGGCAACATCTATACAACCCAAACAGGGATGACAGCCTATAGCTGGACAGTGACAGGCGGAACTATAACCGCCGGGGGAACAAATACTAGCAGTTCGGTTACTGTTACATGGGGCGCAGCTGGAACGGGACACGTTAAGGTGAACTACACCAATGCCAACGGTTGCACAGCCGCAGCCCAAACGGATATAAGCGTAATTATCAACGCCCTACCAACTCCTACAATCAGCGGCTCTGCTAGCACCTGCACTGGCAGTACTGGCAATATCTACACAACACAAGTTGGAATGACAAACTACTCATGGACTGTAATCGGGGGAACCATAACCGCCGGCGGTACTTCCACCAGCACCTCTGTAACAGTAACATGGGGTGCCACAGGAACAGGCCATGTAAAGGTAAACTACACCAATGCAAGCGGCTGTACTGCCCCATCTCAGGTTGATAAAAGTGTAACAATTAACGCATTACCAACCCCTACCATCAGCGGGCCTACTAGCGCATGTGTAGGCAGCACGGGCAATACATACACAACCCAAACCGGGATGACAGCCTACAGCTGGACTTTAACCGGCGGAGCCATTACCGCAGGGGGAACAACCACCAGTAGTTCGGTTACGGTAACGTGGGGCGCAGCTGGAACAGGGCACGTTAAGGTGAACTACACCAACACCAACGGTTGTACTGCCGCAGCCCAAACGGATATGAGCGTTACAATTAACAGCGCGCCAGCCATTGCAACCAACGGTCAACCCCAAAGCGTTCAGGTAGCCGAGGGGGGTACAGCCGCCTTTAGCGTAACCACAACGGGTACGGGCATCACCTACAAATGGCAGGTTTACACGGTTAACTCTGGAATTTGGGCAGATATTGCCAACGCAACAGGGAGTAGCTACACCTTCACCACCACCTATTCTCAGAATGGAAACCAGTACCACTGTGTGGTAAGCGGAACATGCACACCAAGCGTTACCTCAAGCAGCGCAACCCTAACCGTGAATAGCAACCCGAATAAGGTTAGCATAATCTACATACCACTAATCAAGGATTATGCGTACAACTTTGTTCAGGAGATTCAACCACAGGTAAAATTACAATCCAGTAGGCTCGACAGCCTGCTGCAAGGGAAAATCGCCACCCTGAAAGTTGGGGATGTAAACCAATCCATCAGCTACTTCGATGGGCTTGGAAGACCATTACAAACACTCGGCTACCGTGCCAGCCCATCCGGGAACGATATAATCCAACCCATTGCCTACGATAACATGGGCCGTGAGAAGCTAAAATACCTCCCCTACTCAGGCGGATACGATGGTAAATTCAAACCCAATGCGTTGGGTAGCAGCGGGAGCTATAGCACCAGCGACCATCTTAGCTTCTACCAGAACACCACCCAAACAGATTTACCCACCGCTGAACCAAACCCCTATTCCGATGCGGTATTTGAGCCTTCGCCCCTTAACCGTGTGCTCGAGCAGGGCGCACCGGGCTCCACATGGCAACCCACCAACCAAACTGGCTCAAGCAACGGGCATACACAGCGAATGGTTTACTGCGCAAACGGGCAGTACGAGGTGCTACAGCTAACATCCGATACAACTGGATTACTGACCAACAGCACAGGCGAGCTCTCAGGTAGCCTTCGCTGCTACCCTGCCAATCAGCTCTACAAAACTATAGTGAAGAGCGAAAACTGGCAAGCTACAGACGGCAGCCTAAACACCACCGAGGAGTTTAAGGATAAACAGGGTCAGGTGATACTCAAGAGAACCTTCGTAAAGAATAGCCTTGGCGCAACCATTCCCGTTAGCACCTACTACATTTACGATGACCTAAATCTGCTACGCTACGTAATTCCCCCAGCAGCAGTCGATATCATTACCTTCCCCGCCAACAGGGATAATAGCGTAATTAAAAACCTATGCTACTACTACCGCTACGATGGGCGTAAGCGAATGACCGAAAAGCAACTCCCCGGTGCCGACCCTGTGTATATGGTGTACGATAAGCGCGACCGATTAGCACTGACTCAGGATGGCAACATGCGCCCGAACAAAGAGTGGCTCTTCACCAAATACGATGCGTTCAACCGCCCAGTGATGACAGGCGTTTACACCCATAACTCGACTGCAACGCAAACACAGATGCAGGTATTCGTGGATGCCCTTTACAGCCCAATTCCACCTGCTACCGCTAGGCCGTACTTCGTAACTCGCAACAATATAGGGGAAACAGGGTATAGCGATGAGTCTTTTCCCGTTACATCCGATGGGATCACCGAGTACCTCTCAGTCACGTACTATGATAACTACGGGTTCCCAAGTGTGCTACCCTTCTACGATGCCAATGGCATGAACATCTCGGGCTACAGCGATGGCGAAGGGGTTGATACTCGGTACTTCGAAGGGCTCAAGGGGCAAGTGACTGGAAGCCGAACCAAAGTTTTAAACTCCAGCATTTGGCTCACCACAACCAACTACTACGATAACAAGTATCGTGTAATCCAGTCACGGAGCGACCTATACGATGGTTCGAATGGCGGGAAGGAGACCACCTCCACCCTCTACGATTTTTCAGGAAAGGTTAGGCAGTCCAAGCTAAGGCAGGAACTCAACGGGACTTCCACTACGGTGGCGAAGTACCTCACCTATGACCATGCTAGCAGATTGCTTAAAGTAGAACAGGAGATTGACGGGGCGAATCGCACCACGCTCTCTGAGCTAACCTACAACGAGCTAGGGCAGCTTCAGCAGAAGAAGCTAGGGGGAAATATCCAATCGGTTGACTATAAATACAATATTAGAGGATGGCTAACAAAAATAAATGATCCCGAGAACCTAGGGGCTGACCTGTTTGGTATGAAATTGTTGTACAATGATACCGATGTGAGCCTTGGAAGCACTGCGCAATTCAATGGGAATATATCTGCCACCGTTTGGAATACGCAGGGCAAAAAGAAAAGGGCTTACTCCTACGCCTACGATGAGCTAAGCCGTTTGGTCAGCTCGAACCATAAAGTATACAGCACCACCTGGGGGGACAGCACCTCATACGAGGAGAAAAACATTTCATATGATAAAAACGGAAATATTACCCACCTGCTTAGAACAAATCAAACTGGGGGTACATTAAATGATTTCACCTATACCTACAGCGAAACCAATCAGCTAAAGCACCTGAACGTAGGAGGCAACTACATTTATGATTCTAACGGCAATATGACCACCGATGGGCTAAAGGGTTTTAGCGTGGAGTACAACCCATTAAATTTACCAAAAAAGGTAAGCAAGGGAACCGATAATATTTCCTACATTTACACTGCGGCGGGTGCTAAATTAGCTAAACTCCAAAATGGAACGCTAAAGCAGCTGTACGCAGGTTCTTTGGTTTATAATAGCAGTAAATTGTTGGACTACATCCTGAATGATGAGGGAATGGTGGTAAAGCAAGGCGGAGGGTTTGAGTACCAATACTTCATGAAGGATCATTTGGGAAATACTAGAGCAGTATTCAAGGATTCCTTGGGCATTGCAAAAATCAAACAGGTGGCGGATTACTACCCGTTTGGGAGCAGGTTTGTACCATTCAACCCCGAAAGCAGTAACAAGTACCTTTACAATGGGAAGGAGCTGCAGGATGACATGATCAGCGGAACTCAGCTGAACTGGTTGGATTACGGGGCACGATTCTACGATCCCGTAACATGCCGATGGATGGTCGTTGACCCACTGGCTGAAAAGTATAGGCGGTGGACTCCATACAACTACGGGGTGGATAACCCGCTACGGTTCATTGACCCAGACGGCAATGGTATTCTAGATATGATTGCGGGTGCAGTTGTAGGGGTTGTTACCGATCTCGGTCTGGCCAACATTGGGCCAGTCCCAAATCCAACAGGGGGGATTGCTCTTCGAGAAGCTGTCGGAAATATGGTAAGTAATCCTGATGATTACAATAAAACACTGGAAAGCACCGATTGTGTTATGATAGCAGCTGGGGAATCCATGGAGGTCACGGGTGGAGTGATGACCGCAGATGGCTTAGCTACAGCGGAGGCTTCAGAGGCAACACTCATTACCTCAGCAGGAACAACCGCAGAGGTAACAGTTCCAACATATGCAACGGGCTTGGTCTACGCTGGAATCGGTACAACTACGACCGCTGCTGGCGCTGTAATTACTACTACCACCACATTAAACATGTCTGCTGGGTATAATTATGGTAGAGCAGGTACAACTATAGCAAAAGAAAATGGCGTTACAATCAAAACACATGGGACAAATGATGCACATAAACCTGCGCATGCTCATGTTGAAGGTGAAGGTCAAACAACAAGAATAGGCCCTAAAGGAAAACCATTAAAAGATCAACCATCACTAACGACAAAGCAAAATAAAGTTGTGCAGAAATACCAGAAAGAGATAAGAAAAGAAGTAAATAAAATTGGTCGTGCCAACAAGAAATTAGAAGGACAGAAGTAAACAAACCATAGAATATGACATATACAGACAATTTAAGGAATGCTTTAAAGAAAAGAGAAATAAAACTGAAATATGAATTTGACGATTGTTCAGAAAATAATTATGATCTTTTCATAAAGAAATTTGGAATAGTATTACCTGAAATCATTAAACAGTTTTATAACCAATTTGAATATCTTAAGATAAAAGAACCTCGTCATTTTGAAATGTTATCTTTTAAAAACATGATTATATATGATGATCGCTATTTACTTTTCTCAATCATTGATAATGATGAAAAGATATGCTTTGATTTTAGCAATATTAATGAAGCAGGTCAATGGGATATAATTAATTATTGTAATAAATATTTGATAACAAAAACAATATCAAGCTACTTAGTTAATAAGATATGGGCTTGGGTTGACAAAGAAAGAACCATCTGGAAAGAGGAAACCTACGCTGCGTCACCAGATGAGCCGAGGCTATAAATAATAAAAGAAGAAGTTGGGTGCAGGTTCTACCTACGTCCAATTATTCTTCTAGGCTTCACCTAGGGTGCTGGAAACAGAAAACTCACCTTAATTTGGGGTGGGTTCTCTGTTTTATATGGTGTACGCTTGTTGAGCGTTGATGTTTCTGTTCAGTATAAAACTGCGATACAACACCCCCGATGCAAGCCTCGGGGGTACAGCCCAATTCAACGGGAATATATCTGCCACCGTTTGGAATACGCAGGGTAAGAAGAAGAGGGCATACTCCTACGCCTACGATGAGCTAAACCGTTTGCTCAGCTCGAACCATAAGGTATACAGCACTACCTGGGGGGATAGCACCTCGTACGAGGAGAAAAACATTTCCTATGATAAGAACGGGAATATCACCCACCTGCTCAGAACAAATCAAACTGGGGGTACGCTAAATGATTTTACGTATACTTACAGCGAAACCAATCAGCTAAAGCACCTGAACGTAGGGGACAACTACATTTATGATTCTAACGGCAATATGACCACCGATGGGCTAAAGGGTTTTAGCGTTACCTACAACCTGCTAAACTTACCCTCACAGGTAAGCAAAAGTTCCGATAATATTTCCTACATTTACACTGCGGCGGGTGCTAAACTGGCAAAATTCCAGAACGGAACGCTAAACCAGCTGTACGCAGGTTCTTTGGTATATAATAGTAGCAAGTTGTTGGACTATATCCTGAATGATGAGGGATTGGTGGTAAAGCAAGGCGGAGGGTTTGAGTACCAATACTTCATGAAGGATCATCTGGGGAACACCAGAGCGGTATTCAAGGATTCCTTGGGCATTGCAAAAATCAAACAGGTGGCGGATTATTACCCGTTTGGGAGCAGATTTGTGCCATTCAGTCCTGAAAGTAGCAATAAGTACCTCTACAACGGCAAGGAGTTGCAGGATGATGTAATTGGTGGTACTCCTCTGAATTGGTTGGATTACGGCGTCCGGTTTTACGACCCTACGATAGGCAGATTTACTACCGTTGATCCTTTGTCCGAAAAGATGAGGCGCTGGAGTCCATATGTTTATTGTGCAGATAATCCTATTAGGTTTATTGACCCTGATGGTCGGGTATTTATGTTACCAGGAGACAAAAAAGCACAAGATGCTTACGTGGCGATGTTACATAACTCAACTGGCAATAATTATTCAATTGTAGATAATAAACTTACACTTGTAGGGGCAGATGCAAGTTTTAAAGGAAAAAAATCGGAAACCTTAATAAATACTATTCAGAAAGGAATGGATTCTAAGGATGTTTATACCTTAAATTTAGTTGGAGCCAAGAAAGATGATAAAGGAGTATTTATTGATAGTTACAAGGATAAGAAAATAGATGTTTCTGATTTGACTAAAATGGGAAATGCTAGTATTGCTTTGCAAGGAGCGGCAATAGGACATTTCTTGAATGAAGTTCAAGAACCCGGAGGGTTTGATCAGGCCCATAAAGCAAGTTTGGGTGTGGAAGGTAAGATTTATGGAGAGATGGTTGGAGATAAAACGATAACCACAAGAATGGATCAAACATCGGCAGTAACCGATGGATATCAAACTGTAACTTATCAATACAATTCAACCAACAACTTTGAGATACTACAGGGAGCGCAAGCTACAGGAAAATCTGAAACTATCAATATAGGAGGTGTTGAGTTTAAAGCACCAGTATATGAAAGCACAGGAGAATTAAAATCAGTAAAGAAACTACCATGAGAACATTAATATTATATGGAATAATGCTATTTTCCTTCTTTGGATGTAAGGCACAGGAAAATATAACAGCGAGTTATATAGGATACCAATATAAGGAAACTAAAAACAATAGTTTTATTAAAAGAGAATTGTTATTTGTTGAAAAGAGGGATACATTACGGATTAATATAAGAATGCCATTTAATATCCAAAAACCTCAAATTGTTAATCCTGGTATATTCTATAATTGCCATTTAAAGGAAAATACTGTTTACACCATAACTCTGAAAAAAATATGTGTATCAGACATCCCCGAAGCATTTAACAGTTACTATAAGACAAATACTATTTCTGATAGAAAAGATTGTTCAAAGTTTACGGAAATAGAAAAAAACACAGACTATAAATATACTGGCAATTATGGTAAATATGTTGATATTAATAATGTTTTGTATGAAATAATTGGATTATCGCCTGACGATGGATGTGCCTTTCACTAAGTTTGTTTAAGTTTTAGACAAGTATAAGAATTAAATAAAAAACCGGGCTATTCCGGTTTTTTTATTGTCACATCGTCCCCAGTTAAGCCGAGGCTGTAGGTAAAAAACAAAAATGAATGGGTTGGGCGGTTGGCTGTGCCACCGTCCAACTATTCTTTCAGGCTTTGCCTGAGTAAGGAAAAGAGAATCCCACTAGTGCGGATATGACTTCATTGAACTCGCAAAATACACTTGGTTAGCAAAGCATAATCCGTGCTAAAACAGAACAAAAAGCCAACTTCAAACCCAGCCGTAAAAAGTTGGGTTTGCTGCTTTTGGGCATTTGCAATGCCGCCATTAAGGCGTTAGCCTTAAAAATTCAGCAACTGTTTGGAACACCACCAGCCTAACCCGAGAGCAAGTAGAAACATCCTACAGCAACACCAGCAATAAATACTACGAAGAGGCAGGTTCAGCAATACTCGGCTACACAAACCAATCGTTTCCCAGCACAACCGTAGAATCCCTACTCACCATCACCTACTACGATAACTACCAGCAGCTAACCACCGTCAACGGATTTGGTGGGTTGGGGTTCCTAGCAAGCGGAATAATCGCATTTTGCGATAATGATGGGAATACCAACGGTTACCACGATTCCGTACGAGGGCAAATAACGGGAACCCGTGTTAAAGTGCTGGATGGCAGCGAGCACACCACCAACCCAAAATGGTTAGCCACAGCCTCCTACTACGACGATCGCTACCGCCCAATCCAATCCCGTGGAACGCTCTACGATGGGGCAACAGGAGGTACATTCACAAGCAGTACCCGCTACCGATTTAACGGTTTGGTTGAGCAAATTGCGGAGAGCCAAACGCTGAACAGCGTAACCACCGAGCGTAATACCTACATGTCCTACGACCATGCGGGGAGACTTTTAAAGAAGGAGCAGCAGATTACGGGGGATGCTTCCAACGGCAGAGTCTCCATTGCCGAAATGGCCTACAACGAGCTAGGGCAGCTTCAGCAGAAGAAGTTGGGAGGAAATATCCAATCTGTTGACTATAAATACAATATTCGGGGATGGCTAACAAGGATAAATGATCCCGACAATATGGGAACTGACCTGTTTGGCATGAGGCTGTTGTACAACGATACCGATGCAAGCCTTGGCGGTACCGCCCAATTCAACGGGAATATATCTGCCACCGTTTGGAATACGCAGGGCAAAAAGAAAAGGGCTTACTCCTACGCCTACGATGAGCTAAGCCGTTTGCTCAGCTCAAATCATAAGGTATACAGCACTACTTGGGGGGATAGTACCTCATACGAGGAGAAAAACATCTCTTACGATAAGAATGGGAATATCACCCACCTGCTTAGAACAAATCAAACTGGGGGTACGCTAAATGATTTTACGTACGCTTACAACGGCAACCACGCCAAATTGCATATCCAAAAACAATTATTGAACTGAATGAATCCAGTTCAATTTTTTATAAGGGTTTGTAACCCGAGATAACAATAATTACCACAACTCAACACTCAAAAACATATAATCGCATTTTGCGATAGTAATCGGTTAACAAAGCGCTACACCATCCATTCATCTAACCTCCTTGCCTAAATCACAGGCAGAAGGATTACAAAACAAATCCCCCTAAATAAAGACAGAAACTTTAATTTAAAGAACAACGGCGGTATAAAACACCATCGCTCCTTTACCAGAAAGTTGCATAGTTATTAGTGTATGCCGTAATTATGTAAAACAAAATAAATATTTCTATTATAGTAAATATTTTTAAAAACTTTTGTAGATATTATAAATACATATTAATCCTATATTCAATATATTTGTTACCAAAATAAAAATAAAAAATAAACATAATGGAATTATTAAAGGTCAATTTTTTAGGATTCAACTTAATTAACCCCTTTGTGCTTGCATCAGCCCCTCCCACAAAAGACTATGATACCATAAAAAAAGCTTTCGAACTAGGATGGGCAGGTGTAATAACAAAAAGCATTGTAATTGATGGATTACGTGATAAAACGCCACGTATTGGTCATCTTAAATACAAAAACAAAATAATAGCCACTCAGAATTTTGAAATGGGTACCGAACATTCCGTCAGCCAATGGATGGAATGGGTTAAACTACTAAGGCAAGAGTACCCCGATCGGTTAATCTATGTCTCCCTATTTGCAAGTTCAAACATCGATGACTGGAAAACACTTGCCTCCAGTTGCTTAAACACAGGCATACAAGGCTTGGAATTGAACTTCTCATGCCCACACAGCGACCATAATGGGAAAGGATCTGTTATTGGGCAAAATGAAGAATTATGTGCCGAAATAACATCTGAAGTAAAGAAGGTTGTTGGCAATGAGCTTAAAATTATGCCAAAACTCCCCTATCTAGTACATCCAAACGAATCGCATATATGTAAATTCTTAATTGAAGCCGGAGCCGATGCTTTTGCTGCCATAAACAGCATTGCCGGTTTATGCGAGTTTGATATATACAACATGCAACCCAAACTGAATGTTGGAGGCAAAACCACTGCCGGAGGAATCACATACGATGCAATAAGACCCTTCGGAAGGTTAATTGTTGCAAATATTGCCAATGCTGTAGATCCAAAAAAATATCCAATATCAGCAACAGGCGGAGTTTCCCGGAAAATCGAATCCATGATAGAATACTTTTCATTAGGCGCAAACCATTTACAGGTATGCTCCGAAGCCATGAATTATGGGTTAGAGGTTATTGATGAAATGAAGAATAACCTTACATCTTATCTAAACGAAACTGGCAAAACACTCGATGAAATTCGCGGATGCGCACTCCCTAAAGTGGTTTCTTGGGATAAACTTGATAAGATAACTCGTACCGCTCAAATTATTGAAGGAAACTGCACAAAATGTTACGATTGTACAACCTTCTGTATGTACAATGCAATATCGGTAACTAAAGGCTCAGTTCCAAAAATAGATGCGAATGCCTGCGAAGGGTGCGGTAGCTGCTATGCTGCTTGCACCAAGGATTCAATTGCATTAAATGAATTATCTCTTAACGTGTAAGCGTTGAATCAAAATTGGCAAAAAAAATTTGCACTCAAATCTTGTGTGAATAAAATCAGAACTTGAAAAGAAATAAATTTTTCAAATAAAAATAGTTTATGGCAAATACGAAAATGAAATACCCAGAAGTGATGAATTACATAGGAGGCAAATTGATTCCATGTAAAAACGGGAAATATTTTGATAAAATATCACCCGTTGACGGATCATTGCTTTCTAAAGTTCACATTTCCTCATCCGATGATTTGAATGAAGCAGTCAATGCAGCTCAAAAAGCATTTATTGAATGGTCCGATAAAACAGTAAAAGATCGCGTTCAGATATTATACAAATACAAAAACTTGCTCGAAAAATATCACGAAGATCATGCTCGAATTATTCACGAAGAGATAGGTAAAACCATTGAAGAAGGCAGACAGGAAGTTAGTAAAAGCCTTGAATTGTTGGAGTTTGCTTGCTCGATGCCGCAAGTGGCCACTGGATCAATTCTAAACGTTAGTGCTGGTGTTGAATGTAGAACTGAACATATACCCCTTGGTGTAGTTGCCAGCATCTCACCTTTTAACTTTCCCCACATGGTACCCCATTGGACTTTGCCTAATGCCTTAGCACTAGGCAACACCATGATACTTAAACCATCGCCAGCAGCACCAATATCTCCAATAAGAATAGCAGAATTACTGCATGATGCAGGTTTGCCCAGCGGTGTGCTAAACATAATTAATGGCGAAAGAGAATTGGTTGAGGCAATATGCGATCACCCAGGAATACAAGCGGTCACATTTGTTGGCTCAACACCTGTTGCAAAAGCGCTATACACCAGAGCCTCGGCAAACCTAAAACGTGTTCTCACATTAGGAAGTGCCAATAATCACCTGATTCTATTACCCGATGCAAACCCAGAAATGGCTGCCACAAACATTATAGCATCATTTACAGGAACAGCAGGGCAAAGATGCATGTCGGCATGTGTATTGGTTGCAGTGGGCGATTGCAATCATATCATCCAAAGAATTGTTGAGCTGGCAAAAGCAATAAAAGTAGGAACCGATATGGGAGCCATTATAAATGCCGAATCGAGAGATCGAATCAAAGGATTTATAGATAGAGCAGAACGTGATGGAGCTAAAATTGTTGTTGATGGGCGCAATGCTGTTGTTGAGGGCAAGGAGAACGGTGTGTACTTTGGACCCACCATTGTAGATTTTGCAAACCCCAATTCCGAAATAGTTACAACGGAAAACTTTGGCCCAGTTCTAACCATAGTAAGAGTAAAAACATTAGAGGAAGCCTTAGGAGTCGCAAATTCATCACCTTATGGGAATGGTAGTTCGATTTTTACACAAAATGGAAAATCCGCTCAAATCTTTGTTCAAAAAATAGAGGCAGGAATGGTTGGTATCAACGTTGGAGTTCCTGTACCCAGAGAGCCTTTTGGTTTTGGCGGATGGAAAGATTCTAAATTCGGTACTGGCGACATAACAGGCGAAAGTTCTATTAATTTCTGGACCAAAACAAAAAAAATTACCACCAAGTGGAATCCCGAAGCAAAAGTAAATTGGATGAGTTAATAAAAACTAGATTATGGACGAAATAATATCTTTAGAAGAAAGCACGGCTTTGATAAACGAGTCAAAGCAGTATACATTTTTCCCATGGAGTAAACAAACAGGCTTAAACCCAGAACTTATTGATAGAGCCGAAGGAGTATATTTCTATACTGCAACCGGCAAAAGATTTCTTGATTTTGCCTCACAGCTTGTTAACATGAATATTGGCCACGGCAACCCTCGCGTTACCAAAGCCATTGTAAAACAAATGGATAAAGTAGCATTTGTTTGTCCTGCATTGTTTACAACCAAAATTCGTGGCCAAGTCGGTCGCAAAATTGCAGAAATTGCTCCTGGAAATCTCAATAAAACATTTTTCACTCTAGGAGGAGCCGAAGCAATTGAAAATGCAATGAAAATTGCCCGATTGTATTCCGGAAAACAAAAAATACTAACTCAATATCGGTCGTATCACGGTGCCACTTACGGTGCAATAGCCGCCGGAGGCGATCCAAGAAAATTTTCGACATACCAAAGTTTAATGCCCAATGTTGTTCATTTCGAAGGGCCTTTCCCCTACCGCTGCCCTTGGGGAAGCAAAACCGAAGAGGAAGGAAAAAATCTTGCCTTACAGCATTTAGAACGCATCATACAATTCGAAGGCCCAGGTACAATTGCTGCCATACTACTCGAAGGCGAATCGGGAACATCAGGATGTGTAAAATTCCCCGAAGGTTATTGGAAAGGCGTTAAAGCGTTGTGTGAGAAATACAATATCCTTGCAATTGCCGATGAGGTTATGAGCGGTTTTGGAAGAACAGGACATTGGTTTGGCGTTGATTATCATGGCGTAGTTCCAGATCTTTTAGTATTTGCAAAAGGTATAACCGCCGGATATCTTCCCCTTGGAGGAATAATTGTTTCGGATAAAATAGCTGCCCATTTCGACAATAATCCTTTGCCTATGGGTCTCACGCATTATGCACATCCTGTATGCCTTGCGGCTGCTAGCGAAGTACTCGAAATTTACAAAGATGATAAAATCATCGAAAATGCCTTTGAAATGGGAAAATATATCGATTCTCGCATGGTAGAATTAATGGCAAAACATCCTTCAATCGGCAGTTTCAGAAATCGTGGGTTACTTGGGTGTATTGAACTTGTAAAAAACAGAGAAAATAAAGAACCTATGGCTCCCTGGAATGCAACGCCAGCAGAAATGGAAATTATGGGCAAAGTATCGGCCAAAATAAGGGAAAGTGGCGTTTATGCAATGGTTCGTTGGAATTGGATTTTTACAGCACCTCCATTAACTGTTACAAAAGAGCAGATTGACGAAGGGCTGGACGCAATCTCAAAAGGAATCGCTATTGCAGATCAGTATTGTTACTGATTCAAACAATTGAAATGCTGATAACCATGCTTTTCTTGTGCTGCTAGTTACTAGCAACTTATATAAATTATATTCAAACGAAACAAACATCCACCCAACAAGCAAAATAGCAAATAGCACCTCACCTCAACACAAAATTATATGTCGATATTAATTAAAAATGGAAGGATAATTACTGCCGCAGATGATTACTTGGCAGATATCTTTATAGAAGATGATAGAATTACATCTATTGGGAAAAATCTAAATGTAAAAGCAGATCAAACTATCGATGCCAGCAACAAAATGATTTTCCCTGGCGGTATCGATCCACATGTTCATTTGGACATGCCGTTTATGGGTACTTCATCAAGCGATAATTTTGAAACGGGAACAAGAGCCGCTCTATTTGGAGGAACAACCACTGTTATTGATTTCGTTATTCAAAAGAAAGGAAATTCGTTATACGCAGCCCTTGAAGAGTGGAGAAGCAGATCTAATGGAAAAACTTTAGGCGATTACGCTTTTCACTTTGCAGTTACCGATTTCAACGAGAATGTTAGAGCCGAAATTAAAGACATGATCGAGAAAGAAGGCATAACCTCCTTTAAAGCATTCATGGCATACAAAGGCGCGCTGATGATTGATGATTCGCAGATGTTGGAGCTCATGGCCGAAATCAAAAAGTACAACGGCATTGTTTCCGTACATGCTACCAACGGAGGAATGATTGACTATTTGGTTGCCAAGCATAAATCCGAAGGCAAACTATCACCGCTCTACCATTACCTATCTCAGCCCGAAATCACTGAAGCTGAAGCTACCGGAAGGTTTACTGATATGGCAAATCTAACGGGAGTAAAAAGTTATGTAGTTCATCTTACGTGCGAAGGAGCTCTTAACCAAATTCTTGATGCAGCCAAAAGGAATCAAAAAGTATATGCAGAGACATGCACACAGTATCTGCTTCTCGATGCATCGCTTTATGACAAGGGGTTTGAATCCGCAAAATGGGTGATGAGTCCTCCTTTGAGAGAGAAAAAGGATCAAGCAGCATTATGGTCAGGCATAAACAGCGGGCTAATCCAAGTAGTTGCTTCGGATCACTGTCCATTTATGTGGGAAAATAAGAAAATGGGACAAGATGATTTCTCTAAAATACCAAATGGTTTTCCTGGAATTGAACACCGTATGGAATTATTGTTCTCCGAAGGGGTGAATAAAAATAGAATCACTCACTCCAAATTTGTAGAAATCACCTCAACAAATGCCGCTAAGATATTTGGAATGTCCCCCCAAAAGGGCACCATTGCGGTTGGTTCTGATGCCGACTTGGTAATCTTTGATCCAAACGAAAAACATACCCTATCATCAAAAACACATCACATGAATTGCGATTACTCAGGGTTTGAAGGATGGGAAGTAACTGGTAAATGTAAAACAATACTTGTTCGTGGAAAAATTGCGGTGGACAACAATAAATTATTAGTAGAAAAAGGTTACGGAAAATACATAAAGAGAAAAGCATAGCTGAATTTAAAGTGCTTTCCCAATTTCTAATGCGAATTCGATATAATGGAAGCACATTGTTTCTTGTCATACTGAACGGAGTGAAGTATCTAAGATCCTTCGCTTTGATTCTCTGCTCAGAATCGAACTTGCAAGTTCATCTAAGCCAATGACATCTTACATCAAGTTGTTTTTTTTTAGAATTCGAATATTGATCAATAAATTTATTAACCTATTAAAAAAATATTTTATGCCAAGAATTATCAAATCAGGACTCATCCAAATGAGTATTCCTAAAACCGAAGGAGAAGGAACTATCCCCGAAATAATGAATGCAATGATCCAAAAGCACATCCCATTCATAGAGGAAGCAGGAAAGCAGGGCGTTCAAATCTTATGCCTTCAGGAAATATTTAGCACACCATACTTCTGCCCAGGTCAGGACAGGAACTGGTATGCATCAGCAGAATCAGTACCTGGACCAACCACCGACCTACTGGCAACCTATGCAAAAAAATACAGCATGGTAATAATTGTACCTATTTATGAAAAAGAACAACCAGGGGTTTTATACAATACTGCCGCAGTTATTGATGCCGATGGAACATACCTTGGGAAATATCGCAAAAACCATATTCCTCACACATCAGGTTTTTGGGAAAAATTCTTTTTTAAACCCGGAAATTTAGGATACCCAGTATTCCAAACAAAATATGCCAAAGTTGGTGTTTACATTTGTTACGACAGGCATTTCCCCGATGGAGCAAGATGCTTAGGACTTAACGGTGCCGAAATAGTATACAATCCTTCCGCTACTGTTGCAGGCTTATCGCAACATTTATGGAAATTAGAACAACCCGCACACGCCGTTGCCAATGGATATTTTATGGGTTGCATTAACAGGGTTGGAACAGAAAAACCTTGGAATCTCGGCAAATTTTTCGGAAGTTCATATTTTGTCGATCCAAGAGGTCAAATAATTGCATGTGCCTCCGATAATAAAGACGAGTTACTGGTAACCGAATTCGATCTCGATTTAATTGATGAGGTAAGATCTACATGGCAATTCTTCCGTGACAGAAGACCTGAAACTTATGGAAGAATGGTTGATTTGTAGGATGCCCATTGCTGACATGCGGATGCCCTCATCCGCATGTCAGCAACATAACAAAGCCCTAGTTGTAACAAACTAGGGTTTTTGTTGTATAAGAAATAATTCTGGACTGAGATAATGATATGGCCAGCAAGTTCGCACCATCAGGAAGCAAAGCAAAATAAAAAACCATGAACCCATTAATTGTTTTTGATTACATATATTATCGCATAGCATATTTTTATGATAAGAGATTCGGGTATAAAGAATCGAAAGAATTTTCAGGGATTATTATATTATCTCTAATTCAATTTGTTAATATTCTAGCTTTATTAGATCTTTTTAAAATAAACGATAGTTTAGTAAAGACACTTCCTAATCATTTATTTATTATTGCTATTTTATGTCTTTTGAATTATGCCCGATACATAAAATTATTAAATTTCAGGAACCTAGAAGACAAATGGGGTAATGAGAACAAAAATGTGAGGCTAATTAAAAGTATAATAGTAATAATTTACTTCTTGCTGTCATTTTATTTGTTAGTGCCATAAACTGCTCCTGCTCACAAAAACATCATCGTCCGCACTCCAGTAACATAACAGAAGTAAATAAAAAAATATGATTATCCGTAATGATACCTAATGAAGAATAAACAATCCAAATTGTCATTCCTGCGAATGCAGGAATCTATCTCTTCAAAGAGATTCCGGGACTTTGCCCGGAACCAAACTTGCGAGTTCGGCGGAGCCAATGACAATTGATTGTGTTTTGCTTTTAGGTAAAATAGCGGATATACATATAAAAAAATAAAATCGATCTAAAATACGGGCTACAAGTCAGCAATAAAAGGAAACATAAAACTCTATCGACGTTTTCCTTTCAGAGGTGTATACCTAACATGACGTTTTTGCCTAGGCTGTGAAAAATGTCTGTTAAGAGGTTTGTGTTTGGTATAAAAAGTTGTGGGTCGTCGGGCATTTCCTATTGTGAATCCTATTCCAACATCAACGGTATAATACAAATTGCCCAATTTACTATTTATCTTTTGCAGATTGGAGTAGGTTAACGTATTATCAATATACATGTAAGGGTCAAAAGATTTCCCCTTTTTATTAAAGTAGACATTGTACATAAAACCAAGGCTATAACCAATTTTTGAATCATAATCCCTGTTATTCCTGTTTTGTCGCGCCAGAACCGTTCTATTAACGCCAAGGTATGGGTTTATTGAATATCTCCTCCTTGCCTTAAAAAAGCTGTACCCAAGGGTAAATCTATCAATATCTAACCCAAATTTTTCACTACTAAAGTGGTAGACAGTTCCAATTTTCAACGAATCCTTAAAGTAAGAGTTTGCCGAGCTGGAAGAAATTCCTATAAAAAAATTTTGTATGTAAAAGTACCCGTGAAACTTTCCGCCTAAAGGGCTTTGAAAATATTTCGCAGTATTGGGATCAACAATTGTATAGCACCCTCCAAGCCGTATATCCAATCCAATTGGGGGTTGATCGGCAAATACCCTCAACGTTAAAATAAGTAAAAATATAAAACCACCTATTTTCTTCCCTACCCCCATTCTACTTTCATTTAATAAACCTCAACTACCAAATATCGCATTTTGCGATGGGTAAAATCAATACCTTGTTTTAGTATTTCTTGTGAATTTGTGATTTTTATTTGCCTTTAAGATTAAAAATCAAAGATACAAATCTTTTAATCCGCTGTTATCCTCTAAGTTAAACAGCTAAATTAAAACAACAATTGCTCATTACAATATAATAATTCTATTGATTAGTTGAACGATAATGGATTACAGTTAATGAAAAAGCATCCCGAAAACCCTGTAAAATCTATTTTACAGAGTAAAGTTAAAACGGCAAAGCGAAATATCTAGCGATCCAGTTCAAATCGGCTTTAACACTTATTAAGTCATCGGAAACTTTCAACCTGTGTAAACTATGAGTATCGAGTTAATTTTTAACTGCATTTTTTTGTAGATCTTTATGTTCAATTAACAAATGACAAATGTTTAATATTCAGAAACAAATTGATTACTGGATTAATGGTGCTGAGGATGATATTATCACCGCTCAACTATTGATTCAAGAAAAAAGAACTCTTCACGGGTTATTTTCTGTCATTTGGTGATTGAAAAAGCAATAAAGGCTCATTGGGTAAAGAAAAACAATGACGTAACTCCAAGAAGCCATAATCTGATTAATCTTTCAGAAGAAGCAAGTCTTGAATTTGACAATGATTCTCAAATCTTTTTAGGTATTTTAATGAAATATCAAATACCAGGACGTTATCCTGACTATAATCCAATTCTGCCAGACCAATATCGAGTAAATGAGTATTTAAACAAAACTAAAGAGCTATTACAATGGCTAAAAATGAAGTTATAGCGATTATAAAATCATATCATTTTCTTTTAAAGTCTGAGGGGATTTCCATAGACAAAACATATTTGTATGGTAGTTACTTGTCAAATACAGCAACAAAAGATAGCGATATTGACTTAATGATTGTTACTGATAAAGAGTGTGATGATTACTTGGCAGGCAAGATATGGAGTCTCACAAAAAAGGTAAATTCTAAAATAGAGCCGTTCTTAATTGGCTCTAATCGCTTCAATAGCAATGATGATTCCCCCCTAGTTGATTTAGTTAAAAGGACTGGACTAGAAATAAAATAACTCCCGCCAATCAACACATTAACATAACAAAAGCAAATAAAAAACCTAGTTGTAACAAGTTAGGTTTTTTGCTTTAAAAGGAATAAACTTGTTCTGAAATTTGGACAGGGGATTTAGATCTTTGCCAGAGGAAGTTTGTGGACAGTTATGCACAAATTTAAAAGAAGTAGAAACATGGAATTTAGTTGTTGGACAAATTGGCGAGAATTTACTTACACACTCGTTCTAAATTATTACTTTTGGTTTTTTAAACGAAAATAAATGACTGAAGAAAAATACGACATACCTAAACAAGAAGTTGAAGATGAAGACACTAATGGTGGTGCTATTATGGAAAAACCATTTGACCCCACTCTCATTAAAATTGAGACCAAAACACCATCATTGGATACATTAATAAAAAGAGTAAGGGGGAAAAGTGTTCAGCTGAATACCGAGAGCTATTTTCAGCGAAAAGATGATTTGTGGGATAAAACAAAACAGAGCAGATTAATAGAATCCATTCTTATACGTTTCCCTTTGCCTGCATTTTTTTTCGATGCCACAGTCGACAACAATTGGCTAGTTGTTGATGGTTTGCAAAGGTTAAGCAGCATTCGCAATTTTATAGTTGATAAAAGCCAGCCATTAACCAATCTCGAATTTCTGACCCACCTTAATGGTAAATATTGGGATGAATTGCCCGAAAACCTCCAGCGGCTAATTGAAGAATCGCAGGTAGTTATTTACAAAATAATGCCTGGAACCCCAACCGATGTAAAATTCAATATTTTCAAACGCATTAATACAGGAGGTTTGGTTCTTGAGCCACAAGAGATTCGTCATGCCTTGTTTCAAGGTCGACCTGCAACTTTTATTTACGAGTTGGCAAATTTAGATGAATTTAAAAAAGCAACTGAATATAAAATTGCAACACATCGGATGCTCAACAGGGACTTTGCAAACCGTTTTCTAGGCTTTTATCTTTTAGGTGTATCAAATTATGGAACAAAGGAATACGGACTTGACCTAGACTCATATATGAGCAAAGCAATGGCAGAAATTTATAGCAAAACGGAAGCGGAGCTCGATAAAATAAAAGTTGATTTTGGTAGGGCAATGAAATTATCTCTTGATATTTTTGAGAGAGAAGCTTTCCGCAAGGTAAGAGGAACTTATAAAATCTTGCCCCCAATAAACAAAGCCTTATTCGATGCTTTAGCCACCCAATTAGCTTTGCTTACTGATAATGAAGCAACCAGCCTTTTGCAAAATGGCAAAATCTTTAAAAGGCTACTGAGTGAAGAATTAGCAAAAAATAACGAATTCTTCATGTCCGTTACAAGTGCAACTGGCGATAAAAGTCGAGTTCTGATACGCCATACAAAAATCAGGGAATTAATAATTGAATCAATAAAATAGCAGAAGAAATGATAAACAATATTGGAATAAAGAATTTTAAATCCATTAAGGATAAAAGTTTTCCTCTGCGCAATCTTAATATCCTCCTTGGTTTAAACGGACAGGGAAAATCCTCCTTTATTCAAACTATTTTAATGTTGCGTCAAAGTGTCGATAATTTAAAGAAAGGCTTTATCAATATTAATGGCGAACTTGTGAAAATTGGAAAAGCCAAAGACGCATTGTATCAATTTGCAAAAGGAGATTTACAATTCGACCTTGAAACAAGTAATTCCGGCAAATTAAATTATCTGTTCAGTTATGAGTCTGATTCCGATATATTTAAAATAAAGGGAACAAACCCTAGCTCTAATATTGCCCAAGATGAAGATTTGTTTTCAAACAAATTCCAATATCTGAATGCCGACAGGATCGAGCCTAAATCTTTACATAACAAGAGTTTTTCAAATGTTTCCATGAATCGGAGTCTAGGTATTAAAGGAGAGTACACAGTTCATTTCCTTGAACTGAATGGAAATGATTTAATAGCATTCGACAATTGTATTCATCCCCAAAGCAATATATCTACAACCAATACTAATGAAAAAATTGTCGACAAAAGACTTATTCATCAGGTAAATAAATGGTTAAGTGAAATCTCTCCAGAAGTGAATGTTATTACAAACGATTTAACTTCAGATTTTGTGCAGTTAGGTTTTGAATTTACTCAACCTACATTTGGATCAACAATGATTTTTAAACCCGAGAACGTTGGATTCGGAATTTCGTATGCCTTACATGTAGTAACTGCTTTACTTTCTGCTCAACCAGGAGGTCTATTAATTATTGAAAATCCAGAAAGTCATATTCATCCAAGAGGACAAGCTGAACTAGGTAAACTAATTGCATTAGTTGCACAAAATAATGTTCAATTGATCATTGAAACACATAGCGACCATATTGTCAATGGAATAAGAGTAGGTATTAAAGAAAAACCAACGCTAAAAGACAAGTCAATTTTGTTTTATTTTGAGAAGGTTGTTACTGAAAATGAACAGTATTCCAAAATAACAGACATTGAGATTGACAAAAATGGAACGTTAAGCCAATATCCAGCAAATCTTCTGGACGAATGGAGTAATCAATTATCACAACTACTATAAATTATGGAATTGGTATTAAATGAACTAAGCCATATTCCTTTGTCTGTCGATAAGTACAAAGCAAATGAGTTGATGCTTTTATTCTCTAAAACTGTTGCCGAAGCAAGAAAAAAAGGATTTAGAAAAATTCGAACTCATTTTTCTGCAAGTGAAATTAAATTAGCAAATGAATATTCTCTACACAATTGGCTTTTCGATAAAGAATTTCCAGTCGAATTCCGAGCTCTTTTTTATGATATGCTTGTTCAGCCCTTTATAAAAGAAGGTGACGATGATGTTGAGGAAAAATATATTGAGGCTACATATTTCTTTGAAGATGTGGAGAATAATATTAGCAAACAAGAATGTTTGGGTTTAGCATCTGCGTATTTAAGTGAGACAATAGCTATCAGTATTCAAAGCAATCAAGCATGGCTAAAAAACATCTTAAAAATCACCATCGAAAAAGATGGAGAAGCCAATAGTGATGATGTTAACCATGTTTTTTCAAAAAATTGTTTTAGTGTTGCTCCTATCAACAATTTTGTTGAAGAAATAAGCACCTTAACTCTAATTGAAACAACAATAAATCCGAATGATAAAAAAATCCATTTAACAACTCATCACGGTCAAAAAGAATTAAATGAATTATGGAGTAAATTAAAAAACTCACCCTATGTAATTGAAGGAATGTCTATTGAATGGGGCGGTAACTCCTTTTTTAAAAATCCTACAAATGATGGTAAAGTTGATATAGTTCATTTAAAATCAGATAAAAGATACGTATTGCAAATACAAACAACTGGCAGAACCTTAAGGGAGACAAAAGTAATTGCAGAAATGCTTAAAAAGGAATACTCTCACTAGCAAGGATTATGAAACCTAATTCATATAAAAAGACCCCAATAACTTCCAAAAACCAGAATTAACAACAAGAAAAATAATCGCATTTTACGATATTAGGAAAAGTAGGCAATGCTTGGGATGTTGGTCAGAATTTGACCTTGATACACTAGGTTTTAAAATGCATGCTAAAGCACAGTAAAAAGCAAACAGGAAACCCAGCCATAACAAGCCGGGTTTCCTGTTTTTATTAGAATTTTATGGCAAAGCTATCTTTGGTTACTCCACACCCAAAACCTCCTTAAAAGCCTTTTTAAATGAATCTTTCGGGAGTGCTCCTTGTGCCATTTGGGGTTGTGCATCCTTTGGAACAAAGAGTAATGAAGGAATGCTTTTAATTCCAAACACAGAGGCTAACTCTTGTTCGCTCTCAGTATCTACCTTGTAGATATTTATTTTGCCATCGTACTCCTTTGAAAGTTCCTCCAATATTGGGGCAACCATTTTGCATGGGCCACACCAATCGGCGTAAAAATCGATAATAGCAGGTTTATCGCCTTCAAATTTCCACTCGGTATTCTTTTCGTAGTTAAATACCTTTTGCTTAAATGTTTCTAAAGTTAAGTGCTCAATCATATTTTTAAATTTATTTGGTTTCTATTTTAACAAATCAATATATCTACATATATCAAATCATATACCAAAACCAAAGTTATGACATTTTGTTCTATGAAATGTAATTGATATTTATCAAGAGTGTAGGTTAAGGGTTGATTGGTTATTGAGTTATTCGCAATTGGGTTTGTCACTTGCCACTTTCTACTTTCCACTTTCAACTTTTAACTTTTATTTTTCCACTTTCAACTTTCCTCCTTATACTATCGGTATTAGTTGTATTTTTGTCTCTCGTTAATTTGTATTTCCTTTTATAATGCAGCAATATCTAAAGCAAGATATTTTCAAAATTGTATCAGAAGTAGCTGATATTGAAAATACACAGGCATTTGTGATTGGTGGTTTTGTTCGCGATATTTTTCTGAAACGAACCTCTAAGGATATTGATATTGTTGTTTTGGGTAACGGAATTGATATTGCAAAAAAGGTATCGAAAAGAATAAAAAGGTCGACGGTATCCGTTTTTAAGAACTTTGGCACAGCCCAATTGAAATGCGATGATCTTGAGGTTGAATTTGTTGGTGCAAGGAAAGAGTCGTACCGTTTGGATTCCAGGAAACCAATAGTGGAAAACGGAACGCTTGAGGATGATCTTATGCGCAGAGATTTTACCATTAATGCGCTTGCAATCAGCCTAAATTCCAAAACCTACGGGAAACTACTAGATCATTTCAAGGGATTAGAGGATATTGAGGATCGGATTATAAGAACACCCCTTGATCCTGATCAAACCTTCTCTGACGATCCCCTTCGGATGATTAGGGCTATAAGGTTTGCCACGCAGCTAAACTTTACAATTGAGCAAAAGACTTTTAAGTCAATTCATCGGAACCGAAGTCGTATAGAGATTGTATCGCAGGAGAGAATTGTTGAGGAGCTCAATAAGATTTTACTTTCGAATCGCCCATCAACTGGCTTTTTGCTACTCGACCAATCGGGATTACTCGAGCTGATTTTTCCTAAACTATTTAACCTAAAAGGTAGTGAAACAAAGAATGGCTTAAGCCACAAGGATAATTTTTTGCATACCCTTCAGGTACTCGATAATGTTTCCAAAAAAACCGACAATTTATGGCTTCGCTGGGCTGCATTACTACACGATATTGCCAAACCCGATACGAAACGTTATTTCCCTAAGCAGGGATGGACTTTTCATGGGCATGAGTTCCTTGGTGCAAAAATGGTTCCTGTCATTTTCAGAGATTTAAAATTACCGCTTAACGAAAAGATGAAGTATGTTCAGAAAATGGTTCAGCTTCACCTCCGTCCTATTATCCTTTCACTTGAAATAGTTACCGATTCAGCAGTTCGTAGGTTGCTTTTTGATGCAGGTGATGACATAGATGATTTAATGATTCTTTGCGAGGCCGATATTACCTCAAAGAACGACAGCACTGTTCGTAAACATCTTGCCAACTTTAAAATTGTAAGGCAAAAACTTAAAGAGTTAGAAGAACGGGATACTATCCGAAATTTCCAACCACCAATAACTGGCGAACTGATTATGGAGACATTTGATATTAAGCCATGCAGGGAGATTGGTATTATTAAGATTGCTATAAAGGATGCTATCCTCGATGGGGTTATCCATAATAATTTTGATGAGGCTTACTCCCTTATGCTTGAAAAGGGGAAGGAACTGAAACTCACGCCGAAGTCAGAATTACCCAAAAGAAAAAATAAAGAGTTGGAATAATTTTCCAACTCTTTTCAATAAATCCCAGAGTTCCGAACTTTTAAAAAGTTCGGAACTCTTATCAAACTCAAAACGATTTAATCAAAAAATTATTTATTAAACTTCGCTAGGATATCTTTCACAGCATCCTTATGAATGGTAAAGCCCATCATTTTTAGTTTCACATAATCCTCATGGAAAAAATAGTAACCAAACTCAGGGGCGTTGGGATCGTTATTCCTTGAACCAGAGCCAGAATCTTTAATAAGATACCAGTCTTTTCCATCACGCTCACAGTAACCAACTATATGAATTCCATGATCGTCGGTTGTTGTTTCGTTTGTAAAGCGGAATTGACGAGCATCATCGTTGATATATGCCGATGGGATATCGAATGAAGGTACCATAGCCGCTTGAGTGGTGCGTGAGAAACCTGGTTCAGACACATCTCCACCAATGCTCATGGTATAACCACTACGAACAGCTTTTTTAATTGCATCCATAAAAACATCGAGAGGAACATTGTAATAATCAGCACTATGCCACCAGTTATCAGCAACTTTATATTCTACCTGCTTCCAGTATGGTTCCTGCTTTAAGGAAAGTATTTCTACATAATCGCTTGGATTAATTTTAACATAATCCTTTAGAAATGATATTGGAGTATACTCCTTACCTTCGTATGCAAATTTAACAGGTGGCTCGCCCAAATATCTATTCATAATGGATTTAACCGTAGATAGCACCCACTCCTCATTCCAAGAATTTGAAGCTTTAACTGACTCAAGAAAAGATTTCATCTCATTATATAAAGCTTCATGGGTATGATATTTACGCCCAACAGGTAGGGCTGAGTATACCGAAAGAGGCATACAACCATACTTTTCATATATGCGGGTTACGGCGTTACCTTCGGAGCCCTCAGCAAATGTTGAGTTGCCCCTTTCCTTAACATAACGACTAGCTTTTTCGAGATACTCGTTGTATACTGTGAACATCTCCGAAAGTCTAATTTCCTTATTGTAAATACGTTTTACCTCCGACTCCAAAAACGATGTGGTTGAAAAGCACCAACAGGTTCCTGTATTTCCCTGTGAAACTGGAGGGAAAGCCCACATACGTTTATAATCAGCAACTTTGTTTGGAATCTTAGAGACATCCTGTACCATTTGGAAGCTAGTTTTATGCTCTTTAGGTTTCAGGTTCTCGTTAACAGCATTAACATCTTTTAATATTGAATTAATGTAAAAACCAGGTTCAACATTAATGAACTCCGATTTATCTTGGATTTGAGCAAATGTCATACATCTGAAACCCAGAATAATAAAAGCGAGAATAGTAGTCCGTTTCATTTTCAATGATTTTATTTTATGTTGATGAATTAGGTTATTTGCGTTTCTATCGCTATGAATTCAAAACCATATGAGTTAGATAGCGAGTTCTTAAAAAAGTTTATCCAATCGATTTTAGTTTTTATATAAAAAACCTGTTAAGCCATAAAACTTAACAGGTTGAAAGAAGTTTCATCTACATCTATTACTTAACCTTCCAATTTTCCCAAATTCCATCAACCGAATTACTAATGTTGATTTGTGGGGTTTGAATTTTTCCGCTTAAAGCAGTTTCCTTTTTAACATTGCTGATAATGGAGTTTGCTAAATCTTTATAGGAGATATTCCCTTTGCTATCCTGAATATTCTTTAATAGGAAATAGGTTAAATATCCATGTTGCTTTTCGCGATACACACCCGACGATTCCTCGCCAGTGCTTGATGTAAATACAACCATATTCCCATTTACAATATTCTCTTTTGGTTTAACCTTAACACCTTTCATGGCAATTAGTCCCTGATTACGAGCACCTCCGCTAAAACATGCATCAAGAAAAACAGTTACTTTTTTAGAAGAGAATTCGCTCAACTTAGCATATAAATCGTTCAATTTCACTCCTTGATTTGCATTGCTCCCGCTAACATCAACAGGAATTAAATAGCCTTCTTTGGTTTGCTCATCGGGCAATCCATGACCAGAGTAGTAGAAGATAATTTCTGCATTACCTTCCTCAACCTTAACAAGGTTTGTTAACCATGCAATTCCTTGATTCATCTGAGCCGACGTAGCATTAATTAGAAGTTTTACCTGTTTCTCAGGCACACCAAATGTTTTAACACAATACTCTTTAAACACTTTAGCATCGTTGGCTGCAAAATCAACATTTACTTCGCTGCTCAAACCTGGCTGGAAAGTGGTATAATCCTCATTCCCTATGATTAAAGCGTAAGTGTTTGATTTTACTGCTGAGCTAATAGGTATATCCATATCCACATCTGCCTTTCCAACGCTAATAGTATTTGTACCCTTTTTAATTGTACTGCTAGCTCCACCAGCCCTGTCCTCAACATCAATAACAATGTCATTAAACTTATAGTTAATGCTGGTTGTAGCATAGGTTGCATTATTTTTACTATCGTAGATGTATTTCTTTTTATTTACCGGGTTAACAATCTCTGTATAAGCAAGAACGAAATTATTATCCTTTACATAAAAATCGGAGTTATTGAATTGATAGGTTGTAAAATTTTGTTTGAAGATTGGTGCTTCTGCAACTGGTACTGGAACAACAAACTCGCCAAGTTCATCAGAGGTAAGTAAGAAACTTTCATTATCGGCATCGTAAAGGCCAAGCTTAACGCTTTTAAAGTTAACCGATTCCTTAAAATCTTTCTTTAGTGCTGCAATTGCCTCCTTTTGAAAATCCTCAATCTTTTTACTTCGTGAAGTTTCATTGACACGAAGTTTATAATCGGTTGTTTTTTCAAATTCACCCTTCTGTTGCCATTGATTTACTTTCTCCTCAACATACGCTTTAATTCGATCGGAGATACTTGCTTTCTTATTAACAAAATTCGTATTCGTTTCAGAATTATTACTGCTTGTTGATGAATTATTTGCCAGATAGGTTTTATTATTTTGATCGACTTCGCCTTTGTAAACTCCATTCACCCAATATCCCTTACTTACCGTACCATCAGCTTTGGTGTAAGTTCCTGCACCGTCCTGATTTCCATC
Source organism: Bacteroidales bacterium (assembly GCA_013376985.1). Taxonomy (GTDB): domain Bacteria; phylum Bacteroidota; class Bacteroidia; order Bacteroidales; family Tenuifilaceae; genus UBA8529. The sequence continues at coordinate 65,735 of JACABB010000024.1, forward strand.
TTTCCAATTTCCAACATGAGATGATCCATCGGCCCAATAGAAGGTGCCATATCCGTTACGCGTATTGTTGTTGAAATTTCCAATGTATTTCATCCCATCAGAATAGATATATGTGCCTTGGCCGCTTCTAGAACCATCGTTCCAATATCCTTCATACTTTTCGCCACTTTCATAAATCCAAACTCCAAAGCCATTACTACAATTACCATTAACACAACCAACGGTGCTTGAAGTTGAACCTGCTAATTTTCCATCTTTGAATAATCCAAGTGATTTTGTTCCATCGGCATAGAATTGAGTACCATAACCATTCTGCTTGCCAGACTCCCATCCTCCAATGTATTTTGATCCCGAGTGCCAGTAGTAGTAGCCCTGTCCGCTCATATAACCACTTTTCCAATCGCCTATATACTTATCACCCTCCCAGTTACCTTGCCCCCATGTATATATACCAAAACCATTATCACAATCGCCTGTTAAACATTTAGATTGTGCAGCAGTACTCGTGTTGCTTTGATTTGATTCACCGATATAACTCCCTTTCTCAAATTTCCCAACCTGTTTTGTTCCATCAACTTTTGTATAAGAACCGCTTCCATCCTGATTTCCATCCTTCCAATTACCCACATAATATGAACCATCAGTCCAATTGTAGGTTCCATAACCATTCCTTTTATGATTCTCAAAACTCCCATCATATCTTTCCCCATTAGAGTAAAGATATGTTCCTTGACCCGACCTTAAACCATCCTTAAAATATCCCTTATACTTATCGCCTGTATCATATATCCATACACCATAACTATTATTACAATCACCTGAAACACAAGATGATTCAGTATAATTTTTACTTGTCAGTTTGGCATTCGCCCACAAGCCAACACTTTTCGTTCCATTTGCGAAATATTGTGTTCCATAGCCATTTATAACGCCAGCAGACCATGTACCTACATATTTATCGCCATTAGCCCATGTATATACGCCCTCACCATCTCTATTACCATTTTTCCATTCACCAATATACTTATCGCCATTACTAGTGCCAGTTTTCCATTCATATATGCCCCAGCCATTCTCGCAATCTCCATAAATACATGACGATGTTGTTGATGACGATGTTGAAGAAGATGCTAAATTGCTATTATTTTCATCGGTTGTTCCTACATAGCTTCCATTTTTGTAGTACCCAGTTTCAACCTTTCCATCGGAGCCTGTGTAGGTTCCATATCCTTCTTGGCTTCCATCCTTCCAATTTCCAGCGTATGAAGAGCCTGCAATCCAGTTATAAGTCCCATAACCGTTTCGCTTATTATTATCAAAATTGCCAACATACTTATCGCCATCGGCATACAAATATGTTCCTTCGCCATTTCTATAACCACCCTTCCAATAGCCTGAATATTTATCACCCGAATCAAAAACCCAAACTCCATATCCATTATCGCAATCGCCACTTAAACAAGCAGCAGAAGTATATTTAGTACCAACTAACTCGGCATTCTGCCAATTCCCAGATATTTTTGTTCCGTTAGCAAAATATTGCGTTCCATAGCCATTAATTACACCTTTAGACCATGTTCCAATATATTTCTCACCAGTATGCCAAGTGTACACACCCTCTCCGTCGCGATAGCCATCCTTCCACTCTCCAATATACTTATCTCCACTACTTGCTCCCGTTTTCCATTCATAAACACCCCAGCCATCCTGGCAATTACCTACAGTGCAACCAGATGTTTGACTAAAACAAAAATTAGTCAAAAAGGAAAATGATAGAATAATAGTTAAGGCTTTCATATAGTTGTTGATTTGATTTTTCAATTCAAAAAATGACTTTAAGATGAAATGATTTATGTGTAAATTTAGCTTCCATTAACATTAAATAGAATAAATTTGAAGGAATTTTTTGTAGTAAACAATTAAAACTATGTAATGGTTTATCAATCAATAAATAGATAAAGCCACTAGTTAAAGATAAAGTAGGTTTTAAAACGTGTTTGCCGACAAAGAAGGGATTACGGATTTTTGAATTAATCCAAGTTGCTAGTTATGGTATAAAAGAAGATTTAAGAACAAGGATTGCCTTCGGCGAACTCGTAAACTAGGTTAACGAATTTTGATTTTAGAAGTAATGTGATATTAAGTATCATAATTTTAATTATCAGCGTATTATGCATATTAATTTCAAAAATCCTAAATCGTTAATCGATATTCGTTAATCAATTCTTTAAAAGATTGTTATAATTAAGAACTTGGGTTATATACAAAAAAAAAGAGGCTGTCTAACCAGGACAGCCCCAAAACCAAACCCTAAACTAAATCTATTAACCTAAACCTTATCTATGAAAAAATCTTTTATCAAATCTTATGATACAAAGATAGCTTAGCGCATAGCTAAGGCGGGTTAACAATTGTTAATAAGAGTTAAGATTTTTATTCACACATCTGCATGAATAACAATACATTACAAATTAATCATCGAATTCTATAACTTAAAGAGCTAATTGTGACACCAAAATTTATCTGCCAGATATCAATCTGTTTAATTTCACTTCTTTTTAACACGACGGTATACCCAGTCTCAAAAATTGGCAGTATCGATATTCATCAAAAAAACAACATCGAATCGATTAAAATTCACAAAACTGGGGATGAATTATCAGATCCAATTATCGAACTTGGGGGCGATGAATCCATTACTTTAACATTCGATGACCTTTCCGATAATACTAGTAATTACTCTTATTCAATTACTCATTGTGCTTGTGACTGGAAAGAATCTGGTTTAGTGCGATCTGAATATATGGATGGATTCGATTCAAAATCTATATACGATTATCAGAATTCAGTTGCTACAACCGTTCCATATACACATTTTAAGGTACAAATACCTAATGATGAGATTAAAATCAAACTATCTGGTAATTACATTATCCGAGTTTTTGACACATACTCCCCAGAAAAAATCATGGTTGAGCAACGATTTATGGTGGTTGAACCATTAGTTGCAATAAATGCTATGATAAAGCAACCTATAGATCAAAATTTAAGGTTAACCTCTCAGCAGATTGAGCTAAAGATTGGAACAGCCCAATTAAATCTCACAAATCCTTACACTGATCTAATTCCTGTAATCGTCCAAAATAATCAACCCGATAATTGTTTATTTGCTATTAAGCCAACTTTTATAAGAACGGATGAAATTGACTACTCTTCCTCCGAAAAGTTAATATTTGACGGGGTAAATGAGTATCGTTCATTTGATATCAATTCCATTAGATTTCTATCATCGGGAATACAAAGTATAGAGCAATTTGGAGGAAATTTTAATGTTCAGTTAAAGTCCTCTGAGAATAATAGAAATCAAAAATATTCAACCCAACAAGATATAAATGGTAAATATCTGGTTAAACTTGAAAGAAGTGAGTTGAGTGATGTTGAAGCTGACTACGCATGGGTTTATTTTACACTGCCATACTACGATCAACTTCCCAATAAAGAGGTTTATGTATATGGTGAGCTAACTGGTTGGCAGCTTGCCCCAGAGAATATGATGCAATATAGCTTTCAACGACAAGCCTATGAGGTAAGATTATTGCTTAAACAGGGCTATTACAATTATCGCTTTGCCATTCGGGATACAAAAACGGGCGAAGTTGATTTCACATTTTTTGAGGGAAATCATTTTGAAACTGAAAACTCATACACTATTCTAGTGTACTATAGGCAAATTGGAGCACGCTATGATAGACTTATAGGAGTTAAAAGGCTAAATTCGAACGGTACACGCTAAAAACCAAGCTCTGATGCTATTGGTCTAAGAGCACTTAGGGCGATTTCAACAAATTCATCAATTGAAATCCCAATTTTTTCACACTCCAAAATTGTTTCCCTATTAACTGTAGCCGCAAACAGCTTCTCTTTCATCCGTTTTGTAACAGATTTCACCTTTACACTTTCAATCTTTTTATCGGGGTAAACCAAAGCAGTAGCAAAAATTAACCCTGTAATTGTTTCACCAGCTGCTAATGCAAACTGGAAACGAGTTGTACGAGGCAAGCCAGTTGCATGTTCGTTGTGCATTTTTATTGCATCAATAGCATCAGCGGGCAGTTCATTGGCAAGCATCTCTGCTCCAACTAGTGCATGCTTTTTAGAATCTGCATTGGTAATTTCAACATCAATATCATGCAGTAAACCAGCATAACTCCACAAATCTTCATCCTCACCGAATTTTCTCGCGAGTGCTCTAAGAACTGCTTCGGAGGCAATGCTATGTGCAATCATTTTGGGGTTGGAAATATTCTTTTTTAAAAGATCGAGGTAATAGCTGCGAGTATTCATAGGATTGAATTTTGAACGACAAAAATAAAAAAATTAACGAAAGTTCGATGTAAGAAACAATGTATTAATCTAAATATCAATCGGTTTACTTTATTTGAATCAATGGAATAATGGAAAATTGAAGGATACAAGCAAAAATCTAACCTCTTGTTCTCCATTATTGGCTCCGCCGAACTTCGTTTCCATCATTCCAACCTTCCATCATTACCTTAAACATTTACATATCATTAAAAATAAACACATTATTACATTTCTTATATCGAGTTCACGTTATTTACCTATAAAATCGATATATACTGGCAAATGATCGCTAAAGCCACCATGATATTTATAACCAGCAAACGTACGAAAAGGTCTCTCGCCGATAAAGGCATCATCAGGTTCAAGCAAAAAATCGGCTTTAAATACCGAAGCATTTTGAGGTGATGTATGTATAGCCCTTTTACTATCGAGTAAACTAGTGGAGATTATAATTTGATCTATCATTCCCCAAACACCTTGATACTTATAACTCCCTTGTCCACATGCCTTTAGTATTGATGAAATGCTTACAAGTCCTGATTTACAGGTATCGCTAACATTCGAACAAACCTTTAAACCATCGACCATTGGTGCGCTTTCTGGCTCATCGTTAAAATCACCCATAATGAGAATTCGAGCATCAGGGTAAAATATTTTAATTGAATCAACCTTTTGTTTAAGCGTATTTGCTGCTGCAAAACGCCCAGATGTTGATTCTAGTTCTCCTCCAAGTTTTGAAGGCCAATGGTTAATAAAAACGTGTAATGTATCAATACCATCTATAACACCTTTGGCATAAAGGATTTCACGTGTTTTACGAGTGGGCTGATCAGGAAAAAAAACTCGAAAAAACTTAGATTCTTGTAGATCAAATAAATCACTCCTGTATAAAAGAGCAACATCAATTCCGCGAGGATCGGGTGATTCCCTATGGACTATTCTATATTCATATTTAACCAATGGCGTTTCGTGGGTTAATCGGTTAAGAACAAAGCCATTTTCTACCTCACAGAGGCCGACAAATACAGGTGGATTCCACTCCCCCACTGCAATAATGGTCTTATAAACTCCATTAATTTTCTGATTCATCTTCTCCCAAGTCCAATGTCGTGCGCCCATTGGCGTAAACTCTTCATCTTGAGTAAGAGAATCATCAAATGAATCGAACAGATTCTCAGTATTATAAAACATTGCCCTATATTTTTTCACATCACCTGCTTCCTGAGCAGTGGAAAAAGCAACAACTATTAAAAATTGTAATGAGATGAGAATGGAAGTCTTAAACATATCAAAATTAGCAAACTATTCTTTTCGTTCATAAGCACCCAAATCAGGATTGGCATCCAATAAATGGCTAATATTTTTTAGATCAATTGGATATTGTATTGAATATATCAGTAGTCCTTTATCCTTCGCAGGACTCAAAGTGTCAAGTTGAAAATTGAGAGACCAAGGATCTTTAAACTTAGGGTTATCTTTGGTTACGTTTAAAAATTTTGCGGGGTCGGAAATATTATAATCATTAGGCACTTTTAGAATACAATGATCAAAGTTGTAATTCATCGATGCCGAGACCAGTTGTCCTTTATAACTATTATCTATCTCAAGTTCTAAATCTTGACTTCCATAGATAATACAGTTGTAAAAAGAGGCCTGCTCTAAATTCCTTGGTTCAACCAAAATTGGACCATCCTTCACCTTTTGGTACAAATAATAATTATTAAGAAGAAGTGCTGACCCTTTTCGAGAAATGTATTGCCCCCAATAATTAGCTATAGTGCAATGGTAGAATTTATATGAGCCGCCAATAGTTAACGCAACACTTATTTGACTTGCATTTGAGAAAAGGCAATTATCTGCTTCAATCTTCGAGCCTCGGGCGTATAGCCCAACAGAACTCATGTTCTCAATTTTAGTATTGCTAATCTTTAATGTTGGAGCATCTGTGGTAACACAGGTATCAACAATTACTCCATTAATCGCGTTCTTAATTTCTGCCCACCGAATTTGATTATTTTTACTTCCAGCTGAAAGCCATATTCCACCCCATTGACCAGCTTTGTCGCGATAAAATGTTTCTCTTCTATCACCATCAAAAGTTACAAGATTTCCATACTCTCCTTCTATTTTAAGAGTTCCTGCTACGATTAAATGTGCGTTATTATGAAAATAGAGTTTAGTGCCTGCTTGTATTTTGAGTTCTACATTTGGTTTAATAAAACAATAACCATAAACGAGATGAGGCTTGTTGGGTGTAAGGACTGTATCCGAACTAAGAGTTTTTGAGTTTATAAGATTTACATCCTGCCCCCAAGCAACCAGTTTAACATCCTGAACATTACCATTTGTTGTAAACACAATCGAATCGGCAACAACCAAGGGTGAATTCTGATTATTTGGGTCAACATAAACCTCAACAAACACAAAAAGGCTATCGTTTTTTCGAATGGTTACATTATCTACCCTATTGGCAGGTACACCATCGATATTAATTCGATAATTAGATGAGTTACCTCCAGCCAATTCAATGGAAGAAATCCTTAAATCGTTGCTATTCTTATTGTAAACCTTAAAATATCGAGTAGATGAACCGATAGTTGTAAAAACCGTATCAAACATCACCGTATCTCTAGAAAATTTAAGTTTTAACGATGGGTTAGAAGATATATCCTCTCTTTCGCACGAAGCAAACCAAAAAATTAAAACTGGGAGAAATATAAAATATAGTCTATTCATAGTATTTTCATTCACATCAAAAGTAGAAAATATTTTCAGCATATCTTTTTCAAATATAATTTTGATACTTTTACTTTTTAAATTTTAAGACATCCTTTATGAATAAGGGAATTATAAATTCCATTTTTATCATTACAATAATTTCATTCATTCTTATTATGGCATGTTCGAAACGTCAAAAAGTTGATTTAATTGTGACAAACGCAACAATTTATACAGTTGATTCAACCTTTAACACAAAGCAAAGCATGGCCATTGGTAATGGTAAGATTATTGCTGTTGGCACAAATCAAGAAATTGAATCAAAATATGAAGCATCGAATATTATAGATGCATCCAGAAAATATATTTTTCCTGGATTCATAGATCCTCATTGCCATTTTTTAGGATACGGAACTTCACTTAGCAATGCCTCCCTATCAGGGGCAAAAACATGGAATGAGGTTATTGAAAGATTAGTGGCTCATCAAAAAGAATTTCCATCGGAATGGGTTCAGGGACGTGGATGGAATCAGAATGAATGGGATATTAAAGAGTTCCCAACTAATGATTTGCTTGATAAGGCATTTCCAAACAAACCTGTTTTTATAATTAGAATTGATGGTCATGCAGCCATTGCGAATTCTTATGCGCTAAAAATGGCGGGCGTTACCGAGGCCTCAAAAAAAGAAGGTGGCGAACTAATTAAAAAAAATGGAAAACTAACTGGTGTTCTTGTTGATAATGCTATTGAATTGGTAAGAGCAATCATACCTGAAATAGATAGATCAACAGAAGAACGAGCCCTACTAAAGGCTCAGGAGAGCTGTTTTGCCGTTGGGTTAACCTCAGTTTCGGATGCTGGTATAGATCTGAAAGATGTTCTATTAATAGATTCCCTTCAAAAAACCGGGAAACTCAAGATGAGAATCTATGCAATGCTTAATCCTACCGCTGAAAATTTTGACCATTTCCTCTCTAAAGGAATTTATTCCACAGATAATCTAACAGTTCGATCAATAAAACTTTTTGCCGACGGTGCTTTGGGTTCAAGAGGTGCATTATTATTACAACCCTATAGCGATGCCCCAAACACAAAGGGACTTCAAGTAGAATCTACAGAAAACCTATTAGCTAATTGCGAAAGAGCATTTAAAGCAGGGTATCAGGTTAATACCCACTGCATTGGAGATGCAGCCGTTCGGTTGATGCTTGATAACTATTCTAAATATCTTAAGCCCAAAAACGATCTACGTTGGAGAATTGAGCATGCTCAAGTTGTAGATCCACAGGACTTAAAGAGATTTAAAGATTATTGTGTAATTCCATCGGTACAAACCACCCATGCAACCTCTGATATGAACTGGGCTGATGAGCGCTTAGGTGCTAGAATAAAGTATGCCTATGCTTACCAAGATTTGCTAAAACAGAATGGTTGGCTAGCAAATGGCAGCGATTTTCCTGTTGAAAACATCAATCCATTGTATGGATTTTATGCTGGTGTTAGTCGTAAGGATTTAAATGGTTTGCCTGAAAATGGATTTCAAAAAGAAAATGCATTGGACAGAATGCAAGCACTTAGGTCAATGACAATTTGGGCTGCAAAAGCGAATTTCGAAGATTCCTTTAAAGGAAGTCTTGAGCCAGGTAAATGGGCTGATTTTGTAATTCTTGAAAAGGATTTACTTGTTGAACCTGAATCAGATTTGCCAAAATCAAAAGTTATTAGCACTTTTGTTGCAGGAGAACTAGTATACCAAAAAAAACAATAGCTAGCTATGGAAATCAGGCTTGCAGAAAAACATAAACTGATTGAGGTACTTTATGTTATTAGAGAATGCTCAAGGCAACTCCTTGAAAAAGGGATTAAGTACTGGAACAATAGTTTAGCTGATTATAATGATATCTCAGAAGATATTGCTAATCAATTTGTATATCTATTAGTTATAGATAGAGTTACGATTGGGACAGTTACCATTAAACCCGATAAATCAAACCCAAAAACACTAGTAATTAGCCGATTGGCGATTTATCCACCTTACCAAAAAAGAGGATTAGCACCCCAAGTTCTAAGTTTTGCCGAAGATTTGGCAAGGAAAAATGGTTCAACAATACTTAAAGGAACTACACCTATTGAGGATAAGTCCCTCGGTCAACTTCTTGAAGAGAATGGTTTTATAAATCAAGGTTCAGAGAATGAAGCGCCTGATGAGTTTATCAGTATTAAGTTCGAAAAAAGAATAGTTTAGTCAAACTTCATAATAGTATAAAACAGCAAAAGTCCTAATAATTAGGACTTTTGCTATTTTATACTTAGAATGACTAAAAGTAAAAATTCAAGCCTCCACCAATAAAATTGTACGCAGGATCGGTCAATCCAATCTCCGTTTCAAATATAAAACTCATATTCTTCCTAATGCCAATCTCAAGACCTAGAGGCAACCAAAGCAAGAAACGAGTTTTATCGTCATTAAAATTAACATCAAGGTCGAGTCCCGATGAAAACCGAATATCCTTTTTTATAGGGAAAGTGATATTTAAGGCTCCATCTAAACCAAAATCGCCAAACTGATGAGCTCCAACGGCAAATGACATTCTATAGGGAAGAGCAAATTCCACATCTGCTCCAAAGTAATTGGTTGTACCCAAAACTCCTGCTTTCATCGAAAAATCAATACCCTGTTTAATACCATATCCCCCATGTAGAAATAGTATAAAATCTGAATTTCCGTTTATCATAACACCTGGTTCTACACCCAACGAGAAAGTCTTAGGTTTAAGTGTTTGACCCGTATTGAAAACCTGACTAAATGAACTAGTCACTATAAGAAGTAGTCCAAAAAATGATACTAATTTTTTCATGTTACATTCAGCTAATTAGTTTACAAACAAAAATATGCTGTTTTTTCGGAATACAAAAAAAGAGCCCTAGGAAACCACTCCTAGGGCCAAACAAACCATAAACTAAACAATAGACAAACTACAAGGTTATTGGAACACCTCTATAGAAATCAAGTATTTTGAGTTTCAGGAGATAAGAATACTTGGCATGAAGTAAATCTCCTTGGGCTTTAATGTGATTATTACGCGCTAATCCATAGTCAACAGCATTGACCATTCCAAGGTTGAATTTCTCTTTATTTATCTCAAAAAGTTCTCGATACGATGCTTCAGACTCAATCATTGACTGGTATCTATAAAACTCCCCTTTAGCTTCTGCATAAGCTTGCTGCACGCTTTTTAGTAAATTTTTCTCAGCCTCTTCAACGGCAAATCTAGCGTCAATCTTGTCAATTTTGGCTTTACTTATCCTGACCTTATTTTGAAGTTTATTAAAAATTGGAATTGTCACATCGAATGAAATGAATTTCCGAATATTATCCTTTGCCTGATCCATGTATGAATACCCAGGATAAAGGTTTATTTTATTTCCGCTTGCATCTTCGGACCATATTTGATCGCTATAAAATGAATACATCTGATAGCCAATAGACATTCTAGGTAACGCCCCACCAAGGGCAATTAAGTAACGTTTATCAGCACTTTTTTGATTGAAATTAGCCATACGAACAGAAGGCATCGTAACAAGGGCTTCATCATAATACTGCTTTAATCCATATTTTACGGTATCATTTTGTATCACAACATTATCTGTAACAATCTCAAATCCTTCTGTTGATTGCAATTCCAACATCTGAGTCAACTCCAAGCGACTCATATCTAAAGAATTGCGAGCATTTGTGAATTGCACCTTCTCTGCAATTGCTTGTGATTTCACCAGTAAAAAATCAGAATTTGAAATTTTACCAAGATCGTATTGTTGCTGAGAACTCTCAACCTGCTTTTCGGAAACATCAACTCTATTAAGCGCAAGGTTATAATTCTCTATTGCATATAGTACTTCCAAATATTTTGCAGCAATATTTAATGAAACATTCTTCTTTAACTGTTCTACACCCTCAAGTGATGCCAACAAGTCAAACTTTGTTTGGGCTAAATAATTCCACTTGTTTAATCCCTGAAAAAGGTCAAAACTACCACCAATACCTCCAGAACCATCCTGTGGGTTAGTTACAAATTGCCCCAAATTTGTATTAAAAGAGCTACCTATTTGGATACTATGACTAAACTGTGCACTTAAAGTTGGAGCAAAACTCATATATGCTGCTAATCTATCCTCTTTTACCTTCTGAGTTTGTAAAGATTGTCGCTTTATCTGAATATTATTTTGCAATGCATAGCTAATACATTCCTCCAAAGTCCATTTTTTTTGAGCAAAAAGAGTTGTAGTAAAGAGTAAAATAAAAATCGCTAGAAAATATTTAAAATTTCGTTTCATGATTTGCATATTTATCTACTGAAAAACTTTCAAAAAAGCATCTATTTTTAAATTCATTAAAGGACTTCGATCATATCAAAATCGGGATCTTCAATTTCATTAGCCGCTGGAATTATTTTTTTCAAATATTTCATCACCTCAATAAAACTAGATGAATCAAGTGAATAATTTGGTCGAATTGTTAGAAATGGATAAAATGCCCCACTTAAACTTGAATCTGAACTATAAAACTTATATTCACATAGTCCGTTTTCATTAGATTTAAAATCTAACCTCGTTGGATCTTCCTCTTCTCCTGATGGAATATCCCTAGATAATGGAGGGCTAATAGGTACTGGTCGTTCAGCAAATGCTTGAACAAATCCTAGAATAAGGAATGAAAAAAATAGTGAAAGTAACGTATATTTAGTATCCATCTCTAAGTTATTAAATTTCCATTTTTCTTTCGGTAAAGTACCTGAATATGAGTTGCTCCTATTCTTGGTGTAAAAATTTGAATTAATTCCCAATTTTTATCGTAGTTTGAAATTGAACTACGTAGCTGGGCAATTTGCTCGAGCGAGGCATGTGGCAAATCCTCGTCCTCCGATTCTTGGGCTGAATCCACAGTCCAAGGAAAGGACTCTACCCGAAAACTATAACTCATTTTCTTACCGCCTATCGTTACTGTAACATCGGCTATTTCATCTTCGCCAAGATTTGAAATCGGTATACATATTTCTCTCATGGTAAAACCCTTTCCTAAATTTTAGTTTGACATTTTTTATAATAATCTTATCACTATTAAATCAATTTTAAATTTTAAA
>JACABB010000024.1:77969-86782 GCA_013376985.1 Bacteroidales bacterium
ACCTATTTATTTAATAATCATCTTATTTTAGATACAATTTTTATATTAGACACATTATACTAAAGCATTTTCTTAACATTCTCTGTCACAATATGCCCGTCGAATAGTTGCACAATTCTATGAGCTTTTTCCGCATCGGTTGGTGAGTGAGTAACCATTACAACAGTAGTTCCTTCACGATTCAGTTCACTTAGCAAATCCATAACCTCTTCGCCATTTGCTGAATCAAGGTTACCTGTTGGCTCATCGGCTAGGATTAGTTTAGGATTAGCAACAACGGCACGTGCAATAGCAACCCTTTGCTGCTGGCCTCCAGAAAGTTGTTGTGGAAAGTGTTGTTTACGGTGTGAAATCTTCATTCTTTCTAAAACGGCTTCTACCTTACTCTTACGCTCCGATGAAGGAACATTCATATAAAGCAAGGGCAATTCAACATTTTCAAAAACGGTTAGTTCGTCAATTAAGTTGAAACTCTGAAACACAAATCCAATATTGGATTTCCTTAAGTTTGTACGTTGTTTTTCTTTGAACTTCGATACTTCAATACCATCGAAGTAAAAATCACCTCCGCTAGGATTATCAAGCAAACCAATTATGTTTAACAGAGTTGACTTTCCGCAACCCGAAGGACCCATGATGGCCACAAATTCTCCTTGTTTTATTTCAAGATTAACCTTATTCAAAGCTGTTGTTTCAACCTCCTCTGTGCGGAAAATCTTAACTAATTCTTGAGTCTTAATCATAGTAGTAGATATTATTTTGTTTGTTGTTAATACAGTTAATCTAAATTGCAAATTACTGGTTGCAAGTTGCTAGTTTAGTGGTTTACAGTATTTATTTTTTTGCATTTAACTTTAATCGTAAGAGATAATGCATTGTATCAATCCGAATATCAAATAAATAACAGGCTAGTATCTAGCAACTTGAGTTAGTTATCTAATTTTTCAGTATTAACTTATCAACATTTCCAAAGTTATCATAGCTAGAAACAATAACCTTTTCGCCTGGAGTCAAACCCTCAGTAACTTCGTAAAATCTAGGATTTTGACGATTAATCCTGATATTACGTTTGGTAGCAAAACTGCCAGAAGGATCCACCACGTATACCCATTGCCCACCAGTACTTTGGTAGAAGCCTCCACGAGTCAGCAGAATCGCTCTTTGTGATTCGCCCAGTTCAAGGTTGATACGTGATGTTTGGCCTATCCTTATATTATTAGGAACGGAGTCGGTAAATACCATATCAACTGTAAAACGACCATTACGAACCTCTGGGTAAACAGTTTTAATCTCCCCCTTATACATTTTGCTAGCAAATTCGCAATCACCCGTTAAATTCTTTACAATTCGTGAAATATAGTGTTCATCTACCTCAACTCTTAATTTATAGGAATCAAGTACGTTAATTGTACCCATTCGTATTCCCATACCTATTACCTGCCCAACTTCGAGGTTAAGTGATGCTAATTCGCCCGTTACAGGAGCTCTAAATTCTAGAGATTCTAATCTTTTCCTAACAATCCTCGAATTCATTTGCATTCTTTCATCTTGTTCCTCAAGTGTTTTAATTTGCGTTATATTGTATATGGAATCTTTAATTGCGCTTTGGCGAAATAGGTTTATCCTTTCACTAGTGAGTTCATAGGCCTCCTTCGACCGTTCAAACTCATCCTTTGATATATGTTTTTGTTCGTAAAGTATCTTATTATTTCTGTAGGTACGTTCTCTTTCTTTTAAATCAAATGAAAACTGTAGTAATTGGCTACGTGTATCTAAAGTTTGGCGTTCCATTTGAAGTCTAATATTTCGAAGTTCGTTGGTACTTCTAGAAACAGCTGCCTCATTATTCGAAATTTCTAGAATTAAACTGGTATTACTAAATCGAGCTATTACGTCACCCTTTTTAACCATGCTCCCCTCTTTTAGTATAATTTCCTCAACTCTACTGCCACTTTCTGTGGCATCAAGATAAATAGTATGAATTGGGGCAACGGTGCCAATTACAGTTATGTAATCCCTAAACAGGTCCTGTGTAACCTCTTCAATTGTTATTTTATCTACCTCAACATTAAGTTTTGAACTTTTATCGCCAAAAGCAAGATAATATACTATAAGTCCTACAAAAACAGTAGTTCCTGTAATCCAAAGAATCTTTTTAAGAGTCCATTTCTTTTTTTGAATAACTTTATCCATCATAAAAGCATTTTCAGGTTTGTTATTGTTTAAACAGTTAATATGCCATAATTAATTATCGCTTGATATCTAATTATTTATCTTTTTTATTCGTGTAAAAATATTTTTATTAATGTTCGGTAATGCAACATTCCATGTTCGATTTCGCACACATAACTATCAACGCATCTGTTAGTAATAGTTTTTTTATATATTTACCTCACATTACTTTTTATAAGGTTGCATATTTAATTATTTAAAATTAAAAAATTGCTAACGATGAATAAGAAAGCAGGAAAAATTTTAGTTGTGGATGATAATGAGGATATTCTTTTTGCGCTTAAACTGCTTCTTAAACCTCATATTGAACTATTACATACAACGCCTAACCCTTCGGATATACCTGATTTAATGGGTAAGGAAATGTATGATGTTATACTTTTAGATATGAACTTTACCAAGGATGCAATTAGCGGTCAGGAAGGCTTCACTTGGTTAGAAAAAATTCTAAGTATAGATCCTAAAGCTGTTGTTGTCTTTATCACAGCTTATGGTGATGCAGAAAAAGCCGTAAAAGCTATTAAAGCAGGGGCAACAGATTTTATATTGAAACCATGGCAGAACGAGAAGCTCATTGCTACCGTTTCTGCTGCTATGAAACTTAAACGTTCTCAGCAAGAGGTTGATACGTTAAAAATGAAGCAGCAAGAGATTAGCGAAGTTCTCGATCAACCCTTTCATGAATTTATTGGAAATTCCGAGGAGATGCGAAGCGTTTTTGCTACTATTCAAAAGGTTGCAAAGACGGATGCCAACGTACTTATCCTTGGTGAAAACGGGACAGGGAAAGAACTTGTAGCAAGGGCTCTTCACCGAAATTCTCCTCGTTCAGGTGAAGTATTTATTAATATCGATTTAGGCTCAATTGCTGAATCCCTTTTTGAGAGCGAATTATTTGGACACGAAAGAGGTGCTTTTACTGATGCCAAAAAGGAAAAACCGGGTAGATTTGAGATTGCCTCTGGGGGTACACTTTTCTTGGATGAGATAGGAAATCTCACACCCGCAATGCAAGCAAAGCTACTAACAGTAATCGAAAGACGCGAGGTTATTCGAGTTGGCTCAAACAAACCTAAAAATATTGATGTGCGTTTGATTTGTGCAACTAATAACAATATCACCCAAATGACCTCTGAGGGTCAGTTTCGACAAGATCTCCTTTATAGGATTAATACTGTTGAAATTCATCTTCCTCCACTGAGAGAAAGACAAGGGGATATTTCACTTCTTGCAAAACATTTTATCCAAATTTACTCCAAAAAATATAAAAAGGAAATCAATAATTTAAGTCCTGATGCCTTAAAGAAGTTGAATCTTTACCATTGGCCTGGAAATGTTCGCGAACTCCAACATTCCATTGAACGTGCAATCATTATGAGTGATTCAAGCATATTACAACCCGATGATTTCTTCCTATCGGCATTAAAACAAGCAAAAACCGTGGGAGGCGATTTTGATACGTACAATCTTGAAGAGGTTGAAAAAGCGATAATCAATAAGGTCCTTAAGCAATTTCAAGGAAATATTACACAAGCAGCAACCGAGTTAGGAATTACACGAACATCATTGTACCGTAGAATGGAAAAGTATGATCTATAGAAATTTCAGGGTTAATATAATAATCAGGATATTCCTGATTGCTATTACCATTTTCCTGAGCTTTTATACATGGAAAAACTTTTTTATCACTCCTGTCCTAATAGGGGTAGCTATTATTATTCAACTTTATGCCCTTTTCAAATACGTTGATAAAACAAATCGAGATCTTGCAAGTTTCTTAGAATCAATTAGATTTAGCGAATTTACTCGCTCATTTCAGGTGGAAGGAATGGGTTCATCCTTTGATGAGCTGAATAAAGCATTCAATGATGTAATTAAGGATTTTCAAACCGTTCGTACCGAAAAGGAGGAGCACTTCCACTACCTACAAAGTATAGTTCAAAATATTGATGTAAGTATTATTGCATACCAGAAGGACGGCACCGTTGAGATGATTAATAAGTCAGCCAAGAAACTCTTTCAGATTAGCGGGCTGAAGAATGTAAAGCAACTTTACGAAATAAGCGGCGAATTAGTTGAAAAACTATTAATTATAACTCCGGGCGAGAGCGCTCTTATTAAAGTTCAGCAAGAGGACGATTTGCTCCAACTTGCAATTAACAGTACAGAATTCAAAATTCACAACAAAACCATTGTATTAGTTACTATAAAGAATATCCAAAGTGTACTGGAAGAGCAGGAAACAGAAGCATGGCAGAAACTAATTAGCGTGTTAACCCACGAGATAATGAATTCGATTACCCCAATCGCCTCACTCTCATCAACTATTGATTTGATGATTAAGAACTTTCAGGAAGAGCAAGTAGCCGATCCAGATGCCAATATTGACGCTGAAACTGCAAATGAAATACAACAAGGTTTACAAACCATTCATAAACGAAGTACTGGCTTGCTTCATTTTGTTAACACTTATAGAAATTTAACGCGTATTCCAAAACCAAATTTCAAGATCACTACCGTTAAAAATCTTTTCGATAATATTATCCCACTAATGAATGATGAGATAACCCAAGCGGGAATCTCGTTCCACAGTGAGATAGAACCATCAGATATAGAATTTTCAGTAGATATTGAACTTCTGGAACAGGTGGTAATAAACCTATTTAAGAATGCTATTCATGCACTTGAAGGAGTAAAAAACCCTCAAATTACAATGAAAGCATTCCTTAATAAAAGGGGTAGAGTCACAATTCAGGTTGTTGATAATGGAGTAGGCATTCTTCCAGAAGTACTCGATAAAATCTTTATCCCGTTCTTTACAACTAAACCCAAAGGCTCTGGAATTGGGCTAAGCTTATCGAGACAGATTATGCGCTTACATAATGGAAGTATAACCGCTTATTCCGTTCCATCCCACGGAACAACTTTTACAATGACTTTTTAGATACGATTTGTCGTTTTATATTTTTCCAATTGACATTATCGCAAAATGCGATTAAAATGGATGGAATTACCAGAATGGGAAAATAGTTACAAATTCTTTATTGGTTCAAATACAATCGAGACCAAGTAATTTGTCCACACGCTGCCTGAAAATTTTGTGCTTAAACGCACTTGGTTAAAGTGTTTAATTCGAGCGGTTAAAGGACATTGTTCAAATCTTGCATTCCTACAATTGCCATTATTTCAACAATATCGCCATTGATTTTGTAGTAAATACTATCAGAGCCACACACACATCGCCGGTATCCTTTTTTTATGTAATCAACCGCTTCAAAGGATAATGGTCTTTGGGCAATAATGTTAAAGTATTCAAAAAATGAATTATAGTATTTATCAGCTTGAGACATTCCGAATTTCCTGACACCGTATTGATGAATTCGTATCAAATCGTCTTTAGCTTCATTACTCAACCTATATTTACTCATTAAGTAAAGATTTTGATTGATTTAAAATCTGCTCTTTACTATCGTTCGTAAATCCGCTATTTTCAGCTCTCTCTAATTTTGCTTTAATCCAGTCAACTTGGGCCTGTTGTTTTCTTGCCTGCCTGATTAAATCATTAACTAACTCGCTTTTGCTTGAATATTCATTATTATCCACCTGATTTTTCAACCACTCATCGTTTGGTTTTGTGAACGATATACTTTGTCGTATCATACTCTTTTTTGATGCAAATTTACACCAGAAACGAATCAGGTGCAAGTTTTTTTCAATATTGTTGTTTGACGAGAAATTCGGATCAGTCAAAAACTGCTATTTAAAGATCACCTGAATACGCTTTGCTAACCGAGCGTATTTTGCGAGTTCTATGAAATCAAATCTGCACCTGCCTGCTGATACCCAGCCACCCAACCATGCAATTTGAACAGGACAAGTCTCTTTACTCATAATAAAACTCTTATGTGGCTATGCTGGTTGCTTGGCGAATGTGCTTTTTTTAGTTGTCTTTTTACTTTTCTTTTTCTCCTTGTCCGTTTTAATGAAATCACTAATCATTTTTTTCTCTTTCTCGGTCAACGGTCTTGGATCGACAACGAAATCCACATCTAAAGGCTCTCTAATCAATCCCATTATTGCATTTTCAATTGAATTGGTCAATTTATCAATCTCAACATCAATATATTGTGCCCTGTTCTTCATAATGCAAATGTACTAAAAATCAATGAGAAGCCAACCTGTTTACGGGGTTTTCTGATATTAAGCCTAACAGTTGCGTGGCAAGAGATGTTGGGGGAGAACGAATAAATGAACAACGGCATAACTTATCCCGATGCTATTTATCGAAAGTCGACTGTCCAACCCGATAGTTTTTGGTTCTTAAACTTTATCTCAACAAGGTTTAAGGCTAACACCTTAATAACAGCATTGCAAATGCCTATTTAGCAGTAAACCTAACTTATTACAACTAGTTTGATACTTGGTTTGTTTTAGCACGGATTACGCTTTGCTAACCGAGCGTATTTTGCGAGTCGGATGAAGTCAAATCTGCGCTAGCGGGGGTTGTAGCGTTGGCCTGTGGGGCGTTGGCAATGTGTTTGCAAATGCGTTGGCATTTTTACTTTTTTTTGGTTTTATTTTCTAATATTTTTAAACTTTCTAAATAATTTTTTTCTGCCTCGCTCAATGTTTTTTGCTGATACTTTTTATATTCTGTGGTAGCTTTTTCAATGGCAATTTCATGACTGATAGAGCCTGCACCCTGCAACAGTTTTTCACCACTCATTGTCAGTATTTTATCCAAATGCTCTGCCCAATCTTTCATTGTCATAGTTTGTTCTCGTTCGGCTTGTCGTTCGGCAAAATCCAAATACCCTGATACTATTTGTCCCAGCGAGCGAAGTTCCTTTTCATCCAAATAATTTTTTGCTACTACAACATCTTTCAAGTATGGACGATTACCTGAGAAAGTCATCAAACCTATAAATTCTTTTTCGGCATCGGCACGGGTATAAATAACTTCGGCTGCGGTTTGACCGTGTACGGCATAATGAATTTTGTTTTGCACCTTTTTAAAAAATGTAATGGAAACTTCTGCTTTTGGATCGTAATCAATACTGGTTGCGTAAATATCAAGCACCTGACGATAAAATACTTTTTCGGACGCACGAATATCTCGTATACGCTGCAACAATTCTTTCCAATAGCCACCACCACCCAAATTTTTGAGGCGTTCATCGTCCATTGTAAAACCTTTGCGAATATATTCGTTAAGCCGTTGGGTTGCCCAAATACGAAAATGGGTACCACGTTGCGATTTTACCCTATACCCTACCGAAATAATAACATTCAGGTTGTAAAATTTTACTGGTTTATCGGAATTTGCAATGTGCAAAAATTGCACATTGCTTTTTTTGTCCAATTCGCCTTCCGAAAATATATTGGCAATATGCTTAACTATTACAGTCCTATCTCTTTCAAACAATGTAGCCATTTGGTCTTGCGATAGCCAAACGGTTTCACCCTCAAAACGAACATCTACCGATATTTTTTCGTCTTCGGTTTTGAATAAAATAAAATCTGAATGCTTTTTAGCCATACTAATTTTAGGTCTGCCTTTTTATGCTGATATTATTAAATTATTTTTTTTCTTTCCCAATGTTGTTTAACCTTGAAATAATTTAGCAACTTCAAATTCTTTGATGCTTGAAATTTCTTGATTTTTTTTGACAACCTCAATAATATCAATTTCTCTTTTGTCAATCATGGGGTTTGAATTTACGGCTCACAAATATAATCCTTTTGGCTCAAAGAGCCGCAAAAATGAGCTACAACAAGGTTTAAGGCTAACGGCTTAGCAAATGCCTAATTAGCAGTAAACCTAGCTCATTACAACTAGGTTTACTGTTTGATATTTGGTTTGTTTTAGCACGGATTACGCTTTACTAACCAAGTGTATTTTGCGAGTTCGACGAAGTCAAATCCGCGCTAGCGGGGGTTTATTTGTTGGTCAATTTATAGTACTCTTTGATATTATCAATCATTGTTTTTACTTCAATACTAATTTTATTATAATCCATTTTATATTCTTCAATTATCTCGTAGATTTTGTCGATATTTTCAATCACTTTTTCATCATGCTTAGCTTTGAATAGCATATAAACCAGATTAGAATAATAAATCATTAACATTAAATCATTCCTGTTTGATTTGTTAATTTTCAAATGTGTTTCTATTGCTAAATTATATTTGTCTACTGCCTGCTTATAATCCCCAGACTTCATCAAATAAACTGCATTTAGATAATTTTGGGCTGCAACAAACTGAATATTCTCTAACGAATATTTTTTAATTAACGTGTCTGATTTCTTTAAAGAGTCTAGAGCTGAAGGCAAATCTTCAAGAACTAGAGAAGCTTGTGTTTTATTATTAAGAGAATTTAACAATCCATTAATAGCCTTCTCTTCATTCTTTTTCAAAGTATTAACTGATTTTTCAAAATATGTAATTGCTGTATTAACGTCTCCTCTTCTAGCATAAGAATACCCAAGGTTATTGTACATAATCCCTAAATTAGCATCATCAGGTCACTAGCGTTGCGTTAACTTGATTATAAGTTCTTTGAAATCCTTGATATTATT
>JACABB010000025.1:0-80629 GCA_013376985.1 Bacteroidales bacterium
TTAAACAATTACATATCATTAAAAATAAACACATTATTACATTTCTTATATCGAGAGTTTACGTTCAATAAGAAATAAATCTATAATGATATAAATAGTAGGCAATTAGTATTCATCAAAAGCAAAATAATCGCATTTTGCGATAATAATAAAGAAAGGAAAGAATTCCCAACTCGGAACACTAAGATACATAAAAGAAAATCAACTAGAATAGCTTTAGAAATGCCTTTGGTATTGGTGTTTCAAACCGCATTGGCTCCTTGCTAATTGGATGCGTAAATGAGAGTACCTGTGCGTGTAGCCCCAAGCGGCTAATAGGATTTACGGTTGAACCATACTTTTTATCCCCAATTACGCTATGCCCAATTACCTGCATGTGAACCCTTATCTGGTTCTTTCGACCGGTTTCGAGATTTACCTCAAGCAATGAGTAACGAGCATTCTTCTTAATAACCTTGTAATTCGTTATTGCTTTTTGCCCTTCCGTAGATTTATTACTCGAGTAAACAATAAGCGCAATGCTCTCCCTGAGATATGAAACAATTGTACCCTTTGGCCTATCAATTTCACCTTCTACTACAGCAAGGTAGGTTCGTTCTAGGATAGTATCATTCCAATTCTCTTGAAGTTTTAGCTGAATCTCCTCGCTCTTAGCAAAAACCATAACCCCAGATGTTTCCCTATCGATTCGGTGAACCACAAAAATCCTATTCGAAGGGTTTTGCTCCTTAACATGGCGGCTCAATATGCTGTAAGCGGTTTGAACTTTCTCCTTTTCCGTTGCAATTGAAAGTACACCAGTGTTCTTTTCAATAACAATTAGATATTGATCCTCGAACATTATCTTTACTCCGATGTACTGCTTTACAGGTGGCGTTTTTTCCCAACCAACTGTAACCTCCTGACCAGGGGTTAACGGATAATTGTACCATGTTACAATTTCGCCATCAACTCTAACCTGATTATCGTTTAAAAGAGTTTTGAAATTATCGCGATTCTTATAGGGTATTTGCGCAAGCAAAAACTTCATTAGGACTGTTCCTTCGGACACAGTCAGCTTTACCTCTGATTTCTTCTTGCTATCAGTTTTATGTAGATATTCTTTGCTATCCATT
This sequence comes from Bacteroidales bacterium, assembly GCA_013376985.1. Classification (GTDB taxonomy): domain Bacteria; phylum Bacteroidota; class Bacteroidia; order Bacteroidales; family Tenuifilaceae; genus UBA8529. The sequence goes on from JACABB010000025.1 coordinate 1,116, forward strand.
TATTCCAGTATCTCTTTTACTCTTCCAATTTGACCATCCTCCAGTCTAACCTTTATTCCCCTATGATGCACGGGTGCACTGGTAAGAATATCCTTAACAAAACCCTCGGTTAGTATTCCTGAACGTTGATCTTTCTTTAGTACAATATTCACATGCAGTCCCGGTTTAATATCAATGCGTTTATTTCCATCCATAAATTTGAGGGTTGAGAAGAAAGTGCAAAGATAGTATAATAAAATAAGTCGGAAGCTAGGAGTCGGAATTCGTAGAAAGGCAGATTGAAATTTATCTAAATTACTACAACTTGATATTTAATAGATATTCAACAGTCTAATGTGTGCATGATTAAGCTATCGGAAAAAAGTTTCACGCAAAACTCGCAAAGAATATAACTCATTAATCAGCATTTTGCGAGTTTTGCATTTTGTCTCTACGCCCTCTGCGTGAATTCCAAAAGGAGTTCTAGTATCAATTCTTTTTCTCAAGAATCATTCTAGTTACCTTAATCACAAGCAATCGAGGTATAAATCTGATTGAGTTAGCCATAATTCTATTCATTAAACCATGAATAACAACTTTTTTCCCTTTAATCATTGCCTTGTAGCCGTATTTTGCAACATCCATGGAAGTAGGAAGTTTTTTTCCTTCAAAAAGGTTACTTCCCTGCAATGATGCTGCTGCCTGAAAGCCACTTGTGGTTGCACCAGGGCAAAGAGCCGTAACTGTTACTCCAAATTCTTTAACCTCATTATTTATTGCTTCGGAAAAGCTTAAAACATAGGATTTAGTGGCACAGTAAACCGCCATTGTTGGTCCAGGTTGAAAGGCTGCGGTTGATGCAATATTCAATATTTTTCCATTTTTGCGTTCAACCATATCTTTCAAAAATAGCCTTGTGAAGTGAGTAAGAGTTAAGATATTCAGGTTAATCATTTGCTCCTGCTTCTCCCATGCAGAATCAAAAAATAGCCCAGAATCACCAAATCCTGCATTATTGATTAGGAAATCAATTGTAATATCCTGCTGTTTTATTTCGGCATAAACCTCAATGGCGGCATTTGGTTTCGATAAGTCTTTACCAATGATATAAACCGATATACCATGCTTTTTTTCGAGTTCGTATTTGAGTTCCTCCAATTTATCAGTACTGCGAGCAACCAGTACAAGGTTACCGCCTTTCTCTGCATGAATTCGTGCTAGTTCTAAACCTATTCCACTGGAAGCACCAGTGATTAATGCTGTATTTTTCATAATCTATTAAATTAACGTGAGTTCGATTTAAGAAACATAATAATGTATTTATTTTAAGCGATATATAAATACTCAGTTTGGTGATGGAAGGTTGGAATATTGGAATATTGGAATGATGAGGTTTCTTCTAACTTTTTTCTTCCAATATTCCAACCTTCCATCATTCCAATTAAATTTTACGTGAGTAATTTTAATTAATATGCAATTAAACTTCCTTATATCAAATTGACATTAAACCATATTCGATTAAAATTAAAAAACTTTGTGTAATTCAGTGGTTAAATTTACTTAGAATTACACAGAGTTTTTTGATAAGTTTTAAGAGTAGAATAAAATACTCTTATTTTAAAGGCATTACAAAAAGGTTTTCGTCAACAGGTATATTCACTTCAATAGATTCATACTGAGTTTCAGCACTACTTGGTTGCCCTTCGGAATTGTTCATAATATTAAAAGGAAACATGATACCATCAATGTTTCGATAGTCGCTGAAAGTAATATCTATTTTGTAATCTTTCCCTTTAGCATTTCGAGTGCCTAATTTCTTTTGAATAAGAAAACTTTTGCTATCAATTAAATAGTATTCAACTATATTATCACTACGTGTTAATTTAATTCTGTAAACATCAGAATCGCCTAGCTTTTCTATCCCAACAAGTTCAACTATATGACCTTTCTCTTTCCAATTGTAAAGTACTCCATCAAAATCTGCTTGAATTTTCAGATCGCTTAAATTTGGTTCTGTAACAACTTGTGGTTTAGGATTTTTTGACCAAGGTGCCGTTGTCCAAGCCGTTTGGCCATCGTAAACTGTTAACCCGGTGATATCGTTAAAATCCTTCTCCATTCTGTATTTGTTTGGTCTTACTCTGTATGTTTTGGTAGGCATTATTACCCATGTAGTTAACGATCCAGTCATTATTATGGATTTGACATTTTGAAGTTTATCAAGCCCTGTTGCTTTATAATAGCTGTTGAGAACGTCTTCAAGTTTAAGCTCCTGAGAATATAATGTTGAAGTTGCTAAAAATAGTACTCCAACCAAGAATAGATATTTCTTCATAATTAATGCTATTAGAGGTTATACTATTTATTTTTGATATCGTAGGCCAATAATGATTTTCCATGCCTTATATATAGAATCCCATTGCAAATTACTGGATGAGAGTAATGTGCCTTGGTACCTTTTGTTATTTTAAATGTACTGATCTGATCAAGTTTCGGTCCATTTGGATTGAATAAACCCACTTGACCCTTTTCGTTGTAAAGGTATAGTAGATTATCTGCTGAAATTATTGAACCCCGGGAAAACTTTACGGAATCAGTAATTGCGCCACTATTTGCATCGAGTGTATAGTATAACCATTTTTCGTAACCAGAGGTATATATGTAATCGTTTACTTTAATGAATGCACCAAACAGATTGTCACATTTCTTATTGCGCCAAACTTCTGTTATGGCTGAGCCATCGTCAGAAAGTTTAAGTTTTACCGAACCATTACCATCTCCAGTAATGTAGTAGATATAGCCATTATCGTAGTATGGAGTATTGCATTGAACATCACCTTCAGATTCCTGTTTTTGTGACCAAATCAGTTTGCCATCCTTAGTGTCGATGCCAAGAAGGGCATGTGCCGAGAAGGTGACTAGAATATTCCTTTGAGGTAGTTTAATTAGCAATGGTGAACAGTATGCAGTTTTTTCGCCCAGTGCTTTGCTAATCCATAGTGTTTTACCAGTAAAACGATCGAGTGCAACGATATTGGTATCAGCACTACCGGGTGATATAAATACTTTATTATCATCAATCAGTGGCGATTCGGAGAATCCGAATGTGATTTTCTTTGCATGGAAATCTTTCATCATATCAACCGACCATTTTTCCTTGCCAGAGTTGGCCTCAATACATGCAACTTTTCCCCAGCCAGTAGAAATGTAAACAAGATCATTCACAACAGTAGGTGTAGTGCGAACTCCAGGGTAGTTGATAACCCATTCCTTACCGATTTTGGTTTTCCATTGGATTTTTCCTGTTAAATCAAGGGCGAACAGATAATTAACGGTATCTATCTCTCCCTCAATAAATATATTTTTAGCGGTTATTGCTGGTGAACCATATCCATTGCCAATACCCTCGCATTCCCATAAAAGGTTTGGCCCTGTAGCTGGCCAACTTTTTAGTAGGTTCGATTCTTTATAGATTCCGCTTCTATCAGCCCCACGGAATTGAAGAACCTCTTGAGCAATACCACTTGCTGAAACAATAAAACACGCAGCAGATAGAAAAAATAACTTTTTTAAATTCATAATTATTATTGATTTAACATGTTTATAAATAGATATATCATATTATCTAAACTTTGAAACTTAATCAAAATTTAGATAGCAATTAGGTTAAATTGTTTAACGAGTAAATGTTAAAAATATGAAGATAATTTGCAAAACGGTAAACTAAAATCATATCCCTCTGTTTTGTTTTATTCCTTCTTAAATCTATTGTTTAATAAAACATTTGGTTATTCTTTTTTGGTCTTTACCATTATTAATCACAATATAAAAAATTCCTTTTTGCAAACTTGAAATATCAAGAGTAATCGATTCATTCAAAACATAAGATTCAGATTTTATTAACTTTCCATCAATGGAAAATATTTGAATCTCAATTTTTGAATTACTGATTTTCTTATTTTGAACAGTTAAAAAATCATTTGCTGGATTTGGAAAGATTTTGTAATCGCTGACTGTTTCTTCGTTATTTACATCGATTGAAGTGCTGAATTCATCTAATACAATGATTTTTATTTCTTTGTCAAGTGAACATCCAAACTGATTGGTTGCTTTCACAAATATTGGTACGGTAATGTTATAATCAACAACAAAATATCCATTATTAGTATACAACGATTTTCCATTAATATAAAAATACTGTGAATAAGGGTTACTGATCTCATCTGAAAAAGAATAAGAGTGATAACTTAAAGGATCAGGGTCGTAAGTAATAAACTCTCCGATGAATGTATAAGGAGGTTTTTTTTCATACACTTTATCGTTGGTTAATTGAAGATCGTGCGGAGGATATTTCCTAACATATTGAAATTCGTATGCTCCAATGTCAATTAATTTGTCATGTATTCGAGGGTTATTAATTATATCCTTTTCAGGTATGTTTGAAGCATCATTTAATCCTTTATTAATACAAGGGGAACATCTAGTAATGCTCCAATCTGCTTGAAAAGCATTTGCCGAAAAACCAACGTCTGCAATTGGATTATAAAAATAGGGCAAACTGTCAATATTATTAATAAACTTTTCTTCAGGTAAATTGAATTTATTCCCTTCATTAATGTCTGAATGATCTATTGTCACAATACTTTTATTGCCAAATTTTAGCTGATTTAATCCAGTATTTCCCATATTACCCCATAGAATTGTGTTTTGGATAAGCAAAGTATCTGCTATGTTATACTCGTCAGAATAAACTCCTCCAGAATATATTGGACTACTAAAATTAAAGTGGCCAGCATTATTTGTAATAGTTGAATTAATAATTGAGTAGTTTGATTGCGTACTAAATATTCCACCAACTTTATACCCGCTATTATTTGCTATTAAACAATTTACTATTTTACTAAAACTCTTTATCAAATATATACTACTAACTTGATTGCAGTAATTATTTATTATCTTGTTATTTATTAAAAGTGGTCTAGATTCTTCAAAATAAATGGCAGCTCCATTATTATCGGATATATTACTATTAATTATGGAATTTGTAATTTTCACATTAGAATTAGAACAGAATATTCCACCACCAATCCCGTCAGATTTATTGCTAATAATTTCAGAATCAAAAATCTTAACATCTGATCTGAAGCAATATATTCCACCGCCACTTTTATAAGCTGAGTTATCTTTAATAACCATATTTTTAAAAGTAATATCAGAAAAACGACACTTGATTCCGCCTCCATCTCCAGTATACAGAGCTTCGCTTGCATTTCCCTTTTCAATTGTAAAGCCATCTAAAACTGAGGTTGAATCTAATCCTTCACAAAAAACTACATGGTATGAATTATCTGTTTTATTTCCAGTTATTCCAATATCACCTGATAAAATAGTAATATTCTGTTTCCAGTTTCGGTCTTCCCTCTTAGCTTCACTTCCATCAAACCCACCATAAATTTCGATATGTTTTTTGAGTTTAAAGGTTGCATTTTTGTGATCATCTAAACCTAATGTATCAGGCAAATATGTCCCCTTGGCTACCCATATTTCTCTTTTCTTGTAGCATTCCATTGAAAAATCAATTGCCTTTTGAATATTGTTTGTAGCATCGTTCCAGGATTGGCCATTCCCTTTTCCATCTGGTTTAACATAAATTATTTGTATTCCACTTAAACTAGTAATCTGACCATTATATTCATAAGGACCAATATCAATAATATCACTATAAATTCTTTCATTCTGGTTTATATCCATATTTGGAATAATAAATGAGAGATTTGACGTTGTCCCTTTGTTTATGCAAGGAGAACAGGAGCTGATACTCCAATCTGCAATTAAACCATCCTGACTTGCTCCCACCACAAAGAATGGGTTTTTAAATCTTGGATATTCATCAATATTGTTTAAATAATTATTGTTTGTGATTCCATATTTATTTCCTCCCTCAATATTACAATTTGTAACTTTGATATTTAAATTGCCATCTCCAAAAAAATGGTTCAATCCAGAGACACCATAATTATTCCACATAATAGTGTTTATGATATCTGGAAAAGAATTTGAATTACAATAAATGCCAGCACCTTTATTCAAAGAACTATTATTGGCTATTAGGGAATTAACTATAAAGGGACTTGAATTCGAACAATATATTCCTCCGCCATTGTTACAATAATTATTGGTAATTATTGTATTAATAATTTCTGGTTTAGAGTTATTAAGATAAAATCCAGCACCGTTATTAAAACTCTTATTGTTAATAATTTTACACGATTGTATTATCGGAGACGAGTTATAAAGATAAGCCCCAGCACCTTCCTCCGCAATATTATTATATAAATTTGTATTAAGAATTGATGGGTCAGAAAAGTTAAGGTAAATACCTCCTCCGCTACATGAACGATTATTTTGTATTAAAGCATTTCTAATTATTGTTTTTGAGTGATATAAGTAAATGCCAGCTCCATCACAATTAGCAGAATTTGAATTAAATGCACTCCCATCTGATATGCATAACCCATCAATAACAGAAGTGGAATCGAGATATGTTGCCTTTACTACAGAATATGATCGACCTAAATAGCTGTCGGTTTTACCAAAATTCCCGCTTAAAATGGATACGTTTGATTTGTAATCTCTTTGTTCTACTTTTGTTTCATTACCAATAAATCCTCCATAAATAGCTACATTGTTTCGCAAAACAAAGGATGCTTTACGCTTATCAGCTAACCCATCTGTATCGGGGTAATAAGTGCCTTTAGCCAGCCATATATCAACTCCATCATAACAACCTAAAGGATTATTAATTGCACCTTGCAGATTTCCCATTGCATCACTCCATGAACTACCACCTCCCGTTCCGCCTTCTTTTACAAAAAGTATTTTTCGTCCATTTGTTGGAACTTTATTTTCTTGTACTTCAAAAGCACCAATATCTATAGTACCGTTATATATCCTAGACTGCTTGTTTAAATCATAAATTAAAGAATCTGGAAGCAAATTATTATTCCCTCCATTAACACAAGGCGAGCAGGAAATAATATTCCAGTTGGCAATTAAGGCTTTTGCATTAAATCCAATAGCATCTATCGGATTAATAAATTTGGGGTCGGTGCTAATACTATTAATGTAAAGAGAGTCTGGAATATTTAACTGTTTTCCGTTACGTATGTCAGAGTTAATAATCTTTGGATAACCTGAACTAAATGTTATTTCCTTGTTCTCGAAGCCACTATTATTCCAAAGAATAGAATTTTTTATTATGGGTTTTGCAGACCAACAATATACGCCCCCATAATCACGATTATTAACAATGGTTGAGTTAACTATTATTGGATTGCAAGAAGTAATATAGATTCCACCATTATTATTGGCTATTAATGTATTGGCTATTGTTATGTTTGAACTAGTTAAATCGACACCTCTGCTATTATTATTTTGAATTTTTGAACTATTTATGAATCCTTTGCATTCACGAAGCCAGATAGCCTCGCTTGAATAGTAATTATTTATAACATCGCAATCTTGAATAATTAGGTTAGATTTTTGTATGTACATTGCAGATCCAAAAGGAGACGTGTTATGAATAAATGAGGAATTTTGAATAATAGCATTGGAGTTTTGGATAAACAATGCTCCCCCATAAAATTGGGAACTATTATTACAAAATTTACAATTTGCAATTTTTATATCGGCAAAATTAGCGAAAACAGCACCTCCATCATCTCCAATATCATTAAAAGATAGTTTACAATTACTTATCCTTAATTTATTAAACTTATTTATTTCAATTACACCTGTTAAAGTATACTGAGGGTTAGCGGATTTAAAATTTGATATTTTACAATAATCAAATATTGAGCTATCTGATGCAATCCACATACTATCAAATCTAATTCCCTGTAGACCGCTATTTATGTTTGTGCTCTTAAATGTTATAGAGTCTATTGAATTACCAATGGCTTTAATTTTCCCATTTTCCTTAACATAAACTTTAAATTGATTTTGAAACTCAATATAAGTACCAGGTCTAACAATCAACTCTCCATTTTGTCTAATGGTAATATCCCCCGTTATTTTAATTGTATCTGACCATTCCTCATGAGTTGAAATTATACCACTCTTATTAACGGTTTGTGCTGTTAAATGAATATTGGTTGATAATGAAAATAAGAAAATAAGGAATTTTAAATTTTTCATAAATTAAAAATCGTTTTTCAGTTGAAATCTATTTGCTTAGATGTTTGATGTTAAATTGCATTAGATCAAAATTAATAAATTTTTCCTAACAAATAAGGTTGCAAATATTTGGCTATACCTTTTTGACTAAATCTTGAGTGTAACTGTACACTAATATTGGCCACAACCTTTATTTCCTTAATTTAAACACAGTTCTATAATGATAACCAAAAACTGTTAAAGTTGCTGCATTTACAAAAAGATTTGGTCGTCTCAGTAAAGTCCAAAGAATGAATTTCCAATACTCACCTCTTCCTCTTTTAATTATCCCAATAATAATAACAGATTTTATGAACCCACTTATGAAAGAAAATTCAAACTTCTTTTGCCTTTTATGATGCTGTTTATGGTTAAGTAAAGACATGCGTGCCCTTTTATAGTATGGTTTTGACGAATATATATTTTGAATTATTGATTTATATCCGCTCATGAGTTCACTTAAATTCATTTTGGGAATAAAGTTTATGGAAAGATCAGTAGTATTGCCAGTTGCATCGGTAATAATTCTGTTTTCAGCCTCGAGTCGATTATATAGTTTTGTGTGTTTGGGAGCATTTAGCATCCCAATCAATGCCGAAACAATTCCACTCTTCTGAATAAAGTCAATCTGATGCTGAAAAACGGATGAGGAATCGGTATCAAATCCAACAATAAAACCAGCTGTAACTTGAAATCCAGCATTTTGTATTGTTTTCACACTTTGAAGTAAATCTCTATTTCTGTTTTGAACCTTGTTGCAATCCTTTAAGCCTAATTCATCAGAAGTTTCTATGCCAATGAACACGGAAAAGAAGCCTGCTTCAATCATCATCGACATTAGTTCATTGTCATCTGCAAGATTAATAGAGGCTTGGGTATTAAAAGTAAACGGATATTTATGTTGTTTCATCCATTCAATCATTGCGGGAAGCAAGTCGTTTTTAATTTCATTTTTATTCCCAATGAAATTATCATCAACCACCGAAACAATACCTCTCCAATTAAGGTTATAAAGAGCATCAAGCTCTTCAATAATTTGATGGGTCTGTTTCATTCTAACTTTATGGCCTAGAAGTGAAGTGATTTCACAAAAATCACAAGCAAAGGGACAGCCTCGTGTTACTTGTAAATTCATTGCGAAATAGTCCTTCATCGAAAGCAATTTGAAATCGGGGACAGGCGTTGTTGTAATATCAGCATAATCATCGCTTCTATATATTCTTTGGAGAGGATTTTCTGATTCTAAATCTTTGAGGAAAAGTGGTAATGTAATTTCTGCTTCATTAAGTATTAAGTGGTCTATTTGAGGATAGTGATTGAAATTCTGAGTGAAAAGCGGACCACCTGCAACAATTTTAACTTCATGCTTTTTACATTCTTCAATTACTTTATTTACAGATTCAGTTTGAACATACATTGCGCTGATGAAAACATAGTCTGCCCATTTAATATCACGTGGTAACAATGGCGATACATTTAGGTCTACTAATTTTTTTTGCCATGTTGGTGGTAATAACGCAGATACTGTTATTAAACCCAAAGGTGGAATTGATGATTTTTTTGAAGTAAAGCGCAGAGCATGTTTAAAACTCCAGAAAGTGTCAGGATTTTGAGGGTAAACCAATAAAATGTTCATCTTTTATTAAACAAATTTTAACAATATTTTTTACAAATTCTACATAAAAACAGAATTGTAATCAAAGATAGTATTTTATTGATACAAAAAAAACGAAGGGTTATCGCTCCTGCAATAACCCTCTGCTTAAAAAGAAAATTCTTCTATTTCTCCATAGAGCATTTATTAAGCACAACATCCATTAGATAGCCAGTGCAAATTCCCTTTACCCTAATTGAGTTACCTAATTTTATGGTTGATTTATCAATCATGGTTTTGTTAAAACCGCATATCACGCCAGAAACATCCTCTGGATTTTTTATATACACCGAAACGATGGTGCTATCCTCGGTTATTTTATCAATTGTCCCCGAAACGATTATAACTTTGCCCAAGTATGCGGTGTTTGCCTCAGACTCGTTCGATTCAAATTTCTTTAAAAGGTCGGTTGCAGCTATTTCGGTTTCGGCTCTCTGCGAAGATGCACTTAAATCAGCTTTACGAAATGCATATAACCAAATGAATATTGCAACTATTAAACCAAAGAAGACGATTGCTATGGCAAACCAGATTGTTCTTTTCATCTGTTTAAATTTTGTTTGTTAAGGTCAGATGGAATGTCCATGATGTTAAAATTTATTCATTTCGGTTTGTGTTTTGCCAATCATGGACATTTCATATAATTGGGTTATTATTTTCAATTTGCAGCATACGGTATATCAACCGTTATATCCATCTCCTTAGCAATCTTATTCTCTACGAGTTGGGGAATTTGAATGCCATAATCCTTTGGAACTATTTTAAATTTTGCCTTTGCGGTAATTGCACCTCCGGCAATTTCAATTGTTCCTGATGTTGTAATACTCTTTGTTACCCCATGAATTGTCAAATCTCCAGTAACATCGGCTGGATATGTTCCATCTTTCTTGAAATCTATCTTATCGAGATTTGTTATTTTTCCTTTAAAGGTAGATTTTGGAAATTTAGTTGATTCAATATAATTCTCATTGAAGTGTTCCTGCATTAGGGCAACCTTAAACTCAAACGATTTGACCAGTAGGTTAAAAATAATATCGCCAGTTGAGATATCAAGTATACTAACTACCTGATGGTTGTGGGCTTCAATTACCTCCATAGGCGTGTAGGAATAAAACCAGATATACCCTGTTTTAGCGATATGCTTCTGCGCAAATGCAACCTGAGTAATTAAGAAAAGTGGTAGAAACAAGAATTTAGTCTTCATAGTCGTTTAATTTTGATGTTTGTATGTATAACAAACTAATGCCTATTTAGCTCGCTTTAAACCAAAAACTCGTGAGATATTAAATCCTAAATGTATTCCTGCATCATTCCATTTACTTGTAGTTTCGCCAATAAAGCCTTTTTCAATCATGGCAAGGGAGTTAGTAAGCATTATCTGGAAAACGTGTCCTCCAGTTTCAAGATCAAAGCCAATGGCCAAAGGGTTGTAGGTTTTGGAAGTTCTAAAGTCGTTGATGGGTGGAATAACGTAATAGTATTCGGCGTTTATCGAAATTCTTGATGTAAGTTTAAATCTAGCCCCAGTACCTACCGACCATACATCGTTAGGATCCATTTCGTTACCCACCATATTGCGATGTACGTAAGTTGGGTTAATCTCAAGTGAGAATCGTTCGTTAAATTTACGGGCAATGAGTAGCTGATGTACATAACTTGCTCTATCCCAGAAGTAAAGTTTAGGCAAATCTGTTTTTAGGGTATTAATGGCAAGGCTGGTGAAGTAGGAAAGGGATATCGGCATATTTTTCTTCCCCTTGGATTGCCTGAGTATCGAAAGTTTTATTGAACCATCGTAGGTTTTTTCATATGTTCCACGACCAATTCCGACCATAATCCAATTTGTAATTCCATAATCGAGTCCAAAGTGAATATTTGCCTGATCTAAGCCCCAAAGGTTATAGGATCCGCTGTTGAATTGCCCAAATCGATGTGAGATTCTAAAATCGAGTTGCCCTTCGGGCATGCGTTCAATGGAATGCCCGTTGATTATTCTTGTTGATTTAAAGGTTGCTGTAGTGTATTCGGTATCGCTACCTGTTGCTTCCTCCAGTAGTTTATCAATATCTTGGGAATAGCAGGCTAATGCTGGTAAAAATATAGCTAGTAGGAGAATTATTCTTAATCGCATATCTTTCAGTTTAAAGTTAGCTAATTGTTGGGTGCGCTAGCGTTAATCCATTTTTGAATGGTTGTAATTTTACAACTTTCTAGCTGTGATGAACCCTTTGGCATTGGGTAACTGCTTGGCCAAATTATAGAACTTAAGAGTTTTCCATCATCAACTCTTAGTTTCACATCGCTATAATTTTCAAGCCTTATATTTCCACCATATGCTACTGCGGTACTGTTACTATGGCAAGAGAGGCAAGAGTTTTCAAGAATGGGTTTAACTGCTCCCGAATAGGTAAAGTTTGTTGTATCGCAGGATGTGCTAAGCTTAGGATATAGAAACTCTTGACTATCATAGTAACAGCCCGACATGGCGAAAATAAATATAGCGACTATGGGAATTATTATTTTCATAGGATGTAATTTCTAATCATTATTTAACATTTCTGTCTGGGTAATATTTTATTGATTTCCAGTACCTCTAAGGATTACAAGTAGTGTTATTTGCTCCTTGCTCAATCCAAACTAAGATTAAAGTCCGCTGATCCTTTGTCAGCGGTCTTTTGGGGGGCATCATATTCCCATTAACGGCAGTAATTACTTGGTAAATTTTACTTTTAGCAGCACTACCGGGTTTAACAATTGGCATAATTGTTTGGTAACTATCGGTTGTAAACTCTCCTCCTTCACCACCTGCATCATGACACCCAGCTATACCACAAGATGTTTGCAGAATGGGCAAAATCTGAGTTTGGAAACATACAGTGTCAAGTTGACTAATGCCCATTGGATCGTGTTTACAAGAGTTGCTGAAAAATAAGGGAAGCAGCACAATCATTAGCATTAACGGGTATACAATTCTTTTTAAATTCATAATATTATACATTTGTAATGCTCGAAGGTACAATGAAATTGGTATTCACAACCAAAAATTGATATATATCAACTTAAAACAGCTGAATATCTAAATAATTAATCTAAGTTGCTAGTTACTGGTTGCAAATTGCTAGTTTGTTGATTTACAGTATTTAATTCTTTTTGCATTTAACTTTAATTTTAAGAGGCTAAAAAGGCTGTAGCTAAGAATAGCGAGTTAAACTTTGTGTTTTCTTAGTGTTTTAGTGCCTTGGTGGCTAAATAAAAGAATGCCCCAAAGCCACAAAAAATCACTATTGCAAATTACAACACAATTATAAACTACAACCACGAAAAATTCTACCAATCATAATATCAGCAACTAGCATCTAGCAACTTGAGTTAATTATTTAAGTTGTTCTAATCCGCTGAAGATTTGAGTTAAAAGCCTCTGAGTTGTAACTGGGATTAAATTGTTTATTACTTACTACCTCACCAGTTTCGTAATTAACATAGCCCTTGATATAATGGTTTGATAGCGTGAATACTTCATCATTATTATCATTAAAACAAGGAATGATATCAGTTAGAACCTGTTCAACCTGCATGTTCAGTTTGCTTATAAGTTTGATCTCTTCGTCGTAATGGTTATATATACTATTCGATATACAGATAACTATTATATACTTGCCGTAGTATTTTCGAATATTATGTTTATACGTTAAATCAACGCTATCATTAATTATTTGCTCTGCAGTTTTTTCAAAGGAATCGGCAAACTTGAACCCCTCTTCAAATATTTTTTTGGCGACATTTACATCTTTTGTATAATGCACAAATATTTTTGAATCCTTCTCGTTTGCAAAAAGGAATTTCATTACAGTTTCATCAAAGAGTCTATCACGCTTTATGATTGTTTCATTCCCTAATAATCGGAGTTTTTCGAGTAGATTTAATACATGATTATTATCCCACTCCTTTTCATATTTAGTTAGCTTACCAACCATTGTTTCAATTAGGTGGTTTTTCTTACTAAGTTGAAAATGAAGAAAGACAATATAACCGAACAATATGCCAATTATGATATACTCCATAGTCTACAGCAAGATAGATTCTAAAAATATTATCCAATGAAGTTTCTAACAAAAGAGTGATGTACAGTGTTCAATAATAATCAACAATACACTACTAGTCTTAAAAACTTCTCAACTTTCTATCTTTTAATAAGAACATTAACCAAAAGGAAATCATCGAAATTAATCCTCGGTTAGGTTATTAATGGCATGAAGAAAAGATTCTTTAATTAGCAAACTAAGTTATTGGTTTTTATTATGAAATACAAATTAGCAGGTAACAATAGGAAATATTGTATGATGAATTGATTGAGGTAGAGAATAATGATTGAGTGATTTGATATTTTAGGCCTAAAATTAACGTTTTGAGTACCTATCAATTTCCCTTTTAGCATCATTCTGCTTAATGGTTTCGCGTTTATCGTGAGTTTTCTTGCCACGAGCCACAGCTATTTCAATTTTGGCGTAGCCTTTATCGTTAACGAATAATTTTAAAGCTACGATGGTAAGTCCCTTTTCGTTGGATTGACGTGAAAGTTTTATTAACTCTTTGCGGGTTAGGAGAAGTTTACGCTCTTGCCTAGGATCGTGATTATTGTATGTACCCCAATCGTATTCAGCAATATTTAACCCTTTTACCCAAAGTTCCCCGTTAACAAAATGGCAGTAAGCATCAAGAAAATTGGCTTTGCCTAATCTTATTGATTTTATCTCAGTTCCAGTAAGCACAATACCCGCAATATATTTTTCGATAATCTCGAACTCAAAGTAGGCTTTTTTGTTCTTTACCTGTGGGTTGCTATACATCGGTTATGTTGAATCGAATTATATTGATACTGGTTCATTCTTAAATGCAGTTGCAAAAATAGCTATTTTTACAGCATTGGGAGAACAAATTTATTCGATTTGCTCTGATATTTTGAAATATAGCTAATTAACGTGAGCTATATGTAAGTTTAACATATTGATCCTAAGCATAGTATTAGATTGTTGCTTTGTCATGCTGAACGAAGTGAAGTATCTATTGTTTAGATAATTAGTTCCTTTTCTTCGCTCAGAACCGAGCTTGCGAGTTCGGCGTAGCCAATGACAACTTACATTGAGTTGACGTTAATTAATTGACTGACGCTAATTTTAAAGATTAGCTAGGATCAGAAATCTCCTTTTTTATAATAATCACTTAATAATGAAAACTTCAAAATACGATTTGATTACAATATTGGGTCCTACCGCAAGCGGAAAAACCCAACTAGCCGCTCATGTGGCTCAAAAACTCAACGGTGAGATTATAAGCGGAGATTCGCGGCAAGTTTATAGAGGAATGAATCTTGGTACAGGAAAGGATTATCAGGATTATACGGTAAACAATATCAATATACCTTACCATTTAATTGATATTGTTGATGCAGGCACAAAGTATAATGTTTATGAATTTCAGAAAGATTTTTTCAGAGTTTACAACGAAATAAAGTCAAGGGGGAATACTCCAATACTATGTGGCGGTAGCGGTCTTTATATTGAATCTGTGATTAAGGGCTATAAACTAATTGCAGTTCCCGATAACACAGAACTAAGGCTTATTATGAAAGGCAAAAGCGATGATGAGCTAATAAAGCAGCTATCATCGTATAAAAAACTACACAACGAAACGGATACAACTAATAGGAAAAGATTGGAAAGGGCTATAGAGATTGAAGAGTACTATGCTAATAATGATGTTGATGAATCGCCATTGCCAAAATTAAATAATATAATATTTGGTGTTAGATATAGCCGAAATAACGAGAGGAACAGAATATCATGTCGTCTTAAACAGCGATTAAAGGATGGAATGGTTGATGAGGTTAAGGCTCTCCTTGATTCTGGTATTAAAGCCGAAGATTTAATTTATTATGGATTGGAGTATAAATATCTAACCCAATACATAATCGGCGAAATTAGTTGGGATGAAATGTTTAATCAGTTAAATAATGCAATAGCGCAGTTTGCTAAACGCCAGATGACTTGGTTTAGGCGGATGGAACGTAATGGAATTGATATTAAATGGATTCAAGGGAACTTACCTATAGCCGAGAAATTAAATATTGCTCTGAATTTAATTAATGGTTGATATGTTTTTGCCCGACGATGAAAGGTTACTTAAAGCGGATTCGATTTCAAATATGAGCATGCTTGGTTTCTTTGCAAAGCAAAGCATAGTTAGAACTTTAAGGGTTGGTGATTCTTTAATGGCGCAAGGAAAAAGTGATGAGGAGTGGTGGTACCTATCTTGCAATAAGCCTGAAGATTTTGAATGGTTTCTTGATAAAACAGGGAAAGAGGATCGATTTCTTGCAGCAATTAATGATATGTTGCTAGATAAAGTTAGGTGCAAGTTTTCTTGTACATGGACATTGTCGTGTATCCGATTTTATTTACCCAACGAAACTATTATTCCCGAATCTTCATTACTTATTTCTCATCTATCTATGGCTGATGCGGAGCATATCTACTCTAATTCCAATTATAAGATTTACTCAAGCGTAGATTATATGCGTGAGCAAATAAAACAAGGTATTGGAAGCGCATATCGTCAGGGACAAACCCTTGCTGGTTGGGTACTTACGCATGATGATGGGGCTATGGGAATGCTCCATGTTCTACCAAATTTTAGAAAGCGAGGGATCGCCAGAGCTTTAGTAACCGATCTTATTAGAAAAATACGGAATATAGGATTAATGCCTTACACCTATGTAGAGCCTAGTAATACTGCCTCAATGGAACTAGTTAAAAGTTTAGGATTTGTTCCCGATAGGAATGTTCATTGGGTTTGTATGAATAGGTAATCTAATATAACGTCAGTTCAATATAAGGAATAATCTATAAATCAATTTACTTTATTTGAAACAATGGAATATTGGAAAAATGGAAGATCTAAGCAAAAATTTAACCTTGTGTCTTCCATTATTCTACCATTCCATTTTTGAATATTATAATTTTAAATAATTGTTTATTAGATTGTTAATATGATTTCTTATATCGAACTCACGTTAATATAAAAAAACCTCGGGTTGAAACCCAAGGTTTTTCAAATGGAACAATACGGATAATCAAACTGATAATTACTTAAGCCATTTATCCAACCAACCAAAAAACTCGCGCTGCCATACTACCGCATTTTGAGGCTTTGCAACAAAGTGAGTTTCGTCGGGGAATACCAAAAGTTTGCTAGGAATACCACGAAGTTGTGCGGCATTAAATGCTTGTAAACTCTCTGTATATGGAATTCTATAATCTCTCTCACCAGTTATTATCATAATTGGAGTATCCCAATTTTGAATGAACTTATGGGGCGAATTTTCAAATGATTTCTGAGCAATCTTATTATTCTTATCCCAGAATGGCCCACCAAGATCGTTGTTGGGGAAGAAGGTTTCTTCGGTAGCACCATAGAAACTCTCAAGGTTGTACATCCCGCAATGGGCTATAAAAGCCTTAAATCTTTTCTGATGATGACCTGCTAAATAGAATACCGAGTACCCACCATAGCTTGCTCCTACACAACCTAGTTTATCGTTATTAACCCAAGATTCTTTTCTTACATCATCAATTGCACTTAGGTAATCTTTAATGTTTTGACCACTATAATCACCCGATATTTGAGCATTCCAAGCCTGTCCGAATGAAGGAACTCCCCTGCGATTAGGTGCAACGATCACGTATCCGTTTGCAGCCATTATTTGAAAATTCCAACGGTAGCTCCAAAACTGACTTACTGTACTCTGTGGTCCACCCTGACAGTAGAGTAGCGTAGGATATTTCTTGGTTTTATCGAAATTTGGAGGGAGAATAACCCATACCAACATATCCTTACCATCTGTGGTTTTAACCCAACGCCCTTGTACCTCAGCCATCTTGATATTATCGTAGATATTTTTATTGGTGAATGTTATTTGAGTTTCAGCACCAGTTGCTTCATCTACCTTAAAGAATTCGGGAGCCATACTCATGCTCATTTTTTCACCAATTAGAACACCACCTTGCTTTTGGCAAAGGGTATAATCATGCGTCCCTTTTGTAATTTGGGTTATTCCCTTTGTCTCAATATTTATTTTATATAACTGCTTTGTGCCTTTTACGCCGCTTGAAAAATATATTGATTTATTGTCCTCGCTCCAAACGTATTGATCAACATTTTGGTCGAATCCTTGGGTTAAATAGGTTTTTTGACCTGTTTTAATATTTACAATAAACAGCCTTCTTTGATCTGCCTCATTCCCTGGCGTAGCCATGCTACACCAAGCAATATATTGACCATCTGATGAGTATGAAGGATGCCTATCATAACCCATATTATCGCTAGTTATATCTTCTGTCTTTCCACTTTCCAAATCGTAGACGTAGATATCAGAATTTGTGCTAACGGCATAATCTTTTCCATAGAGTTTCTTTGAGCAGTAAACGATCTTTTTACCATCGGGACTCCATTGAACCTCGTTGATCTCAAAATCGGTTGCCATTGGAGTATCCCATTTTTCGCCTTCATTAATATCTTTGGGATTCTGAATAGTCCCGTCTTTCAGGTTGGCTACAAAAATATGGCTATAAGCACCATCTTCCCAATAATTCCAATGTCGATACATTAAATTATCAATAATCCTAACGTTTGCCTTGTTCATATCAGGGTGGATGTCAAGGCTAAGTTTCTCAAGTTTAACTGCTTTAGAGTATAGGATTTTTGTACCATCGGGTGAAATACAGAAACCATCAATATCACCTTCGATACCACTAATTTGGTGTAGTCCAGTTCCATCAGTTTTCACTTCCCATAGCTTTGAATTACCACTTTCGGTCGAAATAAATCTGATAGTTTTGCCATCCGAACCCCATTGGGGGTTATATTCTGAACCTACACCATTTGTTAACTTCTTAGGCTCTCCACCTTCAGTTGGTACTACGTAAAGATGAGTAATCCCTTTGTTTTCCTGCAAATTGTAGTATGTGGTTGTAAATGTTAGCATTTTTCCATCAGGAGAGAGGCATGGGTTGTCAACCCTACCAAATTTCCACATAATTTCAGGAGTCAATAGTCCTTTTGATATCTCATTTTGAGTTAATGAAACATCTATTTTAAGAGGTTCTTTTATCTTCTCCTTTTTTTCGGATGTGCAAGAAACATTAGCTATTAGTAAAGCAATAGCAATTAGGTTGATAAGTTTGCTTTTCATTATTCAACATTTTAGACTTTAATTATTATTAAAACCTTCAAATAAAACGTATAAAATTACTAATTCTTTAATCAGTAATATCAACACAAATTAACTTTCATTTTCTAGGGTTTCTCTAACATTACTTTCTAGTGTAATTATAAAGGAGTATTTATTTTTATTAACAAGAACAAAATAAATGAAATAATTAGTATAGTTTTAGCAGTTAAGAAATTTGCAATTATTAATTAATCACCAATCCAATTTGCTTAAAAACAATTAGATGAGATATATATTAATAGCATTTATTCTAATATTCTGCTCTTGTGTAAACAAGCATGAATTGGCAATATCATCAATAAATAGTAAGGATTTAGAGAAGGATCTTTTAATATTATCGGATGATAGCCTTCAAGGAAGAGCCCCTCTTACAATAGGTGAAACTAGAACAGTTGCCTATCTCCAAAAACGAATGAAGGAGATTGGACTTGAACCGGCTTTTGGTAGTAGTTACAAGCAAGAAGTACCTTTGGTTCAGCTAACCAGCCATGTTCCTGACAATTTTATTATTCGCACACCTAATGGTCAAATCTCGTTAAAATCGGGTGAGGATTATACCGCTGGATGTCCCGTTTTGAGGGAGGAAATAGATATTAAATCATCCGAAATAATTTTTGCGGGTTTCGGGGTAAATGCGCCTGAAAAGGGTTGGAATGATTTTGAAGGTATTGATGTTAAGGGTAAAACAATTATAGTTCTTGTTAACGATCCGGATTTTTACACTGGTGATACATCTTTGTTTAATGGTAAAGCCATGACCTATCAGGGTAGATGGCGCTATAAGTTCGAAGAGGCTGAACGACAAGGTGCTGTGGCTTGTTTTATAGTTCATGAAACAGCAGCAGCGGGCTACCCTTGGAGTGTTACAACTTTGCAAACAAATAAGGCAGAATTAGATATTGATGATCAACATCTTGAAAAACCTAAATGCTTGTTAACAGGTTGGATTACAAAAGATGCTGCAATTAGGTTATTCAGCTCATGCAATATGGATTACGAAACGATGAAATTGAAGGCCTCAACGAAAGGATTTCATTCAATTAGCATGAATGCCAAGTTTGATATTAATATCAAGAATAAATGGGTGAAAGCGTCTTCTAAAAATGTTGCAGGTTTAATTAAAGGAACAGAAAGACCGGATGAGGTTATAGTTTACTGTGCCCATTGGGATCATTTAGGAATTGGAAACCCAGTAAATGGTGATTCAATATACAATGGAGCCTCTGATAATGCTGCCGCTATAAGCTGGATGTTTTCTATTGCAAAAGCATTTAAAAAGGGAGAAGCCCCTAAGCGTTCCGTTTTGTTTTTCTCACCAACGGCGGAAGAGGCTGGTTTGCTTGGTTCAACTTATTTTGTTAACCATTCTCCATTTTTAACATCTAAAACAGTAGCATGCATAAATACCGATGTAATTCTATTCCTTGGTAAATTTAAGGATGTTACTGTAACGGGTTTAGGTCACTCGGAATTAGATAAGTATGTTGAAGAGGAGGCAAGTAAGCAAGGTCGCTATGTTTGCGCTGATCCAAATCCTGAGAATGGAATGTTTTTCCGGTCGGATCAATTACCTTTCTTAAAAGCAGGAGTGCCTGCTATATTTGCCAAAGGGTATAGCAACCAGGTTGATTTAGGGAAATCAAAGACTCAGGAAAAAATAGATGAGTATTGGAATAATACTTACCATAAACAGTGCGATGTTTATGATCCCAAAACCCAATCCCTTGATGGGTTGTGCGAAGATGCGAAATTATTTTATAGTTTAGGCAATCGATTGGCAAATGAGACTTATTTTCCTAAATGGTACAAACAATCCGAATTCTATACTCAACGGTAAGTTAGTAAAATAGGGGTAACTATTTGCATTAAAATAAAAAACAATATTTTTGCTCAAAATAAAAAAAATGAAACACCCATGTTGGGCAGCTAACACAAACACAGATGAACAAAATATGGGTGTTCCATCCTCTAAAATGGGTGTTTAAATCAGTGTTGTAGCATATTAATTATTAATATATTAAAATCTTTGTAAGGATGAAAATATCTGATATTTTCCGCTCATTGAATGGGTACTTCATCGAAAAGCGATTCGTATTACTCACTGTATCATCGATATTTGCGTTATTTCTTATAGTGCTATTTTTATCCAATGGCTTTGCCGGTGGAGCCGAAAGTATTGGTAATTTTAATTATACCCACTTCGCTTTTAAAACGCCTAAATTTTTTCTCGATATTTTGGCTAAACCTGTATTCACTCTATTAAGTGCACCATTTGCAATTTTTGGATTAAAAGGTTTACAATTATTTAATATACTAGTTGGAATTGCTGCAGGATACCTCTCTTATCTAGTTGCAAAGGAATTAAAGATGAAACAGCCAATTCTTGCCATAATACTTTGTAGTTTTACCCCCGTTTTTGCATATAACCTTTTTTCGGGACTTGCAGAGATTCTATTTGCATTTGTAGCCATCCTAACCTCTTATTTACTACTCAAGAATAGATACACTATTGCTTCAATTGTTGTTTCGTTCCTACCACTAATCCGAACCGAAGGCATTTTCCTGATTCCAATTTTTGCAATATTTCTAATATATCGAAAACAATACTGGCATATACTATTAATGCTAACAGGTATTCTGGCTTATAGTATTATAGGAGGTTTTGTAAATCATGACTTTTTCTGGTTGATAAACCAAAATCCCTTTTTTAGAACAACTGGTATTTATGGAACAGGCAGTTTTTTCCAATTTGTTAAACGAAGCCCTGGCTTTTTTGGAATACCAAATGAGATTTTTTATGTAATGGGATTTGTTGCAGGTATAACTCTTTTTTTAAGAGATAAAAAAGCGCTGATTCTAGAGTTTTTACTCGTTTTCCTTCCTTTTTTAACCTATTTCTTTATTCACTCGTTCATGTGGTGGTCTGGGATAGGAAACTCTCAGGGAAATAATAATTATATGGCAGCAATTGTTCCTTTTATGGCTGTAATGTCAACCAGAGGGTTAACGCTTTTCTCCTTAATGTTTGAGATAATCTTTAAAAGAGCATGGGTTAAAACTGCCGCTTTGTACATTGGTATTCTTTCTGTTATTCATATCCCGTTTGTAGTACAAAACTATC
This sequence comes from Bacteroidales bacterium, assembly GCA_013376985.1. GTDB lineage: Bacteria > Bacteroidota > Bacteroidia > Bacteroidales > Tenuifilaceae > UBA8529. Next base: position 23,370 of record JACABB010000025.1, read on the forward strand.
CCGTTTCTTCTGATCCTTACACTAGAGTAATTGAACATGCATCAAATTGGTTGAAACAAGAAGATTTTAGGAAAAGTAAAGTTTACTTTATGGATGCTACTTTCCCATATATGCTTGGTTTAAATCCATTCGATGAAAGTAAATGTAAGAGAATCGCTAACAATCCAGAAGATTTCAGTAAAAACATCGAAGTTGGTTCTTTAGTCTTATACGATGAACGTTTTTTCCCTATTGAGAAAGTTGAGTTTGATTCATTGGTTAACAATCATAACCTAGAACTTCAAAAAATCTTTGAGTTTGATAGAAGTCTTCGAGTTTATGGTCGCGATTATCGTGTTGCCATTTTTAAACGGATAAAACCAGATAGTTTGGTATTAACTCAAAATAGGATGGTTGCTTATGGCTCAAAGGAACAGTTTAAGTCCTTAGTTTTTTATGACTTTGAGAGAAGGTATAATAAAGCAGACTCATTGTATTTTGCCTTTGACGATAAATACGATACTAAATGTTTACGAATAGATTCGTCAAAAGAAAAACATTTGGAAAGTGAATTTGATTTGTCAACAATTAGCTTTGAAAAGCCCTTAGAACTTTACCTTAAACTTAAAATTTGCTTTAAAGACACTCTTAATAAACCATTGTTGTATGTTGTTGAGGTGAATAAGGATAACAAACAGGTATACCGTGATGAAATTTTATTAGAGCCTAAAATTATCAGCCTAAATAATTGGTCGAACCTTGAGTATAAAATAAATCTACCTGCCGAAATTTCTTTTAACGGAATCCTAAAACTATACATCCTAAATAGAAATAAAAGCACCTATTTGATTGATGACTATCAGGTTGGATACTGTTTTAAACGATAAAAAAAGCTGTCCAAAAAGTCAATTAACCGCAAAGGATTAGGAGATTTCGCAAAGTTCGCAAAGAGGAATAACCTTTGTGTTCTTTGCGTTTCCTTCTTTGCACTCTTTGCGGTTAAAAATTAATCTTTTGGGAGAGCCACCTCTTTTTAGAAATAAACAATAGCCTCTAATTTAGTATAAACTCAAGGTGAGTTGTCATTGGCTACGCCGAACTCGCAAGCTCGGTTCTGAGCGAAGCGAAGTATCTAATGGTTTATCTGTCAAAAGATGCTTCACTTCGTTCAGCATGACATTATACTTACATCTCTCTACCCCTTACTTTACTTTTAGCCACTTATCGAGCCAGCCAAAGAATTCACGTTGCCATAGAATCCCATTCTGTGGTTTAAGCACCCAGTGGTTTTCGTCGGGGAAGATTAAAAATTTACTTGGAATTCCTAACATCTGTGCAGTGTTAAAGGCCGCCATTCCCTGAGTGTATGGAATACGAAAATCTTTACCACCATGTACAATAAGGATTGGTGTATCCCAATTCTTCACAAACTTATGTGGGCTTTGAGCGTAGCTATGCATTGCAACTTTATTATCGGTTTCCCATGGAGCCCCGCCATTCTCCCATTGATCAAAAAACATCTCCTCGGTTGTTAAATACTCCATTTCGGAGTTGAAAACGCCACAATGGGCAATAAATGCTTTAAAACGTTTATGATGATTTCCAGCTAACCAGAATACGGTTTCGCCACCATAGCTGGCACCAACTGCGCCTAAATGATCTTTATCTACCCATGGATCTTTACTTATCTCGTCTATTGATGATAGAAGATCTTTCATCTCCTGTCCACCATGATCTTTACTGACTTGATCAGTCCATTGTTGTCCAAAAGTTAATGTTCCTCTCCTGCTTGGGGCAACAACAATGTATCCGCTTGATGCCATTATTGAGAAGTTCCAACGATAGCTCCAGAATTGACTTACTGCACTCTGTGGGCCTCCTTCGCAGAAAAGTAATGTTGGGTATTTTTTTGTTTTATCGAAATTGGGAGGTAGTACAACCCAATTGTGTACCATTTTGCCATCGGTGGATTTGACCCAACGTTTCTCAACTGTTGGCATGGTAAGCTGATCGAGAATGTCTTTGTTGATAAAAGATAATTCATCCTCTTTACCCGTGGTGGGATCTATTGAATAAATTTCGGATGGTTTGATGATGCTAACCTTATCGCCAATTAGTTTATTGCCAGCAATGGTGTATGAGTGGTAATCGTGGTTGCCTTGGGTAAGGGGTTTGAGTTCCTTTGTACCTATGTCCATCTTATAGATTTGATAGGTTGCCTCAACCCCAGCAATCATATAAATTGCTTTTCCATCGGGTATCCATTGAACGTTTGATACGGAATAGTCAAAGTTCGGTGTTAAGTAGGTTTTTTGGCCTGTTGAAAGATCTAGCATGAATAAACGATCTTTATCGGCTTCGAATCCGGGGCGTTCCATCGAGAGCCATAGCATTTTGCTTCCATCGGGGGAGAACACGGGGCATTTGTCGTACCCAGGCATACCCTCGGTAAGGTTTTTTACATTGCCATTCTCTAAATTATATAGGTAGATATCGGAATTGGTGCTAAAAGCGTATGCTTTCCCTTTGAGCTTTTTGCAGGTATAGGCAATCTGCTTTCCATCGGGGGTCCATGATATTTCTTCCATTCCACCGAAAGGTTTTTGGGGGCTATCGTAGGGTTCGCCGGGCATAATATCTTTTACATTTGTAACCAAACCATCGGCAAGATCGGCAACAAAAACATGGCTGTAAAGTCCATCTTCCCATGTATCCCAATGCCTGTACATCAAGTCGGTGATAATCATTCCAGTTGTTTTTGGAAGATCGGGGTATACATCGGCAGTGTTTTTATCAACTTTAACCTCACTAATGAATAGGATTTTATCGCCCTTTGGTGAGATTTGAAAGCCGTTGATATCGGATTCAAACGATGATATTTTTTTCTTGTTGCTTCCGTCTACACCAATTGTCCAGATTTGAGCTGTTTCGCCTTCGGTTGATAGATATGCAATCTGACTATCGTTAATCCAAACGGGGTTGAATTCGCTTGCTCTGGTGCAGGTGAGCTGTTTTTTGTTGCTCCCATCGGAGTTCATGATGTATAGGTCGGAGTTGCTTTTGTTCTCCTCAATTGAGTACCAGCTTACGGTATAGGCTACGAGGTTTCCATTTGGTGATACTGCTGTTTCGCCTAATCGGCCGAACGACCAGAGTACTTCGGGGGTTAAGATTCCATTTTCGATCTTTAGCTTTTTAGGGCCAATGATCGATTCTGTAGGTTGCTCCTTTTTGCCGCAGGAGAACAATAGGAGAGTTACAGCTATACAAACAAGAATTTTTTGGTTCATATAAATAGTTTAAGGTTTTATTAGTGAAAGTAGTATGACTAGGAATAAATTTTAAAGTTTAATGGGCTGTTTGGTTAGTTTGATTAACCGCAAAGTATTAAAAGTTTTCGCAAAGTTAGCAAAGAGTGAATATATTGTTTAACAAGGGTTCTAATCTTTTAAAAGGGTTGGAATGATGGGGTTTAAGGATGTTTGTTCGTTTACAACCCTGACAGGGTTTTGAACCCTGTCAGGGTTATAGCCCGTTGCCAGCACTATTTTGATTTACACTCCTCGTAATTCTTTTTTATTGCCTCAATATCTATTTCTCCTTCTTTTACATCTTTACAAAGTAACAATGCTTTCTCAAACAATGGCAATGCTTTATCCTTTTGCCCATAATGACAATATGCATTTGCCATGTTTTGGTAGATGTTTGCCCAATAGGCATCCGTTTTAGGAGTATTACTCTCCTCTAAAAACTCAAGAGCTAACTGGTGAAAATTTAAGGCCTCCTTGTATTTACCTTTTTTTAAATTAAATACTCCTAGCCAATTTAAGATGTATGATTTTTCGTGGGCTGGCATTTTCGAGAAAGAGGTTTTTGTCATATAGTTTAATCCTTTTTCTTTATCACCTCTTGCAATAAGCAGTAAACCGATATTCTCATAGATGGTTATAGTGCTGAGGTGTTCTTTTCCGAGTACTTTTTCGTCAATAGTTAATGCTTTGCCAAAGCACTCCAACGCTTGAGCATAATCACCTTTAGCTTTATTCACCACGCCAATGTTAATATACAAGGTGGCTGTGCTGGGATGGTCTTTTCCGAGTACTTTTTCGTCAATAGTTAATGCTTTGCCAAGGTACTCCAAGGCATGGTCATAATCTCCTTTACCACTATACACCCCACCAATGTTATTATATGTGGTAGCTGTATTGGGATGGTCTTTTCCGAGTACTTTTTCGTCAATAGTTAATGCTTTGCTGAAGTACTCCATGGCTCGGTCATAATCTCCTTTATCACTATACACCTCCCCAATGTTATTATACAAGGTGGCTATGTCGGGGTGGTCTTTCCCGAGTACCTTTTCATCAATAGCTGATGCTTTGCCAAGGTACTCCAAGGCATGGTCGTAATCATTCTTATAATCATATACCGTACCAATGTTACTATACGAGGTGGCTGTGCTAGAGTGGTCTTTCCCGAATACTTTCTCATCAATAGCTAATGCTTTGCGGTGATACTCCAGAGCTTGGTTATAATCACCTTTATGGCAATACACTACACCAATGTTATTATATGCACTAGATTTTAAAGTATCGTTAATATTGTATGTAATTATTTTAATAAAAAGGGCAAGGCTTTCATCATAATTTGGTATATCAAAATTGATATCCGCCTTTAAAAATAGGTAATCGATATTTTCTTTATCATACTCTAATGCCTCGTTAATTTGGGACAAGGCCGCAGAGTAGCTAAAATTATCGTAATTGTTTTGAGCCTGTAAGTATGAAGCTTGCGCAATTTCTTTTAGCTCTTGGTTTACCTTGTTTTTTTTCTTCGTTTTATAATACTCTAATACTTTTTGGTAGCCATCGTTATCATACTCCTCCAATTTTTTGTTAGCCTCCTCTAATGCTTTAGTAAAATCGGCATCGGTGGTTTGCTTTCTAAGCTCTTCGAGTTCTTTTTTTAATTTTTCGGTTTCTTTTTCTTTTTCCACGTAACATTCTAAGAATTTTTTGGGACTAAAAACGCTCTCATCGGTAATTTTAGCATATATTTTAGTGACTATATCAAGCGTTGTTTTATCGTATTTCAATATCTGCTTTATATTGTCGTTCAGGTTAGGCAGGTTTCTTAAATATTCAAGAAATTTTGGAGCATCGTTTTCATCGAGTAGGTTATATTTTACAATGTTGCCATTGCCTTGTATTACGGTAATGATGTTATTACTCCCTTGTATTCCGCTTATTTGGGATTTGTTTGAATTTTCTAGAGGCAATTTTACCTGCGCTACCGAGGTGGCGTAGATAAGGATGAGGAGTATGGTGAGTTTTTTCATGTATGTATTTTTTTGTTTTTAAGGGTACAGATGGAAGACTATTATTATAAATGTTTCATTTTCTTTTACGGATTTTCTTTAGGGTTTGTATTCCTGCCCAAACCGATGCAATAAAGGCGGCTATGGAACCAAGTAATATAAATAGGTTGTTGGTGTTGGATATCCACTCCTGAAATCCGCCTGGTTTTGGGGTTGAGGCTGTGCTATCGTTCTTACTATCCTGTGCTACTTTATTGTTGTTGCCTATTGTGTTGTTATTGCCTTGTATTACGGTAATGTTATTATTGTTGCCCTGTACCCCGTTTATTTGGGATTTGTTTAAACTATCTGTTGGCTGCTTTACTGCTTGCGCTACTGAGGTGGCGTAGATAAGGATGAGGAGGATGGTGAGTTTTTTCATGTGTTTTAAGTTTGCTTATATATATCAATATCGTTTAGTTAATGCTTTTTTCATGCTGAACGAAGCGAAATTCGAAGGATTCGCTGAAAGCAACCATCTCTATTAATAATGGAAAATAGCTCCTTCGCTTTCGCTCAGGATGACAAAAACGGATCTATTTACCTTATAATGGTGAAACTACAGATGGTAGCTCTTAACCCGTTTATATATTTAACAGTTTATACACAATTATACTAAAAATGTTTGGATGTGGTTGTGTTTTGTTAAACAGTTCTTTTTGGGGATGCATAATTTACCTCCCTTAAAAAAGGAGGGGAGTCGCTTTTTACAATCAGTTTACACGATTGACTTTACACTTTCACTTTACATTTCTATTCTGTTTACACAATTGACTTTATACTTCCTTATAATCTATTCACGGATGGTATTTCGGGGTTGTTGGGTGGCATTGCATTATCTATGGGTGGCTTCGCAGTATTCACGGATGGCATTTCTGAACTCTTGGATGGCTTCGCGGCATTCTCGGAAGGCGTTTCCATGTAAAAATATCGCAAAGTGCGATAAATATATCACATCTTGCGATTGTTTTATGACATTGCGACAGCGTTGATTGGCATTGTAAGAATCATTTCTGACATTGCGACAGTCTCGGAAGGTGTTTCGGTATAATTATATCACATCTTGCGATAAATATATCGCATATTGCGATTATTTGATAGCGTTTGGTGTATAGTGTATGGTGTTTTGTGTGTAGTGCTTGGGGGTTCTGATTTTTTATCGGGGTTATAGGGTTTAGGGTTGGTTGAACCTGCCAGGTTTTGCAGACTCTGGCAGGTTTATGGGGTTGCTATTTTGATTCGCATTCTTGGTAGTTCTTTTTTATTTCTTCGATGTCTACGATTCCTTCTTCTACATCTTTACATAGCAGGAGTGCTTTTTCGAATAATGGCAGTGCTTTTTCTTTTTGCCCATTATGGCTGTATGCGTTTGCCATGTTTTGGTAGATGTTTGCCCATAGGGCATCGGTTATGGGTGTGTTGCTTTTTTCTAAGAATTCAAGGGCTAGCTGGTAAAAGTTTAATGCCTCTTTGTGTCTCTCTTTTTCAAAAACAAATCCTCCGTAGCTGTTTAGGTAATCGGATTTGTTGTAGGCCGATAGTTCGGAGAAGGGTGTTTTTGCCATGTAGCTTAGCCCTTTCTCGTTCTCGCCTTTTGTAATGAGCAGTAATCCGATATTTTCGGTGGTGATTATGGTGTTGGGGTGGTTTTTATCGAATATTTTTTCGAGAATGGCTAATGATTTTTCATAGAATTCCAATGCTTTATCGTAATCGTTCATTGCATCGTACATCTCGCCAATGTTGCTATACGAGTTGGCGGTGGTGGAGTGTTCTGTACCAAATACTTTTTCCTGAATGAATAATGCTTTTCCGTAGTACTCCAATGCTTTGTCGTAATCGTTTTTTGCATCATACATTCCGCCAATGATGCTATAGGAGTTGGCAATGGCGGAGTGTTCGGTGCCGAATATTTTTTCCTGAATGGCTAATGCTTTTCCGTAGTATTCTAATCCTTTGTCGTAATTGCCTATTTCGTGATACAACAAACCAATGTTGATATACAAAGTGGCTGTATTGGGGTGTTCTTTACTTGATAGTTTTTCCAAAATAGCCGATGCTTTTCTGAAGTACTCCAATGCTTTTTCATAATCGCCTGTTTCTTTATATACAATACCAATGTTACTGTACGAGGTGGCGGTTCTAGGGTGTTCCGTACCAAGTATTTTTTCTCGAATAGCTAACGCTTTGCTATAGTACTCCATGGCTTTGGTATAATCGCCCTTTTCCTTATAAATGGAGCCAATGTTATTATATGATGTGGCGGTGTTGGGATGTTCTAATCCGAGTTTTTTTTCTCTAATGGCTAACGCTTTGCCATAGTATTCCAACGCTTTGGTATAATCGGCCTTTTCCTTATAAACAGAGCCAATGTTATTATAAGTAAAGGCGGTACTGGGGTGGTCGCTCCCGAGTACTTTTTCATCAATGATTAATGCCTTTTTATGGTATTCCAATGCTTTACCATAATCGGCTTTTTCCTTATAAACTAAGCCAATGTTATTATAAGAAGTGGCGATGCCGAGGTTGTCTTTACCGAGTACTTTTTCATCAATTGCTAACCCTTTGCGGTAGTACTCCAATGCTTGGTCGTATTCCCCTTTATTATAGTATACTAAGCCAATGTTACTATAAGAGATGGCGGTGAGGGGGTGGTCTTTCCCCAGTACTTTTTCATCAATAATTAATGCTTTGCCATAATACTTAAGGGCTTGGTCATAGTCGCCTTTGTCATTATACACCTCCCCTATGTTATTATACGAGGTGGCGGTGAGGGAGTGGTCTTTCCCCAGTACTTTTTCTCGAATAGTCAACCCTTTGCGGTAGTATTCCAGGGCTTGATCATAGTCACTTTTATTTTTGTACACCAAGCCAATGTTGCTATGTGAGGTGGCGATGTTGGGATGGTCTTTGCCGAGTATTTGTTCTTGTATAGCCAACCCTTTGCGGTAGTACCCCAGCGCTCGGTCATAATCAGCTTTATGATAATACAACAAGCCAATGTTACTATACGAGGCGGCAATGCTTGAGTGGTTATTTCCGAATACTTTTTCATCAATAGCTAATACTTTGCGGTAGTACTCTAAGGCTTGGTCATAGTCACCTTTATTTTTGTACACCAAGCCAATATTATTATACGAGGTGATGGTGAGGAGATGCTCTTTCCCGAATATTTTTTCATTAATTGCTAATGCCTTACCAAAGTACTCAAGAGCCTGGTCGTAATCACCCTTTTCATGATACACTAAGCCAATGTTATTATAGGCGTTAGATTTTAAAGTATCGTTGTTATTGTGTGTAATTATTTTAAGGTAAAGAGCAAGACTTTCGTCATAGTTTGCTATTTCAGAATAGATTTGCGCCTTTAAGAATAGGTAATCAACATTTTCTTTATCATTCTCTAACGCCTTGCTGATTTGAGCTAAGGCTGCAGAATAGCTGAAATTATTGTAATTGTTTTGGGCTTGTAGATAGGAGGCCTGTGCAACGTCTTTTAGTTCTTCCTTAATTTTATTTCCTTTTTTGGTTTTATAATTCTCTAATACTTTTTGGTAGCCATCGTTATCGTACTCCTCTAATTTCTGAATGGCCTCCTCCAATGCTTTTGTAAAATCGGGATTGGTGGTTTGCTTCCTATGCTTTTCGAGAGTTACTTTTAAATTATCATTTTGTGTAATTACATTCTCATATCTTTCAGAAAATTTATCGGGGCTAAAAACACCTTCGTCGGTAATTTTATCATAAATTTTGGTGATTGTTTCAAGGGTTGCTTTATTGTATTTCAGTAACTGCTTTATTTTATCGTTCAGGTTGGGCAGGTTTCTTAAATATTCAAGGAATTGTTGGGCATCTTTTTCATCGAGCAGGTTGTGTTTTTTAATGTTGCCTTCGCCTTGTATTACGGTAATGGTATTATTGTTATGTGTTTCGCTTATTCCATTTTTAGCTAAATTACTAGAAGTTTGCCTGACCATTTGCTCTTTTGGCTTTTTCTTTAGGAGTTGGGAACCCCAAATTAATCCAATAAAAGTAGTTATGGATATAAGTAATATAAATAGGTTATTGGTGTTGGATATCCATTCTTGAAATTCGTTTGTTTTTGAGGTTGAGTTTGTGATATCACTTTCATCATCCTGTGCTATTTTATTGATGTCGCTTCCTTGTATTGCGGTAGTATTATTGCTACCCTGTATTCCATCTATTTCGGTTTGTTTTGAATTATCTATGGGATGCGCTGGTATTTGCCCTATCGAGGTTACATAGATAAGGATAAGGAGTATGGTAAGTTTTTTCATCTTTTTTATATATTATATATGGTGAATTTTCTAAAGATAGCTTACTGTTGTTTTATATTTTATTTTTTTATACATAAATATATCAAAAATGGTTAAATATGGTTGTGTTCTATTAAACGGAGTTGTTTGGTTTGCTGCAAATAGTTGAATTACTAACTTTTGCTTCTTAAACTATCAACCTAAAATCTCTTAAATAACCTTCCAATCCTCCTTGAAGAGGAGGACTAATTGATTGCTATAATTGATTCTATTTTTTGGAAGAAAGGTTATGATTTACTATGGAATGCTTTTAAGAGGAGGCGGTTGTTTTACCTCTATAAGAATCATAAAACGTAATATCAAACGTTTGCATAGTGAGTTTTGGCTGAAAATTTTTACATTTGCTACCCATATTAATATTATTCTATAATTGGCCATTAAATCATTGAATTTACTCATTAAGAATAACTAAAACACTTTTTATGAGGTGCGAACATAAACTGTTTCATGGAAAAACCCTAGCAATACTAACTGGTGGGGGTGATACGCCAGCAATAAATTCAAGCATTGAAGCAATTAGAAATAGGGCTTCATTTTTAGGGTACAAAGTTTATGGTATTCGGCATGGATGGAAAGGCCTACTGGGTAATGGAGATGTTTTAGACCTTACCAATCAACCATACGATGGGTTTTACGGAGGAACGGCCTTACGTTCGAGTAGAACAAATCCATTTCCATCGAATAAAAATCCAGAAGATCGTGTACCACAGGTATTGAGAAATCTTGAGCGATATAAAATCGATGTAATTGTTACAATAGGTGGCGATGATACCAATGGGGTAGCCAAAGCCCTTTACGAAAAATACAATATTCCTGTTATTGGATTCCCCAAAACAATCGATAATGATTTAAGGACAAGAACAATGCACAATTTTAATGGTAAAGAAATTGAAGCGGTTCTCTGTCCTGGATTCCCATCTGCTGCCAAAGGAGTAATGGAGTATGCAGGGAGAATTAGAACAACAGCCGAATCCCATTCAAGAATTATTGTGCTTGAAGTAATGGGTCGCGATGCTGGGTGGTTGAATGGAGGAGCATCTTTTGGAGGTGCTGAAATGGCTCTTATCCCTGAGTTTGAAATTACAAAGGAGCGAAAGGATTTTTTCTTGGAGTGTGTTAAGGAGGAATATTTACGATCCCCTAAAAAATCATTAGTTATTTCTGTTTCCGAGGGAGTACGTTGGTACGATGCTGTTACAGATAAGACTGATGTTGTTTATGCCAGCTCCGAGGTGGATGAATTTGGACACCCACGCTTTGGAGGAATAAGTGGAATTGTTGCATCCGAAATATCAAATAAATTAGGAATTCAGGCTAGGGCTGAATCAACCGGCTACTATGCAAGATCTGGTGAATGTAGATTATATGATCGTCGGCTAACCACTACACTTGCCGATAAAGTAGTTGATTTACTTTTGCGTGAAGACTATGGACAAATGCCAGTTCTTAAAAAAACTTGCAAATATCAAGAATTAGAGGAGTTTAATACAACTTCAATAGATATGGGAGAAATCTGTAACCACCCTTTGCCTGGTGTTTACTATGATATTAATAAGTTCAGATTCTCCGATGCGTATATGGATTTTATGTCCTATATCCTTGAAAAGCCACATTTCCTAAAATTTGATTACGATTTTCCTGTGGTAATTCCAGAAGATTAGGTTGAAAGGTTACAAGTTGTTTTTTCAATTAGTTAACTAGGTACAATTTCTTTTCAAAATTATCAATAATTACAGATTCATATCTTTTCAAAAAAGGTATACCCAACAGGGCACCTATTTTTCTTGATCCAAAAATCGAAAAAATATTTGGTTCTTGATAAAAAATAAATGCCTTAATATTTGATGAATACTGGTTTTTGAATAATCGATATTTCAAAAAGGTGTAGTCTAACACCTTTTTTAAACCAATAAAATTGTCATATTTTTCTTTACCACAGCTTAGATTTCTAATTATTGAACTATCAGTTACCATTAGGGCAATCTCAAATTTAGATCCTGTATCAATGAGAAATTGAGTGTTGATTTTTGAAGTATCAGACAATAGGATTTCTCCAGAAACTGAAACTGCATTTCCCGTGAATAAGCTGACATCTGTTTCATATCCTTTAGATGGTTTGTCAATAGCCAAAACTTCAATATTTGCCGAGCAAGTTGGTTTGGCATTACGATCAATTATTTTAATTAAGTTTTCAGCAAAACAAATATCAATTGTATATTTCTTTAGTAATTCAGAAGCACCAACTAAACCATCAATATTACATTCAGTTTTCAAAATAAGGTACTTATCAATTGAACACCAACGCCCTCCAAAAATATTCTCATCTATATAATTAGTCCTTTTTAATTTTAAGTCAAAATAACTAACATTAATTTTATTAACCTCGTCGCTAAATTTTGCATTTAATAGATGTGCTTTGTCAAGATTTATAATATTTAAGTTTGAACCTGAATCAAAAATAAATTTTAAAGAAGTATCTTTTACAGGATAATGAATAACTATTCTATCCTGACATATCTCAAAAGGGAACACTGTATTATTTTGTGACTTAGTTATAAAATTGAATAGGATAAGAAAGATCATTGAGAAGATTGCCAATTTTAGTTTCATATTGATTTATGTTTGCTTATCAATATCGTATCTATCAATCTAAACTTAGTTCTCTTTTTTTCTCTTCATCCTCGAGTAGATAAGTTCCCCAAACCGTTTCATAAACGGAACTCCTATATCATCGTACTCATACTTGTTATCATTAAGGATCTCATCCTTGTTAACGTACATGTAGATTGATAGAAAGAATTCCACGTTATTTACTGTATCTTTCAGATAGGAGCAATCTGCAAGAAAGCCATAAGCCATTGCGGATTTATTGAAGTATTCGATGTTAGGATATTGAATTTTTTTATCGCGACCAAAAAGTGTAAACCGCAGGAAATTAGGATGGAATACAGAAGTATCAGAGTAATCGGTTGTATTTGGGTGTAAAGGGCTTGTTTTAAGGAATTTAATTATTGTTTCTCTTTGATTTTCAGTAATATTAAAAGGATTTCGATTTACTAAATTTGGGTACTTTAAAGATATCATCATATCATGAATATCTCGGATATCGACATAATTGTGGAATTTAAAACTTTTAGGTTTTGGAATCAAGGAATCATTGAGGAAGTATCCAATCCCAATAAGGCTATCCGCCATACCATGCCGAATGGGAGAGTAGATAGGATCTGCAGGATGCCTATAAATAGTATCACAAGTTGAATTTACAACTGTAACTGGTAATGCGGTTTGGTGATAATTTGTGCTACCCGATTCAAACCGATGAATAATAATTGTATTTAAATACTTCTTTTTAATTAGGTTAATATTGATATACTTGCAACCCACCATATTATAAATCCTATTGAATGCACGATTATCGCTAGCAGATAGCATTAGCATCATATCATCGTATAGTGGTCTCTCTTTCACATAATTGGATGAGTCGATTAGGATGTCGGAAAGATCAGAATTAAAAACCTTTTTTTCGTTCATAAACTGCATAGTTGTTAAAGCCAAAGGTATTTTGGCTAAACTCGCAGGGTAAAAGTATTCGGTAACAGTATCACGGAAATGCCAGGTAGATAGTTTTTTATAACCAAAGTCATCGGTTGAAACTTCGGTGAAAATAATTTTTAGCCTATAGTATTTTGCATGTGAAAACACCTCCTTGATTATCAAGGAGGTATCAGTATCAATTATTTTTTGTATGGAATCGGTAAACTGCGATTTTGCGGCAAATGTAAAGCAAAATAAAGCTATAAGAATACCACTAAGTCGCTTCATTTACTTCCCGACGGGCAGTTTCATTTTACCTTTTTTAACAGCATAAAGCATGTTAATTGACTTTGTTTTCCAGTTATAGCCAAGTACAAAAGGTACTTTTCGGTAAACTGAATCTTTGTATGCTTTAGCTAAATCAGGCTCATTGATGTTTCCAAATTCCTTGTTGGGTTTTTGGTATTTACCATAAAGGCGAATATCCCATTTTGTTTTATCAAAGTACTGGTATCCAATGCCAGAATCATCCTGAAGAATACAATCACTCTTCTCGAAAATTGTATTACGAATCATCGAAAACTCTTTCCACTGCATTAGATAGGAGGCTGCTTTTAAATAAGAATATGAGTTAGGTAGATGTGATAGGTATTTTCTAAATCCTGGATTGAGGTTTAGCCCATTATCAGATAAATCGGTTTTGAAGTAGAATACGGATTGTGGTTTATCGCAATCAACATCAACAAAATCAATCTTTACACCTTTTGTAACACCTTTCATGCTTTTTAAGCTATCCAAATATTTCCAGTTGCCAGTCGGATCAACACCAATCGGTTTAATCGACACAATATTATGGCCTGTACGTTTTATGAATAGGCTGATTAAGGGAACCGTACCGTTTACGCTATCTTTATTTAGTGCGCCAAGCATTTTCATGGTGATGAAATAGCTGCGCATAAATATATCTGACAAAGAGTGATTTACATTTGTAAGGTAGTTGTTTATCCCTTTGGGTTGCATCTTGCAAAGGTTTGGTATATCGCCAATTGGCTCGAGGGCAATCATTATATAATTTTGAGCCTTTGGAAAGAAAACATTTGCGTTAAGGAAATCGGGTCCTGAAAATGGGTAGAATACTGTTGTTGGGGCTTGATTATTTACCAGCTCACTATCAGCCCAATCTCTCATTTTCTGCAAACGATTAACTTCAATTTTTTTGAACATTGAATCCATTGCGTAAGAAAATGACTTCCATTTGGTTGTTGTATCAAGACCTCTTAAACACTCTGTTTTACCATGAGCAACACCTGAAATAAACGCAACTCTATTATCGATGATAGTATCGTAAGGGAATGTAATCCTTTTTATTACTGTAGTATCAGCAGAGGTTTTAACGTTTGCAGGTTTCGAATTGCACGAAAGGGCTATTACGGGTAACAGTGCAAGACAAACAATGAGTTTTCTAGTTGACATGTTTCTTCGATTTAATTAGTATGTAGTAGAATATAAATCCTATTAAAGTTATTGCAATTCCAGTTAATGATTGTAATGGTTTGTTCTGAAACACATAAATCATCATACAGCCCTCAATTAATATAAAGAGTAGTGGAATATATGGGTATCCAAATGTATGATAGATATTTTCGCCATTCTTTTTCAACCTATATCTAAGTACGAATATTCCAGATACTGAAGATATTGTGAAAATACTTAGGGTGAAGCCAATTATTGTCATTATTTGCTCAAAGGTCGATGTCCAAATAAGAAGGAGCGAAATAATGGTTAAAAAGATTGTAGAGTAGACTGGCGCACCGTGCTTATTTTCAATGCCAAACCAATGAATTGCTTTGTAATCTAATGCAATTGCTTGGCTAACTCTAGGCCCAAGGATTAGTAATGAGTTTATTGATGCAATTAGACCTATTGAAATAAGTACAGCAACAAATTTCCCTCCAGTTTCACCAAATATTTTTTGTGCTGCTATAAAAGCAACATCTATCTTACCCGATAGTTCTGGAATTGGAACAGCGTAAAGAAATATGAAGTTGAGGAGAGTGTATAAAATCATTACTATAAGAGTTCCAATTATTAGAATAAATGGAAGATTCTTAACAGGATCTTTTATTTGATGGGTAATATAGGCTGCTGAATTCCATCCCGAGTAAGCAAATGAAACATAAACTAGTGAAACTGCAAACGAAGAGCTGAAAATTTGCTTAATATCACTTACATGAGCCGTGAAGTGAAAATCAGCGTGATGTCCTTTGAATAGGCCGAAGATGCAGAAAGCAATAATTAAAACAATATTTATTGTAGTGGCAATAAAATTGAAATTGGCTCCAATCCTAAAACTGCTTGAATTTAATATTGTAAGAATCACTATTACAGCAATTGCAATTACAATTGGAGAAATAGCCAAAAAGTTACCAGCATATGTGCCCAAGGCTATCGCCAACATGGCCATAGGTGCAGCAAACCCAATTGTCATGGATATAAACCCTGATAAGAAGCCAAATGACGGGTGAAATAATTTTGATAAAAAGATATATTCACCACCGGAGCGTGGCATCCGTGCTGCCAACTCCCCATACGTTAGTGCACCACAAATAGCAACTATACCACCTGTTATCCAAATAAATATTAGAGCAAGAATTGAGTTGATTCCCATGGCTTGAAATCCAAGGCTTGTGTAAACTCCAACACCTATCATATTTGAAACAACTATGGCAATTGCGCGCGAGGGGCTAATAAGCTTTACAGATTCCAATTGTATTATAATTTAAAATTGAACAAAAATAGTAAAATGATTCATACCGTGACTGCAATGGGTTCAATCGTGACAAAATTTTTATCTAGTGGTAGTGTCGAAAACTATACTGAATGAATCTTTATATATATCTTTCAATTAATATTTTATAGATTTTCAACCAAAAATAGTTAACAATTACTATGTATAGTGTTTTATTATTGCTAACCCCTCACATTAGAACCTAATTCTGAGTTGCCCATAGATTGTGTTAAACCTATCCTTTTGCTGGAAAGTTCCTTCGTAGTTTACGGATAGTAAGATATTCCTATAGATTTGCCATGAAAGATTTATATCGCCTACTTGTTGATGGATATCTAACTTGCTTATTACAAGATCGTAATCTAAAAAACGACATCCAAGTTCAGTTTGAAGTTTTCCTTTCAAAATGTCTCGGGAAATGTTGATCCCGTAAATTTCTCCTATTAAATAGTTTGATTTCAAATAAGTACCTGAAACAGTAGCTGAAATATTTATACCTGGGATATTGTAGAAGGATAAATAGCCGTATGCGTTGTAGGCAGGATGTGGATCCGATTTCAACGATCTGTAACCTCCTTGCAACCCAAACATAATACTCTTTGTAATCTGGTAATTTGCTTGAAGTCTGTAACTTTGCCGTTTCTCCTTTTCAAAAGTACTATCAATTAGGGTTTTGAACGACTCATAGTAAATAATATTTTTTCGTGCATCGTATGAGCCAGTTAAAGTTAACCTCTTAGTCATCCGATACCGTAACGACAGGTACATTCCTGTAAGATTTGCGGTATTTTGAGGTTGATTATTATTAACTTTATATAAGTCTAATTCGAATGTACTATAAAAGTAAATGTTCTTAATGAGTGAATTTGAGTGTTGAAGGTAAAGAAATCTACGATCGGTTTTGGAACCATTCATCTGATTCATGAACGCTACTGAACTTTCGGTAAATGTATTTTCTGATTTAGTATCAAATGCCAGATATGCTCCATATTGAAGGAGTTTGGAGTTAAAACCATAATCCATATAATCGGGTCTTGAACCAACAACAGCACCAAAACCAAATCCTTTTATCTTTTTATCAAATTGAAGTCCATCCATTGCTCCAATACTGGAAATCCTTGAATTCAATTTGCGACCAAAGCTGATTTGAGTAGTTTTGTTAAGATCATATCTTACCGCCAAATCATATACTTTCAGAGCATTAAAAACATTACTCTTTACTTCAGCCCAGTCACCAATCTTATGTCTAAATGATAAATAGCTTTCAAAAGATAATCTGGAATTTGAGATATTGTCAGCATTAATTGAAAATGTATATCGAAAGAGTTGAGAGTTTTTGGCGGCAGTATTTGAGAAATAAGAATAGGAACTAGTTGAAATATTTCCTCTAACTTTTTCACTGTATTCGCTATCTATATGTTTTTTATCTGGTTTTTTAGTCTCTTGAATTTGATTTTCTGTAATAGTTTTTTCAATAACCTTTTCTTGTTGATTTACTTTAATAGTCTTGGGTTTTGCTATAATCTTATCGGCAACAGAGAGACTTACTTGTGATAGCAATGAGCAAACGCATGAAGTTGACGACAGGTTGTTAACCTTCAGAACTGGTGTTATGTTACCGTTAAGTGAGGAGTAGAGCGTATCGCCAATAGAGATACCTTTAGTGGAATTGAATTTTACGTAAACATTTTCGGAACTCATAAAAGTAACTTGACCAGATAGTTGTACACCAGTCACTTGTCCGAAAAGCGTATTACCAAAGACGATAAAACAAATTGCAAAAAGTATTTTTCTCATAAATCAACATTAATCACTAGTTCCTCTTGGATGACAATGGAAGCAAGAAGGACTGTCATAGGAGTAACCTGTTCTCCCTCTATGCTTATTGTCCATATCAGTTTTGTTATGTTCATGGCAGCTGATACAGGTAAATTGCGCATAACTCGAAGGATTTGAATGACAGTCGGTGCATGAGTTCCATTGATTTCTATGTTTTCCAGAATATATTGGAAATGATTGGCTATCGTGTTGCAGATACGATGCCGGTTTCCAACCGGGATTAGTTGTATGGCATTGTGTACATACGCTTGAAAATCCTAATGTTTGATGATTAGGATTGACCGTTTTATTGTAATCAGTTTGATGACATGTGATACAATCCGATGATGTTGAGGTGTAGTTTCCTTTATGACAATCATTACAGGTTGGCGTTGAATGCCCAAGCGTGAGCGCAAAACTACTATGATTAAAGGTTGTTGGCTTCCAACCCGGATTAGTTGTATGACATTGAGTACATACTGTTGAAAAACCGGAAGTGCTGTGATTAGGGTTTGTTGTGGATTGAAAATCCTTTTGATGGCATGAATAGCAATCCGTAGAAGTTGAAGCGTAATTGTTATTGATATGGCAATCGGAGCATTTTGGTCCAGAGTGACCTAACGTAAGTGGAAATTTGCTATGGTCGAATTTGGCTGGAGTCCAACCCGGATTGGTTGTATGGCACTGCGTGCAAACTGTGGAAAAACCTGATGCGCTATGGTTAGGATTATTAGTTCCTGCATAATCCTTTTGGTGGCATGTGTAGCAATCGGTAGATAATGAACTATATGTGCCGCTTGTATGACAATCGATACACTTTGGTCCAGAGTGACCTAATGTAAGAGGGAAACTTCCATGATCAAAACTTGCAGGCTTCCATCCGGGATTAAGAGTATGGCAATTCCCACAAGTTGTAGGAAAACTGGATGCGCTATGATTTGGATCTGTTGTTGAGGTGTAATCCTTTTGATGGCATGAGTAACAATCAGTTTTTGCATCTGAATATCTTCCTGTTGTGTGACAATCAGAGCATTTTGGGGTTGCGTGCCCTTGTACAAGAGCAAAGAAACTATGATTAAAACCTGCACCACTCCACTGCATTGAGGTTGATGGATGGCAAGTGGAACAATCCTCAGAAAATCCTGCCTGAATGTGATTGGGGTTTGTGGTTGCCATGTAGTTTTGACGGTGGCAGTCGATGCAATTTACGCCAGCAACATCAAAACTAGTTTGGCTCTCAGATTTGTGACACTGAATGCAATCGGCAGTTTTGTGAGCACCCAGCAATGGGAAGTGGCTCATTTGATGAATTTCACTTATATTGTTTACCAACCATGAATTTGGAGTGTGGCAACGTGAGCAGTCAGGGCCAGTTGTTGTTTTATGCACATCTGTATGACATTCGTTGCATTTGTTTTTTGCTCCTTTAAATATAAGCGTTTGGTGGCATTGCCTACAATTCACATCAGCATGACGACCAACAAGCGGAAATCTAGTTGTGTTGTGGTCAAAGGAGTATACTTCCTTATCAAGTTGCCAACCTTTGGAACTATGACATGTTTTGCAGCTAACCTTAAAATCAGCACCATGAGGCGATTGGGTCTTCTGATTTAAAACGATTAGCAATGCAGGGATGATCAAGAGTGACAAGATTCGCATGTGAATGTTTTTAGTTTATATTTAACATAAGTCTGTGATCCTTCTTGTTGTGGTTTATGGCATTTTATGCAAGGTACGTTAATATGTTTACCATCAAGTTTAAAAGCTGCTGTATTGTGATCGAATTTAGAATCATTCCAATTATCGGTACTATGGCATTCAGTACAATTTGTTATCCCGTTTTTCTCAAACTGTTTAAAGTGATTATCGGTATGGCAACTTGAACAATTTGATGGTAACCCAGTAAATTTTTGCTGTTCATTTCCACCTACATCTTTTTTAAAGTGACATTCTTTACAGTTTCGTTTAAGATGTGCACCAGTTAGTTTGAAGTTGGTTTTTGAATGGTCGAATGAAACATCTTCCCATTGGGATTCATTATGACAGATTTTGCAATTTGCGTTGGGATAGTATTTTGATGGAATATAGGTTTGGTGTATATCTGTATGGCAATCTTTGCAATTATTACCAATATCCTTGAAACTCCACTTCTCCTGTTTTTTGTGACATTCATTACATGCTGTTGCCATATGCGCACCCAAAAGTGGGAACAAACTTTTATTGTGTTGCTCAATAGTGTAAGTGACAAAATTAAATCCTTTCACAACGTGGCATTGCGAACAATCAGGTGATACTCCGTTTTTAGAAAATTGATTATTGTGGTAATCGGTATGACAATCTTTACAATTTTTCCCAATATCCTTGAAACTCCATTTCTCCTGTTTCTTATGACATTGGTTACAAGTTACTGGTGCATGAGCACCAAGTAGAGGGAAGGGGCCTATATTATGCTGTTCAATTGTAAATGTGTATAAGTTAAAACCTTTTGTAGAATGGCATTGGGAGCAGTCGGGCGAAATGTTGTTTTTAACAAACTGGTTATTGTGGTAATCGGTATGACAATCGGTACAACGATCATGTTTAATTGGATCGGTAAGCTTTGTCTTATGGCACGATTTGCAATCAACGCTGAG
The DNA here is from genome assembly GCA_013376985.1 of Bacteroidales bacterium. GTDB lineage: Bacteria > Bacteroidota > Bacteroidia > Bacteroidales > Tenuifilaceae > UBA8529. Next base: position 43,809 of record JACABB010000025.1, read on the forward strand.
GTGTTTATCCACAAGGTTGAAGTTTGTCTTACTGTGATCAAAGTTTTTACCCTTAATTGCATGGAATGATTCCTCGCTATGGCATTGTCGACAATTTTGTCCGAACTGATTCTGATGAGGATCTTTATGGCAATTAGTACAATTAGTATGTGCAACTCCCTGAAACTCCTGAAATCTTTTCCCGTCTTTCACATCAACTTTATGGCATTTTAAACACTCCACATTAGCATGTTTTCCCACCAATTGAAATTTAGCGTTAGCATGATTAAATTTAGTGGCTGGCTTAAATGCATCGGGATTATGACAATTCAAACAAGTTGAAGAAAGTGTTTTCTGGTGATAATCTTCGTGGCAGCTTAAACATTCCCTGTTTAAACCCATGTAGGTGTAATTTTTTGCCTTTATCTTCTGATCTGAAATGGATTTAGCGTTGTGACAATCTTTACATTCCTTTTTAGAGTGGGGAATAGACAAAGAAAATCCTGTAAGATTATGGTTAAAAGTTTTAACATCAAGGCGAATAAGCTGAAAGTTTTTTCCATGATGATCGTTATGGCAGTCAAAACACTGTTTCCCCTTAACATCAGTGGATGAATGATACCCTTTTTGAAGATTAATTTCTGTATGGCAAGCCAAACATTTTTCGCTAGCTACTTTGCTGCCTAGAACATGGCATTGAGTACAATTTGAAATACCTTCGAGATGCGAGTGTGGGTTAGATAAATCACCGGGTGAAATTTGTGCTGTAGTATTAAAAAACAGCAACATCAACGTAAGAAAAACTCCAAAAGATATTCCTGATTTACCGTGCATATTTGTATTGTTTTTGACTTACCACTAATGTTTCAAAACTGTTTCACCAAATTTCTTCGTAATTTTAATTCCAGCTTTTTCCAGGAATTGAGTTGGTAGTTCGCCTCCTGCAAAAATATAGACAAGATCATTTTTTAATGTAAGATTTTCACTCTCTTTACCTACCGAAAGTGTAACTGTATCGTCTTCAATTGATAAAAGATTAGAACCTAACCGAACCTCAATTTTTCCTTCAGCGACAGCCTTATTCAAGGCCATACTATTTTGTGGTTTAATTCGATTAAAAACCTCATTGCGGTAGGAGAGGATTACATGGTTTTGATCTGCTAGGAGTAGGGCTGATTCAACAGCAGAGTCACCACCTCCTACAACAATTACATGCTTACTAGATATTGCCTCGGGTTCCAAAAGGCGATATGCCACTTTTTCCTTCATTTCTCCGGGAATATTCAATTTTCTTGGTGTTCCACGCCGACCTATGGCTAGCAAAATGGCTGCAGAGGAAAATTCATCACCTTTTATGGTTGAAACTTTAAATATTCCATCTGCTGGAACAATAGACTCTACCTTTGAATTCTCATTAACGGAAATATTGTTTTTCTTTAACACTGTTTGCCACAAATCAAGCAACTCAGTTTTACTAGTCTCGAAAAGTTTAATCTTCCCATAAAGAGGTAGATCCATTGGAGAGGTCATTACAATTTTTTTCCGAGGAAAAGTAAAAACAGTACCACCTAAAGTATCCTGTTCAAGAAGCAAGAATTTTAATCCATGCTTCTTTGCATTCAAGCAACCAGAAATTCCAGCAGGCCCTGCGCCAACTATGATCAAATCGTACGTGGCCGAATGATTTTTCTTAATCGATTTAACAATATTGTCAACCGCCTGTCTGCCTTGTTCTACCGAATTTTTTATCAGACCCATGCCACCTAATTCTCCGGCAATAAAGATTCCTGGTACGTTTGTCTCAAAGTTCTGATTTACATGTGGAAGATCAACACCACGCTTTTCGGTTCCGATGCGTAAGCTAATGGCTTCGGTTGGACATGCATGAAAACATGCTCCGTGCCCAATGCACTGGGATGCATTGATGATAGTTGCTTTGCCATTTCTTATGCCTATAATATCATGCTCGGGGCAAGCAGCAACGCAGGCACCTGTCGCAATGCAGCTATTTACATCAACAACTGGATGAAGCGAAATGGGTTCGTAAAGACCGTCTTCTTTTGCCTTTTTTATCTTTTCATCAACGATTTTTGATTCTCTCTTTTTTTTACGCAGATAAATTGCAACCACAACAATACAAAGGATTGCTGCAAAAGAGTAAATCAATATGCTTTCAATTAATTGTTCCATACTCAAAAAATCCATCTATAACCAAATGCGATAGTCACCGCAACATGAATAATCATAATAATAAGCATTACAAGTGCAAAAGGAGAATGAACCACATGCCAATATTTGAATAAATTTTGCATCGTATCAAGTCGTTCAATTCGCCGGTTCAATTTGATATCATTTTTAACTAACGCAAGTATCTTTTTGTACTCATCTTTTTTTAGGTTGTTCTTTTTGAGTGAGGCTTTAACCGTTTTAATAGTTTTGCGGTCATCGAAATATTTCCTGATATAACGAACAATAGCGTATTTATGGTATAATTCAACTTTCTTTTTGATAGAATCGGCTAAAATGCTATAGCTCTCCTCGTCTAGGTTGTAAGATTTTTTTACTATATCTGCCACATCGCTTTTCATCTCCCTAACTTCATTTAGGCTAAGTTCACGACCTTCAATTGATCTTGGAATTTGAATATAAATAAACCTTCCTATCACTCCGCTCAGAAAAACGGCAACCATACTCCAAAAGCTTATTGCGACCAATCCTCCAAATTTAAATGCTGTATGAAATAGAATCAAAATTGGTCCTAGTGTACATAGGAAGATATGAAATTCGAGCCAGTATTTTAATAGCCCCAATCGCGATAATAACCGATATCTTTTCCTAACCATATAAATGCTCACTCCAATAATCATAAACAAAGATCCAATAATCCCCATACCATGTCCCAAAATACCACTTGGTTTTAATAAACTATGATCTGGGTGATAGAATCTTTCTTCAATACCTACTTTATAATAAGATATCCCTTTGTATAAAAGAGTAATTAATGTGACGATTACGATTACAACTAATATGCTTATAAATATTCTGTGAGCGATTTTAGACATATTCAACGATTATTTCATTTTATAATTTACGTAAGATATTTTCAAATTTTAAAAAAGTCAATGATTACCGGATAAATCTTTCCATGTAGTCTACTGGTATTAACTACTCAAATTGATAACAATAAATTAAAATAATTGTTGTGTTTTAAGTCTTGTGATAGTTATCAACTCGATAGCTGAGATAAAAATAATATTAGTAATCCTCAAAATATTCTCATTAACAGATTGATCAATTGTAAATATACCTTTGCTTTGTAAACCAGCAATTTAAACAATATAAGCGAACGTGCAAGATATTAATACAAGTTTTAGCATTAGTAAGCAAAAACAACTTCAGACTATTTATTTGATAAAAAAAGAGGCTGCTTTAAATGCAACCTCTTCATCTTATTTCCCACTGTTGTATTCACTTAATGGATATTACTTGTTAAGTAATACCTTTTGAGTGTATACTTTATTACCAACAATCAGTTTGATGATATAGGTACCAGGAATAAAGTTACCGTTAATCCTATTCAATCCTTGGGTTAAATTAACAGTTGTGTATAGCTGATTCCCAAGAATATTAAATACGCCAAGTTGTGCAATACCTTCAAAAACGGGAATTTCAACAAAAATACTCTTCGTGTCGGAGTAAATTGTGATTTTATTTAGCTCATTTGGATCTACATAGGTGTTTGGAGAAATAGTAAAATCTGCTGAGACAAACGATATATTATAGTTTGTTCCTGCTGTTAGAGTTCCTAATTGTATAGCGTAGGTTCCTACCGTTTCCCCTGTAACCCGTGTCAGTTCTCCTGTAAGTGCATCGCCAGATATTAGACTACCACTAGTAATCGTGTAAGTAAACACGGGATCGACTTCTCCTGTTTTTTTGGATTGGTTTGCTGTGGCTGTAATTTCAAGTGGGCGAGCAGTGATATCTGCTGTTAATCCAGTTTGCTGGATAAGGTTATAATTGTCAGCATCAGTCCCTGAAATAGTTACGCCAGTTATGGTTATTGACTTACCAGTATCAACATTTTTATTGGCAAATGAACCAGTAGAGGTACCGCCAACATTCACAATGTCATTACCTAAAGTGGTTACTGCAGCAGCACCCCCTAGGTTTGCAGTAGTTGTTCCGTCATAAACCTTACTGCTTGCTGTAATACCAGTAACTGTTAGAGTTGCTTTGTTGATATTTGCTGTTAATCCAGTTTGCTGGATAAGGTTATAATTGTCAGCATCAGTCCCTGAAATGGTCACACCGGTTAAGGTTATCGATTTACCAGTACCAACATTTTTATTAGCAAATGTACCTATAGCAGTACCGCCAGCATTCACAACATCACTGCCTAAAGCGGTTATTGTAGCAGCACCTCCTAGATTTGCAGTTGTAGTTCCGTCATAAACCTTACTGCTTGCTGTAATACCAGTTACCGTTAGATTTGCTTTGCTGATATTAGCGGTAGCAGTGGGTGCGCCCGATAAGGAAAGCGTATAGTTCGAGGCACTTGTCCCTGTGAGAGAAGAGCCAGTGAGTCTGACCATTTTCCCAGATGTCTTCGAATCAATAACATTTTTGTCAGCAAAAACTAAAACAGGAGTAAGTACAACATCATCGCCACTGATTTTTGTGATCAATGTTAAATTGTTTTGATCAATGGTTGCATCAGTGGTACCATCGTATACCTTATCTTCAGCAGTGAACGATCCACCAATGGTAAGTTCCTTTGCCGTAATATTTGCTGTAGTTGTAGGAGCACCAACCATTGATAGTGTATAATTAGCGATATCGGTACCCAAGAGCGATGAACCAGTTAGATTAACAGTTTTGCCCGATGTTTTAGTAACAATAACATTCTTATCAGCAAAGAAGGCTGTTGGATTAAGGGTAACATCATCTCCGCTAATCTTTGTGATCAGAGTTAAATTGTTTTGATCAATGGTTGCATCTGTTGTTCCATCGTATACCTTATTTTTAGCAGTGAATGATCCACCAATGGTGAGTTCCTTTGCTGTAATATTTGCTGTTGCCGTAGGTGCATCACTAAATGAAAGTGTATAGTTTGATACATCAGCACCTCCGAGCGATGAACCTGTTAAACTAACAGTTTTTCCAGAAGGACCACCACCTTTCGTTGTGTTAACATTCTTATCTGAAAAAGATGCGACAGCGGTAATCGTAACATCATCGCCGCTAACTTTTGTAATCAATGTTAAACTGTTCTGGTCGATGGTAGCATCAGTTGTGCCATCGTACTCTTTGTTTTTAGCAGTAAATGAGCCGCCAATTGTAAGACTCTTTGCCGTGATTAAAGCGCTTGCAATAGGAGCGCCTGTAAAGGATAAAGTGTAGTTCGATGCATCAACACCTCCCAATGTTGACGCATTTAAATTTACCAATTTTCCGGGTATTTTAGAGATTAAAACATTTTTATTAACAAAATTTGCAACTGCGGTAAGGGTAACATCGTCTGAACCAACTTTTGTGAGCAATGTTAGGCTGTTAGTAGCAATGGTTGCATCTGTTGTTCCATCATACACTTTGCTACTTGCAGTGAACGAACCTCCAATGGTGAGTTCTTTTTTCGAAACAGTTATGCTTATTGGATCAGAGAATGCCTCAGTACACGTACCGCTTTTTACATAAGCTCTGTATTGCCATGTGCCAATCGATGATGGATCTTCGCTATAGGTTGCAATTGTATTAGTAATATCTTCCCAAGAACCTGTACCAACCATTTTCTGCCATTTTACTATTGTTCCGGTATACCCTCCAAGGGTTATAGTTCCAGTAGAACCACCATAGGTAATGGAACTGTTTCCACCAGTTATGCTTCCACCAACAGAAGCTGGATCAACGGTCATCTTCACTACATTCGATTCTGCTGCTCCTATCCAATCGCTTTTGCAGGCCACACGGGCAACTCGCTTATACCAAGTAGTTACAGAAATTGAGTTAGGATCGTAAGTAGATGCATTGCTGCTTGCAATATCTGAAAAGCCAGAACTACTGCTTGTTGTAGATTGTTGCCACTTATACTCAAGCGTTCCAGTATGTCCAGTTGGTAGAGTAGAGCTCGTTATTAAAGCGGGATCGAGTGAAGTACAACCAGTTTGATCTTCTGCTATTGCTCCACCATCAGTTGGATTAACACATGGAGTATTGGTTGTTTGACTCTTTGGATTATTCGTGGCGGTAGCGATGTTGTACTTTTCGCTACCGGCGACATCGTTATATTCAAATACTTGCACAGTATATTGTGTGCCAGCAGTAAGACCAGTTAACGTAACGGAGTTACTGCTATTATTGTATATGCAGTAATACCCTGATGTACCTAACTGTGTTCCTTTTGAAGTCCAGTCGGTGCTGGCAGTGTAGGTTGTATTATCGCTAGGATTTGTGATTGCTCCAGTTCCCTCTTTTACAAATACTACTCTGTTTGCTCCATTTCCACTAGTCCAACCAATAGTCATTTGGGTTGTTTGTATGCTTGTGAAAACAATTTCGGATGCTTGAGTGGTTGGAGCTACAACAGAAATTATCTGCCATGCTAAATGAGGATAACCCTCGTTATCAGTTGAGTTTATATGCCAAATAGGGGTTGTAACAAAATCCCAACCTGCATCAGAGAATGTGGTTTGCGTTTTCATTTGTGCAGTGGTTTTCCCAGTTCCTCCTGAACTACTTGCTGCACCTGATGTTTGAGTGTCCCAAAAAGAATTTGTTGTAGATGCACTTGCACCTTGTCCTCCTAAAAGACCTCCCTTTGAAGCGGGTGCTGTTACCGTACCAGTTGAATAACATTTATCAACTGTTCCCGTTGAATTATTATAACCTAATAACCCACCAGCGGTTGTGGCGGTTGCTACTACGGAACTCTTTGAATAACAATTATTAATGTTGCCACCGTAGCAGTATCCACCAATTCCACCTACCATATCATGGCCTGTGATTGTTAGCCCTGTGGTATAACATTGGGTGATTGTACTGCCTGAGTAAGGACTTCCACATATACCAGCAACATAGGAATACCCTGATATAGTTCCTGATGATACATAGCAATTTTGTACAATTGCTCCAGGAAATGTCCATCCAGTAATACCGCCAATCCCATTCTTGGTGGAGGTAATATTTACATTTTCTAAACCTAAATTCTTTATGCTCCCATTCATATAACCACCAAAAAGTCCAACGCCATTGCTTAGCGTGGTATTGTTTATAAACAGATTCGATATTTTATGCCCATTACCATCATAGGTGCCGCTAAACTTGTAGGAATCATTCCCAATGCAAGGCCATCCTGTTCCAGTATTGTAAGGAGATACATTTAGATCAAGATCTGCTGTTTGCTTGAAGTATATTCCTGAGTAATTTGTTCCGCTGTTGACATTGGTGGCGAGAGTCCCTAGGTCAGTTACTGATGAAATAAGGTAAGGATCACCTGAAGTACCAGATCCCCCACTATATAATAAAATAGCGTTAGCATTTTGAATGAAAATACCAACTAGTAGAGTAAGAGTAAAAATCTTTTTCATAGTCGAAAGGTTTAGTTAATAATTTTTTTCTGAAGTGAACTGCAAAACACTCCTTTTTTCGAAGTTTTTGGGATTCTAATTTTGAAAAACAAATTACGGAATCATTAAGATCAATATCGATTTATGCAGTGATTCGAAACACTGAAAAAGATGATTTTGCTCATATAGATATTTGATTATCAAACATATTATGTATAGAAGTGGTACTAGATTTTAAGTTATTAAATGAAAACCTAGAAGAATGGTTAATAAAAGAGATGATAAAATTACGGAATCATCAAGATCATTAATATCTAATGAGATGATGTGAAACAAACTATACTATGATTTGGCTCACCTAATCAGATAGTTGTATAAACAGTAAGGTTGCCTAAGTTACAATCGATTTTTGTTTACTTGTTCATCTATGGTAATCATAAAGCAAAATATGGACAAATTTGGAATTCAATTCCAAATTTGTCCATATTTTTTTAAATGAACTTAATACCAAACTTTATACAGCAGCAAATTTAATAGCAGAACTATCCCATTTGGGAGCGTTTTCAATTGCTGGGATTATATCTTCGGGTTGATCAACGAATTGCCATATTTCAACGTGTTCGGAGCGCATAAAGTTTTCGTGGATCATCTTTTCTAAAAGCAATTTAAGGTGGTCGTAAAAGCCATTGGTGTTTAGGATAACTATTGGCTTAGTAAATTTGCCCAGCCTTTTTAAGGTGATAACTTCCATAAGTTCTTCTAGAGTTCCACAACCGCCTGGTAGAGCAACAACCCCATCAACATCTTTTATCAGCAATTTTTTACGTTCATGCATATCCCTAACAAGGGTGAGTTGGGTGAGGTTTTTATGTCCCCATTCAACTTTATCCATAAACCTTGGTAGTATTCCTACTACTTGGCCTTTATTTTTGAGCACATTATCTGCTATACATCCCATTAAACCGGCAGATCCACCACCATAAACTAAAGTAATCCCTCTTGCAGCAATGTCCTCGGCTAGTTTTTGAGTGGCTTCAAAATAGGCTTTATCAACCTTTGAACTGGAGGCGCAGTAAACGCAAATTCGCATTAATTGAAATGTATTTGTTAAAAAAAAAGTTAATGAATGCTAGATTTAGCATTCATTAGATAAAAACAAACCGAAGAGATTACCTCTGGCTTAAACTTTCTGAGAGTTATGGTTATAGTAAAGCTTCTAGTTTAGATACTAGACCGCTTTTAGGCACTGCACCAACTTGTTTATCAACAACCTGACCTCCTTTTATAAAGAGGATAGTTGGGATATTTCTAATACCAAATCGACCTGCAATACCTGGGCAGTTGTCTACGTCAACTTTTACAATAAGAGCTTTGTCTTTGTATTCGTCAGCCATTTGCTCAACGTAAGGTGCAATCATTCGGCATGGGCCACACCATTCAGCCCAGAAATCGACCATTGCTGGTTTGTCAGATTTAATTACAATCTCCTCGAAATTAGAATCGTTTACTGCTAATGCCATGGTTTCATCTATTTAAATTTCAAACAATAAAATTATAAAAAATAACACTTAAAGCGCAAAAATGTTTCAACAAGTTAGTCTCTTACCCTAAATTCAAATTCATTACTTCTAAGATAGTTTAAGAATTTAGGTGATAGATTTACCTTCATCGTTCTGGAAAATAGGTCGATAGATATCTTGCTTTCAGGATCAATAACTTTGAATTTTAGTTGAATTTTTCCTTTGTTAGATTCTATCTGTTTTTTTAACTCATCAACTAAATTATCGGTTATTTCGTGAATTGGGATGGTGATGTTCACCATTTTTATCATCTCCTCCTTAACGTCCGATAGCATATTTATGCTTTTAATCTTATACTCTAATTCGGAAGGATTATATGATTTTGGTTGAACTCTTCCTTTGATTAAAAGCGAATACCCCTCGAAACAAAACTTTCTGTAGTTTTCAAAATCCTTACCAAAAAGTGCCAACTCCCAAGAATCGGAATAATCCTCAAGGCTGATTTTCCCAAAATAGTTACCATTTTTACTTGTAGCAACCTTTGCCGAGGTTATCATCCCTGCAATAGTAACATCTTTCCCATTAAGTAAAGGCAAATCTTTCATTTCAGTTAGTGAGGTGTTGCTGAAATTATCAATCTCTAACCGGTAATCGTCCAAAGGGTGTGCAGAAAGGTAAATACCGATAACCTCCTTTTCACGATTTAGTTTTTCAAGTTTTGACCAGTCTTCGCCCACGGGTGTTTCAGGTTTTTGCAGATCATAGCCAGTACTTGCTCCAAATAATGAACGTTGGTTATTGCTCTTTTCAACTTGTACCTTTGAACCGTAGCGCATTATCTGTTCGATGAACGATACTCCTTTTGAATCCAATGCAAAGTATTCGCTACGTTTAATTGAACCAAGACCATCGAAAGCACCAGCAACTGCTAGTGCTTCAAAATTTTTCTTGTTTACTGTTTGAAGGTTAACCTTTTCGGCAAAATCGAAAATATCCTTGTATTTTCCTAGGATTTTTCGTGCTTCGATAATATTGGCAACAGCATTTTCGCCAACTCCTTTAATTGCACCAAGCCCAAAACGAATGTCGCCACTTTGGCTAACGGTAAATTTGTAAGCACTTTCGTTTACATCGGGTCCGAGAACCTGCATTCCTAGCCTCTTACATTCATCCATGAAGATTGTTATCTTCTTGATATCGGAGATATTTCGGCTAAGTACAGCTGCCATAAACTCACCGGGAAAGTTAGCCTTTAGGTAAGCGGTTTGGTAGGAGATGTAAGCGTAACAGGTTGAGTGTGACTTATTGAATGCATATTGTGCAAAGGCTTCCCAATCGTTCCATATCTTATCAATCTTTTCCTGTTCATAGCCATTTGCAAGGCAACCTTTGGTGAACTTCTCCTTAAGTTCATTCATCACCTTAATAAGTTTCTTTCCCATGGCTTTACGAAGACCATCGGCTTGACCTTTGGTAAAACCAGCCAGTTTCTGGGACAGGAGCATAACCTGTTCTTGATACACAGTGATTCCGTATGTATCTTTCAGATATTCCTCCATTACAGGAATATCGTATTCGATTTTTTCCCTGCCGTGCTTACGATTAATGAAACTTGGGATATACTCCATTGGCCCTGGACGATAGAGCGCATTCATAGCAATCAGATCTTCGAACCTATTGGGTTGAAGGGCTCTGAGATGCTTTTTCATTCCCGGCGACTCAAACTGGAATAACGCTGTTGTTTCACCTCGTGAGTATAGTTGAAATGTTTTTTTATCGTCGAGGGGAATTGCATCAATATCAAGATCAATACCTTTTGATTCCTTGATAAAATCAAGCGCATCCTTAATTATGGAAAGGGTTTTGAGACCTAAGAAGTCCATCTTTAGCAGACCAATATCCTCAACCTGCGATCCCTCGTACTGAGTTACAAATAGATCAGCATCCTTGGCAGTGCTTAGCGGAATGTACTCCTCCAGATCATCACGACCGATGATAACACCACATGCATGAACGCCTGTTTGGCGGACATTGCCTTCAAGTACCTCTGCATATTTAAGGGTATCTCTAATTAGGGCATTTTCGGAATTTCGGGCTGCTGCAAGTTCAGGTACCTCCTTGAATGCCATTGCTAGCGTCGTACCTGGTCGTTCAGGAACTAGTTTGGCAAGTTTATCCGATTCAAAGAGAGGTAATTTTTGTACACGTGCAATATCACGAATAGCCATCTTGGCTGCCATTGTGCCAAAGGTGATAATTTGGGCAACCCTTTTTCTGCCGTACTTTTCAACAACGTATTTCAGAACCAGTTCACGACCATCCTCGTCAAAGTCGATATCGATATCGGGCATCGAAATACGCTCTGGGTTTAGGAAACGCTCAAACAGCAGGTCGTACTTAATTGGGTCGATATCGGTAATTCGTAAACAATAGGCAACTGCTGAACCGGCTGCTGATCCTCGACCTGGACCAACCGAAACACCCATTTCGCGCGCAGCCTTGATAAAATCCCAAACAATTAGGAAATATCCGGGATACCCCATTCGGGCAACAACCTCAAGTTCAAACTCAATGCGTTCCGTGACTGTTTCGGAAAGATTATCTCCCCAACGCTTTTTTGCCCCTTCGTAGGTTAGATGCCGTAGATAAGCATTATCATCCTGAAACCCATCTGGAAGTGGGAAATAGGGCATGATGGGAGCACTAGAGAGGCTATAAAATTCAACTTTATCAGCAATTTCAGCAGTATTATAAATTGCTTCAGGAAAATCGGGAAAGTTGGCAAGCATCTCCTCCTCGCTCTTGATATATTCCTGCATGGTATACCTTAGCCTATCAGGATCGTCAAGATCTTTGCCAGTGCTAAGACATATTAACCTATCGTGAGCCAGAGCATCCGTGGCTTTGATAAAATGTGCATCATTGGAGGCAATACACTTAACCCCAGTTTTCTTTGATAGTTCTATTAATGTTTTATTGACCTTAAGCTGATTCTCATACACCTCCTGATCGATCCTGTAATCGCCCGATTGGTGGAGCATTAGTTCGAGGTAGAAATCTTCGCCAAATATCTCCCTATACTCATAGATTAGTTTTTCAGCGTGATCTTCATTACCAGCAAGGATTGCCTGCGGTATTTCACCTCCTAAACATGCGCTACAGGCTATTATACCTTTGCTGTATTTTCTTAGCAACTCCTTGTCCATTCGGGGTTTGTAGTAAAACCCTTCAGTCCAACTATAAGAAACTAGTTTTACAAGATTATGGTAACCCTCGTTGTTCTTAGCAAGAAGAATTAGGTGATATCCTCCACGATCATCTTTTTCAGTGCGGTCGAAACGGCTATTCTTGGCAATATATGCTTCGCACCCAATAATAGGCTTAAATAGTTTACTTTTCTCTGCTTGCAGTTGCTTTGTAAGTTCATCAAACTTTTCAGGATTTTCGCTCTGGGTAATGCCATCGAATTCACATTTTATCCGCTTAATTTCGGCATTAACCGGGTCATTCTTTTTTTCAACTGTATTGATGAACTCCTTAACACCAAACATGTTACCATGGTCGGTAATGGCAACAGCTTTCATGTTCAGCTCCTTTGCCCTTTCGATTAGGATTTTGATATTCGAAGCCCCATCGAGGATTGAATATTGAGTATGGACGTGTAGATGAACGAAGCCGCTCATTGGATTAGTATTGAGATATTTAAGGTGATTACTATTTTGAATTATTCCTTCTTCAAATGTAGTACAATAAAAGCCTCGGGTGGGTGGATGTTAATAACTATTGGATAAAATTGATTTGGGAAGACGGAAGTCCGAAGTCAGAAGACGGAAGTCAGGAGATGGAGGTGAGAAGACCGAAGTTAAGTGTCAAAAAAATAAGGGGTGAAGAATGCGTTGGTCTAGGAGAGATGAATGCTAAACTTCTACAGAAGATTGAGGAGTTAACACTTTATATGATTGAGCAAAATAAAAAGATTGAGAGAGTTGAAGAGCAGAATAATTTATTAATGAAAGAGGTGGAGCAGTTAAAGGCTAGTAGTGTAAATTTGATATTACAAATCATATTAACATTCTAATAAACTATTATTTTACTCAAGTTACTAGATACTAGTTGCTGATTTCTTTTGATTGGTACAGAATTTTACCTCTTAAAAAGAATGAAATTCTGTAAAAACAAACTAGCAATCTGTAGCCAGTAACCGGCAACTTAGGTTAATTAGTATTGAACCAATAATACATTCTAATTATTACTACTTTTATTGTCTGATAATCAAAAATTCTACTACCTTTGCCGCGCTAAAAATATGTAGGATAATTAAAAAAAGCGTAAAGTATGCCTGTAAAAATCAGACTAAGCCGTCAAGGAAGAAAGAAACTTCCTTTTTACCACATTGTGGTAGCGGATAGCAGGGCGCCACGTGATGGCAGATTCATCGAGAGGATTGGTTCATACAATCCTATTACTAATCCTGCTACTATTGAATTAAATTTTGATAGGGCATTAGATTGGCTGCAAAAGGGCGCTCAACCTACCGAAACATGTAGGGCTATCCTATCGTACAGAGGTGTTATGATTAAGAAACACCTACTTGAGGGTGTGAAAAAAGGTGCTCTCACCCTTGATCAAGCGGAAGTAAAATTCCAAGCATGGATTACTGATAAAGATTCAAAAATCCAAGCTAAGAAAGATTCTCTTGTAAAAGGGAAACGTGATGACATGAAACAACGCATCGAGGCTGAGAATAAGGTGAAAGAGGCTCGTGCACAAGAAATCGCTAAAAAAAGAGCCGCTGAGGCTGCAAAGGAAGCAAAACCTAAGGCAGAAGAAGCTTCAGAAGGTGCTGCTGAAGGCGAAACCGCAGAAGCTTAAAGCTTTTGCCTATGAGTTCTAATCAATTTACTGAAATTGGTACAATTCAACGAACTCATGGAGTGAACGGCGAGTTCCAAGTAATTTGGAATCACGACTTTTACCTCGAAGAACAAAATTTGGAATCGGTATTCATCGAATTTGAAGGAATACCGATTCCTTTTTTTATATCATCAATCCGCAATAAAGGCGAGGATAAGGCTTTGATAAAGTTCGAAGATGTTGATGATGTAAATATTGCCAACGAATTTGTTGGAATGAAACTTCTACTCCCCTCGGATCAGATTGAATTGGATGATGAGCTTTTGATGAGCGATTTAGTTGGTTACACCTTGATAAGTAATCATAACCAACTGATTGGAAAAATTATTGATTACCAAGAATTTCAAACGAACTCAGTTTTTACGGTTATTCATCAATCAGGAAGTGAGTTAATGATTCCTGCTGCTGAAGAGTTAATTGTAGAAGTTGAACCAGAAGGGAAAACAATTGTGATGGAAATCCCGGATGGACTAATTGATCTATACCTTGAATAGAATATCGTGTTCGTAGGCGATGATTCTTTTTCGCCAACGTTCAGGAATAATAACCGTTATCTCTTCTGTATTATTATAACCAACCATTGTAGATTTGCTAGTTGCAGCAATTTTCTCTGTTGATTTATTGTAGAGTTCCTGAACCATCTTAAGGCTTTTGTTACCAATATGATGTATTTTGGTACGAACAATTACCTCATCGAATAGTTTTATAGGGAAAAGGTAATCAATACTGATACTTGCAAGGATTAAACCTACATCCTCCCAGTCCATCTGCTCTTGGAGAATATCGTTGAAATAATCCATTTTTCCCAGATCAAAATATTGTTGGTAAACTGAGTTTGTTACATGATTCAGTTTATCTATATCGTTGAAACGAATTTGAATAGGGGTCGTGTGAAAATAGTTAACCAGCCTTTGTTCTGTCATTCACTATAAATTTTTTATGGCGGTCGAGTTCTTCGAATATGGAATTTTGACTTTCAAATTCAGGAACAATCTCCTTCATCAGACCAACTAATTTAAAGTTGTTGTGTGATGGCAAGGTTTCAATGAGGTTATTGATTTGGTTAAAAATAATCATAGGGTCATATTCCCGAACCTTTGCAATCATTATCTGAGGGTGATGTGTTGAAATAGTATTTTCTTTATTGTTAAGCAATTCTTCGTAGAGTTTTTCGCCAGGACGTAATCCAGTAAAATTCAGTTGAATATCACGACCAAGGGTGAGTCCAGAGAGTTTGATCATTTTTTTTGCTAAATCGATAATTTTTACAGATTTTCCCATATCGAAAATAAATATTTCGCCCCCTTCACCCATTGCTCCTGCCTCAAGGACAAGTTGGCAAGCCTCTGGAATTGTCATAAAAAAACGAGTCACTTCTGGGTGGGTAATGGTAACTGGTCCACCATTTTCAATCTGTTTTTTAAATCGCGGAATTACAGAGCCGTTAGAGCCAAGTACATTACCAAATCGAGTGGTTATAAAGCGTGTTGAGTTGTGTTTGTTCAATGTTTGAATATATATCTCGGCAATTCGCTTACTTGCACCCATAATATTTGTTGGGTTAACAGCTTTGTCAGTAGAAATCATGACAAATTTATCAACTCCATATTCAACGGCTAAATCAGATATTACTTTTGTGCCATAAACATTGTTGTGAATAGCTTCCGATGGGTTATTTTCCATCAAAGGAACATGCTTGTAGGCAGCAGCATGAAAAACGATTGAGGGCTTAAATGCTTCAAATACCTTTCTTATTCGGTATTCATTTGTGATACTACCGATAACAATTTCAAAATCAAAAAAATGCAATGTTTCTCTGAGTTCGATATCAATATCGTAAAGGGGGGTTTCAGCATTATCAAAGAGGATAATCTTTTTGGGATTAAATCTGGTGATTTGTCGGACTAACTCGCTGCCAATTGAGCCTGCAGATCCAGAAATCAATACCACCCGACCTTTAATATCGCTTTGAATCCTCCTTTTGTCAAGGACAATGGGTTGGCGTTCGAGGAGGTCTTCAATTTTAATGCTTTTAATTTGGTTAAGGCTAAGTTCTCCGTTTATCCAAGTATCAGCATCAGGTACGGTTAATGCTTTAACATTGTATTTAAAACACTTTTCAACAAGTTTGTTCTTTTTAACGGGGTCGATACTTTTTTTGGCAATGATAAGTTTTGATATTTTATGCTTTTGCATTAAATAGTCAAGTTTATCAGTGTTGTAAATACTAATGCCTTCAAGTTTTTTCCCTTCATTTTTATTAAAGGGATCAATATATGCAATAACTTTAAAGTTAGTTCCAGCATCCCTATCTAAAGTCTTCTTTGTTAACACCCCAAATTGATCAACTCCGTAAATAATTATAATTTCTTCTTCCGAACTATCGTTTATTATGCTATAGTAGATGGCTTTTACAGCTAATCTTGATCCAATAAGTATAATTGATGTTGCAAAATAATCAATAACCAAAATTGAGTTAGGAATGATAAAAGATCCAAAAGAATTAAAGTATATTAGGTTTGCAACGAACAATAGGAGGCTACCAGCAGTAACAACAATAAAAATTCTTTCAGCATCTTTTGCACTGGTATACCTAATTAATCCTGCGAAAGTTCTGAAAATTAAGAAGGTTACCGCTCTTATAAAAAGTAATATGGGTATAGCTATTTTTAGGGCCTCCATTTCAGATTCCCCAATTCTGAATTCAAATCTAACGTAATAAGCAATGCTCAAAGAAAAGAGACAGATTAAAAGATCAATAAGAAAAACGATCCACCTGGGGGTGTGTCTAATTGGTGCTGACATTTGGGTTAAGTTTGTGACCGAGAAATTAGTTAATGAAAATACACTGTAAAGTTAAAAAACTTTAGTTATATGCAGCGTTAAGATGTTTAATTTCGTCAATATGTATAAAACTATTATACTTAATTTTAATAATTTAACATTTAAAATCTATAGGCATGAAAAAATTATCATTTTTACTTAGAATTGCGACTGCATTTGTTCTAATCATTTCCCTTTCTAATTGTGCTAGTGCACAAAAGCGTGATGTTCGTAAATTATCTGGTTTTACAGGGATTAGTTTATCAATTGCTGCTGATATTTATTTAACCCAAGCAAGCGACTATAAAGTTGAGATTGAAGCTGATGCCGACTACCTTGAAAAAATTGAAACCGTGGTTGATGGTGATGTTTTGAAGATTAAGAACAAGGATCATTTTAGCTTTGAATTTCACTCAAAAAAGGTAAAGATTTACATTTCGATGCCTCAGATAAATAGTATAAATGTATCTGGTTCGGGAGATATTCTTGCTCAAACCGCAATTAAAACGGAAGATCTAAAAATCAAGATTAGCGGTAGTGGAAATGTAAAGGTTGAAAATTTGTCAGTTAAAAATTTGACTTTAGCTATTTCTGGTTCTGGTGATATAAAATTGGCTGGAACAGATGTTGCTGAAAGCGCTTCCTATGCTGTAAGTGGTTCAGGAGATATTGATAATGAAAATTTGCAGTGCAAAAAGGTTGAAGTTCAGGTAAGTGGTTCAGGAGATGTTCGAGTTTGGGCTGTTGATGAACTTAATGCTCGTGTATCGGGCAGTGGTGATGTATACTATAAAGGACGTCCAATAGTTGATGCAAAAACTTCAGGCTCTGGTGGAATTCATTCTATAAAATAATCGACTTTGATTTATAATATAGTGGGAGACTGTTCAAAGCGGCCTCCCATTTTTTATTCTCTTATTATTTTAATCTCGCCTTTTAGCCCAAGTTTAATAATACCAGATGGCTTATCGGAAACGGGATTGTCAAATTCTTTGGAAACAATAAAGTCAACCTTTTCCTTAATTTCTTTATCAATATTATTGAATGAAGTGGGGGATGGTTTACCAGATATATTTGCTGATGTAGAAACAATTGGTCTTCCAAACCGACCAATTAGTTTTTTGCAAAACTCATGATTAACTATACGTATTCCAATTGAACCATCAGGGGCGATTAGGTTTGGAGCCAAATTCTTTGCTTTGGGGTAGATAATTGTTAGTGGTTTATCCGCAAGTTCTATTAAATCCCAAGCAATTTCGGGCATTTCCGATATATATGAAGGAATTCGTCCGGGTTGATCAATTAGAACAAGCATGCTTTTTGAATCTTCACGTTGCTTTAGCTGATAGATTTTAGAAACTGCTTCGGGGTTGGTTGCATCACAACCAATGCCCCAAATTGTATCGGTTGGGTAAAGAATAATACCTCCCGATCTAAGAATTTTAACAGCCTGATTGATATCTTCTAACATTAGAAATATATTTGATAATTTTCTATTTTCCTTTTGATGAGGTACTATTGTAGGAGAATTTACCTATCGTTTTCCCAGTTCCTTTAATTAGCCATAAAAATCTTTTGATATTTCCCTTCAATAGAGATTTTTTTAAACCTTTATCGTTGTAATTTACAATTACATCACCTTGATATTTTTGACCTCTCTTTAGAAAGTACCTAGTAAAAGCGGATGATGTAATCCCCCATTTATTTAGAAACTGCAAGCTTCCGTTGTTCATGGTAATTCGTCGAGTTGATTTTGAGCCGAAATGGTATGCACGGCTAGCATCAACTCCCTTAAAAAGGCGGACACCCGCTTCGTAAAGTTTCATTGAAAAATCGGGGTCGGAGTAAAGCCCTGGGTAATACTCGATGCTATACCCTCCAATGAGATCCCAAATTTCTCTGTGGACAATATTTGGCGGCCATGTTGCCCCATTCCAATCTTCTCCCTTTATTGTTTTATAATCTCTTAGTAGTTCAATTTCCTTGAAATTCTCTGGGTTTGTGCCATAATCATAGGGTGAAATTATTTCCCTGTGGGCAGAGGTTTTTGGTTCAATAATGGTTGAGGATAAAAAGAAAAACTTATGGGGTATGCTTTCAATCTCTTTCCATAGTTCAAGATCCCAGTTGGGTAAAAAGTACATGTCATCATTCATGTAGACGATATAATCGGTTTTAACTAGCGATCTACATGCGTTTACCGCCCAGCAAATTCCAACATTTTCTGCACTATAAGTATGATCATATCCTTGTTGACGTACCCATTCAAGAGTACCATCAATTCCCTCGTTTACGTGGATTACAAGTTGATGTTTGAATGCAGAATTCTTTTCTATGCTTTTGATGCAAAGTTTAAGCAGTTCCAGATTATTCCATGTTGGGATAATTATGGAAAACCTGCTATTCTCGTCGTAGTTATTACTGGTATGCCAGCTTATCATTACTTTATTTTTGATAAATATTTATTTTACAATCTGATAATTAATGCTTTCCGGACTATGGAATGATTTTGTAGTTTTTGTACTCAAATAGTCTATAGCCAAAAAGTTTCTCGATCCAAAAGAGAATATAACCCTTAAAATTAAACTTTATTTTACTTTCATCGAGTTGTACATGCCAATTAAGATTTTTCACCAAATCCCCCATAATCTTGGGATGTGTATCGTTGAATCGTTTTACTGCATCAATCTCCGAATAATCAAAATCGGCTACTTCAGTCACTTTTTCTTCAAGTGCTGTGTCGGAGTGATATAGGGCATGAAAACTTCTCATTTTGTTCTTGATTACCTCTGGAGGTCTTACCCAGCCATAGTGGTAGACATAAGCATCGATAAGTTTTACATTTAGCTTTCGATCCTCTTTTCTAAAACCTTGGGCATCCCTAAAGGATCTTATCCTTTTATCATTCCTTACAATTCTAATTTCCCTACGATACCATTTCCTACTAACCCCAACAAAATCGAAAGTACCCCAGAAATGCAAATACTTGAAGAGCAGCCCTTCCACTTTTGGGTGGTTTAACCAGCGTTCCATTTCGTTTCGAATTATTGGCAGGTATTTTTCGTGAACCACCTCATCTGCTTGAATATAGAAACACCAATCGAAATCCTCTGCTATAGCATCCAATGTTTTATTGGTTTCCACAGCAAGAACCTGTCCGCCTGCTCTGAGGGTATCGTCCCAAACCGTTTCTACAATGGTAATTTTATCAGGATGGATGCTTTTAATTAATTCGAGAGTTCCATCATCGGAGTTTCCAACTGCAACTACAATTTTGTCACAAATTGGCAGAATAGATTTTATTGACTCTACTACAGGGTAGCTATATTTGATGGCATTTCGAACAATGGTGAAACCGCAAACTTTCATGCTAAATTTGTTAGTGGTTAATTTAAAGTAGGGATTTATATAAAATCATAAACTTATCTGCTATAACCTCGGGCAAGAACTGTTTTGCATGTTCAACCCCATGTTTAGTTAAATCGGATCTTAGCCCTTGATTTTCAATAATTTTTAGGATTGCTTCTCCTATTTCATTGGGATTTTGAGGATCTATATATATACTTCCTAATCCGCCAGTCTCCTCAAAGCAGCTGCCTTTGCTTGTAATTACAGGTATTCCCGAAGTTAAAGCCTCCAGTATTGGTATTCCAAATCCTTCAAATATCGATGGGTACACAAAGCATAAAGCATTCTGGTAGATTGCTGGAAGTTCTTCATTTTTAACCTTTTCAGGGAAAATAATGGTGTCCATTCTATTTTCGACCAAGTAGGGTTTTACTGATTTGTGGAAATATTCTGTTTTACGACCAACTACAACCAAGGGTATTTCAATCTTTTTTTCTTTCAGAGCCTTAACGATGTTTAGGAGATTTTTTCTCTCCTCAATAGTTCCAACATAAAGCAGATATCTATCTGGTAGACTATACTTTGCTTTGATACTTTGAAACTCCTCTTTGCCAATTTTTTGTTGATATATGGAATTACAGCTCTGATATATTACCACTATCTTATTAGGATCAACTTTAAGAAAATTGATTAAATCATCTTTTGTTTGTGAGCTTATGGCTACAATCTTATCCGCAACTTTACAGGCATACTTCAATTTTTTCTTGTAAATAAAAACGTTGATTGGCCCGTAAAATTTAGGAAAACGTAAGAAAATAAGATCGTGAACAGTGAGAACAGTTTTAGCCCCAGACTTTTTTATTCCATACGGCAATTCATGGCTTAACCCGTGATATATATCGATTTTTTGTTTTTTGATATCACTAACAATAAACTTACTACGCCATAATGATCCAAAAATTTTGCGATAGATTTTGCTTGGGGAAATTATACTTATGTTGCTTTCTGTATGTTGATTTAGGATTATTCGATTTTCTATTTTAGGTGTGAATAGCATAAAAGAGTTAGCACTATCGGTTTTTGCTAATGAATCGATTAGATTTCTGCTGTAGTTACCAAGGCCACTTTTGTTATAAAATGCCCGTTTAGCATCAAATCCAATTCGAATACCCTCTTTTGCAAGCAACGGGTGTTGGTGGTTTAATTTAGAGCTATTTGCCAAATGGAGATAACGAAGCTTTACGTATTTCAGCTGGTTTAGCTTCGCAGCCGAAATGCTGACAAAAAACCCACCATAACCATCTAAAAATCCTAATCGAATAAAGTATGAATGGATAAACCTCCAAAAAGGGCTGATAACAATTTTAATGAAACTCGATTTTTTACCCCTATTAAAATATTCTTTCGCTGATAGGGTGCTATACTTATTCATTACTTTAACTAACTGTTCGTAGGAGCTGTATGTCCAATGTAGAAGATCACCTTTTAGGACACACACCTTTGAACCTTCTTTCATTTCTACCACTTCGTGAATATTTGCACCGTACCATTCCCCTTTTCTTCTATCAAATAGCCTTATTTTTCTATCGGGATACCAATCTGTATGTTTTATCCATTGTCCGCAGCAATAGTTAAGCCTGTTGAACTTATAGGCATCGTACTGCCAATTTTCTTTGATTTTAAGAATAGATTCTTCTAATTCAATTGATAATGCCTCATCTGCATCGAGAGATAGCACACAATCATAGGTGGCTTGCTGGAGGGCAAAATTCTTTTGGTCGCGATAACCATTAAAAGGGTGTTGAATAAATTTAGCCCCTAATTTTCTCGAAATCTCTTCTGTTTTATCAGTTGAGTATGAATCAACAATTATAATTTCATCGGCCACTCTTTGCATTGATTTAATACAACGCTCAATAACTCTCTCTTCATTTAGGGTGATGATAACAGCCGATATTTTTACCATTAGATTTGGATATTTGTGGTTGTTGAATGTACGAAAAAATTACAAAACTGATAATCAATTATCAATATAAATCATTCTATTAAGCACTTACTCCGTAATCTCTAAGTGCATCGTTGAGCGATGTTTTAAGATCAGTAGATTCCTTTCGCTCACCTATTATAAGAGCACATGGAACTTGGTAATTGCCTGCGGCAAAAGCTTTAGTGTAAGAACCCGGGATCACAACTGAGCGAGGAGGAACCACACCTTTATACTCTTTGGGAGTATCGCCAGTAACATCAATAATTTTCGTTGACATGGTAAGAACAACATTTGCACCAAGTACGGCCTGTTTGCCAACCCTAACTCCTTCAACAACAATACATCTTGAGCCTATAAAGCAGCCATCCTCAATAATAACTGGCGCGGCTTGCACAGGTTCTAGTACACCGCCAATTCCAACACCACCGCTTAGGTGAACATTCTTTCCAATTTGAGCACAAGAACCTACGGTTGCCCAAGTATCAACCATAGTACCTTCATCAACATAAGCACCAATATTTACGTACGATGGCATCATTATTACCCCTTTTGCTAGATAAGAACCATAGCGAGCAATTGCATGAGGAACTACTCTAACGCCTAATTGTTTATAGCCTGTTTTGAGTTTTATTTTATCGTGAAACTCGAATGGACCAACCTCAATTGTATTCATCTCTTGAATTGGGAAATAGAGTATAACAGCCTTCTTAACCCATTCATTAACAATCCATCCTTTTTCGGAAGGTTCAGCAACCCTAATCTTACCTTTATCAAGGAGTTCAATAGTACCTCTAATTATTTCTTGTGATTCTTTATTTGAAAGAAGGCTCCTGTTTTCCCAAATATTTTCAATTGCTGCCTTTGTTTCGATCATCGTTTATGAGTTTTTGCAAATTTATAAATAATAGTATTTATCTGGCATAATTATTAATTAACTCAAGTTGCTAGTTACTGATATTTTGTTATTTATTTGATATTATGATTGATACAAAATTTTATCGATACAACTAAAATTAAATGCAAAAAGAATTAAGTACTGTAAGTCACAAAACTAGCAACCAGTAACTAGCAACTTAGGTTAATTACCTGGTTAAAATTGGTTAAATCAGCAGATGGTATTAATGTCTATTCTACATAAACTATTATTTTTGAATCCATAAATAGTTGATAATTGAAAAACTTTACACTTCTAGTTTTAGCTTTAATTTTAGCTTCACTAAACTCCAATGCAGAAAAGCAGGATTCTGTCAAGGTTGTTAATTTTCGTGTAATAAATGCTTCATCAGGGGTTTCTGTAGAGTTGGCGCATGTTATTAATAAAACTCGTAGAGAAGTTGCAATCGCTGATAAACTTGGTTATTTTAAAATTCCAATTTTAACTGGCGATACCCTAAGTATTACATCTTTAGGCTATTTTAGCCAAATGATATTGGATTGGGGACAATTCGGTTGCGATTCCACTTTTTATACAATTGAGATGAAACCACGTTCATACCAATTGAAGGAAGTAAAGGTATCGTGGTTTTCAAACTACGATAAATTCATTAAAGGAGTTTCACAATTACAAATTCCACTTACAAAAGAGGAGGTGGCATTGGGTAAAATAACCGAGTATTTTGATAGGGCAATTCGTAAACTAAATCTAATAGATTTGCCTTCTGCTGCTTCTGGGGCAACATTTGGTAAAGATTGGTTAGCAAAACAAAACGAAAAACTCGACGAGAAGTTGGAGAAAGAGCGTAAACGAAGGGCAATTGAAAGAAAATATTCCGCTGGAATTGTATCTGCATTAACAGGTTTAACAGGGAATGAGGTTCACTGGTTTATGGAGTACTGTGCATTTACGGAAGAATACCTTCTAAAAGCTAGTGATTATGACATAAGAACCGATGTACTGAATAAGTTTAAAATCTATCATCCCGATAAGCCTTCGAAGGAAAAATAATATTTATCTTTCTGCGTATTTCTATCCTACAAATATCTTTTTTTGTTGATTAATTGATTTTGATTCAATATGAGTACTCAAACCCCTTCAATCGAAAATGTAGTTAAGGCTTACGAAATTGTAAAAAGGTATGCCAATCGTACGCCAATTCATCAATCACATAGTGTTAATTCCATTCTTAGTACAAACCTTTTCCTGAAATGCGAAAACTTTCAAAAGGTAGGTGCATTTAAGTTTCGTGGCGCATCAAATGCGGTTTTTAGTTTATCAGATGAGGAGGCGAAATTTGGAGTAACAACTCATAGTTCAGGAAATCATGCGGCTGCATTAGCCTTGGCTGCATCAATGCGTGGAATCCCATCATTTATTGTTATGCCCGAGAATGCACCATCCATTAAGAAAAAAGCTGTTGAGGGGTATGGCGCAAAGATTACTTTTTGCAAACCAACACAGAAGGAGAGGGAGGATACCCAAGCCAGAGTTCAAAAGGATACAGGTGCAGCATTTATTCATCCTTACAATAATTTTAATGTGATATGTGGGCAGGGAACTGCCTCGCTTGAGCTACTCGAAGAGTTTCCCAATTTAGATATAGTTATTGCTCCTGTTGGTGGTGGTGGGTTGTTGAGCGGAACGCTCACATACGTAAAGGGATTTAATCCAAACATTAAGGTTTATGGCGCAGAACCTATCAATGCAGATGATGCATTTCGATCGCTACGCGATAAAACCATTTACCCATCGGTAAGTCCAAAAACAATTGCCGATGGGCTATTAACCTCCCTTTGCGAATTAACCTATGAGATTATTTCTACAAAGTGTGATGGCATTTTGACCGTGTCAGAAAGTGGAATAGTTGATGCCATGCGTCTTGTTTGGGAAAGGATGAAGATAATTATTGAACCCTCATCGGCAGTACCAATTGCAGCAATTATGGAGCATCCACAATACTTTACTGGGAAACGGGTTGGTGTTATTATATCTGGTGGTAATGTGGATTTGGATGGATTGCCCTTTGGAAAAAGTAACTCTTAGTTAGCCACATTGTTTAGTTCAAAGGAGCATAGAACTGGGTAGTGATCTGAGAAGTCGACCCTTGGACTAGAGAAATTTATCGCCTTTAAATCTTTGCAATATAGAATATAATCGATTCTGTATGGGAAAAATCGAACATAGGTGTTAGCAAATCCTTTTCCAACCTCTTTAAAAGCATCAAGCATATTTTTGGTCATCTCGTGGTAAGTGTAGGATATTGGTGAATCGTTAAAATCTCCACAAATTATCACAGGATAAGGACATTTCTTAACTTCTTTCACTATCATATCAACCTGATCCGCCCGTTTCTTTAAAGCATCCCGGAATTTAAAAGAGATTTCTTTTATTTCAGCAATATTACTTTCGTTTTTATGGTTTTGATTAAGCAGAAAGCTAAGATTCCTTTCTTTTAGCTTAAGCGATTGAAGATGACAGTTATAAACCCTTATAGTGTCTACACCTACAAGGATATCGGTGTATATACAAGCATTTGCAGTATTTTCGAAAGGTATTTCTCCTTTGCCTACGATAGGAAATTTGCTATAGGTTGCTATACCATAGTTGGAATTGCTCGATTTTATCACATACTCGATATGTGAGTTCATTTTAAGCTCATTACTAATTGTTTCTTCGCTTAATTTTCCATCTACCACAAAAAATTCTTGAAAACATGCTATATCAACATTATTTTCTTTAACAAACTCAGTGATTTTAGAAAATGATGGAGTTTGATTTGACCAAGAGTAGAGCCTAAATAGGTTGATATTGTATGAAAGGACATTAAAACTTGGGTTTAGATTCTCAATTTTCTTCCCGAATGGTAATTGAATAAAGTTTAATAAATGACTAGTACCTAGAAGTATAGTGAAAATTGGGATTAGGAACAATCGCTTCCATCGAATAATCCAGTAGACTAAGAAGAACAGGTTAATTATTAATAGAAAAGGATATGCCAGCCCTAATAATCCTGCTAGCCAGAATTTATCGGGATTTATATAAACTGAAAGGTAGGTGAGAAGGAGTCCTGCTGCAAATAGGATACAAAATATTACTAGTGTACGATGTAAAAACTTGTGCATTATCTAGTTAATCGAATTATCCTTAAATTTAAAAAGTATCTCTTTTTCCTCTTTCGAAAGGCTATCATAGCCCGATTTAGCAATTTTATCCAATATTTTATCAAGCCCTGCCTGCTTCTCTACCTTGCGTCTATTGTATTCATAATCGATATCGGATTTTTGGTAACTCACTTTCATATGTGAACGTGGTTTTTTCTTAAAACTAAATAGATTAATCAACCAGCTTATAGGTTTAATAAGATCTATACCACTTTTACCTGCAACAATAAAAAGATATCCAAATAGCGCACCACCCAAATGAGCAATATGACCGCCAGGATTTGAAACTGGAATGCTTATTATATCGAGCACAATAGAAAATAGGGCTAGATATTTAAGTTTAACAGGGCCAATAAACATTAGGTTGATGCTCATATTAGGCATCAATGTAGAAATTGCTATAACCACTGCAAGTGCAGATGCTGATGCTCCTAAAGCAGCGGAAATTGGCAACATTTCTCTAAAAACACCCAGAATATTATAAAGTAGAATGTAAAAAGCTGCTCCCGATAAACCTCCCATTATATAAACCCCTACCAACTTCCTTTGTGACATGTACTCAAGGAAAATCATCCCAAACCAGTACAACCATAGCATGTTGAACAGGATATGCAGGAACTCCTCATGGAAGAACATATAGGTAAAAATGGTCCATGGTTTGGTTAAAAGTGCAGGAATATAGGCGGGAACAGCTAGGTATTGCGCTAGACTATCGCCCAAAGGTAAACCTCCAAGGAAGAAAAATACCCGAATTAAATTGTAAACAATAAAAACGGCAAGGTTTACATAGATAATCTTTGTAAGATTGCTCCCGAATTTGAATGAATCCTTTATTTCCTGTGCGATACTCATAATTGGTTGCTGGTTTCTAATTGCTAGTTTCTGGTTATTCAAAATAAATTTTGAATAATTTCTGAATTATTCAGACTAATTCCGAATCATTCTTCCCTAATAAAATATATCCTTTCGCCTATTCCAGTACTTAATGAGGATGAAGCCAAACAGCATTCCCCCAAGATGTGCAAAGTGGGCAACATTATCGAATTGAAAACTACTTACACCCATAAACAGCTCTATTACACCATAGCCAATAACAAAGTACTTTGCTTTAATTGGAATAGGTATAAACATTAGCATAAGCTCAGTATTTGGGAAAAGCATACCAAATGCCAATAAAACACCGAATACTGCCCCCGAAGCCCCAACTACTGGAATATCCATTTGATATTGAATAAGTAGCTTTGTGTATTCTCCAGCTTGTAGAATATAATCTGGACTAGTAGGGTTGTTAGACCAGTGACTTATAAATTTTTCGTATAAATCATTATAATAGCCTGGGAAATGGTGAGTTACAAATGCTGAAAACGTTTCAGGCGATGGCGTATTAAGCATTGCAGTTGCAGCAGTCTCTATACTCGAAATATGTAAATAATTTACAAATGTATGCAGGGCAACCGCTCCAAGGCCAGTAACAAAGTAGTAAAGAAGAAAGCGTTTACTACCCCAAACCTGCTCAAGTACTCGGCCAAACATCCATAGAGCGAACATATTGAAGAATAAATGGGCTATTCCACCATGCATAAACATATGGGTAATAATCTGGAATGGCCTAAAATGTTCAGACCTGAAGTAGTACAAACCCAAAACGCTATCTAAATCAATTCGAAGCACATTCCCTGCAACCCATGTTACTAAAAGCATAATCACATTGATGATGATCAGGTTTTTGACTACAGGTGGTGTGCTACCAAAATTAGGTCTTTCAAATGCGCTCATAAAAAAATTGTTAGTAGATATTCTAATTACTGATGTTTAAAACAAGCTTATTATTTCTTTTGTTTAGATAACCTTTTCTATAATAATTTAGGCAAAAGTAGAAATAATATGAATTACTTAAATCTTTTTTCAAGATCATCAAGGCTAATAATGGTTAAGATTGTTTTCCCCTCGGGAGAATAATTATGATTCTGACATGCAAAAAGCTTATCAACCAAATCCTGCATCTCAATTCTATTCAAAGATCGTACATATCCTATGGATGCTGCTTTAGCCATTGATGCTGCAAGCTTTTGATGAGCATCATCCTGCAATTTACTTTGATTCTCCTTGAGCGATGCAAGAATATCCTCGATATACCTCACTGGATCACCAATCTTAATGCTAGCTGGCAAACTATTAATTGCAACAGTATTTTGACCCAAACTACTTAGCTCAATGCCAAGCAGTGAAAGATCCTCATGAGCATCCATCAGCAAATTATAATCCCCAGCATTTAGTTCCAGAGCCTGCGGAAAAAGTTCCTTTTGGGTTATACTTTGCCCGGTTGATAGGCTGCCCAGATACTGCTCGTAAAGAATTCTCTCATGAGCATACTTTTGATCAATCACCATCAACCCCGATTTAACAGAAGTAAGAATATACCTATCCTTAAACTGAAAAAACCGTGGATTAGTGCTCTCCTCATTATCATCAAAACCTTTTGATTTAAATGTTTGGGTAACTGGAGTTGCAGTATCAAAGTCTTGTCCTTGATTATCTTGGTAAAGTTTTTCCCAACCTTTGGTCGATTGTTTATGATGTATCGCATTTTTCGATGTTTTTCCTTGTTCACCCTCATCAAACGGGTTAAAGTTGGAGTTAGTCTCTATTTCAGGAGGGCTATAAGGTGAATTTTTTGGGAAGAATGGAATATCAATAACCTGTTGAGTATCAAAATCAATAGCCGGAACTACAGCAAACTTCCCAAGCGATTCCTTAACCGCCGCATGAACAATCTGCCAAAGAGTTCTCTCATCCTCAAACTTAATCTCCGTTTTAGTTGGATGGATATTAACATCAATCGTAGTTGGATCAACATCAAGGAAAATAAAGTAAGGCGGAATAGAATCATTTGGTATAAGCCGATCATACGAATTCATTACCGCTCTATGAAAATAGGGGCTTTTAAAATACCTATTATTCACAAAAAAGAATTGCTCACCTGCACTCTTTCTGGCACTCTCAGGCCTTCCAATAAAACCTGATATATTAGCTACCGTAGTATTTGTTGAGCAATCAAGTAATTGCTGATTTATTGCTCGCCCAAACAATCCAACAACCCGTTGCTTTATACCCGATGATGGAAGATTATAAATATCTGCCCCATTGTTATTTAACGACATTGCAATATCGGGATTAGCTAAAGCAACCCTTTGAAACTCTGCTATAATATGCTTAAGTTCTAAAGATGAACTCTTTAGAAATTTTCTACGAGCTGGAACATTAAAGAAAAGATTTTTAACGCTGAAGTTGCTTCCAGTTGGGCAAGCAATAGCCTTCTGCTCTTCGAGTTCGGAGCCGCTAATACGGATAGAAGTACCAATCTCATCCTCCAATCTACGAGTACGAAGTTCAACCTCCGCTATTGCGGCAATTGAGGCCAACGCTTCGCCCCTAAACCCCATTGTTCTGATTGAAAACAGATCCGCTGCCTCTCTAATTTTGGATGTTGCATGACGCTCAAAGCTCAGTCGTGCATCGGTTTGGGACATACCACACCCATTATCAATAACTTGAATAAGGGCTTTCCCGCCATCCTTAACAACAACCTGAATTTGATTGCATCCGGCATCAACGGCGTTTTCCATTAACTCTTTAATAGCAGATGCAGGGCGTTGTACAACCTCACCTGCTGCTATTTGGTTTGCAACTGAATCGGGCAGTAGTTGGATTATATCTGACATTCAAATTAATTTAATGAGAAAATGTTGTATGAAATTTTCTTTCAAAAAACAAATTAAGTACAAAATTAGGCAATTATGTTGAGCCAAACCAATTGCTTTTATTAATGACGATTAAATAAGGATAAACTTTAAAATCGTTACACAATAAATATGAATGTATATATGTTTAATATTCAAATTGATGATATTAATCAACATTTAGGATTATTCCATAAATAGATTTTGAATCATATGTTTTATTTTTTAAAACCGACTTATCTTTGAACTTAACTTCAACTAAGTTGGATTTTTATTGTTGATATTGATGGTTATTTAAAATGGACTTATACTAGTTATCTATGAGCATTAAAAGGTTAATTTTTTACACACTTGTACTAGGTTCATCTTTTTTGATATCGTGCTTTAGTGGGATAGAGCCGCTTCCAAGTAAAATAAACGATCTGTCAATTTCAATGTCAGTACCAGTTGGAACTGGTGAGTTTACTATTAATAGTGCATATTTTGTTGGCTTGCCAAATATTAACCTACCCGAAAATGTTCCTGAATGGGCAAAGCACGATACAATCTTTTTCACGGATACCGTTCCTGTGGATCTATCAAAAATCTATGAAAAATCAACTACTATAACCACTTTGGCTTTTAAAATTAATGTTTGGAATGAGTATCCTGCTGGTTGCGCTGTTCAAGTAAAATTCACCAATACCGCAGGCGATACTCTTTACTCTTTTTGGAATAATAAACCGCTAATGATTCCCAAGGGAGATATTTTCGCTACTGGAAAAATTTTTCGTCCCAGCTATAAAGGTAGTGTAGTAACGTTTGACAAATCGCAGATTGAGACGCTGCGAACGGCAGAAAATCTTATATTCCTCATAAAAGTTGGACTTACTAGTACGCCTACATGGAGTATTAGCTACTTTAGTAACTACAAGTTTACCTGTCAGGTGGGTGCAAGAGTCGATTTTGTATTAAATAATCTATAACAATGAGGGTTAAGTGCTGTAGATACCTGTTAATCTTTGTATTATTATCCATCCCATTTTGTGGATTATCCCAACAGGATAATACCCTGTTTTTCCTCCACAATATTCCCGAAGCAAACTTTGTAAATCCGGCCATTCAAATTCGTTGTCAACAATATGTTGGACTTCCATTACTTACTTCTTTACACTTTAATGTTAACTCTACAGGCTTTTCGTATAAATCATTCTCACCTGGTGCTTCTCAGGTTGATATAGACAAAATTGTATCAAAGATGCACTTTTGGGATTACCTATCCATGGAGTTTCATTATACACCCTTTGCTTTCGGATTCATGTACGATAACAAAAACTATTTCAACTTTGCATGGACTGAAAAGATTGAAGCAAAAGCATTTGTCTCAAAAAAACTGCTATTATTGCTTAAAGATGGGAATACCGAGTATGTAGGTAAAGGTTTTTCTACACGAAACCCTGGTTTGAATGCTATTTACTACCGTGAATTTTCATTTGGCTACTCAACTACCTATGGTCGATATTCAATAATTGGAGGTCATGCAAAAGTTTTGTTCGGTTTAGCTGGCGTTTTTACAAAACGCAAACCAATTAACTTATCTTCAAATATTCTAACCTATAATATTGACGCTAGCTGGAATCCTAAAGTAAATACTTCGATTCCTTTAAACATTACCTACGACTCCCAAGGATATGTAAGCGGTGCTAGCCTTGGTTCTATTTCGCCTGTTAGTTTTTTATTGAATTTTAAAAATCAAGGACTTGCTACCGATTTTGGTTTTATTTACAAAGAGGACAAGATAACGTGGAGTGGGAGTGTCCTTGATCTTGGGTTAATATGGTGGCACGATCAAACTAATAAATTTGAGGATAAGGGACAATTCAGCTTTAAAGGTGCTACCATTACCGATGGTATGACTTCGCAAGCTTATGCTGCTAGCCTTCGCGATTCAATTCAAAATCAGTTTCGGTTCAAGAATACCAAAAAAGGGTTCATCACACTCCTAAATCCACGAATTTACTTTGGTGGAACATATCCCATATTAAAGCAGGTTAAGGTTGGCGCACTTATCCGTACCGAACTTTATCCCGGACGACCAATTGTAGGATTAACCTTATCGGCAACCGCCTTTAGCATGAAAGGCAATACAATTAGTGCCAACTACTCAATAATGAATGGTTCTTTCAATAACCTTGGGGTTGGCCTTGGTTTTGGAGGTGATAAGTCTCAATTTTTCATATTAAGCGATAATATAATGGCATTCATTCTCCCGCAATCGGCTAGGAATGCTAACATACGATTCGGCTTTAACTTCTTTTTTGGTTGTAATGAGAAGAAAAAAGGGTATAAATTCCCCAAAGGTTCAGACTGTGGATGCGGTTGGGCTCCAAATGCCCCAAAGAATACTGAAAAGATGAAGGGTTTGAAGTAGAAGAAGAGGACTAGGTTTTTTGTAACTACTCAGGTTTATATTTCATCAAACATTTTCTTTGGAATTAAAGGTTACAAGTTACAGTAATCATTGAAACTTAATTACATTGAGCCTTGCTGGGTTCACGCAAAGTCGCAAGGTGCGCCAAGAAGGAAAAAACTATTAGTTTTTTCTCTTTGCGTACCAACTTTAGGTTCAATTAGGAATAATCTAATCGTAATAATTCAGTTGATTATAGTTGTTCAACTTTATTTTCTTTGCGGCTTAGCGACTTTGCGTGAGATGTTTTTTATTACCGAATAGTTGCAGACTTATTGATTGATATCAAATTAACCTTCCTATCCAACGAATTTCAATCTACTTTTTTTGAGAATTATAGAGTCATTGTTCGAAAATATATATCTTAGTTGTGGTAATCTAAGCACAAAATCGAACAATTTCTAAAAAATCAATCATGCTTGTTAAAACATACGGTAGCGCGGTACATGGTATTAAAGCAACAACTATAACTATTGAGGTAAGCGTTGGTCAGGGTATTAATTTTTTTCTTGTGGGATTGCCCGATAGTGCTGTAAAGGAGAGCCAACAAAGGATTACAACTGCCTTGGAGACCCATCATCTTAAAATGCCCAAACGGAGAATTGTAATAAACATGGCTCCTGCCGATATCCGAAAGGAAGGTTCTGCTTACGATTTACCCTTAGCAGTTGGCATAATGGCTGCATCTGAACAAATAAAAAGCGATAAATTGGTTGATTTTATTATTATGGGAGAGTTATCGCTCGATGGTAGCCTTCAACCCATTAAAGGAGTTCTTCCCATTGCAATTCAGGCTAGGGAAGAGGGATTTAAAGGATTTATTCTGCCAAAGCAAAATGCACGCGAAGCGGCAGTGGTTAATAACCTTGAGGTTTATGGGGTTGATTCAATAAAGGATGTAATTGATTTTTTTAATGGGGAAAAGGAATTAGAACAAACCATAATTAACACCCGTGAAGAGTTTAATGCCAACGCCAATGCCTACGATGTTGATTTTAACGATGTAAAAGGGCAGGAGAATGTTAAGCGAGCCTTAGAAGTATCGGCGGCTGGTGGTCATAACATAATTATGATTGGCCCTCCTGGTGCTGGTAAAACAATGCTTGCCAAACGTTTGCCAACCATAATTCCTCCTTTAACCCTTCGCGAAGCGTTAGAAACAACAAAGATTCACTCAGTTGCAGGAAAGATAGATAAAAATACATCCCTTATGACTCGCCGACCATTCAGGGCACCTCATCACACCATTTCCGATGTAGCCTTGGTAGGAGGAGGGCAATGGCCCCAACCCGGGGAAATATCATTATCGCATAATGGTGTTCTTTTCCTCGATGAATTACCTGAGTTTAAACGCACTGTTCTTGAGGTGATGCGTCAGCCATTGGAAGATAGGGTTATTACCATTTCACGTGCAAAATCAACGGTTGAATATCCTGCCAGTTTCATGCTTGTTTCATCAATGAATCCTTGCCCTTGCGGTTACTATAATCACCCTGAGAAGGAATGTGTATGCTCACCGGGTGTAGTTCAAAAGTATTTGAATAAAATATCTGGTCCACTGCTCGATAGGATTGATATTCATGTTGAGGTGGTTCCAGTTCCATTCGAAAAATTATCAGGAGCTCCACCCGCAGAATCGAGCGAGATAGTCCGTGCAAGGGTTGTAAAGGCTCGACAGGTGCAGGAGGAACGATTCATTGAATGGAAAGGTGTTCATTGCAACGCACAGATGAACTCCAAGCTAATCCGAAAGTTTTGCCAATTAGATGATGCCGGAACAGCCCTAGTTAAGAATGCAATGGAAAAATTAGGCCTTTCGGCACGTGCATACGACAGAATTCTTAAGGTTTCCCGAACCATTGCCGATTTGGAGGCAAGTCCAAATATCAAAGCCGAACATATTGCCGAAGCAATCCAGTACCGCAGTTTGGATAGGGATAATTGGGCGGGGTAGGTTATTGTTTTGTTAGGACGAGGTTGTACCCAGTTTTTTATTTTTGCAATCTTAGCATGCTAAAAAGAGAACGATATCAGCATATTTAAATGCAAGAACAGTAATTTTCGTTTTATTCCCTTACAGCCTTATGTTATCAAGGATAAATCATATAGCGATTTATGCCACTATCATTCATATAGATAGAGGAGCATATCACCATTACCGTTTAACCAATCCCATTGGTTTTAAATTTACCTAAGTATGAGCAGAACGATTGGAACTCTGCTTAGTTTCACGATAGTTTGTTATGCTTCTGTAGCGAAGTAATTTGATAATTGCAGGTAGATTATTTTATTGTATCACCACTGCAAAGGCCGTTTTTTATGAATTTTATAGATATTCTCTTTAGAATAAATTCATTTATAAAGTGAAATAGTTTGATTTTACTGATTTAGAATATTTTAGTGTTTATCGTTGATAAAATTTATTTCATTTACTTAGTGTACAGGATTCTTAACTAACTTTAAATGTTTGAAGATAAATGGAATATATTCGTATATTCCCACATAATGCATCCGAGAAATTAATTTCTCCCGACGGTGATATAAAATACGTTACTCAAAATAACACTAAAAAGTTAGATACAATAAGTGTATGCAAATAGAATTAAAATGATATTTAAATCTCTAAAATGAGGATTTACAGATGAAAAAAATTAGTCCACAATGTGCAAAATGCACTGTTGTTAGGTGCAAATCGGATGATAAGAGTCAAAAGTTACCACACTCATGTCCAACTGAAAAATATTCGGACTTGATCGAAGAATCCGTTAAGAAACTCAAAATCCCTAAAAATCATATTATAAACAAGGCATTGTATGGCATCATGGGTAAGATAATGAATCCAGAAAAATCTCGAGAAAAATTTTTATGGTCAAGAATCGATGAAATTATTGAGTATGCTAAGATTCGCGAAATGAAAAAAATAGGTATTGCTACCTGTTATGCCTTGCTGCACGAGTCAAAATTATTAACGGATATTTGTGAGAGTAATGGATTTGAAGTCGCTTCAGTTTGTTGCTTATGTGGGGAAGTTAAACCCGGGGATGTAGGTTTACCAGGAAATATATGTTGTAATTCTATACTGCAAGCAGAAGTACTTAACCACGAGAAAACGGAATTAAATATTATGGTGGGGCTTTGTCTTGGGCATGATATTTTGTTCTTACGTTATGCTAAGGCAGAAACCACGACACTAATAGTCAAAGATCGTGCTTTTGGTCACAATCCGATTGCAGGTATATATCTCTCTCAAAACCCTTTATATAAGGATAGATTCATTAAAAAATAGATTATATTAACTTAAGTCATAAAAAGAATAGTTGAAAATTAGCGGAAGAAAGAAAAATTTGGTTTGTCAAAAAATTTCATAGAGGAGTATTTTTTCATTTTTATAGGAAAAATCAATAGGAATATTTGGGAATAGGTACATTCCAATGACTCTGTCTGTTGTAGGTATAGTTACTTTAAATTCCTTGATTCATAGTTTTAGCTTGGCGAAAGTAAAATAACAGGCAACCTGCCAAAATGAAAAGGATGTCCCAAAAGCATTGAGAACTGTTATTGCGAAGGGGGAGAAATATTTGAATTTATTGATTTATTTTGTTCGCAATTATATTTTTCGAAAAATGGACTTTGGGGACACCCCATTACTTTTTATTTCTTCTAGGGCTTTTCTTAATCCGAGTTTACCATAAGAGTAAAAGCATATAATTAACTTTGAGTTGATTCCTTTTTATTTCGCCCAATCGAACTGTATTTAATCTTATTGTAAACAGCATTTACGGAAATATTTGAATCTAATAAATCTTTGTTATTCAGCGATTTGTTAATTAATTTTTTGAAATCAGCCAACCTTTTGCATTTTGTATGCTATTAAAGTATTGAATTTCGATACCAAATTCATTTGTTGCATTTTTATTAGCACCTTCCATACTAAGTTTTCCAAAAATATCATCGGGGACAACAAAGGCAAAATATTTTAGACCAACCTTTTGAGCTTTGGGAAACCAAACAGTATTTACCCACTCTTGTACCTCTGGTTTTAGCACTTTCATTTTCTTGATGTCATTTAGTGCTTTTTTAAGTTTTTTAGTTTCAATGACCTCAAGTTGTTTGTTGCCAATTGACTTAAACTCGTCAGGGGATAAATAGCCAATAAAAGTACAGATAACTGCATTAGTACTCATGTCGTAAACGACGGGCAATTCTTCATTTGTTTTCATAAATTCTAAATTAATGATTTTAAAATAATACTTAATATAAAGGTATATTATTGGCAATTAAATGCAATAATATTTTAGAACAAAATATTCTAAATCAATATAAATAATTATACGTTAATAATGTTATAATGATTGTTTATTAATAATGTTTTTTATTTTATTTTGTATAAATAACATT
>JACABB010000025.1:80639-85478 GCA_013376985.1 Bacteroidales bacterium
ATTTGAATATTGTTTGTAGAATATAATTATTCTTAAATATAAAATATTTAGACGAATTATGTGATAATTATATGAATAAAAAGGGTGTTCTCGATTTTTGAACACCCTTTTTATTATTTATGCATACTAAGTTTGCTAAAATTGAACGATGAAGACAACCGCTGTTGAACTCAGGCAATCTTGGTATAATTATTTTGAAGATTACAATAACTTGTTCACTCGTTTTAAAATCAATCCCTAAAAAACCTCACGCTTAGTCCTAGCCCTTTATCACCTTTCTCAAGTTCAGCATGTCCGCTATATGCGCTTAGTTTGTAGTGCCAAGCCTCCTTTTCTCCCTCTTCGGTACTGCTCCAGAAATGCCCACTAGCTCCAATGCTGTTAAATGTACCACGGGTAAAACGCCAACCACCATAGGTGCCTTCGAAGCCACTGCTGCCACCAATCTTAATCTGCTCAAAAACTCCTTTATCATTACCACCTAGGTCGCTATGTAAAGTTTCCCATTCGGCTTTTGTCGGTAGATGCCAACCGCTGGGTGCTAATGATTTAGCTGCCTCCCAATCGTATAGGTATCCGTTTTTAACTACATTTTTCTCCTCATTATCATAAGCCCAGCATTTGCCAGTACTAGGTATTTTGGCATAATTATCGGCCATGATAATCTGGTTGCCAATTTTTATTATTCTATAGGTAATTCCCTCTTTTTCATCGGTATATGTTCCATGACCACATACTTGGCAAACTCCATTTACAATTTGATGCTTATTTACTCGAGTCTCTTTGCAGTTTGAACATTTCTCACAATCTTTCTTCCAAGAGTGTTCAACTTCACGTGTTTTACCACATTTATAACATTTAGTACAATCCTTCGACCAGTCGTGCTGATTTTCGAATGTAGCACCACATTTTGAACACTTCTCACAATCGTTGGTTAGGACATGCTGTTCCCCTCTGTTTTTACCACACTTAGAACATGTGCAATGATCCCATGAATGTAAACCTATAAGACATTTGAATGACATACTATGACCTCCTATTTTGAAGTTGCATTAATGCATTAATTGTTTGACTGTTTTCGCCCTATAAAATTAAAAACACAATTCAGTAATTCAATACGATTACTTCTTTTTTTCTGGAATTAATATTTTCAGTTTTTTTTTGATACCAATTTTTATATAATTGAACTAGAAATTAATGAAAATAGATAGGGTGTGACCAAAGCCACACCCTATTTTATTTGTTAAAATAAATCTACTATTTATTGGAATCAATAGCAATACTCTAAACCTCAAAAGGTTGTTTTTTAAACCCACCTCTTTTAGAAAACGTAATTGCACCAATAATAATTACTAAACAGATTAAACCAGTAATAAACATTCCAATTGATGCACTTCCAGGTTTCTGATAAGCAATAAGTACCGGAGCTGCAAGTAGAGAAACAAGGTTGATAACCTTTATCATTGGATTAAGCGCAGGACCTGCGGTATCTTTAAGAGGATCACCAACGGTATCACCAACAACGGCTGCATGGTGAGCCTCAGAGCCTTTACCACCGTAAAGACCATCTTCAATGGTTTTCTTAGCATTATCCCAAGCACCACCTGCGCCTGCCATAAATACTGCAAGTAGTTGACCCGAAAGAATTACACCGGCGAGGAAACCGCCTAATGCTTCAACACCGAGCAAACTTCCAATAAGAATTGGTGACAGCACAGAAATTAGAGCTAAAGGTATTAGTTCTTTTTGTGCAGACACAGTACAAATATCAACTGCTCTCTGATAATCTGGCTTTACTGTACGTTCGATAATTCCAGGTATTCTGAATTGTCGACGAACCTCCTCAACTATTTGTGCAGCAGCACGAGTAACGGCATTGATTGTAAGTGATGAGAATAGGAATGGAATAGTTCCTCCAATTAGTAAACCTATGAAAACCATTGGAACCGAAATTCGAATACCTGTTTCAATTAGTTGTTGTGAGTGTTCAAATCCCATCTGAATTTGAACTTTACTTACATCAGTAATAAATGATCCGAACAATGCAACAGCAGCAATTACGGCAGATCCAATAGCTACACCCTTAGTGA
Source organism: Bacteroidales bacterium (assembly GCA_013376985.1). Taxonomy (GTDB): domain Bacteria; phylum Bacteroidota; class Bacteroidia; order Bacteroidales; family Tenuifilaceae; genus UBA8529. The sequence goes on from JACABB010000025.1 coordinate 82,730, forward strand.
TAGCCTTGGTTGTGTTACCAGTTGCATCGAGTGAATCCATTATTTTACGTGCTTCAGGTTCGAGATGAGATAGTTCACCCACTCCATTAGCATTATCAGCAATTGGTCCGAAAGCATCCATTGCTACGTTATTCCCCGTTAGGGTAAGCATACCAATACCAGTCATTGCAACTCCATATAGGACATAAACAATAGGCTGACCATAGTATATCATGATTGATGCAAAAATAGTAACTGCTATAACTATTGTTTGCCATACTGCAACTTCAAATCCATAGCTCATACCCTTTAGTATTAGGGTTGCTGCGCCTGTCTTTGAATTTTTAGCGATGTCCTTTACAGCATGATAACTCCCATCGGTGAAGTGCTTGGTGATTTCATCAAGTGCAATGGCGAGTATAATACCTACTACTACTGATAGAAATGAACGCCAGTCGTGAAGGTAGAAAAATGAAAGGATTCCGAATGCTAAGATACTTATAGCAGCTGAGGAATAGAAACCTTTATTAATTGCTTTAAGTGCATTATTGCTTTTTGCATTTTTACTTACTTTTACTAGGTATGTACCTATTATTGAAGAAAGTACCCCAATACCTCTAACAAGAAGAGGGAATATAATCCATGACAACTCATGCGTTTGAGTGTAAAGTACAACCCCAAGTATTAAAGTAGATACAATTGTTACTTCGTATGACTCAAAAATATCAGCAGCCATACCAGCACAGTCACCAACATTATCGCCCACAAGGTCAGCAATAACAGCAGCATTACGTTCATCATCTTCAGGAAGCCCTGCTTCAACTTTTCCTACAAGGTCTGCTCCAACATCAGCAGCTTTTGTGTAAATACCCCCGCCAACTCTCATAAACAGAGCGAGAAGCGTACCGCCAAAACCGAATCCAAGCAGAGTATCAGGTGATGCAACCCCAAAAATAATAAATATCAGAGTACCCCCAAGTAATCCTAAACCATCGGTTAACATGCCAGTAACGGTACCGGCACGGTAAGCAATTTTTAAAGCTTCGGCAAAACTTCTTCTTGAAGCTGATGCAACACGAACATTTGCTTGAACAGCCATTCTCATTCCGAACTGACCAACCATCAGTGAAAAAACAGCACCCATAATGAATGCTATTGCCCGCCCAAAACCAATGATCAATTTAAGAGCATCATCAGAATATCCTGCAAAGCGTAGTTTTGACTCTTCCGTTGGGGGAACTACATAAACGGATAAAAATAGAATTATTGTAAAGACGAAGATAAGAGGAACAATTGTTTTTAACTGTCTTTTAAGGTAAGCGTTAGCACCTAAACGAATTCCATCCCATACCTCCTGCATCTTTTCAGTTCCTTTGTCGCAAGCCATTACTTGTCGACGTAAGAACATTGCATAAGCAAGCCCGAAAAATGCTATAACCAAAACACTCCAGATTGCTACGACCTCAAAGGGGCTTGCCCCTGGTAAACTAAACATATCAATTTATTTATTAATGATTAATACTAAATAGCTCTAAAAAAATCATAATTATTGTTTTCGAGTTCAGCAATAGTTGGATAGGGATAAAAAATAACTTCATCCTTTGCACCAACAAAAAAACCGCCCTCTATTGTCCTATATAAAAGTGAACCTGAAAAAATTCGTTGAACGGTTTTCATATGTTTTTCATATTCCCCTTTTAAAATTTCAAGACAATCTCTCAGGTGACCAACATTCGAATAAGGTAAATGCTCAACGGAACCGGTTAGAGGGTTTGTTGCCAATTCTTCGAGTTTTAGATCAACAAAGAAAAGTTTAGGAAGAACGATTGGAATAGATCCGTCTGTAAGACGTTTGAGAAACGCTGATGGAGCTAAATCTGTAGCAACCAATGGGGTTACAGGACATAACTCCTGATAAAGGTGAAGTTTACCCTTTACTTCCTTTGAAGAGTCGTAGGGTGTTCTTTTTAATTCTAAAGTAACACCACTATCAGTTGTAAGATACAAACTCTTAAGTGCTGATAAAGGAATCATTTCCAATACCTTGTAAACAGAAAGATAGACAGAATTCTTGGGACTTCCATCGGCTTTGGCGACACATCGACGATTCAAGCTATCCATATCTATTAGCTTTTCAATCTGCCCAAGGTCAACCTCAAAAAAAATTGCTTGTCCTCTATTCCTTTTTTTAGTCCCTGTCGAAAGATAGGCACCAAAACCTTCAGGTGGAAGCATCGAAGCAATTAATGCTTCGGGGGTTGTGGTCAAATAAATGAATTTGCTCATGGTTATGTTTTTTTAATACATTTAAATTATAGCAGGCTTGGACAATCCATGCCTGAGAAAAAAAAAATTTTTTTAAAGTTAGATCAAAAAAATCGGCAATGAAACCTTATTTCAAATAAATAAATTGAAAAAAATATGATTGAAAACATGATTCTTCAGCATGTGATATTTATTAGACCTCTCTCATAAACTTCAATTGTTTTATTTACTATTAATTACACTTTTTTATTAGTTGAAAATTTAAGGGTGAATACATTTATTATTACACCTAAATTCTATATTTTAGGTGATAATTTTGAATAAAGAAAGATAACCCCAATTTAGTTGATTAATAAGTAAGGTATTACTACCTTAAGTAATTTCAGTTGTGAATTATGTACTGTTCGTTAGATGTTTTGCAAGAATAATTGAATACAGATTATCAGAAAATGAGGCTTAATGGACAAATTTAATGGTAATATCTTCTGAAATGTTTGTTGCTATT
>JACABB010000026.1 GCA_013376985.1 Bacteroidales bacterium
GCTTTGTCATGCTGAACGAAGTGAAATCCGAAGGATTCGCTGAAAGCAACCATCTGTTTTATAGATCATTAGATCCTTCGCTTCGCTCAGGATGACACCTTACATCGAACTGACGTTAAATAAGATTTTGAAGATAATTTGTCCTGCCCTATTTATCAGCACTTTGTGTATGTTTTTGAACTAGTGTAAAACTTGGCATAATATTGGCATAAGAACTATCATTCTAATAATTTTAATTGTTTTAAATATTAACTTAAAATCAATTGTATGAAAAAGATTATAACATTATTTTGGGTTCTAGCTATTGCTGGAATTGCCAATAATGTAGTTGCGCAAAACACGAATAGGTATTCCGGAAAGGTTAACTATAAAGGAACGGATTATAATTATGAAACCTCCTGCGCTGCCACTAACCCTATGTCAACCACCACTATGGAAACATATAGGTTGACTATCTTTACAATGAAAAAAGATAAAAAGAAGGTGGTTCTTAACACCAATTGCACTGCATTGACTATTCAGCGAAACGAAAGTTCAATAAAGCCAAATCTCGATGTTATAACCTTTACAACGCTTACAAATAAAAGATTATCGGCAGATTTAGTGGGAACTTCAAAGGGAATGAATCTAATTTTTTACCTCGATAATTTTATGCTTATCCCACAGTACAACCTTGAAGCAAAGATGGGTTGTGCTAATTTTGATGAGGCAATCAAAAATACGGTGTATTTTATTCTGAAAGAGATAAAGTAGAAAATCAATTTAATGAAAAAAGCAAATCCGAAGGTTTAACATCTTCGGATTTGCTTTTGGCATATATTAGAGCAATTAAAACTTGACTCCTATTGAAAAATCCATGAAGAACGGATTGTGTGTAAATTCCCCGTCCTGCACGTTGAAGGGAATTGAATAGGTTGCTGTAAAATTAAATGTGTAAGCCTTTATCGAATAGTTTAGCGGTAATGAAACATCTAAACTTAAAAAATTAAATTTCGAATAGTTGGTGCTAATTGTTGTAGTTTTACCTGTAGTGTTTGTAGATCCATGTTTCCCTTTTTTATTATAGATGTTTTTTATTTTACCAGGTCTTTGTAAAATATAAACACCCATAAGATTTTGAGTACCTGCAAACAGTGTTGCTGTTGGAGTAATTTTTAGTGAACTCCCTAGAAATTTTTTTATTTCAAAGCCGCGGCTGATTCCTGGGTTTATTTTTACATCCTTTTTATCTCCATGGTTTAAATACGCACCCATTGAGAGTTGTACAATATTTAAATCCAAGTAGAATCCTAATGATAGTGTTCCTTTAATAACTGAACCAACCTGTGTACTATATTGACTATAAAAATATCTTGAATAGCCAATAGAACCTGATAATTTATCGTTAAATAAATTATAGTTGTAGCCAGCACTTATGCTACCCATATCCAAAATGCTTACTGTTCGGTTTGGGAAAAAGTTCAATGTACCATCAAGAAAAATACCCGATTTATGGTTATAGGTAAAATTAATTCCTGAAAAAGGGGTTACAATGGAATCAGATCGTCCAAAATATAAAGAGTTTGTTGTATAATTAACTTTCCCGTTAAAATAAGATTTATTACCCTCTGCTCCCTCTGAATTATTTAGTTCCTGAGAGAAAAGTGTACCTGATAATAAACCCATAATAACGAGCAACAAAATCTTCCTCATAAAAAGTCGCTTAAGAAATATAAAACTAGATTTAAACTATACTTTAAACGTTTTTAGTTTCAACAGGTTTTGTTTTTACATCAAAACGAACTGTTTTATCCCAAGTATTTGCTGCTTTCTTGATTTTATCCAAATAGAATGCTTTAACAACTATTACTATCCACAGCTGGCAGTATGTAAAGTACATTAAAAAGGTTAGCAGTAAGTTTTTAGGATTATCCTCTTTATCGAATGAAATTGCTAGCATAATCTCAAAAATATAGAGCATAAAAGCTATTAACCATACAGTAGTGTAAGGTCCAGGAAGTGGAATACTAATTAAGCTTAGCAGGCTTAAAATGAATAGTAAATCGGAGATAATTATTGCCACAAAAAAGATATAGTACAACGCCATAGTATAGAAAAGATCGAATCGTAAACGTTTATTCTTGAAATGAGGGATAAGCTTCATAAACTTAGCTATAACATAGTTGTTTCCACGCACCCAACGCACACGCTGTTTCATCCATACCTTCCATGTTTCGGGTTCCTGTTCGTAGGTTATGGCGTAAGGAATAAATTTAATTTTATAACCTTTCTCGTAAATACGGATACTTAGCTCAGAATCTTCGGTTAAAGCCTCTTCGTCCCATCCTTCCAATTCTTCTATTAACCAACGCCACATGACAAAGTTTGTACCCGGTAAGGTTGCAATGTTATGCATCTGCCACCTACCAGCCTGAAGCATAGATTGGAAACTTAAGGTTTCGATGTTTATGAAACTTGTTAATAGGTTTCGGTTTTTGTTTACTGTTCGGAATTTACCAATTACACCACCTAATTCTTTATCAGAAATAAGCTGAGCAACAAGATAATACAGGGATTTTGAGTCGGGGGTATTATCTGCATCATAAATAGCGATTACGTCTGATTTAACTTGTTTTACGCCAAGGTTTAGAGCACGTGATTTTCCTTTACCCCCCTGCCCTTTTGGTACATCAAATAGCACAACCCTTGAATCCTGAGCTACATAGTGTTCTATTATCTCTTTTGTTGAATCCTTTGAGCCATCGTTAATGATCATTATTTTAAGCTTATCCTTGGGATATTCAAGTTTAAGCATCGATTCAATTGTATTTCCAATAACTTTTTCTTCGTTATGAGCGGGTATTAAAATTGTACATGTTGGGAAATCAAAGGTTTGTGTGTCAACAAACTTTTTTTCTTTCATCGATTTAATAAAATTGATGTAGCCATAAACGCTAAGAATAAATTGATAACCAATCATGAACCAGATTAGAATCACGCTTAGAAGGAAAATTATCTCAAAAATCGTCATAATTCAATTTGTTTTATTAGGTAGATATGATAGGTTTAATTATTTATTTTTCTCAAATCTTCTTCTGAACAATTTAAGGAATAAATACATGATAACAAGCAGTATAATGGCAATTGTTCCATAAAGAGCTATTGCATTCGATGACCAAAGGCTTGTTAAATTTATTCCGTAGCTGAAACTATTTCCAGAAGTTATAAGAACAGTATGCTTCCCTGATGGCAGAAATACAGAAAAACAATCGTTGCCCATTAATACCTCAAAATTAATATCAATGTTATCAACTTTTATTGAAGTGGGTTTTCGGTTTAGTGAAACTAACGATCGTTCCGAACTCTCGTAGCTAAACACCAATTGCTGCATTCCATAGGTAATATCCGTTAAATTACCAGAAAACGAAAGGATTTGAGGTTGAAGCTCTGCTGTTGAAAACCCGGCTATTTCGTTTCTATGTAATTCGATATTGTGTTTACCCGCAGGGATTATGTATTTATTATCTCTGTACCCAACAACTGTTTGATTATCTACAGATATAATTTTTATATGTTTAGGTAACTGAATTACAAACGAGTAGGGAGATACAATATCGTAACTTTCGCCATTATTTTTATATTTTACTGGAGATGAACTAGCATAGCTGAAAAATGCAATATCCTGAGGGTTACAGGTTGCCTCGCTATAAACCGTAAAACGGGGTGCTCCAATTGCTGCAGAGTTTATTAGGTGATAACTCTCAATACCAGTCTGTACCTCAGTTGAAAAAGGGGTTACTTCATTTTTATCTCTAAACGACAAGATATTTAGATCCAATAATAATTTAGAAGGATCTGTCATTTTTTTCGAATAGAAGTTACCCAAATCTATATATCGGGTTGGTTCCGATGACCATTTATTTTGAGGATCTTCGGGTTGAAGCAGGAAGTCGTATTTTTTCTGAAGGTCAACTATTCTCTCCGAATTAATACCATATATCTCCTTTAGTTCAGGCGAAAAATAGGTGTCCATAAAGGTTACGATAACCCCAAAACCACTTTTAGTTTTAGCATATTCGGTTAATGCTTTTAGGAATCGATCATGCAAATTTGCGATTTTATCAATCCTATAGTTAATTACATCCTCTTTTGATTTAGGATTTTTCTTCCAATAATGCTCTGAATGTGGGTTGAAAATCTGGCGCAGATCAAAATTGTATTTCTTTTTAAATTCATTACATGCAGATGGGTGCATTGGAGCAAAAAGGGTATCATTAGTAAAGCCATTTACTCCACTTTCGAAGTATAATTCTGCAAGGTTAACCCCATCCCAATCGTAATCATTCAGAAGTTTCATGTACTCAGCAATAACTGCACTCATACACTTTTCATCGGTAAGAGCAACAGGGTAGCGCCATGATGCGATTAGATCTCGGCCTTTATAGTTTTTCTCTCGCCATTCGGGATGATTTTGCCAAAACTTTTGACTTACATAAGGTGGCTCAAGCCAAACATATACCAGAATACCATTAGCATGTGCTAATTTAATTAACCTTTTGTAATCGTAAGTATATTTGGGGTATTGATGCCATCCGCCAATGTGAATAACCCTAATTCCTTGCTTAACCCATGTTTTAACTAAGTTCTCTTCGCTGTTCTTCTGTCTTAACCCAGGATCGAAGTAAAAGTCGAGGTTTTCTCTTTTAACTACGGGAGAAAGTTTGAAATATTTTTTGATATACTCGAATGCATAAGGATAATTGCTATACCCCAGTGTAGAATTGGGATCAAAAGCAGTATTGAAATATATTATTTTTCCATTTCCATAGGATCTTCCAATTGCAACAGGAAATCCAGTTGTCCCATCCTCGCAAAAAACATCATCATTGGCATCGTATTCAAACCTATTGGCAAGTTGGCTATATTTCCACGAAATAACTTCCTGTGGGTAAAGTTTATCTCTAATTAGATGTAAAGCCATTTCAGAATTAAGGAATTTTATTCCAAACTTAACTGCCAATTTATTTTTTCTATCGGTAATTAAATTACCCCCATCATGAACAAATTGTACAATCTTCTCTTTATCAAAATAGGTTAAGGAATCAACACATGAGAATGGAACAACCAATAAGTTGGTATTTTCAAGATTTATTTCAGATCCTAAAAAGAGAGTATCAACATTAACATTTAAACTCCTAAAAATCGAGACCAATGATGATTGGTCATTATAGGCAGATCCTTTTGCAAACTGATTCCAACAAACACTTACTATTGGTTCCTGCCAATCCGATGAACCAAAAACACTAGTATAGGATTTATTAATTGAATTAAAAACTTTATCTTTATATGATAGCTCTTTAACCTGAAAGTCCAAGCCTTCTGCCACATAAAATTCACCGGGGTTAAGGGTTATTTCTTTTGTTATCTCTCCATTTACCCTCTCCTTTGAAATGGTTTTCTTAATAATTTTTGAATCAGCATCAAAATACATCTCATTAAGAAAAACATTGTCAAATTTCATTTTATAGGTTTGGCTCCCATTAATAATTAACTTGTTCTGAGCCTTAACCACGTTAGTTTGTTCACGAAGATTGATGAAGGTAAAACCTTGAGCTTTTACACCATCAACCAATTCCCTAAGCAAAGAAAGATCAAGAAATGGATGGAAAAAGAAAGATGAGATACCATCGCGAACAGCATGAATTGTTACTGAATTTTTTATAACTCTCTTTACCGCATTTCTACTGCTATCAATATTTGCATTCAATGGTATGTAGCCTAAGTTTTCAGGATATATTTTTTGACCATACAAATCCTTATCAATGGTGTAAGGAAAATATTGACCGTAATCAAAATCGTTAATCACCATGCGTTGCTCAACACATGTACTAAAGAATTTTGCAAATACTTGATATGATTTAATAGATGCTTCATAGTGAGGTGTTTCCCATGCCATTGGGTATAGCCCGTTTTTAAAAAGTTCGTCAATCCCTGATTCAATCTTTTTTGTGATTGCATCCTCGGTTTCGCCAGCTATAGGTTTGTTAGTGGTAGCATCCCAAAATTCACAATCGTTGGTTGATACCCCTTTATACTGATGCGTTACTCCATGCATAACTATTGTACCACCATTACGAACCATGTACTTTAAAGCATCAACTACCTCTGGTTTCTCGGTAAGAGTCACCCTACGATCCTCTACGGGGTTTACGTAAATTGGCACAACTCCAACCATAAATGGGATTCCACGTTCGGAGAGTATATCAGCTACTTCGCGAAGTTTATCGGGGTTATTTAAGGGAGTAACATCTTCAATCCTAATTATAGCCTGATGTTTTTCGCTGTGCTGCTCGTTAAGTATATCGTGAAGTTTATCGGCAAAATAAAGATAACGATCAGTTTCTGTGGCGAAGGCAAAAGGCAGATCGGCAACATATACCAAATTACCCGATTTTACCATATATGGAGTTTGCCTTTTTGTTGTGGTCGATATTGAAGTTGCCCATATATCAACCATTTTAGCGTTGTTTACTTTAATTATATTTATCTTGGATAAACCTTTGGCATATTGAACATCCCCAGCTTTAACAACATTGTAATTGCTTAAACTGTCTATCTGCTTAACAGTAAAACCGTAACGTTTTCCAACATCCTGTTTCTGGCAGAAATCGATAAAGCCATTATTAATCCAAATAATTGGCTTTGATGTATTTATAACATCTTGAGTAAATTCAAGGGGAACAATATTCGAAGATGAATACCCCACATAGAATGTGTAATCATACTTATCAATCTCGTGAACAGAGTATGCATTCAAGCCTTTGATGGTAACATTGGTTTTAAAATGCCCTAATAGCTGAACCAGTTGACGGCCTTGTGCCGTGGCATAACTTTTTAAATTACAATCACCTTCAACCAAAACAAGAACATTTTTGTTGGCAATATCCTGTGATTGAATGAAGTTGATTGAAAAAATTAGGAGTAGCAGTAAAAAGAAATACTTTTTCATTTTAAGATAATTATGTTGTTTTGCTCTTTTTAAATTTCCATTGAAAAAAATAAATTGATTTAGCGAGGATGAAATTCTTCAACAGTTTCATTTGTAAACCCAAAGTAATTCATAATAATTTTAATCGATCTCAAAGAAGATAGACCATCACCATAGGGGTTAACCGCATTCGACATCTTAGTATATTCAGCCTTATCTTCAATCAGTTGAAGTGCAGTTGAGTAAATAGTTTCTTCATCCAACCCAACTAGTTTAACAGTTCCAAAATCAATGGCATCGGGTCGTTCAGTGACATAACGTAAAACTAAGATTGGTACACCAAAATGCGGGCCTTCTTCCTGAACACCACCGGAATCGGTTAGTATCATGTATGATTTTGCCATAAGGTTAACAAAATCAAGATAATCCAAAGGTTCAATTAAATGAACATTTGGTAAATCCTTCAATATTGGATACACAACCTCTCTTACAATTGGATTTAAGTGTACGGGGAAAACAACAGCAAAATCAGGGTGCTTTTCGGCAAGACGTTTTACAGCCTTACATGCACCCTCCATTGGTTTACCCCAATTCTCGCGACGATGCATAGTAACCAAAATAATTTTCTTTTTCTGGTCAACAATTTTGGTTAACTCTGGGATTGTGAACTGAAAATTATCAACAACAGAATATTTTAACGCATCCACAACGGTATTACCCGTAACAAAAATATTTTTGGGATCGGTATTCTCTTTTAGCAATGCTTGCCGAGCAGTTTCGGTAGGGGCAAAATGTAAATCGGTGATGCAACCCGTTATTCGTCTATTAATCTCTTCGGGAAAAGGGTTTGCTTTATCGTTAGTTCTAAGTCCTGCCTCGACATGTCCAACAGGGATTTGCCTATAAAAGGCAGCAAGGCTTGCAATACAAGTTGTTGATGTATCGCCTTGTACTAAAACCATATCTGGTTTCTCAATCTCCAATATCTCATCTATACCCGTAATTATTCTGGCCGTTAGGGTTGCTAATGTTTGCTTTGATGACATGATATCTAAGTCATAATCAGGCTTAATTTTAAAGACATCTAAAACCTGATCGAGCATCTGGCGATGCTGAGCTGTGGCAATTGTTATTACCTTAAAGTATTCAGGATAATTTTGGAACTCAAGGATTAAAGGTGCCATTTTAATCGTATCAGGTCGTGTTCCAAAGACAATAGCAATTTTTTTTGGATTCATATTGGAAGTGTTTAAAAAAGTTAAAATTTTACAATGGCGATGCGAAATAAACCCAATTAACCCAATTTGGATACAAAAATTAAGTTAAAAAATATGAAATGCTAATAAATTATTAGTTTTAGCATATGTCTATTGCAAAATTGAGGTTTCAACACCTAGAAATATAAAAGAAATTAAATCCAAATAGCTGCGATTTAATTCCTTTTATCAACAAATAGAAATAAAAGTTTGAACTAAAAATTACTCATCCTTAAAAGATATAGGTTATCCCAAACTTACCTCCCGAAAAGGCATTACCGCCTCCAAATTCGAGATTGATTCCAAAGTTATGCTTGAAAAAATATCGACCTCCAACTTGGGCACCTAAGCCAAGTCCAGAACCGCCATCACCCGTATAACCCGAAGGTGAGTTCCAAATATAGTAACCAAGGTTTAATCCTGCATAGAAATCCCAATTGCTAGGAATTTCAAGTATATTGTTAAAATGATAATTTCCATTTCCCGATAAACCAAAAATTGTGGAGTTATAAGAATTGTTAACATATTTCTGGTTATAGGATCTAAATGAACATTCGAAACCTACTGTAATATCCTGATAAATGCCAAAATCCATTCCACCATAAATAGGCACTCCCCAGCCAGAAAACCCAATACCTGCATTTAACTGTTTCCCTCCCTTAGCAAGTGGACTTTGTGCTTCAGCTGTAGCCACAACAAAAATCGATAGTAATACAATAAAACTTAATCTTTTCATCTCGGTTTAAAGTTTAATGATAAATTATTTAAGTGGTTAATTATAAGACTTACATCAATGATAGTAAAACATAAAAATAGCGTAATTGTTATGTCTTATTTAAAAATTGGATAACATTTACTACTTCAAATAACCTGTTCCCCTATCATTTACAATTTTTATGAAATTATTAATCGATCTATTATACCCTTTCTCAATATCATTAGGGAAATAACACGCCGGCAACTCACCACTACTACGGTGGTAGGTAAGGCAATCGCAGCAAAATCCATGCCTACTACATGGATAGGTGCAATTACAGTATTTCGTATTCGATTCTTTTTTACAATCCATAAAAATTTTATTAATTGAATTCTCCTTTCATTAGTTAATCTGTACTTATAATTTTAAGAATATATCCTGATAATAAGAAAAGAATGAGAATGCTTCTTCAGTCACGTTATCAATATGAACACCTTCTCTATCAATAAATTTTCTACTAGTATGATCATAAATTACGGATGTGCTATCGGTAACAAACCCAAATCCATCGTTGAAAACGTAATATGCGAATGGTTTATGCCCATTGGAGAGCAAATTCTTTGAAAACTTAAATTTATTCGTTCTAATATCAAGTTGATTAAGTAAGGTTGAGGCTAAATCAACCTGAGAGCCAGTTGTTTTTATGTTTAATGAATCGGTTGATAATGCACCTCCAAGCCAAAGCATTGGAATTTTAAATTTACTTAAAACATAATTGGCATCACTTCCGGGAAAGCGATGACCATGATCGGCTATTAACACAAACAGAGTGTTTTTATACCATTCCCTTGTTCTAGCCTCTTTAAAGAATGCACCCAAGCAACTATCCGTATAGCATGCAGCACTTAAAAATTTGGTCTGCTCATCGCCACCTTTAAACTTAGGTTTTGCAGGCATTTCGAATGGCTCATGGCTAGTAAGGGTGAAGTACATCTTAAAGAATTTACCTTTTGCAGAATCACAATCGGCAAGTAGTCTATTAAAAACATACTCATCATGCACACCCCACTTTGAATTTCGGTATGATTTAGGGAAATCATCCTCGGTAATAATCTTTCGGAATTTTGAGGAGAAAAGGTATGAGCGAATATTGGCAAAGTCTGGATTTCCTCCATAATAAAATGTTGTGTGATAGCCCAAACTGTCGAATACGTCACTAATTGTAGGCAATTTCTGGGATTTAAGGGGGTATTTAATAATAGAATTTGTGGATTGTGCCGGAAATCCGCTAATAGTTGCAACTATCCCCTTGTCGCTCCTATCGCCACTGGCAAACATCCTACTAAATAGAATACCCTGCTTACAAAAGCCATTAAGGTTAGGTGTAATTTTTGGTAACCCTCCAAGAGGTTCAATCATCTTTGAGGTAAAACTCTCTAGTAGAATTATTACAACATTGGGTCTATTGTTTTTTAGAACCTTTAAATTAGAGCCATTATCGAGTAATAGTTCGGTTGCAATTTTTTCCCCTTTAGCTTTTTCAATATAATCAGGATATTTCTTATACATTGAACTCGATTTGGAAACAGAATACATCAAATTCCATAGCGAATTTAGTGCGGCATGGTTACAATACATATTCTGGCTAAAGTATACCTTACCGGGGTTCATGGGGGCGATACCAAAGCTACCTCTTATGGGTATAATCATCGTGGTTGAAAGGAATAGGAATACGGGTATATACCACCACGCTCCTTTCTTAATCTGGCTATTATTATGTAAAATCTTCTTTCGATAAAAAACAAAGAAACACAGAAAGATTATAATTGCTAAAACAGTAAGTAGAATTATTAACAATGGTTTTATTGATGCAAATGCCTCACCAGGTGTTTTAAGGTACAAAAAGGGCGTTGCATCTATTCTAAATCCCCAATTTCTATATAATTCAGCATCAACAACTACAATAAAAGTAAATATTGCTAGGAGAACTATAGTATAGTATTTAAAAGTCGATATAATCCATTCCTTTTTAGAGTAGAAATGCAAGGCCATCATTAAACTTGAAAGTAAAAGAATATATCCAATCATTGAGACATCCATCCAAGCACCTCTAGCGAAAATACCGAACCACTCACCAGCTGATATCTGAGACGTTTGTTCAAATTCATAAATCATAAAGAAAAGACGTGCAAACGTGAAAAATAGCAGCCAGAAAAAGAAGTATTTTAAAATGAATATCAATCGTATTCTCATCTCATCAGGATATTTTAAGAGTGCAAATTTATACAAAAAGTTACTGGGTTTTCAAGTATTTAGGTAAAATCAAAATAAGTACATTTGTCAATTAACAAAACACTAGTTAGCAATGAAAAAAATATTATACCCCTTTTTCTTCTTCGCAATTCTATTTCTGGGCTGCACAAATACCAACTACTCAAAAAAGGTTGAATGGGCAATTGCAATACATGGTGGTGCCGGAAACATTAATCCTGATGATTATACTAAAGATCAACTTAGTGCATATAATCAAGCCCTTGGCAGTGCTCTTGAGATAGGTAAAAAAGTCCTTTCTCAAGGAGGAACTAGTTTAGATGCGGTTGAGCAGGTTATAAGGTCTATGGAAGATTGTCCGCTATTTAACGCAGGCAAAGGTGCAGTATTTAACCACGATGGAAAAAATGAGATGGATGCATCGATAATGGATGGAAATGGACTTCGGGCTGGAGCTGTTGCTAATGTTGGAGATATTAAAAACCCTATTTCGGCTGCACGCTTAGTTATGGATAAATCTCAGCATGTATTGATGGTTGGAAAGGGTGCTTCAAAATTTGCACGCTCCCAAGGTGCTGAAATTGTTGATAGTAGTTACTTTTTTACACAAAAAAGTTGGGATGCATTGCAAAAAGCCCTTGAGAAGGAGAATAGCAAGGATAAAAAGATGGGAACAGTTGGTTGTGTTGCTCTCGATAAGCAAGGTAATTTAGCTGCTGGCACATCAACTGGAGGAATGACAAATAAAAGATACGGTAGAGTTGGCGATTCACCAATTATTGGGGCTGGCACTTATGCAAATAATAATACATGCGCAGTATCAGCAACTGGACATGGTGAATATTTTATCAGGTATAGCGTTGCCCATGATATCTCTGCATTGATTGAATATAAAGGATTATCATTAGCCGATGCTTCAAATCTTGTTGTCAATGGAAAACTAAAAAAAGCAGGTGGACAAGGGGGTATAATAGCGGTTGATAAATATGGGAATATTTCACTGACAATGAATACTAGCGGAATGTTTAGAGCTTTTGCAAACTCAAATGGAGAGGAAGGCGTTGCTATTTTCAATAACAATAAATGACAATTTATTTAGTTTAAAGTCGATTATTACTCCTCATCCGGTTTACGTAAAAAGGTATGAAATAAATTCTGAGAATTAGTACTTTTGGAACTTTAGTCTCCTTCATATATTACCCTGATTCTTTCAGGGTTTGTTTTTTGCATCTGACTAAATATTACTTAAATACCATACAAATGATTCCATATTATCCTTACCTACTGCTTAACAAAGAGAGGTGCCTCAATAACATTCAAAGAATGGTATTAAAGGCTAGAAATAATAATTTGAAGTTCAGACCTCATTTTAAAACTCATCAAAGCATTGAAGTTGGAGAATGGTTTAAGCAATTAGGTGTAAATTCTTGCACTGTTTCTTCATTTACCATGGCTGAATATTTTGCCTCAGCCGGTTGGTCTGATATTACGGTTGCGTTTCCTGTATCCCCCTTCAATTCTAAGATTATCAATAAACTTGCACAATCAACACAACTAAATATTATTACTTCTTCCTATAAAAATCTTATTTCTATAGACTCCTTAATTCACAATAAAATAGGCATTTATATCGAACTTGATTGTGGTAATGCTCGTTCTGGGGTAAATCCTGAAAACACAAGAGAAATTGCGCTAATGGTTGATCATATTAAGCAAAATAAATTTTACCTATTTAAAGGTTTTATAACACACTCGGGGCAAACCTACAATACCAATTCGAAACAGGAGGTTGAAGCAATTCATCGAAAATCGATGACTATTCTAAGTCGCATCAGAACATTTTGGAAAGAGAGCAATCCTGAAATTCATATTTCATACGGAGATACTCCATCATGCTCAATTTCCAATGATTTTTGGGGAATTGAAGAGATTAGACCAGGCAATTTTGTGTTTTACGATTTAATACAAGCCTCTATAGGTTCTTGCACAATCGATGATATTGCAATTGCATTAATTTGCCCAGTTGTTGACGTATACTCCGAGCGAGGAGAGGCAATTATTCATGGAGGAGCAGTTCATCTATCTAAAGATTTTACTAATAATCCAGATCAAGCCAAATCATTCGGACTTATTTGCCCTTTTGACGGGAAAAATTGGGGTTCATCCTATGAAGGGCTCTGGCTTAAAAGTATTAGTCAGGAACATGGTCTAATTGCATCAAATACTAATGTGGAAATATCAATATTAACTCCAGGACAACTAGTTGCTATTCTCCCCACTCACAGTTGTCTTACGGTTGATACAATGGGTGAAATGTTCCTTTCAGATGAAACCTCAATCTCAACAATGAGAAAAAGGCTTTAAAATCATTTTAATTCCACTCGTTCAATTTCAAATTGCTTTGCTAATAAATTATTAGTAATTTGCGAATTACATTGATTCATTTATAATGAGAGCTAATTAATTGGAAGGATTCATTATTTTCTCTACTTTTACTTAAAGTTAATTGGTTATGATTTGTAATGACCCTTTTGCTAAAGAAACTAATAGTGCAGATATATTTAACAACTACCTTTTTGAGTGCATTCCAGGGTACGGTATGATACTAGACTCGAAGGGTACAATACTATGCACTACTAATGATCTTAAAGAACTTCTTAATAACGATCCAATCACCCATACGGGTGATCTTTTCAATCTATTTAAAAATATCCATCCAAATGAATATCATGATGTTATTAAAAAGGAGTGTATAGGTTTCTGGCACAACATTAACGCTAACACAAAAATTTACTTGCAATTAACTTTTAAAGAAATAACTAGAGATAATAGTCAGCTAGTTATTGTATGGATAAAGAATAAAACAAAAAGCATTAAACATGAAAAAGTAAAAAAAATATTAACCAATCTTGCAAAGTCAGAATTAGAAAATAGAGATAACAAACAATACTACAAATCTATTCAGAATGAGTTAAATCAAGTTATAGATGCAAATAATCTATTCGTTGTTCAGTATGATAAATTCAGGCAACATCTGATACTAACATACATGGATGACGAAAAGGATACATTCACTCGATTTCCAGTAGGAAAAACTTTAAGTGAATATGTAATCAGCTTAAAAAAGTCAGTTCTATATACTCAAAATGATATTATTAAACTCCAAAAAGAAGGCCTAATAGATGACATTATAGGAACACCTGCAAAATGCTGGATGGCTGTCCCTCTTTTTAGTAGCGATGAGGTTTATGGCATTGTTGGTTTACAAAGTTACTCGTCCGAAAATGCATATACTCCGGATGATCTTGAAGTTCTTGAGTTTGTATCTACACAAATTGCTGTAAGTATCAAACATAAAGAAAATGAAATAAACCTTCATAGAGCTAAAGAAAAAGCGGAAGAAGCAGATAAACTAAAATCGTCATTTCTAGCCAATATGAGCCATGAGATTCGAACTCCCATGAACGCTATAATCGGTTTTTCAGAGCTTATTACCCGTAAAACAATTTCACAAGAAAAGAAAGATACATACGCTCAATATATAACCAATAGCGGTAAAGCTCTTTTAACTCTTATTGATGACATTATTGATATAGCTAAAATAGAAGCAGGCCAGCTAAAAATTAACAAATCACCAACTTATGTTAATGTGATTTTTAATGAAATTTTTGAATACGTAAATAACGAGAAGAGAAAGAATAATAAGGATAGCATACTATTTGCTAAAAAAGAAGCTATACACGATCTAAATTTTTGTATCCTTTGTGATCCCCTAAGACTTAGACAAATATTAGCAAACCTTCTTAATAATGCTTTGAAATTTACTTTCGAAGGAATTATTGAATTTGGTTATTTAATACCTAATAATGCTACAATACTATTCTATGTTAGTGATACAGGGATTGGATTAAGTGATGAAAAAATTCCATTGATTTTTGATAGATTTAGACAAGCTGATGATACAACGACACGCCAATTTGGAGGAACAGGGCTTGGATTAGCAATATCAAAAAAACTTGTTGAAATGATGGGTGGCAGAATTTGGGCTGAATCTGAGAAAAATAAGGGTTCAACATTCTTTTTTAATTTACCAATGATTATTCCTGACGAAAGCACCAAAATTATTGAGGAAAACTTTGAATCCTCAATTAGTGATAATTTTGAAGGACAAACAATCTTAATTGCAGAAGACGAGGATAATAATTTTATTTTTCTACAAGAAGTATTAAGCCCCACAAGAGTTAACATTATTCGTGCAAAAACTGGTCTTCAGGCTGTAAGCATCATTAAAAATCAGCCTGAAATTTCACTGATTTTAATGGATATCAAAATGCCTGATATGAATGGTTATCAGGCTACAACAATTATTAAAGAGATGAAACCTACCATTCCTATTATCATTCAATCCGCTTACGCTATGGCCGAAGACATAATAAAAGGTAAAAATGCAGGATGTAATGAATATTTAGCAAAACCGATTAAGCCCGAAGTACTAATTAATACATTAAGACGTTACTTAAACCAATAGTAATTCTATTAACAGATTTATCTATATTTTCACACATCACATTAAAGTACTGCTATTTTAAATTTCATCAATCTATATGTAAAATAAATGCTACAATTTGTAACATTTATTTTACTTTTGTTGCCAAACAAAACAACTAATTTTTCCAAATGAAACTTTCAGCTAAATCTGGCCGAATACTATTTTTACTCATTCTTATATCACTTTCATTATTAGGATTTTCACAAAAAAATCAAAGTACCCCTACCCCAGTCGAAACAAGTCAAAAGGTTGAAACAATTAACCATTCAAATCCAAATCAAATCTTACTTTATTTAATAATTGTCTTTTCACTTGGTCTAATGACCTTTGCTTATAGAGAATACAAACTTAAAAAATCAGCAAATATCGATTTATCATTACAAAAAAATGAGATTGAGGTGCAAAAGCATATTGTTGACAAGCGCAATAGAGATATAACGGATAGTCTAAATTATGCCCGAAGAATTCAGCAAGCAATTCTTAAGACTTCGCTGCGTTTGGAAGATTATTTTACTGAATCATTTATTCTTTTTATACCCAAAGACATAGTAAGTGGTGATTTTTATTGGGTTAAAAGTAAAAATAATAAAATACTATTTGCTGTTGCCGATTGCACGGGTCATGGTGTTCCAGGTGCTTTTACAAGCATTATAGGAACCTATGGTTTAAACAACCTTATAAATGAGTCAAATCTTACAAATCCCGGAGAGATTCTGAATGGAATGAATGTTCTTTTTAAAAACTCATTTTGTCAAAGCGAGGGTGCTGAGATTTTTGATGGTATGGATATATCCTTATGCCTTTACGATCCTGCTACAAAAGAATTAAACTACTCTGGAGCAAATCTTCCTCTACATATTCTTCGCAAGAATTCTAAACCACAACCAACATCGCATATCGTTCACAACGATAATAGTTACACTTTATACCAACTAAAACCAAACAAACAGCCAATAGGATATATTTTTGAAGACACAAACTATGTTACCCACGAGGTTAAACTCATGGAGGGTGATATTCTTTATATTTTTACAGATGGATTTGCAGATCAATTTGGCGGATTGTATACAAAAAAATTTAGATATCAAGAACTTCGGCAGCTTATTTGCTCTATGGCAAAAATTCCTCTTCAAGAACAAATGAAAACTCTTGAAACCACCTTTAAAGCTTGGAAAGGGGAAAATATTCAAGTTGATGATGTAACCTTTATGGGTATTAAAATATCTTAGGGCTTTTTGTTAATCACTAGCAGAAAATCTACCATTAATAAAAAGAGAAGAAAAAACTCCACATCCTGAATTCCCAGTAAATTAAGAGTTATCGTTATACATAATAAAGCAAGAACTATCAACCTATATTTATCATCTTGGGTTTTAGGCTTTCCTTGTAATTTATAATAGTAATTAGCTCGGTAGAGGATAAAAGGAAGGAAAGCTAAATAGAATAAAACAATGCCAATTGCATAGTTCAGCAATCTAATTAATCCTGCAAAAACAACGAAACAAGTAGTAAATATGATTACCTTACGCTCTGATATTTTATTTTCCATGTTTTTTTAAAGTGCCCAAAATTAGCTGAATTTTTAATGATTATGCAAATAACATTATTGATTTGGTTAATAAATATCAACTATAGATATTGTTGCTTTTTCGAAAATAAATGTAGGTTTGTATCTTGTCAGTAATTTGAACTTCCCATAATAGATAAAAACAACTGTTTAACCTTAATTAATCAAAATGAAACAACTACTAAAGATTTGGTTACTGGTTTCAATTTCCTCAATTGCATCCTGCCAGTCTAATCAACAGTTTAACCCCATTACTACAAAAGCAGATCTTTATAAATATGTTGATTTTCTTGCATCGGATAGTCTAAAAGGGAGATTTCCAGGAACACCCTATGATAGAGTATCTGCAAAATATATCAAAGATATGTTTGATAGCTTTGGTCTAAAACCTTTGGGCGATAAAGGATATCAGTTTATGGATATTATTATCGAACAAAAACCTGGAACAAAAAATAGTTTAACTGTTAATGGAGTAAATCAAACTTTCGAAAATAACTTTTCTACCCTATCATTCTCATCAACAGCCACATTAGAAACTTCTGTTGTTTTTGCTGGGTATGGTTTTAAAATTAATAACGAAAAACTACTCTGGAACGACTATCAGGCAGTTGATGTAAATAACAAATGGGTACTGCTATTAAGGGGAGATCCAGAGCCAGATAGTACGCAAAGCGTATTTATCAATCAATCATCAGATAGAAATAAAACGTTGATAGCAAAGGATCAGGGCGCTAAAGGTGTTATACTTGTTTCGGGTAATTCATGGGACTCCAAAGACAAACTTTTAACCATGACTGAAAGAGGATACGATATTGGCATTCCTGTTATTCAGGTAAAACGTGAAGTTGCAAACCTTATTCTTAATGGACAGGCTAAAATAGAGGATTTAGAAAAAGTAATAATAGCCGATAGACATTCACACTCCTTGGAACTCTCAACCTCAATTAAAGCCACAACAGAGGTAATTAACGATAGTAAAACAACGCAAAATGTTGTAGCAGTTCTTGAGGGATCTGATAAAAAGCTTAAAAACGAGTATATAGTTGTTGGTGCTCATTTCGATCACCTAGGAATGGGTGGCAAAAACACATCGAGTCGTAAACCCGATACCATTGCAGTCCATAATGGTGCCGATGATAATGCCTCTGGTGTTGCAGCAATGATTGAGATTGCAAAAAATTTAAAATTAAAGCATAAAAAAATCAAAAGAAGCGTTGTATTTGTTGCTTTTGCGGCAGAAGAGATGGGTTTAATTGGCTCTCAAAAATTTGTTGAATCGGGATTAATACCAAACCAATCGATTATTGCCATGGTTAACCTTGATATGGTAGGTAGGATGAATAAAAAGGAGCTACAAGTTAGTGGTACAAAAACATCAACTGAAAGCGAAGCCATTCTTAAAAACCTGAATGCCGATAGTTCTCTTACACTTGCTTTTTCCCCAGAGGGCTCAGGTCCATCCGATTATGCAAGTTTTTACAATAAAAGTATTCCCGTTTTCGCATTTACCACTGGCGTTCATTTAGACTACCATACCCCATTCGATGATATTGATAAAATCAATTTTGATGGAATGGTTTCAGTAGTTAAATATGCTTACTCACTCTGCTTCGAATTATCTAATCGCCCTAAAAAACTTATCTTCCAAGAAGCTGGACCAAAAAACAAACCAATGAGGAGTGGTAGAGGTTATAAGGTTACATTAGGAATTATGCCAGATGTTAGCGGATCGTCAAACAATGGACTTAAAGCAATCGCTGTAACCAAGGATAAACCTGCTTACCGAGCTGGGATGAAAAGTGGTGATATTATAACAGCAGTTAATGGAAAACCCGTAAAAAATATACAGGATTATATGTTTAGACTTTCCGAATTAAAAGCAGGTATGACAGTTTCAGTTGAGATAAAACGTGGTGAACAAAAAATGGTTTTGTTGGTTCAACTATAAAAATACTAATGAAAATATGAAGTCAACTTTTTGGTACTGGTTTTTTGCCGTAATTGTGACTCTTGGAGCAGCATTTTACCAAAGAATTACTGGCCCTACTTACCCCAAATTAATTAAATATGAGGTTTCTGGAGTTAATCATAAACTACATCTACCACGTAGTGCCGACAGCGGAGCCGATTGTCAAATTATTTTAGATGGAGTTTCGTCCGATTGTGAAGCGACCTTGTATTATAGGCATTTCCCAAGTAAAGAGGATTGGATTCAATTACCCTTTAAATCAGTTGAATCAGGCAATATCACTTCATCACTTCCTACCCAACCTGCCGCTGGTAAGCTAGAGTATTACATTGAGATAAAAAATATCAATAATCCAAAAATACTTGAGTTATCAAAGGATGAACCATGCGTAATTCGATTTAAAAACTCAGTTCCTGCTTGGGCACTCATTCCGCATATAATACTAATGTTTATTGCAATGTTGTTTTCGAACCTAACAGGTGCAATGGCAATTTTTAATCATGATAAACTTAGATATTATGGTGTTTTAACGCTAATTATTCTTTTTATTGGTGGCTTCATTTTTGGCCCAATTGTTCAGTGCTACGCATTCGGTCAAGCATGGACAGGATTTCCATTAGGATTTGACCTAACTGATAATAAAACGCTTATCGCATTTGTTGCCTGGGGAATTGCTGTTTTGCTAAATAAAAATGTTAAAAGACCTATTATTAGTTTCTTAGCAGCAATTGTTATGATCATTGTATTTTCAATACCCCATAGTTTAAGGGGTTCTGAGTTAAACTATAATACTGGTAAAATTGTAACAGGATTTATATCAACAATAACTAGCAGTATACATTAAAAGTAAAAGAGGCTAACTCAATAGTTAGCCTCTTTGTTTTTAAACTAAAACGACTACTTAGTTTTAGTAGTATCTTTAGAATGCTCACACTTTTTTTCACATTTTGTGCTATCTTTCTTTTCACAACACCCACTCTTCTTCTCACAGCACTCTTTCTTTTTTTCACAGCACTCTTTTCTATCACCTTCTTTGCACTCTTTAACTTTCCTTGATCCACAAGATGCAAATGTTAATGCACTTAAGAAAATAACTCCAAACAGGATAATTTTTGTTCTTTTCATAGTTTTAAGAAGTTTAGTTTTATAAAAACTCAAAATAACATAGATAATAATATTTCACCAAAATAGTATGGCGATTTTTTAATTTTCCCTAACAAATTTAAGTAAAAATCCAATTGTAATCCACCTTCTAGGTTGTTCAACATTTGCAATATCTATATATCTTGTATTAAAAAGATTTGAAACCTCGCTATATACCGAATACTTAGTATCAACCCAACTCAATTTCAAATCAATTAACCAGAATGGCTTATATGAAACACTAGAACCATTTGAAAAATTAGTATACGCCCCTTCCCTCTCCTGCCATGATAAATTCCACGTTGCCGATAGTTTACTTACAATTTTATGATTTAAACCCAATCGAAAATTTTGCTTTAAATAATCCATAACATAGTAAGAATCAAAGTTTCCGCTCTGCTTATTTTGCCAAAGGTATGAGTAGCTTAAGGAAAGAGTATTTACTAGGGGAATTATATCTTTTAAACTAGAAACCGTTGAAACTTCTAATCCATTCGTATTTAACCGTGTATAGTTTTCTGTTTGCCATTTTGTATCGAGGGGCGTTTTCTTTATCCAATCTATAATATTTTTACCCTTTCGATGAAAATATCCGATATAGCCGGATAAAAGGGGAAAATCGGATTTCAACCCTCCTTCATAGGTAATTGCAGACTCAGGCTTAAGGTTAGAATTTCCCAAATTTGTTGGTCCAACATAGTATAAATCAGTAAAGGTAGGATTCCTAAACGAACGATTGGCTGAGGCATATAACCGTAATTGATCCACAATTGAATAGGAAACGTCTAAACCATAACTCCATTCAGAATTAAAAGTGGTGCAATAGGAGTAATTTACTCCTGTAGAGATGTTAAATCTCTTTAAATAAAAGGTATGATCTACAAATAGGTTATAAATATACCTAGTTTTTCCTTTTGTATAGTAAGCGGTATCATTACCAAAAACCTTCCTAGGATTCAAAAGTGCATCACCAAGTACATTGCTCAAAATACCTTCGCTACGGGGCTCAACACCCAGCTGGGTTCTGCCAAAGTTGCTTATCTTCCGATATACTACTTTAGAACCAAGTACAGTTGTTAAATGGTAATTATGATTCTTATACCAAGATGGCACGGTATCCCTAAACAACTCAAACCTATCCCAATGCTTTCTAATATAAGTATTGATTTGTATCGTATTTTGATTCCATTTCCTCTCAAAGCCAAGCGATGAGATTAATGAACTTGTTCTTTCATATTGATCTGGGTATTTGGGTGTATAAAAGCTATTAGCTCCAAATCCCTTTGTTTGAAACCCAGTAAAAAAGTTGAAATTACCTAATTTCGTTACTAAAAATGAGTGAATAAAGAAGTTAGTAATCCCATAATCGGTATTTTTAATATAGCCATTAGATCTATTGTTTGATACCGAAAGAAATGTACTTGAATTCTTAAAATTGACTGAACCTTGAAGATTTCCTTCAAAAAGTCCATGCTCACCTGCTTTAGCTGATAATTTTAATTGATTTTTTGAATCGGGTTGGGTTATTATATTTATCGCCCCGCTAAAAGCACCAGCTCCATAAACCCTTGCCCCAGGCCCTTGAAGAACCTCTATTCTTTGAATTGAATTCAGGTCGATAGGAATATTAAGATTGTGATGACCTGTTTGTGGATCGGTGATGTTTACACCATTTAAAAGAACTAAAACCTGATCGAAAGAACCTCCTCTGAATATCATATCCCCCTGTACACCATTGCCGCCTCGTTGTCGAATATCAACATTTATAACCTTTTCAAGAACATCTTGTAACGACGAGGCTGAAATCTGCTGAATCTCTTCCTGTGTTAAAACCTGCACCACCCTATTCAACTCCGAATAGGATTCGGCTTTTAGCTTTGTGGATACCACAACCTCCTTTAAATCAAGATGCCTGCTTACTGATACTGTATCAGTTTGAGCAATAGCCACTGTTGGACTTGCAATAAGTGAATAGGTAGCAGGTATTACGCATATTTTAACCATTACTTTCAAACTGTTAAAAATGCCATAACCCTTATTCGTCCACTTATGAAAAAATCGCAATTTTCGATTCTTTTGTTTTAATGATTTGTTCATCCTTAAACACCTTTAGTTAAAATTATTAAAAAACTGTCTGTCACAGGTTACTAGATACTAGTTGCTGAAATCAGGTTAATTAGATATTCTATTCATACAAAATCAATAATAAACGCAAAAAACAAAATACTGTAAATAAACAAACTAGCAACTCAACCAGATAAATAAGGCGGCAAATTTAAGATTATTTAATTGCATCAGCTGATTTAATTCAATTACATATATTTGTACAATTCTTAAAAAAAAGATTAGTTAGATGCAGCAATCACCTAAAGACTGCCGTCTATAAATCAGAATTGAGCGATGGACAAAGAAACCTTTTATAAGAATATTCATCAGGATTTAATTAATCAATGCCGTGCTGGAGATAGTAACGCTCAATTCGAAATTTACCGTTTATACTATAAGGCAATGTACAACGCAAGCCTTAGAATTGTGGGAGATGAACAAGAGGCAGAGGATATAATGCAAGAATCGTTCTTTAAAGCCTTTGATAAAATTTCGACCTATAGGAACGAGGTTAGCTTTGGAGCCTGGTTGCGAAGGATTGTAGTTAACTCTTCGATTGATGCCTTAAAAAAACGCCGATTATCGTTTATGCCAATTGAAGAAGCTTACAATGTAAAAGTTGAATCAACAGAAGAAAGCGACTACAATGCAGAAACCTTAGAACTGCTAAAAGACGCAATTGAAAAATTACCCGAAGGGTATAGATTAGTGCTAACCCTTCACCTAATTGAGGAGTATGAACACGAGGAGATTGCTAGCATGCTTGGTATAACAACATCAACATCACGCTCGCAGTTAGCAAGAGCAAAGCAAAAACTGATTGAAATAATAAAGAACAAACCAAAAACTAAATAGAAATGGAAAGTCTAGAGAAGTATATCCGCAAAAACCATGATTCTTTCGATTCGAAAGAGCCTATGGATGGACACTTCGATAGGTTCCAGCAAAAAATGGAAGCCCGCAAACCTGCCCGAAAGATCAATCTCTTTATGGTTGCTGCAGCAGCCGCAATTGCAGGTATAATCCTTACTGGAACATTAGGCCTCCTTTTCAATAGTTCTTATTCTGATATCTTTAGCAAAAAAGAGCTAACGCTGAGCTCCATATCACCTGAACTTAAGGAGGCTGAGAACTATTACATTAGTCAGATTAACGAAAGGTATAGCCAAATTAACACACTTAAAAAAAATTCATCCCCCGAGGTTAAATCTGAGGTTAACAAGGCTATTATTGATATGAGTGTGGGCTATTATCTGCTAAAAAAGGATTTGAATAATAATCCAAAACAGGAGCGAATTGTTAGCGCAATGATTCAGCAATATCAGACAAGAATTGATATGCTCGATCAAATACTTAAAACCCTACAAAAGGTAACTCAAAACAACAACCAATAATAGTTAAACATTTGTTTTTAAAAACATATGATTATGAAACCAATAAAATTATTATCCGCACTTCTTCTTACACTACTCATTGTAACTAGCATTGTTACAGTAGGTCAAGATAAAGTTGCCAAAACGTATCAAAAAGAGTTTTCACTAACCCCTAATTCGGATGTATACCTCGAAAATCGTTTTGGTCAAATGAATATTGAAAATTGGGATAAGAATAGTATTTTAATCACAATCGAAATCAAAGTTGACTATCCAGAAAGTGAGAAAACAGCACGATTGCTTAGTGCTATAAATATTGAGATTAACCAAGTAGGCGATAATATTAGCGCAATCACAAAAATCGATGAAGACTATATGAAACCTTGGAATAAACTATTCAACAATGATTCAAAGGATTTTAGCATCGATTGGGAGGTAAAAATGCCAAAACAAACCAACCTTGATATTGCTAATAGGTATGGAGACATCTTTATTAATGAACTAACCGGTAAATGTAAAATAGAACTTCAATATGGAAACCTCAAAGCTAATAGGGTTTTTCGAGGTAATAATGATCCACTCAATTCATTAATTCTTGGATATGGCAATGCAACTATTGATGAGGTAAATTGGTTTAAGGTTGATTTAAAATATGGGAAACTGAATATTGGTAAAGCAAAAGCGATTGTAGCAGTAAGCAAATACTCTAAAGTTATTATTGATCAAGTAAGTTCAATAGTATCCGAATCAAGGTATGATACCTACTCAATAGGAACAATCTCAAATTTTGTTGGAGAAGGCGATTACACAACTTATCGATTTGAGGAACTCGCTAAAAAACTAGATCTTACAGTAAAATATGGTGATGTACGAATTGATAAAATACCCGCAAATTTTGAAAACATTAAATTTAATGGGGCTTATACAGGTATTTATGCAGGTATTGATCCATCAGCTTCATACATGTTAAACGCCAGTGCCTCCTACGGAGATATTAAACTCAACACACAGGGCAAAGTGAATAGAATCGAAAACTCATCCCATACCGAAATTGATGGTCTAGTGGGTAGCAACGAAAAAACTAAATCAAAGGTTGATATTACCGTTAGATACGGAAATGCAAGACTTGAATAGATTATCTAAAATTCTACATAAAAAGAGTCGGAAGTTATTCCGACTCTTTTTTATTGATTCACTCAACCACTCACTCTATCCCTTTTTATACTATTTTTGAGTTGGTTTTATAAAAATATGCTGGATAAAAAGAATTGTAATGCAAAACCCTTCCTTAAATGGGCTGGAGGCAAAGCCCAGCTAATTGATTCAATTAGTAGCTCCTTACCAAAACACCTGAAAACATCTGAAAGTCTAATATATGTTGAACCTTTTATAGGTAGCGGTGCTCTACTCTTTTGGTTCTTACAATCGTACCCAAACACGAAGAAAGCAGTAGTAAACGATATCAACCAAGATCTTTTTAATGCATACAACGTAATCAAAAAAGAACCCGAAAATTTAATAAAGGAATTGGGTTCAATTCAAGATAAATATTACTCCCTAAAAGATGAAATGGAGCGCAAGGACTTTTTTTTAGCACAAAGGGATAAATTCAATGCTCGAAACCTAAATTCCATCCAGAGTACTGCCCTACTTATTTTTATGAACCGAACCTGTTATAATGGCTTATATAGAGTGAATAGCAAAGGTAAGTTTAACGTTCCATTCGGGAAATATAGTAAACCTAAGATTTGCGATGTACCAACCATTAAATGCGATAGCCAATTACTTCAGAAGGTTACCATTCTTAATGGAGATTATTCGGAAATATTATCCCATGTCGACTCCCCAAAGGCTTTTTTTTATATTGATCCTCCCTACAAACCTATTAGCCAATCCTCGTCATTTAATGCATACGATAAAAATAAATTTGACGACACTGAGCAGGAACGGCTTAAAGATTTTTGTGCTAGAATAGGCACATTAGGTCATTATTGGCTACTTAGTAATTCGGATACTAAAAATTTTGATCCCAATAATGAGTACTTCGATAATCTTTATAAAGATTTCAATATAAAACGGGTAAAGGCAAAGCGAAAAATTAACTCAATATCATCAAAAAGAGGTGAAATATTTGAACTCCTAATATCGAACTATTAATGGATTAAAAAAGGCTATAAATCCCCACAGCTAAAAACCACGAAATAGCAACAGCAAAAAGGTAAACGCCAATCGAAGCAATACCTAAAAGAAAGTATTGCTTTATACCAATTGAAAAACACTTAACATCAAAGATAATAACCCCTACAGCATAAGGAATACAAAACAATAATGCAGTAATTAGCCCAGGTGATATAAACCCAAAAACAAATGATGAGGTAATATGCGATAGTGAATTTACGAGAGTGGTAAACGCCAAAATTATCAGCATTTTGGCGTTAAAAGCAGTAAATTTTCCCCAGAGGTAGAATGCTATTATAGTAGGCATTAATGTTGCGAATATAACGGCAATACCAAAAATAGAATATAGTTCATTAGGGTTATTGGGCAAAAAGGAACTAAGATGCTTAGGAATTAAAAGATGTATATCTGATGCCTTCACCCTAAAAACAAGCCATTCCTCAAGATTATGGAAAAAGTAAACTATAGGAAGTAGAAGTACTAATAGGTTATACACTCTTTTTGCAGCCATGTAATAATGTTTATGCAACAAATTTAGAACTTATAGAGACTTATACCTCCCTCAATAAGAATCATTTTTTAGATTTGCATCTTAATTTTTAGGAAATGAAAGGAATTTATACAATCTGCCTGCTGATATTATCAAATACTTTCATGACGCTGGCTTGGTATGGGCATCTGAAATTTAAAGAGATGAAATGGTTCGAAAATCTTGGTTTAGTTGCTATAGTACTCATTAGTTGGTCAATCGCTTTATTTGAATATTTCTTCCAAGTACCTGCAAATCGAATTGGTTTTAAAGGGAATGGAGGTCCATTTAGTTTGGTTGAACTAAAAGTTATTCAGGAAGTAATTACGCTTATTGTCTTTATGGGATTTTCAATGATAGCATTCAAAGCCGAAACTTTCCGAACAAATCATTTAATCGGTTTTGTATTCCTCATCCTTGCAGTATATTTTATCTTTAAAAAATAGTACAAAAACATTAAACTACTTTCCTAAAAGAAAAGACCCTAAAATAGGGTCTTTTTTATTTACAAGACATGAATAAAAATTTTGCATGGTAAACATAATAAATATCATTGTTTTATTAAATAAAATTATTATAAAAAATACTTAATTACTCATTATTTTAATTTAAAATAATTCTATTTTAGCCCTGCAAATCTCTAAAATTGCTATCATATATCTGTATATATGATAGTTATAATTTAATTAACTTAAATACTCTAAAACAATCTTTATGACAAAAAAATTATTTGGATTAATTGGTTCGATACTTTTCCCGATTGTAGTATCGGCCAGTGAGGCAGATTTGAAGATTCCTAAATTGAACCCAGGGCAGAACAATCTTTTAATGCTTGGAATTTTCATATGCTTTCTGGGTTTTGCCTTTGGAATATTTCAGTATTTAAAGGTTAAGCGAATCAAGGCTCACTCATCAATGCTTGATGTAGCCAAAGTCATTTTCGAAACCTGTAAAACATACCTTTTTCATCAGGGTAAATTATTAATTATTCTTTTTCTATTTATTGCTGCATGTATTGTCTTCTATTTTGGATTTTTACAGCACAACTCATTCGGTGGCGTATTACTGATCCTAATGTGGTCCGTAATTGGGATTTTGGGATCCTATAGCGTTGCCTGGTTTGGTATCCGCATGAATACCCTTGCGAATAGCCGAATGGCTTTTGCATCTTTAGAAAGAAAACCCGTTAAACTATTTAATATACCGCTAGATGCTGGAATGTCAATAGGAGTTTTACTAATTTCTGTTGAACTCATTATGATGCTAATTATACTACTATTCGTACCCCGCGAGTATGCTGGAGCCAGCTTTATAGGGTTTGCAATAGGTGAATCGCTTGGAGCCAGTGTGCTTCGGATTGCTGGTGGTATCTTTACTAAAATTGCTGATATTGGTGCGGATCTAATGAAAATTGTATTTAATATTAATGAGGATGATCCTAGAAACCCAGGAGTTATTGCTGATTGTACAGGCGATAATGCCGGCGATAGTGTTGGACCAACAGCAGATGGTTTTGAAACCTACGGTGTAACTGGTGTTGCCTTAATATCGTTTATTGTTCTTTCAGTCACCGATGTTCAATATCAAACAGAATTACTTACTTGGATATTCTTAATGCGTATTCTAATGATTGTAACCTCGGTTCTTGCATATTGGATAAACAGAGTTCACAGTAAATATCTTTACACAGGAAAAGACGAAATAGACTTTGAACAGCCCCTTACACGACTTATCTGGATTTCATCTGTTCTTTCAATTATAGGCACTTTTGCAGCAAGTTATTTTTTGATTGGACCAGGTACCATAATGAGTCAACTTCACCCAGCACTATGGATAACTCTTTCGGCAATTATCAGCTGTGGTACTTTAGGAGCAGCAATAATCCCTGAATTTACCAAGTTCTTTACAAGTCCTAAATCAAAGCATGTAAAAGAAGTTGTTCAGGTCTCACGCGAAGGAAACTCATCTCTTACTATTCTATCTGGCTTTGTTGCAGGTAGTTTTAGTGCCTTTTGGATGGGGATTGTATTCATTGTATTAATGTTCCTTGCCTTTTTCATTAGCCAATTTGGGCTTCATGAGATTATGAGTTACGAAACAATCTTCGCCTTTGGTCTGGTTGCCTTCGGATTTTTAGGTATGGGTCCTGTAACCATTGCTGTTGATAGCTATGGTCCTGTTACGGACAATGCCCAATCAATTTATGAACTATCGCTAATTGAGAAACAACCTGGGATTGTAGCAGAGATTGAGAAAGATTTTGGCTTTACTCCCGATTTCGAGAAAGCCAAACATTATTTAGAAGCCAATGATGGAGCAGGTAATACATTTAAAGCAACCGCTAAACCTGTTCTAATTGGAACGGCTGTTGTTGGGGCAACAACTATGATATTCTCATTGATACTAGTCATCAAAAATCAACTTGGAATAGATCCCGATAAAATTCTCAACCTTCTAAATCCGTGGACAATTATTGGATTTATATCAGGAGGTGCTGTCATCTATTGGTTTACAGGTGCTTCAACTCAGGCTGTTACAACCGGTGCACATAGGGCGGTTGAATATATCAAGCAGCATATAAAACTTGATGATAATGCTGACTCTAAAGCCAATATTGAAAACTCCAAAGAGGTTGTTAAGATTTGTACTCAGTATGCACAAACGGGAATGTTTAATATTTTCATCGCTGTTTTTTCGTTCGCTTTAGCATTCGCATTTATGTCTGCACCATCAGGAACGGGTGATGTAGCAAAAACTGCTTCAATTTCCCTATTCATAAGTTACTTAATATCAATTGCTATTTTTGGCCTTTTCCAAGCCATTTTTATGGCTAACGCTGGCGGAGCTTGGGATAATGCAAAAAAAGTTGTTGAGGTTGATCTGCAACAAAAGGGTACACCAATGCATGCTGCTACTGTTATTGGCGACACTGTAGGAGATCCTTTTAAAGATACGGCATCTGTTACATTAAACCCTATTATCAAATTCACAACACTTTTTGGGTTGCTTGCAATGGAAATTGCAATTTCAAAATCCTTTAGTGCTATAGCACCCTATATTGGAGTGATTTTCTTTATAATTGCTTTGATTTTTGTATGGCGATCGTTTTACAAAATGCGTATTCCCGCAATCATCGAATAAAAATATATATATTTGCAGCAAATTAAAAAGGAGGCTCTAAAGCCTCCTTTTCCCAAACACACAAAAAATTAAACGAAGAACAAAAAAAATTTCAAGCAACATAGGATGATAAACCCATTAAACAAAAAACTCCACGTAGATATCTAAGTTGCTCAAAAATCAGGTTTTAAACTAGTTGTAAAAATACATTAACAAAACCAAAAACAATCATTATTTAGTGTTAAAAATCAAAATAAATTATAAAAAAAATATATTATATTGATATTTAGATTACTAATAATTAAAATAATCATTGTATGCTAGAAAAATCTACTATAACAAATTAGTCTAACCTAAGTAGCAGTTTAGTCACAAAATCGAATCTTTAATCAAATGCTTTGTAACCTAAACCGAATAAACCTTGTTATAGAAAATTAAAACATATATATTTACCTTGTATGAAATTAATAGGCATGAAGTCACTTAAAATAGATGCTGCTATTGATACCCCTGAGATATACTTTGACTCAGAGAGTAAAATATTCTCTATTTCAGGTATTTCTCACCCTGAGAATGCAAAGGAATTTTACATGCGTGTGCTCAATTGGCTCGATGAGTTTTACGAAGAGATCAAGGATAAAGAATCGACCAAAATTATTGTAGATCTCAATTTTAAATATATTAACTCATCATCGTATAAATACCTTCGGGAGATAATGCGTAAAATCTCTAATTTTAGGAGTAATGGGATTAGCATTGAAGTAATATGGAACTATCATCAGGATGACGAGGATCTACTTAATGAGGGCGTAATTCTCTTCGAACTTCCTGAGGTGATGCTTCCCTACAGATGTATACCATATACCTAAAATGATTAATATTCATTTTCACAATACTCTTCTTCTTTATATTTCATTATTAATTGAATATATAATATTTATTATCAATGTATTATAATTATTTTGTTTTGCAAAAAAAAAAACAAAATAATAGTTTATAGCATCTATTTGCCTTTGATTATCAGAAAATACTAATTTTGCAGTTCAATTTTAAAACATATACATCATGGCAAACAAAAGAGAAATTAAGAAAGATGTTGATTACCTTGTTGGTGAAGTTATTAGCGATTGCTATACATATCTTATGATTCACGGGGAAAAAAATCGAGATAATGTGATTGGAATTATAGGTTCAATCGTTGAAAAAAGGAATAATTTTATTAGCAGGGTTAACAATCCCGATAAAAGTTTTGATTCAAAACAAATTAAGTCTCATTATAAAGCGATTAACGCTGATTTACTGGCTGCAGTTGATGATTCTTTCTCAAAACTAAGCAACCTTTCTGCTAAGAAATAGTTTTAATATAATAGCCATCAGTTTTCCTTCATTTTTATATTTTATGTGAAAGGAAAACTGATTTGTTTATGGGACATTACAATTTCGATAGAGTTATCAATAGGGAGAATACCTCTTGCGTAAAATACGACTTAAGACAATCGATTTTTGGCAATAGTAAGGTTTTACCCATGTGGGTTGCAGATATGGATATCTCTACCCCAGATTTCATCCTCGATGCTTTAGCTGAAAGAATTAAGCACCCAATGCTTGGTTATACTATCCGCGATAAAGCATTTAACGAATCAATCGTTTGGTGGAATGCAAAGCGTCATTCCTGGGATATTAAACCAGAATATATTAGCATATGCGCTGGGGTGGTTTCGGGTCTTAATCATGCAATACAAGCCTTTACAAATCCTGGGGATAAAATAATTATTCAACCGCCAGTTTATCACCCATTTTTTTCAACAATATATAATAATAATCGTATTATTCTGCCAAATCCTTTGATTGGTTTGGATATGAAGTATACGATGGATTTCGAACACCTTGAAAAAATTGCATCGCAAGGCGCAAAAATGATTATTATCTCAAATCCACACAACCCTGTTGGTAGGGTGTGGAATAGAGATGAACTTGTAAGGTTAGGCGAAATATGCTGTAAGCACAATATTCTTATAGTCTCGGACGAGATACACTCCGATTTGATCATTAAACCTAACTTACATATCCCATTCGCAAGTTTAAGTGAGCAGTTCCTAATGAACTCTGTTACTTTTGCATCAACAAGTAAGACATTCAATCTTGCTGGACTTTTTACAGGTCATGCTATTATTGCAAATAAACAGCTACTTAAAAAATATAATCATGCTTTAGAGATTACTGGAGCTGGAACGGGAAATATTTTCGGTTTCGAATCGGTTAAAGCGGCTTACAGCCCAAAAGGTGAAATTTGGTTAGATGAAGTTCTTGAATACATTAAAGGTAATACACTGCTTGTTGAAGCTTATCTAAAGGATAAACTACCTAAAATTAACCTTGCCGAACTTCAAGGAACTTACCTCCTTTGGCTCGACTTTCGTAGTTTTGGTTTAGATGATGAAAAAATTAACGATTTACTTATCAATAAAGCTGAAGTTGGTTTAAATAAAGGTAGCATTTTTGGTGAGTTAGGAATAGGTTTTCAGCGCATGAACGTAGCCTGTCCTAGGAGTCAGGTGGAAGAAGCGTTAGAACGAATACATAACGTGTTTAAAAACCTCTAAAATCTATAACCAAGCATAAACATTAGGTTAAAGTTCTCCGTTTTTATCATCAAATTTTTTTCTGGAAGAAACTGTTCATTCCATTCAACAAAAGTTCCTGCAAAAAAGGCCTTACTATTATAACCTAAGTTTAACCTAAAATTGAATCTAAAATAGTAATCCTCATAATCCTCATAACCTTGGTTAACAAAAAGTAGCTCCTTCTTCATATAGCCAAGTCCAGCAAAAAATATTGGATTAAAAAACCATTTACTTTTTGCAAGGTTATATGATATTCCTGGCATAATTGTCCACCCCGAGAAATTAGTTTGATACAATTGCTTACCTTCAAAAAAATAGTCATGTAGCTGAAATGGAATCAGTGAAGAATCAGCACTCACGTCAATTAACGAATAGTTTGCATAGAGTAAAGTTGAGAATACGCTCCTAAGCTGCTGCTCTGTTAACTTTAGCGAGGCATTTAGTGAGTATTTTTTTGGATTTAGGTTTATAATTGTTTCAATACCCTTAGTTGTATAATCAATATCTGATCGCTTGGGATATTGCATTTCTTCAGTCCAGCCAGAATATGATTCCTTGGGATTTGAAACATAGAATCCTTTATAAGTTCGGTGAAAACCTGAGATATAAAAAAATCTATTGGTTAAATTAACTTGATAATCAGAAATTGAGGTCTTTCCGTACCTGCTATCATTAAGTTCTGTTCCCGATACATTAGAATAATAGCTAAGCAAAATGTTCCTAAAGGATACCCCAACACCTCCAATAAATCCGTTATTTGGTTTTAAGATAACGGATGGAGATTTGCTCATTAATTTAGAACTACTTTTTATGCTAATAGAAAGTTCTTTTACTCCGAAAAGAATACGCGTTGAAAATTTTCTTGAAAATGGTTTTATATAAAGGCTATCAACTTTAAATGAAGCATAAGCAACATTTGATGTAACTAGAAATATAAATATCAGTGAGATAATTGTAAAAAAACTTTTTTTCATTCTTGAAAATAAGGCCACAAAAATAATTAAAGAAACACAACATGACGATCCTTTGACTCAATTACTTTTAGTAAACGCAAGAACTTCTACATAGTTTTTTGGTTTAGAAATAAAACCACATTGAATTTAATCTTAAAAAAGCCTTATATTTATTGATTAAATCACTATTCACAATATGAATATTTTATTAGCTGCTAAGCGCAAAATTATTCAAACCATAATATTTTTCATGTGCATCAGCATTATATCATCAGCCCAAACTGTTGAGAAATCGTTTACTATTAATTCTGATACATTAAAAAGGATTAATGAATATCTTAGAAATGGCGAGTATGGCAAAATATCTGGAATTGTAATTCTTTCAAAATCAAAAATATTATATGAACAGTATTATGGATTTAATAATCCTAGTACTTTACATCCTATTAGTTCTGTTACCAAAAGTATTACATCATTAATTACTGGTATTTGTTTAGATAAAGGGTATTTAAATTCAATTGATACTCCAATCTGGAGGTTTTTTCCTGAATACAAATCAATCTTTGAAAGAGATACTATTAAGAAAACAATAACCATCAGAAATCTTCTAAATCAAACCACTGGTTTACAATGGGATGAATGGACCACTCATTACTCTTATGCTGGAAATGCTCTAATTGAACTTAGCCAAAGTAGCCAAAACTGGGTGGAATATACTTTAAACCTTAATATTGAGTGCAAACCAAGTGTTAAATTCTCATATAATAGCGGAAATTCACAGATTATCAAAGAAATACTTTGTAAAGTATCATCTCATGATTTTGAATGGCTTGTAAAAAATTATCTATTCGAACCGCTAGGAATAAAAGATTATCACTGGGATACATACATAAGTAATGGTATTCCTGCATGGGGTGGTTTATCCCTTACTACACGGGATATGGCAAGATTTGGCACCCTTGTATGCAACCATGGATGCTGGAACGATTGCCAGATTATATCGAATGATTGGCTTGAAAAATCGATGACAGTAGAATCAAAAAATGCTAAAGTAGGTTATGGCTTACACTGGTGGATTACCACCCAACCCGATGGTAAACCATTGATATATGCCGCAGGGTATGGTGATCAATTCATTTATATTGCTCCCGATAAGAAAATAGTGATTGCAATAAACGGACAGAATTTCACAGACTACAAGTGGCCAAGAAGTATTGATAATCTGATTCAAAACATATTCGCCTCAATTCAGTAATGTATTATATTATTCTTTGTTTTTGCAATAAACTTTTTTAAGTA
Source organism: Bacteroidales bacterium (assembly GCA_013376985.1). Taxonomy (GTDB): domain Bacteria; phylum Bacteroidota; class Bacteroidia; order Bacteroidales; family Tenuifilaceae; genus UBA8529. Next base: position 34,602 of record JACABB010000026.1, read on the forward strand.
ATTAATGTTTATCATATAAATGTAAATGATAAGCGAAGAGTTTATTTAACAACTGATAACGATAGAATATTAACTCAAGTTGCTAGATACTAATTACTGATTTCTGGTTATTTATTTGATTGGGGTATAACTAACGGGTTAACCCGTCAGTTAATGTAAAAACCTAATAATTCATACTTAACATTACGCTGGCGACTTGTAACTAACTACTGAAATTAATTACTTAAAACACCATAGCCATGACACAACTAAAAACAACTTACATGGGGCTTGATCTTAAAAATCCTTTGATTGTAGGAGCATCGTCCCTTACCTCCGATTTGGAAATACTAAAAACTATTGAAAATGCAGGTGCAGGTGCAATTGTTGTTAAATCACTTTTTGAGGAGCAAATTCAACTTGAAGAACTTGAATTACAAAATGAACTCGATGAGTATACCGAACGTCATGCTGAAATGGTTAATCTCTTCCCTACCCTAAAACATGCAGGAACAAAAGAGCATCTTTTTAAACTTAGAAAGGCAAAAGAAATAATCAAAATTCCAATTATAGCCAGCTTAAATGCCATTCATGCCGACACTTGGGCAGAATACGCTCTTGAGATTGAGAAAACTGGAGTTGATGGTATTGAGCTGAACTTTTATACAACCCCAAAAGATTTTGAAGTTGAAGGAAAAACAATAATTCAATCCCAACTTAACATTCTTCAAGATGTAAGAAAGGCTATTAAAATACCTATTAGCGTTAAGCTTAGTCCATTCTATACAAACCCATTGGATGTTATTAAACGAATGGACGGTAAGGAGGTTAATAGTTTTGTAATTTTCAATCGCCTATTTCAACCTGATATTGATATTGAAAAGGAGGAATTAACCCAAACGCTGTACCTAAGCACAAGTAACGACGCACGATTAACACTTCAGTTCACAGGTCTCCTTTATAAAAACATAGTGGCAGATATTTGTAGCTGCTCAGGCATAATGAATTCCTCTGATGCTATAAAAATGTTACTTGCTGGCGCTACGGCTTTTGAAGTGGTTAGTTCAATTTATCAGTATGGCGTTGGTCAAATAACAACAATACTCAATGAATTAGAGACTTGGATGGAAAGTAAGGGGTATAAAACTATTGAGGATTTCCGTGGAAAACTTGCGAAGAAAAACCTTAAAGATCCTTTTGCATACCGCAGAGCTCAGTACGTTGAAATACTTATGCGTTCGAATGATATAATAAAGAAAACAACCATTATGTAAATTAAGTTTTTTATTTTGTTCAACCTCAAAAGGAATTTATTCCAATACAATTTCAAGTGAAATTTGAAATTGTGTTGGAATTTTTATTGATAATATATTGCGCCGCATAAAAATTAATAATAGTCAAAACCTTGAGCTGAATGAGTTTCTCTAAGGAATTTTTTTCTTGAAGAATTAGTAAATATGCCTTAACCCGATTTATCATGTGTTATAAGATACAAACAAACTAGTAAATTATCTATATTTTAAGTAATAAATCAATTTTTGAAATGATGAAATAACATATATTATCTAATTATTCTATATCTTCACAATCACGCTTCTAAAAACCATATTTGTACAACCCTGTATACTATTTTTTTGTAGTACACACCAATAATATCTTATAATTTACTATGATTTTTAGTGAGGCTAAAAAAAATATTTGTCTGAGACCTAATAATGGACTGATTGTATAGGTTATGATAGAAATAATTTTATGATCTTTATCTTCAAAATTTTCAAAAAAAAACATTATAAATTTATAAGCAATTTTAAAACATCCTGACCCAAAGGGCAGCACTTGAAATCAAGATTAATAGTTATTTAAAAAGAAAAATTCTAAGTAATCGAAATCTGAGACATTATTAGCTGTAAATGAATGAACTATAGGGTGATTGATTGCCTAACAACAAATTTTTGAAGAAATTATTTAGACATAAAAATTAACAAAATGAAAGTAGAAGAAACCACGAAAAGACTCACCTCATACCTTTCGTTCACGCTGAATGATGAGGAGTTTGCAACCAATGTTGGCTCTGTAATGAGCATCTTAGAGATGCCAAAAATTACAAAACTCCCAAATGCCCCTAGCTATATGAGGGGTATAATTAACCTCCGTGGCGAGGTTCTACCTGTAATAGATATACACTATAAGTTCGGCTTGCCCGAGGCAAAAATCACATCGAGTACCTGTATCCTTGTTATGGAGGCAACGGTTGAAGGCCAGTATATAAGGTTTGGGATTCTGGTTGATTCTGTTAATGAGGTTCACGACATAGAGCCTAAGAAAATACTTCCAACGCCAACGCTTGGAAGTAAGTATAGATCCGATTTTCTTGAAGGAATTTATCAGAATAGCGAATCATTCATTATGATTGTTGATATTGAGCAAGTTTTAATGGCCGATGAGGTAACTGTCTTGAGTACTTCCACCCCAGAGGTTATTCCCGATGAAATTAATGAGCAATCTAATTGATTATGCAATGAAAGTAAGGTTATTGCTAGTTATTTTCTTGCTTATTCAAAAGGGGTTAATTGGGCAGGAACAGGAGAAACCCCAATTTACTAAAGCCATCGAAGACAATTCTTATTTTGTAGAAGAGGCATACAATCAGGAGGCTGGGGTTGTTCAGCATATAAGCAGTGGCTACTATAAAATGAGCCCCACAAAGGATTTTATGTACTCATTTACCCAGGAGTGGCCTGTAGGTTCCGAAAAGCATCAATTAAGCTACACCGTTGGTTATTCATGGCTAAACTCCAATTCCACAAATGGAATTCCCGATTTCCTTATTAACTACAGGTACCAACTTACTGGACATGATGATTTTATAACACTCGCTCCACGATTTTCGATAATTCTTCCAACTGGAAGTGAGAATAAAGGGCTGGGCAATGGTGTTCTGGGTTATCAGTTCAATTTAGCAATGAGTAAAAGACTTACCAATGCCTTTGCTTGCCATGCAAATGTGGGATTAACATTATTGCCAAACGTAAAATCCTTTGATTTATTGAACAATGAGAATAAAAACAACCTCCTAAATATTAACATGGGGGCAAGTTTAATCTGGCTAGCTACACAGAAATTGAACCTGATGTTCGAAGTTCTTCATAATATTTACAGGATACCGAATCCGAGCAACAAAATGGAAACGGTACACGAAACAGTTGTAAGCCCTGGTTTTAGGTATGCAATTGATGTAAAGCAGCTACAAATAGTGCCAGGTATAGCAATACCTACAACCATTCGGGATGGTAAGTCCGATACAGGGATTTTCTTCTACCTATCCTTCGAGCACCCATTTTAAAAACAGTTAATAAACAAAATAATTTTACGATTATGAAAAATTTAAAAATTGCGCAAAAGTTAATACTTAGCTTCTCTATTGTAACCATAACTTTTGTAATGGTTTCTGTTTACCAAATAGATCAACGGCATCATCTATCTAGAATACAGCACGGCGGGATAATCCGCTCAAATGCTCTTGCTAATATAAAAGAGGTTAAAGCAATGGGAACTATACTCTACCAGGATGTTGCAAATGCTGTTATCAATAGGGATTTAATAGAGAATATGAAAACATGGAGAGATGACAAAGCAAATACCTTAAGCGATTTAGATAATCTTGAAAAAGGTTTAGATACAAGTACGGAGAAAGAACTTCTGAAGGAGTGTCGTGAACACTTGAAAAATCTATTTTCACTATTTGAGGATGAGATGCTACCCCTGATTAAAGCAGATAGCTCAATGGCTGCAATTCGTGTAGTTGATGCAAAATTCGATACAGTATTATCGAGCCTTGAGGTTGATGTAGAGAAAATCGCTACTTTGATAGAAGCAGATAATAAAGCTTCCGATAAACTTTTTGATTCAACGGCAAATGAAGCTTTCATTTTTACAATGATTATAAATGTTATTGCCGTTATTATTGCCATAATTTTCACCTATGTAATGATAAATTTAATTGCAAAACCTTTGAATAAGGGTGTTGTATTTGTTAATGAGATTTCAAAGGGAAACCTAATGGTAAAGCTTGATATTGAGCAAAAGGATGAGGTGGGTATTTTAGCATCCTCATTAAAAAATATGGTTGTAAAACTAAATAGTATAATAGGAAATATTGTTTTAGGTGCCAATAATATTGCAGAAGCGAGTTCACAAATGAGTCACACGTCTCAGCAACTTTCCCAAGGAGCAAATGAGCAGGCCTCTTCTGTTGAGGAGGTTTCATCAACCATGGAGGAGATTACATCAATTATAGAGCAGAATAGCCAAAATGCCTTACAAACCGAAAAAATATCCGTGGCATCTTATCAGGGGATGAACGATGTGGCAACCCGCGCTAACAATGCTGTTGAGGCCAATAGAACAATCGCCGATAAGATAAAAATAATAAACGATATAGCATTCCAAACCAATATTCTTGCACTTAACGCTGCGGTTGAGGCTGCCCGTGCTGGTGAGTACGGGAGGGGTTTTGCTGTAGTTGCCGCCGAAGTAAGAAAACTTGCCGAACGAAGCAAGGTTGCTGCGGATGAGATTGTTTCTCTATCACAAAGCAGTTTATCACTATCAGAAGGGGCTGGAAAAAAAATGATGAACTTAATGCCCGAACTCGAAAAGACCACCCAGATGGTGCAGGAGATATCCGCTGCTAGCGCAGAGCAAACCAATGGATCCGCTCAGATAAATGGGGCAATACAACAGCTAAATCAGATTACCCAGCAAAATGCATCGGCAAGTGAGGAGCTTGCAGCTAGCGCAGAGGAACTTGCAAATCAGGCAGAGCAGCTAAAAGATTTTGTATCTTTCTTCAAAATTGAAAAGGAGAGCAAGGCAATGCATATAAATAAACCCCATGCCACTCCTACTCCTAAAAAAGAAATAACTGTTAAGAAAACCACAAAGCAATTTGTTCCAACAGCGAAGAAAACCTCTGGCATCAATCTTAACCTTAAGGAGCATGATGATAAAAATTATGAAAACTTTTAGAGCATAACAAATCCATTGGATTGGATGGCAAGGAGGTTAGTAACTTTGCAATTTTCAACCGTTTTTTTTTAATCTGAAATAGATATTAATAAAGCAAGCACCTTATATCGAACTCATGTTAAATAGGTTTTTGGGTTATTAATTAATCCCTCCAAAGAAAAATTATTCCAACACAAATTCAAGTAATATTTGAATTTATGTTGGAATTTTTTTATTGAAAATATTTTATATCACATAGGAACTTATAATAGTCCAATTGCTGGTTCTAATAAATTTCAGTACGGAATAAATGTATCAAATCAATTGTACCAGATGTTCAAAATAAGTACTAAATAACATCGGTTCGATGTAAGAAACAATGTATTAATCTAATCAACCCGTTTATTTTATTTGAAACAATGGAAAACTGGAGGATATAAGCAAGAATATAACTTCTTATTTCCCAATATTACATTCACAAATAATAAATATGTAAACAATTGTTTATCATATTATTAGTATAATTTATTATATTGAATTCACGTTAAATAGTTGGTCAATTACTATATTCCATTTTAAAAACAATGAAACAACGCATTGAAAAAGGTGATTTATCTCATTATTATACATTCCCACTATTTCATTTCTACAAATTATTTTTGTACAATACAGTTTATTAAATTTTCACAACCTATACAACCGTTATTCTTAATTTATATTAGTATTTCCAGTGGTTAATAATATGAGACTTGATAATATAATTATCTAATAGGAATAACTTTATGATATTGAAATCCTAATTAATGATTAACTAAAACAATAATGCTAAATAATAAATATCGCAAACTGCGATGTTTTTTAGCTTTAAGTAAATGAAATTCCAAATTAGCGGAATTTACATGATGATAGGTTTAAAAAAAATTGTTGAGACACAAAAATTAATAAAATGAAAATAGAAGAAACCACAAAAAAACTCACCTCATACCTTTCGTTCACGCTGAATGATGAGGAGTTTGCAACCAATGTTGGCTCTGTAATGAGCATCTTAGAGATGCCAAAAATTACAAAACTCCCAAATGCCCCTAGCTATATGAGGGGTATAATTAACCTCCGTGGCGAGGTTCTACCTGTAATAGATATACACTATAAGTTCGGCTTGCCCGAGGCAAAAATCACATCGAGTACCTGTATCCTTGTTATGGAGGCAACGGTTGAAGGCCAGTATATAAGGTTTGGGATTCTAGTTGATGCTGTTAATGAGGTTCACGAAATAGAGCCAAGCAAAATACTTCCAACGCCAACGCTTGGAAGTAAGTATAGATCCGATTTTCTCGAAGGAATCTACCAGAATAATGATTCATTTATAATGATTGTTGACATTGAAAATGTTTTAATGGCCGATGAGGTAGCTGTATTGAGTACCTCTATCCCCGATGCAATTCCTGATGAAGTTGATCAACGAACAATCAAATAATGCAATGAGAATAAGGCTATTGTTAATCTTTTTAGTTCTTATCCAAAAGGGATTAATTGGGCAGGAACAGGAAAAAACCAAGTTTGTTGAAGCCATCGAAGACAATTCTTATTTTGTAGAAGAGGCATACAATCAGGAGGCTGGGGTTGTTCAGCATATAAGCAGTGGCTACTATAAAATGAGCCCCACAAAGGATTTTATGTACTCATTTACCCAGGAGTGGCCTGTAGGTTCCGAAAAGCATCAATTAAGCTACACCGTTGGTTATTCATGGCTAAACTCCAATTCCACAAATGGAATTCCCGATTTCCTTATTAACTACAGGTATCAACTCACAGGACATGATGATTTTATAACACTCGCTCCCCGATTTTCGATAATTTTTCCAACCGGAAACGAGAATAAAGGGCTGGGCAATGGTGTTCTGGGTTATCAGTTCAATCTGCCAATGAGCAAAAGGCTTACAAATGCCTTTGCTTGCCATGCAAATGTGGGATTAACACTTTTACCAGGTGCTAAATCCGTTGATTTATCCAACAATGAGAATAAAAACAACCTCCTGAATATCAACATGGGGGCAAGTTTAATCTGGCTAGCTACACAGAAATTGAACCTGATGTTCGAAGTTCTTCATAATATTTACAGGATACCGAATCCGAGCAACAAAATGGAAACGGTACACGAAACAGTTGTAAGCCCTGGTTTTAGGTATGCAATTGATGTAAAGCAGCTACAAATAGTGCCAGGTATAGCAATACCTACAACCATTCGGGATGGTAAGTCCGATACAGGGATTTTCTTTTACCTATCCTTCGAACATCCATTTTAATAATAGTTAATAACAAAATAATTTGACAGTCATGAAAAATCTAAAAATTGCCCAAAAGCTGATACTTAGCTTCTTTATTGTAATATCTCTTTTTGTAATGGTATCTATTTACCAATTGTATCAACAGAAAAACTTATCTAAATTACAGGATGAAGGGGTTCTCCGCTCAAATGCTCTTATTAATATGAAAGATGTTGAGGCATTAGGAACTAAACTCTACCAGGATGTTGCTAATGCAGTTATTAACAGGGATTTAATAACAAGTCAAAAAGCATGGAATGATGATAAAGCAGACGCATTAAAAGAGTTAGATAATATTGAAATAATTGCAAATACAAGAATTGAGAAAGACCTTGTTGTTGAGATTCGTGGTTATATGAAAAATCTATTTTCAGTATTTGAAGATGAAATGTTACCTCTGATTAAAGCCGATAGCTCAACGGCTGCAATTCGTGTTGTTGATGCAAAATTCGACGTAATACTAGCAAATCTTGATGTTTCTATAAATAAGCTGGTTGCTTACAACGAAGTAGAGAATAAAGATGGCGATATACTCTTTGATTCAACTACAAATAGTGTATTTATTTTTTCAACGGTTGTAAATATTATTGCCGTAATTATTGCTATAATTTTTGTTTATATAATGGTAAACTTAATTGCCAAGCCATTGAATAAGGGGGTAATATTTGCCAATGAAATTTCAAAAGGTAACCTATTGGTACAGCTTGATATTGACCAAAAGGATGAGGTGGGTATTTTAGCCTCATCATTAAGTGATATGGTTGTAAAGTTAAAGGATATAATAGGAAATATTGTTTTAGGAGCCGATAATATTGCATCAGCAAGTTTACAGATGAGCAGTACATCACAGCAACTTTCCCAAGGAGCGAATGAACAGGCAGCTTCTGTTGAAGAGGTATCATCAACCATGGAGGAGATTACATCGATTATTGAACAGAATAGCCAAAATGCTTCGCATACTGAAAAGATATCCGTAGCTGCATATCAGGGCATGAACGAAGTAGCAAATGGTGCTAACAATACAGTTGAAGCCAATAGAACAATTGCTGATAAGATAAAAATAATAAATGATATAGCATTCCAAACCAATATTCTTGCACTTAACGCTGCGGTTGAGGCTGCCCGCGCCGGTGAATATGGTAGAGGTTTTGCTGTAGTTGCCGCCGAAGTAAGAAAACTTGCAGAACGAAGCAAAGTTGCTGCTGATGAGATTGTTGCGCTATCGCAAAAAAGTTTACAGCTATCGGAAGGGGCTGGAATAAAATTAATGAGCCTTATGCCCGAACTCGAGAAAACCACCCAGATGGTGCAGGAGATATCCGCTGCTAGTGCAGAGCAAACCAATGGAACTACTCAGATTAACGGGGCAATACAACAGCTAAATCAGGTTACCCAACAGAATGCATCGGCTAGCGAAGAGCTTGCAGCTGGTGCAGAAGAGCTTTCAAGTCAGGCCGAACAGCTAAAAGAGCTGGTATCCTTCTTTAAAATTGAAAAGGAGAGCGGAGGTGTGCGTATAAATAAAACTTATGCTCCTAAAAAAGAGGTTAATACTAAGAAACCTACAACTCAATTTGTTCCCACGGGTAAGAAAACCTCTGGTATCAATCTTCATCTTAAAGAAAGTGATGATAAAAATTATGAGAATTTTTAATAAATAATTCAATATCTCTTAATTATGACTGCATCAACTCTGAAAGGTTCTTTGGGTTCACGCAAACTGGTTAACTTAATCGATCTTTCAGCATTGCAAAACATAGAAGCGTTAAGGGCAAAATTCTTAAGTAAAAGGCATAGATAACCATAATTGTTGAGATATTCATTTTAAAAATTAGAAGAGAATCATCAATATACTTATTTAATAAAATGGAAATATGAAAATCAAAGATGTTAAAATCAAAAACAAATTATGGTTAACCTTTGGTTTCCTAGTTTTAATAATTTGTACAGTTGGAGGAATCGGTTTTTATAGTATTAATGCTTTGTCTACAGACATTAGCTATATCAAAGATTATCGAATACCCGACCTAAACGATTTTGCCCAAATGAACACTGAGCGAATGAAGATTCGCTCCCAGACACTTGAAGTTTGGGTTTATGAAGTTGAAACTGATGCTAGGGCTAAGTACACAAATATTCTAAATAACAGAGGCAAGAGCTGGGTTGTTGTAGAAAAAACATGGTCAAATATTTTAAATAGACCTCGATATTCCGAAGTTGGAAAGAAACTGATTGAACAATTAAAAGGTGAGTACAAAAGTTGGAGAGAAATATATGTTGAAATTGATGGGACAATCGAAGCATTATCCAAAACAATCGATGCTCAAGAGAAAAGTAATTTATACATTAAATATCGCGAATTATATACAAGTATGGTTCCTATTTCTGATAAAATGGGAGCTACGCTTACTGAAGCACTGTTAAATAATAAAAATAATACAACAACTATTATTGAGAATGATAAGAATACAGCAGCTAAAGCAGTGTTACTTATTTTTACCATAATTATCATATCATTAATCATCGCAATAATTGTATCGATTGTTATAATAAAAACAATTACAATTCCTCTGTACAAAAGCGTTAGTTTAGCACAAGAGGTTGCTTATGGAAATCTTCTTGTTAATTTAGAAATTGATCAAAAGGATGAATTTGGAATTCTTGCTTCTGTCCTTAAGGAAATGGTTAATAAACTCAAAGATATCATTGGAAATGTTATTTCAGGAGCCGATAATATTGCCTCAGCAAGTTTACAGATGAGCAGTACATCGCAGCAACTTTCTCAAGGAGCGAATGAACAGGCAGCTTCTGTTGAAGAGGTATCATCAACCATGGAGGAGATTACATCGATTATTGAACAGAATAGCCAAAATGCTTCGCATACTGAAAAGATATCCGTAGCTGCATATCAGGGCATGAACGAAGTAGCAAATGGTGCTAACAATACAGTTGAAGCCAATAGAACAATTGCTGATAAGATAAAAATAATAAATGATATAGCATTCCAAACCAATATTCTTGCACTTAACGCTGCGGTTGAGGCTGCCCGCGCCGGTGAATATGGTAGAGGTTTTGCCGTAGTAGCAGCCGAAGTAAGAAAACTTGCAGAACGAAGCAAGGTTGCTGCTGATGAGATTGTAGCGCTATCGCAAAAGAGTTTACAGCTATCGGAAGGGGCTGGAAAAAAATTGATGAGCCTTATGCCCGAACTCGAGAAGACCACCCAGATGGTGCAGGAGATATCTGCTGCTAGCGCAGAGCAAACCAATGGAACTACTCAGATTAACGGGGCAATACAACAGCTAAACAGTGTTACCCAACAGAATGCATCGGCTAGCGAGGAGCTTGCATCTGGTGCAGAAGAGCTTTCAAGTCAGGCCGAACAGCTAAAAGAGCTGGTATCCTTCTTTAAAATTGAAAAGGAGAGCGGAGGTGTGCGTATAAATAAAACTTATGCTCCTAAAAAAGAGGTTAATACTAAGAAACCTACAACTCAATTTGTTCCCACGGGTAAGAAAACATCTGGCATCAATCTTCATCTTAAAGAAAGTGATGATAAAAATTATGAGAATTTTTAGGGTTCATTAGTTTTTAACTAAAGCCGTTTCAAAAGCAAATTGAAACGGCTTTGTTAATTGCTGTAATAATTGTTTTTCAAATCTTAATTCGCATTTCTAATCAAAATATTTATTAAGTAGTTCCAATAATTTATCCGTATTAATCGGTTTAGCAATATAATCATTACAGCCTGATTTAATTACCAAATCGCTGTCACCAGCCAAAGCAAAGGCTGTTTGAGCAATGATAATTACTTTTTTGTTAAACTTACGGATTTGCTTTGTAGCCTCGAATCCATTAATTTTCGGTATCCTTATATCCATTAAGATCAAATCAATATCTGGGTTATTGCGACAAATCTTTACAGCCTCGAATCCAGTTTTAGCATACAATATTTCAAACTTAAATTCTTCAAATATCAGTCCAAGTAACAACTCCGAAGCCTGATCATCTTCAACTATTAAAACTTTTAGTCTATTAATTTGATTTTCCTTTCCATGTTTCAAAACTGTTTTCTTAACTTGAATTTCCTCAGTTTGGTCGGTTATATAAGGAATAGTAAATGAAAAAGTGGAACCCTCTCCTAAAGTGCTTTTAACCCAAATTTTGCCACCAAGCATCTCAACATAAGATTTAGTAATAGCCAAACCTAAACCAGCACCTTGCAATGCCTTACTATCAAAAATATCAGCTTGAATAAAACGTTCAAAAATTGCTTCTATTCTATCATTGGGAATACCTATTCCTGTATCCTTAACATAAAATTCAAGAAAATTATCCCTCTTTTCGTACCCAAATTCAATAATGCCTTGATCGGTATACTTTATAGCGTTTTTAACTAAATTAATCAGAATTGCATACACCTTTTCAGCATCAGTGTTAATTATTGCTTTGTGTTCTGGTAGTGTATTTTTAAATATAAACTGTATGCCCTTTATTTCAATTTCTGGCTTAAAAAATGAATATATATACTCCATTTGCTCGTTTACATTACATTTAGAGACAACCACATTCATTTGTCCCGATTCAATTTTCGAAATATCGATTAAGTCGTTGATAATGCTAAGCATCCGATGACCACTACTTTCAATAATATTAAGAAACTCCTGATGCTTTTCTCCAGAAAGTCGAGGATTTTTAAGTAACCCTGCAAACCCTAGAATACCATTCATTGGAGTTCTAATTTCATGTGAAATATTTGCTAAAAAAGTAGATTTGAGCTTGTCACTCTCTTCCGCTTTTTCCTTAGCTGCTACTAATTCTCTATTAATTTTATAAAGATCTTCGTTTAATTGCCGAAGTTCTTCGTTTTGCAAGGATATTTCCTCATTCTTCTCCTTTATTATTAGCTCTGCTTGTTTACGATCAGTAATATCCAGAATAGTTCCATATAACTTGATTGGGTTGCCATTTATATCGTATTCTAATTTACCAAGTCCTTGCACCCAACGTTCTTTTTTATCAAACCAACGCACAATCACATATTCCCTATCAAATAGCTGATGTTTTTGTAAAACGTCAATAGAAATATAATCATTCATTAAAGAACGCCAATCGGGATGAATGAGCTCCAACCAACCATCAAAGTTCCGATTATAGCTTATATCTATTCCAAAAATCTCGTCAAGAATTTCAGAACTTTTCCATACGCCCATTTTTATATCCCAAACGTAACTCCCTAATCGTGCAACTTTCTGAGATTCTCGAAGAAGTAACTCACTCTGTATCAAAGCCTCCTCTGCTTTTTTACGTTCGATCGTGTTGGCTATCTGATCCGAAACAAAATCCAGTATTTGCCTTTCCTGCTCTCCGTAAGCTTTTGTATTTGTATAGTGCTGTACAGTTATTACACCAATAACCTTTTTTCCAATCTTTAGCGGTGCTCCTAGCCAACATGCAGATAAAGTTCCCAGCATTACAATCTCTCCATTAATGACCTTCTCCTTTTGAAGATCGCCATCAAACAGAAGCGAGTAACCTGTTTTAATAACACTTGCGGTTAAACCACTTTCAAGCGTTAATGCTGGGGGTGTTTCATCAACCTCATCAACAAAGTATGGGAAATAGATAATATTTTTAGCATCATCATAAAGGGCTACGTAGAAATTATCAGCTGGCATAAAACTTTTGATAATCTGATGAACTGCAATGTATAATTCATCTAGGTCTTTGGTTGTTTCTGGTACTCTTGCTATTTCATAAAGGGCATGTTCAAGAAGTTCCGCACGTTTGCGTTCAGTAATATCGCTGGCAATATGCACAGTACCAGAATACTCCCCATTTTCATCAAGAATTGGATCTACTGAAATGTTATACCATTTGTTTTCAATCTTTAAGTCCAATGATTCTCTCTTTAAACTCACCTTTGATTTTACAAGAGGGCATTCTGGGATTGGCTTGTTAGTTTGATGTAAAACTTCCCAACAATGATTATAAGAGAACTCATTTTTACATTGTTTAAGAAATAATTCCAGTTTATTATTCGAATGTACTATCCGCTGCTCCTTATCGAGCTGCCAAACAGCATCATTTACTGCATCAAAAGTAGTTTGCCATTCCAACGCTGCCTTTGAAAGTTTCTCTTCGGCTCGCTTACGCTCTGTGATATCTTGTAAAATACAATGAGTTTGCTTAAACTTTCCATCAAAATCATGACCAACTTTTCCATCAAAAGCAATGAATAACCTATTACCGTTTTTGTGAATCATCTCAAACTCACTATGAATTGTACCCTGAGTTTTAAAAATTGGAAATCTCTCCCGAAAACTATCCCTATACTCTGGAGCAAGGTAATTCCCAAACCACGTTCCAATTACCTCCTCACGTGAATAACCGAGTATATCTAACCATTGCTGGTTTACTTCAATAAAATTACCATTAAAATCTAGCGATTGGTAGCCAAGCGGAGCTTTGTCAAATAATTGGCTAAATCGCTCCTCGCTTGCCTGTAATTGTTTAGTAATATTCTCCTTTTCAACAATTTGTGTCTTTAACTGTAAATTATTGTATGCTTTTTCGGAAAGTTCATTGGCAAAAACAAATAACATTTTTGACACTTTAGTAAATTGCTCAAGTGACATGATGGGTACTTCAGCAAGAACTTGCATATATACATCCCTATTTACTCCTATTTCATCGGCACATTGTAGCATCCTTTTTTCATCCAATATCTCGTTCCTTACCTGACCAATTAACCAATTTGCAATGTGTTTACCACCAACTACAATTCTTACACTAGCATTCCATAACCCTCCACTCAAGCAATTTTGAATAATTGGCTCTTCAACATTTTCTCGACCTATCTTTGCATCTGATTTAAAACAATTTAAAAGGCCTTTTTCCGATTTAAGAATGATATCGTTGCACAAGCGACAAAAATTGCTTGGTTTAGTAATTGGAGTTTCATCAAGATGTGTAATAATTGATGCTACGCCACAAGCATCCGAAAATAAATCTTGTAAGTGCTGAAACTCGTCAAGATCAAATAAGTCGCTAAACTGTATATCATTTAGGACATCGATGGCTGTATCTAAAGGAATTCGTTTTTTTTTCATTAAAAAATCCTTTCATTAAGATTCAATAAATAATATTTACAACCACCAGCGAATAAAAAGGGCGTTTAAAAAAATACGATTTTTTCGAATTGATATTAGAGAAAACATATCCAGATTCTGAAAAACCCTGAAATTAGAACTGTAAAATACAGAAAAGATCAGAGAAAATGATTGTTTAAAAGATGATTTTCCTCATCATTATATAACAATAATTTAGTGAGGTTTGAAATCTATATTTTAGGCTATTTTTCCATTTTAAATATTCCGAAGATTAAAATATTTACATAAATATGAATTATTCTTACCTTTAATGACTTTTTAATACGTGTACTATGGCTATAATAACAAGCAAATATGTGCGCTTAACCTTTTTAAAGATAGCAACTATTGCTACTAGTTTACTGTTTTCTATAATCTGCACTGCACAAGTAAAAGATACAGTTCAATCCGATAATTATGTAGTAATGCTTTCGCTTGATGGTTTCCGATGGGATTATTCAACTATATATAAAACCCCCAATTTAAATCAAATTGCTAAAGATGGTGTAAAAGCGGATGCTATGATTTCATGCTATCCATCTAAAACTTTTCCCAATCACTATAGTATGGCCACTGGTCTATACCCTGATAATCATGGGATAGTCAATAACTCTTTCTTTGATTCAGTTCTTGGTTTCTACTCATTAGGTGATAGACAAAGTGTAGAATTCCCCGATTTTTATGGCGGTGAACCAATATGGGTGAGCGCAGAGAAACAAGGTGTAATATCGGCTTCATTTTATTGGGTGGGCAGCGAAACACAAATAAAAGGTATTCAACCCACCTACTGGAAGAAATATAGCCAGAGAATCCCCCTTTCCAGTAGAATTGATACGGTTATTCACTGGCTATCATTACCCCAAAATATTAGGCCAAGATTAATTACATGGTACTATCAAGAACCCGATTGGACGAGCCATGAATATGGCCCTGTTTCGTCAAAAACCAGAGCGGTTGTTGAAAATATTGATAGTTTACTTGGAGTATTTATTGTCAAAGTTAAGGCTCTTTCCATTGCATCAAAAATCAATATAATATTCGTTTCCGATCATGGAATGACCGCTATTTCAAAGGATAAAATAGTAAATCTTTCAAACTATATAAATAAGGATTGGTTTGATGTTATATCGGGTGGGAATCCAGTATATAGCCTTCAACCTAAAGAAGGATATTCTAAACAAGCTTTGGAGATACTCAAAAAAATTCCTAATCTGAAAGTTTGGGAGAGGGATAGTATTCCTAAAAGGTATCACTATGGCAAAAACCCCAGAATTTCAGATATACTTATTGAAGCAAATTTAGGTTATAGTGTAAATTGGGGTAGTGATAGGGAGCGATTTACTGGGGGTACCCATGGTTATGATAACCAATACCCCGATATGCAGGGAATTTTTTATGCGTTTGGCCCTGCATTTAAAAAAGGTTACCATCAACCAGCATTTATGAATATTGATCTTTACCCATTAATTGCTCACATTCTTGGAATAAAGCCTGAACATGTTGATGGAAAACTTTATGAAGTAGAAGGGATGCTAAATAAGTGATATACATCTATAAAAAATGCAGTATTGTTTCTGAGCAGTACTGCATTTTTTATTTACTATCCTTAACTATTTCAAAGGAAGGTACGCTGCTTTATTAATCTCTTCGAGACTTTTAATCGGTTTTGGAGGATTAAGATACTGAGCTAGAAATTTATATATTTTTACACGAATCTCCTTTGCCGTTTTTGAATCAATCCTATCAAACGAATGGCCCCCAGGAATATCCTTGAATATCTCATATTCAAATTTTTTCCCTTCCGCTTTTAGTGCTTGAATCAGGTGCTCTACCTCCAAAACGTATACATCATCATCGTTTGTATTGGTATGGATTAATAATGGGGTTTGTAATTTATCTGCATTCCATGCAGGAGAGCGTTGACGATATAGGTTTACATCCTCGTGTGCTGTCTTGCCTAAGTGAAAGTCGGCAGAAAAATCTTCTCTATAATCTTCGGTGGAATAGCCCATTCGAGCAATAAGATCAGAAACAGGAACACCCGCAAAGGCACATTTATAGGCATTTGGGTTATTAAATATACTCATTAGAGCAATCATGCCACCATGACTCCAGCCAATAATGCCTACCCTATCCTTATCAACAAAATCGTAATTTTCTATCATATATTGACGACTTGCATCACAATCATCATTCTCTAACCCACCATAATCAATCTGCTCATAAAAGCCCTTACCATACCCCGTGCTTCCACGATACTCTGGAGCAACCACAATGTACCCTTGAGCCATCATCTCGCGAATAATATGGGTATGATACGTTGTAAAATCGGCATGTACTCCACCATGCGGCAAAACCAATAAAGGATATTTTTTAGACAAATCAATATTTTTAGGAATGAAGACGTATGACCAAAATTTAACAGGATTCTTTGCCCCCATTGCAGTTGGATTCTTGACCTTTGCTGGAGGAGGTCCATACATAAATACTTTATCGATGAATGCATAATCGGCAAGTTTATTGTACCATAAGCCATCATCAACCATTTTTTGGAGCTGGTCTAGGCGATGATTAAGATCCACATTATCATCTTTTAGTTTTGATATCTCATTTTTTAAAGTCTGCTCATCTTGAGAGAAAGAGATCAATGGGAAAAGTACTGCTATTAGAAATAGTAACTTTTTCATATAATTATTTTTAAGGTGTAATTTTATTTCACAAAATTAAGAAACCATTTTTTGTATGATGGGCAACCTTCGTGAAAAATTAATAGCTACTATAAAGCAAATGAATGCAGATACAAAAATTGTATACTGAACCCCTGCCCAAGGAGTAATTGTACCAAGTAGCAAACTTCCCAATGGGGTTATTCCCATAAAAGACATTCCATATAAAGCAACTACCCTACCCCGCTTATCTTCATCAACAATGGTTTGTATAAGGGTATTGGTTGATGCAAACTGAACTATCATTCCAAAGCCCACAAAATACATCATCACCAATGAAATTGCAGGATACTCGGAAAGAGAAAATCCCATTAAACCAACGCTAAATGTAATTGCAGCAATTAAAATCATCCTAGGGATTCCTAATATTCCCTTTCGAGATGCAAGGTAAAAAGCACCTGTTAAAGCTCCAGCACCCATTGTTCCTGTCAGAAAACCTAACATCTGAGAATTCCCGTGTAGAACATCTCGAGCAAATACAGGAAGAAAAACCTGATACGACAAACCAAAAAAACCTGTTGTGATAACCAGTAACAATAAATATTTAATTGGTTTAAAACTATATGAATATTGAAAACCCTCCATAAGCTCTTTAAATATTGAATCGTGCGTTTTACCTTTATTTGCAGGAGTCACCTTCATCGACATTAATGCAATAATTACGGCTAAGAAACTCAACCCATTTATTAAAAAACAGTAGCCCTCACCTACTAGTGCAATTATAAAGCCACCAATCATAGGCCCAATAAACCTTGCAGAATTAATTAGCGTTGAATTAAGCGCAATTGCATTTTGAAGTAATTCTTTATCACCAACCATCTCAAGTAAAAAAGCATGCCTAAACGGAGTATCAAAGGCCATAGCCATTCCATTGATAATTGCAATTACAATAATGTGCCATACTTGAATTAATCCAGTAAAATAAAGCGTTGCCATAAGCAATGCCATAGACATGGCAACAGTTTGTGCTGCTATTAAAACCTTACGACGATTAATTCTATCGGCATAAACACCTGCAATTGGTGTTAATATTAGAGCCGGTATTTGCCCTGCAAAACCAATTACGCCTAAGTATACTGCTGAGTTTGTGAGACTATAAATAAGCCACCCTAAAGCTATTTGCTGAATGAAGGTACCAAGTAACGATACTATTTGTCCTATAAAAAAGAGTTTAAAATTTTTGCTCTTTAGAGCTCGAAAAGCAAATCCAACCTTATTAAAATAAAGGTTTATGTCTAGATATCGATTCAAATTATATTTTTTACAAAACTATAAAACGTTTGATAGAATTCAATCCACGAAGTTTAAAAGGATTGTATTAAAAATAAAACCGTAAAGTTATTGGTTTTGCAGAACATTGTGTATCTGCATTCTCCAAACCTTTACGGTTTAAAATGAGTCTAAAATAATAATTATGGCAGGAACTTATCGGGATGCTTTTGGTAAAATCCTGCTTTTTTCTGGTAAGCAGAGCCTACAAGCAATAAATCAGCCTCATTATACCAATCGGCTAAAAAGGTAATGCTTGTTGGAAGACCATCCTTTCCAAAACCATTGGGAATAAGTAAAGCAGGATGTCCGGTTAAATTGGTCATCAAGTTTTGATTACCGCCCCATGTTGGACATACAATAACATCAACGGTTTTGAAAACATTCATGAATTCAGCAATTAGCTGGGTACGAATTCTACTTGCCTGAATGTACTCAACCGCAGGTATAAATCTTGCTTGACGGAAAATATTTGGCCATGCCCCTTTCTTTTGCAATACCATCATGGTATCCTTTTGGGTTAATGTAAGATCGCTAAAAGCAGCAGCAGCTTCGGCTTCAAGCATAATGCTAATTGCCATCGAAGGGATTTGCTCAGGGAGTTTTATTGGGATCAAATTAAGCCCCATCTCCCGTAATGTTTTTAATGTAAGGCTATCGTTTGTTCTGAAATCGTATTTTTCTTTGAAATAATCTTCAACATAACCTATTCTTAGGCTTTTAATATCTTTCTTGGGATCATAATTGAACGGCAAATCAACAAGATTTGGATCTTGCCCATCCTTACCTTTGATAGCATCAAAAACCAATGCACAATCCTCTGCTGTACGACAAATTGGACCAATTTTGTCCATTGTCCATGAGAGAGCCATTGCCCCTGTCCTACTTACCCTACCATAAGTTGGGCGAAGCCCGGTTACCCCACACACCGTTGATGGCGATATTATTGAACCCCAAGTTTCAGAACCAATAGAAAAGGCTACTAGACCTGCTGATGTTCCCGAAGCAGATCCAGCAGATGATCCACTTGAACCCTTTTCGGTATTCCAAGGATTGCGAGTAAGACCTCCAAACCAAGTATCATCCATTGCCAATTCACCCAACGAAAATTTTACAACAAGTACGGCTCCAGCCTCGTCAAGTTTTTGAATTACAGGTGATGTAATCTCAGGAATTTGATTTTTATAGATTTTTGAGCCAAAGGTAAATGGGTATCCTTTAAGTGCAAGCAAATCCTTTACCCCATAAGGTATCCCATGTAGTGGACCTCTGTATATTCCCTTTGATATCTCCTCATCGGCTTTTTTAGCCTGATTTATAGCCCTTTCCTCTAGTAGTGTAATTACGCAATGCAATTCGGGATCGTATTTTTTAAGCCTCTCTATATACAATTTAGTCAACTCTAAGGAAGTAATCTTTTTTTCCTTAATTAGTACAGATAATTCTGCAACAGAATAGAAACATAACTGCTCTTTTCTCTCTGGCATTACCACCTCTTTAGGCAAGTCCCAATCAATCTTTTTCTGCTCTTTATCAAACTGATAGGAAACAGGAACGGGTGCAAAATTGAAAGATGGTGAAACAGAATTATCAAGTGTTATTTTATGAATCTCCTTATACTTATCTAAATAACCTTTGATACCATCAACCATCGAATCTCGCTGAGCAGGTGAAAACTTTAGATCAAAAAGTTTCTCAGTCGATAAAATATTATCTTGAATAGTATCACTTGATTTGAATAGATAAAAATTTACAACCACTGATGATACTAGCAGAATAGTAAGAACTGATAACAATATTTTTTGTGTCTTCATATCAAAAAGTTTTACATTTATAATCTTACTAATTTAATAATCAAAATGATTTGACAGTGTTTTTTGAAAGGGTTTAATCTGTTTACTATTTTTACAAAAAATTTAATGGATGAAACACCCATGTTACAGGCTAACGTAAAAGGCGATGAACCGAGTTTACGAGCTGGACGAAGTCAATAAAATATGGGTGTTCCATGATTGTAATTTATAAACGGTTACTATGACATATTCATCTTGCTATAAATCAATCGTATAATATAAATTTATTCTCATGAAAAAGTCAAAGGTAAAAACCATTGCACTTGTGGCGCACGATAACCGCAAAGCGGATATGATAGAATGGGTGGAGTGGAATTGGGAGAAATTAATGAGGCATAAACTTATCTGTACGGGTACAACAGGTAGATTAGTTGAAGAGGCGCTAATCCATATGATTGGCGATGGGATATATGATCATCTTCAAATATCAAAGTTAAAATCGGGTCCATTAGGTGGAGATCAGCAACTTGGGGCAAAAATTGCAGAAGGTGATATTGATATCCTGATATTTTTTTGGGATCCAATGCAGGCACAGCCACACGATGTGGATGTTAAGGCGCTATTGCGACTTGCATCGGTTTATAATATACCAACAGCCACAAACCGTTCAACCGCCGATTTTCTTATTAGCTCGCCATTGCTTGAAATTGAGTATACTCCAAAATTGATCGATTTTTCAAAATACATAAATCGAAGTTTAAAAATGTAATTATTAAGCAACCAAAAGCTTTATACATAACCCTAATCAAACCAAAATGAAACAAAATTTAATTTTAGTTCTAATTGGACTAGCGTTAATATCCTGTAAACCAAACAAGGAGCAGGTTAATAAACCAGTAACTAAAATAGACTCTTCAATCACTGCAATTAATAAGGGTGATGTTGATTTCGACACCTATTTTGTTGAAAAAACAATGCGTATGGATTACTTCCATACAGGCAACGCAAAGGAGGAGAGATTTGCCATAGATAAAGTTCTCTCCGATGGCATTTGGGGAGGAAGTAAGAAAATCCTAATAGATAAACTTGAACTGGGTCTTTACTTTTTTGAAATTCTTGATAAAGAGACCAATATACTCCTTTACTCAAGAGGATTTGCAAGTGTTTTCGGTGAGTGGCAATCAATTCCCGAGGCCAATAGCCGTTGGGGCACATTTCATGAATCTTTACGTTTCCCTTGGCCTAAAAAACCTGTTACAATCCTTATGAAGAAAAGGGATGCTCAAAATAAGTTCGAAACTATATGGACAACGAATATTGATCCCTCATATCGTCAGGTAAATCCTTCGGATATTATTCATACCGAAAAAGTTGATGTGATAGTTGAAAATGGCCCTGCTCAGGAAAAATTGGATATCGTTATCTTGGGTGATGGTTATTCCGTTAAAGAGATGGATAAATTCCGTAATGATGCAAAGCGATTAGGAAATGTGTTAATGAATGCCGAACCATTTAAATCGCAGAGTAAAAATATAAATATTCGTGCAGTTGAATCTCCTTCGGAGCAATCGGGTGTAAACAAACCTCATCATGGCATTTTTAAGCATTCACGGCTATCAGTAAGCTATAGCGCATTCGATTCAGAACGCTACGCATTGACCTATGACAATAAAACTGTAAGAGATATTGCATCTGCTGTTCCATACGAATTTATGGTGATTTTAATAAATGAAAGAACTTATGGTGGAGGTGGAATCTACAATCTTTACACTACCGTTGCTGCCGATAATAAATTTTCTGATTATATTATGGTTCATGAAATGGGTCATCACATGGCTGGTCTTGCTGATGAATACTATACTTCGGCAGTATCATATGAAATACCTAAAATTACAGTTGAACCATGGGAAACAAACATTACTGCTCTTTTCGATAAGAATAACCTAAAATGGAAAGACCTTGTTGAGGAAGGTACACCAATTCCTACACCATGGAACAAAATCGAGTTTGACGCACATGGATATCAGATCCAAAAGGAACGCGATAGCCTAAGAGCAGCCCATGTTCCAGAAAACATTATGGAAGATCTTTTTACTCGCCAGATGAATAAAGAAAATGAGTTCTTCTCAGCAGAAAAGTATAAAGATAAGGTCGGCGCATTTGAAGGCGCAAACTACAATGCAAAGGGTATGTATCGCTCACAGCTTGATTGTATAATGTATACAAGACATCAGGTATACTGTAAGGTTTGCCAAAGGAGTATAATCAATGTAATTGAACAGTACTCAAAGTAGAAAATAAAGAATATCTAATTCGGAAAGTATGATATATTGAGGCTGTCTCAAAAGAAAAATAGACAGCCTCAATATCATTTCTGTTCTCAGTTACACATCTTCTTACCAACTATTTTTTGCTATTATACTATTCACCTCAAATAATGGGATTATCCTCAAGAAATTGAATTCATAATTTTATGCTAAAATTTATGATTATTCATATTTCAACGAATCTGTAGGATTCTTCTGAGCTGCTTTATATGATTGAATGCTCACAGTAATAAGCGTTACAATAAGAATAATTAATGCAGCAAGTATGAATGGTAATACATTAAGTTTTACTCTATACTCAAACCCTTGTAGCCAAGTTCTCATAATAAATACTGCAACAGGGACTCCAATGCAAATAGCAATTGCTACAAGTCTTATATATTCATATGATTGCAATAATACCATTTGTTTATTTGTTCCACCAAAAGTTTTTCGAATACCAATCTCCTTTGTTCGCTGTTCCGCCGAATATGCTGCAAGTCCAAATAGACCTAACATTGCTACAAAGATTGATAGAATAGTAAATCGGAAGAATAGTTTTGAGAATTCCTGCTCTTTTTCGAAGAGTTGGTTAAATGACTCATCGAAAAACTTGTACTCCAAAGGAATGCTTCCGTTAATGCTTTTCCATGTTTGCTCAATGGATTTTAAAGTATTGCTGATATTTGCTTCAGCAACTTTTATTGACAGAATTCCATTGACTCCTGATCTATAGACCATCATTATTGGTTCTATCTTATGACGCATTGATGTAAAATGGAAGTCCTTTACGACTCCAATTACTATAGCATCACGATTTCTTCCTAATTTAATCTTCTTATTAAGACCCTTATCCCATCCAGCCGCTTTTACCAGCGATTCATTTACAATAACAGGAATTGGCTGTTGAGTTATGTCCTTTCGAAAATTTTCCCCCTCAACCATTTCCATCTTCATTAATGAGATGTAATTCTCATCAATTGAAAAAATACTTGTAATCCAAATATCGGTGGATTGAGCACCCTCAGGTGTTATGCCTGTTCGACCAAAACCAAGGCCTGGCATAGAGCCAGATGTTGCAACCAGATTTACTCCAGAAATTTTTTGAAGTTCGGTTTTTAGTGCTTCATATTTTGTTCTTACATCATTATTGTCAAGCTGAATATTTACAATTTGAGAGGTGTTAAAACCCTTATCTTTACTTAAGCTGTATCTAACTTGTTTTACAACCACAACAGTGCCTAAAATCATCACAAACGCAGCTATAAACTGCATTGAAACAAGAAAACGTCTTAACCATAACCCTTTTTTACCGGTTTCGAATTTTCCTTTCAATACAACTTGTGGTTTATATGAACTAAGAATCAAAGCAGGATATGTACCAGAAATAATTCCTAGAATAAAAACTAATCCTAATATGTATAGAACAATTATCGGGCTTGAAATTATGTACCCAATAACAGTAGAATCGACAAAAACGAAGTAATGATTGATTAGTTCAACTATTCCCAATGCAACAAAAACTGATAGTAAAACTTGAATAAAAGCCTCAGACAAATGCTGTGAAATAAGTTGGAATTTCAAGGCTCCCATTGTCTTTCGAACTCCAACTTCTCTAGCTCTTTTTGTTGATCGGGCTGTCGAAAGGTTCATGTAGTTAAAACTCGCAATTAGTAATATAATAATTGCAACTAAAGAAAGGGATTGAACATACTTGATATTTCCTTTATTCTTATTGAATTCATCGAAAATGATATCATTGGAGTATAGATGAACCTCCTTTAGGGGTTGAAGCGTAGCTTTCCATGCAGCAAGTACCTTATTCCTTCGCATGAGTGAATCCATATCAACAATTACTTGCTTAACATTATTGGGGTTCCTTAAAAGCGCATATTCAGTCATAGCAATAGATTGCCATGAGTTTAAAAATTGAGCAGTAGTCGTATCAGAAGGTGAGGGATTTATTGAAAGGATGATATCAAACTTAAAGTGTGATGGTCTTTTTTCATCTGCAAGAATACCAGTAACCACCAAATCATCGGAGCCATCAGCCGAAAATACTTTACCCATTGGGTTTTCATTACCAAATATTTTCTTTGCCATTGTTTCGGTAAGGATAGCTGTTTTAGGATCTTTAAGACATGTTGCAGGGTTTCCTTCCTTTAGCTTGAAGTCAAATACCTCAAAGAAACTAGGTTCAGAATAAATTAGATCTTTTGAGTAAAGAGTAGTCTCCTTGTATTTGACTAGGCTTTTCCCAACCGGAGAAATATTCACTACATTTTCCACCTCAGGAATTTCTTTCTTCATTCCATTCCCAAGAGCAGGAATCGTAATTCCTACAGTGTTGTTACTAACACCAATAGCATTGTCAATGGAAAGAATCCTAAATATTCTATCCTTCTTTTCATGAAAGCGATCGTAACTTAATTCACGATTAACATTGATAAAAATTAGGAAACAACTTGTAAGACCTACCGTTAGTCCTAAAAAGTTAATAATAGAAGTTGTGCCATTTTTAAAGTAACTTCTAATCGCAATTTTTATAAAACTCTTTATCATAATATATTTTTTGCTAGTATAATACCCATTTCATGCCAAAGAAAATAAAATGCTAATATTGTGAAAATTATATAATTGAAAAGCGAATATTTTACTATCACAGGTGTACGTATTGATTCAATTGGTAGTCCGATTATGGGACAACTAATATTGAAAACATTCTCAATAAACTTTGTAATTATAGTCTAAGAGCTGTTTCCAATTAGCATATTTAGATTTCCAAATTTCAATTTACTAAACTATATTATATCGTATAGAAATTTAGGAGCCTTATTGCATCGTGGATCAGGAAAGTCCCAATTTTTATCGCCATATACTTTTAAAACTTCTGCCCAACATTTGTTTGGATACTTATTGCAGCACTCATCAAGCATTTCACAATTTTTACAAGCACTTTCATCACGAAAATCATCCTTTGTTAAATTAACCCATTTTAATGACTCGGCAGAATTCCATACTTCTTCAATTGAATTATTGAGAATATTCCCAATTATGAATCTTTTCTTCCAATACATTTGCTCACAAATAGTAACATTCCCATCGGGTAGTACAAACATATGTGAACGGTTTGCTGAGCATGTTGCACCAGAAAATGATTTGCTACCCTTTTCAGCAGTGAAATAACCACGTTCAAGGTTTGATTTATCAATTTCTAAGGTTATTTTTTGCAATTTACTTAGTTCATCAACATACTTAAGTGTTTCAATACGCTCATCCTCTTGAAGTTTTATTGTTTCAAACTCTGTTGAACTATATAGCGACTTAAAAGCAATACGTACTTGCCATTTTTTAATTTTTTTTAGAGTTGAAAGGTAATTATGTAACTCAAGCAAATCTTTTTTATCGGAATTAATTTTAGTCAAAACTGATAAAATATGATATGAAATACCATACTCATCCATCTTATCAAACGTTTTCTTCATTTTTGTTAAGTAACTTCTTGAAACTCCAAGAATTCTTTGAAGTTTATCACCTGAAAGAGAATCGAAGGAAAACTGAAACGATAAATTAGGAAATTGTTTAAGTTTGATAATGTCTTCTTCCTTGATAGGAACTTTAGTTGAAATAAATATTTTCTCATAACCATGCTTATAAAGCTCCTTTAAGAGGTCGTACCATCGTTCATAAAGAAAAAACTCACCCCCACTAACATGTACATCCTTTATTTTTAAATTCTTTGCTTCTTCAATTACTTCTTTTATACGTTCAAAAGAAATTGAACATGACATTTCCTTGCTTCTATCAGCGTAGCAATAAATACAATTTGTAACGCAACGATTTGTTAACATTATAGTTACAGTCGATGGACTCTTCATCAAACGTGCATTCTCAAAATCCAGTTCATTATAAATAAAATCTTCAGGAGCATAAGTACAATTTATTTTAAGATGACTTTCGTACTTTACAATTATACGCTTAGGGAATTTAAATGTAGCCCCATTATATTGGGTGAAAATAACCTCATTATTTTCAATAAATGGATTAATAAGATTTAATACTTCTTCTTTGTTTAAATTCAAAAAATCAATTAAGTTTTCAACTGCATTATCAATAGTTATTGGAGAAGAAAAAAATGATAAAATCATTGCCTGAACTGGATGAATGAAGGATAGCCATTCCTGATTTGAGTATTCGCATTGCGATTCTGAATTTGCTATAATTACACTTCTTTTAATATCACTTCTGAAATTATAATCAGGGTTTAGAATATATTGTATTTCATTAATTCGATTCATATAAATGGTTTTTAATGTGAATAAAAAATAAACAATTCTTCTACATCTATGAATAATTGAATTATGTAGAAGAACTGTATTTAAATTACATCAACTACTTTAAAAATTTAAAATAATTGATTGCATGACCTGCAAAATGATTAATATGCGATGGCATTGCTACTCCAGCAGTCACTTAAACCACCAACACATGCCCCTCCACTTGAAGAACCTATACAACCACTTTTAGCTACATCTGTGCATCGCATCATTCCTGAAATACAAGTTTCATTTTGACCATTGCAAACCCCACCGCTAATTTCATTTAGCGCTTTTGCACTCATCAATTCGCCGAGATTAAACTTTTCGGCTGTTAATTCTGCTAATTTTTTTTTCATTTTACATAAAGTTTAAATATACACCTACTCTTTTTTGGATTTTCGGTTTACTCCATTTCTTATATATATTTTACATTCTATTTTTTAATATTTTATAAGTATATAATATATAGCATACAATAATTTTAGTTTTTATAAGACTTTATACTCATTTTGTGCCAATTATCATATCTAATTAAAAATATGATATTTACGTAAAATAAAATTATTGCTCACAATTATTTAAGCGTTCGAAATTGCACAAATAGGAGTCCGATATTGGGACAATTTAATATCTTGCATGAAAAACTTATACGATGAGCAAGGCTAATATTTTGGTTATTGATGATGATAAAGATATTCTAGTTGCTTCTGAAGTATTGCTTGAAAATGAAGGCTTTAACTGTTTTTGTATTCAACACCCTGAGAATAGTAAAAAAATCCTGAACAACAAGGACATATCTATTATTCTCCTTGATATGAACTATTTAAAGGGTAATACCGATGGACACGAAGGTATCCATTGGCTCGATTTCTTTCTTAAAGAATACCCTGAAATTGTTGTTATACCAATTACTGCATATGTTGATGTTGAACTAGCCGTAAACGCTGTAAAGAAAGGTGCCTTCGATTTTTTATTAAAACCTTGGGATAATAGAAAACTTATAAGCATTATCTATTCAGCTCTTCAACTAAGTAAGAGTTTAAAGGATACTTCACGTTTAAGGCAAATTCAGTCTTTCATTAAGACTGATTCTAATACCAAAACAATTGATATTTTGGGTGAAAGTAAAGAAATCAAAAGAGTCCTTGATGCAATTGATAAGGTTTCTGGAACAGAAGCAAATGTAATAATAACAGGCGATAGCGGAACTGGAAAAGATCTAGTTGCAAAGCAAATACATAATAAATCAAAGCGTAGAGATGAAATATTCTTTAAACTCGATCTGGCATCAATTCATGTTTCCTTATTTGAAAGCGAAATTTTTGGCTACGAAAAAGGAGCATTTACTGATGCTAAAGAATCAAAGCCTGGAAAAATCGAAATTGCTAATGGTGGTACTCTATTCCTCGATGAGATAACTTCACTGGATCTTAGTCAGCAATCAAAACTTCTTTCGTTACTTCAAAATAGGAAGATTACCCGAATAGGTTCACTAATCGAGAAGGATATTGATATTAGGCTTATCAGTTCCACAAATAAACCAATCAAAGAACTTATAAAATCTGGTTTGTTCCGTGAGGATCTTTATTTCAGGTTAAATACTTTCGAGATACATGTTCCAAGATTATGTGAGCGAACAGAAGATATCCCTATACTTGCCAACTTTTATATCGAAAAATTTGCTAAACAGTACGAAAAACCTAATCTTAAAATCAACTCAAGAATTTTAAATGCTTTTGCAAATTACTCATGGCCTGGAAATGTGAGGGAATTAATTAACATTATTGAAAGGGCTGTCATACTTAGTGATGGGAAAACGTTTGACCTTAAAAATATACTACTTTCGGAAAAACAGATCAAATCAATTAATAATTCATCATTAAATATTGCAAATACTGAGGTTAACTTAATATTAAAAGCAATTGAAAAAAATGATAGAAATATGACATTAGCAGCAAAAGAACTAGGCTTAACCCGTTCATCTTTTTATCGTAGACTCGAAAAATATGGGATTAAATAGCTATAGAATAGGACTAATAATTAGAATTGTTGGATTACTAATAGTAATGTTAACCTTTTCATTCCTAGTAACTCAATCCAATTGGTTCTTTTCTTCAATTATTATTGGACTTACATTAATTATTCTTGTTATTGAATTCTTTAGATACTCGTTTCGTTATAAAAATGATATTGAAAATTTAATCCAATCTTTTGAGGAGAACAACTACCAATCAAACATAAGGGTTACAAAGCATAGATCCAAGTACAAAGAGGTTGAAAAAGCGTTTGAGCGTATCCAAAATGTCGTGCAAAAAGTTAGACTTGAAAGAGAAGTCCAATTCAATTTTCTTAAAATATTAATTGAAAATGTCCCATCTGGTATTATTACCTTGAATAGCGAGAATAAGATTCTGAATGTAAACCAATCAGCAAAAACTATTCTTAGTATCAGCGATTCCTTTCAGTGGAGTACACTAGAAAATAGATACCCTCTATTCGCAAACCAGATTAAATCGAATAATCCTGTAAATAACGAGTTAATAAACCTGAATGAAAGCAAGGATACAATTCAACTATCATACTCTATATCAACTATTAAACTACAAAATGATTTAATTAAAATCATTAGTTTTCAAAACATTAAAACTGTTCTCGACCAGAGTGAAATGCAGGCATGGAATAATTTGATTAGAACAATGACTCACGAGATAATGAATTCAGTTACTCCAATAATCTCGCTTGCTGAATCAGGATTACAAATATTAAGTAACGATAGAAATTCTGAGAATCCATTAAAATTTACTGAGAAAAATCTTGATCATTTGAACAAGTCCTTTTCTTCAATCTATAACAAAAGTTTGTGGTTAAAGGAATTTGTTGAGAATTACCGAAAATTGATTAGAATACCACAGCCAACTCTTAAAGACATAAATCTTGCCGATATTATTAACAGTTGCGTTCAAAATTTTTCGGAAATATTCAAAAAAGAAAATATAGAAGTGAAAAATAATCTCAATAATGTTATAGCCAATATCGATCCCAATCTAATTGAGCAGGTAATAAATAATATTCTTAAAAATAGTATTGATGCTTTAAAGAAGCGCAGTAATAAAAGAATTGAGATTATTATCGAAGAAAATAATAACAGACCACTTATTAAATTCATTGATAATGGAGAAGGTATAAAGCCTGAAAATTGCTCTAAAATTTTTATCCCTTTTTTTACTACCAAAGAAACTGGCTCTGGAATTGGACTAAGTCTTTCTCGTCAAATAATGAGATTGCATGAAGGAACCTTAACCTTTGAATCAAATCCAGGTGTTAAGACCGTTTTTACACTACAATTTGCCTAATCAATTTCTTGCAATAGGTCTAAAAGCAACTTATAATTCGATTTCAATCTATAAAAAAAACTCTGATGCTGACGTAAAAACTTTTTCAAAACTCTTATCAACTTGTAAACAACTTGAATTATTTAATATTGGGAAAGGTATCTCGTGTGAATAATCGTAAGGAAAATCAAAAACTTCAACCATATTCTTTACGCGATGTTTTATACATGAGAATGTTGATTGGATGTATTTTGCAGGTATAACCTGATCTTTTTTCAAAGCAATTATCCTTATTCTCTCGTTAAAGCCCTGAAAAACATTATTCCTAAAAGTTCTTAAACTTTCAGGCGCAAGCATAGCTCTAAAAGCATTCCCCAATTGACTATTCTTTATGTAAGTGGAGAAAGGGGTGGATGTTTTTAATTCATTTACAAAATCTCCTAAATAATACTTTCTTAAACTAATAAAAGCATTACTATCCATTATTAACTTAGAAGTTCCTTGCATTTGGCTAAAAAGGGCTCCACCACAGAAAAGAAATAGTTTTGAATCTGCTAGTAAATTCTTTGGGTTAGCAATAAAAAGAATTTGAGAAAGAAACGCCCCAATTGAATATGCAAAAAAATCGACATGAGCATTAGGTGCTATAAATGGATGTTCGCCTTGTTTTATTTTTTGCAATAAATCAACAATATCCTCTGCACTTTGTCGTCCCGATCTGAAAAAACGAAGAGGCTCTTCTGAAAGACGCTCACTTAATGCCACATTGGCAAAAGTTGAAAATTTTAAATTATTATCATTATGCCGATGATTTAATAGAGTCATCATTGCTCTAGGATTACCCCACGATTCTGGGCATCGATTCATATGAAACGATATTGGGAATAGGATTACCGGTCGATTTGTCTTTTCGGCTAAGTAGTAAGCCCAAGGCAAGTATTTGAGCCAACTCTTTTCGTTCAAACCGTGTAAAAGGATAATTGCATTATTGTATTTTGAATTACCTTTTGGAATAAAAACTGGGTACGAAAAAGATTCATTTTCTTTAATCCCTTTATCATTTAACACAATTGCTTGCTTTGAATTATATGAATCATATTCGTCCTCAAAAGGAAATACTAAACTTGTATTAGAGGTAAAATACTGATTCCTAATTTCAATGTTTGAGTTCTCGATGCTATTGATTTCCCTTTTCAAATTAAATAGGGATTTTAGTTCATTGAACTTATTGGTGAACTCCATTTTCTTTTTTATTGCAAAGCTACGACAACAAGCACCAGCAAAGCAAATAAGAGGGTTATTACGTAAGGAATTGGGTCGAAAATATTAATAGCGGGGTGAATTCTAAAATGTAGGGGTAGTTTTGGTACGTACTCTTCTCTTCTTTATTTAAGTTGATTAGCTAACTTTGCAGGTAGATTATATAATGATGTTAGACACCCAGAAACCTATTCCAGCCTATTTAACCGATAAGGGAAATATTGTACGACTGATAATACTCACGGCACTATTTGCATTGGTTTTTATCAATATTTACGCACCTTTTGGTGTTGAGACTTGGTATAATGTAACAAAATGGGAATTGCTGGCCTACTCAAGCCTTGTAATTCTAACGGGTGTGCTCGTTGTTGTTATAAGCCGGGTTTTAATGTACCAGATATCTAAAAAACACATCTTATTTCTGTGGCATTATTTAATATGGGTATTTGCCGAGGTATTTTTTATGGCTGTGTTCTATACTCTTTTCGAGAAGTTATTTTTACATGATGTTCGGTTTGTTGGTGATATATTCCAAGCATCAATAAAAAATACAGCACTTGTAATTCTTCTGCCTTACTCTATTCTCTGGTTGTACTTTTCATGGAGGGAGAAAAAAATTCAGCTAATTCAACTAACCGAAAATCGACCAATATCGGAGACCTCCAAAAATATGCTTCCTTTTCACGATGAGAAAGGGGAATTACGCTTCTCAATCAAACTTGAGAATTTTATATACCTCGAATCAGCAGATAATTACGTAAATATCTACTATCTTGATAAGGATAAAACCGCAAGGTTTACTCTTAGGAACAACATAAAACGGTTAGAAGAATCTTTAAAGCAAACTAGAATAATCCGATGCCATCGCTCATATATGGTAAATTTTGATAAGGTAAAAATCCTTCGGAAGGATAAAAACGATTTATGGTTAGAACTTGATATGCCTAATGCAATAGATCTACCTGTATCAAAGACTTATATTGAAAATGTTATGGAGACGTTTGCTAAATTCTGCCTTTCGGGTAATAGTTAGCACTATTAACTAATTAACGCATGTTCAACGGAAGGTGTAATCCAGAGCGGAGCGAAGGATATAATTACTTATAAAACAGATGGTTGCTTTCAGCGAATCTTTCGGATTTTACTCCGTTCAGCATAACAAAACAACAATCTAATGGTAAACTGATAATCAAAGCATTATGCTTACATTGAGTTCATATTAATTATCTTTTCAACCTATTTCAATTCAAGTTCTAACATCTGATTTAATGATTCCTCGCTTATCCTTTTGGCAATTATTTTCTTATTTTTATCGAGTACGTAGATAACGGGGGTTGAGTAGATATCGAAAAGTTTTCTAAAATTAGAATTTTGAGCAGGATCCCAAACATTTATCCAGTTAAGCTGATTCTTAGTGATATATTCAACAACTTCTGGTTGATTTCCTTGGGTGTAAACTGCATAAACCTCTAAACCCTTACTCTTAAACTTATCGTATATTTTTTTTAGTTCTGGGGTAACCTTCTTGCAATGGCTACAGCTAGAATCCCAAAAGTAAACAACGGTTATCTTAGTCTTAATATCGCTAATTTTCCTAGTAATTCCTACCATATCAGGTAGCGATAGGTTTGGGCATTGATTTCCAATTAGATTGGGTTTTAACGCCGTTACACGTTCTTGTATCTTTTCAATCAATTTCTTATCAGCCCACCATGCTTGACCCGATAAATAGTACTTTTCAGCAAGGCTAACAAATACTGCATCAAAACCCATAATATTTGATGTGGAAAACTTATTTACTAAAAAAGATACTAAATACTGAAATACCTCTTTATTAGATCTTGATATTTCAATCAACTTAATTGCTTCTGGAGTAATGCTATCAGGCGTTGGGATTAAAACTCTATCAAAGAACGTGTTTAATCGCGTTTCAAGAATTGGAGTACGAAGTAGCCTAGGATCTGCTACAGGTATATTATCAAAGAAATGTTCCTTATTATACCTATAACTCAATACCCATTTTAGCGAATCAACATTTTTAGTGTTTGCTGGTATCTTAAATTCAGGCATTTCAACATTTTTCATCGATTTAGCAATGAGTGAAAATAATGTATTGGGATAATCCTTAATAATACCATCCCAATAGTCATTAACCTTTTTATCCAACGCTTTAATCTTATCTTGAATAATTTTAACTGAATCGGGTTTTGCTGACACTGCTTTAAATTTATCCTGATATTCTTTTGCAAAACCCTGTTGTTCAATCATAAAACGCTGATAATCGGCAAAAGCACTATTTTCCTTTGAATTTGTAAAAGATAAATTATCTACTAAATTCTTTAAAGAGGTTTTAACCTCAAATCGCTGATTGTCTCCAACCAGTATTTCAAAATAAGTTTTTGTAGGTAGAATTACTAAATATATTCCCTTTTTTAGGGTCGAGTCTCCTTGAAAGACAGCAATCCCTTCGGAGTTCATTTTAACAGTATCCTGAACAAATTTCTTCTCCCCATAATGATAACCCAAAAGAATTGTTGAATCCTTAATCCCATCAATCTGGATTACAATTTTATGACCTTGAGCAAAGAGATTGCTACAGATATTTGTAATACAGATGGTTAAAATGAAAGCAATTTTTCTCATTGAATTGATATTTACTTAATTTCAATAAATTTTATAGAATCAAAATGTATTCCAAAAAAGTAATCAAAAATAGCAATAAAATTGTTTGATTCTTTTCACCTTACAGTGTCATTTCTTTCATTTTAATCAACAATTCTGGTTAAAAACTGTTAAATCACTATATCAAATAAAAATCAAATGAGTGTTTTTTCAAATAGGTTAGCATCCGAAACAAGTTCATATTTACTTCAACACGCAACAAATCCTGTTGATTGGTATCCTTGGGGTGATGAGGCTTTCAACAAAGCAAAGGCAGAAAATAAACTTGTACTAGTTAGTATTGGATATAGCAGCTGCCATTGGTGTCATGTTATGGAACGCGAAGCTTTCTCAAATACAGAGGTGACCGAGTTTATGAATAATAATTTTGTGAATATAAAGGTTGATAGGGAAGAAAGACCCGATATCGATCAAATATATATGAATGCAGTGCAAATTATTAATAGAAATGGTGGATGGCCTTTGAACTGCTTTACTCTCCCAAATGGAAAGCCTGTTTTTGGTGGTACTTATTTTTCAGTTAAAGATTGGTTAGATGTACTTAAAAATCTGAATAATACATGGATTAATGATTCAAATCGGATTATTGATGTAGCTGAAGAATTATCGCTAAGCGTTGGGGGAACAGAAGTGATTAGGTTTAAACGAGATATTGACACTTTTTCTACCGATATGCTTAAAAATTACTCTAATTCTTTAAAAAAACTATTTGATAGAAGAAATGGAGGGATTAAAGGTGCTCCTAAATTTCCCATGCCCGGATTATTGGATTATCTCCTTGAATATGCTTATCATTTGCCTGATAAAGAAATGCTTGATTATGTTTTTTTATCTCTCAATAGAATTGCATCAGGCGGTATATATGATCATTTAGGAGGTGGTTTTTCTCGCTATACGGTTGACGAAAACTGGCATATTCCACATTTTGAGAAAATGTTATATGATAATGCTCAATTGATTTCAATATACTCAAAAGCGTATCGGATAAATCCGGACAAACAGTACTTAGACGTTGTAAAACATTCAATAAATTTTGTAATCAACGAATTAAGAGCCCCCGAAGGGGGTTTCTATTCCTCTTATGATGCCGACAGCGAAGGTCATGAAGGCACTTATTACATATGGACAAAGCAAGAACTCGAAGCAATTTTAAAAGAGGATGCAGAACTTTTCTCAGTCGCTTACGGTGTGACTGCAACTGGTAATTTCAATCAAAGTAATGTTCTTCTTAGATCTGCATCAAACGAGCAGCTTGCAAATATTTTTTCATTTGATATTCAAACCGTTGAATCAAAAATTTTGCAAGCAAAACAAAAACTTGCTGAACATCAAAAATTTAGAATAAAACCTGGGCTGGATGATAAAATCATTCTATCGTGGAATAGTTTAATGATTTCAGCACTTACCGAAGCGTATATTTCTTTTGGTGAAGCAAATTATCTTGAAGCTGCCATTGGATGTGCTAATTACATTCAGGAATATCATTATTCTGATAATCAATTAAAACGAGTTTACTGTAAAGGTAAACTTGCCATTAATTGCCTGCTGGAAGATTATGCTCATCTTATAAAAGCATACATATCAATTTACAAAATCACTTTTGATATGAAATGGTTAAATAAAGTCGATTTGCTTCTAAGCAAGGTAATTGAAAGTTTTTACGACGAATCATCAGGCATGTTTTTTTATGCTCCAACAATTGAAAATAAACTAATTGCAAGAAAAATGGATTTAACCGATGGTGTAATTCCATCATCAGGATCTGTTATGGCTCAATCGCTATTTGAACTCGGCACTTTACTTAAAAAGGACGAATACATCCGGATGTCGAATCAAATGCTTGCAAATATTACTGACTCGCTAGAACATGGAGGGCCATACGTATTCGGTTGGGCTAAGCTTGTGCTTATGCAACAATTATCCTCTATTTATTTAACTATCAACCCAAGCATACATAAAATTCAATTCAACCAAATACTTAGCAAAGTACTGTGTTCAACAATATTTACATCTGTTAATAGTTCATCCACAGCACAATGTAAAGATGATATAAACAATATTAAAATCTGTATAGGTAAATCATGCTACCCAACATCTTCGGATACCGATTACTATGTAAATTTAATAAACTCTACTAAAATTTAAATGGCAGATATTGAATGTTCTTTTTGGCTATTATAGCTATTTTTGAATTTAAATCATTTACTAATTCAGACATGACAAACCACCTCAATTTAACTGAAAAATTTATTTCATTCAATGAATCAATTCTATCTGTGGTTGATTTTAACTACACATACTCTGACTCTGATAAAGTTATATATGAGGTGATTAGAGTTATTAACTCTACCCCTATTTTCTTGGAACTTCATCTTAACAGGCTCTATAATTCAATAAAGTTGATGGATTTCATTGCTCCCGAAAGAAGTTTTATTACAAAAAAGATTATCGATTTACTTAAAGCAAACCCCATTACTGAGAACAACATTCGAATTTCATTGGTTTACAAATCATTTTCAAAACCAGATCTACTCATTTACTTTATTCCCAGCACCTACCCTACCGATAATCAAAAAACGAATGGTATTAATATTAAAACCCTTAAAGCCAACAGAGATAATCCAAATGCCAAAATTGAAAATATTAATCTTAGGGTAAATGCTAATGCCATTATTAAAGAAACCGGGTGCTATGATGTTCTCCTTATAAATAAAGATGGTTATATCACTGAGGGAAGTCGCTCCAATGTTATGTTTATTAAAAACAATTATCTAATTAGCGCTCCTTTAAAAATGATTTTGGCGGGGATTTCGCGTCAGGTAGTTGTAAATGCAGCGAAAGACATTGGAATACAGGTTAAAGAAGAATTAATTACTGCTGATGAAATTTCATCATTTGATGGTGCTATACTAACAGGTACCTCGCCCGGAATACTGCCAATTGCTTCAATTGATAACCATATATTTAGAGTTGAATTACCTTTAATAATTTCTTTGACCAAGCAATATTATAATGCTGTTGCTAGGGACATTTCAAATTTTAAAGCTTCCTAAAATGAACGTATCAATAATTCAATCCGATTTGTATTGGGAATCACCCTCGAAAAACAGGGAGATGTTCGATGAAAAAATTAGTACCATCGAAAGCAATATCGATTTGATTGTTCTACCCGAAATGTTTAGCACTGGCTTCTCTATGTCACCCGAAAACCTAGCAGAGAAATGGCCTGGCCCTTCCGTAAAATGGATGCAAAGGGTTGCAATATCAAAGAAAGTTGCTTTAACTGGTAGTTTGATTGTTGAAGATGATAATAAGTATTATAATCGTTTGGTTTTTGTTCATCCCGATGGAAAGCTAGAGTACTACGATAAACGCCACCTATTCCGAATGTCGGGCGAGCATAAATATTATGATATTGGAACAAGTCGCAAAATTGTAACCTATAAAGATTTTAGAATTCTTTTACTCGTGTGCTACGACCTCCGATTCCCTGTATGGAGCAGAAATCGTAACGATTACGATATGATCCTGATTGTAGCCAACTTCCCCGAAGTCCGTCGCTACGCGTGGAATACACTTCTTCTAGCAAGAGCCATTGAAAATCAATGCTTTGTTGTGGCATGTAATAGAGTTGGTAAGGATGGAAACGAGGTTAACTACTCTGGCGATTCTCAAATTATCGACCCGAAAGGTAAAATATTGGTAGCTACAAAACCAAACGAAAATCAAATAATAACATCTAATATCTCCATACAAGAAGTTCTTGATTTTCGTACCTCATTTCCTGCTCACTTGGATGCGGATAATTTTACAATTAGTTAGTATGAACTTCAATAGACACATGAGTTCTTATAGTTTTTCTAGACCGGAATTTAAGGTAGGATTTTAAATCTTAGTGGTTCCTTCGTGTTTTAGTGATTTTGTGGCTAAAAAATGATTTGCCACTAAGGCGCAAAGTCGCAAAACAAGACTAAAACAAAGTTGTAATCCTAAACTAGAGTCTTTTTCTATTGAGCTCTAATGTACCTATTGTGGTGTAAAAGATAAAAATTAAGATTCTTACCTCACCAGTTTTAGATTTTAATATCTTCGCAGCAAATTTTCAAAAACTCATTTACTAATCAATAATATATGGGTTCAATACTCTCAAACCCCTACATCTGGGTTGTTCTCTCCTATTTTGCATTAGTTATTGGTATCTCTTTTCTAACTAAGAAGATTGCTTCAAAATCATCATCAGAATATTTAATAGCAGGTCGTAATCTGGGTGTACTAGTTTGCGCAATTGTTGTAGCTGCCGAATGGCTTGGTGGACTTAGCACTATTGGTGTTAGCGAAAAAGCATTTAACACAAAATCGCTCCAACCAATCCTCTACAATATTTCTACAGCAATTGGAATGCTTATCCTAGGTTTTACCCTTGCAAAGCATTATCGTCAGAATAAAGTTCATACTGTTAGCGAAATGATTGAGAGTATCTTTGGAAGGAAAGCCAGAACTATATCTGCTATCGCTTTTCTAATTGCCTTTATCACTCTTGCTTATGTAGAACTAACAACCTTCTCACATGTACTTGCTCCAATCCTACATATCAACTGGATTTGGGCTGTTCTTCTTGGTTCGTTAATTACAACTATCTACATGTATATTGGAGGAATGCATGCCCTTACGATAGTTGCAATAATAAATTTGGTGGTTAGATATATTGGAATTGGCATTGCACTAATTATTGGTATAATCGCAATTGGCGATATGTCTATTCTATCAGAAAAATTAATTGCGGCTGGAGCTCCCCATAATTACTATAATCCGTTCAGCGTGGGTTGGACAGCAGCATTCAGTTTAATCCTTGGAGGAATTTTAGGCGGAATGGCTGCTCAAGCAAGCATTCAACCCATTTTTGCTGCAAAAAATCCAGTAACTGCAAAACGTGCCGCAATACTATCGGCATTATTCATCGCTCCCTTTGGTATAATGACCGCTTATCTAGGTCTTATGGCACGCAGTGGTATCTTCATTGATCCTTCAACCATTGCTGATGCAAAAGAGGTTCTTCCTACACTTCTAATGACACCCTCATTTATTCATCCTATACTAGGAGGTATTGCTCTGGCAGCAATACTTGCAGCAATACTATCAACAATAGGTCCAGTTAACTTTGCAATAGTAACAATTGCTACAAAAGATATCTACCAAGGATTATTAAACAAAAATGCTTCAGATGAAAAAATATTCAGATTTGCACGTCGCCTAGTAATACTGGTTAACCTCGTTACAGTTCCTATGGCTATTTTCATTCATGGAGCAGTACTCGATGCTGGATATGTCTCGTATGCAATAAGAGCTATTGGCGCAATAGTTATTCTATTAGGTATTTACAAGTTGAACTGGATATCTCAGTACGCTGTTCGATTTGCTTTCATAGGAGGAACACTTGCTATCCTATTCAGCCTTGTTGCTAGGAAAATGGGGTGGTTTGAGATTGATAAAACCTATGCAAGTATTATAGCTACTATATTTTTCATTTTTATTGGCAATATTTATTCGAATTATATAGCAAGAAAACAGGAACAAACTTAAGTTGATTGTAAATATTAATATGTTAAAAAACAAGTCAAATATTTCCTTTTTACTTCAATTTTTCAATTTGTTCGTATTTAAAAAATATATAGTTTTACCGTGAAATTCATAAGTAATAGTTACTAAAAAAGCAATTGGTTTTTAACAAACAAATGAAAAGAAATTAAAAAACAATAAACCCTAAAATCAAAATTTATGGCAAAAAGAACAATCGTAGCCATGCCAGGTGATGGCATTGGAAAAGTTGTATTAGATGAAACAATTCGCGTACTTGATGCAGCCGGTTTCGATGCTGAATATGTTAATGGTGATATCGGATGGGAATTTTGGTGCAAAGAAGGCAACCCACTTCCCGATCGTACCATTAAATTACTTGAGCAACACAAAATTGGTCTTTTTGGTGCAATAACTTCAAAACCAAAAGATAAAACCTTAGCTGAATTAGATCCTAAATTAAAAGATAAAGGATTCATATATTATAGCCCAATCGTGACCATGCGTCAAAAATTCGGTTTGGATATTTGTATGAGACCATGTATTACCCTACCCGGTAATCCATTGAATTTTGTTCGTCGTAATGGAAAAGGTGGAGTGGATGAACCAGTGGTTGATTGCATGATTTTCCGTCAAAATACCGAAGGTTTATATGGTGGCGTTGAGTGGACAAATCCTGAGGATCAGGTTTATAACATGTTCATGACTCACCCAAGATTCAAAGAGAATTTTGCATGGTGTCCAAGACCAGAATTAGCTATCTCAACAAG
The DNA here is from genome assembly GCA_013376985.1 of Bacteroidales bacterium. Taxonomy (GTDB): domain Bacteria; phylum Bacteroidota; class Bacteroidia; order Bacteroidales; family Tenuifilaceae; genus UBA8529. The sequence continues at coordinate 75,094 of JACABB010000026.1, forward strand.
AATTGTAACAAAGAAATATTCCACAAGAATTATTAAAGCCGCTTTTGAATACGCTAAAAAACGTGGTTTTGATAAGGTTACCGTTTGTGAGAAACCAAACGTAATTCGTGAAACATCTGGTATGATCCTGAAAATAGCTCAGGACATGAGTAAGAATGAGTATCCTAACATCAAAGTTGAAGATGTTAATATTGATGCAATGATGATGTGGTTGACCAAGAACCCAGAAAACTATCATGTAATTGTTTCTGAAAACATGTTCGGTGACATCGTTTCCGATGCTTTTGCTGGTTTAATTGGTGGTCTAGGTTTTGCAACTTCTGCTCAGTTTAACCCAGAAACTGGAGTTTGTGTTTTTGAACCAACTCACGGTTCTGCTCCAAAGTATGCTGAATTAAATCCAAGTATTGTAAATCCAATTGCAATGGTACTTTCAGCAGTTATGATGCTTGAGCATATTGGTGAAGATAAGATTGCTAAACGTATTAAAGACGCTGTATTACAAGTAGTAGCAGAAGGTAAAGTAAGATGCTACGATATGATGAAGATGAGCGGCAAACAAGAGGTTTTAGATAACGGAGCTGCTTCTACAACACAAATGGCAGATGCAATTATAGCAAAGCTTAAATAGTTAATCAGATATTAGACCCTATCTTTTGAAATTTAAAAGATAGGGTCTTTTTTATAACTTAGAAAAAAGAAAAATATGATACAAATTGAATCAAAATTCATTGAACAAGCCAAACAACTTTGGCCTGAACTAGAGTGGATTAAAAATAGTGAGTTGAAAGAACAAACAACTCGTACATGGGCATTAGCCCTTCAAAAAAGTGTTTTAACTCCAGATGATTTAAACACTATTCCATTTACCCTACTTTGTGGCCCTGATTTGAAGGTTACCTTCATGGGACACAAACGTGCAGTAGTTCATATAGCAAAAGATTGTGGTGATCAGATGAATAAATTCTTCAAAACTGATCTTCCTGTTAACATGGACGTACTAATTGCAGGTGCTATCCTTGCCGATGTTGGAAAACTTCTTGAGTATGAAATGAAAGATGGTAAATCAGTTCAAGGAAGCTATGGCAAATACCTAAGACACCCATTCTCCGGCGTTTCTTTAGCCGAAATGTGTAATGTTCCACCAGCTGTTTGCCACATTATTGCTACTCATGCTGGTGAAGGTGATATGGTAAAACGTACTACAGAAGCATTTGTGGTTCATCATGCCGACTTTATGACCTTTGAGCCATTTAAGGATAGGCTGAAACTTTAATTAGATGTAAATAAATCTATTTGAATAATGAATAACGATTAACGAATTCTGATTTCAGATTTTTGGTAATAAGATTGTTTTTTGTCAACTTCTAAAATCTAAAATCGTTAATCCTTGTTCTTAAATCAAAAAGTAAAGAAGATTCTTTGATAGATTTGAAAAACAAATCTTGTATTAGTCAAACTGAAAACGATAGATAAAATTCATTATCCATGAATCTAATTGAGAAAATAATTGCCAATCATAGCAACAAGAAAGTTGTTAGCGCCGACGAAATTGTCGATATTCTAATTGATACCCGTGCAGCTCGTGACTTTGGTGGAGCAAACGTGGTTAAAAATCTTGTAAGCAACGGTTTAACCGTTAACGATCCTGCCCGTACCTATTTTACTTTCGATTGTAATCCTACAGGTTCAGATCAAAAGTACGCTTCAAACCAGCAATATTGCAGAATGTATGCAAGGGAGAATGGTATCAAAGTATTTGATATCGATGCAGGTATTGGAACTCACCTTGCCATTGATGGCGGTCTTGCTTGGCCAGGAAGCACTTTTGTAAGCACCGATTCCCACGCCAATATTATGGGTGCAATTGGTTCATTTGGACAAGGCATGGGAGATCAGGATATAGCTGCTGCTTGGGCTAAAGGATCGCTATGGTTTAAGGTTCCACAATCCGTGAAACTTGTATTTAAAGGTAAACGCCCTGCAAATATCTCAGCAAAGGACATCACACTAAATCTTCTAAAGATTTTTGGTGCAAATAAACTCCTCGGGCTATCTGTTGAGTTTTATGGCGAAGCCATTGATGCTCTAACTCTTGATGAACGTATCACCATTGCCTCAATGGCAACTGAAATGGGTGCTATCATCTTCCTATTTCCAGCCAGCAAATCAATTCACGAATATTGCGAAAAGAAAACTGGTAGAAAGTTAGATGTTCTAAAAGCAGATGATGACGCTAAATACGAGGATATCAAAGAGATCGACATAAGTAGTTTTGTACCAATGCTTGCTCGTCCAGGGAAACCTCACGATAATTCTAGCGTTGCAAATGAAAAGGGCAAGAAGATTGATTCTGCCTTCATTGGAAGTTGCACCAATGGTCGTATGGAAGATTTAAGAGAAGCCGCTAAGATATTAAAAGGCAGAAAAGTAGCTCCCGGAGTAGTTCTTAAAATCGTTCCTGCTACTGATCCTATCTGGAAACAGGCTATGGACGAAGGTTTAATTCAAATCTTCAAAGATTCTGGGGCAATGGTATCCAACGCTGGTTGCGCTGGTTGTGCAGCTGGACAGGTTGGTCAGAATGGACCAAAAGAGGTAACCATCAGCACAGGTAACCGTAACTTCGAAGGAAAACAAGGAAGCGGTTTTGTTTACCTAGCATCTCCAAGTATTGTCGCAGCATCGGCAGTTGCAGGTTTTATTACCACACCTGATGAGATCCCTGCTAAGCCTACCGAATTTACTAAACCAGAAGTTTCTGGATTTAAGCTTGGTGTAAAGAAAGAGGCACAAAAAGATAAACCACTTGTTGTTGAAGGTCGTGTTTGGGTTATTATTAAAGATGATATCGACACCGATATGATTTTCCATAACCGCTACCTTACCATCACCGATATTAAGGAGATGGGACAATATGCTTTCGATAACCTAAAGGGTTATGAAGATTTTGCTAAAAAGGCACAGCCAAACGACATCGTGATTACTTCCAAGAATTTTGGTGCTGGTAGTTCACGTCAACAAGCGGTTGATTGCTTTGCTTCATTGGGTATATCTTGCATAATTGCTGAATCATACGGTGCTATTTACGAAAGAAATGCTATTAATGCGGCTTTTCCAATTCTCACTTATAAACCCGGTTTAATTGAGTCTATTGATATTAAGGATGGAGATAAGATTCGGGTTGATATGGCAAACGGTAAGGTAACCAATCTCAAGAATGGCAAAACAACTGATATCAATAAGTTTACTGATGTTCAGATTGAGATATATCGTAACGGAGGTTTGTTATAGAGAATTAGCAATACAAACGAAAAATTGTAAGTGAGTTCGTTTTAATAATATGATACTGGAATGATGGAAAAATGGAATGATGGAAGAAAAATGTGTAAAGCACCTCATTATTCCATCTTTCCAATATTCCAATTGATTGATTCTTGTAAAACAATAGTAAACAAGTAATTAAACCAATTTACATTGAGTTCATTATAATTGACAATATTATGGGAAAAACATTTGCAGAAAAAATATTTGGCGCACCTACAGGAGCTATTGTATTCGCTAAACCGCATATCGTGCTAACCCACGATAACACGGCTAGTATCCGCAAAACATGGGAGAAAATGGGTGGTAAAAAAGTATTTGATCCTAATCAATTACTTATCACCCTCGATCATAATGCACCTCCTACGGATGATAAACTAGCCAACGATTATAATACCATCCGAACATTTGCTCGTGAGCAGGGAATAGAAAAGTTTCACGATGCTGGCGATGGTATTTGCCATCAAATCATGTCGTACTACGCAAAGCCAGGAATGATTATAGTTGGTAGCGATAGTCACACTAGTACTGCTGGTGCTTTCAATGCTATGGCTGCTGGTATCGACCGTACAGAATCAGCTGGGTTATGGAAAAAGGGCGAAACATGGTTTCGTGTACCAGAATCAATGAAAATCACCTTAACTGGCAAGTTAAATAAAGGCGTTTATGCCAAGGATTTAAGTCTTTGGATTATTGGAAAGATTGGCACAGATGGTGCTAACTATATGTCGATTGAGTATCATGGTGAAGGTGTAAAAACCCTATCTATCTCAGAAAGAATGACAATTACCAATCTAGCTTCGGAAATGGGTGCAAAGAATGCCGTTTTCCCTGCTGATGAGGTTCTTGCTAAACATCTAGGTACTGATAAGCTAAACGGTGTTTGGGCCGATGCTGATGCACATTACGACAAGGTTATGGAAATTAATCTAAGCGATATATTCCCAGTAGTTGCTGCACCTCATAGCCCAGAAAATGTAAAGGCAATCTCAGAGGTTCAAGGAACAAAACTAAATCAAGCGGTTATTGGCACTTGCACCAACGGTAGGTTAGACGATATCCGCATTGCTGCTGAAATTCTTGATGGTAAAAAAATCGCCAAAGATTTTCAACTTCTTGTAATTCCTGCATCAAAGGAAATTTACATGCAGGCTATCGAATTGGGATATATCACCAAATTGATGAAAGCTGGAGCAACCATCCTTGCATCATCCTGTGGCCCTTGCTTAGGTACAGGTCAGGGTATTCCTGCTGACGGTTTCACAGTTATCTCTACAGCTAACAGAAACTTTAAAGGTAGAATGGGCAATAAGAATGCTTCAATTTATTTAGCAAGCCCTGCTGCCGTAGCATACTCTTCAATTAATGCTGAAATTACCGATCCTCGTGGAATTAAAGCAAACGATAAGTTTGTTACCAATGTTCAAGTTGGTACAACTGTTTCAATTCCTAAAGGTGAAAATCGCAAAACTGGTGTAGTTTGGAATTATTCAGATGCTGATAACCTGAATACCGATCAAATGTTTGCTGGTAATCTTACCTACAGCGTATTAAGTTCAGATCCTCCAGCAATTATGCCTCACCTTTTTAAAGGTTTCGATGAGCAGTTTGCAGAAAATGTAAAAGCTGACGATATTATTATTGCCGGTGATAACTTTGGTTGCGGTAGCTCACGCGAGCATCCAGCAGTTGGTTTAGCACATGCTGGTGTAAAAGCTGTTATCTGCAAATCCGTTAACCGTATATTCTACCGTTCATCAGTAAATCAAGGATTACCTATTCTAGTAGTTCCTGAAGCTGTGAACAATTATAAGCAGGGCGATAAAGTTGATGTAAATTTCGCAAATGGTGAGATTAAAATCAACGATAAGGTATTCAAGTTTGCTCCACTACCTCAGCAGCTATTGGCAGTGTTTGAAGCGAAAGGGTTGATCAACTATCTTAAAAATGCATAGCATTATCGTTTAAAAATAAAAAAGAGCGGATAAATTATCCGCTCTTTTTGCTTTTAGTGTCATTGAGAACAGAATTAAGCAATTAGGCTTAATGGACAAATTTAATGGTAATATCTTCTGAAATGTTTGTTGCTA
>JACABB010000027.1 GCA_013376985.1 Bacteroidales bacterium
CCCTTCGGGGCTTACATTATCACTGGTTTAGTTCATGGGGCGTTGCCCTATGCTAAGTTCTTTTGCCCCTTCGGGGCTAGCAGATTCAATCAAATAAAATTACTTTTTAAAAATCAATGGTCTAGAATTTATCCACCCCATAAATGCTTCCATCGGGATTTTTTTCGGGTTGCCATGTACGAACGTATATCATCGGTTCATTGGGGTTCTTTAAATCGACCAGAAGAAAAAGATAACCTTGATCGCCATAATTGGTCGAGTAGTAGTTTTGCTTAATCTGAATACCAAAGCGTCCCCCATCCTGCCCTGCTCTTCGTATATCACTTTCCTCAAAAGTTAAATTGATATACTCATTGCTGCCAAAGCAATGTTCAAGGTTTTTAATGTACTGCTGCTTGCTATAACGGTTGTACTTTATGATGCTATTATTTAGGAATGGGTTTTCGGGGTCGGGTTTAATCTTAACCGAATTTCCAATAATAATTAGAGCATCATCGGCAAATATTGATTTTATGTAATCGAGCCGCTTAAGGGCATAAGCAGTTTTGTAGTTTTCCAAAAAATCAATAATGGTAAGGCGTTGTGCTTCGCTCCAAACGGTTTTACTTACTATTGAACTAAGCGCATCATTTCCTAGACCGAAAGCGAGGGAGGAGATTTTCCCCTTGCTATCGAAATGGAATACCACATCCTCCACAAATTTGCGCGTGTTGTTGCTGAATGCAAAAGACATTTTTGGTCCACGACAAATCACCGATTCCCCAAACTTAATGGTTCTATAACCTTCATTGGATAGTGGTTTTGCTTGTCCATAGCCTAGCAACTTATTGAAAATGTCAAAACCTTCGGCGGTGAATAGCGATTTAACCCCCTCGAAACTTCTTGTTTTAAGCGATGCGATAATCTGATCCACCTTTCCCTCAAAAAACTTAGGATTGGGTACAGAATCAAGTTTAAAATCAACAGATATTCTTTCCGAAACGGGTGATTTCTCATTCACCGAATCAATCTTTTTTACTTCAATACTTTGTGTGTTTACAAGTTTCAGGTTAAAAGTTGCATTACGAAAAGGTATTGGCTCTAGGCGTTTCATTACATCCTCCAGCTCACGGTCAATCCTAGCTTCTCCCTCAAAAATATACTCAACCCTAATTTGAGTTTCGGTGCGCTGGCTAGCATTATCCCCGTAAAACTCCATAAATCCAACGCCATCCTTTACGCTCACAGGTGCCGACCAATCTTTACCATCCCAGAACGAGTAATCGAGATTTGCTGCTGGTCTATTACATGCATTTACTCCAATAACAATGGTTCTTAAGCCCTGGTCTTCCTTTATATCACTTACAGTAAACCGAAGCGAAGCAAATAGATCATTAATACGAGCAGGCAAGTAGCTTAAAAGTAATTTCTGCTGACCTTTACTATCTACAAATTCAATAGAACTGCCATCGGGATGGCTCCGCAATAAAGCAAGTGCCCAGTAGTAATATTTTAGTGCATCGGCAATCTGTCCGTTTTGAGCCGCATTCTCAGCAGTAGATGTAAAATCAATTATCTTACGCTTCCGTTGCTCAAAAACCTTGCTTAAATCCGATCTTTTGATGTACCTAAAAACCTTAGCATCGGGTTCATTGCCGAGTACAATTCGTTCGGTATTGGTTAATGTGGCGTTTGAATAGGTCGACATCATTAAACGAGCCTCCTCCGAAAAGTTGGACTTGCCAGCTTTGGTTACCTCATCCTTTAGTATAGTAAATTTACTCTCCACTTGAGCTGATATCTGTGTGACTATCTGTTGCAGAGCTTCCTGATCGGCACGATTAAGGGTTGTACCTGAGCCTTCGCCCCAAATATAGGTTTGCCTATCGGCCTTAATTTGATCTATTGATTGAGAGAATAGGTTTGCTGCAAAAGCAATACAGAAAGCAAGAAGAGTAATTTTTTTCATGCGATTATTTTTAGAAGTAAACGAAGAAAATATTTTAAGGTTTGAATGGCAAAGCAATTTTTAAAAAATGGAGTTAAAGGTAATAAACAAAGATTAAGAATAAACAAATATTGTCGGTGGCATAACAATTTTACTTTTGACATTCCAGTTCTTAAGAATCTGGAATGTTAATCAAGTGGCTTAACCATAACTCTCGGATTTGCTCTCAGCAAGCTTACAAAATGCAAAACATGCAAAAGAAAGCCCGCTCAAATTCCTCTCAACTTGCCACTTTAGATAAAATTTGGTAAGCTTATATCATTGGGGTATTTTTACCATCGAAGTAGTAAAAGCAATTTCAAGTTCGCTGTAGGTAAAAACATCTTCCCAAAAATGCTTAACAAAAAGCGAGAACATCCTAAAGAGAAAACCAGCTTGCACCCACGTAACAGGCATCGTGAGCGGTACGATTTCAAACTGCTAACAGCCACCTGCCCAAAACTTAGCCAATTTGTGAAACTGAATAATTACAACGATGAATCAATTGATTTCTTTAACCCCGAAGCGGTAAAAACGCTGAACAAAGCACTGCTAAAGCACTACTATGATATTGATAATTGGGATATCCCTAAAAACTATCTATGTCCACCAATTCCGGGACGAGCAGATTATATCCACAATATAGCAGATTTATTGGCTAGCAATAGTTCAGAATCTCATGGTGGGAAAATACCAACAGGCAGTAAAATAAAATGCTTGGACATTGGAACGGGTGCTAACTGTGTTTACCCAATTATTGGCAACAAAGAGTACGGATGGTCGTTTACAGGTGCGGATATCGATCCTATTGCCATTGAATCTGCAAACAAAATAGTTGCAATGAATCCCTTTCTAAAAGGGAAGGTTGAATTAAGGTTGCAACATAATCCACAAGATATTTTCCAAGGAATTATTCAGAAAAACGAATTATTTGATCTGACTATTTGCAATCCTCCATTTCATAGCTCTTTAGCCGATGCCCAATCGGGAACAGTACGTAAACTAACTAATCTGAAAGGTAAACGAATCATAAAACCAATCCTGAATTTTGGGGGACAAAACAATGAGCTGTGGTGCAAGGGAGGGGAAGAAAAATTTGTAGGCGATATGATTTATCAAAGCAAGCAATACGCCTCTTCCTGCTTATGGTTTTCCACTTTGGTTTCAAAGCAATCAAACCTTAAAAGTGCTTACAGAACACTGGAGGGAATGAAAGTTGAGGAAATAAAGACTATTCCAATGAGCCAAGGAAACAAAACAAGTCGTATTGTTGCATGGACATTTCTGACTCAGGAAGAGCAGAAAAAATGGATAGATACAAGGTGGAATAGGGCATAGAAAGTAACTGTTTAAATTATACTCACGAACATTCACCTTCACAAATAACACTTAAACAGTTACAAAAAAATCAGGCTATTTACTCTAAAACAAAGTTTAATATCCCATCCCCCATCTCAAGGCCATTTTTATCACCATCTAATTTCATACCTTTTGTATCGTACAACCCAAAATAAGTTGATGCGCCAAACCACACAAAATGCAACTTTAGAGATAAATTACAAGGAAAACTGGAGCAAAACGATTCTTTAGTATTATTTGTTAGTATTGATAAAACCTCTCCATTTTCTAACCACTTATAGGAGTACGCAACCCTATTAGAACCCGATTTAAGTTGAATAATATCGGTTAAATAATAAGTATTAACGTTAAGGCTCGAGGTATCTGCAGGTCTATTAAAACGTAAATCAATTCTTACTTTCCCATCCTCAAGGCTATAACCATCAGAACTAGTTGGGGAAACTACAACAAACGGAGTATTAGGTGTGGCCCTAACAATAAAACCATCTGAACTATTTCCTACTCTATCATAAGCCACCACCGTAAACGCATAGGTTACTGTATTTGTTAAACCTTTAATAGTCATGCTATTCTCTCCGAAAACGGTTTGGATTTTTTTAGTATTATTCAAGTAATATCTAATCGAAACTCCGTATTTATCATTATAAAATCCATTAAAGTTCCATTTAAAATACACACAACCATCGCTTTTAGTAACAATAAACTCATAAAAACCGGGTGGTGGAATATTACTACTCTTCTTACATCCTGGAACTATTAAAAGAGAAAAAATAGCAAATAACAAAATGTGGGTTATTAATTTTTTTTTCATATAAAATATTTAAGATTGAAATCATGGTAGATTATAAATTTACTATATTTTTCGTAATATCAGCAGTAGATAATTATTATTTTACGTTGAACTCAAGGGCTCACCTTCTCACATCTAAAGATATCGCAATTTGCGATTTTTTGTAACCGTACAATAATCTTTAAATACTATAAAACACCCAGCATACAGCCATATTCCTAAATACTATTTATCTAGTGTTTTGTAATAAGAGTTATATTTGCACAAAATATTGATATTTAAACTTGATATTTTAAGAAAAATGCTTGATACAAATGATCGCCTCCACCCTACCTAGCATAGAATTATACAATAAGGAAGAGCCTAAGTTGAGCCATAATTCCATTATTTTTGCCAGCACCAGCACCAGATATTTTTACCCCGAGCATAAAACGCCCAACCTATTTATAAGCAATTTCCTGAACAAAGGAAGCTATGTGATTAACAAAAAACGAGTTAATATATCCGATAATTTCTTCTATTTCCTGAACGCCAATGATGATTTAGAGATTTGTTTCTCCAACGCACTCCCGCTGCAAACTCTCCTTATCTTTTTTGAGGAAAACTTTATTAACAATTGTTTTAGCTACCATAATAGCTCCACCGAGGAACTATTAGATTCGCCAATTAAGTGCCTGAGCAACGATTTTAGGTTACCAAACGTGCCATTCAGTTTCATAAATAGTATCAAGGGAAAAACGTTACAACTTCTGCAAGAAACTCATAAGGAGGATATTGACGCATTGCTATTCGATATTATCACCGAGTTTTTGGTGCTCAATAATGATACCTCAAAGCAGATAAAAAAGATTGCTACTGCTAAAAAATCAACGCAGGAGGAGCTATACCGACGGCTTTTCCTCGCCAAAGAGATGATGGATGATAATGTGTTTGAGAAATTATCCCTAGAGCAAATAGCACAAGAGGTTTGCCTTAATAAATTTCATTTTCTATCGAATTTTAAAAGCCTTTATGGCATCACGCCCCATCAATATTTTATGGAGCTAAAGCTGCAAAAAGCATTTAATCTACTACAAAACAGACAATACACAGTAACCGAAACATGCTTCCTGATGGGCTTTGAGAGCCTTGGATCCTTTAGCAACTCGTTCAAAAAACGATTTCACCTCTCCCCATCGGTAGTATTCAACCAGAATAAAATTCCCAATTTTCGATAAATCCATTCAATTGGTAGCTGATACTTTTGTACGGTAAAATTTCAATTAAATAGCTGAAGTTACTAGTTACAAGTTACTAGTTTGGCGATTTACAGTATTAACTTTTTTACATTTAATTCTAAGAGATAAAATTATGTACCAATTATAATATCAAACAAATAATAAGATATCAGCAACTAGCAACTTGAACTAAATACATATGAAAGTACTAAACACAATTATCGTAACAGCAATGCTATTTTCATCTTGCAAAAACACAGCACATAATATGGAAAACACAACTTTTAAAGCCGAAAAGGTAACCAGAACTGCCACCATCACTTTAAATGGAAACATTAAGGCGGTTTTCCCCCTATTCGGGGCATTTGAGGAGAGAAAATGGGCAGAGGGTTGGAACCCAACCCTAATTTACCCATCCACAGAAATTATTGAAGAGGGAACAACCTTTAAAACCGATGGGCATGGTGATGAATCGGAATATTTATGGCGAGTATCAAAGTACGAACCAGAGAATTACCTAATCCAGTACCTTGTCTCAACCCAAAACCGATACTGGACAATAACAGTAAAATGTAAACCCGTTACGGATATTCAGGTAATGGCCGAAATCACCTACACATTTATTGGCCTTAATGAATTAGGCAATAAACTCAACCAGCACGCTATCCAACGCATGTACCAGCACAATTTATTGGATTGGGCGGAAGAGATAAACTATTACATTACAAATGGGAAGTTAAAGGCTGGTAAATAGAATTAATTACTTCTATAACTTATTAAACTCTGAAAGTCCGAGGTGGTTGCCTCGGATTTTCTGTTATTGTAGGTTTAGTCTACTTTTTTTAGTTTAATTTTTCATTCAACTCACTGAATAAACGCTTTGATGGTTGATATTATTTTGGTAAGTTTGAAATCAAACCACTCCGAAGGTATGCCTTAACATCTATTTTAGATTCATCACAATACCTTCTGTGTGGGTTGTAAACGAGTTAGCGGTCAAGCTAAAACGACACAGCAAAACAACAAACACGATATGAAAAATGGGACGTTACGACCGTTCAATAAAAATCGCATTTGACAAAACATCAGGAGAAATTCTTGATGCTGACGAAGTGTTTGATATTGTTAAAGATGCTTTTCAAATAAGAAAAAAATATCACGAAAAAAATCTTGAACTTTCTTGTTGTGAGTGCGAACAAGATTTAATGGTTTCGGGTAGCAAATATGACAGACTTCATTTCAAACACAAACCGGGTCATAGTTATTGTATTTTGGCTGACGGAAAACTTACACCACACGACCACGAAAAATTTACAGCAATCTTAAAAGCTAAAGAAAGCGACAGACACAAAGAACTAAAAAACAAAATTGGCGAACTTTTAAAAAGCGTATCGGGTGTTGATGTAAATTCTATTCAAATTGATAACAAGTTTATCGTCAAAGACAATGAAAAAAAAAGACCTGACGTTTATTGCAAATTTCAAGACAAAGAACTTGTTTTTGAAATACAACTTTCGGATTTATCGCTTGGCTACATTTTAAGTCGTTACGACTTTTACAATAAACACGGAATTTATCTAATTTGGATACTTGACAACTTTGACATACATAATCAAGGAACATTAGAACGAGATATAAAGTATCTAACTAAGTATGAAAACTTTTTCAAACTAGACGAAAACGCTGAAACGTTCAAGCTTTTGTGCGATTACAAGTTTCCATATTTAACAGACTACAACAAACTTCTTACAAAATGGCTTATAAAATCTGTTGAGTTAAACGAGTTAAAATTTGACAGTAAAGTTTATCAAGCGTTCTACTACAATTTTGGCGACAACAAAACAAAAACTGAAACTCTTCAAAAACAAAAAGAGGAAGAACTAAAAGAAGTTGAAAGGAAAAAACGTGAACAAGAAAAACTTGAAAACGCAGAAAGGAAAGCAACGAATTTAGTTACTAAAATTGCCGACTTCCGAAAACGTAAAACTCAAAATTTTGATAGCATTTCAAATGAACTTGGAGAGTTGGAAGATTTTGAGCTTAGTGTTCTAAACAAAACTTTGAACTTAAAAGGAAAAAGGAAATCGCCTTTAATCAAATGGATTGACGAAGCAACACAAGACGATGCTGGTTTTCTTAATTTTATCTTAAAGACAAATAAAATTGAACTTGACATAAACACCACGGACAACGGTAGAACTCCCTTACAAGCATTGTTTGAAAATGAAAACATTTACAAAACTACGCCAGCACTATTGCTATTTCAAGCAGGTTACATGCAAACAGAAAGTGACAACTTAAAATTTTCTGAACTTAAAGAAAAACAAAAAATATCAGAAGCGGATTTTTACATTTTCAAATTATGTAACAACTTAACCGACAGAAATCTTGTTCCTGATGTTTTTCATTTTTCAAAATTGCTTTTCATTCTTGAATCTGCATACAGAAAGGAGTTAATAACATTTAACTTTCAAGGAAATAAATGGGTTTCTTTTGCTAACAATGCAATTCAGTATTACAGCGAGTATTGGGAATACATTGAATTAGCCTTTAAGAAATTTGGTCTTTGGGACAAACTAATTCAACTTGACACAAAAGGCACTTTTCAAAAAAAGGTTGAACATTTTTATTCAAATATGCCAAGACAAAAATATGACTTTGACGAAGTGTTTAATGACCTTTATCCAGAATTGTGATATGTACTTTGATAAACTGACAATCAAAAAGCCCGAACCGCTAGCAACGGGTATAAAATATAGAAGTTTCAGTGGGTTTTCAAGCACTTCGTCCCGCTACGCTCCACTTCAGCGCAAGAGATTATCCCTTTAACTCCAGTTTATACAATCTTCTTTATAATACCCCGCAACCGTAGTACAACATAATGAAGATTACGCATAAGCTATTGCAACTCGGCACTGAAATTAAGCTTTTACCTACCACAAACATAAAACAACCTACTCCCACAATGAAATAAACGAGATTGTTTTTGGAATAAGTTACTTAACTTGTAAATCCTACGACTCTATTTTTAAAACAACTTACTTAGCTTATAAAATAAACGACTTTTATTTTATATGAAACGAGTTTATTTTATATTTACAATATCTATTTTTAATTTCAAACGACTAAGAGATGTTAATATTCAACTTTGCACGTATTTTTAAAGCTAGAGGGATTGAGAAACCTTTCAGTTACCTTGTAAAAGCGGGATACTCGGACAATTTTGCCACCCGTGTAGCTAATAGTAAGATGGAAAAATTGAATTTAAAGGATGTGGAGAAACTTTGTGTTTTGCTACAATGTACACCAAACGACATCCTTGAATGGATTCCAGACAAGAGAGAAGCAAAAATCGAGAAACATCCACTAACTACCCTGAGAAGAACAGGAAGCGTCACCCAGCTAAGCCAAATACTGAACAATGTTCCTTTAAACAAACTTGGCGAGATTGAGACCTTAATCATTAATGAGCTGAAAAAAGAGTAATTAGGTTGTACAATCAAGTAAGTAGCCGATAGGCTAAAAGTTTATTGAAAAGCCTCTCACACCAATATGTATAATAATCCCCATTAATCCGAGCCTCCCACCTCGAATTTTCTATTCTTGCTGGCTTAGCCTAAATTTAAAAAGAAATCCTTGCCAAAATTATAAGTGATAAAACTCATTTAACAAACACTTTGGCGGTCAATTATAATTTACTATGTTTGAGGGCAAACGACAATAAAAATTAGTCTTGTTTTTTTAGATATTCCCCTACCCTTTAGTGGGTTATAAACGAATTAATTTGAATTCAGTGAGTCGATAAAACTTAAGCAAATGAAGGTGAATAAGAAGAAGTTGGGCTTTGACATTTCGCAAACTGAAGAGTCAATAAAAGGAACCCATTTAAAGAATTATCAGATATCAATACTGTTTATTGCTATATCATTCCCAATAACTGGGTTGATAATAAATTACATAGCAAAGGATATGTACGATCCTCTCATCTTTAGACTTATACTCTCTTCACTGTTTTTCATCTTTCTTGCTGCCACCTACTTAAGCAAATTTGTAGTAAAGTATTTCCATATATTTTTTAATATTTTTTTAACCTTTATTTTATTTTGGTCAATATTTATAGCACATAATAATGATTACTCCTTTGCCACAACTATTGTATTTTTACTAGTTGCTTCGATAAATTCAGTAGCACTTAGCACATATAAATATATCCCATTTTACTCTGCTTTTACATTAACAGTTACACTTTTATTCCTTTACAATTCAGGCATTGAACCAATTCATAGTTTTGCCATTGTAGTGTCAATGCTCACCTTTCAGTTTGTTGCCTACATAGTTCTAAAATCAAAATCTGATGTCGATAAAAACTTAATTGAAAGCGAAGAAAAATTTCGGCTTTTGGTTCAAGCGTTAGGTGAAGGGGTAGGCATAATCAATAAAGACGATGTATTCGTTCTTACAAATCCCTCGGCACATGGAATATTTGAAGTTGAACCTAGCGAAATTGTTGGGCAGCCAATTACTAGCTTTCTGACTAAAAAGGGTATTGAACAATATTCGAATAAAATTTTAGAAAAGAATGATCAAATAAGCATTTCCTTTGAGTTAGAGATTATTACTCCAAAAAAGAACACCAAAACCCTTCTTATCACAGAAACAAACTTTACTAATAAAAATAAGAGTTTTCATGGTACAATTCTGGTCTTTAGGGACATAACAGAAAGAATTGAAACTGAAAATGAACTACTTACAGCCAAAGAGAAGGCCGAAGAAAGTGACCGACTGAAATCTGCCTTCCTCGCCAATATGAGCCACGAAATACGCACCCCAATGAACAGTATTCTTGGCTTTGCACATTTATTAGAACAACATGAACTTACAGGAGATCAGCAGCAAAAGTATATAAATATCATTCAGAAAAGCGGTACACGAATGCTCAATATCCTCAACGATATTATTGACATTTCGAAAATAGAAGCTGGACTAATGACCATTAACAGTGAAGATACCAACATAAACGAGCAAATCAAATACATTTATACCTTCTTCAAGCATGAGGCAGAAGCCAAAGGGATTAGTATCTCATTTAGAAATTCATTACCCACAAACAAGGCCGTCATTAGAACTGACTCGGAAAAATTCTACGCCATTCTGACCAATCTTGTTAAAAATGCAATAAAATATAGTAATACTGGCCATATCGAACTGGGATATAACCCAATAAACTCATCAACACGGCCAGAATCGTTAACATTTTACGTAAAAGACACAGGCATAGGAATTCCCATCGACCGACAGAAAGCAATATTTGAACGTTTTGTACAAGCCGATATTGAAGACCGAAAAGCTTATCAAGGAGCAGGTCTTGGCCTATCAATAACCAAGGCATATTTAGAGATGCTTGGTGGTAAAATCTGGGTTGAAAGCGAAGAAGGCGTTGGCACAACATTTTATTTCACGTTACCCTACAATGCTGAACTGGAAGAAAAAACCGAAGTCAAAAATTTTATTGAAACCAGCTTAGTAAATAATCCGATTGATCATAAAACCTCAAAACTAAAAGTACTAATTGCCGAAGATGACGTTCCTTCAGAAATGCTGATTTCGATAATCGTTGAAGAACTCAGTAGCGAGATTTTAAAAGTCACAACAGGCATTGAAGCCGTTGAAGCCTGTCGAAATCATCCTGATATTGACCTTGTATTGATGGATATTCAAATGCCCGAAATGAACGGTTATGAGGCCACCCGGCAGATCCGAAGTTTTAATAAGAATGTAATCATTATTGCAGAAACAGCTTACGGGCTATCGGGCGATAGGGAAAAGTCAATTAAAGCCGGGTGCAACGATTATATACCAAAACCCATTAACAAAGATGATTTTCTGGAGCTAATTCATAAGTATTTCAAGGAATAACCTATTTTACTAACTCCAAAAAACAAAATGAAGCAAATTTTAGTTGTTTGATTATCAAACTTTTTTGAAGAAATAAAAACGACGAAGCCAAATGACTTCGTCGTAAAGAATAATCCAAATATGTTGGTTGAGGAATAAGTGGTAATGACCTATTATTCTCCATCAAATTGAACCATTGAGAAAATATCATGCCCTTGGATGTTATTTCTTCCTCCAAGTTCAGGAAGTTCAACAATAAAAGCACATTCAACAACAATTCCACCTAATTTTTTAACAAGGTTTATTGCTGCATTAACGGTACCCCCGGTTGCAATTAGGTCGTCAATAATAACAACTCTTTCGCCTTTACTAATGGCATCCTCATGAATTTCAACTTCTGCTGTACCATACTCAAGGGAGTACTTTTCGCTTAATGTTTTAAAGGGCAATTTTCCTTTTTTACGAACTGGTATAAAACCAACTCCTAAACTATATGCTAAAACAGCACCAAATACAAAGCCTCGAGCATCAATACCTACAACCTTATCAATTTTTTTATCCTTATAACGATTATGAAACTCATCGCAAGCTAACTTGAAGGCTTCAGGATCTTGCATTAATGTTGTAATGTCTCTGAATGTAATATTCTCAATAGGAAAATTAGGAATTGAACGAATTGAGTCCTTTATTCTTTTCATATGATTGCTATTTAAACCATTTAATTCCATTTTATAAGTGATTTTTTCTTTTGCAAGATAAATCGAAATTATATTCTATGCTAAAAAAACATTTATTTTCTGAATAGTTCCTATTTTTTCTATATTCTCATTTTTCTATTTTCTCATTATAATTGCTCATTATAATTGCTCATAGATAAAAGCAATACAACAAATATTGAATTTGCATCTTTCGGCTTCAATTCATTCCAACAAACCCAATCTATTTATTTAATTTTAGGTAAAGTATTAATAATTACCTGTGTAACGTTTCCAACATTTTTATGAAAAACCTCAAGAATTTCGTCCCAAGTTACGGGTTTCTCATCCTCTTTCCAGCAATCATAATCAGTACTCATGGCAATAGCAGCATAAGGAATCTTAAGTTCATTTGCCAGTATTGCTTCTGTTGCTACTGACATATTAATAATATCTGCACCCCAAGCCCTAAACATCTTAGATTCAGCACGAGTCGAAAATCTAGGCCCTTCAATGGTTACTACAGTTCCCTTGGGATGAACCTGAAAGCCAAGATCCTTGCCTGTTTCATACATAAGTTGCCTGAGCTGAGGATTAAATGGATCCGGCATTGCTGGATGCTCAGAACCATTTGCAAAACTATCGAAGTAGGTGTTTTTTCTGATTTTTGTAAAATCGATAAACTGATCAATAATCACAAAATGTCCTCTTCCTATCTCCTGACGCAAACTTCCACATGCGGTTGTTGCAATAATATGAGTAACACCTTGCTCCTTTAAAGCAAATATGTTAGCTCTATAATTCACCTCGCTTGGGCTATATTGATGCTTTAGCCCATGTCGTGATATAAGAACAACGTCAACGCCGTTTATTTTACCACAACGGAGCGAAGATGTTGGATCTCCATAAGGTGTACTGATTTTTACCTCGGTTGGATTTATAAGAATTTGTGGGTTATCAAAACCTGAACCTCCAATTATGCCAATTTTTATCATGCTACTATTTTTTTAATTCTTTAATTTCCTTAGTCAATTCTTCAATCTGCTTTTGTTGAGAAATAACATACATTGCAATCTCCTCTATCTTTTGATGCAATTTACTTTGTGACCCGTCCTCGTAATTGCCATTTTGCTTAATTTCTTTTACTGATTTAAGCTCCTTACTCATATCCGACAACAACTTATAGTATTTAAGCATCTTATAGCCTGCATCGTCTAACGATTTGCCAAATGATATAATGCCATCCTTATGACCTCCCATGATCATAATTTGCTTATTGGGCATATCTGTTTCAGCATATAATCTTATGATTTCATGAGCCATAGATATTGTTCCGTATTCAACCGAAACATCCGATGTGGGCAATTTATGAAGATAATGTTCCCACAAATCCATGTGATGCCCATGAAAAACAGCATTTATGCTTGAATCCGATTGATATATTGCAGCATGAGTAAGTGATTCGGATGATGCAACTATTGGTCCCTGAGCGGTTAGTGAGTTGGTTTCAAGATTGTATGATATAACCTTTGTGTAATGCTCTTTGGTAAGGTGATTAAAGCCTCCTGTTGCAGATCCTGTAATAATATACTGATTTCCGTTAACCCGAAAGCTAAGGTTTCCATAGCCAAGGCCATCGCCATATACCCCTATCAGCCCTAATTCATATAAGCAATTACGCCAATAGTTAATTGCTTCGAACTGCTCAAAATCAAACGATCCTGTTTTTATCCAATTGCAATTATACTTAATTACACCTTCTTGGCTCATTTCGCTACTTTTTCAGGAAATAGACTTACAATACTCTGCTCAGTTGCTTCACATACCCCACGCTCAGTAATAAAACCTCTAATGAGCCTTGCAGGAGTTACATCAAACCCGAAATTTGATGCATTACTATTCAGCGGTGTAATCAGAACCTTTTTTAGCTCATTATTGCAAAGGCCTGTAATATATTTAACCTCTTCGGCATCGCGCTCTTCAATTGGAATTTCTTTAACCCCATCGGTAATTTTCCAATCAAAAGTTGATGAGGGTAAAGCAACGTAGAAAGGAATTCCGTTGTCCTTAGCGGCTAAAGCTTTTAGGTAGGTTCCAATTTTATTTGCAGCATCGCCAGCACGAGTAACTCTATCGGCACCAACAATAACCATATCAACCATTCCATGCTGCATTAAATGCCCCCCAGTATTATCGGCAATAATGGTATGAGGAACTCCTGCATTTAAAAGCTCCCATGCTGTAAGGCTAGCTCCCTGATTTCTAGGCCGTGTTTCATCAACCCATACATGGATTTTCACTCCCCGTTTAAACGCTTCGTAGATTGGGGCAGTTGCTGATCCATAATCAACAAATGCAAGCCAACCAGCATTGCAATGGGTTAAAATATTTACAGTATCCCCTTGTTTTTTATGGCTTATTGCTTCAATTATCTTAACGCCATGCTCGCCAATGCTCTTGCAAAATGCAGCATCCTCATCGGCAATGGTTATGGCCATGTTTCGTGCTACGGTTTTCTTTTCATCCACGGATGAAACCTTCGATATTGCTTGTAGCTGGCGGTTAACTGCCCAAATAAGGTTTACAGCTGTTGGCCTAGAATCAATTAACTTTTTTGCTGAACTTTGAAGTGAAATATCAAACGCCTTCTCCTTTTCTGCCTCTAAAACTGCAAGATACATTCCATATCCTGCTGCCGCACCTATTAACCCTGCTCCCCTAAGATGCATCTCTTTAATAGCAATAATCATCTCATTAATAGTAGCTATCTCTTCTATAATAAATTGATGTGGTAAGGGACGTTGATCGATAATACAAACAGTATCAGAACTGCTGCTTTTAAACCAAATAGTTCTAAAGTGCTTTTGCTGAACAATCATTGTTTACAGGATTTTAATCTTTCTAGATATATGAAATAAGACGATGCCATTTTGCATTACATTATATGAATATATTTTCAATTAAATTAAAGAATATCAATATATGTAATTTTTGCATCTAATTTAATATCAACATTATTCATAGCTATTTCTTAGCAAAAATTTAAACCAAAAAACCTCTCAAATCAAAACAATAATAATTATAAAATATCTTTTATGCAAAATTTTAATCCCGTTCTTACGTTTTTAAAGACTTCTACAAAAACAATAAGATATTTGCTTTAAACCAAATCCGTTAATTATACTCTAAAAATGCATCATCATAATCATTTTAAGTCATGAAAAAATCGTTGTTCTATCTTACAATTCTATTATTCGTATCGTCGAATCTAGTATATGGACAAAACAAACCTATTGAAAAAGCGAACTATCAGCTAGCAGCCCGCTTTTCGCCAAAGAAGATTGGTAAAATGGTATTCAGCACCAGTGTTGATCCGCATTGGCTAAAAAACAGCGAACGCTTTTGGTATTCTTATGAAACCCCAAGCGGCAAAAACTACTACATTGTTGATCCTATTTCTAAAGTAAAGAAATTGCTATTCGATAATGTTAGCATGGCTGCTCAGATGTCCAAATTATCGAAAGATCCTTTTGATGCACAACATCTACCAATCGAAAAAATAAAATTCATAAAGAACGAAACAGTAATCCAATTCGAGGTAAAAAGCACCTTGGTTGATGAGGACAAAAAGGATTCGGAAGAAAATGATATGAAGAAGAAGGACAAGAAGAAGGATAAGACAGATAGTGGCAAACCCGATAAAAAAACTTATCATTTCGAATACGATCTTACTTCTGGAAAATTAACGCTAATTGATGATTTCAAGAAAGTTAAAGAAAATCCAGAGTGGGCAAACATTTCACCTGATGGTGAAAAAATTGTATTCTCAAAAAAGCACAATCTTTACTGGATGGATAAGTTGAACTACGAAAAAGCAAAAAAGGACGAAAAGGATACCACAATTGTTGAACATCAGATAACTAAAGATGGTGTAAAAGATTATGACTATGTGTATACTAAAGAAAATGAGGATAATGAGGAGGCGGTAAAAAATATTGATAATCGCAAACCTACATCTATTCTATGGTCATATGATTCAAAGATGTTTGCCTTAAACCGTGAAGACAACCGAAAGGTAAAAGATCTTTGGGTTATAAAAACCCTCTCAAACCCAAGGCCAACTCTGGAAACCTATAAATACCAAATGCCCGGGGAGAAAGAATCTCCAATTGAGGAACTTCTTATATACAACATGGCTGCCGACACTATGATTAAAGTTGATGTTGATGCATTTAAGGATCAAACCTTATCAATATATAGCGCACCTAAACTTAATAAAGAACGCGATGATGATTATGTGGCAAGGAAATGGTTATCGAAAACCAACGATAGACTTTACTTCTCCCGTATTTCTAGGGATTTAAAAAGAGCCGATATTTGCTATGCCGATCCTAAAACGGGAAAAGTTACAGTATTAATCGAGGAGAGGCTTAATACATATATCGATTTAGGTGATTTAGGATTAGTTAATAATGGGAAAGAGTTAATCCATTGGTCGGAACGCGATGGTTGGGGGCATTTTTACCTTTACGATGGCAATGGTAAGCTAAAAAATCAAATTACATCGGGGCCATTCCATTGTGAGGGCATAGAAGGGATTGATGAAACAAACAGGGTGCTGTATTTTACCGCAAATGGTTTAGAACCAAATGAAGATCCATACTATTTACATCTCTATAGAATAAATTTTGACGGAACAGGTCTAAAACTTCTAAATAAGGGAGATTTTGATCATGCATCTGTTTTATCGGATTCCTATAAATACTTTGTAGATAATTTCTCAAGGGTAAATACTACACCCGAATCGTTTTTGATGGATAATATGGGAAACAAAATATCAAATCTTGAGAAAACTGATCTTTCTCTCCTTTTCCAAACTGGGTATAAATTTCCAGAAATCTTTAAAGTTAAAGCAGCCGATGGGATAACCGATTTATACGGGGCAATGTATAAACCATTCGATTTTGATTCAACAAGACTTTATCCAATTATTGAGTATGTTTACCCGGGACCACAAACTGAAGCGGTTAACAAAGCCTTTTCTGCTCGCATGGACAGGACTGATAGGTTAGCACAGTTCGGTTTTATTGTAATAACGGTGGGCAATCGTGGTGGTCACCCAGCAAGGTCGAAATGGTACCATAACTATGGATACGGAAACCTAAGGAACTATGGCCTTGCCGATAAAAAAGTTACCATTGAACAACTTGCCGATAGGCATAAATATATTGATGCCAACAGGGTTGGTATTCACGGGCATTCTGGTGGTGGGTTTATGTCAACCGCAGCAATGCTAGTTTATCCCGATTTCTTTAAAGTGGCTGTTTCTAACGCCGGTAACCACGAGAATAATATATACAATAGATGGTGGAGTGAAAAGCATCATGGAATAAAGGAGATTGCAGATACAAGTGGAAATGTAAAGTTTGAGTATGATATTGAGAAGAACTCTCAACTGGCGAAAAACCTGAAAGGACACCTCCTTTTAACCAATGGAGAAATTGATGATAATGTTCATCCCGGAAATACAATAAGAGTAATGAATGCTTTAATTAGGGCCAATAAACGATTTGATTACTTTATGTTTCCCGGGCAGCGTCATGGGTATGGCGATATGTTCGAGTACTATTTCTGGTTAATGGGCGATTATTTCTCAAAATATCTAATTGGCGATTATTCCAATAGCGTTGATATCACTGAGATGAATAGGGAAATTGAGCAAAAGTAAATAAGAATATTTATGGAACGCCCGAACTTAATTACAACTAGGTTCGGGCGTTTTTATTTATGTCAGGGTACAATCACATAAAAAGATTTATAAGACTGAATAACAACACATTATTTTTCAATCGTAGTTTTTATTTCTGTATTACCAATCACTTTGTAAACAGGGTATGGGTAAAAGTTTTTACTCCATTGAGGCACTAAATAACGATCAAAGAAATTCCAAAACATCAAACCATCGTCCGATTGTGGTTCAAGAAGATAAGATGCTAAATATCCCAATTTTTGGGATGTTCTAACAATATAACTCCCAGCAGGGAATTCCTTTGTTTCCTTTACAAATTTACCCTGTAAGGTTTCGTTATAGTGCCCTTGGCTTAATCTTGAAATTGGCTTAATGTCCTCAATTACAAACTTATCAACATCAAGGGTTATAGTGTTATCCAACTTTTCAACAACAATACCATGTGCTTTTAAAACATTGATTACATCAGGATCTGGAATCGATAAAATATATGCAAAAGGGAATTTCGTATTCTTAGTTGCAAAATAATCAGCAATATAAATTACAGTAACATCCTTTCTCCTATCGCTTTTCTTGTAACGCTCATATACATTCTCGCTCTCAACAGCATCAGCCTCAAAGGTTTTAATTGTAACATTATTGGGGGTTGGTCTTCCCGCATAAGCAACGGCAAATGAATCAGCAACTGATGGATTTAATCCCCTTGCAATTGTAGTAGCATCAACCTTTTTAATCAAATCTTTGATTTCCGCTTTATGTGATGAGGAATAATCCATCAACGAATTGATGAGACTATAACATCCTAATACTCTCGATTTAAAATCGGCATAAACATAATTCTCGTTTAGGATTCCAAGTCGATTACGAACACCAACATAATTGCTTAGGTAGCGTGGTTCAGCGGCATAGGATATCCAACCCTTGCTATAATCCATCATATCGATAAACTCACCGTAAAAGCAATTCTCGGTTTTATACTTATTTAGAAGAGTGCTCGACATTTCGGGCATCATCTTATCACGCATATAGTTGATTAGCGAACGGTCACAGTTAGGATTCATAATCCAAGTAAAAGTAACTGGTTCAACGTGATACGAACCATTTGTTGTATGGCAGTCCATTATAATCTCAGGATCCCATTTATTGAGGATATTCGTAATCACCCCTTTAATTTCGGGTGATTCAATTTTCATAGCATCCCTATTAAGGTCTAAAAATTGACCATTATACCTCACCCCTACTCCATTTATAGGCCCTTTCTGATTAGTGCGGTTTTTCGTACTTATCTTTTCGTTACCATCGGCATTAAGGATTGGACAAACTAGCAGAACAACATCTTTAAGCACCTCGGGGTTTTTAATCTTTAAAAGATCTCTTAGGTACATTAATACTGCCTCTTTCCCCTCAACCTCACCTGCATGAATATTGGCTTGGATGTAAACAACAACCCTTTTATCATTCACTAAATCCTTTGGCGATTTTGGTAATGGATTACCAACAATAATTAGGGGGATATCCCTTCCCTCAAAAGTTTTGGCAATAGTTTCAACTCTGATATTCTTTGATGTTTTTTGCAGCTGATTTACATACGCCATCACGTCATCATAGCGTGAGGTTGATTCAAAGTTTGACTTCTCAGCAACTGTTTGCAGTTCGGTTTGGCTATAAACACAAGTCAAACTAAAAATCATTAATAGGCTTAGTAAAGTGTATCTTATCATAGGTGAGTTATTTAATTAAAATGGTTTGACTTACAATAGCAAAAATAGATTAATAGAATGTATCTAAAAAACATGGCGATAAATAATGTTTAATAGTGATGCAGTTTTGCTGTGATGCAGTATACCTAATTTTTAGTTAATTTAAATAAGCGAGGGTTTTAAGTCAAATATCACCCAAACGGGGGATATGAAGTGTTATTTGTTTGATTTAATTTTAGATTTTAATTATATGCATATCCGCTATAATATTTAATTATTCATCAATGCATATAATAATTAATTTACAGTCTATCCTGATTAAATAATAGTTATATAGATTACCAATTCTAATCTTATCAACTAACGCTAAATTTTGAATACAATATTCAAAAAGCAAATTTTTTAATCATGGCTTAGCTTACAATATTTTCTAACAAAAAAATACAAATAGTTATAATCATGTGGTATAGCAGAATAAAACATATAAAAAGACATATATATGAATTTCTTCCGTATATAACCTTTAAGAAAATTTTTAATTTAATTTTTAATATAATAGAAAAGCATCTTAGAATTAGTAGTTTAAAAAGTTATCCAGTAGTTTTAAAAATAGATCCTAGTCCATTTTGCCAATTGAGTTGCCTTCACTGTAATCATAACGATTCGGAATACAATAAACAATTTAAATTCGAAGAGAATCTTTCTAAAGACAGCCTAATCAAAATTATTGAACCATTAAAAAAGTCATTAATATGGATATCTTTAAGCCACAGAGGAGAACCCTTTATGAACCCCCAATTATTAGATTTAATAGAATACATTCACAAAAACAACATTGCTGTTTCTTTGCCAACCAACTTTTCAATAAAATTAAATGATAATAAGATTGAAAGAATAGCAAAATCAGGGCTCGATAAATTATTTATATCTCTTGATGGGGCTTCACAAAAGACATACGAAAAATATAGAATTGGGGGAGACTTTGAACTTGTTCTTTCGAATGTAAAGAAGTTATCAAATTACAAAACTGAACATAACTTATCTCGTCCTAAAATAATTTGGAAATTTATTATTTTTGACTACAACACGCATGAAACAAATTTTGTTAAAAAAAATTACAAACTATTGGGTTTTGATTCTTATGAATTTCACTATAATAATAATGGAAATATCACAAAAGAATATAGAAACAAATGTGTTAATAATATGATAGAAAATAAAAAAAATTGTTTCTGGCTATGGCATGCAATGGTAATTCAATCCGATGGTCAAGTTAATCCATGCTGTAATGGGAAAAATTATAATATTGGAAATGCATTTGAATCAAACCTTATTAACATTTGGAAAAACAATGTATATAAAAACCTTCGCAATGGATTCAAAAAAGATTATTTTCCCAATAATCTTCATGAATTTTGCAAAGGTTGTTATCAAATGCATTGATACTAAACATTACATAATCTGTAAGTTAAATCGGTATTACGTACCAACCACTTATTTGTTTAATTTCAACCAAGGTTCAATCCTTAATCATTATTTTTTTGATTAAATCCCAATAGATTAGAACGAGCAATGTACTAAAAAGCGAAACTTTTCTACCTTCCACTTACACCTGCTCATCCTTCCAACTCCCCTTTTTTATTACTAACTTTACCCCGTTTTAACAAAAGCCATGAAACGAGTTGTTGTAGGATTATCGGGCGGTGTAGACTCCAGCGTTGCGGCATATCTGCTTAAAGAGCAGGGGTATGAAGTGATTGGCATGTTCATGAAGAACTGGCACGATACTGTTGGTGTTTTACAGGGAGATTGCCCTTTTGATGACGATCGGAATTTTGCCGAGATGGTTGCTCGTAAGCTTAAAATCCCCTTTGAGTACGTTGACCTAAGCGATGAGTACCGCAAACGTGTTGTCGATTATATGTTTGATGAGTACGCAAAGGGTCGTACCCCAAATCCTGATATTCTTTGCAATCGCGAGATTAAGTTTGATGCATTCATGAAGGCTGCCCTTAGCCTGAATGTCGATTATGTTGCCACAGGTCATTACTGCCGAAAGGAAGAGATAGTAGTAAACGGTAAAACTTATTATAGGTTACTGGCGGGACTCGATCCCAATAAGGATCAAAGCTATTTTTTATGCCAGCTTAACCAGAGTCAACTAGAAAAGGCGTTATTCCCTATTGGCCATCTGCAAAAGCCCGAAGTTAGACGAATTGCTGCGGAACTAAACCTCGCAAGTGCCGACAGAAAGGATTCACAAGGGATATGCTTTGTGGGCAAGGTGGATTTACCCGTGTTTCTGCAACAAAAACTAACCGCTAAGAGCGGTAATATCATTGAGGTTGATAAGAATTATTACACAAATATTACCAATCCTAGTTCTGATGATTTAAGCGCATTGGCAAAGCCAATTACTTATAATCAGAAGGATGGAGAGGTAATTGGAAAACATCAGGGTGCACAATTCTTTACTATTGGGCAACGGAAAGGGTTGAATATTGGAGGTAAGGCAGAGCCTATGTTTGTAATTTCCACAGATATAGAGAGTAACATCGTTTACACAGGCATGGGGCAAGAACACCCAGGGTTATTCCGTAAAGGGTTATTTATTAACTCATCTGAGGTTCATTGGGTAAGACCAGACAGGGCATTAAAAAATGGCGAGAGCATTGAATTATTGGCAAGAATAAGGTATCGTCAACCATTACAAGAAGCAACGTTACATTGCCGTGAAAATGGCATCTACATAATCTTTAAAAATCCACAAAGGGGTGTAACCGCTGGTCAATTTGCCGCTTGGTATGATAATGATGAGCTAATTGGATCAGGAGTAATTGCGGAATAATAGTTGATGGTTGACAGTTGATGGTATAAAGACCTCTATTACATATTTTTAAAAAATCTAGCCCCTTTTTACTTTCTACTCACAACTTTCCACTTTTAACTTCTCACTTTCCCCTTCAAAAACTCCTCTGCAACAGGGATGCTATCTGGTTTACCAACGTCAACCACAAAATTACTGCTAACATCGTATCCACTGATAATGTATTTAACACACAAATTCAAGTAGATATCGATAATTGAAAAAGCACCTACAGCTTTGGTCAAATTGAATATTTCGGGATTGATAACATGAATACCTGCAAATGCATATTCGGTAAGCGATTCGCGGCTACTATCAGGAATAATCTGTTTATTCGTTAACTTATTTTTCCAGCCCGAAAGTTTCATCTCATTATCGAACAGAAATACCCTTGACGATTCCCTTTTACCTACTGCTAATGTTGCTATTGCACAGGACTTAGAGTGAGATTGATAAATACTATGCAAATCAATATCTGTAAGAATATCAACATTATGCACTAAAAATGGGGCATCACCATCAAGCAATTTAGCGGCATGGAATATTCCACCTCCAGTATCGAGTAACCTATCCGACTCGTCTGAAATGTATATTGTGGTTCCAAAATCCCTGCTTTGAATAAACGATATTAGCATCGGCGAAAAATGGTGAGTATTAACAACAATCTCATCAAATCCGCTCTCAACAAGTTTTTTAATTGTATGCTCAAGTAAAGTAATACCACCAACCTCAACCAGTGCTTTTGGTCTATCATCGGTAAAAGGTTTTAGCCTTGTTCCTAGGCCTGCTGCAAGAATCATCGCTTTCATGTGGATACTCTTTTACTTATTTTTAGTGGGTTTACAAAGTTTCTTTTCCTTGTTCGATGTGCCGCCACAATTCTTACAAATATATAGAGCATCTTTCCCTTTGGTATTCTTCCCTTTCTTGCACATAATGAACTTATTATTATGAATATCCGTTTTGATTACTATTTCAATAAACAAACATAGTTGTCATTCCGGGCGAAGTCCCGGAATCTGGATATAAACAATGGGATTCCTGCATTCGCAGGAACCGAGCGCATTTTGCGAGTTCGCCGTAAGGCAATGACAGTACAGAGGTTTGATTTTGTTATTTAAATGGACACTCATATTTATTATTTTCTATTTAACTCTCTATGCGAAACCCTGATATTTACTTTTGGAAAATCTTTTAACATATCTGCCAGTCGATTTGCACAGTAAACCGATCTATGCTGTCCGCCCGTGCACCCAAAACCAACCGAAATATATTTAAACCCGCGCTGCGTGTAATTCTCAACTGCATTCCGAATCAGCTCATAAGCATTATTCATAAAGATATCAACCTCGGGTCTAGCCTTTAAATACTCAGCAACGGGTGAATCAAGACCAGTTAATTCTTTATACTTTGCCAGTCTTCCCGGATTTTGAAGTGCTCTACAATCGAAAATAAAACCGCCACCATGTTCAACATTTGGGGTTGGGTAGCCATTTTTTAACGAAAAACTTGTGATATCGATAGTTAAACCCTCTTGCAACTCTGTTTGTTCAAATCTTAACCGATAAATCTCTACGACCTCATGCAATATACCCGATAAGTAATTGATATTTAAATCACTAAAATCTGACTTTAGAATTTGAGCAATATTTTCAATTGCAGGAGGAATGCTTTGCAAAAAATGTGCTTTCCCCTCAAAGTAACCCCTATAACCGTAAGCACCAAGCGTTTGAATTACACGAAACAGGACGAAAGCAGGAAATCGCTTCTTTAGCAGATTAACATCTACCTTTTTCTTACTACTCAACTCCGCTAAATAGAAATCGAAAAGCAAATCCTTTTGCGATTGGGGTATTGAAGCCTTAGCCTGATATAAAAACGATGCCACATCGTATAGGCAAGGGCCTTTCCTTCCTCCTTGATAATCGATAAAGAATAGCTCATTATCCTTAACCATGATGTTACGTGATTGAAAATCGCGGTAATGGAAGTAAACCATCTCATCATCAAGAAGGTAATTAGCGAATGATTCAAAATCATCCTCCAACTTCTCCTCATCGAAAATTACGCCGGTGGGTTTTAGAAATGAGTACTTAAAGTAGTTAAAGTCCCACATCACCGATCTTCTATCGAAAATCTGCTTGGGGTAACATTTACTAAAATCTAAACCATCTGCACCATCTATTTGAAAACGAACGAGATGAGACAATGATGATTTAAAATATCCCATCATCTTTTCATTATACTCACTATTCGCTAAATGACAGGAAAGCGATGAATAAAGCGTAGTATCTCCTAAATCGGAAATTAGATAGTATTGTTGATTTTCGGAGATTGAAAGTAAATTAGGAACATTTAACCCCTTTGAGAGAAAATGACGAGATAGAGAAAAAAATGCCACATTCTCGTTCACATCAGCATTATAGGCACCAATTACTGAATTATTGCTACCAGTTAAGCGAAAGTATTGCCTACTAGAACCCGATTTGGGTAACGAAACTATTTCATCGGGTTGATGCTTATACAAACCTGAATAAAGGTTGGTAAGTACCTTAATATGCTCATTTTTAAAATCGCTCATGTTACAAAATTATCCGAAAAAGTAAATCAAAGGTACAATGTAAATCAAGGCTGTGATAAAATCAATTACAAATATCTTTTTAATATCTAAAATATTGATTGACATACCTACTAGGAGTATCCCTCCAACAGCCGAAAGTTCAGTTATCATTACCTGATTAAAGCTACCACCCAACGAACTCGCCAATAGCGTAATTGCTCCTTGATAAATAAGTATTGGCAACGCAGAAAAAATCACACCAACACCCAGCGATGCAGCAAAGGCAATTGAAGCAATTCCATCCATCAGACTTTTTATGAAAAGAAGCTTTGGTTCGCTTCCAAGTCCATCCTCAATTGAACCAAGTATTGCCACTGGTCCCATGCAAAAGAGTAAAGATGCAACAATAAAACCTTCTGAAAACCTATTTCCTTTCAGGTTAAACCTGCTTTGTAGATAATCTCCAAGCCTATCGGTTCTTTTTTGAAGTTCCAGTAATGCCCCTGTTAATGCTCCAAGTATCAAACTAAAAACAATTAGAAGTGCATGCTCAGTTTTCAATACCATTGAAAAACCAAGATATAAAGTAAATAGACCTAAAACTTGGAATAGTAAATCTACAACTCTTTGAGGTAATATCGATTTAAATTTCAAACCAATAGCCCCACCCACGATAATCGCACCAAAATTTACAATTGTCCCTACCATTTTTTTCGTCAAACCTAATAATTTTATCCATCAGCATTACTAATTCTATGAATAAAAGTATCCATTTAATGCACATTTAGGTCTATTTATTAACAAATCCTTGCCCTTATTGCTGGAATATAGTAAATTTGAAAGCATGTATGGGCAATTTTGTTAAGTGCGAAATGAGTTCACAAGCCTATTGATAAAAGATAATTATGACTGTTGATGAGAAAATATTTCATACTTTAAAGGAAGCTTTTCCATCATTAAAATTAATGAAAGATGATTTCTACTTAATCGGTTCAGCTGCACTAATTTTATCTGGAATAAAAATCGAAAATATTTATGATTTAGATATTTTAGTAAGTGACAGAGACGCTGATTTTTTAATGGCAGAATGGGGAAATCGCAGAATAATAGGACATGCTCCAAAGGACAATGAATTATTTTCTTCAAAATTTGCTAGGTATAAATTCTCCGAATTGGACATAGAAATATTGGGAGAACTTAAAGTAAACAAAATGGGCGTTTGGGAGAGACTTGAAATATCAGACAGCCAATCGATTACAATTGATGATTTTGAAATTAAAACACCAACGTTAAACGAACAAAAAAGAATTCTCCAACTCTTTGGCAGAAAAAAAGATAAGGATAGGTTGAAACTTATTGACAAAAAGTTATCTGATTCATATGTATTTTAGAAAACCAAAGGAATCCCGATAACAGCCTCTAAAACCCAGCGGGGTTAAGGCTCGGATAGGTTTTTAGGTAATATTTAAGTTATAGTTTTAACAAGAAACAAAGTTGCTGCCTAGCACTAACTGCCGTTTTTCAGCAGCAAACGATATAATTTGTATTTTAACTTATGTACAAGATATTTTCTGATTATGAAATGTCCATGTTGATAAAGAACACCAAACGCAATGATTAAAACATGGACATTCCATCTGAGTTTAGGTAATTAATCTCATTCAAAGAAAAATAGTAACCAATTTTATATTAATTATTTATAAAATTTTACACGGATGAAATTTGAACTGATGACCAAAGATGAATGCATAGACTTCATCGAATTCAATATAACTGGCGATAGCGAAAATTATAATAAATGCGACGAGGAATCACTTTACCTCAACGGTAATTTATTTAACATTTTCGCAGGATGTTTTGAACGTAGCAACCATCTGTTTGAGTTTATAGGTCAAACAATGTATAATAGCCGTAAATTCATTCCGTTACAAAACGAGCTGAACGATAATCTGGAAAAACTAATTGCTATAAATAGCCAGAAGGAATTTAAGACTTACCTATCTGGCATTTTCATGGGTCGTGAGCTGATGAATCAGTTTAATCAGATAGATTCCGAATACGAGAAACACTGGCGTGGATATATTCGCAGGTGGATTAGAATTAATAGAGGCCTTAATAAATTGATTAACCGCTGTATTGAGGAGGATCGAGTGCTTTGGGTTATTGGTTATTAGTCATGAATCCTAAATTCTCCAACCCTTTAGTAAAACGTATACTTGGTAATTCGTAAGCCGAAAACTCACGTCTAAAACTGTATTCGTTTCTTATCTTCTCAAAATCGCCTGGATTATTTCTGAACACCGTATCGTCATTAGTAATACTATATGTTTTTGCGACAGCACTCTCCAAATCAACAAACGAATTAAGTACAATATTAGTACTTGTTGGATCAGGTGTTGGACACCAAGGTTCTAATCCAAAGCCAAAATATTTGCTTAAAGCATCAACCACCATTTTTGTTCCGTTAACCTTGCCTTCGAGGGAGTAACCGGCAATATGCGGAGTGGCAATATCAATATATTTAACGATTTCCGATGATACTTTTGGTTCGCCCTCCCAAACATCCAATGCAGAAGCAATAACTTTACCCGATTTAATAGACTTCACCAAACTTGATGTTTCAACAACTTCGCCCCTAGATGAATTTATGATGATTACGTTCGGCTTAATCACTTCAAAAAATTTATCATTTGCCAAATGGTAAGTAGCATCTGCACCAGAATGATTCAGTGGTACATGAAACGTAATGATATCGGACCTTTGTGTGATTGTTGCAAAATCGACAAATTCTGAGAGGTTCTCATTCCTTTTGCGAGGTGGATCACAGCACAATACGTTCATTCCCAATGCTTCGCCTGCTTTAGCAATTTTATTACCAACATTTCCAACCCCAACTACCCCTAGCGTTTTACCTTTCAATGAGATGTTTTTTGCCTGAGATATTTGTAAAAGCGCACAAACCACCCACTGCAAAACACCTCCAGAGTTGCAACCTGGGGCGGTAGCCCAAACAATACCCTTTGTATTGCAATAATTTGTATCGATATGATCGTACCCAATTGTTGCCGAGCCGATGAATTTCACCTTTGAACCCTCAAGTAGTTCAGCATTGCAGTTGGTTCTTGTTCTTACAAGAAGTGCATCGGCATCCTTTACAATCTCCCGACTAATCTTACTTCCGGGTAGATATAAAACTTCATCGAAGAAAGGTTCTAAAACCCCTTTTAGGTATGGAATATTTATATCGGCTACAAGTTTCATTGCAAAAGTTTGTGTAAAGATAGTAATTTGTTAGTTGACAGTGGAAAGTTGAGAGTTGACAGTGGGAAGTGGGGAGTTGGAAGGGTTTGGGCGGGGTATCGCAAAATGCGATAGTTTGGAATTTTGTTTTTAAGATGTGTGTTTCGAATTTTTTAAAAGTACGGAAATCTAGTGTTTATTTGATGAGGTAGATTCGCTAATTGAGTATTTTGCGAGTCCGCTGAAAGCAATCTGCAACAAACGGGTGGTTTACCCACGTATTGTAGCCTGTAGCGTTTATTCTTTCTCAATCGTTTTTCTATATTTCTCAATCGTTTCATCTATATGGTTAAGTTCTACCAACCATTCTAACAGGTCTTTGTCAAGCCATTCTATACCTTCAATAATTTCAAGTTTATATGAATTCAATACGCTCAAATTCCATGTAATAGCTTCATGGTGAAATATCCTATTCCTTAATCTTCTAATTCCATTGAATTTTGAACTCATTGTTTTCCGTTTTCTAATGTTCTTTGGACAGTTCGGGAAAGATAAACGCAAACTTTTCCACAATGTCATTTCAAATCGTGTATCAAAAAGAGACGTCCAAAATCCAAACGATAATTCCGACATTATTCTTCCCGATGTAATTTCTTTCTTTTCAGACATGATATTTGTTCTCGCTTCAGATATTCTGTCTATCTGAAATCTTGATGCAATTCGAACAAACTCAATATTCTCATACCATTGCTTGTCGTTAAATCGTTTGGTTAGTTGATAGTCAATGGAGTTTCTTAAACCTACCTCTAAGATTGCAAGTAGTGGATAAAATGTTTCTGATATTAATATGTTGCTTTTATAGTGTGATATTGCGTTTTCAAAGTCATTCTTGTGATGCCTTAAGTAAGGTTCTAGCCTCTCTTTTGAAATTATTTTCTCAATTATTGCTTTGTTAACCATAAGTTTACTATCTTTGCATAGTAGTCCCGGTGATTCCTCTCCCAGTTTTTTGCTGGTGATGAAGCCGGGTTCTTTGTTTTATAGAATCAAAGATAAAAAATTTCCATTCGAGTCTTCCCAAATCCTATCGTGTCGTCTTAAAAATTATTGGTTACAAATCAATAGATTTTATACGGTTAGAACTTAGCGAAGCGATGTCATGAACCATAACTTACACGTTCACCGAAGGTAATAAGCCACTATTTAAGAACGACGTAGATACGCTTTGTTAACCGAGCGTTTTTTGCGAGTTCGCTAAAAGCAATCCACATCGAACGGGGAATTTAGTGTGTGTTGTATGTGGTTTTTTATTCGTCTATGCGGTTTTCAATGTCCATTCGCTGGTGTAAAACTCTTATTATTTCAACAATATTTTTTCTGGATTTCTTATAAAAAACTATATGCGAATTCACAATTGATGCTCTATATCCTTTTTTAATGTAATCAACGGACTTTCCACTCTCGAAGTTCTCTGAAATAAATTCGATTTCATCTATAATTAGATTGTAGTATCTATCGGCTTGTTCAAGTGACCAGTTCTCAAACGTGTACAACCAAATCTTTTCGATATCTTGATTTGCTTTCTCGCTAATTAAATATCTCATTTCTTCACATGTTTAGCATGAAGATTTTTAAGATTTTCTTTTCGGTCAAAGTCTTTAACAAATCCACTCTTCTCTCCAATTTCGAGTTCCTTAATTAGAGCTTTATACCTATTCTCCTCATTCTCTAAAAGGCGAAGAGCAGTTCTAACGACCTCACTAACAGACGAAAATCTTCCAGAAGAGACTTTCTCATTAACAAAGTTCTCGAAATACTCTCCAAGTAGTATTGATGTATTCTTTGCCATTGCAGATTATTTTTCTCAAAAATACCAATTCTTGGTATAAATGCAAAATCCGGGAATGGCTTTTTGATAAAATTGTGCACAATATTCCCGTAACAAGAAATGCTAAAGAGTTAGAAACCGAACATCTATCCGCTATTAGAAACTATATTAAAGGTAATAAAAAACGTTTTTGCATTTCAGCCACAGTAAAAAACACATGCTAGTGACAGTATATTCCTTACTTAACTAGGAATTTGGTGGGGTTAGAAATCGCTATTTAAAAACGACGTAGATACGCTTTGCTAATTTACGCCGTGCGGGTTTGTAACAACTGTTAGAACCAATTTTATTACTTGATTTTTAATTTATCTGCATTATATTTCAAGTCGAGAATAATTGTTTGTGAGTGTTTATTTTTATCAATTTCTTTTAATTGATTAAAATAATCCTCAATTGTCATATCTGTTTTTTGAAAAATATCGATTAAATCTTCCTTTGTAATATTTGGAAAACAACTCTTTAATAATAAATCAGCAATTGTAGAGAGATTTTTAAAATCTTCTCCAATTAGATACAATTTAAAAGCATATAAAAAGTCGTAAGTTGCATTTTTATACTTTTTAGCTTGTAAATGGCTATTCCCTTGTAGATGTAAACCCATACCTTTTAATCCTTGCGATTTTTTATCAAATTCTTCAGTAATTTTCTTAATTTCCTCCTGATATTCTTTCCTAATTTCTTGTTGAAGCTCAAGTTTTAGTTGTTCTAATTGCTCTTGAGTATTAATTCTTATTTCTTTTTCTTGAAGTCTAAGAATTCTATTTTGCATAAATTGAAAAACAAATGGAATAATTATTCCAAATACAGCGAATATAATACTACCTGTTATGATGAGCTTATCCCAAGCGGAGTTATAAAACTCTTCAATTTGTTTAATAATGTCAATTTGTTCCATAGTGTTATCAGTTAAAATTAGTGCTAACTCGTTTATAAATATCCTCTTTCCATATACATCCACATATCTTTTTGTGAACAGTTACGGTTTTATTATACAATATCCCAAAAATACTAAACAATCCCCGATTATCAAACCACAGTCTTGGTATATAATCTCAAAACTTATCAACCATTTGCACCGTTCTGTGGAATCTACCTATAAATTGAGCAGGTAAGGTAGGCTTTACTAACTCCTCTCTGTATAATCGCAATTTGCGATAATTCTGAACTCTTTCCTCCAACTCTTCACTTTCAACCTTTCATTTTTCACTTTTCACTTTTCACTTTCAACTACCTCCAACTCCTCTACCGCCTCAGCAATCCGCCGCATTCCCTCCTCAATTTCCTCCTCGTTGCATTTTGATATTGATAATCGCAAATAGTGCTCCTTGGGTGGGTTATAGAAAAAGGAACTACCATCGATAATTTTAACCCCAAATTTTTGGAAATGTTCCTCTAAGTCAATCTTATCCGCTTTAACATTAAGCCGCAACCAAATTAAAAATCCGCCTAATGGCTCCTGCCAAACAACCTTATCGGCTGGCATATAGGTTTTTAGTGCCTTAAGTGCCACTTTCATTCTTTTACGAAAGGCTCTCAAATACTTTCGGATATGTAGCTCGTAGTAGCCCGATTTGCAGAAGTGATATAGCATTATTTGGCTAAAGGTGTTTGTAGATAAATCGAACATCGTTTTTAGGGCCGTTAATCGGTTAATGCACTCTTTATCAGCAATTATCCAACCAATACGAAATCCGGGGGCTAGTATCTTCGAGAACGATCCAAGGTAAATTACAACCCCGTGCGAATCGATTGATTTTATTGGCAGGTGCACCTTGCCAAAGTATTTCATCTCCTCCTCAATGCTATCCTCAATTATTATCACCTTATGCTTTTCGCAAAGCGAGAGGAGTTCCTCCCTTTTATCCTGCGATAGGGTTACCGATGTTGGGTTGTGGAAGGTTGGCATCGTGTAAATCATCTTAATGGGATGTTTCTTCAGGTGCTTTTTAAAAACTTCAATATCCATACCACTTTCAGTAACAGGAATCTCAAGAATCTTACATCCATAGTACTTAATCAGCGGAATTAGCATTGAATAGGTTGGCGATTCTGCCGCAACATAATCATCTTTTGTTATAAATGTTTGAAAAATAAGCTGTAATGAGTTTTGAGAACCATTGGTTATAAGAATATTCTCATCCTTTGAGTTTACACCGTGCAGCCTCATGTGCGATACTATTGAACGCCTCAACGGTTCGTAACCACGCGGATTACAGTAGCTGAAAACCTGTTTATCCGAATCGGAAATTGACTCCCTAATGCAATTATTAATCAACCGAACATCAATAAGCCTGGAGTCTGGTTCAAGCCTATTAAAACTTATAAGATGCTCATTTTCATCCCTTACCAATTGCGAAAATCTTTCTATTTTCTCATAGTCAGGCTTATATACCCCTTCGAGTATATCATCCCAAAATATCTCACCGTGGCTTATTGGCGAAATATCCTTATTCAAACTCTTACGCTTCCGTACCTTCGTATACGAGCCGGGCGTACTCTCAATGTATCCCAATGCCCACAGCTCCTCGTAAGCCCTAATAACCGTTGAGCGGTTAACTCCAAGCGATATCCCAAGCTGCCTTGTTGATGGCATCTGAAAACCCTCCTGCAAATCGCCCGATTCAATAAGCGATTTTATTTGATTTACTAGCTGATCGAATATGTTTTCGCGCTTACTTTTATCAATTGAAAGTAGCATAGTTTACAAATATTGGTTGAGTAAAAATAGCTATAAATTGGATGTTTTCGCTCATACAATTATGGAATAATTTTGTAAAAAAAACTATGCAGATTACCTATTCAGAGTTCGCAGGAAGAGTTAAAGGATCAGAAATCCGAGAGCTCTTAAAATACACACGAAAAGAGGGAATAATATCATTTGCAGGTGGTTTGCCCGATCCAAGCCTCTTCCCTTTGGATGATATCACCCGAATTACAAAAGAAGTACTCAACGAGAAGGGATTATTGGCATTACAGTATGGCCCAACGCCCGGAGAACCAGAGATGATTGATGCTCTGGTTGAACACATGGCCAATTTTGACGAAAAGGCTACAACGGATCAAATCTGCGTTACATCATCATCTCAACAGGGGCTCGATTTGATATCGCTGGTGATGGTTGATAAAGATTCCGAGATTATCATGGAGCTACCCTCCTACATCGGAGCCATTCAGGCATTCGAACGGGCAGGTGCAAAGATGAACGGGATCCGATTGCTGGACGATGGTATGGATTTGGATCAGCTGGAAGAGGTGCTGAAAGATAAGGCCAATAAGAAGATAAAAGTTCGCTTTATCTACACAATTCCTGATTATCAGAATCCATCGGGTATTGTAATGAGCCTTGCAAAAAGGAAGAAACTGATCGAAATAGCATCGCGTTGGGAAGTGCCAATTGTTGAGGATTCTCCTTATCGCGAAATCACTTTTAATGGTGTAACTTTTCCAAGCTTATGGACTCTATCCAACGGCGAAGGGGTTATTCAGCTTAAAACCTTCTCCAAGATGCTTTTCCCTGGCATGCGATTGGGCTGGATTACAGCACAAAAGGAGATTATTGAAAAGTTAGCGTTGATGAAACAATCGGTAGATCTTTGCTCACCATCGTTCAACCAGCTGATTATTGCCCGTTTTATCAGAGAAGGCAGAATGAAAGAGACTATTAAACAGGCCATTGCGCTTTATATCAAAAAAAATGCAAGCATGCTCAACTCGCTTGCGGAGTTTATGCCCGAGTACGTAAAATGGTCGAAACCAACTGGTGGAATGTTTCTTTGGTTAACATTTCCAGAGTTTATAGATGCTAAAGAGATGCTAAAAATAGCCGCTGCAAATAACGTTGTTTATGTTATTGGGAAGCCATTCCATTGCAATGGAACGGGACAGAATACGCTGCGTTTAAACTACTCATTCCCTTCTATTCCACAGATAGAGATGGGAATCCAGAGTCTTGCTCAAACAGCCAAGGAGTTCTGCGAGATCAAAAAAAGTATCTAGTGTTATGTATTAAAAATCATTATTAAACGAGAAAAAATCTAAATTCAATAGATCGCAGCGATGCTGCTTCTAGATAAAGCATAATAATCAAATCTACAAATAGTTCACAGCGATGCTGCTTTTTAAAGTCGCAGAGCGATGACCAATTTATAGTAATTTTAATTAACCCAAAAATCAAGCCCCGTAAGGGGTGACCTATATATTGAATGCAGTAATATCAAGTATTTCATGAAATCAAATAATATTTTAGTTGGTCAGTAGTGATTAAAAATATATAAAATGAATAGTATGCAAATAATTACTGAAACGAAAGGTGATTTTACCATCACAACCGATAGGGCTAAGTTGGATCTCACAGTAATACATGATTTCCTGGCAAATGAAGCCTATTGGTGTAAAAACATTCCATTCGATAGGGTAAAAACATCTGCTGACAACTCGCTAAACTTTGGACTTTTCTATAAGGATAAGCAAATTGGGTATGCACGAATAATTACTGATTTTTCCACAATTGCTTATTTAGGAGATGTTTTTGTATTAAAGGAATTTCGTGGGCAAGGGCTCTCGAAATGGTTAATGGGAAAAATAATATCACATCCCAATTTACAAGGACTCAGACGTTGGGTGCTTTTAACTAAGGATGCGCATGAACTTTATAAGAAATTTGGTTGGACAAATATTGCAAATCCAGAAAAATGGATGGAAAAAACCGATCTTAATGTTTACATTAACCCTAAGTAATCTTTCGTTATCAAAACTAGGCAATAAAAAACATTTGTTATACCTTTCAGTAAACGCACAAAATACGCTAGATTCCAGATTATCTTCCAAGATTGTGTATCAAATTTGATTAAATTTACAACAAAGGGCTTCATTTTTCGTAGAACTATTTGTAAAAAAACTACAACTAACTAACCACTAAAACTTAAAAAATGGAGCAAATTTCTTTTCAAACAACTGATTGGAGCAGGATTCCAACAACTGTGCATAAAGGCGAAACCGGTGAAGCCTACTGGCAAACACAACAATTCGGCAATATTCGGGTAAGAATGGTGGAATATTCACCTGGCTATATTGCGGATCACTGGTGTCAGAAAGGGCATATTATCTACTGCCTTGAGGGTGAAATGGTGTCGGAACTAAAGGATGGCACCAAGCATATATTGTCTAAAGGTATGTCCTACATTGTTTCGGATGATTTAAGCAGTCATCGGTCAACCACTGAGAATGGTGTAAAGTTATTCATTATTGATGGTGAATTTTTAAAATCGTTTTAGATCTCCTCTGACTGATTAGGTTTTTTCTGCTTTCTTACCCTTCACACTAAAGGGCGAAAGCAGAAAAATCAACTTACAGGCTGGTTTTTACAACTTAGCCTATCGCAAATTGCGATTAATTATGTCAAAATGTGATAATGGGTAAGGGTGGTTGATCCTTGGGTGATATTTATTCTGGTAAAATATCAATAGAAAAATTTCACGCTAAGCCGCAAAGGAAAAACGCAAAGAGCGCAAAGTCCAATAAATATTGATCTTACCGCACTTTCTAAAACTATTATTCATTGCAACAAAACATTCCCCACAGCATCACAGCAACACGGCATCACAGCATCACAACTTAATATACCCATTCTTTATTGCATACAGCACCAGCCCTACCCTACTTTTAACTGAGAGTTTTTCGAATAAGGAATCCCTATAACCATCAATAGTTCTAGCACTCAGAAACATCTTGTCGGCTATTTCCTTATAGGTCATCTCGCTGCAAACTAGTTCAAGGAACTGAATCTCCTTATCGTTAAGCTTTACAGCCTCTATCTCATTGGATGAGCCTTTTAGGCTATTTGCCATTGTGCCGCTAACCAAATCGGAGTAGTAAAAACCCTTATCAACTATGTTACATAAAGCGGTGTTCAGCTCAATTGGATCGGCATCTTTAAGCACATACCCGTTTACACCCGTTTTCAGCATCTTGATAATAGCCCCCTCCTGATCGAACATGGATAGGACAAGTATTTTAATCTCTGGATATTTCTTTTTAATCCACAGGGCGGTTTCATAGCCATCCATCTCGGGCATTGCCATATCCAAAAGAACGATATCCGGAACCGAAAGCATTCGGAGGTTTTTTATAAACTCCTTGCCATTACTAGCTTCCCAAACAACATTGAAATTCTCAAAATTATTGACCAGTTCAACCATTCCTTTGCGGAAAAGGGTATGATCGTCAACGAGTACTACGTTAATTTTCTTTGCAAATGTCATAAGATAAATTCTTTAGCATGGCATATTTAGTGTAATTGCAGTTCCTTTACCCTTCTGGCTATCGATATCTAACGATGCACCAATAAGCTTTGCTCTGTAGCTAATGTTGCTTAACCCCGTTCCCCTCTCCTTCCCATTAATTAAATGTTGCGATGATAAATCAAAGCCAACCCCATCATCAACCACCTTAATGGTAAAGGATTCCAACCCATATTCCAGCTCAACCCGAATAACCTTTGCCTTGGCATGTTTAACGATGTTATTCAGAGTTTCCTGAATTATCCTAAAGATAATAAGCTGTTTCTGCGATTCGAAGGTTCTCTCATCACCCCGAAGAACTAGCTCTGTAGTAAATTCCTCTGTTCGATTAATAACCTCAAGCTCCTGCTTTATTGAATCGGATAGGTATTGCTGCGAAAGATGGATGGAGTTTAAAGATTTTGATAGCTGCCTTAAATCGTTGATAGCCTTTGAAACCAGTTCCTTTGTTCCCTCAATCTTTTTTTGAGTTTGCGCATCGCACTTCTCAATCTTAACCGTATTCAGGTTAAGCTTAACAAGAGATAGTATCTGACCTATATTATCGTGTATTTCCTGCGAAATCCGATTAAGCGTTTGCTCCTCGTTCTCGATTTGCACTTTAACAATTTCCTCCTGATATTGAATGTTTAATTTACTAATCTCCTGGGAGTGCTTTCTTAATCGATTCTGATATCGCACAATAGCCACAATAATGATAATCACAAGGAAAACCATTAGGAACGTACTGGCAATAAATGCTAGGAGAATCTCTTTGTCCTGTGTGAACATATAAAAGCTACTGAGTATAATGTATAAAGTATGCAATTAAGTACTATTTGATAAGGTTTGATTTTATCTAAAAGTTCTGGTTTTGTATCTAATAGAAAGTTAAACACTCCAGTAAAAGTAAAAACTCCACATTGATAAATTAGTATTGCCACACATATCCAAAATACAGGAAGAGATAAAATACTAACATCCACCTTAACTTCGATAGTAAAAATAGCAATAGTTGCCCATACCACAAGAAGTAAGCATTCAATATTTGTCTGAAAATTCGGGTATTTACTTATTAATACTATCTCTAATGAAAACATTAGGCTAAGCACAATAAATATTGGAATTGAATAGAGTATCGCCTTTTTAACTCGTACATTACGAATGGTAAGGTAAAAATAGTACGCCAAAAGCGAGTACTCAATGGGTAGGTAGATATGATATAAAAAAAAGTAATTAAACCCGAAATATTTCAAAACTGTAGCACTTAAATCCGACAACAAAGCAGCCGAAAGCAGAAATGGGAAAAGGCATAAAGCCTTGTCCTTTTTATAGCTAAAAATGCCAAGGACAAGGCTTATGGATAGTATTATTAGATAGATATTTCGCATTTTAATAGTTTATTATACAAATATATATAATTCAGGAGAATAGGGCTTGGGGCTAGCCTCCTGAAAGGTAGAGATTTTATTGGGATTATTTTTTCTTATTAAAGAACTCCTGTATAATTTGTGCTAACTCTTCATAATATTCGCTAATTCTAACTTTATCCCTATTTAAAAAGAATCCTAGTTTTATTGGAGGAACCATTTCATAAATTTGTCCCGTTTCACTTTCCCTTTCAGAAGTGAAAACAATTGGTTTTTTTGGTCTTAACGGCTTCACTATATACTCTTTCTCAGTAGTTGCAATATCGAATTTCTTATTAACACCTATCGCAACCAAAGAGATACCATTATCTATATTCCCAATATCATAAGGTGGAATGTAATCATCTGATTTCTTTTTAGCATAGTAAAATCGAATTCCTTCACATTCACTTTGCGACAAAATAGATAGCAATGCTTTTCGACCAAACGTGAACGCCACTTCTTTTTCATTGTCTTTTCCTTCTTCTAAATCATCCCAGTAATTCTGAATCATTTTCTTTGCAACACTTTCAGTAATTGGGACTCCGAAAGAACCGACAATTGAATTATCAATTTCT
This sequence comes from Bacteroidales bacterium, assembly GCA_013376985.1. Taxonomy (GTDB): domain Bacteria; phylum Bacteroidota; class Bacteroidia; order Bacteroidales; family Tenuifilaceae; genus UBA8529. The sequence goes on from JACABB010000027.1 coordinate 38,191, forward strand.
TCCTCATAGTTTAATAAGTCTTGCTTAATCCTGTTATCTTCTGCAAGCTTAAAGCCATGCTTTGTAGAATTCTTTTTCATAGTTGTGTCTTTTTAGTAATAACTAGAAGTTAATTGTAATCCAAATTTACTCCAAACAAACACAAAGTCAATACATTAAGAAAGACCACTGAAATATCCATTCGGATAATAGGCTGTTACAAAAGCAATTACTTCAACTTCATATCAAATTTTTGGGTGATTTCCCTTTTGCGGGTGGGTGAAAACACGGTGCTAAATAGAAGAAAAACACAGAGATAATTCCATGTTTTTCACGTTGATATGCCCTCCTATTTCGAGAGAACTTTGCAATGAGTTCTTTGATCTATTGCTTGAATATTATGAGCTCCAATAGAAGGGCAATATTAGAACAAAACAATAACAGTGGAAACCGAAAAACTGGAACAGAGTAGGTAATCTTAAATTTTATGGTTATGTCGGGGATAAATGAAAAACGAACCACTCCTAAAGAGCGTTCAGAATTTCTAACAATAAATAGATGGGATGCATTAAGAACAATCATTCTTACGTTCATCCAAGCTTTCTTAACTGGTATATACCAATTAATAACACAAGGCACATTACTAACATGGGAATCAATAAAACCAGTTATAATGACAAGTGTTGCTGCCGTAATTGGGTATATACTAAAGAACTATTTTACCAATTCGAATGGTGAGTTTTTAACAATTGAACCTAATAAGAAAAAGTCTTAACCTAAATCAAAAAAACAAATGCGAAGAGGGTGTCCCAATTTTTCGGACACCCTTTATTTATCAATGATATGTTTTTGAATTAACAATAATCACAAAAACCCAAAACATGAATATATAAAGCCTTGCCCTTTTTGTAACTGAAAATGCTAAGGACAAGGCTTATAAAGAGAATAATAAATATACTGCTCGTACTTTGTCAATATGAGCAATAGTATCAGTGATAAATTAAGTTCGCTTTTTTGAAAATGTTTTTATTTTTTTACCTGCTGATTTAAAAAAATTCATAACAATTTCAACAAGTTCTTCATCTTCAGGAGCAAAAGTAGTTTTACAAATATTTCCTACTGTCAATGGAGGAACCATTTCAAAAATTATCCCATTCTCAGGATCTTCAGATCTTATAATATCTTTATCAAATTCTATTCCTTTTGCAATATAATGTTTATCATCAGTTTCAATATCATACCTACCACTATTGGCTCCCACTGCAACTAATGTTCTACCTTCATCAATATCGAATCCAAAATCATCTTTTGTTTTGTACGCAAAATAAAATCGAACACCCGTACAACCTGTCTGGTTAAGTAGCATTTCCAGTCTTTCTCTGGTAAAATACACTGCAATTACCTCATTGTTATTCATCCTATGCGTAATATTAGTCCAATGCCTTTTGATTAATTTTCGAGCAACACTCTTCGTAATTGGCCTTCCTGAGTCATTACTACTATCCAAATCATCGGGTACATCATGAACATAATCAATTTTACCTTCTACAATTTTATCATCAGATCCTAATACCAGACCTTGTACTTCTCTATTTCCCATAGTTTTATTTTTTAAGTTATGAATAGAATTAACTTTTATTCAAAGTTATGGCAATCAATGACATTGTCAACACATTAAAGAAATACCGCTGCAACATCCAGTTTTATAATAGGCTGTATAAAAACTAATTACTCAAATTTCATTTCAAATTTTCAGGTGATTTCCCTTTGGCGGGTGGGTGAAAACACGGTGCTGTGTGGAAGAAAAACACAGGGATAATTCCATGTTTTCCACGTTGATATGGGTTTGGTTTTGGGGGAACTTTGAGATGTTTAATTCATCAGGAATTACTAACCCTAATACTATTAGCTATGGTATCGCACAAACAGTACTGAGGTTTTGCCAGAATAGAGCCTATTAAAATAGGTTACTGCATACTAGAAAACTGGAAAAAGAAGGAGAATACACTTACTCATCATCAGGAAATAAATCACATCATAACATTTAATTGAACTTAAATACTAAAAACCCAAAAGCCATGTTAAGAAAAATGAAAAAAGTGCTAATAGGAATATTTTCTCTACTAGCCATTTTACAGCCCGCAGTAGTTTGGGCGCAGGAAGGTGATGCAAATAGCTATATCATTAGCTATAATAAAACACTCTACACCTTTGAGGTAATAAAAAATCCCAATTTGTTTACCTTAAAGTGTAAATCGGGAGCAGTAAAAAAGGGTGGTGCTGACTCGTGCAATATTCCATCGGTTTACGATATAAATAGCCTTGCCATTGCCATTAAAAAGGTTAATCTGGATATAAATAAGGACACAGCTGCTCTGAATTGTGCTAGCATGTTATTAGCCGCTTATAATAGCAGAGAAAATACTGCAAAACTAGAATCAACAATTAAATCGCTCATGGATGATAAAACAACTAACATTCTTACTCTCACTTTCAAAAAATCGCCCATAGTTGGTTATTTAATACCCCGAAAGAGCGCAGATAGAAAAAACTTTCAACCAAATAAATCGATTACATACTGCACAAAAACTAACGAAATAAAACATTTAGACTCAATTAAAAGTTTTAGGGATTATAGACGCTTAATGCGTAAATCACCAGAATTTTTAAAGAGAATTAAGAAAACTGCTCCTGTTGATTCCGTTGGTATTGCGATTGAGAATGGAGTTATTAAGGATATACATGTAATGGCGCATAAAGGCACGGACTCATACTATTTTACAAATTGGAAATATATTTCCACAAGAAATGGGCAAGATATTGATGCACTTTCGAGTAAAGATAGAAACTACCTACCATTTTTGTTAAGCAGGGATTCGATTTTTATTGTAGACCTAGCCGATATAATTGACTTTAACCGAAGAGTTGCATTCACATCAGGAACCTATACAATAAACGATACTACACTGACAGTAAGCAAAAAAAAGGGAATGGTTCAGGTATATAAGCCAAAACTAGATGAGGCGTTTGACATCAAAGTGTTTTCCGATTTTTTAGGCTTTAACCATCAAAACCCTAATGGTATTATTCAGGCCGAGATATCGTACAATTTTAGTTTGATTCAAGGAAAGAAACTCAATTCCGTTCATAGAATTTGGAGAAAAACAAACAACAACAATAGCAAGTTAAGGTATAGAAATCAATGGGTATGCTTCAATAGGATTTCTCCGTATATTAAACTTAGCAAGGTTGAAAAAACTAATAAAGTATTATCCATTGATTCACTATCGGAGCAAGGGCGGTTGATAGATATCTTTAGGTATTCATACCTGAACTTTGGAACAGATTTGAACCTTGTTACATACCGAACGGATAGCAAGCGATTCACCTTAAACCTAGCTGGAGGTGTAATTCTCACAAAAGTTGGGAATGATACAATCGAGACCAAAAATATTCAACGGTCAACTTTCTACATTAACCCTAATTCAACATTCAAATTTTTTGACTCCAACAAAATTGATTTCGATATGCATTTTGGAATGTATGGTGCATGGCTTGTATCACCATTTAGCCCATCCGATTTGACAAAAATAGGAGTGAAAAAATATGTATTTGACATTACCCATTGGTGGGGTGAATTCCAGTTGAATATTAGCCTACATCCAAATGGGAATAAACAGAAATCGGTATTTCTCAGGGCAGCAGAGTATATAAGCAGCATGAGGAGCTATAGTACAGTTCAGATTGGGTATGCCTCTACGTTGAGCAACTTGCTGTAATATTAGGGCAAAGGCACAGTTTTGCGTATAAACATTAAGCATTAGTTGTATCTACAAATTTCAGCTATAAAAAAAATAAGAGTGGTAGAGCCAGTTTGGTTTACCACTCTTATTTTAATCATCCCATTAATATAACATTCCTAGTTTGATAAAAGAAAAATGACCCTCTTCATTTTACAGCATACGAAATTCAATACATATCCATTTATCTAATTACAAATGAAAGAAAATATTAATAAAATAGAAAAAATCAAAAATTAAAACATATATTTGTAAACTAATTACAAAAAAGCGGAATAAAATGATGTTAGAGATTCGACTTAGTAACTTTTTTTCTATTAAAGATGAAATTGTTTTGGACTTTAGGGCTGCTAATATCAAATCGGCAAATGCAAAGGCGTTGGCAAATAATGTGTTTGAACAGAATAAAGTTGAAATATTAAAAACGCTAGTTATTTATGGTGCTAATGCATCTGGAAAAAGTAATATTATTAAAGCCATCCGTTTTTGTAACGCTATGATTTTCGAATCGCATAATCATAACGAAAACACTGTTTGTAATTTTGCACCATTTAAATTCGAAAATTACTCCAATAAACCAAGCTCATATTTTATAAGATTTATATTAAATAATATTGAATATGAGTACTCTTTTTCTCTTACCCGTAATCAAATTATTACAGAAAGTTTACACTACTATCCCAAAGGGCGAATAAAAGAGATTTTTACAAGGGATGAGCGACGAGGCAAAACAAAAAAAGAGAAATATACTTTTACCGATGTTATAAAAAGACCTTTGGATGTTGCAGAAAACACATCTGATAAAACTCTATATATTTCGCGAGCAAGCCAAATGGACAGGGAGGTTGCAAAAGAACTATTTAACTATTTCAATAAAACATTTATTCTAAATTATTTGGACTTTGGAATATCTTCAATGGAAAGTATTACCAATCAAAATAAACAACAACTTATTGAGGCACTAAAAATTGCAGATAGCGATATTGAAGATATAAAAATCAAAGTGTTAAAAAAATCAGGTAAAAACATTCGTGCCGATTTAACTAACATGACTTTAAAAGTTGAAGATGTGGTTCAAGATCACCTTCAAATTAAATCCTTTCACAAGGCAAACCCAGAGGTGGCATTTGATTTCCTTACCGAAGAATCGGAAGGAACAATTAAACTTTTCTTTATCATGCTCAGCCTGCTCGACATTGTAAAAAATAATAAAATATTACTTATCGATGAAATTGAGGAGAGCTTACACCCTAAAATCATCGAGTATATTTTCAACCTTTTTAGGGCTGGAGAAAAGGCTCAATTGCTTTGCACAACACATAACACAAAATTTTTAGATCTCAAGAAATTTCGTAAAGATCAGATATACTTTGTGGATAAAGGCGTAAACAGTTCAACAGATTTGTATTCATTGTACGACTACAACGATTTTCGTGATACAATGGATTTAGAAAAAGCTTATTTACAAGGTCGCTTCGATGCAGTTCCAATAGTTAGTGATTCATACGAACGACTTAAAGGTTTATTGAATAATGAATAAACGTCAGGCTTCGAAAGGGAAAAAAATCAATCCTCATTTCTGGGTTTTCTGTGAAGGTAAAACTGAAGAAGTATATATCCAATTTTTACGCTCAGAGTATCGACTATCCATTGAAATCATTTCAAAAATATCAGGTTTAAATATCAGCGAACGCTATATAAGTTCATACAAAAAGGGAAAACCTGCTCATGAAAAGGATAAGGATTTTTTAGTTTATGACGCTGATGTCCCAGAGGTTTTAAACAAACTATTGAAAATAAGTTCAGCTACGCTTGTTACATCAAATCCCACAATCGAATTATGGTTTTTATTACACTATAAAAATCAGACCGCAACACTCTCTGGAGATGATTGTATAAAAGAATTGAATAATCGAAACAGGAATAGCTATAGGAAAGGAATAATAGATAGTCCTTTGAAAAATAAGCTGAAAGAAAAGTGTGTTGATGCATGCAAAAGATCCAAACAAACAAAACCATTTGATAACCCTTCTTCTAATATGTATATCCTCATAGAAACTCTTGAATCCGCAAAAAAAGGAAAACAATAAAATAGAAAAAACTACTCAACTCATACTATCTATAAATCATTCCGTTCTGATTAACCAGGGAGTGTCGTCTATCCTCACAATTTCCTATCTTTGTCACAAAAAATGGTAACTGCATCGTTAAACGATTTTCATTTATATCTAGGACTTCATCCACTTTTTGAAAGGGTTGAAAAGGCTTTAAAAACATATACTTTTGATAAAACGGGCGAAAGAATTTATATTGATGGCGAAAAGCTATTTGCCATTCCAGCTTTTGACAATGCCCGCACAAAGGAGAATGCGCTCCTTGAGGCGCATAACCGCTATATCGATATTCAGGTTTGTTTGGAAGGGAATGAAATTATGGGTTGGAGCAATCGTGCCGATTGTAAAAGCCCTAAAGGACTATTCGATACCAAGAAGGATATCATTTTTTACAATGACAAGCCCCTCTCCTATTTCAATGTTCCGGCAGGACACTTTGCAATCTTTTTCCCTAACGATTGCCATGCACCGCTAATTGGAGAAGGAATGATTAGGAAGGTTGTATTTAAGATTGAGGTGTAGGGTTAGCCAACGAAAAATATTTCACGCTAAGTCGCTAAGCCGCAAAAAAGATAAGATGGATAGAGAATATAGCCAAAATCAACTGAAATATTATGATCAGACTTTACCATATTAAACCTACGGTTTGTTCGCAAAGAGAAAAACCTTTAGTTTTTCTTTCTTAGCGTACCTTGCGGCTTTGCGTGAACCCAACAAATACAAGGAGATAAATATATGAGCGAAAAAAATTACGATCCACGAATGCACACCGCCGAGCATATTTTGAATCAAACCATGGTGAGAATGTTTGCTTGTGGAAGATCTTTCAATGCCCATATTGAGCGAAAAAAATCGAAGTGCGATTATAGGATTGAAAGGAGTTTAACAGATGCTGAAATCAAAAAGATTGAAACACAGGTAAACAGTATTATTAATCGTAAGTTAGATGTTACTGAAGGTTTTGTAACCAAATTGGAGGCTGTAAATTTTCTCGACCTATCAAAACTACCAACCGATGCGCCGAATGAGATTCGTGTAATAAGAGTTGGTGATTATGATGCTTGCGCATGTATAGGACCACACGTTAAAAACACTTCCGAGATTGGAGTTTTCTCTATTCTTTCATCTGATTATAATGAGGGAATTGTTAGATTAAGGTTTAAATTAGCAGAGTAGTGGTTGAGTATAAAATTTTTGAAACTGTTAAATAGTATGGGCAAAAAAATATTGATATTCCTTCTAATTATTGCGGTTGTTGGTGCTACCGTTTACTTTCTGACAAACCGTGAATTGAAACCGAAAAAGGATAGCAATAAAATAACAGTTCAAGCAAACCCCAAGCACAGTGAAAGATATCAGATAGTTAAGCATAAATATTACACACTCGCCTATAGCCAAGTAAACGATCAACCAGCATGGGTTTGCTATAACCTTAAAAAGGAGAATGTTGGAGGCAAGGAACCTCGTATAAACAAGTTTACCGCCGATCCTTTGATATCAACAAAAACCGATTTCAATATTGAGTATAAAGGCTCTCATTACGATAAAGGTCACATGGTTCCTGCAGCCGATATGAGTTGGTCGAGCGTAGCAATGAAGGAAACATTCTATTTTAGCAATGTCTGCCCACAGTTTCCATCGTTTAACCGAGGCACGTGGAAGAAACTTGAGGAGAAAGTTCGGGGATGGGCTGTTGAATTCGACTCTGTTAAAATATACGCTGGCCCCGTATTTAATGATAATATTGGCAAAATTGGTCCCGATAGCGTTACAATCCCAGGTCATTTCTACAAGGTTATAGTTGAATACCACAACTCTTCGTATGAGGGAATTGGCTTTATATTCCCAAATAAAAAGGTTGATGAACCATTATATCAATTTGCAGTACCAATTGATAGCGTTGAGAGTTACGCCAATCTTGATTTTTACCAATATCTACCTGAAAGTATCCAAAAAAAAGTTGAATCCACTGTTAATTTATCTATTTGGGGATTAGATAAGAAATAGCTTTATACAAACTTGCCTAATCTCAAAACACAAACATTTTTAAAATCACAATACAGTTCAATTTTGTGAGATTTGCTGGCATTTTTCTAAATCATCGAAACAAATAATCCTCCAAAACAAAAATAAATTAAAAGTCAGGGTATAATGAACTGATGATTATAGCTTAATATTTCTCAACATTAAATATATTCGCATAATTTTTCAAAAAGAAAATCATTAACCCTAAACACAAGTGCAATCATGAGAAAATGGAAAATTGATGACTCCGCAGAACTTTATAATATCAATGGTTGGGGTGTTGATTACTTTTCTATTAATGACAAGGGAAACGTTACAGTAACTCCACAAAAAAATGGATGTTCCGTTGATTTAAAGGAACTCCTTGATGAGCTGATGCTTTCTGATGTTTCTGCACCAATGTTAATTCGATTTCCAGATATTCTTGATGATAGAATTATTTCCGTTTCGAGCTGTTTTAAATCGGCTGCTGAAGAATACGACTATAAAGCGCAAAATTTTATTATTTACCCAATTAAGGTAAACCAAATGCGCCCTGTGGTTGAGGAGATTGTGAGCCATGGGAAAAAATTCAATATTGGCCTTGAGGCAGGATCAAAACCTGAATTGCATGCTGTAATTGCAATCAACACCGATCCTGAATCGTTAATTATTTGCAATGGCTATAAGGATGAGGACTATATAGAGTTAGCACTACTCGCCCAAAAAATGGGTAAACGCATTTTTCTTGTTGTTGAAAAACTTAATGAGCTAAAACTCATTAATACAATATCAAAACGGTTAAAAATTAAGCCCAATATTGGAATTAGGGTAAAACTTGCCAGCTCAGGTAGTGGCAAGTGGGAAGATTCTGGTGGCGATGTTAGTAAATTCGGTTTAACATCCAGCGAACTGCTGGAGGCACTTGATTTTATTGATAAAAATAAGATGCATGATTGCTTGCGTCTGATACATTTCCATATCGGAAGTCAGGTAACTAAGATTAGACGCATTAAGATTGCTCTTCGCGAAGCCTCACACTTTTACGTTCAACTCTGGAAAATGGGATTTAAAGTTGAATTTGTTGATATAGGTGGTGGTTTAGGTGTTGACTATGATGGAACAAAATCATCGAATAGCGAAAGTAGCATTAACTATTCCATTCAGGAGTACGTGAACGACTCAATTAGCACGTTTGTTGATGCTAGCAACAAAAACGGAATTCCTCATCCAAATATTATTACGGAATCAGGTCGTTCATTGACTGCACATCACTCAGTGCTTATTTTCGAGGTACTTGAGACCTCAACCCTGCCCGAATGGGACAATGAAGAAACGATAAACGATCAAGATCACGAGCTGGTTAAGGAACTCTATATGCTTTGGGATACTTTGAACCAACCTAGATTGCTGGAAACATGGCACGATGCACAACAAATTCGTGAAGAGGCACTCGACAGGTTTAGCCTAGGGCTTATAGATCTAAAAACAAGAGCTCAAATTGAACGTCTTTTCTGGTCAATTGCTCGGGAGGTTTTTCAGATATCAAATCAAACAAAGCATGTACCTGATGATTTACGCCAGCTATCAAAAATGCTTTCCGATAAGTATTTCTGTAATTTTTCGCTTTTCCAATCATTACCCGATTCTTGGGCAATAGATCAAATATTCCCAATAATGCCCATTCATCGACTTGATGAACAACCCACCCGATCTGCAACAATTCAGGATATTACCTGCGATTCGGATGGAAAAATCGATAATTTTATCACAACCCGAAACACTGCATACAATCTACCTGTTCATACTTTAAGGGGAAAAGAACCATACTACATGGGTGTTTTCCTTGTTGGTGCATACCAAGAGATTCTGGGTGACTTACATAACCTTTTCGGCGACACTAATGCTGTTCACGTCTCAGTTGATGAAAATGGCTATAAAATCGATCAAATTATCGATGGCGAAACAGTTGCTGAAGTACTGGACTATGTACAGTATAATTCCAAAAAAATGGTTCGTACCGTTGAAACCTGGGTAACTAGTTCTGTTAAAGCAGGGATAATTACCTTGGAAGAGGGTAAAGAGTTTCTATCGAACTATAGATCCGGGTTGTACGGATATACTTACCTAGAGTAATGGTTATACAAGAAACCTATAGATGCTATTTCTTGGTGTTTTTGGAGTAATAATCGTACGTTGCTTTAGAAATCCTTGCAATAACATTCTCGCTAACCTCATCATCGGCTTTTGTATTGGTTATAAAAACTGCAATTGCAATACTCTGTCCATTTGGAAGTTTAATAACACCAACATCGTTAACAGCGGCTGAAATACCGCTTTTACTTTTACCAGAACTACCCGTTTTATGGGCAACAATAGTTTCAGATGGAAGCAGCCCTTTTATTCTTTTAGGTCCTGTGGTAGTTTCTACCATCAACTTCCATAAATAATTTGTATTTGACTTCGAAAGAATTTTCTTTTTATAGAAAAGTTCAAGAATTTCGACTAATGCAGAGGGTTTTGCCCAGTTCTTAAACTGAACCGTTGAGTCTTTATGCATCTCCTCTTCTGTGCCAACAATTGCAATACTAGTAACCCCCAGGTTATGGATGTATTTCTCAACTGCCTTAGGACTACCCTGTAAACGGAATAGTATATCACAGCCATTATTGTCGCTTTGTGAAACGGTATAGCTAATCAATTCGCTTAAGGGAATATCAACATTTCCATTTGGATATTTATCTCTTAAAGGACTCCAAGTATTTGGAAGTAAATCATTCTTTGAAATTCGAATAACTTGATTTAACAATAACTCCTCTTTAGACATCCAATCTAGAATAGATATTGCAAGAGGAAATTTGTATACGCTTTGCATAGGGTAATGTAAATTGTTATTGAAACTTAGCGTATCCTTTGTATCCAAATTCTTAATTGCAACCCCCACTGTACCATTTGTAGAATTAATTATTTCCTGAATCTTTGTTCTTAACGACTCGTTTTGAGCATGAATATTAATGCAGATAGAGGATAATACTCCAGTTAGAAGTATTGCTTTGATTAAAAAGTTAGTTTTCATTATAGATAGAATTTGTACAAAAATAAACTATTTAAACTGATAAAAATTATAGGATTCATTTGAAAACAATCACTATAAGCACATGAAATTCTTAAAAGAAATCTCATGTGAATCTGATTTTTCGTATTAATCGTTTACACTTAATAGGTTAATGTAAAAATATCAATCCTTAAATTTTTAATATTATTACCTACAGAAATAAATACTTGATTGTAAATTCTTTAATATTCAAGTCTTAAATCTTAGCGTTTAAAGTACACTAAAATGGTGAACGTAGTGTATATATTTGCCAGAAATATTTAAACTATGGAAATCAAAAAAATAACAATCATTGGTGGTTATGGTAAAGATGGTTCAAAAGAAAAAGTCGATCAGTTTGACTTGATTTCTGGGGATATTATTAGTATTGTTGGTCCTACTGGATGTGGCAAAACAACTTTAATTAATGATATTGAACTATTTGCCAATAGCAATACCCCATCGGGCAGAATAATTTTGATAAATGGTGAACCAATACCTGAAGATTTCACCTTCGACCCATCAAAACATCCAATTGCTTTAATTTCTCAGCACACTAACTTCCTAAGCGATTTGCCAGTAGGTGAATTTCTTACAATTCATGCTAAGATAAGAGGAGCAAAAGATGTAGAATCTGTTGTTGAAGAGACCATTCAATTTGCAAACCAACTTACAGGTGAGGCAATTATTAAAGAAACTGCAATGACCGAACTTTCTGGCGGACAAACTCGCTCACTTTTAATTGCTGATGCTGTAGTAATTGGTAACTCGCCAATCATCTTGCTAGATGAGATTGAAAACGCAGGTATCAACAAAACTAAAGCACTTGAACTCCTTAAGAAATATGATAAACTTTTTGTTTTTGTAACCCATGATCCTACAATTGCTCTTCTCTCCGATTGCCGTATAATTATGAAAAACGGTGCAATGCAAAAAATAGTTACATCAAATCCTGAAGAGCGCAATGCGGCGGAGGTATTAAAGAAAATGGACGATACTTTCCTTCACTTCCGTGGTTTAATTCGTGCTGGAGAAGAGATTCGTAATGAGGATCTTAATTACATAATCAACTAACCAATAAAAGATGAAATTAATAATATTTGCAGGTCCACCAACTTGTGGGAAAACGACTGTAATAAAACAGGTAATAAAGAGGATGATAACAAAAAAACTAAAACCCTCTTTTATTAAAATTGATGTTTTATACGCTGACGAGGACGAAACTATTAATAAGGAATTTGGGATACCTACGCGTAAAATATACTCAGGCGAACTTTGTCCCGATCATTGTAATGTTGTGGTTTTGGATGAGGCTGTAGAATGGGCAGAGAAAGCTGGTTCCGACTACCTATTTGTTGAAACAGCAGGCCTATGCTTGCGATGCTCTCCCTATGTTGAGAAATCTCTTGGAATTGTTGTGCTTGAAGCTACAAGTGGGATGAATTTACCCAGAAAAATAGGCCCCATGCTAACATTAGCCGATATAAGCGTTATTACTAAAATAGATCTTGTTTCACAGGCAGAACGAGAAGTTTTCCGCTATAGGGTACTTGAATCAGCAAAGGGTATAACCGTTGTTGAAAGTAATGCACTTTATGGAATCGGTATCGATCCTATTGTTAAACAAATAATTAAAACCAATGATGTTGAGTTTCCAATGTTCCTTAGAGGAAACCCACCTGTTGGAACCTGTACAATTTGTGTTGGCAAAAAAGAGATTGGTGCGAAAAACCATTTCGGTGTGCTACGAACTATGGATCATGAACTTTTCTACGTTGGGGAATAATTATTATGGAACGGATATATTTCGATAATGCTGCAACTACTCCGTTAGATCCTCTCGTTCTAAATGCTATGATGCCTTATTTTACCAATAGTTTTGGCAATGCATCGAGTTTACATCGTTTTGGAACTGAATCAAAGGTTGTTCTTGAAAAGTGTAGACAGCAAATAGCAAACTATTTAAATGCCAGTGGCGATGAGTTCGTATTTACTTCCAGTGGAACAGAATCGAATAATATGGCTATAAAGGGTGTTGCATTTGCCAATAGGGAAAGAGGTAATCATATCATCACATCAGCAATAGAGCATGATTGTGTCCTAAGTACCTGCAAGTGGCTGGAAACACAGGGATTTTATATTACCTACCTATCTGTAGATAGTGATGGTGTAATTGACATCGAGCAACTAAGCAAATGTATTAACCCGAAAACCATTTTGGTTTCGATAATGCATGGGAATAACGAAATCGGAACCTTGCAAAACCTTGAGCAGATGGGAGCAATATGCAGAGAAAAAGGGGTATACTTTCATTCGGATGCTTGCCAGAGTTTTGGAAAGGTATCAGTTGATGTGCAGCTCATGAACCTTGATTTACTTACAATCAACTCACATAAAATATATGGACCCAAAGGTGTTGGCGGATTATTTATCAAAAAAGGAATTAAGATAACTCCTTGGCTGCATGGTGGTAGTCAAGAATTTGGTATTCGCTCATCTACCGAAAATATTGCAGGAATAGTTGGTTTTGCTAAAGCCGTTGAATTATGCATGACCAATTTTAGTAAGGAAATAGATGTACTTACTCGACAACGAGATAAACTTATCAACGGGATCTTATTGAATGTTAAAAATGCTTACCTAAATGGTCATCCAACCCAGCGCATCCCAAATAATATAAACATCTGCATTAGAGGGCTCGAAGGTGAGGCAATCCGACTACTTCTAATTCTTGACGAATTGGGCATAGCCGTTTCCGCAGGATCTGCCTGCTCTTCTAACGACAAATCGAACAATGCTTCGCATGTACTACGTGCAATTGGTCTTAACCCTTTTGAAGCAAGAGGATCAATAAGAATTAGCCTTGGTCGATTTAATAACGATGAAGAAATAGACTACTTCATTAATGCATTTGAACAGTCGATACTGAAACTAAATCCAATTTTTTCATAAAAAAAAACAAAATGGAAACGATAACTAGGTTTGATCAGATAATGGAATTGCTCCCTAAACTTGATTGTGGAGCTTGTGGTTATAAAACTTGTGAAGATTTTGCAAAAGTTGTAGAATCCAATGAAAGCGAGTTAAAAAGATGTATTCATGCATCCAAAAAGAGTATCGATGAAAAAAACGCCCATGCATCTTGTCTTGGCTGCACAAATGAAGGAATGGGTGAGAAAATGGGATGGAAGGATACGCTTAAGCGAGATTTTGATTTCATCCTTGATCTATTTGAAGGCGAACCTGGACCAAGAGAGACAATCCTTCCATACAACCCTGCATTAGTAAAAGAATTAGGTGTTAAAAAGGGTGATGTAATGATTGGCCGTCCAATGGGTATGTCATGTGGTTGCCCTATCACTCACTGTGGTATTGTAAGCGATACTGATGCAAGAAATGGTGTAATAAATTGGTTTGTGACAGGTCCTTTAAGACCAAGAAGCGAAGGCTTTATTGACATTGGCTACTATGTAGCACAAGCCTATGAGGGAATAATACGTGAATCGAAAGATGAGATTAAACTAGGAACCCGTTACTGGTTTCTTCCTCGTCGTTGCATGTTACAATGGAGACATAGCGGTCTAGTTAATGCAGTTACAAAACTTAAGGACGGCAGCTATAAAGTTCGAATCGAGGGGTTGTTCATTGGATAATATTTAGGGGAAAAATCATTTCAAAACCCAGTAGCAAAACAATTAGCACTGGGTTTTGTTTTCATCTATTAATACAATAATTGTGGCTCAGAGCATAAAACATAGTATTGTAATAGCAGACTCGCAGTTCCTTGTAACTGAGTCACTCAGGATTTTACTGCAAAATAGCGAACATTTTACCTTCTCCGGTTTAACCGACAACCTAAATGACTTAAGGAAGTTACTTAGTAACGAATTTGTCAATCTACTTATTATCGATTTTAACTTGTTTGATTTGGGGGGATTCGAAACAATTGGTATTATAATGAAAGAAAACCCTCATATAGCTGTACTTATTCTTACAAATCAAGTTAATCGGAATGACTTACACGAATTATCCAAAATAGGTATAAAAGATATAATCCTAAAAACATCGAGCAAAGAAGAACTTTTTATGGCAATTGATGCCACAGTGAATAGGAGGAAATATTATTCTGATGAAATCCTTAACATCTTGCTAAAAGATAGCCTTGCTAAAACCCAATCTAAAGTGGAATTCCAGCAACATTTAACCCCTTCCGAAATAGAGATCATTAGGATGATAGCCGATGGATTAACGACCAAAGAGATAGCAAGTAAAAAAAATATTAGTTTTCATACTGTGATTTCCCATAGAAAAAATATTTTTCGCAAAGCAGAAATCAATAATACCTCGGAACTGATAATATATGCGATCAAAGCTGGGTTGATTGATAATATTGATTATTACATCTAATATCCCACATTTATGGTATGAAAAATACCATGTCTATGGGATGTTTTATTCGATTGACTTCGCTCATCTTTGTATCATTAAACAAATTATCTATTAAAGATTATGGCAAACATAGCAAAACATTTAACCGATCTTATTGGTAACACACCATTACTGGAACTAACCAATTACAATAAGATAAATAATACTTTAGCAACCATTTATGCTAAATTAGAATATTTCAACCCAGCCAGTAGCGTTAAGGATCGTATTGGCTTTGCAATGATTGACAAAGCAGAAAAAGAAGGATTAATCAATAAGAATACAACAATTATTGAACCTACAAGCGGAAATACTGGGATTGCTCTTGCCTTTGTTGCTGCATCAAAAGGTTATAAACTAATACTAACAATGCCAGAGACTTTTAGCGTTGAACGAAGAAACATTCTTAAGGCATTAGGCGCTGAGCTAGTTCTTACCCCTGGCCCTGATGGCATGGGTGGAGCGATAAAAAAAGCAGAAGAACTTAAATCAATTACCCCAAATTCGTTTATTCCCCAGCAGTTTCAAAACCCTGCAAACCCAGAAATACATCGCAGAACTACCGCTGAGGAAATTTGGCGTGATACAGAGGGACATGTCGATATATTTATCAGCGGAATTGGCACAGGAGGCACAATTACAGGAGTTGGAGAAGTTCTAAAAAAACGTAATCCAAGCATCAAAGTGATTGCTGTAGAACCTTTTGATTCTCCTGTGCTATCGGGTGGGCAGAAAGGACCTCATAAAATTCAGGGTATTGGTGCAGGGTTTGTTCCAGACATTCTTAACCGTTCAATAATTGATGAAATTATTTTGGTGAAAAATGAAGAAGCCTTTGATACTAGTCGTGCTCTTGCCAGAAGTGAAGGTTTGCTGGTTGGCATATCATCAGGTGCTGCTACACACGCTGCGCTTCATGTTGCAAAGCGTCCCGAAAACAAAGGGAAAAAAATTGTAGTTATTTTAGCCGATACAGGCGAAAGATATCTATCAACAACTCTCTATCAGATAGAGGGTTAAACAATTTGGCTTTATAGAAATTGCTTGAAACGAGAAGGTGAATCTGAGTTATAATTTCATTTTCTCGTTTCACAATTATTACAACATTAAAAGAACGTTTAATTCTGATCATACATTATTCATCAAATGAATAGATTAAGTAATTTGTAATCCATTCTCCCCTTTCTTTATTAAACTTCAATTCAGGCATACTTTTTTCTTACTTTTCCGAAAATAAAATTCAATCACAAGACTTATATATCATAGTATAGTCATTACATACTGAAATTTCACAAGTAATAATTGATGAACCCCAAACTCATTGTCCACGGTAACCCAAAAACTACCTATACTTGATAATATTTTAAAATTATTTTGCTCAGAACCTTTTTAGTTATAATATGTTTCAGTACAATATGATGTCTACTAAAAGGTAAACATCGAATCTAATATCTATTTTCTTACATTTGCAACCTTATCAATTAAAGAATATGTTTAGTTTATCTAAAAAACGCTGGCAATGGGCAGCAATGCTACTTTTAGCATTCATTTGGGGTTGTTCATTTATACTTATGAAGAAGGGGTTGGTTGCTTTTACACATGTTCAAGTTGCTTCAATTCGAATATTTTTTAGTTTTTTAGTATTACTCCCTTTTGCAATAAAAAGTTTTAAAAAATTAACTAAACAAAACGCTATTTTCTTAGCAATATGTGGGCTAATTGGGAATCTTATCCCTGCTTTTCTATTCACATTTGCACAAACAAACATATCGAGTTCGCTTGCAGGAATATTAAATAGTTTATCACCGTTTTTCACATTAATTGTTGGGGTTTTAGTTTTTAAAAATCGACCTGGAATCCTTCAGTATTTAGGAATATTTATGGGCTTAATAGGTGCTGTAATGCTTGTTTCGAATGGTAATCTCAGTTCATTTAGCGGCATCAATATCTATGCATTACTAATTGTTTTTGCAACTTTACTATATGGAATGAATAGTAATGTAATAAAATTTAAGTTAATTGGACTAAGTGGTGTGGAGATTACCTCACTAGCTTTTATGTTTATTGGCCCATTTGCAGGCATAATTCTATTCTCTACTAATCTCAGTGCTTCCTACTTCTCTCCACATTTCTTGAGTAGTTTGTTTGCCATTTTAGCGTTAGCAACATTTGGCTCTGTGTTATCCTTATTTGTTTATAATACGCTAATCCAGCATACTACAGCCATATTTGCTACATCGGTAACATATATTATTCCCGTTTTTGCTTTAATGTGGGGACTTCTTGATGGCGAATCGTTAAGTTTTCTGCAGATAATTAGTATGCTTGTCATACTTACTGGAGTTTATCTGGTTAACACCAAATTGGGTAATGTGAAAAACATTAAAAAGTAGAAATTTAGTACCATCTTATCTACCAATATATACTTAAGCCTTTAACTTATAAAGACTTCTCCCATATAAGAGAACAATCTGAACATTTTCTTGTTATCAAGATTAAGGGTGATTTATTTTTTGTCATTCTCAAAAGTATAGTTAACTCAAAATATATATCTATCAAAATTTTATTGGGGAATAAAAACCTATAAAGAAAGCTTTTATTTGAACGATTTTTAATATATTTATTCGGGTTATTTAAATGTTTTTCAAATAAATATCATTACTGATATCCTATAATCATCAATTACTAACTTAAATTTAGAAGCCATGTCAAAGCATAAAAAACATCATAAAGATCATGATGAAGAAGAAAGTCATAAGGATCAAGGGCATTATGAAGTAGTTGAATCGAAAAAGGAGAAACTAGATAAGGAATTCTATGAAAATGAACTCGAAAAATTTGATATTGAACTGGTAAAACTTCAAGAATGGATTAAATTTAAAAAATTAAAGGTTGTTCTAATCTTCGAAGGTCGTGATGCTGCCGGGAAGGGTGGTGTTATCAAAACCATTACTGAAAGTTTAAACCCACGCTATTGTCGAGTTGTTGCATTAGGAGTTCCCACTGAAAAAGAAAAAACACAATGGTATTTTCAACGTTACGTACCGCATCTACCTGCTGCTGGTGAAATGGTGCTATTTGACCGTAGCTGGTATAATCGTGCAGGTGTTGAAAAAGTTATGGGTTACTGTACAGAGGAGGAGTACCTAGAATTTTTACGCTCATGCCCCGAATTCGAGAGGATGCTTGTACGTTCAAATATCATACTTATCAAATACTGGTTCTCGGTAAGCGACCATGAGCAGGAAAAACGTTTTCACGATAGAATAGAAGATCCCACCAAGCGTTGGAAACTTAGCCCAATGGATGTGGAATCGCGCAATAAATGGGTAGACTATTCAAAAGCCAAGGATGAAATGTTCGCACATTGCGATATAAAGCAAGCTCCTTGGTATGTAGTACATGCTGATGATAAAAAACGAGCAAGGCTAAACTGTATTAGCCACCTCCTTAGCCTTATTCCATACGAAGACTTAACCCCTGAACCGATTAAATTACCACCTAGAAAGGAAGATCATTCTTATGTTAGACCACCAATAACAGATCAAAACTTTGTGCCAGAAGTGTACTAGTGCAAAAGTTAAACGCCCTTTAAAAGGGCGTTTAAAATTAACTATCTAATTTCTTTTTAGTAGAACCATAATGGTATCCATAGCCATACTTATACCCATAATAGCCATACCCAAAATATTTTGAACTTATATCATTTGCTGCAATAGCAACCTTTTTGAACTGCTTTTGTGCTATTGATGATAATATCTTCTCAACCCCATTTATCCTACTGTGATTCAGCCTCACAACAAAAAGCAACAAATCTGATTTCTGAGCCAGAATATAACTATCTGCAACAATTCCTATTGGTGGGGAGTCAATTACAATTATTTCATACCGAGTTTTTAGTAACTCTAAAAATTTTTGCATCTTTTGAGAATCTAAAAGTTCAGTGGCATTAGGAGGAACTAATCCAGATGATATAAACCATAAATTTTCAACATCGGAGTTCTGAATTAACATTTCAAAATCGCTATTATTGCTTAAATAGGAACTCAAACCAACGGACTCATTATTAAAGAAAAATTCCTTTTCTGGTTTTCGTAAGTCGCAGTTAACTAAAATTGTTTTATGCCCCGCCAGGGCAAAACTTGCTGCAATATTTCGTGAAACGAAACTTTTTCCTTCCCCGGAAAAGGTTGATGTAACTAGAATGACTCTTGATTCACCGCCGCCAATTAAAAATTTAATATTTGTTCTCAATAAACGGTATGAGTCCGCAAATACTGATATATGCTCCTGATTAACAATAAAAGGAGTATCTAAATCCGAATGTATTAGCTCACCAATTACAGGGTATCCTAGTTTATCCAATTGGCTTGATTCCTCAAACCTATCAATCAATTGTGAGCGGAGGTAAATAAAGATAAATGGCAATGCAATACTCAGAAAAATTGCAATCATATAATTTAACCGCCTATTCGGTGAAACAATGCTTGCCCTGTTTACAGAAGCAGCATCTAATACTTCATTCTCAGGAAAATTTGATGCAGAGGCAATTTGCAGTTCAGATCTCTTGGTCAAAAGGAAAGTATAAATTTCATCGTTTAATTTAAATTTCCGCTGGAATGACAGCAATTCCTTCTCTTTTTCAGGGATTTTAGATACTTCGGACTGATATTTAATAATCCTTTCATCGAGGTTTTTAATGGATATTTTGGTGGAATAAATCAATCCGTTTATTGTTTCAAGAATTGTCTTTTTACGCTCTTCAATCCTATAGTCAATAGCCCCAAGCATTGGGTTATCTTTCTTAGAATTTACGGTAATCTCCGCCTTTTCGGAATAGAATTGCATTAGGTCTAATACCAATTTATTCAAGACCTCATTTGTAATTCCCATCGACGAAGGGACTACTAATTTATTTAACTCTAAATTTTGTGTTATTGAATTCTTTAAATACTCGTAGTAGTTTAAGAATATAGAGAATTGTGCTTTATCTTTCTCCAGTCCATCAAGTAGTTCATAGGCCTTCTGAGTTTGAAAATCAAGATTAGTTGCCCCTTTAATTCTTCTGAACTCCTCTAACCTTTCTTCGGAATATCTTAATGAATCTGTTACATTTTGAAGTTGACTCTCAATAAATCTTATAGTGTTTAAAGCAATAAGGTTTTTACGTTTAACTCCTCTATTTAGAAACGATTGGGAAAGGGCATCCAAAAAATCTGCGGCTCTTTTAGGCGATTGATCTCTAAACCGAACTGTTATGGTAGAGGAGAATTTCTCCTCAATAAGTTCGATATTATTAAAACTACTTATAAGATTTTCCTTGTGGTTAAGTTTGAATTGATATGGTTTATCTATTGTTTGATTTGTATTTGGAAGAATTCTAAAACGAAATGATGGTGATTCGAAGAAATCACCAAGTTTAACCGTATCTATAATACTTTCATTATTCTCTATATTTAAGTAGTTAAGAATAACATGAGACACATCCTTTGAAACAATTGAAATAGGTATGCTATTGCTTTGATAGTGGGCAGAATCAACTAAAAGGCGATATGGTGGGGGGTATATCAATTTGGTTTTGAACCCATCTTTATACCACCAAGTAGCCTCTAAAGGGAGCTTTTGCAAAGCTTCAGCAGTTAAGGAATAACTCCCTAATACTTGTATCTCTTTTTTAACCTTGTAAGAATTAGGAAAAAATGCTTGGCTAACCATCATTTGAGGATCCATAAAAGTTGAACCCTCATCGTTAATCAAAACTTTTGCTTCAACTTGGTAAATAGGTGTGGAATAATTATTTAACATTAAGGCACCAATAACAAAGACTATTATTGATGCAACAAACCAATACCAATTCCTAAATAGTACTCCTAAAGCCTGTTTAAAATCAATTGAATTCTCCTCAATATCAACTTCACTTCGATTCATGAATCTTTACTTAACAAAAATATTTAAAGCAAGTAGCACCAATGAAAGCGTAGAAACTAAAAGATAAGGTGATGAGCCAATATTCGTTTTTGCTTTTACAGGTTCAATGTAAACAATATCATTAGGCATTAAATAATAATATTCCGACTCAAGGATTTTTTGATTGGTCAAATCGAGTACCTGTACCTGAGATCCCGTATCAGTTTGCCTAACAAGAGTTACTTTCATAAGGTTGCTAAACTCTTTGGGGCCACCCGCTAATCCAAGTGCTTGAAAAATATTAACCTGCTCCTTTTCAATTGTATATGAGCCTGGATTATTAACCTCCCCTAAAACCGATACCTGAAAATTAGTAAGTTTTACAGCAACAGTACACTCTTTAAAATACTCATTAAGTGCCTTTTGTATTAGGTTTTTAGATTCCTCTATAGTTAACCCCTCAACTAGGAGTTTATCGATAAAGGAAACGTGAATATAACCATTCTCATCAATAGTATAACTATTTAAGAACAAATAGGTTGGATTCATAAAATTAGGAAAATCGCTCTGAAAAAATTTAGAGGTTTTTTCATCAACACTATAAACCTTAATATAAAGATTATCTCCTTTATGTAATTTATATGATGATTTTCCTGGGTTATTAAATGATGTCGTTTTCTCCGAAATACCCTGGAGCATCAATATCTTCTTACGAGATGCGCATCCCGATATCAGTGCTGGCAATAGAATAATTATCGCCAATTTCAGAAAAAGTGTGTTGAAATTTTTCATTGTATAATTGTTTTTCTAAGGATTTACACGTAAGCCATTCTTATAGGTTGCAATAAAAGTACCCTTAATACCAATCTTTTCAGCAACCTGTTTTGCATATGCAAAATCGGTAAAAGCTGAAATGAAATATTTGTACCAACCATCCTCAAACTTCATAGTTAAAGGATATTCAACCTTAATTACACTTTTAATAATTTTAAAAGGTAAAGGTTTGCGGGAAGCGGCAATCTGAATAACATATAATGCCTTTTCCTTTTGGTTGAGTTTCATTAACTCCAACGCCTCCTTACCTGGCCATTGAATTCTTTTTCCATTTTGGTATGGCATAACAAAAGCATTCTTTACATTACTTGAATCACGAGCCAATTTTGCTTCATCATAGTAAAAAAAGTCACCTATTGAATACCTATACCACCCATCCTCTTTAGAAACATTCACAGGATTAGCGCCGCTATAAATTTTAGAAATTAGCTCTATTGATAATGGTTCTTTTGATGCAGCAACTTGTACTCGGTATACAATTGAGTACATTGAACTACTACTTCCCGTTGCAGTAATTGGTTGTTTTATACTAAAAATAGCAACTCTACCCTTGGAGTTGTAGCCTGAAACAAATCCCCTTACCATACATGGCTTTGATAGATATTTATTTGCGGAATCAATTGATGCAAAATGTCCAACAAGATATTTGTACCAACCGCTTTCATTTTTTTCTTCTATGTCAAAACGTCCACAATTAAAGTCGTTTTTAAGCCTTTCAATGATAAGTTGATTTCGGCTAGCGGCAATTTGAATAGTAAAGTATTCAACCCCAAGAGCCTTGATCTTTGATTGAGTTGTTAGATTTTTTATTTCGTACTGAGTATCACGATTAATTCCCAATTTTTTTCCTTCTCCCTTAATCGTAAAAGTTTGATTCGATTGCTGGTTATTAAGATTTTTTCCTGCAAATCTTGAATCTTTAGTATCTGCGAAACTATTATTACTAGAATTTAATTGATCTTTAGAAGGGTTTAATATATCTTTTTGAGATCCTAAAATATTATTTGCTAATGTGTTTTGAGGTTCAGTGGTGGATTTAGATAAGTCAATACTAGCAGTATCCTTTTTAGCTCCAAACCGATAATCCTTCCATGAGTTAGCATAATATCTATTCGAAAAAGTTTTTCGTTCAGAAGGTTTATATTCCCATTGGTCATAGGTCATTGGATAATTTGATTCGTTCCAAACTTTCCGAAATCTTTCAATCATATCGATATTGATAACTATATCGTTTGAAATATCTGTAGGTTGATTTAATCGTCCAGAGCTTTCCTTCAGACATCCAAATAGCACTTGAATTCCAAATTTTTGTAGAAGAATTACTTGATGGGATTTTTCAACGATAATTAATGCTCTTATTATCGATTTAAATTCAGGGTTTATTAAGTTTATTGTATCGGTAAGCTCTTTAAAAGCACGAGAGGCTTCCTCAAAATATTTTTTTGAATTATCTCGTGATATACTATCAGATTGCTGCCATATTTCCTGCAATTTATCTTTAACAGAAACTTGAATTTTAAATAGACTAGCCACCTTCTCTATCTTAGCCTGATCTGACAAACTATTATTAGATGCATCATTATATAATATAGCAACCTCTTTATAGGATTGTTCAATCGTATTAATTATATCTTTATTTTTTTCAGGTGTGCAATTACTTAATTCAGAAAGGTGTAATTCACTTACCTGTGAAGAAGCTGAAAATGCACAAATAATATAAAAAATAGAAATATAAAGTCTTTTCGTTTGTCTCACTATTAAAAAAATTTTAGCATAATAAGTATTATTTACAAATATAGCCTAATTCTCTAAGATGATATTGATCATCTACTTTTTTTTTGATTAAATTTGACTTATTTTTAACCATTAAATATTTTTTTAACAACTCCATTCATGCAAATTACATTAATTAAATTATTTGCCAAGTTCGCAAAACCCAGGAATATCAATGATTTTTATTGGTCTCCCATTTTTAAGACCAACACCTATAACCCTTGCATGAGCAACAAGTTTATTTTCAGGAATTTTATATATATCCTGTTCAAAAATCATCCTAAGGTTTCCTTCTCTGCTAGTATTTAATTTAACAATAAATTTATCGCCGCTTGAAAGAGAAAATTTATAGTCAATTTCTATCCTTGAAACAACTAAATCAATCCCTTTGATATGTAAATCAGCAAAATCTATTTTTTTAGCAAGTAAAAACTGATGACGTGCATGTTCAAGGTAGTTCAAATAAACAGCATTATTTACAATTCCCTGTAGATCACACTCATAATCTCGAACTGTAAATTCAAGTTCATACTCATAAGTAATATTGCTCATTATCAATAATTTGCATTAATAAAACTAGTTTTTCCTTTTTAAAGGAAAATTTTCAATTTTGGCAAAAGTATACCCCATACTTCTCAATTTAGGAATAATTTGGAGTAGGCTCTCATATGTATTCCATTTTGGATGATTAAAATGCATAATGATTATTGCTCCTGGTCGGATGTGGCTCAAAACATTTTTTTCAATAATATTTATTGGAGCATTGGGTATCGCATCTCCCGATAAAATATCAAAACTAATAACAGTGATACCAAGTTCTTTAGCAATCTTGGCACATGCTTCATCAATAAAGGCAGTTGCTGAACGGAAAAATTTAGGACGACGTCCTGTTATCATCTCAATTTTACGAGCATTCGCTTCTATTTCATCAAAAGCGTCAGTAACGTTTATAGTCCCTTTAATTCCATATTCACTCTCCCCATCAACTGAACAAGGTTTATGATTAAAACCGTGGTTCTCTATCTCAAAAAGAGTATCCTTGCTTAAACTCTGAAATATTTTAAAATTTTCATCTATCCACAACCCTGACACAAAAAGGGTTGCAGGTATTTTTTCCTTTCTTAAATACTCTATTAACTCTTTATCATAGTTACTACCATATTTTCCCCCACAAGCATCAAATGTAATTGCAATAATCTTATCTTCAACAACTAGTTCTTCGTCAACTCCCTTTACAAACTCTCCCCATTTTCCTGGTTTTGCATTAGCAAAATCGTTTGCCACTTTACTTTTTAACGAAATATAGCCTTCATCTTTATATAATTGTTGAATTATATGGTTATTATCAAAATTACTATTCTGCCCAAAGCATTGAATATAAACAACTAAACTCAAAATTTGAGTTATAAATCTCATATGTCAATTATTAAAAGAAGGTCAAATGTAATTATTCATGTTTAAAAAAACGAATGGCACCAAAAACGCTTAAAAATTCCTCTTAAAATTGCTATAATTTTTTGTAATAAAAGAAAATAGTAGAAGTATTATCAAACAATTGCAGATCTATATTCTCCAAGCTCGCTTAACTAAAGTGACATTGCTAATAAAACCTTTATCAGGGATAATTAAATCAGACATTGGCTTATAGCCTTCGAATAGCGGTAATCCTAACTTACTTTCAATTATATTAATTTCAATTTTATTGGAAGGGTTACAATTTAAAGTCAGTTCTAACACTTTTTCACTTAACCCAAAATAGTAAAAAGAATAGGAATTGGCGGTAGTATCAGCATAGAACTTTTTTGCAGTTACGGTTTTACCATTAATACTAAGCATGGATAGTTTAACCGCTTTACTAATATTTATCTGGCAAATCTGAGCCTTTCTTGCTGAACTTATTACGAGGTTAATTTTTCTATTGCCATCTTTTATTGAATCATAAGCTACAGATAATTCTGGTAACGGTTGCGAATATATTTTGGCTTCACCCTGAAGATATTTGCTATTTGAAAGTGGGAAAATATCGGGTAATATTTTGAATTCGGGTTTGAAGAAAAATTGTGATTTCCATTCATCAACAAATGGCTCTAAAGAAAACCAGTAAGCTTCGTTTTTATCGCTATTTAAGAAATATGAAACATTGCTTTGCAATGGTTGTCGCTTCGAATATCCAGAATTTAAATGCCCTAAAATAAAGTTTCCAATAAGAAAAAGAGTGACAAAAACGGGTAATATCCACCTTTTAATTTCTGACGACAGTTTTATTGGTATAACTAAATAGCCCATCAAAATAGAAAGTAATGCAACACCTCCGTATATTGTATCCAAACCAAATGTTATATAAATCATTTTGGTTAATGGAACTATCAAAGTAATAACTGGTATTAGAGTTACAAAATGAGTTAGTAAAAAAGCCCACTTTTTACTTTGCAACGAATAATTAAATATATAGCAAATCAATAAACCGCTTAGATTCAGAATCATTGGAACAATTGCTAAATATGCTCCAGTCGGAACGAAACGAATTAAAGCAAACATCAATAAATAGTTCACTACCAACGAACCAACAAGCAAGTTTTCCTCATTTAGTTTTCTAAATAATAGAATATATACTGCCGCAAAAATTGCTATCGCTAAACAAGAAAAAGCAATAAGGTAATAACTTACATTATAAAAGTTTGATGCGTAAAAGTTTGAGTAGTGTGGGTATAAATTTTTAATTATAGTTAGAAATAACCAAGTAAATATTATAACAATAGAAAAAGTAACTATAAATGATAATGCGCTTAGCAATATCTTAGCTATTGATATCCTATCCTTTCGAATCCCAATTGATACTAAGCAAATAAGTAAAATTGATATTATAATTACAAAAAAGAGATTATACCCAATTGGGTAAATTATAAGTGAATGCCCAATCCAATTGAAATAGATAACATCTTCGGATTTTGTGTTTGATAAATTTAGGTTTCCAAAATGTTTTGCAATTCCCATTATATAACTACCCTGATGTTGAAGACTTTTAAGGCTAAGGTTTTCAGGGTTATCCATCATACTATGATAGTTTACAAAATCATCAACATAGCCGATATTAAATCCCGATACGCCTGCATCTTTAAATGGTGTAAAATCTGAACCATTGGGTAATAAATTATATATCTCATAAGCTATTGAATGGGCAATTGGATAAGGAATCGATTTGGCATACTCCCTCATTATCCATCCATTATGTGGACTTACTTCATAAGTAATACTAGGGCCTTTTGAGCCTCTAGCTTCTATATTCAAAAGTATTCCTATGCTATCCTTAAGTGGATTTTCGTTAATAAAAGCCCTAGCTCCGAAAAGACCAGCCTCTTCGCCATCTGTAAATAGAAATACAATATTATTCTTAAATGAACCTATTTGCTTCAACGCCCTCGCTGATTCAAGCATTGAGGCAACGGCTGAACCATCATCCGCAGCACCAAGCGTATGGGGTTGAGAGTCGTAATGACCAACAATAAGAACACACTTATTCCCCTCTGTCCCCTTTTGAATTCCAATAATATTATGGATATATCCTGCACTTAAGCCCCTTTTGTAGTAAACGGATGTTGTTGATTGAACAGCCACTCGCAATCCAAGATTCTTCAGTTCGTTTATTATATAATTTTTAACCCACTCATGCTCCTCTGTTCCAATAGAGTGAGGTTTTTGGGCAATCTTTTTTACATGTTGAAATGCTCTAAGCGCTGAAAATTCATTGTTGGATGTACTTGTAGGCAAAGGGTCTGGTGCCTTAAGAAGTATTAATGAAATAAATACGAAACTTAAAATTCCAACTATAAATAGAGCGTTTTGGATATTATAATATTTCATTTTCTTAACTCTTAGAATTGGTCGAGAAATATAAGTAAAAAACAAAAAAGTACATCAACCCTAAAAGAAAAAGATTAAACTAAATCAATCCTTCTTTGTTAGTATGCTACTATAATCAGATTACAAATCAAAAAATAATAATAAATGGAAAAGCTCATTTTTAGCTCCTATAAGCTGGGAGAATTGATGTTAAAAAACAGAATTGTTATGGCTCCAATGACCCGTTCTAGGGCAATTGGAAACGTTCCAAATGATTTAATGGCAACCTATTACGGGCAGCGTGCTGAAGCAGGCTTGATAATAACAGAGGGAACTTCTCCTTCGCCAAATGGTTTAGGATACTCTCGTATTCCCGGTATATTCAGCGCAGACCAAGTTGAAGGTTGGAAAAAGGTAACCTCGGCAGTTCATGCAAAAGGAGGGAAAATTTTTGTACAACTAATGCATACCGGAAGAATAAGTCATCAGCTAAATCTCCCAAAGGGTGCAATTATACTAGCCCCATCAGCTGTAAAACCTGCAGGGCAAATGTGGACTGATAGCGATGGAATGCAAGATTTTCCAACTCCAAAGGAAATGTCATCAGCAGAACTATTCCGCGCTAAAGAGGAATATGTAACTGCATCAAAAAACGCAATTGCTGCTGGATTTGATGGAGTTGAACTACATGGAGCCAATGGATATCTACTTGAGCAATTTATCTCACCTGTAAGCAATCAAAGAACTGACAATTATGGAGGAAGTATCGAAAATCGTTGTCGCTTTGTGATTGAGGTTGCCGAAGCTGTTGCTAATGCTATTGGTAAAGAAAAGGTCGGTATTCGATTCTCCCCTTATGGAGTTGCCAGCGATATGCCACACTACCCTGAAATTGATAAAACGTATTCGTATCTCACAAAAAAGATAAATGAGATAGGATTGGTGTATATTCATCTTGTTGACCATAGCGCAATGGGCGCACCTCAAGTTCCTGCTAGTATTAAAAAGACAATTAGGGAGAACTTTAAAGGTAGTCTTATCCTTTCGGGTGGTTATGATATCAATAGAGCCGAACAAGATATTGAGAATAAATCTGGAGATTTAATTGCTTTTGGACGACCATTTATAAATAATCCCGATTTGGTATACCGATTGCAGAATGGTAAACCATTATCCGCTGAACTCGATATGAATACTTTTTATACCCCTGATTCGAAAGGGTATACTGATTATGCATTTTTTAAATAATTTTTACTTTACGATGCTCTAATCAAAAATATTCTTAATATTGCACCGATTAAACAATCGTTTATGAACAATCGTTCGGCCATTTGCACAATAAAACAGGACATTATGCTTAAGCAAAGCATGATGAAAAAAACCATGTCTATTTGCAAAAAGTATCATATACCCTGCAAGCCCGAAAAAAACGATTGATGTGAAAAAATTTTAACATTAATATAAAAACTGAGGCCTGCAGAATTCTGCAGGCCTTTTTTGTTTAACTCTTAACCCTTAATAAAATGAAAGTTTTAAAGTTTGGTGGTACTTCTGTTGGAAATGCGGGGCGAATCAGAAATCTTGCGCAGATTATCCCAACGAACGAACCAATTGTTGTTGTTCTTTCTGCCATGTCAGGAACAACCAATTCCTTAATCGAAATTGCTGATGAAGCAACTAAAGGAAAAACTGAAAAAGCAATTGAACTACTTAAAAATCTTGAAGAGAAGTATTACATCACAAGTAGCGAGCTTTTTCATACAGGAATGTACATAAAACGTGGGGAAGAGTTTATCAGGGATATGTTTTACAATGCATCAAAAAAAATAACTAAAGAGTTTAGCGTTAAAAATTATAATGAGGTTGTTGCTCTGGGCGAACTCCTTTCAACAGGGCTCTTCCAATTATATCTCACCGAAATGGGCAAAAATTCCGCATTCATCCCTGCATTGAGTTTTATGAGGGTTGATGTAAAACATGAGCCGGATTTCTTTTATATCAATGAAAATTTACAACGTCTTCTTGGGGCTTATATTGAAACAAAGATTTTTATCACCCAAGGGTTCATTTGCATTAATGCATTGGGTGAAGTTGATAATCTTGGTCGTGGGGGTAGCGATTATACCGCAGCCATCATTGGCAATGTTCTTAATGCTGAGGAGGTTCAAATTTGGACAGATATTGATGGAATTCACAACAACGATCCACGATTTGTTGATGAAACAACCCCATTACGCGAATTATCTTTTGAAGAGGCGGCAGAGTTGGCCTACTTTGGAGCAAAGATTTTGCATCCAGCAACTATCTACCCATGCAGCAACAAAGGTATTCCTGTGATTTTAAAGAACACTCTTGAACCCAACGATGCGGGTACAATCATCAGTAAGGCATACAATCCATCTGGAGTAAAAGCTGTCGCTGCAAAGGATGACATCACTGCTATAAAAATTCGTTCATCACGAATGCTGATGGCTCATGGGTTTCTTAAAAAGGTATTTGAAGTATTTGATGAGTTTAACACCGCTGTTGATATGATTACAACCTCCGAGGTGGCTGTTTCCCTTACAATAGACAGTAAAAAGAATCTAACCCAGATTTTGAGTAAACTAAAGGAGTTTTCAACTGTTGAAGTAGACGAAAATCAGACTATCATTTGCATTGTTGGTGACTTTGTAGCGGAAAAGACAGGTTATGCATCAGCCATTTTCAATACTTTGAAAGATATTCCTGTTAGAATGATTTCTTATGGAGGTAGTAGCCATAATATCTCTATCCTAGTAAGTAGCGATCACAAAATAAACGCATTAAGGGCGATAAATAGGGTTGTAAATCAACAAACATTAATCTCGAAATAAAATGTTAAACCACAATAAAATTGAGGCACTGGAACAATTTCCAACCCCTTTTTATTTCTATGATATTAATTTATTAAGAGATACTCTTGATGAATTAAAAAAGCAATCGGATAGATTTGGTTTTACTGTTCACTACGCCATTAAGGCTAATGCAAATCATAGAATATTAAATGAGATAGCCTCGCTTGGTTTTGGGGCGGATTGTGTAAGCGGGAATGAGGTTAAACTGGCTATTGAATGTGGCTTTAATCCTCAAAAAATTGTTTTTGCTGGAGTTGGTAAAACAAACACAGAGATAGAATTTTCGTTGGATAAAAATATCTTTTGCTTTCATTGCGAGTCGGTTCAAGAGCTTGAGGTTATAAATCAACTTGCAAAACAACGTTTAATCATTGCAAAAGTTGCATTAAGGCTTAACCCAGATGTTAAAGCGAATACCCATGCTCATATCACTACAGGATTAACTGAAAATAAGTTTGGTCTTTCGATTGAAGAGGTACTTGAAGCCAAAAGAATTTTGCCTGATCTTGAAAATATTGCGCTGATTGGACTTCATTTTCATATTGGCTCACAGATTACTAACCTCGAAGTCTTTAAAGAACTATCGTTAAAGGCTAATCAAATGGAAACAGAACTTTTTCCTGATAGTAAGTTCACATACATTAATCTTGGAGGCGGATTGGGAATCGATTATGCAAATCCTCAAAGAAATCCAATCCCCGATTTCAAGGGCTATTTATCAACCTTTAAAGATAATCTTAATAATACACCTGAAAGAAATGTCCATTTTGAACTTGGTAGATCCATTGTTGGGCAATGCGGTAGCCTTGTTACTAAAGTCACCTTTATAAAAGGTCCATCAACCCATCAATTTGCTATAGTGGATGCTGGTATGAATGATTTAATTAGACCTGCTCTTTATGATGCGAGTCATAGGATAATCAATCTTACATCAAATGGTGAAATATCAAAGTATGATGTTGTTGGTCCAGTGTGCGAATCGGCTGATTGTTTTGCAAAGAGTATTGAGTTACCTCATGTTCAGCGGGGAGATTTGCTTGCAATCCTATCGAGCGGTGCTTATGGTGAAGTAATGAGTTCAAGGTATAATATGAGGGAGATTACAGGTGTGGTTTATTCTGATGAAATAAATACAGAGAAATAAACTATAAAATGAAGTGCTAATTCTCATCTTATCTAATGCGAACTCGAAGTAAGTATAACATATCAATCCTAAGTACAGTGTTAGATTGTTGCTTTGTCATGCTGAACGAAGTGAAATCCGAAGGATTCGCTGAAAGCAACCATCTATTTTAACGACCATTAGATCCTTCGCTTCGCTCAGGATGACAAAGGTTTCATATTACAACTCATCATTATTAAGGAAAAGGATTGAAATTTCCAGAACATATTGTTTCTTGTCATGCTGAACGGAGTGAAGCATCTGTTTTCTAGACAACGAGATCCTTCGCTTCGCTCAGAACCGAGTTTGCGAACCGAACGTAGTGAGCTCAGCGAAGCTAGTTCGGCGCAGCCAATGACACCTTACATGGAACTGACATTATCTAGTAAAAACTAAGAAAATTCTAATTCCGGCAATTAGAACTTTCTCAATTTTTAAGTAATATCTATAAGATTAATACCCCAATGTCTTTCCCTTTCTTATTGCTGGAATACCCTGTTTCAGCCATTCGGGTTGAGGTGCATCTTTTAGATAATAATCAAAAAACTGTTTCATTCTTATTGTCCAATCAATCCTATTAGCACGACGCACAAGGTTATGGGGTTCGTCATTATAATTGACCATCCATACTGGTTTTCCAAGTCTACGCAATGCAAGGAAGTATTCAATTCCTTGATACCAAGGAACTGCGCCATCGGCATCATCATGGCGAATAAGTAGAGGTGTATTTACTCTTGGGGCGTAGAAAAGTGGCGAGTTTTCAATGTAGTTTAAAGGTTTTTCCCAAAGCGTCCCTCCTATCCTACTCTGCTCATGCTCGTACTGGAACATACGAGCCATTCCAGATTCCCATCGAATGCCACCATAAGCACTTGTCATATTGGATACCGGCGCACCAGCAGAAGCCGCTTTGAACAGATCGGTTTGAGTTACAAGGTAAGCAATTTGGTATCCTCCCCAGCTCTGACCTTGAACGCCTATCCTATCCTTATCCACAAATCCTCTATTAACCATTGCCATTGTACCGCTTATAATTGCATCGTAAGCACTGCGCCCCGGAGTTCCTATTCTATACTTTATATCTGGCATAAATACTAGATACCCATCGCTAGCATAAAGAGTTGGGCAAATGACCGAACGACCCGGTTTTGGTTCATAGTGTAGGTTTAAATCTGCTGATTCTTTCTCGTAGAAGTAAACCATCATGGGATATTTCTTACTTGGATCAAAATTCTCAGGCTTGTAAAGTAACCCCTCCACGCTATCGCGATTAAAATCAACCCATTTTACTAACTCAATGGATCCCCATTGATACTTACTCATCTGAGGGTTGGCTAATGAGATTTGTTTTGAATCGGCGAAGGTTATATTGCTTACCCACAAATCTCTATACTCTTTATACGATTCTTTTTGCCAAATTAGCCTATCCGAGTTACGAGATTTCTTTAGATTAGAGTATCTATAATCACCACTAATCAACTTCTTAAGACTACCTGTACCACAGAAGTTTATGCTGTAATAACCACTCTGCTTGTTGATCTGATTGAACATTGATAACAGCTCATCAGCATTTGCCTTAATATATACCGATTCGGGATCAGTTTTTTGATAACGTAAAACCATCTTAGATGCACGACCTTTTCCACCTGTAAGGTTAATTGGCTTGCTCTTCCCTGTTGGATCTAATCCCCAAATATCGTACTCATCATAAACAACAAAAAACTTATCGCCTTCTACCCATCCAGCAAATCCGTAAGGTCTAGGTATACTTGGGGTATCATTATCCTCCTCGAAAAAGTTTACATTCATACCAGCCGTTAGGCAAATTGAACGATTCTCCTTAACAATGTACATATACCAAGCATTATCCGATGGTTGATAGTATGCCAGATAGTTCCCCGATGGTGAAAGCGATACCCTAAAAGGATTCCCCTTTAGCGCAAGTTTCTTAGCTCCTGTTTTTAAATCATATAGATAATAGTCGGAATTGATTGGTGATTCATATGTCATCGCATACCTGTAAGGCAAATCGGTTGAACCAATTGCAAGTGGAGCATCAATTTTTGCTTCAAGTCGTACTTCGGGAATCTGCTTATCGGCAAGTTGATAGAGTTTTTTATCCTTAAGATTAAAATATGCTAGGTATGAGCGCTTCAACTCATCTTTAAGGTTAAATTTTTGCTGGGTTTGAAGCAGCGTATCAGTCCAACTCCATAGATCCATAACAACCTTCTCGTCATCGGTTAATGTGTCTTTGGGCTCATTTAGCTGCTTGGGTAAGGTTGATAGTATCAAACGATTTCCTGATCGAGAAAAGTAAGGAGCTGTATGCTGACTGACTACCCAGCCAAGAGGCATACCAGAAGTTTGAGCTGAAATAAGCATCTCTGCTTTTCTATCCTTCGATGGCCAATAGAATAGGTCGTAATTCTTAACCTTTCCTGTATCAGCAGAAAATTGGAAAACAAGCTGTGTCCCTGCTTCGTCAATAGCAAGGTTTTTGATATCGCCTTTCTGCTCAAAGATCTTAAACGATTCATTTTTGATTTCATCAAATATCTGAACGCTAACTATGCTCAACGTATCATCTGTTTTAGTATTAAATGCAATCAAAGAACCGTTTCTTGATATTGAATAATCAAGGACTCCGCTAAATTCTTTACTGATATCTTTTAAAGGGTTGAGGAGAGTTAATAACCCTGGCTTATCCTCTTCGTTAATCTTGGTTTTCTTTTTCTTAGCTTTTGGCTTTTCTATTTGAGAAGAATCAGCAGGTTGTTTATCCTTCTTTTTCATTTCGGTTAGTATAGCAATCCAATTCCCACCTATTTCGCCTGTTTTATAAGATTTTAATTTAGGAAAAGAGTATGTCTTTTTACTTTCGAATACATATACTTTAAGGGAATCTTTGGGCATATCGTCCTTTTTCTTTTTAGCCAGTTTTGCTTTTCGAACAACAGCCTTTTCAGGTTTAACCTGATAGACAATAAAGTCATTCAATGGAGAAAAAGATGCTTTGTTCCCTCTTGAAAAACTCGCCTTAAAATCGCTCTGAGAATCCACTAACCAGAGATTTCCATTACCATCCTGTGGGTTGATTTCATAAGAAACCCATTTTCCATTTGCGGAGATTAGGGGATTCATCAAATCATTCCATCTATCATAAACATCGTGTGTTAATGGAATCTTATTGGTTTGAGCGTAGCTTGTAACCGAAATAATTGTTACAAAAAGAGTGACAAGAAGGTTTTTCATTTAGCTAAGGTTTACTCAATTATAAAGAATCTATTGAAAAATTTTAGACTTTCGTTATTGGATAGGGTTTAAAGTTAGCGTTTTGACTGACTCATCCCGGCCCCTCTCTTCCTTCTTAGGTCGGAAAAGAGGGATGTGGAAGAAAGAAATAGCGTGGAAATGGGGGTGCTTTGTTTTATGGATGATTGAGAGGACACACCTCATCTGGTTCGGAGATTTTTAAAAAACCTTATTTTCAGAGATGACCTTAGTAGAACAATAGCACCTTTCAATAAACCTTATTAACAAGTTCAATTATCTAACAAATAAGGTTATGCGCATTACGTGTATTTTGCTACTAAGGTCTAACTAAATTGATAAGGTTAGAAACACCGTTCGGAGTTCATCCATTTAATCCCAAAGGAATTGAATCATATGCAATGTGGAAAGTTTATTAGAACTTTGTAGTTCATTTATTTGATCTCACAGCTGATTATTCTATTGGCGTAGTTCTCTATATGTAAAACACAGTTATTATATTTAAACTCGTAGTTCGTTATTATAGTTTTGCAGTTCATATAAATATAATCGCAGTTCATTATTAAAACTTTACAATTCGAATAAGTATAAACGCTGCTGTTATATCGATAACCGCAGTTTACAGTTTTATAAAAGGAGTAGATTATTCAATGAATGAAGTAGTCTGAATGTAATTAGACCATGATAGTTCTATGTTCTAACTTGGATACTTGTTTGTATTGGGAGAACTCTTTATTTTTTATCCCGAAGGGATTGAAGGTGAATAGCCCCGTATGCAATGCGGGGGGAGGTATGAGATAAAAAACAACCGCAAAGCGGTTGAATTTTATTGGTATAATGAATTCTGCGAAGGTAGGTTTTTGTTGCTTGAGTATTTGTGCAAGCAAAGCCTGTAAGAATAGATGAACGGCGGTGCAGCCGACCGCTCAACCCAATCAGTTTTGGTTTCTACAGCCTTCGTTTAACTATGATGCTGGCAACTGGTTTTATTCTATAGTTTCAATAAATTGTTTAGCAGTCATTGTAGGTAATTTCGAATATTTAAAATCTTTTAGATTTCTAGTAATAATCAATTCTTGTCCGTTTTCTAGAGCCGTAAAATATTGAAGTCCATCCTCGAAATCTAAAAAGAAATCATCATTCAATGCTAATCCAACTATTTTATCATCCAATGGCAAAATTTTCACTATCAATCTTAGTTTTCTTAATATTGATTTCGCTTTATTAGAATCCATTTGTCTCAATAACGCATAGCTAGTATTAGCAATCGTTAAAGATGATACAGCTAATTCTATTTGTTTTTTGTCTGCTAGTGAAAATAGTGTTGCTGCTTCTTCAAAAAAAGGTTCTCTGCGTGATAATAAATCAATCACAATATTTGTATCGACAAATAGATTTTTCATGAGAATAAATTTATATTATACGATTGATTTATAGCAAGATGAATATGGCATAGTTACCGTTTATAAATTACAATCATGGAACACCCATATTTTATTCATCGCTTTGACTGCTAGTTGTCTAAAATGGGTGTTTCATTTATACTTTTCTTCTAAATGATCACGATACTCTTTTTTGTAATCAAAGTCAGCAGGTAAATTAATTACACCACTCAAACTCTCAACGAGTGGAGTAATTGAAATCTTTTTCCCTTCTTCTTTTTGTTTTGTTATGCTATCAAGATAAGATTCTATCATTTTAGAAAGACTAACCCTATGGCTACGAGCATAAATTTTAGCTCTCTCAATAACATTATCATTTAATCTCAAT
Source organism: Bacteroidales bacterium (assembly GCA_013376985.1). Classification (GTDB taxonomy): domain Bacteria; phylum Bacteroidota; class Bacteroidia; order Bacteroidales; family Tenuifilaceae; genus UBA8529. The sequence goes on from JACABB010000027.1 coordinate 75,045, forward strand.
GTTAATTTAGTTTCCATAATCTATAAATTTAAATTACGTACAAATATAATCATTCTATACGTCATTCGCAATTTTCTTTTTTCTGGATTGTTACCAACGTTTACAAATTACAAATAGGGGTGCTTTGTTTTATGGATGATTGAGAGGACTGTTCTTTTTAAGAGATTGGAACTCTTTATTTTTAATCCCAAAGGGATTGAAGGTGAATAGCCCCGTATGCAATGCGGGGTGTGGTATGAGAGAAAGAACAACCACGAGGTGGTTGAATTTTGTTGGTATAATGAATTCTGTGAAGGTAGATTTTTGTTGTTGTTTTGAATTGGTGCGGTCAGGAGGTACTGTGTTAAATTCCAAATTATTTAAGAACTTTTTTTAATTTTGCCTT
>JACABB010000028.1 GCA_013376985.1 Bacteroidales bacterium
GTTTCTTGTCATGCTGAACGGAGTGAAATCCGAAGGATTCGCTGAAAGCAACCATTTATATGTATAAGATCCTTCGCTCCGCTCAGGATGACATTGGTAAGATCCTTCGCTTCACTCAGGATGACAAAGGTTTCATATTACAATTCATCATCATTAAGGAAAGGGGTTGAAATTTCCAGAGCATACCGTTTCTTGTCATGCTGAACGGAGTGAAATCCGAAGGATTCGCTGAAAGCAACCATCTATATGTAGAAGATCCTTCGCTTCGTTCAGAACCGAGCTTGCGAGTTCGGCGCAGCCAATGACACCTTACATCGAATCTGACGTTAAATAGGTATTTCGGTGCGCTGCGCCTGGGGTTGAGGCTATAATTTTATTCTTGTCGCTTTCCACTTTCAACTTTCAACTTTCAACTTTCCACTTTCCACTTTCCACTTTCCACTTTCCACTTTCCACTTTCCACTCCCATCTAAATTCTCCACAAATCTGTCCCTAAAAATTACTGATTTCTCATTTTCATGCTTTACATCTATGTTGCATAACAATAAAATACACAACATATTTCATACTTATAATCAAATCAAAGGATTTACTTTTGTGTCAATAAAAACAAAAAACCAAAATTATGCAATTATCACATATTGAACACATTGGAATTGCCGTTAAAAATCTTAACGAAGCAATTACCTATTATGAAAAGACCTTTGGTCTAAAATGCTATAACATTGAAGAAGTTAAAGAGCAAAAAGTAAAAACAGCTTTTTTTATGGTAGGTCAAACAAAAATCGAACTTTTAGAATCAACCGATCCCGAAGGACCAATTGGAAAATTTCTTGAAAAGAAAGGCGAAGGCATTCATCATATGGCTTTTGCTGTTAAAAATATAGAAGAAGCACTTCAAGATGCAGAAAAGAGTGGTGTAACTCTAATTGATAAAACACCTAGAAAAGGTGCTGAAGGCTTGGATATTGCTTTCCTTCACCCAAAATCAACATTTGGTGTATTAACAGAACTTTGCGAGGACAAGAATAAATAATCCCACAAAATAGCACACACAAAAATGAGTACAAGTCAGGAAAAGAAAATTCAGGAACTAATCGCCCTCCGCGAAAAAGCAAAACTTGGAGGAGGGGAAAAGAGAATTGAAGCCCAACATAAAAAAGGGAAATTCACTGCCCGTGAGAGGTTAAACATGCTTCTTGATGAGGGTAGTTTCGAAGAGTTTGATATGTTTGTATCGCATCGTTGTATCGATTTTGGGTTGGAGAAAGAATCGTACCTTTCCGATGGTGTAGTAACAGGCTATGGTACAATTGATGGTCGTTTAGTATACGTTTTCTCACAAGATTTTACAGTTTTTGGAGGCTCTCTGTCCGAAATGTTTGCAGCTAAAATCTGCAAGGTAATGGATATGGCAATGAAGGTTGGTGCTCCTGTAATTGGTATCAACGATTCAGGAGGTGCTCGTATTCAAGAGGGTGTTAATAGCCTTGGAGGTTATGCGGAAATTTTTGAACGTAATATCCTTGCATCAGGTGTAATTCCTCAGCTATCTGCAATTTTTGGTCCTTGCGCTGGAGGTGCTGTTTACTCACCAGCTCTCACCGATTTTATAATGATGAACAAGGATACAAGCTATATGTTTGTAACTGGTCCTAAAGTAGTAAAAACTGTTACAGGCGAAACGGTTACATCCGAAGAACTCGGTGGAGCTTCTGTTCATTCAACAAAATCAGGTGTAGCGCATTTTGTATCTGAGAATGAAGAGGAAGGTATAATGCTTCTACGCAAACTGTTAAGCTATCTCCCACAAAATAATCTTGAAGAGCCACCGTTAGCCCCATGCACAGATCCTATCGATAGACTTGATGACTCATTGAACGAAATTATTCCCGATAATGCAAATAAGCCTTATGACATGAAAGATGTTATAAGCTCTATTGCCGATAATGGAGAATATTTAGAGGTTCAGCGCGATTATGCTCCGAATATTTTTATTGGATTTGCTAGATTTAATGGTCAATCGGTTGGAATTGTTGCAAATCAACCAAAATACTTAGCTGGTGTACTTGATATTAACGCCTCACGCAAAGCCGCACGTTTTGTTCGTTTCTGCGATGCATTTAATATTCCAATTGTTACCTTGGTTGATGTTCCGGGATTCCTTCCAGGAACAGGTCAGGAATATAATGGTATTATCATTCATGGTGCCAAACTACTTTATGCTTTTGGCGAGGCAACAGTACCTAAAATTACGGTTATTCTCCGAAAAGCCTATGGTGGTGCTTATGATGTGATGAGTTCAAAACATCTTCGTGGTGATATAAACTACGCTTGGCCAAGTGCAGAAATTGCTGTAATGGGCCCTAAAGGTGCTATTGAAGTTCTTCTAAGTCGCGAACTCGACAATATCGAGGATGAGAAAGCAAAAGTTGAACTTTTGGTTAGAAAAGAAGCAGAATACAAAGAGAAATTTGCTAACCCATACGTTGCTGCTAAATTTGGTTACATCGATGATGTTATTGAACCTAGAAATACCCGTTTCAGGATAATCAGAGCATTACAAGCACTTGCAACCAAAAAGGATGTTAATCCTCCAAAGAAGCACTCAAACCTACCACTATAATCAAACAAAATGCAAACCATGAAAATGTTAGCAAAGAAAATTGCATTCACAGTTGGGTTGGTAATCATTGGGTTTTTCAGTTCTGCTCAGAGTGTTGAAGCCAACCAGTTGAATCAAGGTTCTGGTACTGGTATGATTTTAGCTTCGCTAATCATTGTTTTTCTTTTATTATTCGTTATGTACTTTATTTTGAAGATAATAAATATATACACAGTTGGTAAGCAAAAGAAGAATAAGGAAGCGACTGCAGCACTAGAAGGCAAAACAGCTGTTCACGAGGAAATATCAGGTGAAGTATTTGCGGCAATATCGGCTGCACTTTACCTTTACGAAACAGAGCAACACGATCACGAGTCGACAATACTTACCATAAATAGGGCTGCTAAGAGCTACTCTCCTTGGAGTTCGAAAATTTATGGTTTAAGACAAAACCCTCGAAAATAATCTTCAAAAACAGATCTTATCATGAAAGAATTCAAATTCAAAATAAACGGTAATGATTACAATGTAAACATTACCAACATCGACGGAACTACCGCTGAACTAGAAGTAAATGGAACTCCTTATAAGGTTGAGATTGACAAGGAACTCAAGCAGACAAAAACACCAAAGTTGGTTCGTGCGGCATCTGTACCATCCACAGATACACACCCAACATTAGCTAAAACACAAAGCCCTGGTGTTGCAACAACCGGTTCCATAAAATCTCCATTACCTGGGGTTATACTTGATGTTCACATCAAACCTGGAGATATGGTTAAACGAGGGCAAAAAATCCTTGTACTTGAGGCGATGAAGATGGAAAACAATATCGACTCTGATAAGGAAGGGCGTGTTACCGAGGTTAAAGTGAAAAAAGGTGATAACGTTCTGGAAGGTGATGTTCTGATAATTATAGGAGAATAAAAATGGAAAATTCGACTAGTATTGCGTCCCAACTACAGGAGAGTTTTCAGCAATTCATCAGTTTTACCTCATTTTCGGGCATATCTTGGGGTCATTTCATTTTGATTTGTTTGGGTCTTGCTCTTATCTATTTAGCAATTGTAAAAGAACGCGAGCCGCTCCTCCTTATCCCAATCGGATTTGGGATAATTATTGGGAATATTCCACTACCTCATGGGCTTCAAATTGGGGTTGATGTACAAGGAAGTATCCTAAACCAACTTCAATATGGGTTAACTCACGGGCTATACCCAGCCTTAATATTTTTAGGGTTAGGCGCTATGACAGATTTCAGTTCAATAATATCTAATCCTAAATTAATATTGATTGGGGCATTCGCACAATTAGGAATACTTGCTTCGTTTCTTATCTCCTCAAGTATTGGACTCACCCATGCGGAAGCCAGTACAATCGGAATGATAGGAAGTGCAAATGGCCCTGTAGCAATCTTCCTTTCATCAAAGCTTACACCAGATATATTGGGTTCAATTGCAATTACCACCTACATCTTAATGGCACTTGTGATTGTACTACAACCTCCAATTATGAAACTTTTGACGACCAAAAAAGAGAGGTTAATCAAGATGAAACCTCCACGTCAGGTCACTCAATTGGAGAAGGTTCTTTTTCCTATATTTGGATTGCTATTAACCGCGTTTGTTGTTCCTGCTTCATTACCTTTACTTGGAATGCTTTTCTTCGGAAATCTATTAAAGGAGAGCGCAGTAACAAAACGTCTTGCCGAAACCGCCAAAGGTCCAATGATTGATATAATCACCATTCTTATTGGATTTACGGTTGGTATATCGGTTCAAAGTAGCATTTTTAACTCAAATAAGATTATTTGGATTATATTGATTGGAACAATATCGTTTATTGTTTCAACGGTTATTGGTATAATCTTCGTAAAAGTTCTAAACCTATTCCTCAAACCCGACAATAGAATTAACCCTTTAATCGGAAATGCTGGTGTTTCTGCTGTACCTGATAGCGCAAGAGCATCGCAGATTGTGGGCTTAGAATATGATAAAAATAACCATTTACTAATGCATGCAATGGGGCCTAGCGTAGCAGGTGTAATAGCCAGTACTCTCGCAGCAGGTGTTCTAATAAGTTACTTCATCTAGCCTAATAAAAGGAAAATCCCAGAATGTTTCTGGGATTTCCTTTTTAGTCGAATTTACAAATATTTCTTATTTACCCTCTTTTCCCCGTAACCTCTTCTCCCAATTCCAAGCAGTCAACAATGCATCTTCAAGGGTACTCTCAGTTTGCCAACCAAGCTCTTTCTGAGCAAGTGAAGTATCTGCCCAAACCTGCTCCACATCTCCTGCCCTACGCCCAACAATCTCGTAGTTTAACTTTACACCAGTAACCTTTTCAAATGCCTTAACAATTTCGAGTACAGTAGAGCCTTTTCCTGCTCCTAGATTGAATACCTCAAAACCCGATTTATTCTTTTTTTCAACCAACCGATCAAGTGCCAAAACATGTGCTTTTGCAAGATCTACAACATGGAAGTAATCGCGAATTGCAGTTCCATCGGGTGAATCATAATCATTACCAAATATTTGCAGTTTATCCCTTATTCCAATAGCCGTTTGCGTAATGTATGGTAACAAATATAAAGGTTTTCCGATAATTAATTCACCTATCTCTGCTGACGGATGAGCTCCGATAGGATTAAAATATCGTAATGCAACTACCTTGATTGATTTATTAGAATTTACCGTGTCGCGAAGTATATCTTCGGAAATTTTTTTTGTATTGCCATAGGGTGATGCAACTGGTTGATAAGGTGATTCCTCTGAAACAGGTAGTTTTTCTGGCTGACCGTAAACAGTGCATGAGCTTGAAAAAACGATATTACCTCCACCCCCTTTTTGTAATAACTGTATAAGATAAATCAACGAGATTATGTTATTGTTATAATATTTTAAGGGTTTCTCAACCGACTCAACAACTGATTTAAGTGCCGCAAAATGTATGATTGAATTAAAACCACCATGCTTTTCGAAAAGGGATTCCATTTCTGAAAAAACGGAGCAATCAGCTTTAACAAATTCAGGTCTAACCCCAGTAATATTTTCAATTCCATCTAATGAATCGATGGTTGAATTAGACAGATTATCAACAATAACTACTTGATATCCCGAATTTATTAATTCAACAGCAGTATGCGATCCGATAAAACCTGTTCCGCCAGTTAGCAAAACCTTTTTCATTGCTTTTTTTGGTAAATATAAAAATTCAATTTAAACAATTTTGATACTAAAATATATAGTTAATTTACGAAATGAATAATAAATTAGTATTTTCGTAATCAAAAATAAATCTATTATGGATAATCAGAAAGCCACTGACGAAATTGATCTATTGGAATTATTCAATAGAATAGGGATAGGAATAAAGAAATTTTTCTACTGGATTGTTGAACTTATTAAATCCTTCTTTTTATTACTAATTAGAAAATCTTTGTGGATACTAGCTTTTTCCATTATTGGAGGATTTGTGGGTTACTACTTTTATAATACTACTCCAAGGTTCTACTCATCTGAAATGGTAGCTCGTTCTAATTCAATGAACAATAGTGTTATTGTTAATTCTATAAATTTACTAAACGATCTATTTGAGAATAAAAACTATAATGCGCTAGGAAGTTATTTAGGTACAATGCCTAAAGAGGCAGAAAAGATAAGATCTATTGAAGCATTTTACGGTATAGATATTAACAAAGATAAAATTGCAGACTATATTGACTATAATAAAACATATAACCCAAAAGATACAACACAAAAAAGGTTACCTGATGTATTCTATTTAAGGATTAGCGTATATGATGAAACTATTTTCTCAAATGTAAGAGACGGGATTAAGAAGTATATAAGTACAAATCCATTTATTCTTCAAAATAATGAAGTAAGAATAAGACAGGCAAAAAGTATGATTTCAGAATATCAAAGTGAAATTAGTAAACTTGATAGCCTTCAAAAAGTGCAGTATTTTGAAGTACCAAAAATGCAAAAAGGGGGTAATAGTCAAATGATTGTACTTAATGAAAAAGAAGCAAGACTTTACCATAATGATATTTTAAGTCTTTATAACAAAAAATTAATTCTTGAAAAAGATCTTGTCCTAAACCCTGACCCAATAACAATTATCCAAGATTTCACGCAACTTTCAAAAGCTGAAAATCCTCTTATTAAATTTTTAAAAATATGGATAATAGTTTTTGCAATACTTGGTTTATTATTTTCTCTTCTTTGGCAATTGCGAGCAAAAATTTGGTCTTTGATTAAAAACCAACAATACTAAAAAAGAAAAAAGCGGGGTATCCCGCTTTTTTCTTTTTTAGATAATTTATAAAGCTAATCAATCTCTTTAAAGCAGAAGAATAAACTATAGAATAATGCAAAGAAAATAACACCTGTAACACGCTCAAAAATTGATTCAAACAAAAAATTAATGCTAAGTATTCCCAAAAACATCAATTCAATAAAGTTATTTTTCTTTCTAACTACCATAAAAATAGGATATACCAAAAGTAGCAAAAGAGAGAATAAACCAATAAAACCTAAACCAACAAGTGTTTCTAAAAATTGATTATGTGCATTATACTTAAGTTTCAAATTATCTATCAGTCCTTTCTTCTCATACTCCTTTTGTAATGCAGGTTTAGCATCTCCAACACCATATCCAAAAATCGGTTTTTCTACAACTAACGGTGGAATACATCTCCAAATTTCCATTCTCTCGTCAAATACTTTACTCACATAATAATTTAAAGAAGTTCTGCTCTCATAAATATTACTATTTGTTTTATCTATCTGATTTATTCTTTTGTTCATCCCAATAAACACTATCAAAAAAATAGGAATAATAGATACTACTAGAATTTTTAATAAAATACTAACACGTCTATAGAAAATCCATATAAAACCAATTACCTCAACAACTGATGTGGCAAACAAACCAACTCTTGATGATAGTAAATAGTTCATAAAAGTGAAATATAGAATAGTGAAAACGTAGAGTAAAGTGAACTTATTTGTCAACTGATTATTCTTGATAAGTAAGAATAGAATTGCTATTGAGAAAGTGAAAAACATTGATAGATAAGATGGATGGTTTAGAAAAGAGAATCTGTAATAAAGAAAATAATTTTCCCACCAAACCTCCTTTGGTATGGGGTTAAAAACCAATCCCGATGCGCCAAATGAAATTGAATTATGAAATGCATTAGTAATGCAAACTATACTGGATACCAAACAACCTAATAAAAAAATCTTAAGAATATTTATAACTTTAATTCTATTTGAGGTTGAATAGGTTATAAAAAATAATGGAAATACTAAAAATGATAACTTTTCCTGAACATCAAGCAAACCATATTGCCAGTTAATTGAATATAAAACACTAAATAGGTGTAAAAACCAAAAAAATATAAGAAGTTGAGAAAACCGATTATTTCTAATTCCCTCAATGGAATTCTTCCAATCACCACTTAATAACCAGCAAAGTACCAGTAAAGGAATAAAAATAATGGATAGTTTAATCCTAATAGGAATAAAAAAAACTATCACCAAAATTAATAGGGATGATAGTTTATTAACGGAAACTAATAATTTATCAGAAAACATGTATTAAAAATCTTTCACAGAATTTAGTCCCAATGTTGAGGATGTAAAATTATAATAACCTTTTTACCGGGTTGAATAGCATCAAAATTAACCTTTCCCATGTACCACATCTTACCATTATCCCTATTAACATCAGCAAAACGATAATCAGCCATAAACTGGTCACCATCGTACTCAAGATTATAACTACTAAGGTTATCCTTCTCTATTTTCTTATATTCGCCACCAATTGGAACATATTCCCAGTTATAAAAAAAACCTTGACTTGCTCCTATTGTATGATTCCAAAAATATGAATTAAGGTAATGATATTGGTAACAATACTCTCTTCCATGAGCGACGGCTCCGTATACATTAATGCCATTTGCTCTTAACCAGCCTAACTCGTCTTTCAAATACTTCCGAGAGTCAATATTATAAACTATCTGAAGGGTTACCAAATCGTTATGCCAACCTATTTCCTGACCGAAATCATTCTGAATCTTTTGTAGATACCTAATTATCTTATCATTTCTTTTAAAATAATTCAATTTTGTAATTCCATAATAACCTGAACTATGAAGAATATAATAGGTAGATCTAATGCCATATTTTTTTTCCCTATACGCAAACTTAATTGCTGCATTTATATCATCATCTATATCATATCTTAATGAAATAATAACTTTATCATTAGAAGTCGCATTAGCAAACTCTCGTTGGGTTACAATCTTAAAATGATTTGACGAGGTAAGATATTTTAAAAAAGCATCGTAAGCTTTTAAGTTTAAGTTTGAATCGTGAATATGATATCCATTATCAACACTAATACCATCTGAAATTTTAATCGTTTTTGTCGAATCAAGATATATTTCATCATCTTCTTCTTTTTTACAACCTGAAAATAAGAGCAAAACAAAAAAGATAAATAAAATTCTAGTGCAACTAACCATAAAAATTTTCGATATAAAATTTTGTAAATATAATTAATTCGATAAACCACGATACAATTTTGTATTGATCTTCTATTATTTTGATAATTTTTATAGGAAATTCACAAAAGCATTAGGAACTATTTACTCTTTTATATTCATGAACTCATTGTATACATTCTCAAATCTCTCAAAGAGAATTTTTCTATTAAAGTGTTGATTATAGTATTTTTTTGCATTAATGCCCATTTCATCTAGCTGATTAGGCTTCATGTTAAACATACTTTCAACATTCTGTGCAAGTTTAATGTAATTACCTGACTCGCATGATATACCAGCGTTTGCTTTATTAATTATATCAGTTCCCTCCCCATTCAACATTGCTAAAATTGGTTTTCCAAAAGCTAAGTAAGATTGAATTTTTGCAGGAACAGTTAAACTAAGAATCTTTGAATCTTTTAGCGAGACAAGCATAGTATTTGCATGGCAAAAAAAATTGGGCATTTCTTCTGGAGGATAGCTACCTAGAAGATGAAAATTAGATGTTAACTGTCTTTTATCAATCTCATTTTTAAGCCATTGTTTTTTTCGACCATCCCCAAGAATAACCCAATGAATGTCTTTATTGTACCTTACAAGTTCCGCAGCATTAATAATCGATTCAAAATCTTGGGCAACACCAATATTCCCTGCAAACATTATTTTAAAACCAGTAGGTAATAAGTTTGTATATTTTGAATTTTGAATATTATCAGATAGGTACAATTCCTCAGCCCAATTTGGAAAATAAACAATCTTATTCTTTTCAACATTTTTTTCACTTATAGAGCGAGAAAAAGAATTGGATGATATAAATATTCTATCGGATTTTTTGTAAATATATTTAACTAATGAGGTTAGCAGTTTGATTGCACTGGTATTTCTAATATTACTCGCTTCTTCAACACTTTCAGGCCATAAATCTAAAATCCAGAAAAATAGAGGAATTCTAAATTTCTTTTTTAAAATCATAGCAGGAATACCAACTGTAACAGGAGATAGTTGATAAACAAATATCAAATCATATTTACCCTTTACCCTAAATAGAGCACAAAAACTTGCAAAAAAAGCAAAAGATAAATAATTAATAAATAACCTTACTCCTCCACTATTTCCTCGTGTAATTAAAGGCGATCGAATTACTTTTATTCCATTATAGAATTCTACTCTTTTATTAAAAAAAGTGTACCCGCTATAAAATCTACCAGAGGGGTAATTAGGCTTGCCTGTAAGAACTGTTATCTCATGACCTCTTTGAGACATTCCATCCACAAAATCGTTAATCCTAAAATTCTCAGGCCAAAAATATTGAGAAACAACAAGTATTTTCATTTTATTTACTTACAGACCAAACTATACGGTTAATATAATCAGTATAAGAAAGCATTATTCGGACAACCTTATCGGAAACATTTGGCATAGAATAATCTGAAACGAGCCTAAGATTCCGAGAATTACCCCTGGTCTGCTTTGCAAGAACAGATAAACCCTGCATTATTCTTTCGCATTTTAATCCAACCATCATAACGGAAGCCTCCTCCATCGCCTCTGGTCGTTCATGTGCTTCACGTATGTTCAATGCTGGAAAATTCAAAATTGATGATTCCTCTGAAATTGTACCACTATCGGATAAAACAGCAAAGGCACTCATTTGAAGTTTTATATAATCAAGGAAACCAAGGGGTTTGCTAAGAATGATATTTTTATGAAAATTTATATTTTTATTATTAATCTGACTACGAGTACGTGGGTGAGTTGAAACAAGAATGGGCATAGAATATTCTTCAGCAATTGTGTTAAGGGTATTTACAAGTTCGTTAAAATTAAACTCAGAGTTGACATTTTCCTCCCTATGCGATGAAACTACAAAATACTGACCTTCTTTGAGTCCCAAATCGTTAATGATATTAGACGATTTAATTTTAGGTAAATAATAATTTAGTACCTCATACATTGGACTACCCGTTTTGATAATTCGATCAGCAGGCAAGCCTTCTCTGAGTAAATATTCACGTGCTATATCACTATAAGTCAGATTAATATCACTGATATGATCAACTATTTTTCGATTTGTCTCTTCAGGAACACGTTGATCGAAACAACGATTTCCTGCCTCCATATGAAAAATAGGAATCTTTCTCTTCTTAGCAGGAATTGCGCATAGGCAACTATTCGTATCCCCCAAAACTAAAAAAGCATCGGGTTGTTCTTTTTCTAAAATCGGATCAATACTTATTATGATTTTTCCAATTGTTTCTGCTGCATTAACACCTGCTGCATTCAAGAAATAATTAGGTTTTCGTAGTTCAAGCTCATTAAAAAAAACTTCGTTTAACTCATAATCATAGTTTTGCCCTGTATGGACAAGTATATGTTCTATTGATTCTTCTGAATCAAGTTTACTCAGAACTCTTGATAACCTAATAATTTCAGGGCGAGTTCCAACAACAGTTAGTATTTTAAATTTCTTCATATTAAACCTTTTCAAAATACGTATCGGGTTTATCTTTATTGAAAGGTTCGTTTGCCCAAAAAAAAGTAATCAAATTCGTTTCACCAACATTCGTTATTGAATGTGTATAACCAGGTAAAATATCAACTACTTTAGGTTCTTCTCCGCAAACTTTAAACTCAGCAGTTTCATTCGTTACAATATGCCTAAATTTTATTACAGCCTCTCCTTCTATTACACAAAATTTCTCATTTTTTAAGTGATGAAAATGATTCCCTCTGGTTATTCCTGGTTTTGTTTTTGATATAAATATCTGCCCTAGTGAATTTGATTTTATCAATTCAAAAAGGAATCCTCTATCATCGGTAAACTTTACCAGTGAATATGATGCTTTTTCGGGTAAAATATACGAAAGATACGTTGAATGCAATTTTTTTTCAAAATCATTATTCATATTTGGAATAATTCCAGTTTCAGGTATTCTATTAAAAGAATAAATAAGATCCGCTAGTTCTCCAAGGGTTATCTTATATATTGGTGTAACATAAAGAATTTTATTTGATGAATAGGGGTTTCTATCGAAAAGGATATCTAAAAACTCCTCAATTACATCATCAACATGAATCAATTCCAATTCCTTGTTCCTGTCTGAAATAGTTATATCAATGCCATGAGCAATATTGTGGCAAAAAGTAGCAACTACAGAATTGTAGTTTGGTTTACACCATTTACCAAACACATTGGTTAAGCGATAAATATAGCCTAAACCACCTTTTTCACGGTATCTTAGAATATGACTTTCTGCCTCAAGTTTACTAATTCCATATGGATTATCTAGAATAGCTTGAGTTGTAGAACTAAAAACAATGGGTACAAATTTTTTTAAATCAATCAACGTATCAACCAATATTTGCGTTAATTCAGCATTACCCTCTTTAAATTCTTCAATCCTAGTGGGTCTATTAATACCGGCTAAGTGGAAAACAAAGTCAACTTGACTGAGAGAATCCTTTAATAAGTTTCTATCATCTTCTATATCAAATGTAAGAACGTCTATATCCTCGATATACTTTAGATTGATAAGTAAATTCTTACCAATAAAACCATTAGAACCCGTTATAAGTACCTTTTTCATTACCACTTTTATTTAACTCATTCTTTACGTAATCCAATTTTAATAGAAGTTCCTTAATTTGTGGAATAGTCAAAATAGTTGTATTATGCGATGTATAATCATCTTTTGCTGATGTTTCAACAATGCCTTCAACAAAAAAACTATCATAATTCAAATCCCTATTATCGGAGGGAACACGGTAATAATCACCCATATCCTGCGCTTTTACCATCTCCTCTCTACTCAGTAAGGTTTCATAGAGTTTTTCTCCATGTCGAGTTCCAATTACGCCTATTCTGCTTTTTGATTTGAATAGTTCAATTATCGCCTGAGCTAAATCACCAACTGTAGATGATGGTGATTTTTGAACAAAAATATCGCCCGAATTACCATGTTGAAATGCAAAGAGCACTAAATCAACAGAATCATCTAGGGACATTAAATAACGTGTCATTGCGGGATCTGTAACTGTAAGGATTTTATTCTCCTTTGCTTGTTGAATGAAAAGAGGAATCACTGAACCTCTTGATGCCATTACATTTCCATATCGTGTACAACAGAAAACCGTCTTTTCACTTATCCTACTGCTTGCTATAATAATTTTCTCCATCATGGCTTTTGAAATGCCCATAGCATTAACTGGATATACCGCTTTATCAGTACTTAATGATACAAATTTTTTAACACCTTTAGCTATTGCAGCGTTAGCAACATTTTCGCTACCTATTATATTTGTTTGAACAGCTTGACTCGGATAAAACTCGCATGAAGGCACCTGTTTTAAGGCTGCTGCATGAAATACATAATCAACACCAATCATAGCGCTTTTAATACTATTATAATCCCTAACGTCTCCAATGTAGTACTTGATTTTCTTATCATTATAATAGCGGCGCATATCATCCTGTTTCTTCTCATCGCGAGAGAATATTCGAATTTCCTTTATCTCCGTATTAAGAAATCGTTTTAAAACAGCATTACCAAACGATCCAGTACCACCAGTTATTAGTAAGGTTTTATTGTCAAACATAATCCTAAAATATTTTAGTTATTAAGAGTGCCCTTTGATCGTCTCATTCAAAAATAGTTTTCCGAAAAAATAAAAAATTCTCTTTATGAAACTATTCGTATGTGTAAGTGTTGTTACACACGAATTGTTCAAACCGTGTGATTCAACGTCAAATATATAATTTTTATACATTTCCAGAAGAGCCCCTTTAATTGACGCAAAATAGAAAATTGTATTTCCATTCCAAGTTCTACTATCAATCTTCTTTAAAGAAGAAAAATGATATATAATTAAAGGGCTATTATTCAGATAATATTGTCCATTTTCTGATTTAACCTTATAGTTTGATATATTCCAAGGAGCTGCATCTACTCCAATATTTTTTATAACTGTAATTTCGGGATATCTATTACACCAGCTATCTAGAAAGATTTGATCCGAAAAAAATTTCAGGGGATAACCTGGTTGATTGGGATACCAACTATCGCATTCAGCTTTCCATTCCAACAGACATCTTCGTCCAACTTTATCATTTCTAAATAAATTAACTCCAACATTAAACCTCCCGTAGTTCTTTGATAGTAAATTAAAAACTGGGTGAAATCTATGTGAACAAATCGCAATAGATGATTTACCTAACTCTTTATACAAAGGGTCAAGAGAATTATACACATATACATCAGCATCAAGGTAAAGCAGTAAATCAACAGCCGGATAATTATCTAGTACGTACAAACATATATTTGGAGTTGCTGAGAAGTAGTATTGCTTCCGATCCTCATACTTATCCTGCGATGTACTAAAGTATTTATTATAAGTTGATATTGAAATTGGTTTTAGGTTATCAAACTTTAAATCAGAAAGGTATGTGAAAGTTTGCCCATCAAAAGCCAACACATATAAAATAAAATCGCTATGATATCGTTTTATTGAATTATATAATGCAAGCCCTCTGGGTAAAAAATTAAAATCAAAATAGGTGCAAATATGATAGATATTGGACATTGATATTGACTATTCTAAAATTTATTTAAAATTTTGACAACATCATAAACATCGTATCCATAGGAATAGTTGATATTTATGTTCATCAAAATATAATCGGTTTAGCTTTGCTAGATTTGCATACTCAATCATCATATTTCTGAAATATATAGTCCTGCTCATCATAATTTTCTGATGCCAAAACCATTAATATTGCATCTTTTGAGAAATCAAACATCTGATGCCAATCTTTAGGTTCAAGGATTAAACAAGCAGCAGGTTTATTTAAATTAAAAACTTCCTTGTTTTTACCATTATTGTTGAATATTTTACATTCACCTTTAATACATATTGCTGCTTGAACTGTCTTATGATGTCGATGCCCTCCTCTAACTGAATCATCAACTCCGTATATGTAAAAAATCCTTTTTATTTCAAATGGGAGGACTTTCTCAATAACTGTAAGATTTCCTCTATTATCCGTAAATGTTTTAAGATCTATTATATAAGCCATAAGAACTATTTTCTTAACTCTTTTGCAATTATACTAATTAATAATTTACACCTTTCTTCAACAGAATGTGTTTTAAGCGTTCTACCCTGCCCTGATTTTGCAATCTTCATTCTTTCATTCTCATTGTTCAATAACCATTTAACTTTTTCTATACATTCTTCAAAACTATCATAAAGTACTACCTCATCGCCTTTAACAAATAATTCCTCCATATTTTTCTTACTATCAGTTATTAAACAACTTCCAACTCCTGTTGCCTCAAATAATCTCATATTACCAGCATATTCTCCTGCAACCTCTCCATGATTATTTAAAATTATTTTAGCATTTTTCAATAGTTTAAACATATCAATGCCAAAAACAGGAGGCTCAGTGGCCTTAATCAATTTTTTTGAATAATTTGATATGGATGTAACCCCGTACTCCTCATATTTATTTAATAATGGAATACCTCGAATACACCCTCCCATTTTAATCTTATTTAATATATTAATTGCATAATAAACAGATTGCTTAGCCCTAATCTTGTGCCTTTTCTCAAGGTTTCCATAAATCTTTAGGTCGATATTTTCTTTAAAAATACTCTCTATTAACTCTATCCGTTTACGATGAAACCCACCTCCCATTAGCAATGATCCTGAAAAAACAAAATCATTTTGCGGGAAATTATTATCATCATTTATTTTATCTAAAACAGCAGGATTAAAACCATGATAAACATGAAAAGATTTCAAACCATTTTTTTCAAAATCATCTCTTATACCCGGAGTACAGGTTATAATAAAATCTAAATTTTTAAACCTTTCTATAATTCTTGAATTATAGGGTGCACAATGATTAGCAATAACAAGGCGAATACTTGGGACAGTACTTCGAAGGTAATTTATCCAATCTTTTTCTACAAGATTAATATTCTCAATCCACAATATTTCTGGGTTAAAACTCTTTATCTGTTCATAAATTAGATGCTTGTCATCGGTCGTTTTTATATTGTTCTCTATCGCCCATTGTCTCTGTAGAAAATCTGCATTTTCGATAATACATCTTGCATCTATTCCTAGCTTATTATACATTTTGATATAAGAGCCAACGGGTTCAGATGTATCTTCAAGTAAATGCAAATACTGTTGATCAAATGGAGTATTTATAATAAACGAGTGCTTTTGATAATATTGTTTTAAGTATTCAGTATATAAAGAACTAATTATAAGTATTTTAAAACTCATATTTAAAATGTATCAGATAATATTGTTCGACCTTTTTTTGCATTTAATTACGATCAAATTCGTATTCCTACATAGGAATAAATTCTAAATATTTCTAGATAAAATAAATATGCAAGAAGAACAGTTTGGGAATTAATGTTAAATTTTTGTTCCTGAAATCAAAATAAAAATACTCCTCAAAAACTTTAAATTAAAAAAATAGTAATCACAGGATTTGTATGCTATTTTTAAATGATTTGTATTCAAAATATTCTATGTACAGATAAAATATTTAAAATTAAACTCTTAGAAAGGTATTTTTTTATCAATTTTTCTTGTTAAAAAATAGAGAAATAAAATACTTAATATACAAAGAGGTATTTGTAATATTTTAATCTCTCTATAAATTAATATCAAAGAGATTATTGTTAAATTAACAAGAATCAAATAAACATCCACCTTGAGATGAGAAAAACCAGCTTGCACAATTCTCTGATAAGCATGTTTTCGATGCGCTTGGCTTAGTTTTTCACCTTTTCTCCATCTTCTATATAAAGTTAAGGTTGCATCAAACCAAAAAGGAGAAGCTAGCATAATCCAATTAAGAATAGAGAGTTTATAAGTATTGTGAAAATAAATACCTAGTACAACTAAAATAAAACCTAACTGTGTACTCCCAACATCTCCCATAAAAATTTTTGCCTTTGGCCAATTCCAAAATAGAAAGCCTGATATACACACTATCAATAAAAGGCAAATAATATTACTTGAAAAACAGAAAAGTACAATGCTAATAATTATTGCTTCAATAGATGCAAACCCATCAATACCATCCATGAAGTTAAAAAGATTGATAAACCATACCATCCCAATTATAGCGAGAGGATAAATGATAAATAAGTAATTTATTTCGATTCTCGGAATTATTAGTGGTCGTAATCCACTCAGAAATACAAAAGCTAAAATTGCCGAAGCAAACTGTATCAGAAGACGTATAAAAGGTTTAAGGTTGATTAAATCATCAATAAGGCTAACAATTGCTAATAAACTTCCACTCAATAAAGCAAAATATAAGTTCTGTTCAAGAATTTTAAATAAAAAAAGAATAGAGATTCCCAAGTACCAAGTAATAACAATGGCTATACCACCAATACGTGGGGTAGGGATATCATGTAAACTCCTCTCATTTGGAATATCAATAATTTTATGTCGTATAGAAATAATTCTTAAAATATATGTTAATAGAAGTGATAAAACTCCTAATAAAATCAATAAAAATATAATACTCATTATTCTTACTTATTTGTTAAGGTCAATAATTCTTACGTTTGAATATTAGATTTTAAATTCAAAATACATTGAAATCTTTTTACTATTTAAATAACTTTAAAATCTGGTTCTTTTCGATTATTTCAATCGTTATAATTAACCTCTGGCTCTTTATTTTGATCTATTTTATGAATATGATGGATAAAAAAAGGTAACATCATAAAAAATCCCATAATTGGTGGATCAAAAGGATTTCCACCACTAAAAAAAGTAAAGAAATAAGTAATTAAAAAGAAAATAAAAAACACATAATGCTCTTTAATATATTTTATATAATAATAAAAAACTTTATATAATAAAAACAAGTATAATACTAGGCCAATTAATCCAGAATAAAGTAATATATACAAAAAAGGGTTGTGAGGATAATCCGATTTAGTTTTATCTTTCAAAAAATAATTTCCATACCAATTTAAAAAATTAAAACCTCCTCCAAATATTTTTTGACTCCAATTATATTCTTTTGTAAAGATTTGCCAAGCAAATTTCCAACGAGCTATTCTATCTACCCCAAAACCATTATTAACCGAATCAACGGCCATACAAGTTTTGCATCCATGATATGTAGTATCTTCTGAAACAAATTGTGCGGTCCAATTTCTTATAGGGTCTTTATCTTTAATTATTAAACAACCAAAATCATTCAATAATAAAGGAAAACTGAAAAGAGCTGAGTTCAAACAAATCGATTCATTTCTATTCAATAATATAAAAGTATTATCTATTATAGAATTATTTTTAAAAAAAGCAATCCTTTTGTCCTTCCTAATAATTTCGATTTTTGGATAGGCAAAAATTACATGCCCTCTCAATGATTTAAAGTCTGTAACTCCAAATTTAGAAAAGTATAAATATATTAATACCTCATTTTTATAAGATTTAATATTTAAATTAAGTTTTTGCCATTTCCCTTTATTATTTAAATCATAATGACATTGTGTGAAAATGGAGTCCGTAGAATATAACATTGCCCATGTTCCATTAAAATCCTTAGAAACAAAGCAATATACAGATGCCTTTAAAGTATCCATTTTATTAATTAAACAATTTCCAATTAAGGTAAATGAATAAGCATTTCCATCCCAAGTATCTGCATTACAAGTACTATCCATTAAATAGCCTTTAGTTCCAGATGGAATTATTTCAACATTTTCGCCTTTTAGAGGAAATACTATTTTATGAGGTCTAGTTCCCCAAATACTATTTGGGTCTTTTGGTTCAAAACTTTCATTATTATCATATGGATTCAAACTTGCAGACCAAATTAGTTTGAAAAACTCGTCAAACGTTTTATTATTATAAAAAAATGGAAAATATCTATATATATTAGAAGCTATTTTATATTTAGTAGACAAAACATTTTTTGAACCAATAAATTCTAATGTCCTATTTTTATTCGAAAAACTTATGTTTACTGTAAAAATATACAGAAAAGAAAATAGTATTAAAATTGAGGCTAAATAAAAAATTGTGTTTCTTCTTAGAGTTATTATATATTTATATTTAATAAAAAACGAAAAGAATTGTATTAACATTATAATAACTACTGTACCCAATAATAATACTATACCTCTTTTGGAACCAGAGAAAAATATACAAATCGTAAATAATATTAGGATGAAATTATAAATTCCTTTCTTAATTTTCGTTAGATATTCATCAGTAAAAAAATATAATATACATACAATACCATAAAAAATGGGTAATAATGCAAAATTATAATCTATATTTGGCTGTGAAATAAATGAATTGGAAGATATATCTATTGTTTCAAATGCAGGGTGATTCGAAAAAATATCAAATAAATTACATAACAAAACTATAGAAATTATAACAGCAAATGAAATAACAAGATCTATAAAATTATATATAAAATAGTTCAACTGCTTTTTTTGCGTGACTATAAGACTAAGTAATAAAAATATGAAGATTAATATAAAGGAATTTACAATATCTTTAAAAATGAATAAATACAATTTATCAGAAACTAAAAAATTATAAGCAAGAATAGCAATAATTACGATAATTAAAATATAATTTTTTACAAATTTTTTGATTACAGATAATATAATACCTCTATGTTTAATTATTAAATAAATTAAAATACTAGGAAAAAATATAATAAAAGGAAATTTCAAAGAAGGGATTGATGCCCTAAATAGAAATAGTAATATTATTAAGCAATAAATAGCATCTATTTTAAAACTCTTTTTTATTATATTTAACATACTTATTTTATGAATCAATTATTTATAATTTACCCTTTTGCTTTCTGGAATTTAAGTATTTTTTCTTTATCACGTATAAATAGAGTTAAAAAAATTACCTTAAAGTATTCATAAAAAGAACGGTTTTGAATATATATCATATTTAACTCTATTTTTTGGGGTAAAATATCATTTATATAATATTTCTCGGGTTCTGGCGATTTGGCAAGAAGGTCATTTTCGTTCCTAAAAATTATTGATGCATAATCAGTTATCCCTGGTTTTATAGAAAGGATATTTTTTTGTTTTTCCGTATAAAAATCAACATATTTTCGAACTTCTGGTCGAGGTCCTACAAGGCTCATATCACCTATGAAAACATTAATTAATTGAGGTAGTTCATCCATTTTGTATTTCCGAATAATGTAACCTAAACGAGTTACACGAGGATCGTTATTTCCAATTGTAATTAACCCAATTTTATCAGAATTTAAATACATTGTCCTAAATTTTAGTAATACAAAGTCGATATTCCCTTTTCCAACTCTTTTTTGTTTATAGAAAATAGGTCCATTAGAATCTACTTTTATCCAAAGAGATAATAGAATAAATAGAGGACTTAAAATAATAAGACCTGATATACTCAAAATAACATCAAAAAACCTAATCATGATTATTAACTATTAATAAATAAGCCTTAACAATTTGAGCAACAATTAATTTTACATGTGCATTCGTTAATTGAGGGTAAATTGGAAGAGAGATTTCTCTTGAATAATTATCATATGCCACAGGATAATCATCAATTTTATATCCTAGACCCTTAAATAAAGTAAGCATAGGCATAGGAATAAAATGAACATTAACAGCTATTCCTTCCTTTGATATTTCTTCAATTATTAAATCTCGCTCGTTTTCAGTGATATTCTTAATTCTTAAAGGGTAAATGTGAAATGATGTTTCAGTCTCATTATCAATTAGTAAAGGTAGATGAGCCCATTCATAATTCGCAAACAATTGTGAATATTTTAATGCAACTCTTTTTCGCTCGGGAAGTAAAACAGTTTTATATTTTCTTATTTGAGCAAGGCCAATTGCAGCACAGACATCAGGCATATTCATTTTGTAACCGAGTAAAGCAATATCATAGCGCCATCCCCCTGCTTTATTTTTTGTAAAGGCATCTTTCGTTTGACCATTAAGGCACATTAACCTCATATTCTCATAAACTTCAGAGCAACTAAAGGGTTTAGGTAAATTAATACAAATTGCACCACCTTCAGCTGTAGTAACATTTTTCACAGCATGCAATGAGAAAACCGTCAGATCACAGAGTGAGCCGATGGTTTTGCCTTTGTAAATTGCACCTATAGAATGAGCTGCATCCGAAAGAACCAAAATTCGCCCTAGCTGTTTCTGTTGCAATGATTCGGGTTTGAATAAGGCAATAATTTCTTCATTTTTTACAATCTGATTAATTGTATCATAGTCGGCAGGCCAACCGGCGATATCTACAGGTATTATTGCTTTGGTTCTTGTTGTAATTTTTTTCTTTAGCTCTGATGTATCGATTGTAAAATCATCTTTAATATCTACCATAATTGGCTTTGCTCCAACATGAATTACAGCCAAAGCAGTTGCTGCATAAGTATATGATGGTACAATTACCTCATCGCCCTCACCTACTCCAAACCAATGCAATGCAAGCATTAAACCCGAAGTAGCAGAATTTACACATAATACATTTGAAATTTCGGCAAGTTTAGAAATTTCAGTCTCCAATGCTTTAACTTTGGGACCAGTAGTTATCCAGCCAGATTTCAGCGTATCCGATACTTCATTAAGAACATCCTCATCAATAAATGGAGGAGAAAAAGGAATTTTCATTTTTCTTATTATTTCAAATTATAATAAGATTTTTAATAAATATATTAATCGTAATTCAACTTATTAAAGACAAAAAACTTAGCATCAATAAAATAATATTGAATTTAAGAAATCTCGTTTTAATAATAAAACATCCTTGAAATACTCATAATAAGTTTATCATCTTATTTGTTAATACTTTATAGTCAAATTCTTTTGAAAGCTCTCTAGAACGAAAACACATTTCATCATACCGCTCCTTATCCAATTTAGCCATAGAAAGAATTGCATCAGCATACTCTTTTGAAGAATTATAAATATCTGCAATTCCTAAATTATGCTTACTTATTTGGCAATAACCCATTTGTATATTCGAACAAATGGGCTTTCCACTGGCTAAATATTGAAAAAATTTACTTTGGCTTCCACCATATTTAAAGACATCATTTGGAAAACAATTCAACATATTAAGAGAACTCCTCGATAAAACATAGGGTACATATTCAGGATCAATCCACTTTTGCTTGAATATTACATTGGTTAACTTGTTTTCTTCAACATATTGTTCAAGAAATAATCGATCATCGCCATCACCATAAATTAAAAACTTAATATTAGTATGATCCTGAAGGCAAGCTGCCGCATCAATTAACCTTTTTACATTGTTAGCTAAACCTAGAGATCCTAAGTAAATTACTTTGAAAATAGAATCATCGTTAAGATCATTATCTTCTATCTTAAAATTATCTCTATAATAATTAAAATCTTGTAAGTCTACTCCATTATTTATATAATGAACTTTTGCTAAATCAATAGGTCCGCCATTAGCCTTATCCCATTTTTTACTTACAATATAATCCTTACCTCCTTCCATAGTGAAAACAAGCTCATCGGCTTTTTTGTACATCCACTTTTCAGCCCAATATGCTATTTTAAGTAAAAGATTCCCTCTTTTAACTAATCCAAACGTAACGAAAGATTCAGGCCATAAATCCTGAACCTCAACAATATACTTACATTTCATTCTTCGTGCAGTGAAATAGGTAATATTACCGAAAGGAGGCCAACCAGAGTGAAGAATAACATCAGGTTTTTCAAATTTTTTACTGATGAAGTGAAGTCTGAAATGAAATAAAAAGATACTCAGCAAACGTTTAAAACCATTCGAATTATACATTACAGATTTTATATGCACAAAATCCAAATCTCCGTACGATTTTTCAATATACTTACTTTTATCCTCAATAAGATCAATGTTTTTATTATGCATTATGCTCGATGCAAAAATTTTAACATTATATCCTTCTTGCTTCAAATAGTGAGCAAATTTTATGGTTCGCAGCCTAGACTCCAATTTTGGGGGCATCGCATTGTAATTAATCAGCCAAATACTTTTTTTCATTACTTCCAATTATTTAATAAAACTACAATTCTCTCAATTTCCTCTATAGTCATTACAGGACTTATTGGTAATGATAGAACTTCATTATGAATTTTCTCGGTTATAGGTAACTCTATTTGATTTAAATTCTGATAACATTTTTGCTTATGCGGAGGTATAGGGTAATGAATAAGGGTTTGAACTCCATTCTCAGTCAAGTATATCTGTAATTCATTCCGTTTCGATGTTCTAACTACAAAAAGATGCCAAACATGTGAATTATCATCTGGACAATTGGGCAAAATGACATTTGGGTTGTGAATATTACTTACATAAAAACTAGCTATCCTTCTTCGAATTTCGTTCTCTTTATCAAGATATTTTAATTTCAAACTAAGAAAAGCTGCTTGGATTTCATCCATTCTACTATTTAACCCCATATAGGAGTTTTCATACTTTATCACAGAACCATAATTTCCAATGGCTCTAACTATATGAGCAACTTCTGGATCAGATGTTGCAACAGCACCACTATCGCCAAGAGCTCCTAAATTTTTTCCCGGATAAAAACTGAAGCCCGCCGCATCTCCTAAACTTCCTGTACGCCTCCCTTCCCACATTGCACCAATTGCTTGTGCATTATCTTCTATTATTTTAAGGTTGTGATTTTTTGCAATTCGCTCTAATTCGTAACTCCAACAAACTCTACCATACAAATGAACGACCATTATTGCCCTTGTTTTTGGAGTAACATGATTTTCAATTTTAGAAATATCTATATTATATGTATTTAAATCTGGTTCTACTAAAACAGGTACAAGTTTATTATCTGTAATAGCAAGAATACTTGCTATGTATGTATTTGCAGGAACTATTATTTCGTCACCTTCTTGCATTACTCCAATCTCAATATAGGAACGGAGTATTAGTCTTAATGCATCAAGTCCATTTGCGCAAGCAATAACTTGTTTTGAGTTTATAAATGTTGCTAGGTTTTCTTCAAAAAGTTTAACCTTATCTCCTAAAAGAAACCATCCACTACCAATAACATCGCTTGCAATTGATTTTAAATCTGATGCATATTGTGCGTTAATTTTTTGTAAATCAAGAAATTTTATCATCGTACAAGTTCTCCATTAATAATCTTGTATTGATTACCATCCTTATCTCTTTTATCCAGAGAAAGAACAACACCTTCTTTTGTAACAAAACCCTTATGTTTTGCTGGATTACCAACCCATAGAGTATAAGGTGGAATATCTTTGGTTACAACAGCACCTGCTCCAATCATAGCATTTTCTCCAATTTCAATACCACAAAGTATTACAGCACCCGCTCCAATAGAAGCATTCTCTTTAATTAATGTACGCTTTAACTCAAAAGCCTTCTTAGCTCGAGGATACTTATCATTTGTAAATGTAACATTTGGACCTAATTGAACATTATTTTCAATTTGTATTCCATCCCAAATATATACACCGCATTTTACTGTTACATTATCGCCAATAACTACATCATTTTCAATAAAAGTATGGGCACAGATATTACAATTCATTCCAATTTTAGCATCTTTCAATATAATTGCAAATTGCCAAACCCTTGTTCCCATACCAATATTGGTGGATTGAACATCAGATAATTTATGGAATCTATTTTCCATGGTTTTTATATTTTAAAAAGTGATCGTATTCCCTAATATAATCATTCTCATCATATTTTTCAGAAGCCAATACCATACAAATTGCTCCAGAAGAGAAATTAACAAGTTCTCTCCAAATACCAGGGATTACCAATAAACCTAAATAAGGGCGATTTAAAGTAATAGTTTTTTTAACACGCCCATCATCAATTATTACATCAAAACTACCACTCACAGCAACTATCAATTGTTTTAATTCCTTATGTGCATGTCCTCCACGAGACTCTCCTCCAGGTATATCATACAAATAATATATCCTATTTATATCAAATGGCACATCCTTACAATTTTCCACAATAGAGATATTGCCTTGTGAACTATGATGCTTGTCTAACTCTATTATTGAGCAATCATAAACTTTCGTTACTTTCATTTTTTGGAAGTTTTAAATTGCGAATAATCTCGGATATAATCCTCTTTGGTATAAAAAGTTGATGCAAGTACGACAGCCAGCGAATTTGTAGAAAAGTTCTCTATTTCACGCCATATACCAGCAGGAATATATAATCCATAATAGGATCTATTCAAATGAAATACTTGACGCTCCACCCCATTATCCAGGACAACATCAAAACTTCCACTCATGGCAATAATTAATTCACATTGTTTCACAAAAGCATGCCCTCCCCTTTTTTCACCTCCAGGTACATCATATATCCAATATACCCTTTTTATATCAAAGGGCAAATGGGTACCATTTTCTACAAATGATAAATTTCCTCTTTTATCCTCATGCTTAGGTAAATTAATTATTCTTATTTCTTTCATAAACTCTAAAATACAGTATTGTAAAACATAAAACTAACTAGAGAAATAATCTTACAACTTCAAATGCTTCTGCAAATTCTCCTCCTACCTGAACGCCACGAGCTTTTGCCAGAGAAAAAATAAAGTCCTCAGAAAGATAGTTTCTTCTTCCTTGGGATTTATATTCCATTAAAGCTTGAAATTTTGCTTCTATATGGCGTTTTTCCAACATAACAAAGCATTGAGTATTAAAAGTAAGATTATTCCAAATCAATTCATAACCTAATAATGTAGTATTCTTAAAAGCGCGGAGTCCTTCTTGGGCAATTGTTGTATGATCCTGATGTATATCGTTTAAACTAGGCATAAAAACTAAATCAAAGTGCATATTATTTCTAATTCGAGTTAACTCTTCAAGTATTTCCTGCCTAGAATAACTCAATTTTCGAACCTCATAATTATATATCAATAGATTGCTTTCTTTAATCCCAAGTCGCTTGGTAGCATTACGTACTTCTGTTTTTAAAATATCTTTGGGAAAACCATGAGGAACAGATTGTTCAGCTGTTGAAAATGCAGCATAGACAACATTTTTTCCTTGTTCAATAAAATAGTTTATTGTCCCTCCTAAACCAAGCTCTCCATCGTCCGTGTGAGGAGCAAGTACTAAAATATTATCATTCATAAATCCAATATTAGCATCATTTAATCATTTTCTTGGCAGGATTACCCACTACAATAGAATTATCTTCAACATCTTTTAATACAACAGCACCTAATCCAACAATTGAATTTCTGCCAATTTTAATCTTTTGTTTTATTGTTGAATTTGGAGCAATGCTACAATTTTCTCCAATAAGAACACCTCCACATAATGTTACACCAGCAATGATTAAAGAATTCTTTTCAATAATAATATTATGTGCAATATGAACAAGGTTATCTATTTTAACGTTATCGCTAATCTTTGTACACCCTAAAGTACCACGATCTATAGCCGTATTGGCTCCTATATATACATTATTTCCAATCTCGATTGTACCAACATGTGGAAACTGTTCTGGAATACCATTCTCATTATATTCAAATCCAAATCCTGATTGACCTATAACTGCTCCTGATTTTATGAAACAATTCTTTCCTATATTAACGGGTGAGGTAATAGTAACATTTGAACAAATAGTTGTATTATCACCAATAATAACTTGTTTACCAATATAGCAATAAGGGCCAATTGAAACATTTAAACCAATAATGGCCCCATCGTCGATTATAGCTGTTGGATGAATACTTTTAACTGATTCTTCTTCCAAAAAAAACTTACTAATTACTCTCAAAAAATCTAGCCTTGGGTTATCCGATATTATGAACGAACAACTTAACTTATTGGAATATTCTTCGTTAACTATTGCTAATAAATTATTATAACTATTAAATTTACTAACCAAATCTTCATCGAATTTTTTTGCAAATACAATACTATTCTCCTTTATCAGCGATAAATCGGAATAAGAATAGATTTCGAAGTCAGATCCAAACAACTTCTTTGATAAAAAAGTTGCAATTTTTGAGGATGTTAAAAATTCTTTCATAAATTAAATGATTTATATAGATTTAATAATACTTTCTCTTGCGATTTCCAATTATACTCACGTTCAACCGCTAAAATACCATTTTTTCCCATTTCGGAAGCAAGTATTGGATTATCAAGTAATGTTTTAATCGCTCTTGAAATTTCATCTGTATTATGAGGATCAACATAAATTCCACATTTCTCTTTATCAATAATGTTCCGCCATAAGGTAAAGTCAGTGCAGACTATAGGTATTCCCAACATCATAAACTCAAATATTTTAATTGTCCCAAGACTGCCATGTCGGTAGCCAGCATTTGGAGTGTAGTCATGAATTGCCAACCCAATGGAAGTTTTAGCGTATACCTTTAAAACTTCATCATAGGGTAGTTTACCATAGTACCTAACCTTATCCCATCCTTCTAATCCCGAAAGATATTCTAAATATTGAGTTTTCTCTCCAATTAAAAAATAGGTTACATTATTTATTTTTGAAAGTGCTTTAAGGATATTGTGGTGCATATAATCACTAACAATATTTCCAGCAAAACAAACATTTCTTTCAACCCTAGAAATGCTATTTAAATTTGTATTATTTTGAATTATAGGATAATTTGTTACAAGAACAGCTTTGGGGCAAATAGTTGCAAGCCTATCTACAATTGCTGGAGTTACTGATATTGCAGCATCAATTCTTTTTAGTACATATTTTTCATAGATAGAATATAAATATGATATAAATAGGCGAAATGGTTTTGGTATATAAAATTTCGATTTAATAATACCAGGAACATCTTCATGGCTATCGAATATAACAATCTTTCCTTGTCTTTTGAGTTTTAGTGCAATAATCAATAATTCAGGATCATGAATTTGGTAAATATTTGCATCTATAGAAAGTGCTTTTTTATATATTAACTTCGAAAATACAAATATTCTATAAATTCTACTATTGCTTTTTAAATAAACCCCACGTATCTTAATACCATTAAGAACTCTATCCTCTGCATTAGGTGCTACTATAGTTACATCATATCCAGCATTTGCCAGAGAACAACATTGTTTCGAAAAGATCCTACCATCTTTAGCAGGATGAACGGAAGTAACGTGACAAATCTTTAAATTCATATAAAAAATAATTTGTTTTAAATATTTCAGACATGCACATAATACTCTTAATAACTTTATATTCAAAAGATATATGCAAACCTCCTTGCTCAAATAATATTAAAAAAAGAATCCAATATTTTTTGATTTCCGTCTATTATGACTGAAAATATATTCAATAAAAAATAAAAAAAACTGAAACTAATAACAAAGAGAAATTTCATCTCTTTGTATTAAAGAAGCACTGTTATTGTTAATTAAATTGAGCGCAATAAATGAAAGTGGAATTCGAATTTCTATTAAAGAGCTAGATTTTAAAAGATTTAATAAAGCAAATACTATAATAAAACTTGATATGTACAAATAATTTATATTTACTTTGATTATAAGGAAAAAAAAGAAATACAAATAAATCATTAAACCTATAAGACCTAGTTCAACCCATATTTCAAGAATCTGATTATGTGGATGCAAGTTTGAATCTACACCATTAACATCCATACCAAAACTACCAACTCCTGTTCCAAACATAAAAGTATAAATATCACTAAAAATAATTTTTATTGCATCAAAAAATAAAGTTATACGCAAACCTACCGATGGATCAATTTTATTTGTTTTTGTATTAACAGAATTAAATAATGTTTGCATTCTAAAAATCGCATTTTTGAAAAATACACATACTAACTCCCAATTAAACAATGCAATAATAATTACTATAAAAATTAATGATAGAATTACCATCAAAGTACTAGTTTTAATACTAAGCTTTAATTTGTGTTTTCTTTTTAATAAAAACGAAATAATAATAATAATAATAACAAAGAATAAAGGACCTCTTGCTCCAATAGCAAAAAGCATTATAAATGAACTAATCAATAAAACCAAATCACCATTTTTACCAAACAATTTTTCTTTCGTAAAATACAAAGTAAGAATGACAAAACCAATATTTTCTCCCAGAGTAAGGTACATTCTAGTAAAATCGCCCTTACTTTTATTCCATGTTATGTAATAATCGATAGCCATAGGAAAATAGGCTATAACAAGAATAATTACTCCAATTACATACCATTTTAGAAACAATTTAATATTAAAATCAGTCTTATGTAAGATCAAAAATAATGGTACAATATTCGTTGCAAAATTAAATACTTTTATATATGCATATGATTTTGATCCAGTATATAACAAAGTAAACATCATCCAACCCCAAAATATTAAAAGGATGAGAACAGGGGTTGGGAACTTAAATATTCTACCTTGTATATTTTTCTTATCAAATACTAGAAAATATAAAACGAATAAAAAAATTGCTAACAAAAAAGTTAAATCTATTCCATTACCTAATGAAAAGTAATTTATATAACCTTTTATAATACCCGAAAGTAAATATATTACTAAAATTATTTCCATTGAGAAATAAATTGAAATTCAATAACTAATTAATAGTATATTTTTATTAGGTTTTTTTAAATAATCAAATATCGCCTTTAGCAAAAAGGTATGTCATCCTCAAATTGATCAAATAGACAATACTTCTTCCTATTGAAAAACAAATCAGCGTATACTTGATGTCGTGAAAAACTATATGTCCAATCACAATTGAAAATATTGTAAAGAATAGGAATTGCGATTGCCATAATAGGACTGATTTCATCTTATTCGCTATAAAAAACATTCCCCAAAAACATTCTGCAACAAAACTTATCATAATAGTTGGGCATAGTATTCGAGCATAAATTCCAGCCTCTCTCCACTTACTTCCAAAGAAAAAAGAGATAAAATCAGGTAGTATTAGAAATAAAATAAAAAATATAACTATTGATAATGCTAAAACAATCTTAAATGTTTTCATATAAATTGAATGGCAGTTTCCCCTAATTTTAAACTCTTCATTTGCTCTTTGTCTAAATACATCTCTTACTGTTAAGCTAATTAGTGATGCTGGAACAGAAAGAATTAATCCTGTCATTGAGTAAAGGCCAACCTCTGTCTCTGAAAAAAAGGATGCTATGAGTAAAATGGCAACTTGACCTGCAATTGTATTTAGAAGTTGACCAGGTAAAACATATTTTGGACAACTACTATTTATTCTTGAAAGAAAAAGCATTCGTTTCCAAGAGATCTTTTTAAATATTTTATAATCTATTCTAAATGCGCTATAAACGCAAGAAATTGCAGATAAAAATCTACCTGTGAGTTCGCCTAAAATAAGGCCTCCTTGAAATATTCTTATTAATCCATAAAACAAGTTAGAAATAGTTATTGAACTTGAATTAATTATCTTATTAATTGCCAAATTTGAGAATTTATTTTCTCTAACCACCCACTCATTATAACATTGATAAATAGAAATTAAAAATGAGAGTAGTGGACATAAAAAAATCCAATTTCCTAATCTAGGTTGATTTAGTAGCTTTATTAGAATATCGGAAAAGAAAAAAAATAATATAGTAGCAATTACAGAAATAATAAAAGAAAGTAAAATTGAAACACCAATTATATTAACTGCATCTCTTCTATTCTTGGCAATTAATACCGCTGTTTCATATTTACCTGTAGAAATTACACTAATAATTGCGGTGATTGATCCTAAAATTGCAAGCAGCCCAAATTCTTCTGGTAAAAAAAGGCGAGTTAAAATGGGAGAAAAAATAACAGGAATTGCTTGTGCAACAACGGTTCCTAAGGTAAGAATAATAGACTTACGAATAAAATCATTTTTATTCGTAATATCTTTAATAATTAAATTTATGTCTGAAAAGTACTTTTTAATCAATTACTTTGTTTATTTTGTTAATATTATTTATAGATAATTATTTGATTAGTATTTTTTTAAAGTATTAATAGGTCCTAATAGAATAATTAAAATATACTATAAAATATATAATTAGATTTTTTTCTCTTTGTTACATACTTTGTCAATAAGCAATTTATTATAATTTCATATTAATTCTCCATTAAACGTAGTATTGTTTATACCAGTTTATAAAATTTTTAATCCCTACACTAATTAAAGTTTGAGGTTTATAGTTAAAATTTTTCTCAAGATCCTCTACGTCTGCCCATGTACTAGGAACATCTCCTGCTTGAATAGGTAAAAAGTTTTTAATAGCCAACGTTCCAAGTGAATTCTCTATTGCTTTAATAAAATCCATAAGTTTAACTGGATTACTATTACCAATATTATATATTTTATATGGCGCAATCGATGATGAGGGATCAGGCAGCTTGCCTGTCCATAAGGAGTTTGGTCTGGGAGAACTATCTATCACCCTTACAATTCCTTCAACGATATCACTAACATATGTAAAATCGCGCTGCATATTGCCATTATTATAAATATCAATAGGTTTACCCTCAAGAATTGCCTTTGTAAATAAAAACAGAGCCATATCGGGCCTTCCCCATGGTCCATAAACAGTAAAGAATCGCAAACCTGTAGTTGGTAAACCGTATAAGTAACTATAAGTATGAGCCATTAACTCATTACTTTTTTTACTAGCTGCATAAAGGCTTATTGGGTGATCTACATTATGATATGTTGAAAAAGGCATAGTTTCATTTAGGCCATAAACGCTTGAACTACTTGCATAAACTAAATGCTTAATCTCATTTTGCCTACAACCTTCAAGAATATTAATAAACCCAACTATATTACTATCAATGTATGTATAAGGATTTTCAATACTATAACGAACACCTGCCTGTGCCGCTAAATTGCAAACTTTATCAAATTTTTCTTTTTGAAATAGTTCAAGAATAGATTCTCTATCTTCGAGTTTCAACTTAATAAACTTGTAATTATTGAATTTCGAACTTTGAATGATCTTTCCATACTCGATTTTGTCCCTGTTAATACCCGTTTGGTCTAGGCGTGAGTATTTTAGATTAACATCATAGTAATCGTTAATACAATCTAGTCCTATTACTTCATTCCCCATTTCAATAAGACGTTTTGCAAGGTGGAAACCAATAAAACCAGCAGTGCCTGTGATTAGGGTTTTCATTAATTTATGAAAATTTAAGGTTGTTGATCATATTCATTTACTTATAAACACAGCTTCGCCAAGTCAGTTACATTTTGTATATAACTATTATTCGTTCTTTAAAATAATACTTAAGACAATTTATTAATAAAAAAGGGCTTGAAATTAGCCCTCGAAAGCAAATTCTAGTTATAGACTCCAGTAGGTTAGTTTAGAAATCTTATTTCTAAATACCCCTTTGATATCAATAAAAACACAATCTTTATTTGCACAATTCAAAAACCAAGTCTCATCTAAATTGAGATATTGCTGATGGCTAACTGCCACAATAATCGCATCGTATTTATTTAATGGCTTACTCGCTAATTCAAATCCATATTCCTCTTTTACCTCGTGGGAATCGGCAAAGGCATCTACAACATCTATATTATTAATTCCAAAAGACTTAAGTTCTTTATAAATATCTACAACTTTTGAGTTACGAATATCGCTAACATTTTCCTTAAAAGTAACGCCCATTATTAGAACCCTTGAATCCTTAGGGTTTTTATCGGCCGCAATCATTTTTTTTACTGTTTGCTTTGCAACATAACCACCCATTGAGTCGTTAATAAAACGACCTGCACTAATAATTTGTGGATGATATCCTAATTCTTTGGCTTTATATACTAGGTAGTATGGATCAACACCTATACAATGACCACCAACTAAACCTGGGAAAAATTTCAAAAAATTCCATTTAGTTCCCGCAGCTTCCAGAACATCATATGTATTAATTCCTATTCTACTAAAAATAATTGATAATTCGTTCATAAACGCAATATTGATATCACGCTGGGTATTCTCAATAATTTTAGCAGCCTCAGCAACTTTAATGGAACTTGCCCTATGAATCCCTGCTTTAATTATGAGTTCATATATTTTGGCTATTTCTTCTGAAGATTCAGGATCACATCCTGATGTAATTTTTTTGATTGAGGTCAAAGTATGCTCTTTATCGCCAGGGTTAATTCGTTCAGGCGAAAAACCAACTTTAAAATCTTTAATATATTTTAGACCCGATAATTTTTCTAATAAAGGAACACAATCATCTTCGGTACAACCTGGGTAAACAGTTGATTCATACACTACATAATCGCCTTTCTTTAATACTTTACCAACAGTTTCAGTTGCTGCTAAAAGTGGTTTTAGATCGGGTAGATTATGCTCATCAATTGGAGTGGGTACCGCAACAATATAAAACTTTGCCTCTCTAATATCCTCTAATTTGTAAGTATACTGTATATCGCAACCCTTAAATGCATCTGAACCAAGCTCTCTACTGGGGTCGATACTCTTTTTCATAAGTTCAACCCGATCAGGTTTAATATCAAAGCCAATAACTGGAAGTCTTCTTGCAAATTCAAGTGCAATTGGTAAGCCAACATAACCTAAACCGATTACTGCTAACTTTTCTTTTTTATTCAATAATTCATTGTACATAATAGTAACTTCTAAAGATTATTGGTGCAAAACGGGTGATAATTACCTTTTAATCCTAATACCTGAGCATTTCTAATAGAGTATACAGTTTGAATAGATTGTCTTGCTTCTTCAAGGCCAAATCCTTTACCTTCAATAATTTTTTTATATGTGTTAGTGTGAAGATCTGTAAAACCTTCACTAAATTCAATCTCTTTTCCTTCAATTGCTATTGATCTAAAAGTTCTTTGACCTTTAGATTTTATCTCGGAAGGGATATCATTATAATCAACACTAAGGAACCATCTAACACGGGCTTTTTCAAGTTCTAAAAAACCAGCCGCTTTGTGTGGTTCTGAAATATGAACTAAATTACTCTTAACATTGCCAAAAATCCAAGTAAGCATATCAAAAAAGTGAACTCCAATATTTGTTGCTACCCCCCCTGATTTTTGTGTATCGCCTTTCCAGCTTATCCCATACCAACGCCCCCTGCTCGTAATGTATGTTAAGTCGATATCATAAACTTTATTCTTTGGCCCTTCTTCAATCTTCTTTTTTAATTCAATAATTGCAGGGTGTAAACGTAATTGGAGAACTGTATAAACTTTCTTCCCAGTCTCTCTTTCTATTTCTTGCAAAGCATCAATATTCCAAGGGTTAAGTACAATAGGCTTTTCGCAAATTGCATCCGCACCTTGACGTAGCGCAAAGCGTATATGCGAATCATGTAGGTAGTTAGGTGTACAAATACTTACATAATCAATTTTCGCACCTTGCCTTTTAAGCTTATCAATATGTCGATCAAACCGTTCGAATTCAACAAAAAAATCAGCATTTGGAAAATGACTATCCATTATTCCAACACAATCGTGTTTATCCAATGCGGCTAATAAATTATTACCAGTATCTTTAATTGCTTTTAAGTGGCGAGGAGCAATAAACCCAGCAACACCAATCAGACCAAAATTGTACATTATAATTTAATTTTGATTATAAAAGTAGTTGATATAAGGTATATAAAATATGACTTTTATCAAATTTTTGACACATTACCATCAAGAAGTTTATACTTTCCACCACTTTCAGGGCAGATTGCTATACCATCAGGATTAAATTCAAGCCGTTGCCCAAATTCGCTCATCCAGCCAATCTGACGAGATGGATTGCCAACAACTAAGGCATACGGTTTAACATCTTTTATAACAACAGTCCCAGCACCTATAAAACAGAATTCACCTAAAGTTACACCACAAACAATAGTTGCATTAGCTCCAATGGAAACTCCATGTTTAACATGTGTTTTCATGTACTCGCTTTTTCTATTTACAGCACTTCGAGGGTTTATTACATTGGTGAAAACCATAGAGGGGCCAAGAAATACGTCATCTTCACAAGTAACACCTGTATATATTGATACATTATTTTGCACCTTAACATTTTTACCGAGAATAACGCCAGGAGATACAACAACATTCTGCCCAATATTACAGTTATCTCCAATTTCACAATTTGACATTATATGGCTGAAATGCCATATTTTTGTTCCTTGTCCAATTTTACAATTATCATCAATAATGGCAGTTTCATGTGCAAAGTAATCAATCTCCATAGTAAACTAGTCTAGAAAATTAATGATTGTATCACATATATACTTCTGAATGTCTTCTGTAAGTTCAGTATGCATCGGTATAGAAAAAACAGATTCACATAGTAAATCGGTATTGGGGAAAAGTTTGTTGGTAGCCTTACTCTGATAAATTTCGAAAGCCTTTTGATTATGAAGAGGTACAGGATAGTAAACCATTGAAGGGATACCTTTATCGGATAGGTGATTTATCAACTCTTTTCTACCTCCTTTTATCAATCGTAAAGTATATTGGTGAAAAATATGATCAGACCATGATGTTCGTCCGGGAACTTTAACACTTGGGCAATCTCCTAAAAATCTATCGTAAATACTTGCAGCAATAGTTCGATTGGTATTAAAATCGTTTAGGTACCTCAATTTAACCCGTAAAATGGCCGCTTGAATAGTATCAAGTCTTGAATTTACTCCGATTTTATCGTGATAGTAACGGATTTTCATCCCATGATTAGAGATGGATTTAATCTCATCCGCTAATGCATCGTCATTTGTAAAAAGAGCACCACCATCGCCGAAACAACCTAAGTTTTTAGAAGGGAAAAAAGATGTAGTACCAATATCTCCAATTGTACCAGCCTTTTTAATATTCCCATTTTTAAATTTATAGTTAGCACCAGTTGCTTGAGCAGTATCTTCAATAACAAATATATTGTGCTTTTTAGCTATAGATTGAATCTCCTCCATATTGGCGCATTGACCAAATAAATGAACAGGGATAATAGCCCTAGTTTTAGGAGTTATTGCATTTTCTAGTTTCTTTGGATCTATTGTAAAATTATCTGCGTCAACATCAACAATAACAGGTATCATCCCAAGAAGAGCAATAACCTCAACAGTAGCAATAAATGTAAAATCGGGTGTAATTACCTCATCTCCCGGTTTTAATCCTAGTGCCATTAATGCAATTTGAAGAGCATCGGTGCCATTAGCGCATCCTATTACATGCTTAACGCCAAGATAACTCGCTAATTCCTCTTGAAAAAGATTTACCTCTTTGCCTTTTATAAATGCAGTACTATCAATTACCTCCTGTATAGAAGCATCAATCTCTTTCTTAATTTTAAGATATTGACCTTTAAGGTCACACATTTGAATTGATGAACTCATTCTTGCCGTCTGTTGTAAGTTAATTTTTATCAGTAATTAGTTGTAATTTATCAACTTACACTAATTTTTCAAATGAACATTTTTAACTATTTGGCATAACTAATAGCTCTTGTTTCGCGAATAACAGTAATTTTAACCTGACCAGGATAGGTCATTTCATCCTGAATTTTTTTAGCTATATCAAAAGATAGTTTTGCTGCATCCTCATCGCTAATTTTCTCGCTACCAACAATAACACGAAGTTCTCTTCCTGCTTGAATTGCAAATGTTTTAAGAACACCAGGATATGAGAACGCCATATCCTCCATCTCTTTCAATCGCTTGATGTACGATTCAACTACTTCACGGCGTGCGCCTGGACGAGCACCTGAAATAGCATCACAAACCTGAACAATTGGTGCAATCAGAGTAGCCATCTCTGTTTCATCATGGTGAGAGCCAATTGCATTGCAAACATCTGGCTTTTCCTTGTACTTCTCTGCTAGTTTCATGCCGAGAATAGCGTGTGGTAATTCTGGTTCATCATCAGGCACCTTACCAATATCATGCAGCAACCCCGCTCTTTTAGCAGTTTTAGCATTAAGGCCAAGTTCTGTTGCCATAATAGCACAAAGATTTGCCACTTCACGTGAGTGTTGTAAAAGGTTTTGACCATATGATGAACGGTATTTCATTTTTCCAACCAAACGAATAAGTTCTGGGTGTAAACCATGAATTCCAAGGTCAATGGATGTACGTTTACCAACTTCAATAATTTCCTCTTCTATTTGCTTCTGAACTTTTTGAACAACCTCCTCAATTCGAGCTGGGTGAATTCGCCCGTCTGTTACTAGTTGGTGAAGAGCTAAACGCGCTATCTCTCTACGGACTGGATCAAAAGCCGAAAGGATAATTGCTTCAGGAGTATCGTCAACAATAATTTCAACTCCTGTCGCTGCTTCAAGAGCCCTAATATTTCTTCCTTCACGGCCAATAATACGACCCTTTATCTCATCGGAATCTATATGGAAAACGGTAACTGAATTTTCAATTGCGGTTTCAGTTGAAACGCGTTGAATAGTTTGAACAATGATTCTTTTTGCCTCTTTTGTTGCTGTCATTTTAGCTTCATCCATAATTTCATTAATAGATGACATTGCAGCAGTTCTTGCTTCGGCTTTTAATGAATCAATTAGCTGATTTTTTGCTTCATCGGCAGAAAGACCAGAGAGAGACTCAAGTTTATCAACATGCATTTTATGCATTTTATCGAGTTCGTCTCCTCTTTTCTCAACAAGTTCTAGTTGAGATGTGAGGTTTTCCCTAATAACATCAAGTTCTTTTTGCTTACGTTGTAACTCTTCAAATTTTTGAGATGTTGCTGTTTCACGTTGTTTAATCTTATTCTCAGCAAGAGCCATTTTAGAGTTTTTATCAGCAATAACTCTATCATGCTCAGTTTTAAGCTGAAGAAATCTTTCTTTTGCTTGAAGTATTTTTTCCTTTTTAATAACTTCTGCCTCTGATTCAGCCTCTTGAATAATTGTTTTTTTTCTACGAGCTAACACCATGTTCCATAGGAAATATGATAAAACCAGTCCTACCACAAGTGTTAACGCAGATATGATTATCGTGTACTCCATAGTTTAATTTTTTGTTGATGTATAATATATGAAAAATGCCCGCATTAATTTCCTTAAGTTTTATGAAACCCCAATTTGACATGGGTGGAGAGGCCGCTGACTTCAGACTTCCAACGTTCCAACTAAATGGAATCCCGACTAGCGGTACTAGGCCTGTCTTAGGTTAGCTTAAGTCCTACTCCAATTTTTGTAATGTTGAGTTTCGCAAAAATGTTAAGGAAATAATGCGGGCAATGCTATTTTAAAGAACTTATATTACTCTTTTCAAGATATTCACCAAGCCATTCATCCAACTCCGTTAATTCATCTAAAACTGGCGATACATCAAACTTTGTCTCGCTTTCAATTAACTTTATCACGAATTGTAAGGCTGCCATCGCTAAAAAATCCTGCAAGTCCTTATCGTTGTATCTTTGCTTATACTGCAGGACTTTCTCATTAATCATTTTTGCTGCCTTACGAATCTTCTCCTCGTCATTCCTGTCAATCTTTAGAGGATAATACCTATCAGCAACATTTACACGTATAGAAAGTTTATCCTCCATATAAGCAATCTTGGTCTATCTGTTTAGAAGAGCAATGCACTTGTC
The DNA here is from genome assembly GCA_013376985.1 of Bacteroidales bacterium. Classification (GTDB taxonomy): domain Bacteria; phylum Bacteroidota; class Bacteroidia; order Bacteroidales; family Tenuifilaceae; genus UBA8529. The sequence goes on from JACABB010000028.1 coordinate 38,769, forward strand.
AATTTCCCGCACAATCCTATTCACTTTAATCTTTGCATCGTGTACCTCTTGATTTGATGATTGAAGTGACTTTGCAAATTTCAATCGGTCATGATGTTCTTTTAACTCATTAAAAGCTTGTTCTTTTTCATTTAACAATCTTTTAAGCTCTATATTCTGATTCAGAAGCAACTCGTTTTCATGCTTTTCTTTATCGAGAGCAGAAACAAGTAATTGAATCTTTTGTTTTATCCTTACGCTTATATTATCCTGTTGAACACTCATTACCTAATTAAAGTTGTACAAAATTAAGATTGCTTTGACAAAAAACAAAAATATTAAACTTTTATTTGGGTTGGGTTGTCGAAAAAAGTTAGTTTTACAACTCTCAAATAATGTACTAGTATGATTCACAAATCTTTCTTAATCTTTTTATTATTAACTATTTCGTTAAAATTTTCATTTGCCCAATCCGATACTAATAAAACAAAAAAATTAATGCCTATTACAGGGATATTAGGCATTACAGGTTCATTTGGCGAAATTAGAGTAGATCATTTTCATTCAGGAGTTGATTTAAGGACTGATAATAAGATCGGTAAAGAGGTAAGGGCTACGAATGATGGATATATTTCTAGAATTAATATAAGTCCTGTAGGGTTTGGAAAAGCAATTTTTGTTGATCACCCAAATGGACTGACAACAGTTTATGCCCATCTGGATAGATATTCTGATCCAATTAATAAATACGCTAAAAAAATTCAATATCAACTCAAATCGTTTAAAATTGATGCTTTCCCGAAACCTACTGATATTCCTATAAAAAAAGGAGACTTGCTTGGCTACAGCGGAAATTCTGGAAGTTCAGGTGGTCCACATTTACACTACGAAGTTCGCACAACTACTGATCAAAGACCATTAAATCCAATCCCTAATTTTTTAAATGTTATTGACAGCATTTCGCCTATCATAAAATCTTTACATATCTACAGGCTTGATAGTTCAAGCTATGCTAATGGTCATTCAAGAAAAATTGATATTATTGTTTTTAAGCATCAAAATGAATACTTGATTAACAGTAAAATCAACGCTTCGGGGAAGATTGGTATTGGAATAGATGCTTTGGATAGGCTTAATTCTCTTAGTACGCAGTGTGGTTTTAAAAGCATAACACTTTCGGTTAATGACCGGATAATTTACAATCTAACCCTTGATAAATTTTCGTTCGCCGAATCGCGATATGTAAATAGCATTATAGATTATGCTACAAGAATTACATCCGGCAAAGAGATTGTTCGGTTATTTGTAGATCCATGTAATTTCTTTTCTGGTCTACACAATATTTACAACAAAGGGATTATTACTGTTATACCAGATAGCATTTACAAAATTGTTATCCGAGTGGCGGATGCAAGCAATAATATATCCAAACTCTCCTTTAGCATTAATGGTATTAATCCCCCAATAAAACCAGAAACAGTAGGAATACAAAAGGGAAATACCCTTCTACTGTCGTGTATGATGGACAACTCAATAATTAATGATACGTTTATACTGCAAATACCGAAGTACTCATTCTACAATAATCTTTACTTTACCCATCAATGTATTGAGTCCTCAAAATATATTTATTCCTCTTTAGTTCGGCTACATAATCTAAAAACACCCTTACATCAGAAAATTAAACTTGAAATTAAATCGAAAAATATTCCAGTAAAATACCGAAGTAAAGCACTTTTTGCAACATTTGATGCAAGTCAAAGGATTGTTTCTGTAGGTGGTGAATGGAAAAATGGCTCTGTTAGTGGTTCTATAAGCAATCTAGGAGATTACTTTATTACTCTTGATACAATTGCACCAGAAATCCGTCCTGTAAACATCAAATCGAACATGGCTAATGCTCATGGTATACAAGCAATAGTTACGGATGAATTTTCAGGAATAAAAGAAATAAACGGGTACATAGACGGTAACTGGGTGCTTTTTGATTTTGACCAAAAGAATAGTTTAATATTTTATCAATTTGATGAGGAACGGTTAGTAAAGAATAAAAATCATCACATTGAAATTATTGCAAAGGATAATAAAGATAACGAAAAACGTTTTAATTATGATTTCTTTTGGTAGTATTTACAAACATCTTTAGTTCTATTTATTATTTTGCTATTTGGTTATATCTTTGATGCGGAACGAATATTTAAACACATTTATTTAACGAAAAATGAGAAAAATTATAGCATTAACAGCATTTATTTTAATGGTGACAATACCTTTTCAGGTGGGTTCCATTAACTATAAAAATAAGGAGATATCCTTAATATCCTTCAACATTACCATTCACCCCGATATAAAAAAGTTTTTAGATCCGTTTGAAGGCTCTTTTCCTGTTATAAAAAATAGCAATGGAGATAAAATAGTTGCTAAAATCAAAGAGCAAACATGGAGCAATTTGGTAGATAAGTTACAAAGTGATGTTGGGATGATTATCCTTCCTATAAGTACATTTGGTAAAGATATTAACTATGATGCTTATGATTTCCCCGACATAGCAATTAGTAAAGCTCAAAGAAAAGGGTTTTCAAAATTTTATATGAAGATTGAATTAAGAATTGAACCCGAATCTGTTCAATTCGCAAATAGCTATAAAGCAAAATACGATACAACCCAACATTTAAAGATGAAAAAAGGTGATATTAAACCAATGGTAACAATCACCCTAACGACTTATCCTCAAAATGGTATAATTCCTTTAGGTAAATATACTGGGATAACAATCTCACCAAATGCTTGGTCTGCTAGCGATACCTCTTTTCTTGATGGTTTAATTAACGCCAATACCAAAAACGATCTTACAACCCTCATGGGCTTAATCAACGAGGCTATTAACGACTTATCGCTAAATATACTTTCATAATAAATGCTAAAGCCTATTAGCAAAAGCAAACAATCTTTCAAGGTAATTGGCTTGATGTCAGGTACATCACTCGATGGATTAGATATTTGCCTTTGTATTATAGATATCCGAGCCAACAAGTGGAACTATAAAATATTAAAAACCTGTACTATACATTATAGTGATGAGATGAAGAAGAAACTGTCTTCTGCTTTCAATGTCTCAGGAAACGAACTAACAAAGATTGATTACGATTATGGAAGGTGGGTTGGAAGTAAAGTCAAAGAGTTTTTAAGCGATAATGAAATAAAACCTGATTTTATCGCCTCGCACGGGCATACAATATTTCACAAACCATCTGAAGGGTATACACTTCAGATCGGAAAAGGATCCGCAATAGCTGCTGAATCAGGTATTCCATGTATATGCGATTTCCGCTCTTCAGATGTAAGCAACTCCGGACAAGGAGCTCCTCTTGTTCCAATTGGTGATAGGTTGCTCTTCTCCGAATACGACATCTGTTTAAATCTTGGAGGCTTTGCTAACCTTAGCTATGAAAAAAACAATGAAAGACTTGCTTTTGATATTGGACCTTGCAACATTATATTAAATCACCTTGCTCAGGAAAATGGACTTGATTATGATAAAAATGGAGAATTGGGTAAAAAGGGATTTGTTGATTCAAAACTACTAAATGAATTAAATTCATTAGCATTTTATAAAAGCCAATCACCTAAATCTTTAGGTCGGGAATGGGTTGAAGAGGTTGTTTTGCCTATAATTGAAAAATCATCAATTTCGCTTAATGATAAATTAAGAACTTTATATGAACATATTGCAGATCAGATTATTGTAAAAACAAATTGCATTAGCGGGAAAAAAATTTTGGCTACAGGAGGTGGAGCTCATAATAGTCTTTTAATCCATTTGCTTCGAAGCAAGTCAAACCATTCAATTGTATTACCAAGTATTCAAACAATTGATTTCAAAGAAGCATTGATTTTCGCATTATTGGGCGTTCTTTATTTACAAAAAATGCCAGGGGCATTAAGTTCTGTAACTGGGGCAAAACAAAATTCTGTATCAGGATGTCTTTATTATTAGGAAAGAAATGGATACTAAATATTAACCAAAGCATATTTTTATATTTGTCATCACTGAAAATTAAATAATCAATTTATGAGAAGAACATATTCCTTAAGTCTTTTATTGCTTACCCTGTTTTTATTAACAAATACAGGCAGTAAAGCATGTACAAATTTCCTTGTAACAAAGGGAGCATCCACCGATGGTTCAACATTTATTACCTATAATGCTGATTCTCATCAACTTTTTGGAGAACTTTATTTTAGACCTGCAACCGATTATCCAGATGGAACTCTTCAAAAAATTTACGAATGGGACACTGGAAAATATTTGGGCGATATTCCTCAAGTTAAGCACACCTATTCTGTTGTAGGTAACATGAACGAATTCCAATTGTCAATAGGTGAAACGACCTATGGAGGAAGAGAAGAACTTGTTGATACAACTGCAATTGTAGATTATGGTAGTCTTATCTATACTACATTACAAAGAGCAAAAACAGCAAGAGAAGCCATAAAGGTTATGGGTGAGCTAGTTGCACAATACGGTTACTATAGCGAAGGTGAATCCTTCTCTATTGCCGATCCAAACGAAGTATGGATTCTTGAAATGATTGGGAAAGGAATAGATATCAAAGTAGATCCTAAAACCAAAAAATCATTCAATGCCAACAAAGGTGCCAATTGGGTTGCTGTAAGAATTCCCGATGGTTATGTTTCGGCACATGCAAATCATGCCCGCATTACAACTTTTCCACTTGAGAGTAAGAAACAAAAAAACTCTATAAGTTCTAAGAATCTTGATAAAGTATTCAATCCCGAAGTCGAATTTGTTTATTCATACGATGTGATTGATTTTGCTCGTAAAAAAGGGTATTTTACAGGAAAGAACGAAGAATTCAGTTTTAGCGATATATACGCTCCCCTTGATTTTGAGGGTGCACGTTTTTGCGAGGTTCGCGTATGGTCATTCTTTAAATCCATAAATAAAACAATGTGGGATTACATTGAATATGCAAAGGGAAAGGATTTATCAAAGAGAATGCCTTTGTATATTAAACCCGATCGCAAACTCTGCGTTCAGGATATGATGGGATTCATGGGCGATCATTTAGAAGGAACTGAATTGGATATGACTAAAGATGTAGGTGCAGGTCCATCAGGCCTCCCCTATCGTTGGCGTCCACTAACATGGGAGTATAACGGTAAAACTTATTGTAACGAACGAGCAACTGGAACACAACAAACAGGTTTTACATTTGTTGCTCAAGCACGTAGCTGGCTTCCAAATCCAATTGGAGGAATCTTCTGGTTTGGAGTTGATGATGCTGCCACTACCGTATATTCTCCTATGTATTGCGGTATAACATCTGTTCCTGAATCTTATGCTAACGGTAATGGGGACATGTTAACCTACAGCCCAACATGCGCATTTTGGACCTTTAATAAGGTTGCAAATTTTGCTTACCTACGCTACGATTTAATGAGCAAGGATATAAAAAAGGTGAAACAGGAATTAGAAAATGGGTTTGTTGCCAATACATCAGCTATTGATAACGAAGCAAAGAATCTTTACCAGACAGATCCTAAGCAAGCCTTAAAATATTTAACTGATTACTCCGTGAAAACGGGTAATGATGTGGTTGCTCGATGGAATAAACTTTTTGAATATCTTCTTGTAAAATATATAGATTTCAATGTTAAACAGGAAGATAATGGTGGGTTCAAATGGAATAAATACCATGGTGCTCCGGTTAAAGTTTTGAATCCTCAGTACCCAGATGAGTGGAAAAAAACTGTTATTGATGCTACTGGTGATAAGCTATTAGTTCCAGAAACAAAAAAATAAAAAGGCATAAAAGATTTAATCCTAAGAGGTTGTAGAGAATACTTTACAACCTTTTTACTTAATAGATTTTTTTATAGAAAAGTGCTGTGGTATTCATTTTTTTTCATACTTTTGCGACCTGATTTCGTGCGCATTCCCTAACAAGGACATAGGAGCCTGTAATATTGCGTATAAGTGGACTAAATAATAAAACAAAAAACGATGGACTTAATTAAAGTTGCCGAAAGTTCTTTTGCAGAAGCAATTAAAGAACACCCAGAATTCAAAAGTGGTGATACTATCACTGTTCACTATAAGATTATTGAGGGTAGCAAGGAGAGAATCCAGAACTACAGAGGTGTAGTTATTCAGCGTAAAGGTAGTGGTGGTGCAACAGAAACATTTACAGTTCGCAAAGTATCTGGTGGTGTTGGTGTTGAAAGGATCTTCCCATTAAACTCACCATTCATTGATAAAATTGAAGTTAATAAAAAAGGAAAAGTTCGTCGTGCTAGAATTTACTACCTACGCGACCTAACCGGTAAGAAAGCTCGTATTAAAGAGAAAAAACAAAAGGTTGAAGCCTAGATATAACAAAAAATCCTCCGATAAATCGGGGGATTTTTTTGTTTAATACTTGACAAATTCAAAAAGATGTCTACCTTTGCACCCGCAATAAGGCTCCGTAGCATAACTGAATAGTGCATCTGACTACGGATCAGAAGGTTGGGGGTTTGAATCCCTCCGGAGTCACTTGAAAACAAGCCACTTACAACTTTAAAAAGTAGGTGGCTTTTTTATTTGCAAACATTTCGCAAACAACTTCCCTCCTATTTAAAGATGCTGTTGAAAAGAAAAATGAACGAAAGTTCTTCTTCTCGGGTTATATAAAGGCAGTAAATTAAGGGGTTGTACAAAGTGTTTGAGTTTGTCCTGTAAATGAAAACTCTTTGTGTGGGATTAAGTAAACGGTTTTAAGACTTGAGCGCAGCGAAATGATTAAATCGGTTTACTGAATTGGAACTGCACCTTTTCAGGGTTGGTAACAACAGGACTTACTACCTCCGGTAACACCGGAGGTTATTCATATTCAAACCCTTCGGGCTTAACTAAGCAACATTGATTTTGCATTCTTAATATCACAAACCCAAAGGACTTTTCTTATAGAGAACAATCATTTAACATGCCAATCGCCCCACGAATTCTGAACTACAGGGCTATTATAAGTTTGCGATTGTTGCTCCTTTTCGTTTACCAATATCGATTTTACACTCACCTGCTCCTTTAAGTAATCCGAAAGCTCTTTATAGGTAATATTCCCTTGACTTTCCTTTAGCTTCTTTAGTAAAAAGTAGGTGAACAATCCATGTTTTTTATCCTTGTAAGGTAGGGCAGACTGATCCTCGCTTGTTGCAGTATAAACTACAATATTGCCGGTTAACATATTATCCTTAGGTTTCACCTTAACTCCACGGGCAGTCAATAAACCTTGATTCCTTGCACCTCCGCTAAAACAGGCATCGAGAAAAACAGTCACTCTTTGATTGGGGAATTCTGTAAGCTCTTTATATATCTCGGATAGCTTAAAAGCATACTTTAAATCCTTTGCCGATACATCTACTGGTATAACATATGGCTCTTTGGTTATTTCATCGGGAAATCCATGACCCGCATAGTAAAAGATTAGCTCTGCTTTCCCTTGTGTGTTCTTGGATAGCAGATTAATCTTACTAATTGCCCTATCCATCTCAATAGATCTTGCATTAATCATGAAGATGATATTCTCTTCGGGGACTCCAAAAACATTAACTGCATACTCCTTGAATATTCTGGCATCACGCTCGGCAAACTCAACGTTTACCTCACTGTTTAAATCACGCTGGAACGATGAGTAATCCTCGTTCCCAATGATTAACGCAAACCGATACGGATATTTAGTTGGATTATTGGGAATATTAATATCAACATCAACTTGTGCATCGGATACTACTTTTGGGCTTACTATTTCTGTTGATACTTTTTGAAGCTGCTGATTATCCGACGCTAAAGTCTTATCTAAATTGATTTTAATATTATTTCTATCGAGTAGTGATTTGAATTCGGGGTCATTCTTTATTAACCTAAAATCATTTAGATTTCTCTCAAATACCTCCGGTTCTTTTAAACCTTTGCTAAATGCTCGATTTAGATTTTTATATGCATCATTTCTTTTCCCATTTAAGGAAAAAATTCTTGCTTTCTGAAAGTAAGCGTAATAACTAAGAGAATCCAATTCAATAGCTTTGTTAATTGAATTATATGCCTCATCGAATTTATTCATATATGCAAGGCACATAGCAGCATTTCCATAATACAATGATACTTCTGGAGCCAAATCGGATGCTTTTTTATACTGAATATATGCTTGTTGATAGTTTTTCAATCTGATATAACAAACACCCAAATCATTATAAATTTTATGCCCATTGGGCTCTAAATCAATTATCTTTAAATAATCATTAATAGCCTCGGAATACTTCTCTTCCTGAAACAATAAACTGGCTCTCCACCTTAATGAGTTTAATCTATTTGGATCTAAGCTAATTACCTTTGAAAAATCCTCATTTGCCTCCTTTAACATATTTTGATTATAATAACACATCCCACGTCCTTCGCAGGAATATATAATGTTATTATTAGAATTATTTAGATTTATTGATTGGGTAAAATCGTAAACTCCACCGTAGTAATCCTTCATTTCAAGTTTAATCCATCCACGCCAGTTATAAGGATTGTATTCAGTAGATAAGAATTGTAGAAAGGAAGCATCACTATTCATTTTGGATATTACCGTGTTAAAATCGGCTAGTGCTTCATTATTCATTTTGGCTTTCCGATAGGATTTCCCTCTTTCGAAATAGTACTTAATACCATTGGTACGTTTTATCAACGTTGAGTATGCTTCAATTGCTTTTGGATAGTCGCCGATATCAAATGCTTTCTTTGCTATCTGTTCTAATCCTTCTCCGCGTTCGCGTTGTCCATATAATACCGAGGGGGATATCAAGCAGAGAAGTAAAAACAAAGTTGTAATTTTGGTTTTCATGGTTACTTGTTTTGAGTTAAATAACCTTGTCGTATTTATGAAAGATGCTTTAAAATCTAAGTACAGAAGAAATGCATCATCCAAAATAAAAGAAGTCTATTTATTGTAAATCAATTGCAATGTCAAAGTTACTAAAACTATTTGTTAGGAATCATGAGTATTGTAAAAACAGTTAAAGATTATATGCAAATGATTGAATGTATCATGATTCAATTCGCAATTAGGTAAATAAATTGTTATAATTTTACTTTGATAGATTAGATTTGTACTTGATTTTTCGTTTAAATGTTTGTCCGTAATAGTACCTAGTGAAGAATAAATAATCCAAATTGTCATTGCCTTGCGGCGAACTCGCAAAATACACTCGATTCCTGCAAACCGTTAACTCATGAGCGAAGCGAATAATACAGGAACTGACCGAAGGGAACTCAGCGGATCTAATCTCCTTTTTTGTATCTAGATTCCGAGACTTCGCCCAGAACTGAGTTTAGGTGTTCAACGAAACCAATGGCAGTTAAGCTTGTTGATCGAAATAGTAATCTAAACAAATACTCATATTTTATTATATTCTCAATCAACTAGTGTGTTAATATTCTCTAAATATAAGAGCAAAATTATCGTACATTTTATTGTAAAAATTTAAAGTTTTACTTAATAATTCATCATTGTATTCCAAAAGACATTCTTTACTTTGAATTATCTCAATTATTGTCCATTTCCCAATCGCAGATTCCCAAAGATATTTTTCAAAATCATCAATAATTATATTCTCCCCTTTAAGGTTTGTGAATTGATAGATAAGAGTATTAGGATCAAAGTTTAAATCCCATAGTCTTAATGGATACAGGTTATTTATTGACAATTCACTAGCATCTTTAATAGTACCAGTGGATTCGAAAATTGAATAGTACCTTTGAAGTATATTTAGTGATATAAAATTTAAAGCCCAAGGACTAGTATTCGACACCATTTGCTCTTGTGAGAATTTTCTATAAAAAAGTACTTTTTGATCAATAAACGCTTTCGACTTATTAAAAACCTGACTTTTAAAAAACGCATTCATCTCCGATGAAAACACTGACAAATGGTTTTCTAATTCTTCAAGGTTAATATTATTAGGCTTGCAAATTACTTGATTATAGCCAAGTATTTTCTTAAATTCAAAATCTTCAACTAATATTTCTATTTCATATTTTTCCGGATAATCCCTAATAGGTGTACCCACATAGGGTACTAAATATCCCCCTTGACATACAATATTATAGTTTGTAAGTTCATATAGTTCTTTTGAAAATGAAATAGATTCTTGAAATGTTTCATTAGTCTCGCCTGGATTTCCTAAAATGAAATTACAAGATAAAAGTAAGTCATTAAATTTTCCAACTTCCTTAGCAACATCCTTAATTTGTTTTTTTGTTATTTTTTTATTTTGAATTTCTAATATTTTCTCTGAACCTGATTCTACACCAATTTGCAAATTAAACATACCAGCATCGTGCATTATCCTAATAAGATCTAAATTTTTTGACAATATGTTAGCTCGTCCTTCCGCAAACCATCTGAAATTATACTTCTCTCTCACTTTTTTAATTACTTCACATAACTCGTTGACACGCTTTGGTGAAGATGTAAATGTGCTATCTGCAATCAATACATGATTAAAGCCGTTACTTTCAATAAAATATTCTAAATCTTTAGCAAAATTTTCGGGACTTCTTTCTCTGTAACTTCTTTCAAGATTGCCCTCAACACAAAAAATACAATTATATGGACATCCTCGGCTAGTAATTAGTACATTATTATTGTGTTTAATAATATCAAAAAAATAATCAATTTCATTTTGGCTTTTATCATTTGGTAATATCCAATATTTTTTATCACTTGTAATTGCAAACTGAGGTATGGGTAGTTCATTTAGGTCGATATATGTGGTATCATTATCTGTTTTAATGATTGCATCATTTATCTTATATGTTATTCCTTCGATATTTGACAAATCCCCCTTACCTTTTATGTAAAAATCCAATAGTTTTAAGAGTTTATACTCACCTTCACCCCGTACAATGACATCACATTTACAAGCATCCATGATTTTCATGTCAAAAAATGTTGCTTGCGGTCCTCCTAGCACAATTTTAATTGAAGGAAATTCTTTTTTAATCTTATTAACAAGTGTACAAACAGTCGAAATATTATCTGCAGTGGTGGTCATGCAAATAACTTTGGGATCGACTTCTTTCAAACTTGCAATTATTCCTTTATATGAATAGTCAGTTAAAAATGTTATATTCAGTATTTTGAAACTGTAATTGTAAATCTCTAAAACAGATGAAATTGGGAAAAGATATCCTAAAAATGAATTATACTTTTTATCGAATCGTGGATCTAATCCATCTAAAAAAAGAACATCAGTACTTATTTTCATATATATCAAACTAATAATTTATTGAACATTAAAATATCATAAAACTCTAATTTTTTAAAAAACACTAACATTTCTCTCTTTATTTCTTTAGGATTCTTCTTTGGAAATTTTTTAATTAAACTCTCTGAAATCTCATTTAGACTATTAAGTCCTCTTGATTCATAGTAAATAGTAAACTCAAATTCATTTAGTTCTAGGAATGATTTATCGTAAAAAAGTCTGTCAATAATAAATATGGGTTTGTTGTTGTTATATACAAGTTTCGTATAAACTATTGGAGTGTAATCGAATATATCGTCATTTATTTCCCAAGAATATTTTAAATGAGGATTCTTCATTGTAGCACCACGTACTGATACGCCAGATGATTTTGACAAAAAATAGATATAGTACTGTGTCTGAAATTCATTACATGCTAATGAAAAATGTTGTCTTCTTTTATTCAAATCAATATTTTTTAATGACTTTTTCATTTCCCCTTGTAAGGTTGTAAAAAATGTACCTTTAAAACCTAACAAATAATTATGGTCTATTTTTGATTTTGTAAAAAGGGGATATAATTTTTTATAACCATTTGCGTTTGAATAAGTAATATTTTTCTCACAATCATTTTCATCAAAATAGTAATACAAATTAAACTCAACTTTTCCTGGAGCGATTTCTATTAATTCTTTAGAAAAAAGAACTAATTCATTTAATGTTTCAATGCTTTCAAACTCTGATCCAATCACATAATTAATTGCAATTGAAGTGAAATTTATTTCATTAGCATATTTAACAATTTTTTTAATATCTTGTTTTGAGGATGATATATTGTAGTGTTTTAATATTTGCTTATTTACGTGTTCAACACCGATTTCAATTCTCTCAAGTTTAGATGATTTTAATATTTTAAAAATTTCCAAATTTTTTATTACTTTTTCTGGTACTATGAAACAAGACCAGCTAAACATAGATGAATTGAATTGGTTGTCAATGAAATTGCATAATTGCTTAACATAATCTATATTGTAAATCAGACTATGATTTAGTATGTGAAAAAACTGCGATCCTTGATTAAGTACATATTTTACCTCTTCTTTTAATAGTTCTATATCAATTAAATCAATTTTAGAACACTTAATATTGCAATAGCTACACATTCGTTGACATCCAGTGCCAATATTCAAACCTATAGAATAATTTTTTAATGGTTTAAGTATTTCCCAATAATCAGGGCTATATTTTTGCAGGTTAACATTTTCACTAACATTAAGTTCATTTATTATTTTCCTTAGATTTTCGTCAATTGACATATTTTCAACAAACTCAATTACTTTGTAATTAGAATTGTCACCTTCAAAAACTTTTATTTCTTTTGCGTTTCTTGAAAATAAATAAATATTAATTCCATAATTTATATTTCGGATAAGATGTTGAATATTAATAATATTATTATAATTGCATGAAATAATTATATTTTGTGGTTTATCCCTTTCTAATAACAATTTCAAAAAGCCAGTATTAAAATTCAAATTTGTAGTAGCATTAATGTATTTAATGTTTAAATTCAAATTCTTAAGAAATTTAGTAAGCATCAATAAATAATTATCAATTATATTGCTTCTACATTTATTAATGATAGAAAAATCTGCAATGCTATCAATTACTAAAAAATCAATCATAACTTTGTTTCGGTTTATAAAATAAAATAAGTGTATTATTTGTAAGATGTGCAATAAATGGCACAAGTAAATTTCCAGTTGAGAAAATTAAAAATGCAAAAAACACACCCAAGAAAAAAATTTGTACCATCTTATATTTGAAATGAAACAAACTAAATACTAATGAACTGACTACAATAGCAGCATAAACACCAACATTGTTATTTACATACGAAAAGACTATTGATCTACACACTATTTCTTCAATAAAAACAACAAAAATGTAAGCAATGAAGGTATAAAATTTAAGATTAATTGGGTAATAATTTACTATTTTAGGTGTTTTGGTATTTAGTTTTGTTTTCTTCAATATATAGCCTAAAATGTAGTTAATTACAAACGCTATTAAACCGCACAAAATAGCAATTGCTATATGCTTAAAATCTATAAAGAACTTGTAATGGGAAAATCTATATAATACAAATCCCAACAAGGCAAATATTATGTAAATAATAAAAAAGACAATTGCAATTTTCCTCTTATTATTCACTAATTGTTGGATTTTATCATTAATCATTTTTATTAATTTAAATAAAAAATTTATTAAAGGGCTGGGAATACTCCCAGCCTAAAAACTTCAGAATCACCAAATTTTTACTGGAGCCAAAATCATTATAACAATAGCTATAGCTATAGCTAAAGCGTTAGCTGTTGCTAAATCTTCTTGTCCAACAAATACTGTCGTCTGTTTTTGTTCTTCAAATAAATTAATCATAACTTTAAAAATTAATTATTAATAATTGAGAATATATGATGCGTAACTACACATCCAATTTAATGTTTTTTGGTTTCAATTTCCTGTCCCTTGGGACACAATTCCGTCCGCTTGCATGGGATAATTCATTTTTCATTTTATATCTAATTTAATTGCTTTAACACCATTCTCTTTTTCTAGCAAAAAATTGCAAATTTAATAAAATGACACAAAATTGATGCTTTTTTAATAAATATATTTCATCGTCATTATAATTTATATTTATTTTAAATAATGTCAACTAATAAAGCATTATAACAAAAACGTATGGGATATCTAAAAGCCTTCGCAGATGGTTTAAATGTTTGTCACAAGGAGTAGAAAATTGCACCCCAAAGAGATTAAATAGTAATTGGGATTTTACTTTTATTGGTTGCATTGGATACTTTGTGAATAATCATATTTAGTTGCAATGAGGTTTGTTTCTTATGGTGATTTTATAACTTTACATTCTTAATACTTATCATACAAAAATCGGAATATAATTGTTGCTACTATGAAGAACGTTCTGAAAATACTTACACTATCTATATTCATTGTATTTCTGACAACCTGCAAGAAGGATAAGTCAGATAATTTTGATAGCCTTGATATTCTAGAAAAAATAAAAACCTTGCCAGGAGTAACCGTTACCGAAATTGCTCCGCAGAATGGTTACCCAAGGGAATTTCAGATTGATATTATTCAACCCGTTGATCATAATAATTCCAACGGGGCAAAATTTACCCAGAGAGTCTACCTCTCACATGTTGATGAAACTAAACCTATGGTTTTTGCACCTAATGGGTATAGATCTACACCCTCATCGGGTCAAGAAATAGCCGGAATACTTCAAACCAATTGCTTAAATGTTACACATCGATATTTTACCGATTCAAGACCCGATCCTTTAGACTGGAAATACTTAACCATTCAACAAGCAGCGGCAGACCATCATGCAATTGTTGCCCTATTCAAGAAAATTTACAAAGGAAAATGGATAAGCAGCGGCGGAAGTAAAAGCGGTTTAACATCCCTATTTCATCGTAGGTATTACCCCAATGATGTTGATGCAACCATTGCATATGTTGCTCCCTTTACATTCGGCATTAAGGATGAACGTTACCCAACCTATCTTCGAAACATTGGTAGTAGCGGTTGTTTTGATAAACTAAAGGCAATTCAGCAGTATGTACTGAAGCATCGTGCCGATTTTTTACCGTTAATCAATACTTATATTCAATCGAGTAGTAGTACCTACACAATGGATAGAGAGTTGCTTTTGGAGCTAGATATTATGGATTACCCATTTGTTTTTTGGCAGTATAATAATATCCCCTGCTCATCCATTCCCGATACTACAACAAACACACCAGCCCAAATTTTTAATCATTATAGTAGCCTTGTTCCTATCAGCAACTTTTCCGATAATACCATTGCATACTACGCACCCTATTCCTATCAGGCAGTAACTGAACTAGGAGCTCCTGCCTACGAAACAGGTTATCTGAGTGGTTTGCTTAAAAAGGTTGATCCGAATGCATCGGGAAATCCAAACTACGAGCTGGTTGCTCCTGCAGGTATACCTTACAATACTTTTAATAGCACCACAGTACCCGAGATTTATAGTTGGTTGCAGAATCATGGCGATAGGATTATATATATCTACGGAAAGAATGATCCTTGGTCTGCAGGGGCAATTGAGTTAACAGGAAGTGTTGATGCGGTTTTCATAATGCAAAATGGGGCAAACCATCTGGTTCGAATCACCCAGCTAGATAATCCAAGTTTGGTTTATAGTGCACTCGAGAGGTGGTTGGGGATTCAAATAAACATAACAAAAAGTCGCAGAATTTCTATAGATGATAAAGAGATGGAGGGGTTTAGATTGAATGGGAATTAAATTGTTCCATTATTTCTATAAAAACTGTCAGGTAAACCTAACAGTTTTTATATCTATCAATTATCAAGGTTTCTAAGCATTGATCAATTTTTGAATATCAAATTTTTTCATTTGCATAAAAGCATTTACAACTCTACCTGCTCTTGCTGGATCGCTCATCAATTCGGGTAGTATGGAGGGAACAATTTGCCACGAAACCCCAAATTTATCCTTTAGCCAACCACACTGACTTTCCTCTCCCCCATCAGTAAGTTTATTCCAGTAATTGTCAATCTCCTCCTGTGTATCGCAGAATACCTGAAACGAAACGGCCTCAGTAAACTTAAAGATTGGTCCACCATTCAATGCAGTAAATGGTTGCCCGTTAATTTGAAAAGCAACGGTCAATACTGTGCCTTCTTTCTGACCATGAATTTCAAAACCTTCCTTTCCATAACGGCTAATGCTTTCTATTTTAGAGTTTTTGAAGATGGAGGTGTAAAAATTGGCTGCTTCTTCGGCTTGGGTGTCAAACCAAAGGCATGGTGTAATTTGATTTTTCATTGTAAAGTAATTATTCACTAAATTAAATTCTTAGTTATAACTAATATAGAAGATTTAAGAACAAGGATTAACGAATTCTGATTTTAGAAGTTCAACGAAACCCAGTATCATTATTCTAAATATCAATGATTTGTGTATTTCATCATCAAAATTAATTAGCATTCGTTACTCAATTCTTTAAAAAGTCATTATAAGTAGCAACTTGAGTTAATGAGTCTCGGTATATTTTTTAAAGTTATCCAATATTGCTTGCCAACCGTTTCGTTGTAGTTCAATAGGATTTGCAGTCTCAGCTTCAAAGGTTTCAACAACCTCAGTTTTTCCACCCAAATCACCAAAAATAACCTTTACTTTTCTTCCATCGCCAAGGGTATAATCAATTTGACTATTAATCATTACTTTATCATAAATCCCCCAAAGATCAAAGCCCATGCTACCGTCCTTGGCTTCCATTCTATAGCTAAATTTACCACCACCCCTCAAATCATTAACCACTCGTGGGGTGTGCCAGTCATCCGAGGCATTATTCCATTTTATAATATCATCAGGGGTTGTCCAATTTTTCCAAACAATCCCAATAGGTGCGTTAACGATTGTCCACACCGTAATAACAGTTTTTTCAATCGATTCCATGGCTATCCTATTATTTTCCTATACAGTTAAACATCCATTGTACTCCAAATTTATCGGTACAACTGCCGTAGTAAGCTCCCCAAAACATTTCTTGTAACTCCATGGTTATCTTGCCACCAGCAGATAATGCATCAAAAAGCCTTTTTGTTTCAGCCTTAGTATCGGGTTCAAGGCTAATGTAAACGTTATTGCCAAAATTCACATTAAATCCCATAGATTCTGGGACATCGGTACCCATTAGTACATGTCCGCCAAGCAGTGGAAGTTCGATGTGCATAATCAGATTTTTATCCTCATCGGCTAATGGAGGCATTCCATCCGATACAGGAATATCACTAAAACGCGCAACTCCTCCACCGCTGAATTCTCCACCAAAAATCGACTTGTAGAAAGTGAATGCTTCCTCTGTGTTCCGAGGAAAATTGAGATACGTATTTACCCTTGCCATATTTTGCCGTTTTATGATTTGATATTAATAAACAAACAGATTCTAAATTTGTTTGAAAATTACTCAAATCCAGCAAATATGAATGTTTCAATGGTATGATATGGAAGCCTTTCTTAACAGACTACTAATTGCCCCACTCGTTATTAATAAATGGTAACTTTTGCTTTTCCTCGCTCAATCTGGAATTAAATAGCCCGTATTGATTCATTGCGCTAATCTCGCTTAAACACTGTGAATATTCTGATTGATAACTATGGTCATCAAAATTCTTTAGGAGGATATTATAGTAAACCCCTGCTTCAACCCAGTTCCCCTCTTTCATAAAATTCTCAGCTAATTCCTTGGTTTTTTGTAATGAACAATAAATAATATTCTCTTTTATGGCTTGATTATCTGGATTATACTTTAAAGCCTCCTTATATTTAGCGATTGCAGCATCCCAATGTTTTGCCTTCGCCTCTATTACTCCTTCGGCCCAATAACATTCAGCGATATTATCTTTAAGTATTTTAATATCTGCAGGATCGGTGATAAATTTCAATGCCTCATTATAGTGACC
Source organism: Bacteroidales bacterium (assembly GCA_013376985.1). GTDB lineage: Bacteria > Bacteroidota > Bacteroidia > Bacteroidales > Tenuifilaceae > UBA8529. The sequence goes on from JACABB010000028.1 coordinate 56,586, forward strand.
TATTGCTTTATCATACATTCCTTTATTCTGTGCTTCCACACCTTTATCCCATTCTTTTAATCCTTTTGCCAGTTTAATCCATGGTTCATAGAATTTAGTATTCTTAAGATAAGCTTGAGATTCCTTTAGATGCTTCATTACCTTATCCCAATCCCTAATATTCCATGCATCAATTGCTTTATTATACTCACTTAGTTGTTTCTCTTTATATATAGAAGAAATTGTTTCACTAGATGATGGAGCAGATTCGCGGTACTCATTTGTTGCAGTTTTGGTAGAAACGCCTTGCTCATAACCACCGCCGCCACCTGAAAGGTTTGGTTTATCAACGGTAACGGTCATAGAACCATCGCCACTTGTAAAACTAGTCTGAGATTTTACCTGTAAAATGGTAATCGTCAAAAGACTTAATAGGATGAGTAGTTGCTTTTTCATTGGGCTTGAATTTTAAAGTGGTTATTTATAAATAAAAATAGCATGGGTTTTCAAAGTCTATAAAAATTTATGATATAACTAATCAATTCTAGAGCCTATAAAGAAACTTATTGATACGGCGTATGGTTCCTTTAATGTAAAATCCTTTAATGGAAAATTCTGCATGGCAAACTCCTTTGGTCTATAAACAAACCTAATTGACAATCCTGTGGTGTTTCGGAAAGGTGAAAAGCAAAAGCCTCCGTAGACAAGCGGATTAGCTACGCCAGGAGACGATTTTCTTACAGGATCTGGCGAATATTCCTCATTCTGTTTCCAGCCATAGGCAGCAACATCAATCAAAAAACCTGCGGTGAATCTTATTGCAATTGTTGTCCCTATTCGGATAGTGGGAATTATAGGATAATAACGAATTCCTGCACTTGCTTCCAATAAATATAAAGATCCCTTTACAGCAGGCTGGATGTTAATGTTTTTCAGATCAATTTTGGTGTAGTCTGCCTGACAGCAAAAGCCAAATGCTCGCCCACCAATATTGTAGCCAGCTGAGAAGCTATAGGCCGATGTGTTATTTAACTTGCCTCCAATATATTGTATCTCCTGCTCATCAATAATATTATAGCTTAATTCTCCAGACCAAATCCAATTTTGAGCAGACGCATCAATAAACAGGCAAGTTGCTAGAATAGTGAAGAGATGTGCTTTCATAGCTACTTTTTTATCCGAACAGTTTAATACCCCAAAATGTAAATTTAAACATAAAAACTTATTAATGTTTATCCCTCGTTTTTGTTTGTATAAAAAAAAAGTTGTTCTCTCTTATAAAAACACAAGAGGCTGTCCCAACCCAAAGGACAGCCTCTATCAAAACAATTACCTCTATTTACTTGTTCTTAATTCTCTAATTTTCAAATCAATTGCAGTTATTGGTGTAATTTTTATATCATCTAAACAATTCTAATGTGAACAAGAGATGATTGTGCAAACTTTATTTAGAAATTAACAAAAAGGCTATTAAGAAATATAGAATTACAAATTTTATTCGCTTTCGATGCTGTTAGGCTTAATGAAATATCAATTTATTCTGATATTTATTAATTTATTGACTACTATTTTAAATAAATCATAAACAAAGATAAAATAATATGATATTAAAAATAAATCGTTCTATATATATTAATAAAAAGATATTATTATATAATTTATCTATATAAAAAATACATGAGCATTAGTAATACGTATAGCAATATTGAATTGAACTATTTGAGTAGATACTTATGATTATCGATAAGAAAAAGGGAGTAATGTATCTATTGCAAAAAGAAATATTAGGTTCAGGCCTAATTATCAATTAGAGCTAAAATAATCTAAAGAGGTTGGTGAAAAGGTATAATACAAAATAAGGGCTAAAGCCCTAATAATTTATTGGTTATGGACTCCGCCTCTAAAAGCGGAGTTATTGATTTAATTTGCATTATTAACTAATTCAAGCAGTTTGCTTGTTGTATTCCAATTCCTAATGGTCATGCTTTGGTATACGGGAAGCGAGATTATTTTGGTTAAATAGCTTTGCCCTGCTTTGCTTATAAGCCGAGAGAAGTAGAGAACTCCATTTCCAGAATATACATTGTCAATACCATCTCTTGTTTTAATGCTTTTAAGTGCCTCATCGGGTGTGAGAGGTTCCTTTAGGAAAACAACATCGTACTTATACTCTTCGGGATTTGTACCAAAGCCCTTTGGGGCTTTTTTTACTGCATTTTCGAGTAGGTTGCTAGGGACTAGAACTATCATCGATTTGTAGCTAAATGTATCGGATAGTACTTTTTCTATCATTTTTGATAGTTTGGTTTGATCGCTTTCGTTGGATTTAAACAGAACATTGCCGCTTTGGATATAGGTAACAACATCGGTAAAGCCCATGGATTCGAAGCAGGCTTTTAGATCAGCCATTTTGATGATATTGTTTCCTCCAACGTTTATACCTCTCAGTAACGCTAAATAATGATTTTTTATCATGGCTTTTATTCTTTAAGTATTATCAAAACCACTAAACTACATGTTTGTTTCAACACAGATACAAAAATCGCAAAATGCGATTAACCGGAAACATTTGTGATATTAATCACAATTATGGCTAGTGTTAGGCTAATCATATTTTGACGTCTTTGCGAGCGTTTTTTGCGAAGCAATCGAGCCTGCAAGTTCGACTTTATATTCAGTTAGGTTGCTTCACCTCAAAGAACGAGGTTCGCAATGACGGGTTTGGCAATGTAAACTCAACATAGCACTAGCAAATAGTAACCGAACCTACAATATGGCAAACTGTTACGGTGCTTTAATCTCTTTTATCTTTTTAATTTTAAATTCAAAGGGAATTGCGCGATACTTCAATATAGTTGATAGCGCTTTTGCTTGTTCAGGTGTCATATTGCTGGAAATTGTAGCTTTGCCTCCAGTTATTTCAGAGTTTACTCTTGGGTAAGAGAGTACGTTGTTATCGATAACTATTGCCAATGCTCGTCCAATATTGTTTTTTGTGATATCGGCCCAAGTTTTACAGTATTCAGGTTTTAGCGTGAAGTTTACTTCCCAGCCAAAGGAGTTTTTGATTGCTCGTGAGTCTGAAACCATTTGGGAGGTAATTGGTTGGTAGCGGATTGTTTTTTTTATTGCAATTAGTGGGAATAGCCCGTTACTGTTAATTCGAGCCCATTTAAAATCGAAATCTGCTGGGAACAGCGTTTTAATTGCATTAAACTTTAAGATGGAGTTTACCAGTGCAGTGTCCTTGGAGTAGCCTATTTCAGGGCCATTAATTAGGTTGCCATCCGATGTAATGGCAGGATATAATACTCGGAATAGTGGAAGTTTTGTTAGCTTATTGGTTGAATCGATTGGGATTTGAAATTGATAGTTGAAGTTATTGAATAAGCTCTCATTTATATCCTGTAAACTTTTATATACTTCCTTGTTTTCATAGGTTTCAACAATGCTTAATTTTCCTGGTATAAGCAAATTCTCTTTGTATAGCATTGAATCCTTTGTTAGAGGTAATTTTACCTGAATTGTATTCTTTCCCTCAATTAATTCAACCGTTGGGCTATTAGGACAAAGTAAATCAACTCTGCTTTTCAGGATATCAATAGCTGTAGCAATATCCTTTTCTTTTGCCGTTTTACCTGTTATATCGATATCGATAATTAAACCTCCGCTATTCTCAACGGTTTTTGGTTTACAGGAGATAAGAGCGATTATCAGTAGAAGTCCAAAATACTTTTTCATCTGTTTATATTTTAATGTGTTATACAGTTGTACATTGTTTATGTGAGTTTATAAGTTAAATGCCTATTGATCTTGCGGGTTCATAATATTTTTATTGCCTTCGATAAACCTAATCACAGGGTTCCACCATGTTTGGCTGGAATCGCTAATTGGAGCATTATGTTTTAATCCATGTAATAGTTCAAATTGCTTTGGTTCGTTGGCTAACGCATAAATTTCTTGACCCATAAATAATGGGTTCGAGGCATCGCTATCGCTATGTAAAACGAGAATTGGGATGTGATTAACTTTTATAGCCTTTGTATTGTTCCAAACATCGGGTATTAATTTTGCGAAAATCTTAAAATATGAGGTTGATTTACCTGAATATTTCCCTAGGTCTTTAAGCGATGAAAAAGCACTTCCGATTATCATCCCAGAAGGTGCAGGTTTAAAACTTTCTATAGAAGCTAACATTGGGGCATTTCCAAGCGAAAATCCTAAAACATATACCTTACTGTTCTTGAATTTTGAGATGAAGTAGCTATATGCGGCTATCGCATCTTGGTTTAAATTTTTTATTGAAGCATCGTGCGTACTATTTCCAAAACCGGAGTAATCGAATACCAGTGAGGATATATTATGGTCGTAAAGAAGTTTCTGACATTTTGCCCAATTGGATATTGTTTCCTCTGCGCCATGAAAAATCAATAATGCTTCTGGTATTTGTTTTTTAGATGGAGCGTTAACAACATAGGAGTCTAAATATCGATTGTTACTTAATATATTTACCCTTTCAAAAGGAATTCCATATGTTGCAGGGGTTTCAACGCCATTGGGTGCTGTTGATAGAAATTTGGACTGTAAGTAATGGGAAAGCCATGGAAGTACAAAGGCATAAGAGAAGACTATTAAGATAGTAAAGGTTATAGCGGCCTTTACCCATCGAAATTTAAACCATCTCAAAAATATATTCATCATTCGCTTTTTAAAATACGTTCTATAAAGCACTAAATATATTAGTTTGTTTGTATTCTGTTATGATTTATTCAATTTGCATGTTTAGCATCAGTAGAACTTGCAACTTAGGTTAATCAAGTTTATTGAATGTTATTTCTTGTGTTCCGTGTTTCCAAATATCGTCGCCAAGCTTTTTAAGTAGATCGATGTCCTCATCGAACACTTTGGCAAATATATTACAGCAATCGAGCCCTTTGCCTTCGCCGTAGTAAATGCCCATGCAGTTTGATGTTTTGGCTCTTTTTGGATTTAACGGGCCATATACAACCTCGCCGGGTTGGGTAAATACGGAGGCGTTTTCTTGAATAATGTCGAGCGATGGTGCACCATCAATCCAAATTTCTTGCCCTGATACTCTTGCATGGTAAAAGTTACGGGTAAATGGAAGCAGCTTTGCAAATGCGCTGGATGTTACGGGTGCATCATCTATGTAATATCTAAAACGAATTAATAACCCGCTTTTTGTTTTTATGGTAAATCCATTCATCGCTTTAATCTATTTGGCTAGGGTGAGCATTAGTAATTTGCAGGACTAAGGTATTAAAAAGATATAAATTTACAAGGGGGGCGGGAGTGTGTTGCTGTGGGGATGTGTTGCGGTGTTGCAGTGAGGTTGTGTTGGTGTAGGTGTGTTTGTGGGGAGGGAAATATCGCAAAATGCGATTAAATGTGAATGGGTTGTTCATTTTTTTCAGACATCTGTAATTCGTACAAACTCCCCTCCCATTATTCTATAGGTTATTTTGCCTATTTTGATTTCTTGCCCTTCGGACATTTTTGCGATGGAGGTGATGTCTTCCTCAATGGTATGGATTGTGCCTTTGGTTTTCCATGCAAGGAGTAGGTAATCGGGGAGTATTGATCCGCCGTTTACTCCGCAGAGTATTATGTGTACTGGTTTGTTGAATTTATCTAGTAGTTTAATGTCTTTTATTGGGGAGTTGTTATCAACTATCATTACAATTTCTTTATAGGGGTTGGCCATTTTTGTGCCTTTTATGAGGGCTTCGAGGTTGTTTTCTGCGCAATCGCCCCCATCGCCATTGGCGGTTATTTTGCTCATTAAACGTCCTAGGCTGTCCAAGCCTTTTGATGGTGAGTAGTAGATTCCACCTGTTTCGCCAATAATTTTTTGGTCGTCGGTTTTTTGGTCGCCATCATTAAAGAAGACAAATTGGAGGTTTTTTTCCTTTTTGTAGTTCATCTGATACCAGACTGATAGCTGAACGCTGTAGGGTTGCATGCTGCCTGTTAAATCGCATACAATAAGCTTCTCAAACCATTTGTTCCTGTTGAGTACATCAATAATAACGTTATCATCGGTTTTGTAATCTTTCCGCATCCTCTCCCACTCTAACCGATAGCCTTCTTCTAGGCTGATTTTGCGTCTTTTACAGTCCAATTCAAATTTTTCTCTCTCCGCCTTTAAGCTCCTATCGAGCTCTGCAATTCTTAGGGCTTCCTCCTTTTTGCGCCGTTCAATCTCCTTGGTACCAAGGTAGCTGATGCTAAGCTCAACCTCTGTGGTTCCTTTGGTATACCTGTATTCAACGCTTGAGTAGTCTTTATGGTACTTGAAGCTAAGGGAATACATATCGCCTTTAGGAACAAAGAGCGATATTACGCCAGAACTGTTGGTTTTCCCAATGTATCTCTTATTTCGCTTGAGTCCTTTAAGGACAATCTGTTCATCGGGTATAGGTTTGTTCGCAAAATCAACGATTCTAACTTTAACGCTTACAAAATAATCGGGGTTGGTTGGGGTAGCCATTCTATAGCCAGCAATAACTGTTGAGTCGGGTAGTTTTTCTGCAACTTTATCGATTGATGCTTTCTCAGCATCGGTTAATGCAAAATTCTTTGCGTTTTCAACCATTGTTGCACTATAGGTAAGGGTTTTCTTCATTGTCCCACCATCGTGCGATTGCATCTCGATTCTATTGGCATAGTTGGGAATTGTAAGATCATAAATTTCGTTGCATGGCACTATAAGGGTAACCTCGCCAAGGTTATTACTGCTCTGCTCGTACTTTTTACTATCCGATTTACTGGTGAGTGTGACTTTTTGCCCAATGTGATATCCGCCGTTAATGTTATTGAGCTTAATGTTTATGGTGGTTGAGCAGTCCTGCGATTTGGCTATTGCCGAAAACAGGATAATTAGTATTGATGAGAGTTGTAAGATTCTAACCAATTTTTGATATGTATTTGCCATGGTGAATGGTTGTGGTTATGGGAGTGTTTGGGGTATGGTTTGTGGGCTAAAATCAATAACAAAACTTATTAACCCGAGTTCGATATAAATTTTAACACAGAGGTCTTAAGTTCTAGATCTGATAAAATGGTCGTTTTAATATGATACAAACTTACCATAATGATATTTATTGATATTGAGAAGCACAGAAAACACAGAGGTTTATTTATTTTGCATTTATGCAAAATCAATATTGCGTAATGCCTTAAATTTTAAGCCTTTCAATGTAATTCCTTTTCAGAATTGATGTTTCTTAGAAAAAAACTTGCACCACTAGCACAGTGCGTATAAATTTTTACAAGAAAAACCTTTAATCTTAGGAAATTTATTCTTTAACTTAATGACAACTTGGTCAATAAGGTTGCTTCCCAAATTGGCAATCTCCTTTTACTCAGCTATTGATTTTGGTTAACTCCTAATAATCAACTGCTCCTTCAAAAATATTTATTTCTTTAATAGTTTCTCCCGTTATTTTTAAATATTCATGCGCAGGAATTGATTGTCCAATGGTTGTGTCTTCAAGTAATCTTGAGTTATCAAAAATCTGCCCTAATTCAATAAAATCAATGTAGGGCTCAAGTGCATAAAACAATATCCTCAATTTAGAATTATCATCGTACATATTAAGCCAATAATCTAAATAGCTTCGATATGTAAACAAGTTACTTTGTTCATTTATTAGCACTGTATTTTTCGACCATTTTTTCATGTCTGCCATTAGGCTTCTTGAAACAAATTTAAAGTCTGGCTTACCTGGAAAAAAATCAGCTATTGCACCCGTTACCTTTCCTGGAGTAGTGGAAGATACTTTACCTGATGAGATATGGTAAACACTATATTTACGGTTTTCATTCAATACTAATTCAATTATTGAACGTGCGGCATAATCAATTGAAATTATATCAACGTTTGAATCTGAATTGCCGGGAAAAAGTCTTAATTCATTTAATGTTGCCAGCGCCCATAAAATAACATATGAACGAGGTTTCCACTTTCTACTATCGCCCATTATAATTGATGGTCTTACTACTAAAATTTTTTCAGATGGCAGATACTTTTTTAACATAAGTTCTCCTACCATTTTTGTGTAAGTATACTTTACAAGATGTTTAGCATCTGTATTAGGCGACATGTCTTCACTTACAATACAATCTTTAACCGTTTTACCGCATATTGTAGCTGTACCAACATATGTAAAAAGGTTTAGGTTTTTCAAGGTTTTAGCCCACTCTAGCAAATGTTGGGTTCCTTCAATATTTACTTTTTCTACAATATTGTCATATATTTTTGAAAAAGAAGTGTTTGCAGCAGAATGAATAATTGTATCTATTTCTGCTAAAGCTGGATTGTTAATTAATTTTAATGAGAGTTCAGCATCTGTTAACTCTTCAATAATCGGAATTACTTTTTGAGTATCAAAATAATCACCATGCAGGTCGAATATCTTCTTTAATCTTATTAAACCATTTTCAAAACTTTGAGCTCGAATCAAACAAAATATTTTTTCAACATCTTGCTTTTTTGATAATTCCACCAATAATTCTCCGCCTAAAAAACCAGTTACTCCTGTAATAAATAAATTCTTCATATATGTTTATTCAAAAAATTCTAATCCAATAACTCCTAATAAGATCAACAATAAAGATACTATTTTAATAATAGTTACAGGTTCATTTAGAAAAAGCATACCAACTAAAGCAATAATAAAGATTCCTGCACTAGCCCAAATTGCATAGGCTATACTAGTATCCATCTTTCTTAAAACCAAAATAAGACAACCTAATGCTAATGAATAAAACAAAAAAACAAAAAGTATGGGTAATAACTTTGTAAATCCTTCTGATTTTTTCATAAAAACCAGCGCAATAATCTCAAATAAGATACCTAAAGAAAGAAAAAGCCATTTCATTTTAATTTGTTTTTTTAATCATCTCAACTATAATAAGCCTCTTTTATTGCATCGTTAGCCGATGTGGGCATTTCCTCTTTTTGTTACAAATCGTTTATAAGTAAAACATATGTATATTTTGTTCAAAGGTAAAGTTATTTTTCTTCTTCAGTTATAATGCTATGTTAAAATGTAACTATGATATCATTTAAAGTCAATCATATCAATAAGTCCTTACAACAGAGTTCTATATTAGAGTGAGAATTTGTAACAGAACAAATCCAATAAAGCGTAAACTAATTACTTTGTTTTGCCTTTGATTTTGGTCTTTAGATATTCAATGAAGGATTTGTCCTTAACATACTTTTTTGCGGGTTTTAGGTAGTCCATTGCGCTTAAATCGGCACCTTTTTCAATTAACAGCTTTGCTGTTTCAACATCATCATTCCAAATAGCCCAGAGAAGGGCTGTTTCACCTTTACTGTTTGCGGGGTTAAGTCCCGCTCCTTTTGCAATAAGAAGCTGAACAATGTTCGATTTTTTTGCCTGAGATGCAATGATTAGCGGGGTTTCGTTATCGTTGTTTTTGTAGTTAACGTCGCAGTACTTTTCGAGAAGGAAGTTTACAATATCGGGGTTGCCGTTCTCAACAGCACTCATTAGTACATCGCTTCCATCGTTCTCTTTCATCATTGGCTCAGCGCCTTTTTCGAGTAGTAGCTTAAACATCTCGAACTCCCCATTGCTTGCAGCATAAATTAAAGGGGTTGCACCATCAACATCCTGGGCATTAATACCTAGCCCTTTTTCAATCAGAAGCTTTGCAATTTCAGTATTTCCAGTATGTGCTATAGAGTGTAAAAGGGTACGACCATAATTATTCTGTACATCGAGCTTTGCTCCATTCTGAAGCAAATAGGTAAAGATATCAAAGTAACCATATTCTAATGCAGTCTGTATGGCTGCCTGACCATAGCATACCTCACAGCGTGAATTAATATCAGCACCATTATCGAGAAATAGCTTAATAATTTCAATTTTACCATGCGATATTGATGCAGCAAATGCCTTATTGAGCGAACTTTGAAAGTTGCTAAAGCGATCCTTGTTATTTAAAAACAACTTTATTATCTCCTCATTTCCCTGATTTGCTGCATATTCAAGCAAATCAAAAGTGTGGGATATTTTTTTATTATTGTATTCGTCAACGGTGGAAGCTTTATACTGTACATTCAAGTCTTCATCGCTTTTAATATAATTGGAAACGAATTGAACATCACCATTCCCAACTGCATTAAATATCTTACTTTGGGAGTAAGAAAGAGTGCTCAAAAGGGCTATGCCTAACGCTAGAACTATTTTTTTCATCTATGTAAACTATTGAATTACCGGTTTTCTAAAAGGCCAAGTTAAAATGCTGATATCTAATGCCAGTTACTAGTAACTTGGGCTATTTATACGTTTTATTTACGCATAAAGATTTCACAAGTTATAAATATTTTACAATAGCATAACTTTTCGGGATTAAATCACTAAAAAACAAGGTGATTTTATAGAATTCAATATAATCTTTAACACAGAGGTCTTAAGTTCTGAATTTAATAAAATGAATGTTTTAGTAAGATTCAACCTTGGCTTAATGATGCTTATTAACTTGAACTCGATATAAGCATAACATGTTGATCTTAAGCATAGGGTTAGATTGTTGCGTTGTCATGCTGAACGAATTAAAATCCGAAGGATTCGCTGAAAGTAACCATCTATTTTCTAGATATTTAGATCCTTCGCTCCGCTCAGGATGACAAAGGATTCATTTTGCAATTCATCATTATTAAGGAAAGGGGTTGGAATTTCTAGAACATACTGTTTCTTGTCATGCTGAACGGAGTGAAATCCGAAGGATTCGCTGAAAGCAACCATCTATTTTCTAGATAACTAGATCCTTCGCTCCGCTCAGGATGACATCTTACAATGATCTGACGTTAATTAGAGTCTGCCATTATGGACAAACACTACTAATCCTACTCGTATTTAAGCGATTCAACGGGATTCTGCCGAGCTGCTCTAATACTTTGATAGATAGTTGTAAATGCTCCCACGCCAATGGTTAACAAAGTTGCTAAAAGAAAATAGAAATAGTTTATATCCGCCTTGAAGGCATAGCTTTGTAGCCAATTTTTGAGTACGATATACGCAAGAGGCCATGCAATAACATTTGATATCAGTATAAGTACTCCAAAGTTTCGGGTAAGCATATAGATTATGCTACGTGTGGTGGCTCCGTGTACCTTACGTATCCCAATCTCCTTAGTTTTCTGTTCGGCAACAAAAGCGGCTAACCCGAATAGACCAAGGCAGGCCACAAAGATTGCCAATGCTGCAAATATCCAGAATATTGAACTCATACGATTTTCAGATTCATACAGCTTTTCAAAATCCTTATCAAGGAAAGAGTATCTGAATATCGATTGTCCATCAAATTGCTTCCAAACCGATTCGATATATTTAATAGTTTGCTTAATGTTTTCGGGTTTTACTCGTACCAGAGTGTAGGCGTATTGCCAATTCTTTACTGCTTTTTGGATGATGAGCGGTGGAACAATATCGCGTAGCGACCGAACACTAAAATCTTTCACAACACCTACAATTCTCCCATGAATGGTTCCTGGATAATCGCCCTCCCAAGTAATCTCTTGACCAATGGGATCGGTCATATTCATCCTTTTTACAGCTGTTTCGTTTACTATAAATGATCCCAACGAATCGCCCGGAAAGTCCTGCGAGAATCCTCTTCCCTGAGCAACATCAATTTGAAGGGTTTTAAAAAAATCATCATCAACCCAAATTTCATGGGTGTTAACTCTAGGATCGTTATCCTTCCACCAAATGGAATTGGTGTTAAACGATCCGCCAGGAATATTGGAAACACCAGAAACATCAATAATTGAACTGCTTTTCTTAAGGGTTGATTTATATGAATTGAAGTGGTTGACTATGGCATCGCTTCGTGTTGGGATAACAATTATCTGCTGCCCTTTAAATCCAATATCTTTATTTCTGAGATATTGAATTTGGTTGAATATACCTAGTGCGCATATTATCAGAAATATGGATATTGAGAACTGGAATACTACTAGCACCTTTCGTAGGTTGATATTTGAAGAGGATGATTGTATTTTTCCCTTCAAAACCTCAATTGGTTTAAATGATGTTAGGAAGAAGGATGGGTAACTACCTGAAACAAAACCCACTACAATTGCAGCTATAACAATCCCAAAGAAGAAAAGGTAACCATGTGATGAGTAAAGGTTTAAATCCTTCCCCGTTAGGTTTCTGAATAATGGCATCAGTAATTCCAGCAAAAATAGCGATAAGGCAAAAGCAACAATGGTCATCAAGAACGATTCGTTAAGAAACTGACCAATAAGCTGACCTCGCTTTGCTCCTATTGCCTTACGAACGCCTACCTCTCGTGCTCTTTTCTCGCTTCGTGCAGTTGCCAGATTCATGTAATTAAATATGGCTATCAACAGAACTAGTAGCGCAGTAATTGCAAAGGCATACACATAGCCAATATTGCCGTTACTCCCTAATTCCCAAATCAAATTCGAACGAAGATGTATATCCCTTACAGGTTGTAGTACTAGCCTAATATTGTTTTTAGCTATTGCTGCCTTATCCTCTTCAGAAATTTTTACATAATTCCAAATCCAATCGGCTATTTTTGCTTCAACTTTTTTAGGATCAGTGCCTGGAGACAATAGAATGTAGTTGTAGTGCCCAAAATCATTCCATGTATAGTAATCGGATAAAACGCCTTTATGTTCTGCCCTATCTCTTAATTTGAGCGTTATGTATGATATAAGAAAATCGAATGAGAAGTGTGTATTGTGAGGAATATCCTTAATTACACCAGTTACAGTGAAATTAATTTCGCCTTCGAATTTTAGAGTCTTACCCAATGCAACCTCTTTTCCAAAATATTTACGAGCAGTGCTTTCAGTAATCACTATTCCTAAAGGGATTTTTAGCGCATTTTTAGGATCGCCATCAACAAATTCGAATGGAAAAACCTGAAAGAATGTAGAATCGGCGGACATCACCTCTCGCTCCATAAATTTCCTATCGAGGTATTCAACCCGAAACTCTGGACGTGTTAAACCTACGCCCCATATTGGTGAAATGCTTACCCCGTTCTCAACCTCGGGAAAATCTTTAGCCATTGCAAGAGGCATTGGATGTGGGGTGCGAGGTTGGCTATTTGTATTACTTTTATAAACTATTCGATATAATCTTTCGGAATTGGGATAGGATTTGTCATAGCTCATCTCATCCGTTATCCAGAGTGCAATGAATATACATGTTGTTAAACCAACGGCAAGCCCAACCACATTAATAATAGTGAACCCCCTGCTCCGTATAAGATTTCGGATTGCTGTTATGAAATAGTTCTGTAGCATATTCAAGCAAATTTAATAAGTTAAATAGATAAAAACATCTATTGTGCCTCTTGTTTTAATATACTGATAATTAATATCTAAATGATGCTTATTGTAATATTTATGGCAAAGCATCTGTTTCAAAGTGAAACATTATTTCGAATATGTACAGAAGGAAATGTATAAATGACTAATTTCAGAACTGGGATTGCTCTTTTTTATCAATATTTTGCCCCTATGGGACATATCATAACTATAATAAGAGTTCGGAACTTTTTAAAAAGTTCCGAACTCTAGGGTTTAAATTTTTTTGACAGACAAAAATGACAATTTATATTATTATATCTATGTGGTAATTAGCGTCTGTTTTTTAAACTATTCCATGTTTAATAAAGAAGTCACCGTATTGCTTATCTGTTTTCATAATATGCTGCTTTAGCCAATCTTTAAGAAAACTAGTAATTTCAAATGAAACAATTATTTTCCCTTGCTTCAATTTTTCTTCAAGCGCATTTACTTTAGCTATAAATTGTTCGTGTTCTTTTTTATGCTGCTCATAATAAGGGTACTTATATTGTACCATATACCTTTCTTCCTGGTTAAAATGCATTATGGTATAACTCTTCATTCCATTAACCAATTTTATAATAAGCTCATTATTTGAATGCTTACTAATATTATCATAAAAGTCATTAATCATATCAATTAATTTCTTATGCTGATCATCAATTGATCTGATTTTTACGCTTAATGCCTCTGTCCATAATATTGCTGCCATACTGTATAAACTTAGATTTTTTTGAAAACTAACTTCATTACTAATGATGATTTTACATCAATTCACCAGATAAATGTAAGACTATTCAATTCCATGTTTAATAAAGAAATCGGTATACTGCTTATCGGTATTCTGAATATGGTTTTTTAACCAATCCTTAAGAAAACTAGTGATTTCGTACGAAACAATAACTTTACCGCTCTTCACCTTTTTTTCAAACTCATTCACCTTGGCAACAAAATTTTGATGCTCTATTTTGTGCTGTTCGTAATGAGGGTACTTATACTGCAACATATATTTTTCTTCTGTGCTGAAGTGCATCACAGTATAGTTTTTCATACCATTAATCAGGTTGAGAATAAGTTCATCATTCGAATGCTTATTAATACTATCATAAAAGTCATTAATCATGTCAATTAACTTCTTATGTTGGTCATCAATTAATTTGACTTTTACGCTCAATGCTTCAGTCCATACTATTGCTGCCATAGTGCAATCACATTATTTAAAATTTACTAATTATAATGATTATCAAAATAACTTATATGCCTGTGCACCTATTCCAAATGAAATTTGAAGTATTTATACTCCTTCACTCAGAAAAGGTTTCATTCGGTAGGAATCGGTAGATTATGCTGTTTTAAGAAGGAAAGCTTATCCCAGTAGCCCCTTTGAAATTTTATTTTCCCTTCGATGACATGAAAAAAGCCACATCCCCTTAACCCAAGCGGATCCTTCCACTCCAGAATTGACCATTCACCATCCTCAAATATATTCTCCACAATACAAATCATTTCAGCCATAGCAAATTCTCTTTGGAACATCTCCTTTATAAATTTTTTTCCAGTTATCGGTTCATTTACAACTTGATGATTTACAGCATCATCATGATAAAGTTCTGCTAACCCATTAGCATCTTGTTTATTAAATAAATCAACAAATCTTTGTACTGTTTCTTTAGGTTTCATATGACTATTATAATATTCCTATTTTCTCTTTAAAAAACATCTAGTTCATCAAATAAAAACTAAGGTACAAATTAATTGTATGTCCGTATATCAATCCAATCTATTTTTTTGAAGATTAAAGATACAGGCTTTTAGTCCCTTGGTTAATCATCCACCATTTTGTAGTGTATCTGAACTAGCCCTTTATTGAATTGTTTTGTTGATAAAAGTTTTAATTTTTGCTCAGGTCGTCCATCTTTAAAAAGCCGAATACCTCCACCAAGAAAAATAGGGATTACAGAGATAATGAATTCGTCTATTAACTCATTTTTAAGCAATTCGTGAGCAATTTCAGCACCACCATCGCAATAAATATTTTTACCTTGTTGGCTTTTCAACTTAAGAACAAGTTCTTTTAGATCACCTGAATGATATTTAAAAACGCCACTTGGGGGACGCTCTGTTCTTGTAATTATATATACTTCCTTGTCAGTATGAGGATAGTCGTATCCCATGGAAATAACCTTTTCATAAGTCTTTCTTCCGATAATGATGGTGTCGATGGTCCTTACAAAATCAGAATAGCCATAATCTTCCCCTTCCTGCTCAACCATAGACAAAAAACTCAGGTCATCGTTGGCATCGGCAATATAGCCGTCTAAACTCATGGCTATGTATAAAACCAATTTTCTAGCTGTTGGCATTTTTTGTTTATTATTTAAAATGGCACTGTTTTGTCATAGCTTAAATGTTGATTTTTAAATTGTTGTGCTTTGGAGGTTGCCTGAATTTCGAAAGTAAAAATGGCATGGAGTGAATTATCAAAAACTTAAATTTTCTAAATGAAATAATTCTGCTCATGTTTGCTGTATATAAAACATGAGCAGAACTAACATTAGTTAGGATGAAATACGCAAGCAATCAGCACAATTAATATATCAGTATAATTAGCTGGCATTACATATTTGCCACGAAATTAATTCGTATTACTATTTCAAATAAGAACTTTAAATAGGTTTTAATCCTTAACACATCTAATATTAAAACCAGAACCTTTAAAATCATAATATCGAGTCACAGACGTATCATTTGGGCTAAGAAACCAACTTCTTGCATTTGTAGCATTTTCTGATGTAGATGTCCAGAAACACGCATTACCAAAATAGAATGAGCCATCGGGGCTACGCTGCCCTGCTGGCACAGCTGTAAAGCCACTACTATTATCAGAATCTGTATTGGGACTCCACCAATGGGCTGTTCCTGTTTCTTTCATTTTACCACCAGCAACACTATTACCTCCTAAATAATTAACTAGGGTAGTCCATTCGGCATCAGTGGCTACATGCCATCCAATAGGGCAAAGATTCCGACTATCAGCTATTGTATACCAGTTATAAAGGAAGCCTAATTTTGCTTCCACATTTGTTTCATTATATTTATAGCAGTAAGCACCAGTTGTAAGATTGTTCCACTGAGTATTATCAGTGACATTTGGAATAGGTTCACCATTGCGATAATGAGTCACTCTGAGGTTTTCAACCAGCCATACTTGAGTACCTATAGAGATGCTATAATAGCCATTCCCATCGATGTCCATTACCGCAAATGTTGTGAATGTTATTTCATTGCCATATGAAGTTCCTACTGAATTGGTTGCATATGCTCTTAAGTAGTAAGTAGTATTTGGTAATAGGTTAGTAATATTACTTGTAAAACTACCAAGCCCAGTTTCATTTGTTGTTTTATTATTTGCTATAGTTGGGTTTTGGTTTACCCCCCAGCAAACACCACGCGAAGTTACTTCTGCACCACCATCACTTGTAATTACTCCTCCGCTGCTGGCGGTTTCTGCAGTAATGGTTGAAACAACAACTGTAGTAAGTATTGGTGTAGTTGTTGTTGAAGAAAAGAGGATATCTGCACCATAGCCAGTACCAACTGAATTTGTAGCATAGGCTCTCAAATGATATGTTGTACCCGGTTGTAATCCATTTATAATACTAGTATAACTTCCTAAGCCTGTTCCATCTAAAGTTTTGCTATTATTAATAGTCGGTAATGGGTTAGTTCCCCAACATACTCCACGAATTGTTATTATTGCTCCTCCATCACTAGTAATATTGCCTCCGCTAATAGCAGATATATCTGTAATACTACTTGGCTCAACGCTAAGTAAAACTGGAATTGTTGGTTGTTCATCTTTCTTGCAACCGATAACAATTAGCATCAAAAAAAAAGTAATTATTAATGTGTAATTCAAAGTAATTCGTTTCATAATTTTAATATTTAGTTTATGTTATAAAGAATTTTAATATCCAATCGAATTTAAAGTTTTTCACAATTTACAATCAAAACTAAGCAGAGAATTAATTGCATCATATATGCAAATCGTTAATGATAATACTAAGTTAAAAATTAATTTCGTATTATCAAATTTTTTGATTGGATTTAGCGATTGCTGTCCTCGCTTCCGTTATTTACTTTCTCAAAATATTCTTTTGTTAAGATTTTAACTAAGATAAAGCCCAAACTCTAGTTTATCGTTGGATATTCCTTTATTGTATAATAATATGAAGGGTAAAACAAGTTTTCGAAAAAGTAATTAAAATCAATTCTATTGAACAAAAAAATATGATTGATGCATTTCAAATCAATCATATTAAATATATTGTATATAAATATCAATCTGCTAGATATAGTTTATAAATATATTTCTCAAAAGAGGTGGTTAAAATCATAATTCAAAATATAATCATCGAGGCTAACAATTTGAGAATCGATATTCTCATTGGTGGCTTTGAGTAAGTTCAAGTTAAACTCCCATTCTGAAGGTTTTTTTAATATTATTGGGAATACCTCACTAGCGTTGCGTCTTAGTTAGAACATTTTCAACTGTTTACAATATTGTTCTT